>CAWBCG010000033.1:0-49695 GCA_963787235.1 uncultured delta proteobacterium
CTCGAATCCTTCTTCACCAAGACCTGGCGGCCGAGTGAGATTGAACTGGTTCGTTGAGGCACGGCATTGACCAGCTAACAAATCGGTGAACCGGAGTTGATTCGTCTCAGGCTTTGCAACTCCGGTTGCTTCATTCACGGTGTTTGGTGTGGCAACGCCAATCACGTTGTTCCGCCAACCCGGTTACCGTAGCCGGTAGTCAACCAAATCTTAATTGAGAACCTTATTCAAAACCCAATTATTCAAACACTAATCAAAAGGATAAAACAATGATACAAAGATTCAGTCGAATTACATTGTTTTTGGGTATCGGCTTACTGGCCTTGTCTTGTTGGTCGATCGTGCGGGCGGACAAGGTTAAGACGGCCATCGTCGTCAATGTAGACAATTTTGATAGAGCGCAGACGGATTTTGAATACGCCGGCATAGTTAAGCAAGCAGGTGGTATCAACAAGGTACACAGTAACCGTGCGCCCACACCGATCGACAAACAGAATATCATTCGAATGAACCGGGATACCCTTTACAGCACGGGCGTTATTAACATCTCTAAGGGCGCTACTGTAACGCTACCAGATGCCGGTAAACGCTACATGTCGCTTATGATAATCAACAATGATGGTTATGTGAATGACGTCTATTACGGCGGTGGTTCTTATACTTTAACAATGGAGAAGTTTGATACTCCATACGTGGGCGTGGTCATTCGCACGCTTGCGAACCCGGAGGATCCTAAAGATCTGGCAATAGCCCACAAACTTCAGGACCAGATTCAAATCAAGGCGGGATCTGACGAGCCTTATGTTTTGCCGAACTACGACAAAGCCAGCTACGAAGCGACGCTTGAGCCGATTCTTGACTTGGCCAAAGGACTTACGTACAGTTTTGATTATAACTTTAATATATTTTAATATTATTTCTGATATTATTGTTGTTATTTTATATATTAGGTTTTTAAGATTATATCTTATAATATGGAGGTTTTATGAATGATTGTAGAGTAGTATATAGAAAAGTTAATAATTTAGTATAATGTTTTTATATGGGTTAATTGATAGGTAATTTTAGCAGAAATATGAATAAGTTAGAGGTAATGATTAATGGTATTATTATTGGCAAAGAAAAACAGTTGAATATAATAGCACTTAATATGCGGGAGGAAATCAAAGTGTGTAGCACTGAGAAGAGTTTCAAAAGGCTGCTGATCAAAGAGAAGATTACAGAGCAAACATACTTTCTACAATTTATTAAAAGAGTGTTGATTAATATGGGTTTTGAAGAAATGATATTGGATATAGAAGGTAGTATTGTAGGTAGAGGTTGTATTTGTATGATGATATCTTTGATATATAAAGGTAGAGATATGTAGATGGTTTTCAATGTTGTTAGAGGTAATAAGGGATATATGATAGAAGATAAGTATGTTGAAATGGTAAATAAATTGAGAATGTTGATAATAGAGTATACTAAATAAGTAATCTTTCTGGGCGATGGGGAGATGACAGTATCAGACTATAGAAAAATTTGTAGAGCTTTGGCTGGAAGTATGTGTATAGAATTTATTATAATATCACTATATAAGATGATGATGAAAAATATCAGATAGAAAGATAGAAGACAAGAAGAAGAAAGGATATTGAAAAGGAATGAGAAATTGATAAATCAAATATAAAGAATAAGGAAAGGTTAATGTTGTTGAATGGTAGGGAGATGAAAAGAAAGAGAAAATGTTTTTGGTAAATAATTTTTTATAAGTGTAGAAAGAGTGAGAATATTATGTAAAGAGATTTAAGATAGAAAAGTTTTTAAGTAATAAGAAAAGAAGAAGATTTAATATAGAAAAGAGTTATATGTATTGTAAGAAGAGATTAAAGAGACTTTTGTATGAAAGTTGTTTGGAGTATCTGTAGATAATTTTTTTTTAGTATATTAGTATTGAAGAAAGATTTGTAAAAAAAAATAAAAAGAACTGAAAGCTGTGAAATAAGAAAGTTACAATAAATAAAATTGTTAAATTATATAGAAATAAGTAAATTAAAAATAAAAATAATAAAATTAATAATAAAAAATGAATTAAATAATTATAAATTTAAAAGAAAAAAAAATAATAAAAAAAAAAAAATAAATAAAAATAATAATAAAAAAAAAAAAAGATACACCCAAACCTTCGGCGCCAAGGGGGATGTAAATCCCATACATTTTATGATTGGCACAGCTTCCGCCTGGGGCGGTCTTCCAGACAAAGACGCGCAGTACATCAATGTGCAACCTGACCTTCCGGTCGGTGAGTACGAACTCACGGTCAAGGATGTTCCGGTTAAGGGCTTTTGGTCCATAAGCCTCTACAATGAAAAGGGCTATTTTCAGCAGAATAAGTTCAACGCGTACAGCCTCAATAATCTGACCGCCAAACCAAACAGCGATGGGTCCTTCACGATTCGGTTTGGAGGCTGTACGGCTACAACTGAGAATTGCCTGCCGATCATGGAGGGTTGGAACTACGCCGTTCGAATGTACGAACCGAGCAAAGCGATCATCGATGGCACTTGGACATTTCCGGGGCCTCCGAAACAAAGGAGCCATTGATAAGCAACCGTATCGGTACCATACAGCGCCAAGCCTTGAGTTAAGAAGCAATTAAATAAAAACCATTAAGGGGAATGTAAATAATGAAAACGAATATTATCGCTGTAGTGCTCGCCGGCATGCTCACCATTGCGAGTGCTTATGCACAGGCAGAAAGCTCCAGGGAAGCCATGAAAACGAAGGCGGCATCGATCCCGGACAAAGTCCAGACGGCTGCCGGTGAGCTGAAATTCTTCGATGGTGTACCGATAGGCGACACCAGCCAATTGGTCTATGACTACTTGGACCGCTCGCGTGGGCTCGGCGTCTATTTAGACAACGTCGGCGCTGTATCGATATACAGCGTACTCTTAGGAATGGCCCAGCAAGGTGCCGACGCGCCTAACAAGATCGCCATCTGGGAACAACTGATGGATTCCCGGACGCCTGTCATTACCTCCAATACGTCTACGATGTATGCCTATGCCCCCACGGATTTGGCAAACGATGGCCCGACGGTCATCGAAATCCCGCCAGGCATGCTGGGTTTCCTCGACGATGCCTGGCAGCGTTTTGTCGGCAATATGGGTGTCACCGGACCGGATAGGGGCAAGGGGGGCAAGTATCTCGTCCTGCCTCCCGGCTACAAAGGCAAGGTGCCGGACGGGTATTTCCTGCTAAAGCCCAAAACCAACAAGAATTTTCTCTTTCTGCGTGGTTCCATCAAGGATGGCCTGAAGGCCGCGGCCGACAACTTCAAGAACGGACTGCGGATCTATCCTTTGAAGGATGCGGCCAATCCGGCGCCGACACAATTCATCAACATGTCCGGCAGATCGTTCAGCACAATATTTCCGAGCACGCTTGAATACTTCGAAATTTTGAACACCATCGTTCAGGAGGAGCCGATTGATGCAGTCGGACTGGAGGTTCGCGGTTACATGGCCGCCATCGGCATCGTCAAAGGCCAGCCATTCAATCCCGACGCCCGGATGAAAAAATTACTGTCGGAGGCGGCGACGCTGGGTAATGCCGCCGGGCGTGCTATCACTTACGACCCACGCATAGCCGGAGTGTACATCTATCCCGATACGAAGAGCAACTGGGTTACGGCCTATGCGAACAGGAATACTTCGTTCGAAGCGGACGGCACGATGAACCTCGATGCGCGAGTGCTGTTCTACTACAACGCCGGTGGTGTGACGCCAGCTATGGCGACGACTCATGTGGGAGCGGGTTCCGATTACGCCCTGGCTTTCCTGGACAGCGACGAAAAGCCGTTCGACGGGTCGAAGACCTACAAGCTGCATTTGCCACCAAACGTACCCGTGAACAATTTTTGGGCGGTCACACTCTACGACACCCAGACGCGCACACAACTGCAAACCAGCCAGTTATTCCCAACGGTTGGCAGCCAGACCAAAGGCATGCAGAAGAACGCCGATGGCTCTTACGACGTCTATTTCGCGCCGGAAGCCCCCAAAGGCAAAGAAGGCAACTGGCTGCAGACCAACCGGGACAAGAGCTGGTTCGTCATCCTGCGCATGTACGGGCCGCTGGAGCCCTGGATCAAAAAGACCTGGCGCCCGAGCGACATCGAACTTCAACCTTGACTTGGCAAGATGTTTCATAGTTGGGAGCATCAATAAGCTCTCAGCATGGCTATCAAGCGAGTGCGATGGATAAAGGCACTTTGGTTTGCTTACTTGTGTTATATGCTCTGTTGATGGCCGGCGTTGTATCATTAAAAACCAGTTGATAGAAAACCTGTGGTTTTCATAGTGTATTATCCGCGTGGGTGAACGATTACCTGCTTCTATCTAACAGTAGCAATTGAATAAAAGGCCAACCGCTAAATATTCTGGTTGGCCTTTTGCATCTAAGATCGTAATAAGGTCGATTTGTAACAAAAGCCTGTAAAATAATTGAGGTGCTTTGATAGCCATTCGGTATCTTACACATGTGGAAGATGGTTTTTTAAAGAGTTACCCCCCATCGTTGCGCAATGTATAACCCTGCAAGGTCGTCCCCATCTTCAGCCACCTTGGGCAAACAATCAAACCTTATCCAGTGCAGGTTCTTGGGCTTGAATGGAGCCGGACTTTTGCCAATTGGTTTTTTTACCTCGACCGCCATGATGGACATGCATTGGTACATCACGTTTTTAAGACGGGTGGCTATTCACCTTGAAAAAGATCCGGTGCTGTAGTAAATGGGTGCAACTCGTCAACCGTGTAACCGACGGGAGATGGCCTTGAAATCAACAAAGGAGGACTCACCATGGGAAAAGGTGATCAACGCACGAAACGTGGAAAAATTCACCGGGGAACTTACGGAAAGAGCCGCCGCAGGAAAAAAGGCGCTCAGAAAGAAACGAAAAAGTAACCTATCACTCTTGAACCATTCGTTTTTCAACCGGAACACCCTGACCGTCGCCAGGGACCTGTTGGGAAAAAGACTGGTGCGTTGCATCCAGGGTCAAAGGCTGAGTGGAATGGTCGTGGAAACCGAAGCTTACCTTGGGGCAAACGACAGCGCCAGCCATGCCTTCCGTGGGCAAACACAACGAAATGCCGTCATGTTCGGGCCGGCCGGCATGGCTTACGTCTACCTGGTGTACGGTATGCATCACATGCTGAACGTCACCACCGAAGCAAATGGAACTCCTGGAGCCGTGCTGCTGCGTGCCGTGGAACCCCTGGAGGGCATCGACAGGATGACCGAATTACGAGGCGGTTCCGGTCGGGGTTTAGCCGATGGCCCGGGAAAGCTGTGCCAGGCGCTGGCGGTCGATCTCTCCCTGAAAGGAGTGGACGTGACCCTTGGTGAAAGGCTGTGGTTCGAGAGCCTTCGCGATGTGCCCGCAAATGATATTGTCCGGGGACCGCGTGTGGGTATCGCCTATGCCTCAGAGAAAGACCGCCAGGCACCCTGGCGCTTTCGGCTGAATACAGCCGACATGGAGCAACCGATTCGATAGCCCCGCTCGCGTCGATATCCGCTTTGTCAAAACGACATACATAGTTATGTTTACAAAAAAAAGAGTCCTCGGTGCTGTTTCACCAAATCGCAGCGAGGCGGGTGCTATAAACCTTATCATATTTGCAGCCGTGATTTTGTGGAGCGGATGCAGCATGCCGCCTTACGATAAAGCCGCCATCGAGGCTAAGTCTGCAGGGAGACCGCAAACCGGCGTTTCACGAGCTTGCCGTTGATGGCCGAACGATTTTTTACGCGGAGACCGGCGACCCGGACCAACCGCCGGTCGCCTTCATTCACGGTACACCCGGCTCATGGATGGCATTCGGCGGTTACTCTAGGAGACGATTGCCTGCGTCGGGCGGCGCACATGATCGCCGTCGACCGACCCGGATTCGGACGCTCGGGATACAAACAAGTGGTGCCTTCACTTCAAGAACAGGCAGCCATGCTGGCTCCGGTGCTGCGGGATGCCTTCAAGGGGCGCCGGGCAATTCTGGTCGGCCACTCCCTGGGTGCTCCGATTGCCGTGCGCCTGACCATGGACTACCCTGACCTGGTGGACGGGCTGGTGCTGGTGTCGCCCTCCATCGATCCGGCCCTGGAGAAACCCCGCTGGTACAATCGGGTGGCAAACTGGCCGTTTATCAGTTGGGCAATACCCACCAAACTGGCCCTTGCCAATGAGGAGTTGATGCCTCTCGAAGGGGAGCTCTCCAAGATGCTGCCGTTGTGGCAGCGCGTGCAGGTGCCGGTTATTGTCATCCAGGGTCAAAAAGACCGCCTGGTCTCACCGGCCAGCGCCGACTTCGCCGAAAGGGAATTGGGCCGTCGGGCCAAAATCATTCGCGTGCCGGACGCCGGTCACTTCATTCTGTGGCAACAACCGTCGATCATCAGCGATGCCGTTCTTTCCCTGCTGGGCCAGGACCGTAGCCGTAAGATATCCTGATACCGACATTATGTAAAAAACCAATAATGGGTGGACAATCCGGCGTGAAGACACGATTCGTGGCTGGACACGCGCATTAAAAACCACCTATCTCCTCCATTGCCTACCCAAAAAAAACGGGTCGCATCTGCTGATACGACCCGGAATATGTGAAGCTGAAAAGTGATGAACGATGACGTGATTACCCTTGATTCATGACGTCTGCCAAGTTGCCTTCAGAAGTGAACTTTACCCCGAAGGCCTCAACGAGGCATCTTAAGGACTTTCTTGAACATCGCTGCACCTCCGTCTTTTCGACTGAAGGGTTTCTGTTTCCCCTTCTCGGCATGGGTGAGGCCGGCATCAGGAGGGGCTGACAGCCGACTTCGCATTAGGCGGGTCCGAAGTCGAGGAAACCGTCATTTTGCGAGCGATAAACTCGCCCGCGTCGGTTAAGGAGGTTTTTGTAACCCGGATTTTTCCCAGGCTGTTTAAATCATGCTACATTGTGGTATAACCTGTCAAGCTTTTTTTTGCTTTCCCTAAAGTTTTTTTATGAATATAAAATCTTAAAGCATAAAAGAAAACGACCCGACAGGCTAAAAGGAGACCGACCATGTCGGACTACCCCCTCATAAAGGACAAGACAATACTGGTGGTCGACGACGAACCCGATGTACTCGACACGCTCGAGGATCTACTCGCCGATTGTTCCCTTGTAACGGCGGGCAGCTTCGAAGATGCCCGGGAATTGTTGGAAGCCCGTCCATTCGACATCGCCATTCTGGATATCATGGGCGTTGCCGGATATGATCTGCTGGAGATCGCCAGCCGAAAAAAGATCATAACCGTAATGCTGACCGCCCATGCGCTCAGTCCGGACAATGTCGTCAAATCATATCGGGCGGGCGCCGCTTTTTATATCCCGAAAGAGGAAATGGTCAATATTGCTTCCTTCTTGGAAGACATCATGGAAGCCCGGAACAAAGGCCAGAACACCTGGACGCGTTGGTTCGAGCGGCTGGGCGCTTACTGCGAACAACGCTTCGGTCCGGACTGGCAAAAGGGTGACCGGATCTTCTGGGAAAAATTTCCGTTCCACTAAGGGTTCGCGAAAAAATAAGTTGGTGATTTTGGGCGTTGAGGCGCCCGACCGGCAAGGCGTAAAATCGCAGGAATATCTGGATATTCCGAGATTTTGCACCGGCAGCCGGACGGGATGCATCGGCGTCCAAAATTGTAAGTTATTTTTGAGCGAGCCCGAAGAGTTCAGTACATCAGGTTGGGCAATAAAAGGATAATCTGGGGGAAAACGGCCATCAAAATGGTGCCGATGATTACTGCGATCAGAAAGGGGATGATCCCCTTGAAGATGGCCTCCAGGGCGATTCCACCGGTGACGCTCTGGGCCACACCGTATACCACGTAGACGTTGATGCCGACCGGTGGCGTGATGACACCCATCTGGGTCACCAGCACGATGATGACACCGAACCAGATCGGATCGTAGCCCAGCTGGACGATGACCGGGTAGAATATCGGAATCGTCAACATCACCAGCGCCAGAGCGTCCATGATGCAGCCGCCCAGCAGGTAGACGGCGACAACCGCCATTAAAATCAGAAAGGGCGGCAGATTGAAGCCGCCGATCCAGGTGGCGATATCGAAAGGAATGCGGCTGACAGCCAAAAACTTTCCGAAAACCACGGCACCGGCAATCAGGAACATAATCATGCAGGAGGTACGCAGCGTTTCGTACAGTGATTTGACAAATCCTTGCCAGGTCATCTGACGGCGGATGAGGGCCACGGCCAGCACGCCGAAGGCCCCGACGGCGGCGGCTTCGGTGGGGGTAAAAAGACCGAAGAAAAGCCCCCCCATAACCAGCACGAAAACCGAAAGGGTATCCCCCATCCCCGAGAGAGATGCCATCTTCTGTTTCCAGGTGAATTTTTCGCCCGGCGGTCCCTGGTCCGGCGCAATACTGCACTGAACGTAGATACAGATAACAAACAGAATGGTCATTACGATGGCCGGCAGAATTCCGGCGACGAATAACGCGCCAATCGACTGTTCTGTCAACACCCCGTAGACGATCAACACCACGCTGGGCGGCATGATCATTCCGAGCCCGCCGCCCGAGGCGACCGCGCCGGTGGCCAGTTCGTCGGCGTAGTGATAGCGTTTCATCTCCGGCAAACCGACTGTGGCCATGGTGGCCGCCGTGGCAGGGCTCGATCCGCACACCGCGCCGAAGGCCGTGCAGGCGGCGACCGTGGCCATGGCCAGGCCACCGCGCGTGCTGCCTAAAAACTTGTAAGCCGTGTCATAAAGCCTGCGGCTGATGCCGCTGTTGAATGCGAACTGACCCATGAGAACAAAGAGGGGAATGGTGGTCAGGCCGTAGGAAGAAAACGATTCGTAGACGTTGCGGGAGAGAAGGTTGAGTCCGCCTTTGAGCGAGATCATAAAGGAGAACCCGAGAAATCCCACCAGAGCCATCACGTAGGCAACCGGCATGCGGGCCATGAAGATGATCAGCATGAGAACGATCCCGATGATACCGATCAGCGTCGGACTCATTTTTCCCCTTTCAGCAGTCTCCGCGACAAACTGACGATGTCTTTGACGATAAGCAGAGTAAAAATCAGGAAGCAAAAGCTGACGGCATAAATAATCAGATATTCGGGAAACTCCAGGTTCATTGAAACTTGACCGGACTCTCTGATGGTCCCCGCATAATCCGCCATTCTCCATGTGATCAGGCCGATAAGGACGACGCTCAGAACACTCGTCACCAGCTCGATGACCGTCTGGGTTTTAGGTGACAGCAGCCTCACGAGTATTTCTACCCCGATATGCCCCTTGACCTCATGGGTGTACGGCAGCGCCAGGGCCGTGGTCAGTGTGGCCATGAAAATCACCAGTTCCACCGACCCGAATATCGGATGGCCGAAATAGCGACCGACCACATCCACACAGGTCAGGCCCATAATGCCCACCAGGCAGCAGGCCCCCAGAATCTTGAGAGCCCGGTTTATCCAGTCGACGGTTTTCCAGAAGATGTGCATGGCTGAATTTTGGTCGTGGACGCTAAAAAACGTCACTGCTGGAGACCGTTCAACGTCTTTATCGTGAAGTCGACAATTTCCTGACCGTTGAGGCCCTTCTCATTCATCTCTTTGACATACGCGTCGATAATAGGCGCCACCGCACTCTTCCAGCGCGCCGCCTCCTTGGGGTCCAGCCCGATGATCTCATTGCCCTGGCTCAAAAAATAGGCGATGCCCTCCATGTCACTGGTATCCCAGGCTTCACCGTGCTTGACGGCCCACTCGGCGTTGATCTCCCGGATGATTTTCTGGATGTCGGCCGGCAGGGCGTTCCACTTGTTCTTGTTCATGACCACGAAAAACGAGGTCGTATAAGCCGCCGAAAAATCGGCCGTACAGTATTTTGTGACCTCGGCCAGACGCCAGCCCTTGTTCGATTCCCAGGGGTACACCGCGCCGTCCACGACGCCTTTTTGCAGCATCTGGTAGGTCTCCGGCATCGGTTGGGGAACCGGTGTTCCGCCGAGGGCCTCGACCACCTTGGCGCTGGTGCCGTGTGCCCTGAACTTGAGGCCTTTCATGTCTTCCATTTTCCGCACCGGTTTGTCCTTGGTGTGAACCAGGCCGGGTCCGTGAGCGTGAAGATACATCACTTCAGTATCACTCAACTCGGCGGGTTTAAATTTTTCATACACTGTATTAATGACCTCCGTCGCAGCCCGGCCGTTGGTATATCCCAGGGGTAAATCGATGGCCCCCATCACCGGAAATCGACCGCGGGTATAGGCAAAAACGGAAAACCCGATGTCGGAGAGTCCTTCCACGACGCCGTCGTAGTTCTGGTTGGCCTTGGTCAGGGTCTGCCCGGGAAAATACTGCACGACGACCCGACCGTCGGTGCGTTTTTCGACTTCTTTGCACCAGGCCTCGGCGAGTTTGCTCTGCACGTGGGTCGGTGGGAAAAAATTGCTGTACGTCAGTTTGACGGTTTCGGCTTGAACCGGGCTAAAGGTAAAAAATGCGACCGCGACTAAAAAAAGTACCCCGATAGTGACGCTTCTCTTTTTCATCAGACCCCCTCTCGATCATTGGTCGGTTGTATTGGTGATGAGACGTGACGGGTGACCCTGATAAAGAGCCGTCTCCACCTGCCTTCCACTCAGGTCTAGCATAAAAATAAGGTGGTGATTTTGGGCGTTGAGACGCCCGGCCGACAAGGCGAAAACTCGCAGAAATATCTGGATTTTCCGAGTTGTCGCACCGGCAGCGGCGCCCCGGCCCAAAAAGCTTGACGGATCTTTATTCTGACCGACGTTTTTACCAGAACTGCTGAAAAACACAAGGACAATAGCAGGGTCAAGACTATTGAAAAAACAACTATAATAGCGTAAAATTAATACCTGAGGTTGATAGGAATATGTAAAAGGCATTTAAATTGTCCGGATTTTCCGCAACTCTCGATAAGCCGCCGATACGTTCATTCGGCGGCAAAGAAAGACAACCATGGCGGACCACAGCACCAACGTCGAAGATAGGGGCACGCGCGAGCAGATCCTGGCGCTGATCGATCGCATGCCCGAAAAAATGCAGTTAAAACTGCTGCGTTTTCTGGAAGCCAAACTGCCGAAGCACATTACCGGTGATCTGGTCGCAGACAAGCGGACAGAGTTCCGCCGGATGTGCCTGATCGGGGTCGACTATCAAATCGACGGCAAACCCAATTACGGTTTCATCCTGGATATAAGCGCTTTCGGGGTTTTCATTGAATCCGATACCCCCCTGGACACCGGCCTGGATGTCCATCTCGATTTCACACTGCCTCGAATCCAGCAGTCTTTTAAAGTTTGCGGTAAAATTGTCTGGAGCGGTTCCCAGGGTTTCGGCGTTAAATTCGACTCCCTGACAACCGTCCAGGAAGCCCAGATCAGATCCTTCGCGGAAGAGGAAGCCCGCGTCTACACTATCGTCAGCTGAACCATCCCCGGTTGAGTTACCGAAATCACCGTTTGAATTTCCTGCATCTTTTTGCTAACAATCATGGTCTCAGGGTTCCGGGACGAGCCCCGGGCGTGAAACGCCGTTCATCCGGCCGATCTAACTCGATCATAGTGCCTATTTGGTTAATCGTTTCATGATATCTTGCAGAGCCGCCCACCCCCATCATTTGAGAGATGAACAGGATCCATCGGCAAAAGGTCCGGGGGCCGTATCCTTACCCGGTGACCGGATTGACAGACTGTTGATTGGTGTTACCCTGTAACTATGGCTTGTTCAATAGTTTGTCATCGTTAAATCCTATCTGATACCATCCCCATGTCGGGTTTACGACCACTTGCCAGATGACACGATTCCGGTGCGACCGTCATGAAAAAAATTGTACTGGCCGGCATCCTGGAGGAAAGATTCGGCCCGTTGCGTTCAACCTATGAAACCTTTCTCGAAGACTGCCGTCAAATCGACCAGATCCTGACGGAGGGCGCGGTTAAGGCCCGCAGAATCGCCGTCCCGGTCATCAACAACATCCGGAAAAAAATCGGAATAAGGAGGTGAACCCCATGGGTTACTCTGTCGCACACAAACTTATCGAAAGCCACCTGGCTGAGGGACGTATGCATCCCGGTGAGGAGATCGGTCTCAAAATCGATCAGACCCTCACCCAGGACGCCACCGGAACGATGGTCATGCTCGAATTCGAAGCTATGCAGATCCCGGGAGTCAAGACCGAACTCTCGGCCCAGTATGTCGATCACAACCTTCTGCAGACAGACTTTAAAAATGCCGACGACCATCTTTTTCTGCGCAGCGCCTGCCGCAAGTTCGGACTGTGGTACAGTCGGCCTGGAAACGGCGTCAGCCATCCGGTGCATATGGAACGCTTCGGCGTGCCCGGCAGGACCCTGCTCGGCTCGGACAGCCACACTCCTGCGGCCGGCGCACTTGGAATGCTGGCCATGGGGGCCGGCGGCCTCGAGGTGGCCATGGCCATGGCCGGCGAGCCATTCTATCTCCGGATGCCGCAAATCATGGGGGTAAGGCTGACCGGCAAGCTACCGGACTGGGTCAGTGCCAAAGACGTCATCCTGGAAATGCTGCGCCGACACGGGGTGAAAGGCGGCATCGGAAAAATCATCGAGTACTACGGACCGGGGTTGAAAAGCCTGACGGCCATGGATCGCCACGTGATCGCCAATATGGGTGCGGAATTGGGCGCCACGACGACGGTGTTTCCGTCAGATGCCGCCGTGCGCAAATTCCTCAAACATCAGGAACGGGAGGACGTCTGGCAGGAAGTGACCGCTGACCGTGACGCCGCCTATGACCTGCACGATGAAATCAATCTGTCCGGGCTGGAACCCATGATCGCCAAACCGAGCAGCCCGGGCAACGTCGTGCCGGTCAGTGAGGTGGCCGGCCGCGAAATCTATCAATCCTACATCGGGTCATCGGCTAATCCGGGTTTCCGCGATTTTGCCATCGCCGCACTCATCGTGACTGGCCGCCAGGTCGTCGACCGGGTCTCGCTGGACATCAATCCCACCTCGCGCCAGATCCTCGAAAACCTCGTCAACCTGGGGTATCTCGAAAAATTGATCCACGCAGGCGCGCGGATCCACCAGCCCGGGTGCAACGGGTGCATCGGCATGGGACAGGCACCGGCCACAGGCAAGATCAGCCTGCGGACCGTACCGCGCAATTTCCCCGGGCGTTCGGGCACCAAAGGCGATCAGGTCTATCTTTGCAGCCCCGAAACCGCTGCGGTCTCGGCGCTCACGGGCGTCATCACCGACCCGCGGGAATTTGACGCACCCTACCCGGAATACACGGAGTCGCGCTCGATCAAGATCAACACCGACATGCTGGTGCCGCCACTGACACCGCACGAGCGCACGACCATTGAACTGGAAAAGGGACCCAATATCCAACCACTGCCGGATTTCACCCCTCTACCGGAAACCCTGCGGGGACCAGTGCTGCTCAAAATGGGCGACAACGTCTCGACCGATGAAATCATGCCCGCTGGAAACCGGATACTGCCTTTTCGAAGCAACATTCCTGAAATCAGCAAATTTACCTTCAGCCGCATCGATGAATCCTTCTACGATCGCGCCGTGGCATTTGGAAAGAAGGATTTTTTCGTTGTTGGAGGAGACAATTACGGACAAGGCTCGAGCCGCGAACACGCTGTTCTCGGTCCTCGCTACCTCGGCCTCAGAGCCGTCATCGCCAGGAGTTTCGCCCGGATTCACTGGCAGAATCTGATCAATTTCGGCATGCTGCCGCTCACTTTCAAAACACCCGGTGATTGGGAGGATATCGATCAGGAGGATTTGCTGTATATCGACGACATTCGCACTATTATCCAAAAAGGCAAGACGCTGACCGTTACCAACGAGACTAAAAAACGGGAATACAGCGTCGAGCATGCGCTGAGTCGGCGACAGGTGGAAATGGTGCTGCAGGGGAGTCTGATCACGGTAATAAGAAAGAAATCCGATTAACCATGAACCGTTGGAGAAATGCGAAAAAGCTAAAATCGTTGCGGTTGCTTCTGCCGGACGGCAAGCTTGACGTGTTGTGGTTTTACACTTACATTCAACCCTGTTATTTTGTGACGCTTTTTGCGACCAAAACGTCAAAAGGAGGTCCATTATGTATGACAAAGCAGAACTTTGTGAAAAAATTCGCACCATCTACCCCGATATCGGCGAATGCGGCATCGATATCGATGTCAACTACGATCAGGACCAAAAATCCTGGGTTGTCTATTTAAAAAAAGACAAACATGAGCTGAAGACTTTTCTGGAAGACAGCGACGCCGAGCGGTGCCTGCTGGGCGAAAAATGCGTAGGCCTCGGTATTGAAATTGCACAACTCAAGGCCAATATCGAGCGAATTCCGAAAGATCGATAAACAGCCATGAAATACCGCGAAGAAAAAGACACCATGGGAACCATCCACGTTCCCGCTGAGGCCTATTACGGCGCGCAAACCCAGCGGGCGGTGGAGAATTTTCCCATCAGCGGCATACCCCTTCCGCCGGAGTTCATTCGCGCGCTGGCCCTGATTAAAGAATGCGCCGCGCTGGCAAACGCGGAACTCGGCCGACTCGACGGCAAAGTGGCCGAAACGATTGGCCGGGCCGCCAGGGAAGTGGTGGAAGGCCGGTTCGCCGATCAATTCGTGGTAGATGTTTTCCAGACCGGTTCGGGCACATCCACCAACATGAACATGAACGAGGTGCTGGCCACTCGCGCTAACGAGATCCTGACCGGGCGCAAAGACAGCCGGTCGCCGGTCCACCCCAACGACCATGTCAATCAAGGTCAGTCGAGCAACGATGTCATTCCGACTGCCCTGCACATAGCGACCCTGACGTCCATCCGCAGAAAATTGATCCCAGCCTTGTCGCACCTGCAGCGGACCTTGGACGAAAAAACAGCGGCCTTCGCCGATATCAAAAAAATCGGCCGGACCCACTTGCAGGATGCCGTTCCGCTGACTCTCGGGCAGGAATTTTCGGGGTACGCGCGTCAGATCGCACTCGGGATCGAACGCTTACAGGGTATTGAAAAGCGCCTGGCCGAACTGGCCCTCGGCGGCACGGCTGTGGGCAGCGGGCTGAACGCCCACCCGGAATTTGCCGGACGGGTGATCTCCGCCATTGCCGATAGAACCGGTCTTGCCTTTGTCGAAGCCGTCAACCACTTCGAGGCCCAGGCGGCCCGGGATGCGGCCGTGGAAACCAGCGGCATGCTCAAAACGGTGGCGGCCAGCCTGGTGAAAATCGCCAACGATATCCGCTGGCTGGCCTCCGGCCCACGGTGCGGCCTGGGAGAAATCAACATTCCGTCGCTGCAGCCCGGCTCTTCCATCATGCCCGGCAAGGTCAATCCGGTGATCCCGGAAGTTGTTATCCAGGTAGCGGCCCAGGTGGCTGGCAACGATGTTGCCATCACCATTTGCGGCCAATCGGGAAATTTCGAACTCAACGTCACAATTCCGTTGATTGCCCATAATCTGCTGCAATCGATTCGCCTGCTGGCTTCGAGTGTTGAAGTTTTCGCCGAAAAGTGTATAAGAGGACTGTCGGCCAACCGCGAACACTGCGCCGGCAACATTGAAAAGAGCCTGGCCATGGTTACCGGCCTGGTGCCGCATATCGGCTATGACAAAGCGGCCGCCATCGCCAAGACGGCCTATGAAGAAGGCCGCACCATAAGAGAAGTGGCCGTAGAGCAGCAGATTGCATCGGAAGAACTTCTGAACCGTATTCTGGGTCCAGTCGACATGGGAGGTAAGGATGGCAAAAAAGAATTATAAGATCAAAGCGGCATGTCCACAGTGCGGGTGCAGCATGTTAACGGTTCTCACGGAAGAGGAGATGAAAAAACGTTACGGCGACGCGCCGAATCTCCACCTGGAGTGCGGCGAATGCATGCTAAAGTACGAAGCCGAGAGGAAAACCGCCTGTCCGGAATGGGACAAGGAATGTCAGTTGAAGGAATAGTCGGGATTGAATCTTGGAGAAGGCATCGGTCCAGAACCGTTACATCGGCCTGTCGCGTTTGAAACTTTTTCTGGCGTTGTCCAGAACTCCGCACGGATTACTCGACATGACCACGCCCCTTTACGGCGCTCTTCTGTGGCTGGGCGCCTTCCCTTCGCTCACCATTTCCCTCCTTGGCCTGATCACGGTTTTCGCCGGTTATACCGCCGTCTATGCCTTGAACGACGTGATCGACTACCGGGTCGATAAGGAAAAAGCCCGCATGGCCGGCGGTCTGCGCGAGACCGACAACTATCTGGACGCCGCCATGGTACGCCACCCGATGGCCCAGGGTCTGCTGAGCCTCAGGGAAGGCCTGGTTTGGGCTCTTGGCTGGTCGAGCGTGGCCACGATCGGCGCTTGGCTCTTGAACCCTGTGTGCGTTCTTATCTTTCTGGCCGGCTGCTTGCTTGAAATCGCCTACTGCCTGATGCACAGGTTTAGTCCATATCGAATCCTCATCAGTGGCGGCGTGAAAACTTCCGGGGCCGTCGCCGCCGTTTTTGCCGTCGATGCCGACCCGTCGCTGACGTATGTCATCGTTTTATTTATCTGGCTATTCTTCTGGGAAATCGGCGGTCAGAACATACCGGCCGACTGGGCCGATATCGAGGAAGACCGCCTGTTGCGGGCTCAAACCGTTCCGGTCCGCTTCGGGCTCAAAGGTGCCGCATTGCTGTCGGTTTGCGCCATCGTACTGGCCCTGATTGTTCAACCGATTCTGGTTAATTTTTCAAAAATCGGTTTCGATCCATTTTTAATCGCAGTTTCATTTTTACTTGGAGCCGGTTTGCTTTTGCCGCCGGTTTTACAACTCTACCGCACAAGACAACGCATGCATGCCATGGCACTTTTTAATCGGGCCAGTTATTACCCGCTGATGATGCTTGGTGTCTTTATCGTTAACTTTCTCGTGTGAAACACATCCTGGAGGTCATTTGCCCATGCAGGAGTTCGATCCCCAAACACTCGCAGACAACAACGGTCAGGACGGCAAAAAGATTCTTATCGCCCACGAAGGCAAAGTATACGACGTCAGCGGAAGCAAAATGTGGAAAGGCGGCCTCCACATGCGCCGCCACAATGCCGGAACGGATTTGACCTCCGACATTCAAGCCGCACCGCACGGCATGGAAGTCCTCGAGCGGTACCCTCAGGTGGGTGTCATCAAAAAGGAAGAAGAAGTGGTCGAGCGAAAGATGCCGCGTATCCTGGCCTGGTTGCTTGAAACCAATCCGTTTTTCCGTCGTCACCCGCACCCGATGACCGTTCATTTTCCGATTGTTTTCTTTCTCGCCAACCCTTTTTTCAACGTTCTCTATATCATCACCGGAAACAAGTCCTTTGAGACCACGGCCTTTCACTGCCTCGCGGGCGGGATCCTGTTCGGGATCATCGCCATGTCCACCGGTCTTTTCACGTGGTGGTACAACTACATGGCCCGGATGATGAAACCGATCGCGATCAAAATTCCATTGTCCCTGGCATTACTCATTGTCGCCATTATCCTATTTTTCTGGCGCCTCAACGATCCCGAAGTGATGGACGGTGTTCAGAGCAGCAACCTGCTCTACCTGGTTCTCGTTCTCGCCCTCGCCCCGATGGTCTCGATCGTCGGATGGTTCGGGGCTACCATGACCTTTCCGATCGAAAAGAAGTAGACAGGGGACATCCCCGATCGAATGTCCCCTTTTTTGTCTTATGCAGTTGTTCGACTACAGAGCTGCCTTGACCTCGACCCTGCGGCTTTTGGCGCGACCTGCCTTAATGCATGAATTTACACAGCCGCTACGCAGAGGATTCGAACATGGCCATCATTTTCTCCTGCATTCTCTGAGTGACACGCGCTCTATCATGTCCTTTCCTTAGCCTTTCTCCGAGCAACTGGCCGGCCTTGACGGCGGCATCCATAACCTTGGGCTGTTTCGCTACATCCGGAATAATCTCATCCGTGATATTAACCCCTTCCCCGTGGAGCATCCTGGGTATTCCCACCTGGCAGGTTTCGCCATGCCCGCAGCTATAGCAGGATGCAGCGCCTTGGCCGGTTACCTTGGCTACAGTTTCAATGAAATTGTAAAGCAGGAATTTTTCAATTTCATCGCAGGGAAATCGGCCGCTCGTACCACCAACACCTATCGCTACGGCCAATTTGCCCCAGAGGGTGTCGCCCGTCTGATGCCGGAATTGAAACCAACGTTCAAGCAAAGCGTGAGTCGTGGCGTTCAGAGTGGAATAGTAGTTGGGGGCCCCAAACACATAGGCATCCGCCGCTACGATTTTATCCCTGAGAGGGGTCAAGTCGTCTTTTACCTTGCAAACATTGTCCTCCACGCAGCCCAAGCAGGCGATACAACCTGAAATGGATTTGCCCTTAAGCGACACAAGGTCATATTCGCAACCTGTATTTTCCAAGACAGTTCGAACGAGTCTGTAAACACCTGATTGACTCTCTTTCCTCGGACTACCCGAAATCCCAAGAACTTCTCATATTTCTCCTCCGATTTATTTTAAAAGTTCTAAATTGGATACGTTTGTCACACAGCACATACCATGTCGGAAACCTTCTGTACACGCCGATTATAATCCGGGTAGGTCCTGTATCCAACAGCTACGATGAATCCGGAAAGTTGCATCCTTGACTTTAAATGATTCGTAGTAATGTTAGCTGGGTTGTCAAATTATTTTCAAAGGAGTTTTAAATGGAAAAAGTTGAAAGCGGATTATTCGTGAGCGTCGATTACACGGGAACACTGGACAATGGCGACGTATTCGATTCCAGCGTGGGTCGCCAACCCCTTGAGGTTCAAATGGGTTCCGGCAGCGTGCTACCCGGTTTCGAATCAGCCCTCATGGGCATGTCGCTCAACGAAACCAAAACCTTCACGCTCTCTCCCGAAGATGCCTATGGGCATCGGGACGAAAGCCGTATGCACAACTTCCCCAAATCCGATATTCCCGCCGGAATTGAACCCGAAGTGGGCCAGATCTTGATGCTTAGCACGCAACAGGGGCAGCAGATACCGGCCCGGGTTGACAGCATCGATGAGGATAAAGTGACCTTCGACTTGAACCACCCCTTGGCCGGCAAATCCCTGACCTTCAACATCAAGGTGGTAAACATCAGTGAAACAGCCACGCAGCAGCAGGGTGGATGCGGCTCTCACTGCTCCAGCAGCGGATGCGACTGCGGCGACTCATGCTGCTGTTGATACCCGAGCTTAACCAGCAACGAGCCCTTGGTTTTTCCGGGGTCAATCGCTTAGTCCTGATATATGTTGTTAGCATAATTCGCCATAATCTCATTGCAAATAGATTGAGAGTAACGACACTTTTATCTGGATTACTCATAAAAGACTATTCCAAATCCAACTGCGCTTTGCACTGATTACATTTTACAGCGCCACGGAAAATCTTGTTGCCACAGTTAGGGCAAGTTTAGCGGGATTCTTCGTCTTGAATCAACTTTTCGGTACCAAACTCTCGCCAATATGGAACAGCCCGCAAAATGACCTTCTTACCAATAGTCATGGGAAAATTTTCAATGTGGTGACAAGGAAATTCATGGCATTGATGACATCCGTTGTATCCTTTTTCTTTCGTGCAATTCCTGATCTCACACTGGCGGCAATGCATAAACCGTTCATCAGGTTAGCAGCCACGGCATCGAATGTCCTCGGCGGAAAGTTTTTCACTGTTAGGAAGAGTCCCTTTTCCCGCAACGTTTCCCTTGTAAAGATTCGCTAAGCGCTCCTTAAAATTGTGATTATTATCTCGATGAGCGATATAAATGGCACAAACTCCGCAATAAAGACCACAGGGAAAAACAAGATTCGGATTTATATTCATAATTCGGATCCTCCAGATTCACCATCTTTTTTTCAATTACAATGCGAGTAGTTATGCAGCAGACAGGTCCATTAAATCCAGCTTTTCAGATCTCAGCCATCCACCCGTTCCATCAGCTCCTTTCCCATCTTGAAAAAGGCAGCTTCTTCGGTTTGATCTTAACCCTCTCTCCGGTTTAGGGTTCGAACGGAAAAGTCAGACCCAAATACGACGTTGAGATCTCCTGCGGTTCAATTGAGCATACAAGATATTCAGTGGATATAGCCGCTACGATCAATCGCAACCTGGTGGAGGATGCGGACTTTGAGGACGTCTCTGTATGCGGCCGTTTTGTCGATCTCTATTTCAGGGCAACCAAGACGCTGACGATTACCGACGCAAGGTGGCTCTCATACCATATTGAGCTGTTTTCACGTCTTAGGAAACCAGGAAATGGGCAGGCTGGAAGGCCAACGGCGTTTGCCTATCGATTCGCCGATCATCTGGAAGCCGCTTTGTTTGAGAAACATGGATGAAGATTCCCTTTTACATATCCGAAACGAGGCTGTTAATGAACTAACCGCAGAGACGGCATGAGATGGCTTCGGACACGTTTTTAAGTAGTTATGAAACCGGTGAATTTAACTGGTAGATGCGCTTTGATGAGTTGTCAAAAGACTGGGTTATCGAAAGCGGTTTTTACAATTTCAAATTGGTTTAGGTAGCAGGTAAATCAATTGTGCCCTTAAACCAGAATTTATTCATTGCATCGACAACGTTGCGAGTGCCTTCTGAAAAGACATGAACCGGTTTGCGAGTTGGCGGTATTCCAATCACGATGCAAACCGCCTCTTGGCTCTTCACTGTTTCTTCCACGCTGGACCGGTCCAGTATGTCTCCCCGGACCACAAACAAATTTGGGCGAGGATCAGGAAACCGCGATGCGTCCCGCACAAGAACAGTAACCTGCGCTCCCATCTCGACGGCCTGATCCGTGAGGCAGCGCCCGATTCCTCGTGTGGCACCGATGATCAAGATTTTCAAAAGTATTTGTTCCTTTCCTTTGAATTGACCCTACGATCAATCTCTCCTGCCGCTATGAAGTTCCAGCGTAACACCGGTTAGGTGGTGCTCCTTGTTAAGCGGCCTATGTACGTCTCTGTAATCACTCCGACCGACTCTTTGTTCTCCCGCGTATTTCCCTTCCCGCTAAAATAATCATTGTAACCACTGTTAGCGGAATGATGAAATACAGCATGACCGCACTAAACCTTGGTAAGGCATCATGATGACCTGCGGCTAAGGCCAGGTACAGCGTGTAGGCCACGTAGTACCCCAGCAATAATACACCCTCCTTACGACTAATCACTCCACCCGTGAAGAATATGGGTAGGCAAGCAAACGCCACCGCGATCATGACCGGAATATCAAATCTGTTAACCGCAGCTGAAACTTTAATACCAGCGGGCGCAACTATACTGGCAAATCCAAGTACCCCCATAATATTGAAGATGTTACTACCGACAACATTTCCAACAGCGATGTCGCGTTCACCACGAATAGCCGCGATGACCGAGGTAACCACTTCAGGTAGGGACGTACCGGCTGCAACAATTGTCAATCCAATAATCAATTCGCTTACACCCAGATATTGTGCAAAGGACACCGAACTATCGACTAACCAGCGTGAGCCGAGCACAAGTAGTGCGAGGCCAACAATTACTAAGGCTATGTTTTTAAACCATCTGTTGTTGTCACGACCTCCAATTCCGGGTCCCCTTGCGTATTCGTCTTTTACCTCTGCGCTTTCTGGTCTGCGGCTTTGGTATATCAAAAACCAAATGTAAATAGCGAGACCTGCGACCAGCATCAGACCTTCAGTGCGACTGAAGTTGTTGTCCAACGCGAAGACCAGGACAATAACGGAAAGCGCGATCATCAAAGGCACGTCGAGCCGCACTAATTGATGTGATACAACAAGTGGCACAATGAGTGCCGATAGTCCAAGAATAAAGAGGACATTGAAGATATTGCTTCCAATAACGTTCCCCACGGCAATACTAGCCTGGTCAGATAGCGCTGCTTTGATGCTAACCGCAAGTTCAGGTGAACTGGTGCCGAACGCCACGACAGTCAGCCCGATGACCAATGGCGATATACCAAAAACAGCTGCCAGGCGAGATGAGCCCCGAACTAACGCTTCCGCACCGACAATTAAGAAAATTAGTCCAGCGACGAACAAGAGAATTACCATAGCGACCTCAAGGTCATGTAATGACCACACAACAGTTTTACGACAGAATCCATTATATCCAGTACAATAAATTCCATAATATACAAGCAGAATACCCCTTATCGAAAGGACTTCTTAGAATTTAATACAGCTTGCCAATAGCCGGTGATATAACGAATCAGAGCACCCCCATATGTTGTGGTCTCCCAGCAAAACGGATAAATGCTGATATCATACCAGTATTAAGGGTCATGCCAAGCCAAGATCTACTTGCCATCACCGCTAACATCAAATCATATTTTCGCAGTTCAGGACAAAATTTCCGGCACTACCTAATTTGGTTCAAAAGATGGACCAAATATTTTTCAGGTCTTAAAGAAGGCATACGAATTCAAAATCACCCTTGTTTAAACAATGGAGGGCCAGTTATTTCCATTCCATGCGCGTGAAATAGTCGCTTTAATTCTGTTTTTTCAGGCTCCCCTTTAATTTTTGCCAATTCTTGGAAAAAGGATTCCATTAGACCAGCTGGCTGGAATGCGATTAAAAGTCTTCCGTGGTTCTTTCCCTTAAATGCCCAGGCATGGGGAACCTTTCTCGGAGCAAGGATGGAATCGCCTGGACCCAAATCGAATCGTTCTTCACCAATCTCCAAAAGGTACTCACCTTCGATGGCGTAAAACCACTCTTCCTGCTCATAATGGAGGTGACGCGGTGGTCCGCCTTTTTTTTCATTGAGATTCTCTATGATGAAAAGACCACCGTCGGTATCTTGCGTTGCAACCTTTGAATCAATCGGGAAACCACCGAACACAGTCTTTCTGCGCATAAACCGGTCTTGATCAGCCTTGACAAGAATTCCCGTTCCCATCCGTTTTGAGTCGGATGTCTGCCCGTGGGTAAACGTAGGCATAACTGCAATTGCAGCGGCCATTATGAATGTTCTGCGATTAATAGGTATCATTAAAGTAATCCTCAATGGGTTCTGTATCCAACAAAATATAGACGGTCGATCGGTTTATGCGAAGCCCGAGCTATTCACTAGGACGATAATGGTAGCCTCGGCACCATCTATAGCCTCAAGAGTATGCATGATTGCAATGTCAGCAACACGCAGGGAAATAAATTTACGTCCACACGGTTGTAAAGTCACTTGCACACGAAAGGTCGGATAGTCTTTAAAACCCTGGTGAAAAATGGGTAAAGGCGGGTTTCATTTGATATGAAATGGAGCCGAAACTGTCGAAATGGCGACCCAACATATTGTGGTTGAGGGTTGTAGCGATAGAGTTTTGATTACATACCAGTTCCTGAATTTATCTTCTAATATTTGTGGATTGTGATTTATTGAGACTATATGCAAAATCGATAAACTACAGATACGTAAGATGAAATCTTTCAAATTTCAATATATTGAAAGCGTGTGCCTTCTAGCCACCTCCAACTATTTAAATTTATGTCATTTATACAAATAGCATCCGGTAATCCCCATACGATCGTCGAATAAACATCTAGCGGTCTTAGCGAAGCTGTCAACTAACTCAAAAACGCGTTGCGCGCTTCTAATCGCAACAAACGCTGATTGAATGAAGATAAAAACTTGAACATCGAGAGGAAAGCGTAACCTTGTCAGTTAACATATGACGGTCAAGGGCAGCATATTATGAAACCACAACCGCGATCAATTGCTAAACTGATATCCCAGAAGAAACAGAAATGCAGAGTCCCATTTCGACACTGAATCGGGTGAAGGATCGTTATTGTAATCATAATTATACTGAAGGGTTGTTACTAATCCCTTGTATAAGGGAAATCGCAAACCCTGACGGGTGTTGATCAACCAGTTGCTTCCCTGTTCGAGGCTGATATAACCGTTGTTTGAATGAAAGAGCTGCACGGATTTATTAAAGAAAAATTGATCATATTGAACAAGCCATTGGGCACCTGCAAAATCGTCGTCTTCTGCCACAATGAAATTTTCGAAAATATATGCCAGGCCGGCCGAAACCGATAAATTGAGATCCTCGGACTCGAAAAACTGGTGCCCTGCTCCGGCTCCAAGGGTTGTCCTAAGATCGAGGTCAGCGAATTCATCGTGATCGAATAGTGAACTGCCGTATAAAAACCACTTTGGTTTGACAAAGTAATCATACAATCCGAAGGCTTTCCAATTTGCAACAGTCGTCGTGTTATCGGCCTGTTCCCTGTTTAATTCCCCGCCAAGTGTGAAACGCTGTTTTTCAGTACGTGCAATTAGCTCTGCATCGATGCGATACTGCTCAGTGTTTGTATTGCCTTTTTCATTCGTGATGCCAACGTTGGCGCGACCTTTAAGTCTGATTGGAGGTTTTTGTTTGAGGTAAATATTTTTTACTTCAGCGATATTGACATCCATTGGAGTTTTCTCTTCTTCAGGCTTCACATCTTCAGCGGTTGTATCTCGATAGAAAACCCTTGCCTTGCGTGTGGCGCCATCTATCAGTGTAGTTGCCATCGGCTCATCAGTGGTGAGATGGCTCACTTTCTCGACCTGAATCGTTATCTCTCCAGCATATTCAGTATTGAATACGAGCGTGTCTTTTTCTAACCGAACTACCTTGCCAGTTAACTTGTCGCCGTTCTCAAGAATTACTTCATCTGCGTTTACCACGTTGATCAGAACAGCTGTCGAGAAAAAGATCCAAAAAAGAAGCAACACGAATCTCATCATTTCCGTCTCCTCCGTGGTAATAGATAAATATGGGATGGGAACTGACACCACCGATAAAGCAGAGCAGCAAAACTGCCTTTCCATAAGGGCAACCTTATCGACATTGTTTTTGGCTCCGGCAGTTGCGGGTTGCGCCCAATCATTGAAGACCACCGTCTATGTGAATTCGGGGTAGAGTTTTTTTGCGCAATCGGGGCAAATGCTGTGGCTGAATTGCGCCTCGGAATGGCTTTGCACATATTCTTCGACTTTTTGCCAAAACCCTTTGTCGTCTCTTATATTTTTGCATTGCGAACATATCGGCACAAATCCTCGCAGTGTTTTCACTTCATCCAGGGCATTCTTCAGCGCCGTTATATCCTCGAGGATGAGAATCGCCCCGTCAAACTTCTCGCTGACATCGAGATTCTTCGAAATTTTTACCCGGTATATGATTCTTTGGCTCGGTGTTCGGAGAACTTTTTCGAATTCCGTCGCGCTTTTGTTTTCGCCGTAAAAACGGTCGATTTCATCCTTCAACCACGGCAGCAATTCGTGAAAAGCGTACCCGCCAAAACAGCCCGGCTCGAAAGGCTCTTCGGTGGCATTACGGGAATTTTCCATCTCCAACTGCCGATCCCTCGACACGCAATAGTATTGTGAGCCGGCAACCGAATCCTCCTTGAAAAGCCTGGTAGCGGCAAGGTTCATGTTGTCGACCTTTTTCCCGCGATTCAAGATGATAACCGGATTCGGGATGCTCTCAAATATTGTCAAATATTTGTTTTTTTCGTTGGTCATCAGGAGGTTACTGGTCTGCATGTCCAGTGCCGATATATTCTCGTCGGCACCCGACCATTCGACGCAGAAACCGATCTCGATTCTGTCGAATATGCGGTTTATGAAACGTTCGTATTTCTCTCTTCCCGCAGAACCAGTATTCAAGCGCCTGAGGAGATCGAGGTAAGCCTGCCGGTAATACTTCATCAGACCCAGGTACATGCCGAGACTGACGCCGCGTTCTCTGTGTCTCTGGGCCTCGACAATGCCGAATTGGGCAACCGGGTCTTCCGCAAGATCTTCTTCCGGCCTCAACTCCGGATCGAAGTCTCGATTGCGGGCGGCCTCCCTAATCGATGCCGACAAACCGGCTATGGACAGACGCCAGGCCTCTTTCAGGGTCGACGTGTATGCCGCGTAGCCCTGCCGTTTGGCATAATCCAGAATACGCTGCATGAGCCAGTCTTCGTTGTCTCTCAGAATTTCGAAAAATGTCGGCATAATATGTTTGCTCCTCGTAGTATCCCTTTCTCTCGAATATCCGGAATGAGTGTCTGTAAGAATCGGATGGTTCGGGCCTACCATGACCTTTCCGATCGAAAAGAAATAGAAAGGGGGTGTATCGATCGAACGATCGATATACCCCTTTTATGCCTTGTGTCAAATCGGGTTTAATTTATTCAGCTACCCGGAATTCGACCCTGCGGTTCTGGGCACGACCTGCCGGGGTGTCGTTCGGGGCCACGGGATTCGCTGCCCCGTAACCTTTTGCGCTGACGGTTTCCGGATCGACGCCTTTGGCTTCCAGGTAGCTCTCAACGGCTTCAGCGCGTCTCTGCGACAACTCGAGGTTGTATTCGACCGTACCGGTGCTGTCCGTGTAACCCTGTACTTCCACTTTGAGGTCCGGATTGTTCTCATAAACCACGAGCGCTTCATCGAGAATCGGATATGCGCCGGGTTTGAGCTCGGCTTTGTCGAAGTCAAAGAGGACCTCACCCTGATATGCCCAGCAGCCCTGTGCGTTGACGGTGGCCCCCTTGGGGGTATTGGGGCACCTGTCCAGATTGTCGAGGATCCCGTCGCCGTCACTGTCTGCGATGACCGCCACAACCACGGGGGGCTCCCCGCCACAGAATGCCGCACCGACGAAACCGGCCATCCCCTCGCTGGAGTAAACGGTGCCGGCCGTGGTGGAAAAGCCGCACTGCCCGACCCGCGCGATCTCGTCCATCAGCTCTTTGCCGGCCGGGTCGTCCCCGACCAGAACGGTGTAGAAGCAGACATTGTCCCCGAAGCGGTTTTTCACTTCCTGGGCTGCCTTGGCGGCATCCATGCCCGACATTCTGTTTGCCGTCACTCACCAGGATAACAGCGGTCGTACCGGTCATCGATGCCTTTTCGACACCGCCCGAGCTGAAAGCGTTCCCGATCGGCGTGTAGCCGCCATAGTTGGCCATGCCCAGGGAGGACTCGAGACCTTCCTTTGAATAGGCCCCGGGACCATAACCGTTCACAGGGTTGCAAAGTCCGATGCGCTACAAACCACCTAATTGTAAACGTTTACAGGGTGCCGCAGATGAAAGGCGTCGGATGCGCAGACGACCTTTTGTACTTCAAGTACCTGACAACAAAGCAGATGCGGTGCCCTGTAAATGCTTACCTGCTTTCGCTCTTCCGCCTCACCGCAGGCTCCACCCGAGCATCAGCAAGCCAATGGCGGCCACCCAGCTGCCGGCGACGCGAACCGCGATCCGCATCCACCCGGCACGCAGCGACATCACGAAGGCCGAAGCAAGCGCGACCACGACAAAAATCGCGCTGCCGATCCCCGCGAGCCCGAGTGGTTCGCGGTGCGCTGCGGCAATCCCCGTTCCGTTCAGCCATCCGTGCAGCAGCCCGACAGCCACAGCGATCCCCAGGACCACAGCCGGAGAAAGCCTCCGGTCAGCCGCCGTGAGTCCCCCCAGTACCAAGAACGACACACAGGTCATCGTGCCGGGCAAAAGCGCCTGTTCGAACAGATAACCGGCCAGGCCGCCGAGGAGCCAGGCCCCGGTCAGCCCGAACAGCGTCCGTCTTCCCGCCGCGGGGCCATTGAGTCCCGCAAGCATTGACATGGCCAGGATGGGCAGGAGGTCGTCCGCGCTCAGCAGCACGTGCGAGATACCGTCGTAGAGCGGGCCGAGCCCGGTCGTGACCAGGTGGGCTTCAGCCGACAATGGTAAGAACACTCCGGCGACCACGCCGAGAGCCGCTCCACAGGACTTCGCTGCAATGGAAGCCTTCACCTTCATGCGAACGCACCCCACAGGAAGCCGATCCCGGCCAAGGCCACCACGGCACCGGAACACCGCAACGCGACCCGCCCCGCCGGCCACTTGTGCACCACGCCAATCGCGACACCGATGCCGTGGAGACAGCCGGTCGCGATGACGAACCCGATGCTGTACAGCAACGCGCTCTGCCCGGGCGGCAACTCCGTGCCGTGGGCGTGGCCGTGAAAAACGGCGAAAGCCGCCACGATCGCCCCGGCCACGATGAGCGGTGGCTTCGCCTCGCGCGCCACCATGAGCCCGAGCAGCACTGCGGAGAGCGCGATCCCGACCTCGACGCCGGGCAGCGGGATACCGAGGAGACCGAAAAAACCCCCGAATGCCATCATCATGGGAAAGGTCACGGGCAGCAGCCACACGGCGGGTGGACCGAGCTGCGCACCCCACAGGCCGACCGCGATCATGGCCAGCACGTGGTCGAGTCCGGAAATCGGGTGACTCAGTCCGGTCAGGAACCCCTGCGCCTGGCCCTGCTGGACGTGCGCGAAGGCCGGCAAGGCGCTTGCAAGAAGCACCAACAGGGCCAACAATACCTCGTATGCATGCAGTGATGGGATGATGGAATCGTTTCATCGCAGTCCCCCAAGCATTAGAGCAATGCGTTGAATGGTCCAGTAAGCGCCCAGCGACCCCACGGTATAACCGGGCAGCGCCTCGATGAGCCTCGGCCACCGGATTTCCAGGGTATGGAACGCACGTTCGAGCGCCACGATCATTCCCACGAAGAAGATCTGGCCGATCTCGACCCCCACGTTGAACAACAGCAGCGCCAACGGGATCTCCGCCTTAGGCAGCCCCATCGCCGTCAACCCGCTGGCGAAGCCGAATCCGTGGAGCAGGCCGAAGGCGAAGGCCACTACCCAGGGGTGCCGGATCGTGAAACTCGTCTGCCCTCGCCATCGCCGCACGATCTCTGGCCCCAGGAACAGGATGCTGAGCGCGATGGCGGCGTTCAGCGGGGGAACCGGAGCGCTTGCGTAGCCCAGGGTGGCGATGGCCAGGGTGATGCTGTGCGCCACCGTAAACGACGTGATCGTCTTGAGCAGCATCCAGCGGTCGGCCACGATGAGCAGCAGGCCGAGAACGAAGAGCAGGTGGTCGACGCCAAGCAGGATGTGCTCGATGCCGAGGCGCAGATACGCCCCCGACCGCTGCCAGCCCGTCGTCCGGACGCCGAGGGTCACCGAGGGGTTGACCGGTTTGAGCAGGTGGCTCTCGAGCCGACCATCGGCATGGTGAACGCGGATAATGACGTCGGTGACCGTCGATTCAAGGCCGTCGATGGCCAGGGTCTTCCCATCAATGCCGTCCCGGCAACGCAGGGTGCCGCGGACCACGACGGCACCGGGCGTGACCTGCTGCCGCCCGGGCGTCGTCAGGCGGCACTCCTGGGGAATGATCGGTGCGATATTGATCTCGACTTCGCCGCCCGATGGCTTCTTCCAAAGGAAATTGTAAGTGTTCGGGCCGGTTTCGCGCAATTCGAGGAAGCCGGGCCGCAACTCGTGGGCAACGGCAAGTGGCACACCGGCGACGAGGATCAACCCAGCGAGCAGCAGGCACGCCGATGGCTTCATTTCGAACCTCCCTGGCCGGCTCCTGTCGCGGCTTCGGCGGTTCCTCGGTCCTCGGCCCGCTGTTCAACCGTCACGCGATAGCTTTGGAGCATTCGCTCGTACATCTTGTTCAGCTCCTTTTTCCGGCGCTCGGCAAGAAACTCCCGTTTGACAATGGGACGGATTTCCCCGAGCTGGGGAAGGTTCCCATCGACCTTTTCGCGGACGAAAACGAGGTGCAGGCCATAGGCCGACTCCAGGGGGCCGGTCCACTGTCCCGACTCTGCTTTCAACAACTCTTGGGCAAATTCCCGGCCAAAGGAACGCGCCACCTCACGCAGCGGCTCGAGCGGCCGTTCGGCCGGCAGCATCGACACATCCCCGAGCTGTTCGGGCGCTATGTCGGGGCCCTGAGACCGGAGCTGGACCAGCAGTTGTTCGGCCTCTGTGCGGACCGTTGCACCTCTTTTCTCAGGGTTCAGGTACACCTGTCGGTAGGAAACTTGCGGTTCGGAGCGGAAGGCGCCGGGGTTCTGGTCGAGCCACGCCTGGAGTTCGGTGTCGGTGGGCGGCGGCGCGTTGCTGGCGTCTTCCGCTATAAACTCCAGCTTCTGACGAAGCCGCCGCCGGATGATGGTGTCGTCACGGTCGAGCCCCATCGCCATCGCTTCGCGCGCCGCCATCTCCTCGCGAACGGCGTCGTCGATCAGACCCTTCAATTCCTGATCGGTAGGCGGCCGCAGCCAGGTGCGGGAAAATCTTGCGACGATCGCGTCGACCTGGCCGGGCCTAATGACGATGACGTTGGAGCCCGGGCCACCACCGCCCCACAAGTGGAACATCAGGAAGATCAGGGCCCCTATGGCGAGGAAATGAACGAGCGGCTCCCGCAGCCAGTGAACGAGTCCCCTTAGCAGTGCAGTCATGAATCCCGATTACCTTTCAACCGTTTTCCATAACGTTCACTTCCGCCCCGGCCTTCCATATTCGATAGCGCACTTCGACTCCTTCGGGCACATACACCACGATGGGCAGGCGGCTGTTGTAGCGAATGAAATAGGGTTCACCACCGAGCTTGATAAACCGGTCTACTTTGGGCGTGTTCGGATCTACCGCCATAAGCGTGCCGCCCATCGGACCAAGCTTTTTGACCGTGTAGCGTGGATACCCCCAGCCCTTGATCATTTCCTTTTCGATTTGACCACCGAAAAAGTATGTGTTCGCTTCGTCAACCGCAACCGTTTTACCGACCATCAGTTCCACCCTCAAAACGGATTCATCATCCAGCTTCGGAAGCTGCAGGACATACCTGACCATGCCCTCCTCGGCCGGCGGAAATGCTTTCATGGTGTCCGCCGCCTGGGCAGATATCACTGCAGTTAAAATCGAAAGGACTGAGACTGAACACACTTTAAACATGTTTCCTCCTTATGACGCACCATTGGTTATAGGGACCCGGCTGATACCTGCGCTTTCGATGCCGGCTTGCACGACATCGGTTGCAAGCCGATTTTAGCAGCTTGCAACCGTCCCAATCTGTTATGCAACGGCCGGGAAACGAAGTATCAACCCTATCCTTTAGGTGTATACCAGATGGGTGACGTGTAGGCGCGTTCCTGAGTCTTTAGCGGTATTCCCTTGGGCAGATCCAGCTTGAACTTGACCCGGTCATAGGCCGTCCAACGCGGGGTCGGAATCTCGATGACCCTGGCATAGTAGAAGGCACGCCGCTTCGGATCGAAGTCCGGGTCGGTCCACACCGTGCCCAGTTCCGAGGCGCCGATGGTGTTGGTCCAGCTCGGGATCGATAGATCTACCGTGTCGCCGACCGCCGGCAGCTTGCCGTCCGCCCCTGGCTTGCGGCCATTTGACCACGCAACGTCGTAGACTTTCTCTTGCGGACTGCCGTCGGCGTCGAGCCAGCCCTTGATGATCTGGATGCGGTCGAGGTTGGCGCCTATCGGGTCACGCAGCGCGTACACCAGAAAGCTCGGCGCCTTGCCCTTTGGCGCCTGGGTGAGATCACCCCCCATCGGCACACCCTTGCTGTAACCGATCTGCGCCAGGTCACGCCGCTTGGCGTCGTCCTGGGTGAAATTAAAACCGCCGAAGAAACGCACTCGCAGGCGCGGCCCGGTCGTCGCGTAGGTCTCGCGCCGCTCCATGGCGTCAAACAAAGCGCCGCGGGAGTTCTCGGTTGCCCAAACCGCGGTCGTCCCCCCCGCACTGTAATCGCCACCACCGGGGCCTTTTATTCCGAGCTCAGGGTTGCTCTTGCCGGCGTGCACTGCTCTTTCCGGACCCGGTTCATATATGGTGAATTTGCCGAAGAAGTTGTCTTCGTCGATCGTACTCAGCGCCGTGTGGGTGTCGGTGCCCCCCTCGAGCCCGAACTTGAAGGGGTTGACGCCGAGCCGGGCCTCGAGCTGCAGACCGCGGAGCAGGCCGGAGCGGGCGTATTCACCCGGGAGCATGTCCGGGGACTTCGCCTGCGAGACGTCCAAATTGCCGAAGTCCCACGTTTCGAAGTCGGCGAATTCGTCCTCGGGCGAGAGCAGCGGGTGCGCCTCGCCGTCGCCCTTGTACTGGGTCACCTCGTAGAGCCGCTCCCACTTCTGGCGCTGCTCGGCGTACTCCCTGTCGTAGGCCTTGCCGTCCGCGAAGTCGTCCTGAAGAGCGAACATCATGCCGTTCGACAAGTTGCCGTTGTGGGGTATCGCCGTGACGTCACCGCCGGTAACCTTCTCGTAGTTCTCCATCCACTTCCACAAATCGCGCGGGTTGCGCGAGCCGATCGGCGGTGTCGTGGTGTAGGGCACGACCCGCCCGGCCCGCTCGGGCCCGTCACGGAAGATAACGTTGCGGTGAAGATTGTTGCCCGAAACCAGCGACGTCCACTCGAAGGCGATGAAGGTGGTGAAATTGCCCGGGTTGTTGAACTCCTCAGCCGCCCGGATGATGTCGTCCCACACGCGCTTGTAGGCTGGATTGCCGGGCTGGTAGTTCAGTTCGGCCGAGATCTTGCCCTGAGCAAACTGGTTGATGAGACGAAACATGGCCTGGGCAGCTGTATCGCCGCCGGCGTTGAAGTCCTCGTGGAACCGCCGCCCATCCGGATCGGCCATAATGTTCGGTGCGCCTGAAATGATATCGGTGATTGCGCCCATTGCGTCGGAGTGATCGGTGATCATGAAAAAGTCATAGGGCCGCGCAAGCTTTACCGGCTGTCCGGTGTTCGAGATCACCTGTTCACCGCGTGCGAATCGGTAGGCGTCGCGCGGCATCAACCGCGTGCCGGAGCCCCCGGCGTCGGCCGACAGCCCGGTATGCACATGGGTGTCGCCGAAATAGACGTTCGTCGGGTAGGCCCGATCGGCGTAGGGCGAGTAGGGCCGCCCTTTAAAGATCTCCGGTATCGTTCCGGCCGTGTCCTGGGCAGCGGCGGGTCCGAAGAGAAGTGCGTTAACAAGGGCAAGGACACCAACCAGGCAGCACAGCAGGGGCCCGTGCAATCTGACGGCCCGTACCGGACCGGCTCCGGCCAGGTGGTGGCCAAAGCCAGGCGGAACGGCTTTATAAGTGTTGACAATCAGAGCGTATTTTTTCGGATTTTTGTTGTTTGACATGACGCCCTCCCAAAAGGCTGTTCATTGATTATCCCGTGGTATACCAGATCGGCGATGTGTAGGCGCGTTCCTGGGTTATCATGGGCACCTCAGGCGGCATGATGTTAGTCTATATTGCCGATTTTGAAAGGCACCGCCGAGCGCAAGAGAATGGCGTTGCCGCTCTCGCCGTTCAGGTTGTGGTAGTCGCCGGTGTAGACGTCCTGGACTTGGATGTTCATGAGCGAGGCCGTCGGGTCATTGGCGGCCTGATCCAGGGCCTGGCCGCCCTGAGCCGGTTCTTCGGCATAAGCTGCCGAAAAAGCCATCAGCAGGCATAAAAACAAAGCTTTACAAAAAAAAATGGCTATCACAGGTAAAATCCTCTCGGCTCCTTAAGCCCTTTCAACGGGTCTTCAAGATTCGCCCCTTCCTAATTTTCCCGGTCCGCAACGCCGTTCGAATCTTGTCTTTACGGGAACCGATCAACCCGCAACTCAATGACTTCAGCGCTGCCTTCGCCGTATCAGACGTCGCGCGTTGGCCGTCGCCTTGCGATGCAGCGGACTCAGCACCTTCCGGCCTGAGCGCCAGGGGTTGAATGCACCCGACCAAGCGCTAAAAGCCGCACGCTGCCATTCCGCCGTAACCTCCATGGCTGCCGCCACCTTTTCGACGACCATCCGATTTCCTTCAGTTTTCAAGCGCCGGTCCGGATAAGGCCATTTGACCGCCCAGTTCCAATTTCGCAGCACAATCGTCGTGACAGCCGCCGTGCCGAGCTCGACCGCCATCAGGCCCAAACGCCAGACATCTACGACGGGATTTTTTGCAGCTGAAATATTTGCGGCGATATCTGAAATATTTTTCATCGAACGATTCAACCTCCAAGAGTGTACATGGAATAGATTAGCAACCCGAAAAAGTCTGGCTTGATAGAGCAGCGATCCTTACGAGGACCCATGCGAAATCCAACCGATGCATCCTTTCGCAATATCCTTAATACCACCGGCTTAAAGAAAAGCACCTACTTCAGCGTGGAGGGTTGACGACGGCATAAGAGGTCGACAAACCGGAGTCTTGAGACGGGTACCCCAAAGAATAATGGATTTTCTTAATCGTCATTGCCGATAAGAGGAAAAATCCCCCCACGAGAATCATTGTCACTGAACCATAATAAAGAAACCCTCCACCCGGACTGGGCGGCAATGCATTAATCAGTTTTACAACGCCTCCTAAAGTAGCAAGCCAGCAAACGAATGCGATTGCAAATTTACCCCTCATCTTAAAACCCTCCCAAATCTTTTAAACTGAATCACAATAATACGTAATAAAACGCTGTCTATTGGCCTTTGGTCCAATAGACAGCGGTCCGGAGTCTGCATATGGTTTACCATAAGTTCAAAGACAGGAGCGTAGGCCGGAAAACTGCTTCAGCTCTACATGTTGACTGGCAGCTCAGATGCTGACGACCAGCCGTCAGAAATAGGCTGGAAAAAACGGGAAAAGAACTTGGCAGGAGGGCTTTTGACCTCATCACTTCGGCATACGTCTTATAAAAAATCACGCCCTGTCCATCTATGAATGCCTAGTCTGTTTTTCTCAACTCCATCACCACTCCGTTGTCACCCGTCAACATCAACCGGCCTGCGTCTATCGCGTAGTGGAATGTTTCGCCAGTGACGGCGGACAAAAATTCCTGCTCGAACGCCATATTCGGGCACGCCATTCTCGTGGTGGCCAATTGACCGATGGTGATTCTGTTGCCCCTGGTCTCGAATTTCCCGCTGATCTGGTTGCAGCCGGTGCTGCCGACAACCCGGTTTTCGTTGAGGTGAAACTCGAGGACCGGGAGTCCTTTTCGAAAATCTTGTGCCTCTAATTTCCGATCGCCGAAAAGCGTCAGCACCCAGATATCGTTGAGCCGGCTGTCCATGACGTATCGTCCGCACCCCTCGAATCCGGTGTAATCGGCATCCACAGAGCGTTTGACTTCGACTCGTGATTTAAATGGAAACCGTTCCCCTGACATCGCATCACGACACTCTCCTCTCAAGACGGTCACGATCAAGGTTCCTTCTTCGGTCTGGGCGAAGTACCGTGTCACATCGGCATCCTGGGCCCTGTCCTCCCTTCCCGTCGGCGTGTTCATCTCCGGCAGGTCCGTCAGCGACGTGAACCACATTCCCTTTTCGAAGTCGATGTCAAGGGACCACGACGGCTCGTTACCGAATGCATAAAAGTCAATTCCCTGGTCCAGCTTCTTACGCATGAGCATCAATGTTTCGTTCGTCAGCATGACGTCATCGGGTTCTGTTTTTCGCGTCAAAATGTAACGCCGACTCAAATTACCGGTAATTGGCCTGCCGTGGATATCCAACACTTGCAGCCCATGCGGGAGCGGTGCGAAGTATTTAAGTCCGTCTTCGCTTTTGTCGAGAACGAGGATGTCGCCCTCCACGGTATAGGTGCCTTTCCGGACAGCCGGCTGTCCGGATCTGCCGGTGTAGAAAACAGACTCGGAGAAGGTCCCGTCGGCACTTAGCAACAGTTTATACACGATGCCGGGGCAATCGGCACAGGGAAGGTAGCCTTCGTACCGGCCCTGCACTGAACCGGGTATCAACGCGGCAGCAGGCTCTCCATTCGCAGCTGCCCAGCCGTTTTCCAGGGTAAAGATAATCGTTATTACCGTTAAGCCGACAAGGAGAGATGTTCTGCGGTGTCTTTTCATACGAAACACCCGTGCCTGTAAATACTGATGAGTAATTCTAACCCCATTGTTGAGGTAAATCCGCGGATGTCTATTTCCCCTTGCCCGTCAACACATCATAAAGCTTGTCGGTCACAACCACCTTCCATTCACCGCCGACTCTTTTCATTTTGACCCTTTCTTTATCCCTGACACTGGATCGGTGTGCGTCTATTGGACCTTGGTCCAATAGGTAACGGTAGTTTGGTAAGCGTTCACAGAGCACGGCATCTGCTTTGTTGTCGAGCACTTGAAGTACAAAAGTACGTCTGCGCACCCGACGCCTTGCATCTGCGACACCAAATACAGTGGTAAACCAGAATACTAGTACTATTGCTGATTTTCCCCACAGGTTAAGACTCCCTAAAATAGCTTCAATTCGTTTACGATGTAACAATCATCATTTCATTCAGGTTGCGGGAATGCGATTTATTGTCCATGTGTGTATTTTGCCTCAATTGTCATCATTCGAAACACGGGATTTAACATCGCATTACTGACGCGACGGTTCCTGTGTTAGTAGGTCCTGAAAGCGGCGGGCTTCTATGAGAAGCGATTCCGCACCCGCCAGGTCGGCCAAGCGCACGCTCTCCTGAAGCCAAACTGTCGCCCGTTCAGTTTCACCGCTAAGGGCTGCGCTGCGCGCCGCCCTCAGGTAGCGATAAGCCGCATCCTCGGGACGGTTCGCCCGCTCGCAGGCCTGCGCCGCGGTGGCCAGGACGGTTGAAATTTTAGCGCTGATCGCATTCAGGTTGACCAGCAACTTGCGAGCATCGTCGATGACAGGCATCACCTTGGTCCTCACATCGGATATCAGCTCACCCATCGACTCGGTCGGCGCGCGTTCGGCGACGGCGTTGACGACCGCATACTCCCAGTCGAGCGGCTCTCCTTCTTCACCACGGGTGATTTCAAGAAACGACGCACCGGCCACGCCGAACTCTTTTCGAATAATGGCCTGCGAATCGCGTCGCACGAACCCCTCATTTTGCGCTTGAGGTCGACCACCGCATGGATCTGCTGGTCGGGATCGACAACGATCCGGCTGACTTGGCCGGCCGCAGTGCCGAGTATTTCCACCTCGGCCCCAGCGGACAGACCGAACAATCCCTCTTTGGGTAGTATGACCTTGAGCTTCACCCCGGGGTCGAACCAATTCTGCAGACGCCCGCTCTGAAGCACGGCGGCGAATAATACGATGACCGATAGAAGCACTAAAGCCCCGACGGCTTCGTTGGTGTAACGAAATGGTGATTTTCGGCCATTCATGTTTGTCGCTTTACCTCCGTCAGTTTTCGGCCGGATACACTGAACAAGCGGTCGGCCGGTATCGAATTATCTTCCCAGACGTCGTCCGAGAGGGTCATCCAGAGAACCGCAGCTCCTCTATTGCGCGCCCGGCGGATGGCGGTGACCAGGGCCGTCATAATGCGCGGGTACACACCAAAAGTCGGATCCTCCAGCAGCAAGAGAGAGGGTGTGCCCAGAAAGGCGCGAACACAGGCCGAGCGCTGAAGATCCGCCCGGCTGTATTTTTCCGGTTGGCCAAGCGGAAGCCCCGGGAGGCTGAACTGCTCGGCCAGCTGCGCGGCTTCCTGCCTGAGCTCCGGGATCGGCCTGCGGGTGTGGTGGAGTTGGGGCATCAAAATGTTTTCGATAAGACTGAAGCCTTCCAACCAGCTGCCCGATGAGAACACCCGGCCGATTCTGCCTCGCATCGCGTTGAGCGTGTCCGCCAGTGCCGTCTGCCAATCCCGGCCGAAGAAGAAAACGTTGCCGTCAAGCTGCCACTGCCAGACACTGACCCGCCGAACGCCGATCGCCTCGGCGGTGATGCGGGTTACATGTTCAAGGGCTTCGATATCGGCCGGGTCGAATATGGCCGGTCTGGCGGCCAGGTCGGAAAACGCCCGGCCCTGGGTTTTCATCTCCTGACGCCGTTCCAACAGCAGACGCGCACTGCGGTCGGCCTGCAAGCCCTGCCAAATCAGCAAACCGGCCAGCAAGGTCGCTATAATCACCACCCCGATGGACATGAGCAAGGCTTTGCGGTTGTTGCGGGATACAAACCCAACGAAATCTTCCGACGGCACCACGATCAGGATCGACCACCTCTTGTCGACCGCCGACTGAAGGGAGGAGAAGGTGTTGATATAGGTAAGGCCCTGCACGCTCAGTTCGCGGCGACCGTCCTTTTCTATCAGGAATCGATTGAATGCGCGATCCAGGATCGGGTCGCCCAATTCGTTCAACCGCAGGGCGACCAGTTCCCCTTCCTTCTCTTTCATCATGCGGCCCATTTCCGGGTAGGCCACCAGGCGGCCGGTTTCATCGATGATCATGGCCCGGCCGCTGCGGCCGATCTGAAGCGACCCCAGAAAGGCACTCAAACTGGTTAACTCGATATCCAGACCGATGACGCCCAACAGCTCTACTTTGTCATTGCGGAAAGCTTTTGCAGCGGTAATACCCGGTTTCTGGTCGGTGAAAAAGATGTAGACGCCGGTCCAGTGACGCCAGCACGTCCTCCGAAAGTGCCAGAGCATCCCTGCGATTGTTCGAGTAGCTGTACAACGCGATGCCGAGGATAGACGCCATCGTGAGCGCCACACAGGCGATCGGCACCACGATGCGCAGCAGCAGCCGCTTGAGGTTCCCGCGACGGAATTCCGTGCTGCCGATGTCGACGATCTCTTCCATTTATAGAAATCCACCGACACCGATACTCGGGTTGATGTAAACCGGACCGACTTTGAACGGTATCCCGATATCGAGGCCCGCGTAGGGGGAACAAGCGACCAGGACCCCCAGAAAGAGAGTCGCGATGATGAAACCCCATAACCATTTTTGCATTATTTTGCTCCTTTCGCCGCTACCTTGAAAATTTCATTCAAACACAGCCTCGAGTTTATGGCATTGGTTTTCATTTGTTCCACTCCTGCACGACAAAACCGGCCCCGTTGGGATCTGAGATAACAGCCACCGTCCCGTTGCGAACCGCGGCGGTGGGCGCCATCAAAACATTCCCCCCCAGGGCTTTGGCCTTGCTTACTGCCGCGTCGACATCGGCGACCCGAATGTAGGCCACCCATGTATTGCCAATCTGAGGGCTTGGTTTGTCGAGCAAACCCACGCGCGGCTGTCCGTCCCGCTCCAGATAGCGATACTGAATATCACCGACGGTTTTCTCGGCCAACCGGTACCCTCCAACCGTCTGGTAGAAGGCGACCGCCGCAGGGATATCATCGGTCCAGACCTCATTCCACAGCCACTCGTTGATATCCGCCTTGCGGTCCGCCGGATCGCCATGACTGCTCTGCACCACGCCGAAGGCCGCCCCCTGCGGATCCCTGAGAACGGCGACACGTCCGCGGTTCGGCAGATCGAAAGGTTTCAGAATGATTTTGCCGCCCGCGGCGCTCGCCTCCGTCAGCAACCGGTCCATGTCCGGAACCGACACCAGCGGCAACCAGTTGCTCGACCGCTCGGACCGATCCAGTTTGGCCACACCGGCCACGAGACGACCATTGTGACGCGCGATGGCGTAGCCATCCGATAGATCCTCGAAAGTCCAACCAAGCAGGCCGGCGTAAAAATTCTTGGCCTTGTCCATGTCGGGGGTTACGAGATCATGCCAAACCACTTTGCCGGGTAAAAAGATGCCTTCCGAACCGAGCGGCGGGACTTTGGGTAGAATTGCCGCACAGCCGGTGATGAAGATGGCTGTAATGAAAAGGAGCGGCACACGGCAGAACCTGTGGAGCAGTGGGGTGAAATTCGGCACCGACCTCTCCCGATGAAGCGGTCCATCCAATTTCGGAAAAGATGTTCCGAGCATATCTTTCCTCCCTCTCTTTGAGCTAAAAATTTCACAAAAATCCCTTAATAGGAATTTTTTATAAATGCATAGAGACCGAAGTCAACATCTTTGCGCCTTGTAAAGCTACGGGAGCTGCCGGATCCTCAATCTTTCGAAGCAAATCCAATGGCGGCAGTCGACCCTGGCCTGACGATGCATGTACTGTCGCCGATCGCCGAAATGGCCGGGATTTCCCCAGCGGTTATCGGTCAATCTTTACATTCAGCCGGTTGACTCAGTGGTCATCAAATAGTAAGTCATCGTCACGCTGACCAGTCCACTTCAATCATCAACATTTTCCGAAAGGCCCGTCATGCAGAACTCACCGGAATTGAAACGGTCGCCGGAGCCCTCTTCGAGCCGCAGCCCATTGAGGACCGTCCTGCTGGTGGTCGCCATTGCGGCGATAACGTCGGCATTGACCGTTTGGTTGACGACACGCTACCTGTTCCCCAAGGAATTCACGCCGGTAACCCTAGATGCCCGCGAAAAGAAGGCCCTGGACGCCAAGATCGACCGGCTGGATCCCATACGTCCCGCAAGGCCGTCTTCCCGCGAACCGGCTGCCGGCCGGTCGAAAGGTGATCGACGACCGGCCGACACCCTCGAACCGGAACCTTACAGCGAAAAAGGTGCCCGCCGGGAGGTCGCCTTCACGGAGCGTGAGCTGAACGCCCTGTTGGCCACCAACACGGACCTGGCCCGCAAGCTGGCTATCGACCTGTCTGAAAACCTGGCCAGCGCTAACCTGCTGGTACCACTCGACCCGGACATGCCGTTCTTCGGCGGCAAGACGCTCAAGGTGTCGGCCGGACTGGAACTGCGCTTCGCCGAAGGCCGTCCGGTGGTGGCGCTAAGGGGCGTGAGCCTTTGGGGCGTCCCGATCCCCAACGCCTGGCTCGGCGGCATCAAAAACATCGACCTCGTCAAGGAGTTCGGCGGTCAGGGCGGCTTTTGGCACGCATTCGCCGCCGGAGTGGAGGACATCCGGGTCGAGGAGGGACGGCTGACAGTGCGATTAAGGGAATGATAGCCGCCCTTTGCTGTCTGCGCCGATCAGAAAAAATTTGACGAGAATCAACCCTGCAACGAACCCGCCGATGTGGGCGCCGTAGGCCACTCCACCTCCCTCCCCGCCGCTGAACATGCTCAGCGAGCTGATCAGCTGAAACGCAAACCACACCCCGATGGCCACCAGGGCCGGCACCTCGCTGATAAAGCGAAAGATCAGCACACGCACCCGCCTTTTCGGAAACAATAGAAAATAACCTCCCAGAACGCCGGAAATCGCTCCGCATCTATTTTCTTTTAAAGCCGAGAATCCCCCCGGCCCCGGCTGCGGTGGCGGACGGCAGCAGTGAAACGAGATAGCGTCCCGCCCCCTCGACACTCTGGCCGACCCATGCGGTGGCCGAATTCACCCACGATTGCGCCGCCGTGCCGTCCCAACCCCACGAAACGAAAAGTCCGACCGCTGCCAGCACGATGCCGGCGACGATCGAAGTGATCTTCATCGTGCGCCGGGCGCCCCAGCCGACGAAAAATCCGCCGAGATAACTCCCGCTGACGGCCATCGTGCCGGGAGCGATAGTTTGCAGCCACGTTGCCGCCGCGTCTTTGTCCGCACCCGCTATCCAGTAACCGAGGGAACCGATGAAAAACGCACCGGCGAGTAGCACAGACTTCGCGGTGAAAGGAGTACGGCCCCCGCGACGCTCTCCGTTTGATCCTGCGATTTTTGCGATGTTTTTGACCAAGGGCTTACCCATTCGCGGGTCCTTCAACGTTTCCTTCCGGTCGCCACAGGCGCTCTCCCATCCTGAATGACGGATGGATGAAAGATCATCGGCCATCGGAAACCTGTCGGCAAGTGTGTCGAAATTGAGTATTGACGTTCATTGGCAGTGAGCATGGGCCGGTATGCTGCCAACCATCATGCGCGTTTCATACCGATCGTCTGTTCCAGTGCGGCGATAACAGCCGGCTTCAGGCCGAGGCGTTCTCCCAGATGGCTCAAATAATCCCGTTCGGCCGATGTGTCGACCTCTATCGCCAACAACGACGCGGCATAGAGCTGGGCACCCAATCCCGGGCGACCGACCGCCGCATCGACCAGTGCGTCGGTGTCCATCGGTTTCTGCATTTCAGCGATCACAAAGTCCTTGGCATCACTGTCGATTCCCATCTCACCGAGTTTGCCGACAATCCGGTTCACTTCACTCTTGTCGATCTGCCCGTCGGCCTTGGCGGCATTGATCATGGCCTTAAAAATCAAGCCGGCGTCGTGTTCCAGCTCTTTTTTTTCTTCGGGCGTTTTTACCTCCTGCAGCCCTACCGGCACATCAGCGGCCGGCTGCCCGCCTTTCTTGAGGGCCGAAAATGCCATGGCCCCCAGAAGCGCCATGACGCCTCCGCCGAGAGCACCGCCCATCGAACGGCCGCCGCCGCCGAGCAGCGCGCCGGCCAAAGCCCCGATGCCGCCCACGGCAAGGTTGCGTTTTCCACCCACCGCCCGACCGGCATCGTTGAGAACGTTGCCAAGCATGCTTCCGATACCGCTGCCACTGCCGCCGCCGAGCATTTTCGACAGCGCGTCGCTCAATCCGCCACCGGACGTGCCGCCGAAAAGTCCGGACAGAAGACCATCAGGTGCCTTGCCGCCCACAGACAGCGCGTTTCTCATCCGTTGGTTCGTTGATTTTGTCATTCCCGACTGGGTGAACGCACCGAGCAGATCACTCATATTGAACATTTGGGCCTCCTATTTATGGCTGTTATTTGGATCGCCTCCAAAAGCGTTGGCGGAATCGATGAGCAGGTAATCCAGATCTATTCGATAAACTAACAATTAAATGAGCACAGACAATTTGCAGATATCGTCTTGTACCACTTAAAATCGATCATGCGGCGCGCCAGAAGCTGAAGGGCAGGCTTGACTGCGGTCAAAACTTTCCCCCGGTGCGGAAACCGCCGCCACCCATTCCACCTCCGCGCATGCCGCGACCGAAGCCGCCCCGTCCGGATGACCCGCCACCGAATCCGCCCGGAAACATGCCGCCGCCGAAGTCTCGCGGTGTGCGGGGCCGGCGGAATCTCTGTTCCCGGCCGATGCGGTCCCACACGTCGCCGCCCGAGGCCCGGCCTGACATGAGCATGCCGAGAAGGGCCGCCAGCTCGAAGCCGCTTGGAAAATAAGAGTGGCGGGAATCGTAGCTGCTCTGCCTGAAGCGGCGCCGGAGGTCTTCGAGTTCCCTAAAGGACTGCTGTTGCCGGCGTTCCTGCGTCTGAAGCGCCGCTATTTCCGCACCGAGATCTTTTTCCTCCTGAAGCAGGTCCCGGATCCGGGCGACGATCACGTCGTCGTCGGGCTTGCTCGTCATCTTGGCCTGCATATAAAGACTGGCCAAGGTCTCGCTCTTGATTTCGGATACTTGCAGCCCGATTGCTTGCTGAGAGATCTCGTCCGAGGCCGTAGAGAAAACCGAGCGCTGCTGGAAAAGCGTTTCGTGTCGCTTTTCCTCGGCCTCAATGCGGCCCTCGATCTCCTCCAGGGATTTTTGCGCGGCCTCAAGCGTTGCCTTGTCCCGAACAATCCCGTCGATCTGAAGGGCCTTGGCTTCCATATCGTGCAGCTTCTGAAGCTCTTCAACACCAATCGCTTTCTGCCGCTCGGCGTGCTCGCGCAACCGCACCGGCAGTTCTGTCAGCATGAAGTAATTGCTGCGGGCATCCGCATACTTGATCAGTTTGGCCACCCAGCCGTCCAGGCTGCGGGTCAACCCACCACCGGTGTAGTCCGGCGTCAGGAAGTGGCGTTTCCAAAGGTACATGAACAGCGGGTCCTCGCGGTATGGCCGGCCTTTCTCCTCCTGGTCGGCCTCGGCCTGAGAGGCTTTACTGTCAGCCCCCTCGGCCCGGGAGGCCGTTTCAGCAACACGCTTCTCCTGCTCCTGATACGCTTCCTGCCGGCCGAGCTGTAATTTGACCTCGGCCGCGCTTTCGTCGATCTGCTTCACCAGATCGTCGCGCTTGCGGACGGCCTGCTCCCTTTCCGCGTTCAGCGGTCCCTGCCGTGCGTTGGACTGCTCGATGGCACTATCCAGCTCGCGCAGTGCCTGCGAACGGCGTTCCAACAGTTTCAACACGGCCCGGTCGGTTGCATCCAACTGAGTGGCCACCCGGTTGGCTGCCAGCTCATCCAGGCGGAAACGGGCCAGTTGTCGATACTCTTCGGCCAACTGGTTCCGCAATCTGACCAATCGTTGATTCGCGGTTTCCATCCTTTGGTAAATGGTATCGAGGCCGTCGCGGGCCGTCGCAATGTGCTGGTTGATGACCGCCAACTGGTCTGTTCCGTTCATCATGGCCTTGTCTCTCCTACCATTCGGTAATGGTGTCACCCGTGGTGGCGACCGTGTAATCCGGTGTGAGGTATCCCCGTTTCTTGAACCCCACGATTTTGTGGTTCACGATCCCGTCTTGCTGCTTGTCCTGTCTGACCTGCTCGTACACCTGCGGCTCGACCCGCAGGCCCCATTCGCTCAGCGAGCGCACCTTGCCGTCCTCCTCGGACGTGATGGGAAGCTTGAGCCGTTGACCGCTCGGTGAAACGGCCTCCACGATCAGGTAATAGTTGCGGGCGGTGTTGCTGCCGACCGGATACCGCCAGGCGCCGCTGGGCGTTCCCGGGCGCGAGACGATTTGCAGGGTATACTCCTGCATCAGCATGTCACGTGTGTATTGCAATGCGTTGCGGGCGGTTTTGGCCGTCTCGAGGTCGCCGGATTTGACGGCCAACAGTGCGTTGTTGTAAAGCGCATCGATTTTTTCAGGCACCCCTTTCTCGCGGGCCGCCTTCAGGGCCTCGGCGCGCAGCGCTTCGAGATCGTTGAATTCGGTTCCCAGCGACCGGATGGATCCGATGGCAGCCTGTGCGTTCTCCAGGTCGTTCTGGGCGCGATCGATGATGTCCCCTCGTTCGGCCAGACGCTGCTGGATCTTCGTTGCGTAGGTTTCCAGGTTGTTCGGGTCGATGCCGGCTGCCGGCCCGAGTTTCTCGGCAGCCCCCAGCTCCCGGGCTGCCGCCGCCAGCGATTGCCGGACCCCGTCCGAGAGCCGGCGGGCTGATGGCAATACCGCGGCCGGTACCGACCGCAGGGCCTCTTCCAGTTCTCCTGTTGCGGCATTGATCCGCTCTGTCAGGATGACGATGCGTTCCTTCTGGCCGGACATCTGGGATTTGAGATCCTGAACCAATCGGCTCCGGCCGCTCTCGGCCGGCATGACGTATAGATACCGGTAGCCGGCCCAAACGGCCGCCACGGCAATCAGGAGCCAGAGCGCCCGCTTGGCCCAACGGCCCCGGTTCACATACATCCGCGCCAGTGTTGTTTTCAACCCTCCGGGCGGCGGATGGTAGGCGAAGCGCTCCTCCCGCATGGCCTTCACGCCCTCTGCAATCACCTCGTCCGAGACCTTCAGTCCCTGATCGGTGTAAATCTTGCGAAGTTTTTCGATCAGGTCGGCTTCACGGTCTTCGGATTGAAGCTCTCTCTCGACGAGCGACCGCTGATGCCGGAGCGTGTCGACCACGTCCATGGCCAGCATGACTTCGGACAAATCGATTTTTTTGGATGCCTGCTCTTCAGCCATTTGCTATCGCTGCTCCTGCGTTGGCCAGTTCGACTATGCGTTTCTTGCTGATTTCGACCGCTGCGCTGATCTCTTGCTCGTTGCGCGTGGCCAGATCCCGCATTTCGGCGATAAGGGCCCGGGATTTCTCCTGGAAATTGACCACCGAATCGACCAGTTTTTTCACCGATTCGGCCTTGATCGTCGGACCGTAGCCCGCCCGCAGGGCGTCCTCCTGAACCTTGCCGCCCACCTCGGCAATGGTCTCCAAACTTTGGTTGACCCCCTCCTTCATGGCATCCAGCGTACGGGTGCTCTCGTGCAGCCCCTGCAGGCTCGTGAAGGAAGCGTTCAAGGCTGTGAACACGGTCTCGTTGGTGCCGAAGAAAGACACCGCCTGCGAGTAGACCCGTTCCTTGACCTCGGTCGACTGGGCCAGGCGCGCCATCACCACCTCGGTGGTGTTGTAGCTGATCGACAGGTTCTCGGCCAGGTCCTTGACGATCTGATAGCGTTTGTCTTCATCCTGAAGCTCGCGTAGGCGCTGGTCCCGCGCGAGTTCCAGTCGCGCCAGCTGCTCGCGGTCTTCTTGGGATGCGGCACTCAGTTCCCGACTGGACTCATCCAGGCGACCCTTGGCGGCCTCGACTTCGGCTTCGGCCTTCTTTAGAAGCTGAAAGGCCATCACCTGGGCCTCCTTGAGGGCCACGCGAAAGTCCTTGTAAGATTCGAGGATCTTGGTCTCGCGCTCGATCTGGTCCTTGGTGTCGCCGGTCACGTCGAGATAGGTATCCTTTATCTTTCTGAAACGATCGGGGATGTCGCCGCGGGTGAACCTCATCCAGAGGTTCTGCAGCCTTTCCATGGTCGAAATCTTGCCGTCGTCGAGCTGGTCCACCATCGACTTGGCATCGTCGCGGATGCTATTGAAGGCGTCGGTAATTTTTTCGTAGCGTTCCCCTACTTTCATCTGCGCGATCTGCTCCCGCACGACTTCGTTGAACACGGTGGTGTGGCTCAATGTACGGGCGATTGCCACGGATTTTTCCTCGTCGAGGTCGCTTACTTGCGCGATCAAGGCCAGAATCGGGGCTTCTTCGGGTTTTTCGGGCATCAATCCCAGGTCGCGCAGGCCGTTGACGGCCTTGTCCAAATATTTCAATGGGGTGCTGACTATGCTGGTTGTGCTCATCTTCGCCTCCTTTTGATTGTCAACTGCTACAGTTATGAATAACCGACCGATTATTCCAATGGGATGCGAATCTTCTGACCCGGATAAATCAGGTCGGGATTCTTGATGACCTCGCGGTTGGCGTCGAATATCCGCGGGTAGTCCTTGGCATTGTCATAGTAATGCTTGGCAATGGCCGAAAGGGAATCCCCCTTTTGAATGACGTAGTACTCGACCGGTGCCGGCTGCGGGGGTGCACTGACGCCGTCCGCTTTTACTTCCGACACCCCTTTAACGTTACCGGCCATAAGAACCGCTTTTTCCATGGCCTCGGCACTGTCTGCCGTTCCGGTCAGCTCGACGACGCCGTCGTTGTAAGTCACGTTGAGGTCCTGGATGCCGGGATCGAAGTCTTATCGGTCAAGGCTTTTTGCAATTTTTCTTCATCTTCCTTTGACAACGACGTCTGCAGAACCTTCCCTCCGAAGCCTTTGAGCTTCGCGAGCACCTTGTCCGGGGTCGCCTCCTTGACGAGCACAAAAAGGGCCGAGGTGTTGGGCTGAAAGGTTTCACCCAGTTCTTTCATGAATTTGTCGTTGATGCCGATGTCGGCCAGTTTGCCCGAAAGCGCCCCGGCTCCGGCTCCGACGGCGGCCCCCAACAGTGGGTTGAGAAAGATCATGCCGATCAGAGCCCCCCAAAAACCGCCGCCGACGGCACCGGTCGCCGTCAGGTTGACCGCCTGGTGCAGCTTGACTTTTCCTTCCTTGTCCTTTGTGACAACCACCGCGTCTTCCATTTTGACGAGATATTCCTTTTGAAGCTTGACCAGTTCGGCCCGCATCTCAAAAGCCTTGTGCTCCTCATCGAATGCAATCACTACCAGGTTACTCATGTTAACCTCCTTTCGTCCTTTCTGACATTGTCTGGTCGTTTTCCACCAGCAAAATACTCTCATTCTCCAAACTTCGGAATCGGTCCATCCTCTCAAACCCTTTGGTCGAATGCCACAAAATTCATTCTATTGGGGTGCAAACTAAGCACGATGGTAAATTTTCAAGACGCGTGTTCCGGTAGTTTTATTATAGGAAAAAACCACCACTTCCTGAACAAAACGGATCAATGGCGATCTCGTAATAAGCACCGGTCGACCGGCCGTTGGCGATGGTGATGTGCCGCGGCGGTGACGGGTCGACGAACTGATAGGCCACGATGAACCCGGTCAGCGTCAGCATGATCGCTGGAGTAAAATATGAAATGTAGTCTTTGGCAGTGCGTCTTGTCATGCTTTGGTGTCCGCGGGCTCTGCCGCGGGCATTTTTTTGCTGTAATTTTTAACAACCGAAGATAGGCGCTTGAAGCCGCAGATAAAAAGCCCAGCGCTCAACAGGTAGTAGAAGACATACTTCCAGTAGTCGACACCGGATAGCCCCGGGAACGCATCCGGAATCGACCAGCAATAGAAAATTACCATCAAGGTCAACACGGAAGCGACCGCTGGAATCGCCAATGCGGCCAGGCGCAGCCTCCGCTTGGCCCGCGGGTCCAGTGGATCGACCCACAGGGGCATGGCCAATGCGATCTGGCTGTCGGTGATGACCGTCTTTTGCGGGTCTTTGGCCTGAAACAGCCCCTGAAAAGACTTCCGTAACCGAATGGATTCGCTCAGGTTCATGACGGCCACCAGGAAGAGGGCCGCTAAAACGATGGGCGCAATCAGGATCGCATCACTCGGTTCCAAGCCGAATTTACCGAACCGGGTCTTGATGTTTTTGAACGCGCTGTTGAGGTCTTCCTTGCGTTTTTGAATCTGCTCTTTCTTTTGGTTCAGCTCTTCTTCGGCGGCCTGCATCGAATCGATCTCCTGCGCCATTTGGTCGCCGATCTCCTCGAATTGGTGTTCGGTCCAAAATCGGTTCGCGTCCTCGACCATGCGCTGGTAAAGGGGCGAATTCCGGTCGAAATTTCTCCAGAATCCGGGATCGGCCGATATCCTGCTTTCGAACTGGTCTGCCAAGTCCTGCACCCCCTTCTGAAGATCGCCTATCCACTGGTCAAACTGTTTAATGTCGAGTTCCTGAAGTGGAGCGGCCACCTTCCTTTGGAGGTAGTCACGGCTCTGCATGAAACGGGCCGAGACATACTGCCGGATGCGACACGCCATCCAAGGATCCAGGCTCTCGGGGGAGCCGCATGGGGTCGGTTCGGCTCTAAGTCCTCCCGGCAATTTTGCCCCGGGCCCGCCTGCCGCCTCTTCTTCGAGGGTATGGATATACCCTACCAGCGGTTTCGGCGTATTTTCAACCGCTTCGAACACTCGTTTGAGGCCGGCCACCGCCTGGTTGTAAGTCGCGACGCGCTGCTGTTGCCGCTCGATCTTCTGCGAAAGACCTGTCATCTCGAGATTGACCTTGCGCGTGTCCACCTGAAGGTAAAGAAAAGGAAACAGAATCGAGATCAGAAAAACGATCGCCAATGAGATATGGCCGATGTGGGTCGCATTGAAAACCTTGATATTGGCCTTGTACCTTTCCTGGAGTCGCTTGAGATGATCGTCGATGGCCTTTTCCAGCCCTTTATCTGTTTCTGCCATAAGCCATTCCTCCGATTTTCGTTTCCTGGTGCGACAACCCCACCACCCCTGCTGCTGCTCGTAGCTGAATGCTGAGCCATGCGCAATTTCGTCTTCACCCACCTCCAGATGACCGCTTCGTCGAATAGGAGGTTATTTTTCGAACGGAAAAATGTGTCGCCAATCCTTTTTCATATCCACAACCGTCCACCCCTCAACCTTCGCCTCCTCAAGTGCCTTGTCGAGCCGCCCGATTGAAGACTCACGGTCGTAAGCATATTCACGGATCCGCTCGGCCGGAGGAATAAAAGCCGTCCCGCCCTTTTTTGTCACATCCTCGACAAACCGGACGATCGCTTGCTTGGCCTTACCGTCGCGCCATGAGGGCAGTGCGTCTGCGGCAGCCGCCGCCGACGCAATCGCCATTCCGACGGCCAGGATCATAACAAACAATTTAGTACATCTCATTTTCGTTTCCTCATGTTGCATTTCCTTTTGCTCGACCCCGGCAGGGGTGCAGCCGGAAAAGGCCGACCCCATACCGGGTCTGTCTCGAGGGTCAATAGGTTCCACCAGGTGCTTTCAACTGTTCCATCACCTGGTCCAAA
>CAWBCG010000034.1:0-64998 GCA_963787235.1 uncultured delta proteobacterium
GGCTATAGAGACGCAGGATCGTGGATTAATCCCTGTCGGACATCGTCTGATAATTATCAAGAAAATCTTCTCGGGAATAGTGTTGTCAAATTGTAATGCAGTACTATTCAGATTCAAGTAAGCGTTTAAAAATTAGGAAACATTAGACAAACGTAAGAAAGGTGGGAGCCAGGGCGAATATACACTTTTTTCAGACAATTATTTTGTTGGACTTCGTGATTAAATCTAAAATCCCAGATCGCCTGAAGAATTTCAGTTTGCCAGATGAAATATGCAGTTTAAGGAAATTGAAGATATGTATCTATTTGGGGATAAACTTGGGGTTTTTAGAACTTGCAATTGCTTGCCACAATCGTAACTTATAGAAATAAAATTGAAATTTAATATACGATCTGGCTAAACCAACTAACCTTTAGCAATGCAGGGTCGGACAGGTTTGCCAAATACTAAGATGAATTTATTGGTGGTGATCCCACCGGGATGCGAACCCGTATAACCGGCCTTTCATGCCCGGATCTTTGCGATTTTTTCGGTCACGCTTTGGTTGAAGCGTTCGGCATCGATGACATAGCGCTGATGGGTTCCCCGTGAAATCCGGTCGACGCCATCGTCGGCTTCGATGGAAAATATCAGTTTGCGCCCTTCGACTGCCGTGAGGGTGCCCTTGATCGTCACCGTGAAACCGGGTGGTGTGGCGGCCGTGTGGTCCAGACTCACGAGAACGCCGACGCTTTGCTCGCGGGGCCAGTCGAGGTGGGGGTTGATGGCGTCGATACACGCCCATTCCACCAATCCCACCATGTAGCCGGTGGCGAGCACGTCCGGCATTTTTTGAAACTCGGTGGCTTCGGGAAACAAAAAGGGAACGGTCTTGTTTTCCGGGACCTTGTAGCTGAATTCAAAGGTCAAGCCGGCTTTCAAGGATGGTTTCATCGGGGCTCCTTCCGTGTCGTCTGATGGCTGGGCGGAATCTACAGGTTTTTTAATTTCACAAGACCTTCTGCCGTCCGCCTTCCGCTTGTCGATCATGATATGGGGCAAACGGACAGTCAAGGATTAATTGAGCAGCCTTGGGGGGAGTTGAATCTTAGAGCGGAAGGGTGATGGGCGATTTCAGCACGCAAGCTCATATATATTCTGGATTTCCGGTTTCCGCCGACCGGTAGCAGGCATCGACGATAGCGAGCGTTTTTAGATAATCCCTGCCGTTGGTCTCGAATTCGGTACCCTTTAAAAGGCTGTCGACGAAATGTCTTTGGGCCGCAAAACAGCTGTCGCCTGCAAACCCCCTTTCTTCATGAGGATAGGCATGGTGATAGGATGGCTGACCCAGCTTCTTGATGGTCAGATCGCCGCATGAATCCATGATCAGGTGTCCGGCGAGACCGTCGAGGCGCAGAATGCCGAAGGTCGTCCGCGGTGGGCAGGCGTAGAGATTTACCCCGGTTTCATTTTCATTGTACCGATTGGCATCCAGGATCGCCGCCACGCCGCTTTTAAAAACAAACAGGATTTGACCGGCATCTTCGCCCGTAATGACCGGATTGAGGCGCACCAGGTGTGCGTAGACCTTCTCGACTTCACCGAACAAAAAGCGGAAGGTGTCGATGAAGTGAACGCCGGTTTCATATATCAGCAACTGCGGGTAATCTCGAAAATACGGCTGCCGATTCAGATAGGCATGGCTTCCCCAGCCGTCCCCCATCCGCATCTGGAAATTGGCAAGAGATACCCGCCCGAGAGTGCCGCTTTCGATAATCTTTTTGATCTCACGGTACCACGGCTGCCAGCGCCAGTTGTCGTGGACCATAAAGCGCACGCCGTGCTGCCGCGTCGATTCGACCAGGGCTTTACTGGCGGCGAGTGTCGGTGCCAGGGGTTTCTGGCAGATGATGGCGATGTGGCACTCGGCCGCGTGGCGACAGATTTGCAGATGGGTCGACGGGGGTGTGATGACGTCGACAAAGTCCGGCTTTTCTCTCTCGATCATGCCCCGGTAGTCACTGTAACGACGGGCAATTCCGAATTCCTGCATCCGATCCTCGGCCCGTTTTTGATCCGGGTCGCACAGAGCTGTGATCTGCACCTCGGGGATTCGATTCCAGCCGTCGAGATGATAACGGCTGAAATAGCCTGCACCGACACATACTCCTTTCAATATCTTTTCCATTTCCAATCGTCCTGTCGCGGTTCAGGTCAGAGCGCAGCGTCGGACAGAACCGGAGCGGCCGTCAAAAGGACGCGTTATCCATCAAAAAACCAGTGAGCCGGGGGTCTTCCGGCCACCGGCGAACGAAACGTCGCCAGGGAGTCACCGAGCAGGCATCCCAGGTATATCGTTTTCAAATCGGACCCGCCAAAGGCTAAGCTCGATATGTTTCGCAGGCGCCTGCTTTTGATGTTGTCCAGATGGCGGCGATCCATCGTTCCGCCGCGAAAGGCGTTTTCGGCGGTGTCGACATGCTCGGGGTCCGAATCTTCCAAGACGACATTTTGAAGACCGTCCGGGGAAATCCGGATAACCCGGTTGCTGACGATGCTCGTTATCCAGATGCCCCCTTCCGCGTCGAATGTCAGGCCATCGGGATACGTTCCCGGGCCGAATTCGGCTACGGTTTCCCGGCCGCCCAGAGAGCCATTCGCAGAAATCCGAAAACGGCTCAGGCGCCGCCCGAAGGTTTCGTTGACATACAGCCATTTTCCGGTTGCATCAATCTGCACCTCGTTTGTATAGCCCAGGCCGTCGGCCACGATGCGGGCGCCTCTTCGGTCCTGCAGAACGATGAAACCGTCGGCGACGTCCGGCCGATAGCCCAGGGCGCGTGGTGTGCGGCGGGTACTAACCGTCAACCAGATGCGGTCGTTTGCATCGACAAGGACAAAATTGGCGGGCGGCAGTCTGAAACCATCGACGGCGGTCAAAACCGGTTCCAGGGCACCGGTGCGCCGGAGGCGATAGAGGCCGCCTTCGTCACCAAGATTGGCCAGCAGGAACGAGCCGTCGCGGCAAAGGGCGATACCGTTCGGACGGATATCGATTCCTGCGTCTGTTGCCAGAAACGCCTTCCGGCGGCCGTCAGGGTCTAGCCGGGTGACGCCGCCCCTCCAATCGGCACAGTAGATATACCCTTTGGCGGTGCACAGAACGCATTCAGGCCGGTTCAATCCATTTCCGAAAAATGCGATGTCGCGGAGTGAAATGGGCAAGGGGGTCATGGCCTTCCTCCGGTACGAAAACTCGACGGAATCTGCCGCCTCTTCGACCGAGCGGTTTGTGGTGACGCTAACCGTTGTGGCCGGTCAGACGCTTTAACACGAAAATAGAATTTGACCTGCAAATAGAAACTTGAAACTCGAAACTCAGAACCCGCAACCAGTGGTGGCTTAAGGGCCATTTATGGACGGAAACTAGCCTAACATAACCGGCTCAACAGGCTTAACGGGCTCAACGGACACAACCGGATAATGTGGCTGCCGCACCCTACAGGACATCTTGACAACGCATACGTCAAGGTATACCCCTAAAATATCTCTCAACGGACGTCAACAGTATAAGAGAGGTTGAAATCGGGGTAATATAGGAGACCGAATTTTGCTGTAAGAAAAGTGAAGAAGGCGCCATGACGGAACAGGAACTTCGCCATCAAATCGTTGAGCAGGCACGGTCGCTTTTCATGCGGGGATACAGCTCCGGAAGTGCCGGCAATATCAGCGTGCGGCTGGACAACGGATTCCTCATCACCCCGACCAATTCCAGCTTCGGTCGGTTGGAACCGGAGAGACTCTCACTGCTTGACCGTGAAGGTCGGCATCGCGATGGTGATAAGCCTTCAAAGGAGTGGACCGTCCACAGGGCCATGTATCAGGCCAGAAGTTTGGCCGGTGCAGTGGTCCATTTGCACGCCCCCAACTGCATGGCGGTCGCTTGTCTGGTGGGGCTCGACCCGGAAAGCGTCCTGCCTCCGCTGACACCTTATTTTGTGATGCGAATCGGACGTCTGCCCCTCGTTCCCTATTTTCGACCGGGTGATCCCGGCCTTGCCGACGCGGTCGGTCGCCGGGCGATCGACACACATGCCATGCTGTTGGCCCATCATGGTATGATTGTCTGCGAAAGGGATCTGGCGGCAGCGGTCAACGCCGCCGAAGAACTGGAAGAAACCGCCCGGCTGTTCTTAATGGTCAAAGACCGGCCTTACGTTCAGTTGACCCGGTCTCAAGTCGCAGAACTCGAGCGGCTTTTTCCAAAATCCATATAAACCATTCAAAGAGAGGACTGCCATGTTTGTCGTAACCGTCGAATTCTCGATTCACCAGCAACATGAGAGCAAGTTTCGAGAAACCGTTTTGAAACAGGCCCGGAACTCAGTGACGCTTGAGGCCGATTGCCACCGGTTTGACGTCAGTATCGATGCGAAGGACTCCTGTCGTGTCTTTCTCTATGAATTGTACACCGATGAAGCTGCCTACCAGGCGCATAGGCAAACCCCTCACTATCATGAATTCAGCACACGCGTAGCGGACTGGGTGGCGCAAAAAAACATTAAAAACTGGCAAAGCGTATATCCGTCCTGATTCTCCATCAGCGCAGGTCTTTACTTTCCCGAGTTGATCAGTGTAATCTGATCGTTTAATGTCCAGTAATCGTATAGATAACCGATTCCGACGATAGCGCCCGTGACCAGGTAGAGTAAGCCGGTCAGCCATTTTCCCATGTACATTCGGTGGATACCGAGCAGCCCCAGGAATGTCAAAAGGATCCAGGCCGCATTGTAATCGATTCTGCCGGGATGGAACCGCAGGGCCGCGTCGCGATTCATTCCCGGGATCAGGAAAATATCGATCAGCCAGCCGATACCCAAGAGGCCCAGCGTAAAGAACCAGATGGTTCCCGATATCGGTTTGCCGAAGTAGAAGCGATGCGAGCCGGTAAAACCAAATATCCATAGTGCATAACCAACGGCAGCACTATGGGTTTGGGATGGTTGCTGCACGACGTTATTCCCCTTTCTATCGGTTTTTGTCGCGGATTTTCCTCGACCGGTTTCTATGGGTTAACGAAAGGATAAGTCTGTAATTTAGGGTCATGATGCGCCCGCCCAAATGGGGTGCATCGGCGTTCAGAATACGACGTTATTTTTTTGTGAGCCCTAAGGTTTCGTGGCCGCGGCAGCAAAATTCTGGAGCGCGCCGCCGACTTTCTCGAGAACCGCCTCGCAGCCGGTTATGGCGTGTCGCGCGGCAAGGTAAGCCGGATCGTTGTAGGTTAGCCAGACCTGTCCCTGGTCATCTTCCCAGATAAGCGCCTTTTGGGGCAGGTCGATGGCCACGCTGCGGCTGCACTGCATCAAGGGTGTGCCGACCTTCGGATTGCCGAAGATCACCAGTTCGGTGGGCGGCAGGGCGAGGCCAACTTTTTTTGCCCCTGCGGCATGGTCGATTCGGATAAACACGGTCATTCCCTTGTTCGTAAGGGCTTTCTCCAGTCTGTTGGCCGTATCTTTTACGCTATGCGCGCTTTTTACGTTCACGAGACCGTTGTCTGCGACGGCAACCGACACCAATCCAAAGAAAATAAATAATGATAAAAGCATGCGCACCATTGGGTTACCTCACTTTCTGGGCTGTATTTCACGGAGATAAAGGGTCATGGAATCTTCGACCGCTCATTTCCGGCCGCCGGTTTTGCGAACCGTTCGTCCGACACGGTTTGTTGCGCATGCTGGCTGGTCCGTTCCAGCCAGCCAAAGCGCTCGACCGGGTGATGATCAAATGCCGGCACGTATGGCTTGATGTCCAGCAGCGGCGTGCCGTCGATAACGTCGACATTTTCGATGTGAAGGATGTTGGCGACAATTTTTGTGAGTCTGACCACTGAAATGCCGATCGGATTGGGTCGCTTCGGCGCCCGGGTGGCAAACACCCCGCGGGGTTGTGAATCCAGAAAGGGTTCGACCACCAATTCGGGGGTCCCTGAAAGGTGAAAGTGATAAAGCAGAAAAATGTGTGAAAACCCGTCGAGATCCTTCAACCCAGGCACGAATTCCGGATAAACCTCGACAGTGCCGCGGATATCACCGGCGCCGGTGGGCTGGATCGGCATTCCGGCCGGCTTTTCGAACGGGGAATGAATCAGACCGATCGGTCGGTATTCAATGGGCATGGGAGCGTCCTTAAATAGAAACTCGAAACTTGAAACTCGAAACTCAGAACCCGGAACCAATGGTATCTTGAGGGCCATGAGCGTTTAGTCGCTAAAATCGATGATATCCTCTCACTGACAAAACGGCCTTAACCGACTCAACCGACTCAACTGCTCTATCACAAAAGTTGTCATGCACCGACGCGGCCTAAAAGCCATGACGGCTTAACACGAAGATTTAATGAGATGATAATGCAGATAAGAGAGAGGGACAAGCCTTCACCACACCGATTCGTTCAAATGACCATCGGCGTGCGTATATCGGTCACCGGCAGTGCAGGCAGACGACGGCTTGCCGGTCACCTTCATCGGATCCGGTCCATTTTTTTCAGATAACCGATGCGTTCTTCCAGGTCGGGGTGGGTGGAAAACAGCGCGAAGGCCGGATGGATCGGTGCCGTTTTGGCGAGTCGGGCCAGAATGTTCTGCAAAGAGACCGTACCCCAGCCCATCCGGATGAGGTACGTGCCGGCGGCCCGGTCGGCCTCTTTTTCGAAGCGCCGCGAATAGCCGGACTCGATCAACAGCGTGGGCAGGTTTTCCCCTGCGGCACTGATCGATGACATATCGCCCGCCAGGGCCGATACCAGCAGGAGGGTCCCGGCGTTCTGAAACAAGACGCGCAGACCGTGACGATTTTCGACATGGGCGACTTCGTGTGCCATTACACCGATGAGTTCCCGGTCGTTTTCGGCCAGCCCCACCAATTCGTCGGTCATCACAATCAGACCGGAGGGCAGGGCAAACGCATTCGCACCGACTTGGCCGCTTTTACGAAATTCCAGGCGGTAATTTACCGGTGACCGTTTACGGTCGACAAGACCGTGAAAGAGATTCTGAAGATGAGCAGACCGGTCGGTGCCCAATTCTGACGGTTCGAGAAAACGTGCATCGAGCATCGTCAGGGTTTGGCGGCTCAATCTGTCCGTGACAGCGGCCGGAACGGCAGTGGCGGCCATTTTGGCCAGAAAGGGGATACCCGCGGCCACGAATCCCCAGAGACACAGAAACAGGCCCAGGAGACAGGCGAGTGCTGTTTTCCAACCGGACTCGAGAAAATTGACGATCCTCGCGGAGCCGGCGGGACCCCTCTGGGCGTCGACGAGCGCCAGCAGTTCCGCAGCTCGGGTTTCACAACACGCACCACCGGGAAGAATCAGGGACCGACGGGTCCCGCCGAGCGGCGGCGTTGTGCTGCAATTTTGCAGCGGGACGACGATGTCCGGCAAGACCGCCGTGCAGTCCTGCAACCGGAGCGTGGTTCCCTCCAGGGTTATCCCCACTTGAACCGGCTTCGAACTTCGGCCGTCGAGATATGTTCCCGTAAATGTGTTCATAGGCCTATATCGATGTCAAAAAATCCGGTTGCCGCTTCACCGATGGCACTTTCAGCCGACTGTTCGACAGCCGCAAAAGTGTCCAGGCTGCGGTCGCTGTGTAGTGTCAGACTTCCTACCAGGTAGCGGGCGCGGCGGACCCTGGCCCAGGGAAACAGCAGACCCAGGGAGAAGATGATGCCCAAAAGATTGGTGAGTCGGAGCCACAGCAGGTTACCGACGGTGAGACTGCTGTTGAAACAAATGCCTTCGACGCTCGTCCGGCCCCAGCAGTAGTTGGTGAGCCGTGCGAACAGAAACTGCTGAATACAGGTGAAGGCCGTCATTGCGACCAAGAAACCGGCGATCGGCAGCAGCGTGAAAAACCGATTCATGTTGTCCAACCGTAATGCCAGTCCATGTGGCTGCGAGACGAAGAAATATACCCCGCTGCCGGCCACGACAGCCAGGAGGATGACCATAAGACCTGTAATTCCGTAAACCTGGTAAAAGCGACCGGCCGCACCGGTGAAGATGTTGGGGCTTCGGCCAAAGGTAAAATTGTCGAAAAAATATTTCTTGCGACGGAAAACCCAGTAGGGAAAAATCAGGCCCAGGGTCAGCGGAATGAGCAGGGGTATGAAAAGATAGGTGTTGTAGCTCTCTTTCAGCGATCCGCAGAAGCGGAAGCGAAGGTTGCGATAAGATGAGTTGTAGGCGTTGAAGCGCAGGGATTTGTATATCAAAAAAGGCAGGAAGGCATAAAAAGCCGCCAGAACGATGCCACTGTAAACCGGGTCGAAGCTCTCGAATGCCAGAAAGAGCAGCAATCCGAAGCCAAGGATGAGGTTGCCCCTCAAAATATACCACGGGTTGGCCCGGTAGTCGAAGGGATGGTCGGCCAGCAGCGTGTTGGCATAAAAGTAACGGCGTGTTCGCACCTTTGCCCAGGCGGAATAGATACCCAAGGTCAAAACGGTCAAAAAGAGATTGACGATCCAGATCCTGAAATATTCTCCACCGGTGCCAGTGAACCTCAACCTCAAACGTTGGCGAACCTGGTAGACCTTGAATTCCGGGTTTCGAGCATCGGAAGGCTGTCTGAAGTCGTCGATGGACTGCTGGTTCTCCATTTCCAGATGCCCGATGTCCTCCCCGAGGGGGCTGGTCTCGCCTGCCATCTTGTCGTTCGTCCTTTTAATTTCCGGGTTCCGGGACCGGGCAATGCCAAGAGAGATTCCCGCCTATATGCATCGAGGCGGGTTTTTCATTGCATGCCGGTGTGTGTATTCTGAGATTTTCAACTGCTTATTATAGCATAAAAATGCTCTGAAGGGGTACGGTTTAAGCGGCGTGTTCGGCCCGGAACGGGACGACGCAAGGAGTCCCCGTGCCCGCCGTTCGAGCCGCTGCGCTGACATTGCCGCATCCTGAAATAGCGGCGCTAAATCGACGCGCCGGCACTATTGGTAGGATGAAGCACGCCAAAAAGGTGCAAAAACCGGAAGACCGCAAAAAAATGTGCCCCTGGCTTGCAATATGTCGAAAAAACGTGCCAAAATCGTCACGAACCCGTCGTGGGTTCATCGACAGAAGAGAACTCTCGGAAAAGGCAGCAGGATGTGCAGGCGATGGAGGTAACCGCATGGCGACAAAGAATGAATTGACCCCGGATGAATTGAGATGCGTTTGTGACCCGGCGGTGTTCGATTTCAAAGATACCTCGGAAGTCGAACCATTGGACGAGGTCATCGGTCAGGAACGGGCGGTACAGGCAATTCGCTTCGGACTGGCGATGAAAAGTCCCGGCTACAATATTTTTGTCACCGGGCAAGAGGGAACCGGCAAAACCACCATCGTCAAGGACATCGTGCAGCAGTTGGCCGAAACTCTGGACACGCCCCGGGACTGGTGCATGGTCAACAACTTCAAGGACGAATTTCGGCCGACGGCCGTCGCTCTTCCGGCCGGCAGTGCACTCCTGTTCAGCAGGCGGATGAGTCGTTTCGTCGAAGATTTACAGGTTCGGTTGCCAAGGGAATTCGACAGCAAATCCTACCAGGAAAAACTGACCGAGATCAAAAACCGTCATGGCGCCCGGCGGCAGGAGCACTTCGATCGGCTCAATCGGCTGGCCAAGGAAAAAAACCTGGTGATTCACCGCACGGCATCGGGTTATCAGACGATTCCCTTGATCGAAGACAAACCGATGCCGCCGGAGGAATTCGAGAAGCTGCCCCAAGAAAAGCGCAAGGCTATCGAAGCCGATTTCAAGCAGCTTCAGGGAGAGATAGAAAATACTCTGAGGGAAGTGGGCAAAATCAATCACAGCCGGCAAAAAGAGATTGAAAAACTGATGGCCGACGTGGCCCTGTTCGTTGTGAAGGACCGGCTCGACATCATTCGGGAGGATTACCCTGACAGTCGCGATGCGCTCGCTTACCTGGATGAGGTCCAGGCCCACGTCGTTGAAAATGTTGACAGTTTCCTCAAGGCCCTCGAACCGCCCGGATCGGGCGGTGACGTTACGGCATTGCGGGTCCACGGGAAGCCGCTTAGGGAATATCAGGTGAACGTACTGGTCGATCGCAAATCGACCCGCGGGGCTCCGGTTGTCTACGAACCCAACCCCACCTATCAGAACGTGTTCGGTCAGATCGAGAAACGGGCCGTCATGGGCACCTTTACCACCGACCACACGATGGTTCAGGCGGGTGCCCTGCTGCAGGCAAACGGCGGTTTTCTGATCATGGAAATCGAGGCGTTGTTAATGAATCCAATGGTTTGGGATGCGCTCAAACGGGCCTTGCAGAACAAGCAGCTCTTCATCGAAGACCTGCCGACACTGGCCGGCATCGCCAGCGGGTCCCTGCGTCCCCAGCCGATACCCCTGGAAGTCAAGGTCGTTCTAATCGGCAGTTATCAGATCTTCCAACTGCTTCAAAACAACGATTCGAAGTTCAACAAAATCTTCAAGGTCCGGGCCGATTTCGACTACGAAACCGAACGCTCGCCGGCGACGATTCAACTTTACGCCCGGTATATCGCCCGGGTGTGCAAGGAGGAAGGACTGAGGCCGTTTGCGCCCGGAGCCGTGGCGGCCGTGGTGGAATACGGTGAAAAGATCATCGCCCGTAAAAAGAAGCTTTCCCTGAGGTTCGGCCCGATCGTCAGCATCATCAAGGAATCCGACTACTTGGCGGGCGGGGCGGGGGCCCCGGTCGTGACCGAGGCACATGTCGTCACGGCCTTCAACAACTACCGCTTCCGCTACAATCTCTACGAGGAGAAGATGCAGGAGGCCTATGTCGACGACACCATCATGATCGACGTGGAGGGCATGGTGGTCGGCCAGGTCAATGCTCTGGCCGTCTATCAGATGGGGGACTACTATTTCGGCCGACCCTCGCGTATAACGGCCGAAACTTACATGGGCCGGCACGGATTGATCAACATCGAGCGGGAAGCCAGGCTCAGCGGCCGAACCCACGACAAGGGGGTCTTGATTCTGTCCGGCTACCTCGGGCGAACATTTGCTCAGAAATTTCCCCTGACCCTTTCCATCAGCATCACTTTCGAGCAAAGCTACGGCGGCATCGATGGCGACAGTGCTTCTTCCACCGAACTCTATGCCATTCTTTCGAGCCTCTCCGGCATTCCCATCCGGCAAGGGATTGCGGTGACCGGCTCCGTCAACCAGAAGGGCCGGGTTCAGTCCATCGGCGGTGTGAACTATAAAATCGAGGGTTTTTTCGATGTCTGCAAGGCCAAGGGATTGAGCGGCGATCAGGGTGTTATGATACCGCAGACCAACATTCAGAACCTGATGCTCAAGCGGGAGGTCATCGCGGCCGTTGCAGAGGGGCGGTTTCACATTTACCGGGTTGCCACGATCGAAGAGGGCATAGAGGTGTTGACCGGTGTTACGGCCGGTGCGCCGGATGAAGAAGGAGACTACCCCGCGGGCACCGTTTTCGGCGCGGTTCAGCAAAAGCTCAAGGTTTACATGGAGCAGGCCTTGCGTCTCAAGAAGCAGATCGAGGGGGTTTACGAGTAACCTGTCCCGCCGCTCTTTCGATCAAGTTGTATTTTTGAATTCCTTCCAGAATGCCGCCGGCAAGTGGATTCTTGGCGAAATAAATTCTTTTTGCACCTTTCAACGACTTCAGCTCCGGGCTGTGATTGCCGACGATGACACCGAGCGGCTCGCCCCGCAGCATCTCCTCGTCGTTCCCCGAATCACCGCAGGTCATAAAATGTCCGAGAGGAATCTCCCACTTGTAGCCCAGATACCGGATCGCTTTTCCCTTGGATGCCCGGTAGGGAAGCACATCCAGGTATTTCTGGTGCGAATAGATCAGGTTGTAGCGGCACCTGTGACGCAGCAGCAGGCTGTGAATTTTTGGCAGCCGGTCTTTTTGCGGCCCCATGTTGTAGCTGATCTTAAATCGGCGTTGGGTGGAATCCTCTTGCAACTCGAGGAATTCGAAGCGTTTCAGAAGCTCGACGATCTTTTCGCGATTCCAACTGTCGGCGATATGGGCTTCCCATCCGCTGCCGTATTTGAGACTTTTGCCGTAGTAAATTTCCGAACCGACTGAGGAAATGAGGATATCGGGTGAGGGGATGCCGTGTTTCTTCAGATAGGCCGCAGCCGATTCGACCGTTCTCCCCGTGGCGATGCCGAACCCGATCTCGCCGCGATGTTTTCGTAGCAGGGCGACAAGCTCCGGCAGATCCGGATTGTCCTCGCCGATCAGGGTGTTGTCGATGTCGGTGATCAAAAAGTAGTGGAGCCGCGTGAGCCGCCGTCCGATGGCATCGCTGGCCACGGCAGCCTGCATGTCGGATTGCCCGCAGGATCTCACCAGTTCGCCGACTGCTTGCAGGTAGGTCTGGGCATGGCTGCTCCAGGTGTAGTGGCGGCGAACGTTCATGATGCCGTTCTTGGAAAATGTGTCCCAGGTATTGCTGTCGGCGATGATTTTTTTGACGGCCTCGGCGATGGCCCTGCTGTCGGTGGGGTCGACCAGGAGCCCGTTTTGACAATTGTCAATGATGTCTTTAGGCCCGCCGTCATGGGTGGCGACAACCGGCAAACCGGTGGCCGATGCTTCGAGCAGTGTGAGTCCGAAGGGTTCGGTCAGCGCAGCATTGACAAAGACGCCCCTTCCTTCGGCGGCGATCCGGTAGAGTTCGGGCACCTCGTGTTCGAAGTCGTGCTTTTTAGGAATCGCCATTTTACCGTAAAGATCGAATCTGTCCATCAGCAGCAGCATGTTGGTGAGAACATCCCTTTCATTTTCCTCCATTTGTTCGATATCTTTGCGGAGTCCGGCAAAAACGGCCAGGTTGGCCATGGCCTGCAGCTCCAGGTCAAGGCCGTAGGTCTCAATCAACCCCGAGATGTTCTTGCGCTTGTCAGGTCGACAGAGGGCGAGGATAAGCGGGCGGTCCGGATGCATGAAGAAACGGTTGAGCTCGTGAAGCAGGGAGGCCCGGGCGAACATTCCCTCCTCGCTCCTCTCAGCATCAGGCATCAAGTCATGATAAAAGGGGTAGAACTTGTCGATGTCCAAGCCGGGGGGGATGACGCTGAACTGCGGAATCTCCCCGTTGCGGTACATCCCGTATTGCTCTTCGATTTCCTGGTGGGTGCTCGTTACAATCAGGTCGGCGCGTTTAAGGATATCTTCTTCAGTGTTGATCCGCTGGTCGATCTTGTACTTCCGGACGATGTCACTCTCTGTCATGCCTTCGTTGAGCAATTTTTGTTTTTTACTCCGTCCAAGCGAGTGTCCGGTGTAAACGAACGGGATTCCGAAAAAGCTCGCCAGCTGCATGGCAACGTAGCCGGCATCCGGATAGTGGCCGTGCACCAGGTGCGGAATGGCGTTTTCGCGCTTGATAAACTTGATAGTCTTGTCGGTGTACTCGTCTAAATGCGGCCAGAGCAGCTCCTTGCGCATGTACTTTCTTCCGCCGCACTGGATGCGGATGATGCGAAACTTGTCGCTGACGGTTTCCACCGTCTGGCCATAGTCATCAGAATACCTTTTGTCGACCAGCAGGCGGGTGAAGAGGTCCACACGCCGGACTTCCGGCTGTTGACTGAGACTCTGGGCCAACTCGATGACGTACCTGATCTGGCCGCCGGTATCTGCATCGTGACCCAGTTCCAAGTTCTCGGCGCGCAGCAGGCCGTGTATGCTGAACATTTGGATGTAAAGCGGTTCTTCGGGCATGACGGTTACCTTTCGAGCAACTTAACGACGTCCGCGTAAAGATCGCTGTCGTCGGGGATCGCGCCTGCGACTGTGCAGAGATGGGCGGCCAGGCGGGTTGCTGCATTCAGAGTTATTACGGCAGGCAGGCCCCGCAGGTAGCCGGCCGCCAAAACGGATGCGAACGCATCCCCGGCGCCAACCGTGTCCACGATGTTTTCGACCAGGGGTGTCGCCGCGTCGAAGCGACCATCGGCAGTAAAGAGGGTGCTGCCGCTTTTGCCCCTGGTCAGGGCGACCATTTCGATGGCATAGTGCTCGCGGAGATATGCCACGAATCGATCCTCGTCACGCTTTTGGCCGTGCATCGACTTGAGAACGTCGAGTTCTTCTTCGTTCAGCTTCAGCAGGTCCGCGTGGTTGAGGGACTCGCGCACCACTTGACTGGTGTAACCGCCGGGCCGGAGGTTGATGTCATACAGGCATTTGGTATTCGATTTTCTGGCGGAGAGGATGCTCTGAAGATTTTTGAAACCGCGGTCGGTGCGCTGGATCAGCGTTCCGAAATAAATAAGGGCGCAGTCTTCGAGAAGTGATCCTACCGCGGGTGTGAAGTCGATATAGTCGTAGGCGACGTTCGGTAGAATATCGAATGTGGGCACGCCCGTATCGTTCAGACTTACGGCAACCGTTCCGGTCGCATGGCGGGAGTCGACCTGGAGATCGGCCGGGTTGAAGCCGTGGGCTTTCACTGCGGCACGGATCTCTTTCCCGTTGCGGTCCTCGCCGACCCGGCTGAGGAAACGAACGGGAAATCCAAGCTGTTTGAGGTGGAAGGCGAAGTTGAACGGTGCGCCGCCAAGGCGTCGATAATCGGGAAAGACGTCAAATAATATTTCACCGAGTGCAAGAATCATTTAAAATATGGACCTATAGGTTCTGATGTCGACGCGCCGGTCGGCTGTCAACCGATCGGTCAGCCTGCAGTGAGATGGCAGGCTGCGCGTTAATTGATTGGTACATAGACCAATTACAGGGCAAGTGCAAGCCGGCCAACGACGAGCCTGCCCGATTCTGAGTCATCGAGAAGATGGAGGCGCAAGACCACCGGGTGCAAGGGGTGGCGATGTTTTCTCTTCCGTCGGTGGCTGAAGGGAACGCAAGAAAGCGTTCACAGGCACCGCATCTGCTTTGTTGTCGGGCACTTGAAGTACAAAAACAAAAGTACGTCTGTGCGCCCCGACGCCTTGCATCTGCGGTACCCTGTATACGCTTACATTTAGGGGGTTTGAAGCGCATCGGACTTTGCAACCCTGTGAACGGTTACGAACGCAAAGCTCAAGGAAGCGTTTCCGGAGTCGCCACGAGCAGGTCGCCCTCGACGCGAACCCGGACGGCAAACGGGATGCTGTCGATCTGAAGGGCCATGTCGCGGTCGCGCGGGTCGAAATGCGGTCGCTTCGGGTCGTCGAATTTGGCCGAATCATGGGCCGAAAGCACCAGCGACCGCACTGCGGCCGGATCCGGCCGGCGGTCGCGCAGCCGGTTGCGCATGTAAAGGGCGCACTGCTCGTCCTCGTCGCTTCGCTGTGCTCCATTTGTACCCATCGCCACGAGCGACACCAGCGAGGGGTTCCTTGTCAGCACCGCGCGGACGGTCGCTTCGGCGTTGATCAGCGCCGCGGCGAAGAGGGCCTCGGCTCTGCCGGCCGCAACAACGCCCTTGGTGCCGGCACTGGTGGATTGGATCAACGTTTTGCCATGGACGTCGGCCCGGGAAAGCTCGAGCGGCGAATTGCCGAAGTCGAAGCCGGGCACCTTGATGCCGGAAACCTCTCCCAGGCACAAATCGCCCCGGCCCTCGCGACGCAGCTTGAATGCAGACTCAGGGGTATCGACCAGCAGAATGCGCGCGGCCCCGCGTTGCAGCGCCACGGCAGCTGTTGTAAAGGCCCGGTAGACATCGATGATGACAACCGTTCCGGCCGCCCGCCGGGCTCCCTCCAGCAAACTGAGCAATCGTATTTCCATGCGATGAATGAAACCCTCTAATATCCCCTCTCGAAATCGACCCGGTACAGTAGAGAGTCGCCTTTCGAAAACCGGCGGTAGTTTTCGGCAAACAGCGCAACGATATCGCCCGGAAAACTGAAACCCGAGTTGTGGGGGGTGATGACAACATTGGGAAGGGCCCAAAGGGGGCTGCTTTCCGGCAGCGGCTCCTTTTCGAAGACATCCAATACCGCCCCGCCGATCAGGCCTTGTTGCAGCGCCCGAATCAGCGCTTCCTCGACGACGGCGTCTCCCCGGCCGATGTTGATCAGGACGGCGGTTGTCTTCATGGCCCGGAATGCGGCATCGTCGAAAAGGCGAACCGTGGCCGGCGTGCTGGGAAGCGTATTCACAATATAATCCGGCTGCGACAGGAATTCGTCGAACTCGGGGCCGGTAAACACCCGTTCGGCTTCCGGGACCGTTTCCGCGGTACGCTTGTAGCCCCATACTCGCAGACCGAAATGGTCAGCCGTCCGTGCGAGATGCCGGCCGATTGAGCCGAACCCGCAGATGCCGATCAGGCGTCCGCGGAGGCTCTTGTAGGGCAGGCGCCGCCAGGTCCGGTCTTGTTGATTCCGATAGGCCGCAAAAAAGTGCCGCTCCAGGGCCAGAAGATAGCCCACGACATATTCGCTCATGAAAGGCCCGAAGACGCCCTTTACGCCGGTTAAGATGTAATCCGACCGGGCGCCGCCGGTGCGGAGGAGCTCTTCGACACCCGCAAACGTGGATTGAACCCATTTCAGCGCCTTTGCGCCTTCCACTACCCGGGCGATGCGGGAAGGTTCGCCCAGGATAATGGTGCAACGGTCCACGTACGCGGATGCCTCACCGGCGGTTTTACACGCGGCAATTTCGAGATCCGGAAGCCGCAGGTCTTTTATCAGGCCGGCATAAACCGCCGCGCTGCGGGAAAGAATCAGGAGTCTGTTATGTGCATCCATGTCATCTTCGTTTCTATAGTCTTCAAGATAAAGATGTTGGCTGAGTTATCGGTCGTCGGCGTATTACAATACAGCCTTCTCCCTCTATCCTTGCCAAAATCTTTATCTTAAAACCTATAGTGGCGGTCGAGCACCGTTTTCCGGGCGCTCGCATGACCGGCAAGGTCATTTAGCTGTTTTAAATAGTTCCGAGTCACCTGGTTCTCAGAAGAAGCGGATGAGCACAGCGCCTCCGGCGACCATAACCGCCCCGGTCAACCGCCACAGGTTGACGGTCTGGACCGGATAGCCGAGCAGGCCGAAGTGATCCAGCAGAAGCGATGCCAGCATCTGACCGGCGACGATGAACGCCAGCATCGAGGTTGCTCCCAACTTGGGGGCTAAAAACACCGTTGTCGCCACGAAAAAAGCGCCCAGGAAACCGCCGCTCCATATCCACCAAGGGTAAGCGGACAGGCCGGCGACGGCCGGCACGGGGACCCGCCGGACCAGAGCGTAGAGGATCAAAGCCATGGTTCCGACCGCGAAGGATATGGCGGCCGCCAGCACGGGCGAACGGGTCCAGAGGTTCAGGTGGGCATTTATTCCGGCCTGGGTGGGCAGACACACCCCTGCGGCCAAGGCCAGGATCAGGTAAAACAAAATCGATAACATGACAAATCCTCGATTGCGTAAGCCTTGAAAAAAGGATCGTTTAAGGGCGGACGGACTTTAGGATCTACGGCCTCGAGCCTCCGCCTCCACAAAAACTCGCTTTATAGCCGGAAACGTCGATTTGATCCGTTTATCGAACACGGCGATTGCTTTTTCAATTTCACCGGCAGTGGCGTTGTCGGCCATATCCACACTGATGTTAACCAGGATGAATTCAGGGCCCATGTGCATGGTCAAGACCTCGTTCACCTCTTTGACAGGGGGCAGGTCCAAGCAATATTCGCGTATGGTTCGCACGATTTCAGGATCTGCACTTTCGCCTATCAGCAGGCTCTTGGTTTCATAAGCCAGCCAGAGGGCGGTGCCGCCGAGAATGATGCCGATCAAGATCGCGGCAATTCCGTCGAAGGTCGGATTTCCGGTTATTTGGCCCAGGGCAATCCCGATAAAAGCCACCAGCAGTCCCGCCATTGCGGCAGTGTCTTCGAACAGGACCACAAAAAGAGATGGGTCTTTACCAGAGTGCACGGCCTCGAAATATCCCCGGCTCCCCTTGGCGTGTTTGAAGACCCGGATCGCGAACCATAAAGAGCCGCCTTCGAAAACGATCGCCAGCCCGATGACGATATAGTTAACCATCGGATTTTTCAGGGGCTGGGGGTGCAGCAGGTGGTGGATCCCCTCGTAGATCGAAAAACCGGCCCCCAGGGCAAATATCAGAATGGCGACGATAAAACTCCAAAAGTAGATTTCCCGGCCGTGGCCGAAGGGGAACTGCTCGTCGGCCGGTTTCCTGGACTGCCGGTCACCCCACAGCAACAGGACCTGGTTTCCGGTATCCACCACGGAATGGATACCCTCCGAAAGCATGGCCGAACTGCCGGTGATCGCTGCAGCAATGAATTTGGTCGTCGCTACCAGGGAGTTGCCGGCCAGCGCGGCATAGATAACCTTTTTCGAGCCTGAAGCCATACCGCCTTCTCACGAGAACTTTCAGGGTGTGATTTTTTCCTTACCCGTAAATGTCGATAAAAAAAGAGACGGGTCGTGTCAAACATTTTTTAGCGTATCAATTCATAAGAACTCAATATGTTTATCTTTCGTTCTTGACAGTCATGGAACTCCTCCGATATCTATGAAAATCCGGTTACCCTGTGGTCGGTTGCCGGTTTCCGGCGACGGCCGTCGGTTGACCCTCACGGCGACTCCCGGAGAGCAGACCGCGTATTTTTATGGGGACCGGGCACCGGTTGACCGGTGCAACGTTGGACGCCTAAAGGATCGAGACACCTATCATGGAAGAACAGATTCACTTTAACAATCATTTTGGTGAAAAGCTGGCCGCAACCCTTCATTTGCCCAAGTCACCCGCCGGTGTCGGGGTCGTACTGGGTCATTGCTTCACCTGCTCGCGGCACACGGGAATATTGAGGCAGCTGGCCGGAGAATTGAGCCGGAAAGGGTTTGTCGCCCTGCGATTCGACTTTTCCGGAAACGGCCAGAGCCAGGGAACCTTTGACGAGTCGACCTACAGCAAACAAATTTCCGAGATGCAAACGGCGGTGGAAATCATTACCTCCCGCGGGGCGGAATGGATCGGCCTGGCCGGTCACAGCATGGGCGGACTGATCGCTTTTCTGACCGCCGTACAGACGGACAGCGTCAAGGCCGTTTGCGCGCTGGCGAGCCGTTTGACCGGTATCCGCGCGATCGACTTTCTCAGCCGCGAGCAACGGGCCTCTTTGCAACGAACCGGCGAGGTATTTTTCAGCAGTCGCGGACGGTCGCTGAAGCTGACAGAAAAATTTTTCAACGATGCGGGCAGCTTCGATCCCGCCAACTTCCTCAAAAAATTTAACAAGCCTCTGATGGTGGTGCACGGCGACATGGACGAGATCATCCCGGTGGAAGAGGCCTACAAGGTGCGTGATCTGAGCAGCGGCAGAGTGGATCTGGAGATCGTGCCCGATGCGGATCACATGTTCAGCCGTGAGGAAGATCGCATCGATATCTCACGCAGCGTCGCCGGCTGGTTTAAGGAGCAGAGTGAATATTAGTTAGTTTCCGTCCATAAATGGCCCTTTCCCGCAATTTCGGCGTCAATCGGCGGAATCGCTTGTGCGGCGTACAGTAGTACGCCTCCGCGCAATTCCACCGATTTCCTTGAACTTGCAGAAAATTGCACATTTCTGGATCGGAAACTGATCAGTGCCCCTATTGAAACCGTGGATGGGCACGAGTAAACCAAGGATGGGAGAGATGGATGCGATAGAGACCTTTAACGCGGATTATATCGACGAGCAGTACCAGCGCTGGAAGGCCGACTCCGGTTCGGTGTCGCGGGATTGGCAGGCCTTTTTCAAGGGATTTGCGATTGCCTACGACCAGGCACCGGCCGTGACGGTGGCAGAGGACCGGGAGCTGGTGATCAAACAGAGCCGCGTGGAGGCACTCAAGTACCGTTACCGGGACCTCGGACATTTATTGGCCTGCATGGATCCGCTGGCGGCTTGCCCGACCGAGCACCCCTTGCTCAGCCTGGAGTCCTTCGGCCTGTCGGCCGATGACCTGAGCCGGGAATTCTTTACCCGGCGATTTGCCAGGGATGAAACCGCGCCGCTCAAGGAGATCATCAAAATTCTGCGGGAAACCTATTGCCGGTCCATCGGCGTCGAATACATGCACCTGCAGGACCCGGAGGAGAAGCGCTGGCTGCAGGAGCGCATGGAACCGGTGCGCAACCGGCCGCAGATGGAGGCCTCCGAAAAGGTTCACATTCTCGAAAAGCTCATTCAGTCGGCGATCTTCGAACAGTTTCTGAACAAAAAGTACGTGGGGGTCACGCGGTTTTCACTCGAGGGCGGCGATGCGGTCATCCCCCTTCTCGACACGTTGACCGAGCGTGTGGCAGACCACGGCAGCCGGGAAATCATACTCGGCATGGCCCACCGAGGAAGGCTCAATGTTCAAGCCCACGTCCTGCACAAATCTTACTATGACATTTTCGCCGAGTTCGAGAGCTGCTACGACCCCGATGACCTCATCGGTGCCGGTGACGTCAAGTACCACAACGGCTTTCTGGCCGACATCCAAACGGCACAGGGCCGTGAACTCCGGATGTTTCTGGTCAACAATCCCAGCCACCTGGAGGCGGTTGATCCGGTGGTGGAGGGCTTTACCCGTTCACGTCAGGATATGCTGGACGACGGCGACCGCAAGCAGGTTCTGGCGCTGCTGATTCACGGTGATGCCGCCTTTGCCGGCCAGGGCGTGGTCATGGAAACCCTCAACATGAGCCAGCTGGAAGGTTACCGTACCGGCGGCACCGTGCACGTCATCATCAACAACCAGATCGGCTACACAACCCTGCCCGAAGATGCCCGCTCGACCCGCTATTCCACCGACGTGGCCAAGATGATCATGGCACCGGTCTTTCACGTACACGGCGAAGACCCCGAGGCGGTGGTGCACGTCGCCCGACTGGCGGCCGACTACCGCATGACCTTCAAGAAGGACGTGGTGATCGATGTGATCTGCTACCGGCGCTACGGCCATAACGAAGGCGATGAGCCCTACTTCACCCAACCCCTGATGTATGAGCGGATTCGGCAACGACCCTCGCTGCATGAGATTTATGCCGACCGACTGATCGAAGAGAAGGTGGTCGATAAGGAAAAAGTCGAAAAGATGAAGGCTGTGGTGGAGGAGCGGCTGGAAAAGGATTACGAAGAGGTTCACGGCAGTTCCTGCCCGTTTCCCGAGAGTCGGTTTTACGGTGAATGGGACGGGATCAGCGGCCGGTACAGCCACGCAGCCGTCGAAACCGGGGTCGGAAAAGAGCGTTTGATCGAACTTGCCCGCCAGCTCAATCGTTTTCCAAAAGATTTCAACCTCTTTCCGAAATTAGAGCGATTGCTGCAGAAACGGCTCGAAACGATCGAAAAAGGGGAAGGAATCGATTGGGCCGGCGCCGAAGCCCTGTCCTTTGCCTCACTCCTGGTGGAAGGGATGCCGGTGCGACTCAGCGGGCAGGACAGCGCCCGCGGCACCTTCAGCCAGCGCCACAGCGTGGTGATGGATATCAAGACCGGCAGGAGCTACACACCTCTGAACCACCTGGCCGACACCCAGGCCCCCTACCGGGTTTACAACAGCCTGCTGGCCGAAGTGAGCGTGATGGGCTTCGAATACGGCTATTCCAAAGCTCAGCCCAACACTCTGGTTCTTTGGGAGGCCCAATTCGGCGATTTTGCCAACAACGCCCAGTCCGTGATCGATCTTTTTATTGCCAGTGGGGAGGTCAAGTGGCAGCGATTGAGCGGGCTGGTGCTGCTGCTGCCTCACGGCATGGAAGGGTTGGGTCCGGAGCACTCCAGTGCTCGGCTGGAGCGGTTTCTGCAGCTGTGCGCGGTCGACAACATGCAGGTTTGCTATCCGACGACACCGGCCCAATACTTCCACCTGCTGCGCCGCCAGCTCAAGCGCACGATTCGCAAACCCCTGGTGGTCATGACGCCCAAGAGCCTCCTGAGGCACCCCCTGGCGGTATCGAATCTGGACGACATGGCCGGCGGGGGGTTTCAGGAAGTGCTCCAGGATGCGGCCGATATAAAGAAGCCGAAGCGCGTGCTGCTGTGCAGCGGCAAGATTTACTATGCACTCCTGCAGTGGCGGCAGGACGCCAAGCAGGGCGAAGCGGCCATCGTGCGATTGGAACAGTTGTATCCGTTTCCGGAAGATCAGTTGAAGGCGGTTGCCAAGCGGTACCGGCAGGCCAAAGAGTGGTACTGGGTTCAGGAGGAACCGGAGAACATGGGGGCCTGGCAGTTCGTGCGCTACCGGCTGGAAAAGCTCTTCGGACAGGTACCGGCGTACATCGGTCGACCGGAGGCCGCCAGTCCGGCCACGGGTTTTCCGGCCATTTTCAAGCGGCAACAAATGGCCATTGTTGAACAGGCAGTCGGTGTAGAACAAGGTGGGCAGGTGAGTTGATCCGCAGGGGCAGCTGACCTTTGCTTTCCTGTCTTTCGGTGGAAAGCAAAATAGTAATAAATGCTTAACGTGCCCTGCGTCTCGGCGGAGAATTGCAAGAGACGATCAGGAGCCCCTTTCAGGAGATGCTATGTTGGTCGAGATTAAAGTTCCCAGTGTTGGAGAGTCGGTGACCGAGGCGGTGCTGGCGCAGTGGTTCAAGAAAGACGGCGACCGGGTCCAAAAAGGTGAGGCGCTGTTTGTCATCGAAACCGACAAGGTCACCCTGGAAGTGGAGGCCGAGGCGGAAGGCATGCTGAAGATCAGTGTGGAAGAAGGCGAAACGGTTGCGATCGGGACCGTGGTCGGCACCATCGACACCGCGGCAGCCACCGCGGAAGCCGCACAAACCGAAAAAGGCGCCAAGGAAGAGGAGGTCGAAAAAGAGCCCACCGAGCCTAAAAAGGCCGAGGCCGCCGAACAGGAGAAAACAGCGCCGCCACCGCAGGAAAAGGCCGCTTCAGCCCATGAAGAGCAGGCCGCAAAACCGGCGACGGAGAAAAAGCCGATAGCGGCCGACACGAACCTTTCGCCCGCCGTGCGGCGGATCGTAAAAGAGACAGGTGTCGATGTCGGCGAGGTGATCGGCACCGGTCCTGCCGGACGCATCACCAAGGGGGATGTCATCCTGTACCTCGAGGCGCGCGAGGCACAAGCGGCATCGGCAAAGGTCGCGCCACCGGTCGCAAGCGAAACCACTGCAGCGGCCGCGGATGAGGAAACCTCCCGCAAACCGATGACGCCCATGCGGCAGCGAATTGCCGCGCGATTGCTCGAAGCCCGGCAGAACACGGCCATGCTGACCACCTTTAACGATGTCGACATGACCCGCGTGATGGAGATCCGTTCCCACTACAAGGACGCTTTTCAGAAAAAGTACGGCGTTTCCCTGGGGTTCATGTCTTTTTTTATAAAGGCCGCCGTTGAGGCGCTCAAGGAATTTCCGGAAATCAATGCCTTCATCGACGGTAAGGAAATTGTCTATCACCATTACTATCACATCGGGGTGGCGATCGGAACCGGCCGGGGGCTTGTGGTGCCGGTGATCCGCCATTGTGAAAAACTTTCCCTGGCCAAGATGGAACAGGCTATCGTGGACTACGTGACAAAGATCAAGGAAAATCGTCTCGATTTGGCCGACCTGGAAGGCGGCACTTTTACCATCACCAACGGCGGGGTGTTCGGTTCCCTTCTGAGCACACCGATCCTGAACACGCCTCAGAGCGCCATCCTCGGCATGCACCGCACCGAAAAACGACCGGTGGTAATCGACGACCAAATCGTCGTGCGCTCCATGATGTACCTGGCCCTCAGCTATGACCACCGCATCGTGGACGGTAGAGAAGCAGTGACCTATTTGCGGCGCATAAAGGAATTCCTCGAAAACCCGGAACGGATGATAGTGGAGATTTAGCCATGGCCAAGACAGAAAAGTTCGATCTCGTGATCATCGGCGGCGGTCCCGGCGGTTACGTGGCGGCGGTGCGGGCGGCCCAGCTCGACATGCGGGTTGTCTGTGTGGAAAAGGAGCCGCGCCTCGGCGGCGTGTGCCTGCGGGTGGGCTGCATTCCGAGCAAGGCGCTGCTCGACTCCAGCGAGTACTATCACCTTGCCAAAGAGCGATTTGCCGAGCACGGCATCAAAACCGGCAAGTTGACCCTCGACCTGCCGGCCATGATGGCCCGTAAGGACAAGGTGGTGGAGGACCTGACCGATAATGTCCGCAAGCTCTTGGAGCGCAACAAGATCGAAGTTGTTCACGGCACGGCCCGCCTGGCGGGTTCGGGCCGCGTCGAGGTGACGAACGCCGAAGAAAAAGACCGGCGGCAGACCCTGGAGGCAAAGTCGATAATTCTTGCGACCGGCAGCGAACCGGTGGCGGTCCCGGGCCTCGAATTCGACGGTAAGAACATCATCAGCTCCAGCGAAGCCCTGCAGTTGCAAACCGTGCCCAAGCAGCTCGGTATTGTCGGCGGCGGCTATATCGGATTGGAGCTGGGATCGGTCTGGCGGCGTTTGGGAGCCGAGGTGACGGTCATCGAAATGCTGCCGCAAATCGTCGCCGCCCTGGACGGTCAGGTGGGACGCACCCTGCACCGTATTCTCAAGAAACAGGGCTTCGACTTCCGATTGAAGACCAAGGTCACCGGTGCCAAGGCCAGCGCCAAGAAAGTGACCGTTACCCTCGAAGCCGGCGGCAAGGAAGAAGCCCTCAAATTCGACAAGCTCCTGGTGGCCGTGGGTCGGCGGCCTCTAACCCGCGGTTTGGGATTGGAGGAGATCGGCATCGAAACGGACGCCAAGACCGGAGTAGTGATCGTGAACGAAAAGTTCCAGACGAAACAGCCGGGTATTTACGCCATCGGCGATCTGATCGCCGGCCCCATGCTGGCGCACAAGGCATCGGCTGAAGGCATTGCCGCGGTGGAAGGCATCGCCGGCCTGCCCGGGGAGGTCAACTACGACGCCATTCCCGCCATCATCTACACTGCCCCCGAGGTGGCCAGCGTCGGCCTGACCGAAGAACAGGTAAAGCAGCGTGACATCCCCTACCGTGTCGGCACTTATCCCTTTACCGGTGCCGGGCGGGCACGCTGCCTGGGTGAAACCGACGGCTTTGCCAAGGTGATCGTGCACAAAAAAACGGATCGCGTTCTGGGCGTTCACGTTATCGGTGCGCGGGCATCGGAAATGATTGCCGAGTGCGTGCTGGCAGTGGAATTTGGAGCCTCCGCGGAAGACATCGCCCGCACGGTTCACGGCCACCCGACTTTCTCCGAGGCACTGATGGAAGCGGCAATGGCCGCCTCCGGCCGCTGAAGGCTCCAAGATAACGGTTTTGGATGTCGTCATCGGTCGGCGGCGTATGACACAATGCAGCCGTCTTCCTCTGGTCTTTTCAAAACCTTTATTTGGACGCCGAATAAGGAGGTAGCTTCGCTCCGTACCGACCAAATCCCGCATAGTGGGACAAACAGGCTCAATCGACTCAACGGGCTTAACGGGCTAAACAGACTCAACCGACTCAACCCCTAAAGCATCGACCACCGCGGCCTTGTTGATGACGACCGGCTCCTGGGGCACGTCATCGTGAATCCCCTTGCGGCCGGTTGCGACCGCCTTGATCTTGTTGACCACGCCTTGTCCTTTGGCGACTTTGCCGAAGACCGTATAGCCCCAGCCCTGAGGATTTTTGGCCGTGTGGTTTAGAAAATCGTTGTTTTTGACGTTGATAAAAAATTGGGCCGTGGCGCTGTGCGGGTCCGAAGTGCGGGCCATGGCCACTGCGTAGGCTTCGTTCTTGAGTCCGTTGTCGGCCTCGTTTTGGATGGGTGACCGGGTCGGTTTTTCCTTCATATCGGCGGTCATTCCTCCGCCCTGGATCATAAAACCGTCGATGACCCTGTGGAAGATGGTGCCGTCGTAGTGACCCTCCTCGACGTACGCCAGAAAGTTAGAGACGGTCTCGGGGGCATTTTTTTCGTCGAGGTCCAAAAAAATCTCGCCCATGCTGGTTTCGAGCTTTACCATGTTATTTCTCCCTTGCTTTTTCAGTTTCCGCAAATAAATAGCCTAAGGGGCAATAGGGTCTGTAAATTCAAAAAATAGTTAATAATGTCAGAATTTTATCTTATTGACGGATAGGCTGTCCTGAGGCCGTTTTTTGAAAACACGATCTGCCAAAGCTGGTTCCGTCTGGCCCGAAAAGAACCGGCGCATGAAAGCAGGTAATACGTCCACATGCGGTAGAAGCGCTGATCGTACGTTTTCCGGATGCGGTGCCAGTTTTCGGTGACGTTGCGGTGCCACGCCATCAGCGTGCGATCGTAGTGGGAACCGAAACTGTGCCAGTCTTCCAAAACGAAGAGCCCTTCGGCGGCGGCAGCGATCTGTCGGGCCGAGGGCAGCATCGAATTTGGAAAAATGTAGGTCGCAATCCAGGGGTCCACGGAGCGCACCGACGAGTTGCCGGCGATGGTGTGCAGTAAAAAAAGACCGTCTTTCTCCAGGCAGCGGTGGACCACCTGCATGTAGGTCCGGTAGTTGGCCACCCCCACATGCTCGAACATGCCGATTGAAACGATGCGGTCGTAAGTCCCCTGAAGATCCCGGTAGTCCTGTAGCTCGATCTTCACGGGCAGAGCCTCACCGAGCCGCCGGGCCAGCTTGAGCTGCTCGCGCGACACCGTGATGCCGGTTGCCTCTGCGCCGTATTTCTCTGCGGCGTAGATTGCAAAACCACCCCAACCGCAGCCGATGTCCAGCACCCGCGTGCCCGGCTTCAGATCCAGTTTCCGGCACGTCAGCTCCAGCTTGGCTTCCTGCGCCTCATCGAGCGTATTGACCGCCCGCCAATACGCACAGGAGTAATTCAAGCGCTTATCCAACATGACCGTGAAAAGGTCGTTGCCGGTATCGTAGTGGCGCTCACCGATGTGAAAAGCCTTGGCGCGGCTCTGCGGATTGGTCAAACGGGTTTTAAGTGCCGCCCACAAAACGGCTTTTGAGCGGCGCACTTTTTTGTCGAGCCGGGCGCCCATGATCCGTTCGAAGAACTGATCCAGTGCTTCACAATCCCACCACCCGTCCATGTAGCTTTCGCCCAAAGCCAGTGAACCGCCGGCAATGACGCGCGGGTAGAAATCGGGGTTGTGGACCTGGATGTCGCACGGCTTAACTCCGTCTATCCGCACTCCGGCATGATCCAGAAGGTCCTGCATCAGTTGCTTTTCTGCAGCGTTTTTCAAGTCGCCGTACCCGTTTTCAATTCACAGCGAAGATCCGAAAAGTCATTTCAATGGTCGAAAAGGACTTTCCTGCCACTTTATATCCTGAGCTGAACTTGTCAACCTATCGTTTCTGTCCTTGCTGCCGCGGCGGGTCACCTTCTTCCCATGTTTGGATGGCATCGAGGAACCGTTTTCCGAATTGGCCGGCTTTTATTTCACCAACCCCAGTAATCTGCAACAGGTCCTTGCGCGTTCGCGGTCGGCGGGCGGCCATTTCTTTGAGCGTTTTATCGTGAAAAATCACATAGGCCGGTAATTCCATTTCTTTGGCGATTTCGAACCGCACCCGGCGCAAATGCTCCCAGAGGCCCATAGAGCGATCGTCCAAGGAGGCCGGTATCGCATGGCGCGTGTCGCGGCCGATTCTTGGGGATTTAACGGCCTCCGAGTCCTTGCGGAATCGAATCGTTTGCTCACCTTTTAGAAGTGGCCAGCTTTTATCGGTCAATTGAAAGCCGCCTTGTCCCGCCGGATCCGCCGCCAAATAACCCGCAGCCATCAACTGGCGAAATACGGAGCGCCACTCCCTGTTCGATAAGTCCTTGCCGACCCCGAAAGTCTTGATCGTGTCGTGTCCGAACCGTTTCATGCGATCGGTGGTTTTCCCGAGCAGGACCTCGGTGAGATATTGGGCCCCGAACCGTTGTCCGGTTCGATAAACCCCGGAAAGCGCCTTCTGGGCCGCTATCGTGCCGTCCCAGGATGCCACGCCTTGCTTGCACGTTCCACAGTTTCCGCAAGGGACAGCCAGCGATTCACCGAAATACCTCAACAGCACCTGGCGGCGGCACTCGATGGTTTCGCAGTATCCCAGCAGGGCATCGAGCTTTTGCTGCTGAACGCGCTTGAACCTTTCGTCGCCCTCCGACCGGTTGAGCAGTTGGCGCACCGCGACCACATCTGACAATGAGTAGAGCATGAAGGCCTCTGCCGGCTCACCGTCTCGTCCCGCACGTCCTGTTTCCTGATAATAAGCTTCCATGCTCATGGGGACATCGAAGTGAACCACGAATCTCACATCCGGCCGATCGATACCGAGACCGAAGGCGATGGTGGCCACGACAACCAGGGCTTCTTCCCGGGCAAAGCGCTGCTGCCGATGGTTCCGCTCTTCGGAAGACAGTCCGGCATGATAGGCCGCGGCATTAACGCCTCTTTGCGAAAGCCAAGCCGCGATGTCGTCCACCCGTTTGCGGCTGCGGCAGTAAACGATGCCGGTCTCTCCCGGATGCCTCTTTGCAATGAAATCGTGCAACTGACGTTTGCCGTTTTCCTTCAGTTGCACCCTGTAGCAGATGTTTGGCCGGTCAAAACTCGACACGAACTGCGTTGCCCGACTTAAATCCAGCTTCTCGAGAATATCCCTGCGGGTTGCTGCATCGGCCGTGGCCGTCAACGCCATGCGGGGAACGTCCGGGAATCTCCGGGTCACGGAAGCGATTTGAAGGTACTCCGGTCGAAAATCGTGCCCCCACTGAGAAACGCAGTGGGCCTCGTCGATGGCAAACAAGGCAACCGGAAACTGTGACAGAAAGCGCTGGAACGTGTCGGACAGCAGACGTTCCGGCGCAATGTAAAGCAGATCGGTCTCGCCCGACGAAACGCGCCTTTCCACCCGCCGGGCGGCATCTGGTGCCAGGCTCGAGTTCAAATAGTCGGCACGGATGCCGTTCTGTCGCAGACCGGTAACCTGGTCCTGCATGAGGGCAATCAACGGCGAAATGACAAGTCCCACTCCCGGGCGGATAAGAGAAGGGACTTGAAAACAGATCGATTTGCCGCTGCCGGTCGGCATCAGAACGAAAACATCCCTGCCGGCCAGGGCTTCTTCGATAACATCGAGTTGATGGTCACGAAACGTGTCGTAGCCAAAAAATTTCTGCAGAATGTGTTGCGGCGTCATGCACTCTCCAATGTTCGTGTTCATCCTGCGGCCAACCGGGACCTCTCGGACAGATTCTAAAATGACCGCATGGATGGGCGCTGTTCAGATTTCATGGTCCAGATCCGCGGGGCGTGCTTTGAGCTTCGCGATCACCTCTTTGTCCACTCGAAAATTTGAATGCACGCTGCGGCTTGGGATGAAGACATCGGATAGCTTGCAGAAGCTTCTGCAAACTGAAAAAAGCGCGGTTCTGTCGAAGGGCCGTAACGTAAAATGATGTATGCTCCGGGTGGGCGCCGGCCCGACTCGAGCAAGTCTGAAAAGGGGGTCAAGGCGGCGGATGTCGCTTTTGATCGGTGGGCCGCTTTCGGTCGGAGGAAAAGGACGAATCGTTACTTATCTTTCTTCTTTTCCTGCTTTTCCTTCTTCTTTTCTTTAGCGGTTTTGCTGGGCTTCTTTTTCGTGTCTTTCTTGGTGTCCCTGGATTTGGCCATCCTCTCCTCCTGGACGAATCGTGTCATCGTCAGTAGCCGTACTTTACCGGCAAAAATATCATAGCGGTCCCGCAAGGGTCAATTGTAAAATGGGTAGAGGCTGATATGTGGGGCTTACCGCATGTTCGACTGAGGGATCGCGTTCTTGGCGATACCTTTCGATACGAGATCCTCGTCGCCTGAACCGGCCAGGTCAAAATCGATCAAGGGTTGCTTACCGAATTGACTTTTCAAGAATTCCACCATCAACACGCCGACCCGTTCCTCCCGGTTGAGAATTTGGGCATAGCCCCCGTTGCGAATGAGCCGGCTGAACCGGTCTTCGGAAAGTTCATTGTGTTTCATGGCGTATTGTTCGAAGTTTCGGGCATAGCTTTTTATGAGGGTGTCCAGGTTTTCATCGGACAGGTTTCGCATCTGGTTGTATTTTTGGGCCAGTGTTCCGTCATCGGGCATGTCTTTAGATTCCATGACGTATTTAAGATTTTTGATAAAGCGCTCGCTGCCGGCGCGAATGTGACTGGGTTTGACCATGTTCATGCCCAACCAACCTGCGTTGAGCCATTTGAACAACGTCACATTTGTAACGTTACGGTTGTTGCCTGCCGGGCGAAAAATCATGACAGAGGACGTATCATAAATAAATGTGTCCATCCATTTGAGAATGGCGGGTGAAAGTCCCTTCTCACCGGAATAAAAATAGGTCCAGTTGGGGTCGTCGACGATGACTGCCCGTTTGCCCACATCGGAGGGACGGATCATCTTGGAGACGGAAATCAGCAGGGGGCTGCCGCGATGCTGAAGGAGGATAGTCAAGCGATCCAGGTCGTAGCGGTAGTAGCCGCCCGTTGACGTGTCCGGAGTGGTGACCTCGTACTCCCGCCCCCGAAGCACCAGGGGCTTGTCGAGCGTTGAAAGAGACTTCCAGATTTCGATATCTCGTGCGACAAGGTCGCTTTCCGGATATCGACCGCTCAGCCGCAGCTGTTTGGGTAATATCACGTAGCTCGGTATTTTTGGATTGAAGCCATAGCGCAAAATGCGCTCCAGGGGAGCCTGGATGTCGCTGCGCACGCACACGCCGTAACCACTCGCGCGCTTGGCCGGGTCGGCTGACCGGGCGCTTGCGTCATCGGCATCGGTATATTCGAGCAGGGATTGAACGCGGGTCGGGTCGAATGCGGTTTCCGGCTGTTGGGCCAAATCGATTAGGTAGCTCAGTCCGTTCTCGACTTCGGCGTCCAGTGCCGGCTGGCGCGACGAATTTGTAGACTGTTGTTCCGATGCCTGAGTAATGGGAAGCCCGAATGTTGTGATCGATAATGCCAAAATGATGATAAACAGCCAGGTTTTATTTTTTGATCGTTTCATGATTTCTAATCGCAAAATTTAATTGAACATTCATTATTATTTCGAGTGTTCATTGAATTATTTTCTGAATCCGTGGTTTGACAAGCGCTCGCCCGCCGCTGACTCTGTGATATTAAACATTCATCTTAAGGCTATTGGCGAAAATGTCAAATACAAGCCCCAGAAGTGTAATACTTTTGTAAAACCAAACTAAATTCTTTCGGTGAAGACCGCTGTCCTCTAAACTGCCTCAAAACGCCCATCCGCGCTAAACCTCACACTTGGAGCCCAAAATGGATAACCATCCCGCCCTCCCGCACCCCAAAAAAACGCACGCCAGGGTTCTGTTGTGCGGCGTGTTCGGTCCGTTTGCCCAGGATGATGATTACGGCAGCCGCACCATCAACCCGATGGAGCTTTACCACAATCAGGTCACGCGTGTACAGGGGGCTTTTTCCCTGCGTATGTTTCATCGGTCTTTCGCCCTGTTACTGCTCCAGGCGAACATCGACGCACCGTGCACGGTCCTCGATTTTGCCGCCTTGGATCGCTTCATTCAGGAACTCGAAGAGACAACTTATGACATCATCGGAATAAGCGCCATCATACCCAATGTCGGCAAGGTCAAAAAGATGTGTGAATTGATTCGCCATCACCAGCCGAACGCCGCCGTTGTCGTCGGGGGACATGTGTCCAACAAGGAGCGGTTAGACGAGACGATAGACGCCGATCACATTGTCAAAGGCGACGGCATCAAATGGTTCAGACAGTATCTCGGCCAGCGCACCGATGCACCGGTTCGGCACCCGGCGGTTTACTCGGCCTTCGGTTCCCGTGCAATGGGAATCACCATGCGGAACAAACCCGGCGATACGGCTGCCATACTGATCCCCTCGGTCGGATGTCCGGTGGGGTGTAACTTCTGCTCGACCTCGGCGCTGTTCGGCGGCAAAGGCAAGTTCGTCAATTTCTACGAAACGGGCGATGAGCTTTATGCCGTCATGCGGCAAATGGCGCATGAGCTTCAGATTCAATCGTTTTTCGTGCTCGACGAAAATTTCCTGCTCCACCGCAAACGGGCACTCAGGCTGCTGGAGTTGATGCAGACTCATAATGAAAGCTGGTCGTTGTGCGTCTTCAGTTCGGCGCGGGTTATCTGCTCTTACTCCATGGAACAGCTCGTGGGACTCGGAATCGGCTGGGTTTGGATGGGAATCGAGGGGGAGAGCAGCGGCTACAGAAAACTCGAAGACGTCGACACCCGTGAACTGGTGAAACGGCTGCAGGCCCACGGCATTCGCGTCCTCGGCTCCTCCATCATCGGGCTCGAACATCATCGTCCCGATACGATAGAAAGCGTCATCGAACACGCCGTCGGCCACGAGACGGATTTTCACCAGTTCATGCTCTACACGCCGAATCCCGGCACAGCCCTGTATGAACAGCACAGGCAAGTCGGCTCGCTGTTGAGCGAAGCGGAGTTCTTACCGGCGGACGCCCACGGACAATACCGGTTCAACTACCGCCACCCCCATATCCGAGACGGCCAGGAGGAGCGGTTTCTCCTGGATGCCTTTCAGCGGGATTTTGAGGTCAACGGACCCAGTGTGGCGCGGCTGATAAGAACCCTGCTGACCGGTTGGGCGCGCTATAAGAATCATCCGAAGGAGCGGATCAGGGCCCGTTTCGCTCGCGAGGCGCAGCCCCTGAGGTACACCTATGCCGCCGCCGTTTGGGCAATGCGTCAATACTACCGCAAAGACGCGCCGATGTTCGCGAAGATGGATCGCCTGTTGAAGGACCTGTGCCGGGAATATGGGTGGAAAACACGCTTGTCGGCCCCGTTGATCGGTCGTCTGGCCTATGTCAAACTGGTTAAAGAAGAAAAGCGCCTGGCTGCCGGCTGGAGATACGAGCCGACAACCTTTTACGAGAAAAACGCGGCGGCATCGGATCTCGAAGGCAACGACAGGGCGGCCTCGCGCATCGGGGCCGGCGGCATCCGCGCCGTTCAGGTAATTCCGGCCGCTTCGACGAGAACCTGAAATGGGTCAATTTCGGCCGAAGCCCTTCGGGGCTTAGGGTTCACGAAAAAATAAGTTCGCAATTTCTGCGTCAATCGGAGACATCGCTTGTGCGGTGTATACGAGTACGCTTCCCTGCAATTCCATGATTTCCTTGAACTTGCGAAAAATGGCTTATTTCTGGAGCGGAAACTACTTTAGCACCCATCCACTAATGGTCGATAACACGAGTAAGACTGATTCATAAATGATAATTTTTTTCGCTGGGCAAGGCCACACAAAGGTTTACGGCGAGGCATACTGAACGTACGCCGCAGGCTGAAACTTGCGGAGAACGACGCCCAGCGTAAAAAAGGCCATTTATGGACGGTACTACCTTAAGTACGTGGCGACCTCATTCCTCCAAATAATTTTTCTTCGCTTGAAATCTATCTGGTATTCGAAGTCCCGCAAAAAATTCATGCCGAGCAACCCTTGACGCTCTACCAATGGGTCTTTGTGCTCGATGATACTGACCAAGACATTTTCTTTCTTCAGCGGGCCAACCTTGATGTAGCTCAATTGGGCCAAGCGGGATTCGATGCGATGTCCTTCGGCAGAGAACAGCACGGATGGTGTCATTTGCTGAATGGCTAAATTGTTGGCGATATCGCGGTGCAATACCGTAATCGAAGCGCCGGTGTCCAGGAGTAGCAAAACTGTCGTTTCCCTCGACTGGTAGCCCAGGGTGACGGGGAGCAAAATCTGATTGTTACGAATGATGATCGTGGTCTCGATCTGGCCGGTGAGTTTGCTGAGCAGTCTGTCGTTTTCCCTTAATTGCCTTGCGATGCTTTCTCTGGCTTCTAAATCGGTGTAGAATTTTTTACCATTGTCGATCATTATGAAGTTGCCGGTATGATCGACGCCGATTTTGAACATTCCTTTTTCACCTATTTCAAATTTTCCCGCATCGGCTTTGTCAATGTACCAGCTGCCGTAGTTGTCGGTCTGCAAATAGACGCCCCCTTCATCCCTGCCGATAAGATACGTGTTTTCGGCGTGAAGGAAAGGAACCCACCAGCAGCTAAATAGGATAAAAACCACAAACCTGAAAATATTCAATTTAACCGCCATGAACTTTCGTGGTGCACTCATGCGCGTCCATTTTTTACATTTACTACTTTGTATTACTTCGATAATCGCCTGAGATGCCATTAGTATTGTGTATAGTCCTTTTTGTAACCATTCACAGGGTTGCAAAGTCCGATGCGCTTCAAACCACCTAATTGTAGGCGTTTACAGGGTGCCGCAGATGCAAGGCGTCGGGCGCACAGACGTACTTTTGTACTTCAAGTGCCCGACAACAAAGCAGATGCGGTGCCCTGTGAACGCTTACTCCTTTTTAATGTTTTCGTGCAAGATGCAGGTATTAACTGCCGACATTGCAGTTGTAGCCATGCAAAAATCGTGGTAAATCTTCATTTGATATAATTACAATGAGTTAACGAAAAAAAAGATATGGAAATAATGGATTTGTAAATTTGTCTACATAAAAAATGGGAAGATTACTCCATATGTGGGTAGATTGAGATAGGAATAAAAACTCCTCGAAATGAGAAGAGACATTTTTTGGCGATTGAGAAAAATACTTACGAAGATAAAACTTTCACTTCATATATTTATATAACCAAAACATCACACCGGTATTTCAGCCCCCCCTGTTTAAAAGACTTTTTACAGTTGCATGGTTCTTGCAATTCGCCGATCATACCTGTTGAGTGCTGAAGGTTCAGACTGATATTATGACTCTGAGAACCGAAAGCTAATAGTTGTAAGTAATCTCTGTAATTACTACTCATGCTTGTGCGAAAGGCCACGGTCCAATCGGTTCTTTCCCACCTGCCCGAGAGAGAGCATGCGCTTTAATGCATGTTTTCTCTTCTCGAGACGGCTTCGCAGCTTATTGTTCTAAAGCCGTCGATCTGTCGGGAGATTCTATCTCCCTATAATACGAAAAAGTACCCTTCGCTAAAAACGTTGCCCTAACGAAATTTGCGGCCTCTCTGCGGTCATTGTCATCGTGGTTAAGCCTATATTTTTTTACGCATAAGATCAGAGTTTTCTTTCAAAAGCGGTAGAGACGTTAACCAACTATTTTATAATTTGTTACGGAACGACACCGCCTATTCTGATTTCTATAGAGGGGACTTTTGCGTATGTCAAAGAGAACGTTTTTCTTTATCCTTGCCACGCTTTTAACCGGCTCGGCAATTATAATTACCTTTCACTTACAAAATATCGATCTCTTTTTTTCGGGCAGCTCCAAGCATTTAAAAAGAATATCTTACCGTTTTGTTATTCAAAACACTTCAAACCTTGTCGTTAACCGGGCTGAGCTATGGGTGAACGCACCGGTGGCGGAAACATCAACTCAACGCGTCGTAAAAATATCGTCCTCTCACCTTTACGATGTTGAAGGAGATGACTTCGGTAATCGGATTTTTCATTACACTTTCGATAATCTGCCACCTTTTGCATCCAAGGTCATCACCATAAGGGCCGATCTGCTAATGCGTGAGCGACCCCTGCAAAGCGTCCGAGTAACCAACGAGGTTTATCTCGTTGAAGAACCGTTTATCGAAACCGACGACCCTCTGGTTCGTCACCTTGCTCTGTCCCTAAAGGCCGGAAATTCTCTGGCTACTGCAAAAAATATATATCGTTGGATAACAGGCAGCATCCGTTACGTTGGATACGTCAAAAATAACCAAGGTGCCAGGCAGACCTTGCAAACGAAACAGGGCGACTGCACTGAATTGATGTACCTCTTTGTTGCTCTTTGCCGTGCAGCGGGTGTTCCAGCGCGTGGTATCGCCGGTTTCCATTGCCCGGAGAGCGCCGCACTCGATCCGGCACAGTATCACAACTGGGCCGAATTTTACGCCGATGGCCGCTGGCGGCTCTGCGATCCTCAAAAAAGGGTCTTCATGCAGCAGACCGCCGACTATGTCGCCCTTCGGGTTATCAGCCACTTACCCGAGACGTCCGGTTTTGATTTCGATCGCTTTGAAGTGGCGGGCGAGGGCGTGACGGCCCGTATATGCTCCTGAAGCACTCATTTCGCAGACTTTAAGGCTACGGAGGAAATAGATGGGGAAGAGTTACATTGGGAAGAAGTCCCGCAGGTTCTTTGTGTCATTGAGCGCGGCCTTTATGGCCGGCCTCGGCCTGTTTCCAACGGTCCGAACGGCCGCAGCGGTGGTGGATACCGTGTGCGCACAGGTCAAGATCGAGGTCAAACAGGAGCTGACACTGGAACGGCAGGCCTTCGACGCTCACATGCGCATCAACAACGGCCTTTCCAATATTTCGCTCGAAAATATCGATATCAAGGTGTCGTTCACCGATGAGGACGGCACACCGGTGCCGGCCAGCTCCGATCCAGGTAATTCAGAGGCACTTTTTTTCATCCGGCGTGATTCAATGGAGAACATAGATGCCGTAGACGGCACCGGCAGCATCGGTCCTGCTACCTCGGCCGACATCCACTGGCTGATCATACCGGCCCCCGGCTCTTCCAACGGTCTGCAGCAGGGCAAACTTTACAACGTGGGTGCCAAGCTCACCTACACCATCGGCGGCGAAGAAAACGTTACCGAGGTGACCCCGGATTATATCTTCGTAAAGCCGCTACCCGACCTGGTGCTCGACTACTTCCTGCCCCAGGAGGTGTACGGCGACGACGCTTTTACCCCAATAGTCGAGTCGTCGGTTCCATTTTCGCTGGGCGTTAGGGTCAAGAACATCGGCAGCGGAACCGCCAGAAACCTCAAGATCGACTCGGCTCAGCCGAAGATCGTCGAAAATACTCAAGGGCTTTTACTTGGATTTGCCATCGAAGGCAGCGAAGTCAACGGCAGTCCCGCAACCACCAGCCTGCTAGTGGATTTTGGAAATATCGAGCCTGCAACTGCGGCAACAGCCCGCTGGAAGATGACCTGCACCCTCTCGGGTCGGTTCATCTCCTTCGATGCCCGGGTGTCGCATTCAGACGAATTGGGCGGAGAGTTGACCTCACTGATCAAGCAGGAAAACACCCGAACTCACACCCTGGTGCGCGACGTGTTGGTGGATCTGCCCGGCCGGGATACCGTGCAGGATTTTCTGGCGTTAGACGAGGACACCTACCGGGTTTACGAAACCGACAGCTCCGACACGGAGGTCTCGGATCAATCGGGCGCGAGCACTCTCGTGATCACCAACCCGGTTGGCTCGCGGCTGGGTTACTCATTGACCACACCGGTGACCGCAGAGTTCATGTTCGTCAAGCTGCCGGACCCCAGCGGCGGGCAGAAAGTTATCGTAGAGGCCGTTCGAAGTGACGGCAAGACAATCAGGAAGGAAAACATCTGGCTTTCCAAGACACGCAACGGTCAGGGCTGGGATCATTTCATCAATCTGTTCGATGTAAACACTACCGGTGTTTACAGCCTCATGCTGGATGACTCGACGGTTATGCCCCAGCCGCCGGTGATCGATTTCATTCCCGACCGCACCGGCGTCGAGAGCCAGGGCCTTGCCTTTACTGTTACGGCCAGTGACCCCAACGGCACCGTCCCGGAACTTGGGGTCGAACAGATGCCGTCAGGGGCGGTTCTATCAGAACAGGGGAACGGCACAGCCGTTTTCAGCTGGACGCCCTTCGTGGGCCAGGCCGGGCGCTATGAGGTGGTCTTCACAGCCACAGACGGCGCGCTGACCGCCTCACGGAGGGCGGTGCTCATTATCAACTCCGTGCTTGACAGCGACGGCGATGACCTGCTCGACACCTGGGAGTTGGAGAAGTTCGGCAGCCTATCGCGCGACGGCAGCGGTGACTATGACGGCGACGGTATTTCCGATCTCGAAGAGTTTCTGCTCGGCTCAGACCCCTCCATCGGCGATCACGCACCCACCGTGCCGGTTATAGAGTCACCGGTGGACGGGTCCGAGGTGGTGGTCAATCAGCCGCAGCTGGCAGTGGTCAACAGCAGCGACGAGGACGGGGACAGCCTCACTTACCAGTTCGAACTATACGCCGATCCGGGCTGCAACGAGCCGGTCGCGAGCGAAGAAGGCGTGCCGCAGGGAGCCGATACCACAAGCTGGACGGTGCCGGTGGAACTGACCGAAAACCTCTGTTATTACTGGCGTGTGCGCGCCTCTGACGGGTACAGCTTCAGCCTGTGGGTCTATGGAACGTTCGTGGTCAACAGCGTCAACGAGCCGCCCGGAGGATTTTTTATCAGCCACCCGCGCGACGGCATGCTGGTCGACACCGTTCGTCCGCTGCTTGAAGTGACCAACAGCCGAGACCCGGACCCGGGCTTTCTGACATACGGCTTCGAGGTTTATGCGGTCAGCGACCTGACCATTCCGGTGGCTTCGGTGGCCGGTGTCCCAGCCGATGCGTCGGGCATCACCCACTGGCGCCTGGAAACAGATCTTACCGACGGTGTGACTTACTACTGGCGGGCGATAGCCTCCGATGAGCTTGATGCCCGGTCCGAAACCGCGGTGGGCGCTTTTACGGTCGACATATTTCATTCCTCACCCTCGGCCCCTGAGATTATCGCACCTCGGGCGGGTGTGGAAATTGCTGCGACGGAACTCGAGCTCACGGTTGTCAACGTGAGCCACAGCACGACCGTCGCGTACTTCTTCGAACTGGACGTCGCAGAAACTTTCGACAGTCCTTTGAAGATGGTTTCTGAGGCGATTCCCGCAGGGCCGGGGGGCGCCACCGCCTGGAGGGTCGCGGGTCTTACCGACAACACGCGCTATTTATGGCGGGTCAGAGTCGGTGACGGCGAAGCCGACAGCGCCTGGACCACGGGCGACTTTTTTGTCAGTGCGGTCAACAAAACGCCGCCGGCCCCCTCGGTACACAACCCCGGCGACCGCGCCTGGGTGGGAGATCTGACGCCCGAACTCACCGTCAATCCGATTATCGATCCGGATGGCGACAGCCTCACCTATCGGTTCGAGGTGTTCATCGATGAGGACCTGACGAATCTGGTCCACCAGCGAGTTTCCACTGAACGCAGCTGGAGTGTGCCGGTTGAGCTGGCCGATAATACGCACTACTTCTGGCGTGCGCGGGCCGAAGACGAACACGGCGCACTCGGCAATTGGACCATTGCTTCCCCGTTCTTCGTTCACACCGCCGGCCGTAACGAGGTGCCCAATATCAGCATTCTTTCGCCGGCCGAGTCGGTTGCGACCAAGGCAGCCAGTTTGCTGATTCGATGGGATGACAGCGATCCGGACAGCAGCGCGCGGATTGCCCTCTACTACGACAACGACGCTGCTGGTGCCGACGGCATTCTCATTGCCGAGAACCTGGCGGAAGACCCGGATGGCGGGGCCGATAGCTACAACTGGGACATTACCGCTATTGAAGGTACCTTCCACCTGTATGCGACCATCACCGACGAGCAGAACAGCACGACGGTTTATGGTTCTGTGCCGGTGACCATTGACCGCACCCCACCGGAAATTACACTCTCTCCCCCGGGCGGCAGCTATCCCACCCCACGTAGCGTGACGCTCTCGACCGACGAGTCTGCCGAAATCTTCTACACCCTGGACGGCAGCGAGCCGACCACGGCCGCAGCGCTCTACAACACCTCGGTCGAAATAGCGGCGAGTACAACCCTGAAATGTCTGGCCGTGGATGCCGCCGGAAACATCGGACCGGTTTTATCTGAGACCTATACCATCGACTCCCGGCATCTTATGGTCAACGTGGGTACCGACAAGGGCAGGATGCTCTCCGGCGTAAAGGTCTACGCTTTTTCCACTGCCGGATCGTATACCGGTAAATCCGGTACCACCGATGCCGACGGAACGGCGGTCTTCAATTCCGACGATTTCTCGGCCGGAGACTATAAGTTTCGAATAGACTTTCTTGGCAACCGGTTTTGGTCTGTTCCATGTTCGCTGCCGGAAGACTTACAGACGGACGTTGTCATAGATGAGGAAACCGCCGAGGTGACGGTGCACTTCGCCGGTGCCGAGGCCGAAGGTGTCAAGGTTTATCTTTTTACAGCCAGCGGCGGATACCTGGGAACTTATCAAATTACCGATCAACATGGAAAAGTCTCTTTCATCCTGCCCATCGGAATTGCCTATTCTTTCCGGACCGATATTCTCGGCAGCCAGTACTGGAGCCTTTCGAACACTATCGTCGCCGGCGGCGTCAACCAGTTGGCCTTAGATGCCGGCGGCGGCCGCTACCAGATTACCCTGATGGAAAAAGCGGAAACCCCCATGCCGGGTGTCAGGCTCTACCTGTTCAACCAGGTCGGCAGCTACCTTGGGCAGTATCGCACGACACTATCCGACGGCACGGTCAAATTCGAGGTTCCGGCCGGGACTTACAAGGTGCGGGCCGATTACCTCGGTTACCAATTCTGGAGCGATGATACAGCGGTCACAACCGACACTGCCGTCGATTTCGAGATTCCCCACCGGGATGTGGCCGTCACCGTCAACGGCATCTATCAGGGCGCGATCGACCCGCTTGAGGGAATCAGGGCCTACCTCTTCACCGAAGCGGGCGCCTATCAAGGCCTATATAGAACTACGGACAGCAGCGGAAGAGTTAACTATCACCTGCCTAAGAAGCCTTACAAAGTGCGCGCCGACTATCTCAGTCGGCAGTATTGGAGCGATGTGTTTGCCTGGGACGATCCGACCCTGTTTGCAGACCCGGTGATACCAATTGCCATGGCCGATGCCGACATTACCGTAAGCGGCGGCGGGTTCCCGCTGACCGGCAAGCCGGTCTTCGTGTACACAACCACCGGCGACTACATGGGGCTCAATCAAACCACCACCGCCGACGGACAAGTCCACTTCCGTATACCAGAGGGCGACTATAATTTCATAGTCGATCACCAGGGTAACCGGTATTGGAGCGGGGATAAATCACTGGTGGCACACCAAACTAACCCCGTCGACATCCCCACCGGCGGTGGCAGCTTCACGGTCACGGTTTCTCGCGGCGGTGGCGTGCCGCTGAGAGGAGTGAAGTGTTACGTTTACGGTGCCCAGGACGTCTACCTCGGCCTCTACGGGTCAACCGATGCCGAAGGCCGAGTCGCCTTCGATCTAACCGACGGCAGCTACCGGTTTCGGATCGACTATCTGGGCGACCAATTCTGGACTGCGGCAGCGACGGTACCCGATACGCTTTCAATCAATCTCGACATCCCGCATGAGGCGGTCGAGGCGGTGGTTCAAACTGGTTATGGGCCACCAGCAGGCGTTCGCGTCTACCTGTTTGCCGAGAGCGGGGCCTACCTCGGGCTTTACCGGCAGACCGATGTGAGCGGTAAGGCGGTTTTCGATCTGCCGGTGGGCCGCAAGTATATGTTCCGGGCCGATATCCTCAACAGTCGGTATTGGAGCGGTCTTGCGGAGATTACCGGCGGGTCGGTCAACACTGTACCCATCCTTGCCGGGGGCGGCCGTCTGCGGGCCGTGGTGCGGGAGCGGGATGCTATACCCATGCCTGGTGTGCCGGTTTATCTTTACAGCACCGATGGTCGCTATCTAGGTTTGACTTTACCAACTGACGCGGCCGGCGTCGCCTTCTTCGACGTGCCGGGCGGCAATTATCAACTGCGGGCCGACTACCTGGGCTATCAGTTTTGGCAGCAAGACATCGCGGTGGCATCCGATACCGACACCATCCTGACCATCGCCCATAATCAGGTGGAGGTCACGGTCGCGGGCCTGTTCCAGGATACGGCCCAAGGCCTTGCAGGCTTAAAGGTTTACCTTTACAGCCCCACCGACAGTTATCTGGGGATCAGTCGGACCACCGCTGCAGACGGCAAGGCAGTCTTTGATCTGCCGCAGAAGGAATACAAGGTGCGGGTGGACTATCTGGGCAGCCGACACTTCTCGGGTCTTTTCAACTGGCAGAGCGTGAGCGTTGCGATTCCCATGGCCGATGCGGCCATCACCGTCACCGGCGGCGGGTTCCCGCAGGAAGGCAAGATCCTCTACGTCTATTCTGAAGCTGGAACCTACCTGGGTCTAAGCCAGGCCACCGACAGTGATGGGAAGGTTACCTTTCGCTTGCCTGCCGGTTTCTACAATTTCCGAGTGGACTACCAGGGCAGTCAATTCTGGAGCGGGCTGCAGGTTATCGAGACCGGCTACGCCAACACCATTGTCATTTCCGTCGGTGGCGGCTCGTTCGCCTTTGTCGTGGAGAAAAGTACCGACGTGCCGCTCGCCGGGGCGAAATGCTACGCCTTTAACAGCGGCGGAACATATCTCGGTCTTCAAGGGGCCACAAATGATTTAGGCCAGGTTTTCTTCGATCTGGCAGAAGGCGTTTACAAGTTTCGGGTGGACCATATGGGCTACCAGTTCTGGAGCGAAGAATACAACACCGGCATTACCTCTGCGGGAACCCTCTATCTCGGCCAGCAGGATGTCACGATCACGGTCGAAGGCCGCTATTTGAGCACCGCACCATTGGAGGGATTGAAAGTTTACCTCTTCACTCCGGCCGGCGCCTATTTAGGCCAACACGCGGTCACCGACGGCAACGGACAGGTTCACTTCAGCCTGCCGAATCAGGACTACCAGGTACGGGTGGACACCCTCGGAAAACAGTTCTGGTCGAATGTCTTCCAGCAGACCGGCACCATCATGGCCATCCCCCAGGGCCAGGTGATCGTTAAAGCCTTGAGGTCCGGGGCGGCTTTACAGGGCGCTAAAGTCTATCTCTTCAGCGAAAGCAGCGTTTACCTTGGCCGGATAGAGAGCACGGAGGCCGAAGGCAAAGCCGAATTCATCTTGCCCAGCCGCTCCTTCAAGTTCCGCGTGAACGAAGGCGCAGACCAGGTATGGAGCGATGTCGTGACTGTCCCGGCCGGAGCGAGCATCGAGGCAACGGTCGACCTCGATTAGGGTATTTCTCCATTCGATGGAAAGAGCAAGAAAGCATACTCCCCCCGCGGGAGGGGGTTAGGATCGACGTCTTAGTTGGAATTCGCGAGAGTTACCCCTCCCCTCGTAGGAGGGGATAGGGGAGGGAGGGCAAACAGACCAATGCCGAACAACCTAACGAAGTATGCAAGAAAACTCAGAAGAAATTCTACTCAGGCAGAGACCATGCTTTGGCGAAGACTAAAAGTCAGACAGCTGTACGGCATCAAGTTCAGAAGGCAGCAGCCCATCGGCACATTCATAGTTGACTTCGTCAGTTTAGAAAACCGCATCGTCATCGAACTCGATGGCGGCCAGCATACAGCGATGCGATGCAAAGACAGAGGCAGGGACAGGTGGCTTGCTGATGAAGGATTCACTGTTCTGCGGTTCTGGAACAATGATGTGTTCGAGAATCTGGACGGCGTCCTGACGGTGATAAGACAAAAGTGTATGGGGCGCTTCACCTCCTCCCGATCCCTCCCCTAACCCCTCCCGTAAAGGGAGGGGGACAGAATACGGGGTAGAGAAAATCACCTGTTGTTTTGAACCGAGACCACTTAATCGGAACCACAAGTCATGGATAAACGAAAATTGAAACAATATTTCATTTTTCTGATGGTTGCCCTACTGCAGGCCACACCCGAGCCTGCGGCTGCAATAGATACCGCAACGGCTGGCAAAGTACCGGAAGAGCTGATCGAGGGTGCGCCGATTAAACCGGATTATTCACTTGTGGTCACTGCGACTGAGCTTCTCAACAAAACCAAGCACAACAAAGGGGTGACCCTGGTGGACATCCGCAGACCGGAAGAGTTCGAGCGCCTCCGGATTCCCGGCTCCATCAACGTCGCGCTCCACGCCCTCAAAGCCAAGGCTTATCTCAAGGCGCAGCCGTTCGTGCTGGTTAGCGCCGGCCTCGAGTGGCGGGATCTCGAAGACGAATGCCGGCGACTGCAGAAAAATGGCTTCATGCCGTCGATTCTCTTCGGCGGCCTGGTGGCGTGGCAAAGTCAAGGCGGGCCGCTTGAAGGAGATCGTCTGCTGGCTGCGTCATACAGAGAAATCCCTGCACACCTTTTTTTTTACGAAAAGAAATACGAAAATATAACGGTTTTTGACGTCTCAGCCAAGCCACTACCCGATGCCCAAAAACTGATTCACGGAAACGTTCACGTGAAAAACATCGAAAGCCTCGTGAAGCTTGCCAAGCAAAAGGGTCTTAGATATCGCGCCATAGTGTTGTTCAACGAGAACGGTGAGCTGTACGAGAAGTTCGATGCGGCCCTGAAGAAGGCCGGGATTTCGACTGCATTCTGCCTCAAGGGAGGCATAAATGGCTACCGGCATTTTTTAGAAAACACTACCCTTTCATGGAAGTCGAAAGCGGAGCGGGTCGTTACATTGGGGGGATGCGGCACCTGCAGCTCGGCTATCCAGGAGGAACAAAACGTAGAATTCAAGCGCCACTGATTAAGGCTTTTTAAACTTTGCCTTTTTTTTAATCCTCTCTCCCGGTGGGAGAGGGCAGGGTGAGGGGAGTAAAAAGAGTATTTTAAAGCCTTGTGAACACAAAAAAAGTTCTAAAACCATATCAGCTCGTCAATGGGGAAGTAGATAAGCTAACAAACGAGCGGAGAGGAAAGATGACCGATAACTGCAACCGGGGTAGCCGTAAAGGATTTATGCAGCACCACATTTCAGAAGCGCCGGGCTTTAAGCCTCAAGGAAGGTTTCTTTGTGTTCTTTTTCTGTTTTCGGCTATACTTTTTTCCTTGTTTGTCATGACGGGTACTTCTTTCGCTGAAACTTATGTCAGCGGCAATATCACTTCGAACACCACTTGGGGGGTGGCCGGCAGTCCTTACATCGTCACCGGTGATGTAACGGTGCGTCACGCAACGGCAACCTCGGGCGGCACGGTGGCGGTACTGACGATTGAGCCCGGGGTGGTGGTGCGTTTTGCTCCTGGTACGGGGATATACATAGGTCAAGACAGAGCGAACAGCGGTTACGATTACTACGGTGCGCTGTCGGCTCAGGGGACTGAGGATGCCCCTATTGTTTTTACTTCTAATTCTACTTCTCCATTACCCGGTGACTGGAAGGGGATCATATTCACGAATTTCACGGGTGATGCCGCAAGTGTATTGCGGAACTGCATGTTTGAATATGGTGGATCTACAAGTGAGAAAAAGTGGAACATTTACTGTGGAGGAGCCAATCCGACGATAGCCAATTGCACGATACGTTACAGTAGCGGCACAGGCATTTATCTGGAGTCATCATCGCCCACGATCGAATCAAATCTGATTACAGATAACGGACAAGATGGGATTTTCGGTGATGGTGGTTCGTCGCCAACAGTTAAGGACAATGTGATTAACAATAATGGCGGTGTAGCGGTTTGCGTGCGCCCTAATCATGTCAATAGAATCACCGGGAATTCAGGAGTTGGCAACGGTGAAGACGTCATTAAGGTAAGTGGGGGGGAAATAACCGCTAGTGGCACCTGGGTTAAGCAAGATTTCCCCTATGTTGTTGCCGGTGATGTAACGGTTCGCCATTCAACGGCAAGCACGGGTAACGCGGTGGCGGTATTGATGATCGAGCCCGGGGTGGTGGTGCTTTTTGCGCCTGGCAAGGGGATGTACATAGGTCAAGACAGAGCGAACAGCGGCTACGACTACTACGGCGCACTGTCGGTTCAGGGAACCGCAAATGAACCGGTCGTGTTTACCTCCAACGCCTCTTCTCCGGCACCCGGCGATTGGAAAGGGATATATTTTCGAAATTTTACAAACGATTCCCAGTCTCTTCTTGAGCATGTCATCGTAGAATATGGTGGAAACCCCTACAATGCAAATATTTACTGTGCGGGAGCCTCACCGACGATTAAAAAAAGTACGATTCGATATAGCAGCTCCCACGGCATCTATGTTGACGGCGGTTCATCCCCCTTGATTGCTGATAACCTGTTTGTTGGTAACAATGACAGTCCGATCAATGTTCATGCTCTCAGAGTGTATCGGCTTAGCGGCAATTCAGGGTTCGGAAACGGAAAAGACTATATCGAGGTTAGAGGCGCTGATATCACAGGGAACGCATTTTGGTCTAAACAGGACTTGCCCTATGTGATCACCGGCGATGTAACGGTGCGTCACGCAACGGCAACCTCGGGCGGCACGGTGGCGGTACTGACGATTGAGCCCGGGGTGGTGGTGCGTTTTGCTCCTGGTACGGGGATATACATAGGTCAAGACAGAGCGAACAGCGGTTACGATTACTACGGTGCGCTGTCGGCTCAGGGGACTGAGGATGCCCCTATTGTTTTTACTTCTAATTCTACTTCTCCATTACCCGGTGACTGGAAGGGGATCATATTCACGAATTTCACGGGTGATGCCGCAAGTGTATTGCGGAACTGCATGTTTGAATATGGTGGATCTACAAGTGAGAAAAAGTGGAACATTTACTGTGGAGGAGCCAATCCGACGATAGCCAATTGCACGATACGTTACAGTAGCGGCACAGGCATTTATCTGGAGTCATCATCGCCCACGATCGAATCAAATCTGATTACAGATAACGGACAAGATGGGATTTTCGGTGATGGTGGTTCGTCGCCAACAGTTAAGGACAATGTGATTAACAATAATGGCGGTGTAGCGGTTTGCGTGCGCCCTAATCATGTCAATAGAATCACCGGGAATTCAGGAGTTGGCAACGGTGAAGACGTCATTAAGGTAAGTGGGGGGGAAATAACCGCTAGTGGCACCTGGGTTAAGCAAGATTTCCCCTATGTTGTTGCCGGTGATGTAACGGTTCGCCATTCAACGGCAAGCGCGGGTAACGCGGTGGCGGTATTGACGATTGAACCCGGTATGGTCTTGCGTTTTGCGCCTGGCAAGGGGATATACATAGGTCAAGACAGAGCGAACAGCGGCTACGACTACTACGGCGCACTGTCGGTTCAGGGAACCGCAAATGAACCGGTCGTGTTTACCTCCAACGCCTCTTCTCCGGCACCCGGCGATTGGAAAGGGATATATTTTCGAAATTTTACAAACGATTCCCAGTCTCTTCTTGAGCACTGCGTCATAGAATTTGCTGGCCACACGAATAACGCCAATATCTACCTCAACAACGCCAAACCCACCCTCCAATACAACACCATCCGCAACAGCAGCCATTCGGGCATTTATGTGAACGGTACCGGAAGCAATGGTGCGGCGATCAACTGCAACAACCTGAAAGACAACCACTACGGTGTTTACACGATTAGTGACGCCCGGCCGGTGATTACCGGCAACAACTTTTTACGCAACCTCAACGCCGGTGTCTATAACGCTAGCGGGGTGACGGTTGTGGCCGAGAACAACTGGTGGAATGACCCCAACGGCGCCAACTTCAACGGCGACGATGCGTCCGGCACCGTTGATTTCACGCCTTGGTTGATGGCCGCCAGCGACTGTATAACCACTCCACCCACCAATACGCCCCCCTTTGCGCCCAAGAGTCCCAACCCGGCCAACGGAGCGGTACGCGTGCCGGCAATCGACGGCATCCTCACCGTCAGTTGGCTCGGTGGCGATCCCAACCCGTGGGACACGGTGACCTACGATGTTTACTTCGGCGATGCGGCCGACAACCTCATTATCATTTATACCGATACCGATGTCACTTCCGCTCAGATGTCCGGTCTTTTGACCGGCACCACCTACTACTGGCAGGTCGTGGCCCGGGACAACACCGGTGCGGAAACCCAGGGTCCGGTCTGGCACTTCACCACTGACGGGCCGCCGTCCGACCTGGTGGTCGCGGACGTCACCTGGGCACCCGCAGAGAACCTGGCAGCCGGGCAGACCATCACCTTCACAGCCGCCATCACCAACACCGGTACCGGACCGGTGGTGGACGCCTTCCAGGTGGCGTTTAAGATCGACGGTGTCTCTATCGGTTCGGCTTCTGCCGGCAGTATCTTTCAAGTGGGCGAGAGCGTCCAGGTTACCAGATCCTGGACGGCCAAGGCGGGTGATCACAACCTCGAGGTCACCGCCGACAGCGGCGGCAAGGTGTCCGAGTCCGACGAGTCCAACAACACTTTGTTTCGCACCCTGCCGACCATTATCGATCCGACACCGCCCGTTATGACTGGCAGCAACCCAATCGATGGCGCCTTTGTTCAGACGGTCAACCAGATCCGCTTTACGCTGGTCGATCAATACGGTGTGGTCGACGATGCGGCGGTAATCGCGAGTGTCACCGTTCTTGGCGGCGGCCAGTTGCTGAGTGGTACGGTGCTTGAATCGAACGATCAGTTTACCTTCGTACCCTCGACCGCTCCCCTTCCGGACGGCGTCTACCAGGTTGCGCTGACGGCGGCGGATGTGTCCGGCAACACCCAGGTCTACAGCTTCGCCTTTACTGTTGACCAACAACCGCCGGCCGCACCGGTCATCACAGGCGGCGCGGTGGCAACCGGCGTTATTCGGGTGCGTCCCTTCGACAACCGCTCCAACACAGCAGTCATCACCCTCACGGGAACACGTGATGCCGATACCGGCGTGTGGGTCGACAACATCCGCAAGGTCGACGTCGGCAGCGGTGATTGGTCGGTGGCCCTCAACCTGCCACAGGGCGCCAATGCTTTGGAGATCTGGGTCCAGGATACCGCCGGCAACCGCAGTTATTCTGTCTGGGTGGATATGCTCGTCGATTCCGTGGCTCCGTCGATTACGTCGATAACGCCGGAGAACAACAGCTTCCTCAACGTGCCGCCGGACATGGTGGTGGTCGGTTTTACGGAGGCCACCACCTCTTTGAATCTTGATGACAGCACCCGTGCGCTCAGAGATGCCGGACTGAATGTCGTGCCGGGAACCTGGTCGGTTGCCGGCGGCAACCAGCTTGTTTTCGCCCCACCGGCGCCATTGCCTGAATCAACCTATACCTTGGAACTGCAGTTGGAGGACGAGCTCGGCAACCGGGGCGCGGCGGTTCAGTATAGATTTGCCGTCGACACCACAAAGCCGCCGACCCCGGCGATCGACCCGGTCACCTCACCCACCCACAACCCCAGCCAGATCATCGGCGGCTCTAAAGAAGAATACGCCGCCATTCTGTTGGACGGCCAACAGATCATCGGTAACACTGGCGACGCGACCTGGCAGCACACGGTTGCATTGACCAACGGAATGAACAATTTCGCATTTGCAGCCAAGGATCGGGCCGGCAACCAGAGTGAAGCGGTGAATGTCGGGATCCTCTTCGATGATGTGGCACCGGATCCGGTAGCCACCCTGACAGCCTACGGCGAGGGCGACGGCCGCACGGTCTATCTAGACTGGACCGGCTACAACGAGGCGGTCCACGGTGACATCGCATCCTACCGGGTGTACGTCGGGTCGGCGCCCTTTGCCGATGTGACCGGGCTGACGGCATACGGCACGGCTACTGCCGGACATTTCACCGCCACTGTTGAGGGTCTCGCCAAAGGGATCACTTACTGGTTCGCCGTGGTGGCGGTTGATACCAGGGGCAATACCGATCCCGCCGTGACCGCTGTTCCCGGTATTCCCGTCGACAAGGTGCCCCCGGAGAACGTCACCAACCTGCGCGTCTCGGTCTCCGAGAACGACCGGTTGGTCTTCAACTGGACCCATTCGGCCGACACCTTTACGGATCTGGCCGGCTACCGGGTTTACTTTGGCGAAGAGACCACGGCGGTTGATATTCCCGCCGCAGTGAACTCTTATGAGCGCAGCGGTCTGAGTCCGGGCTCGGCCTACCTGCTGCGGATTTCTTCTTTCGATGGGGACGGCAACGCCAGCAGCGGGGCGGCCGCGACCGGCTACACCCTGCTGGCAAACCCTGCCGGTCTGGCCCCCCAGCCTTACAGTGGCTATGTGGACTTGACCTGGAATGCCGCCGCGCCGGCCGAGTACCTCAAGACCTACCGGGTGTACGTGAGCCAGGGCGATTTCACCAGCGTCACCGGCATGGCGCCGGTGGTTACCACCACCGCTGCGGCGGTCAAGGTGGCAGGGTTGACCAACAATGTACCCTACTTTTTTGCCGTCACTGCCGTGAACAAGTCCGACGGCGAGCAGAAGGCGGTTACAACCGTGACCGCCACACCGGTAGCCGATACCGAGGGGCCGGAACTCTCAAACGTCATGATCGAGAACGTCCCGCTGGTCAGTGGGTACACCCTCACCAGACCGGCCACCGTCTCTCTGGATGCCGCCGATCCGGCCGGGGTGAGCCGGGTGGAATTCCTGCTGGACGGTGCGCCAGTACGCACCGACTACAGCGCGCCGTATACGGGTTATCTCAACATCGTGCCCTTGGCCGACGGCGCCCACAACTTGCAAATTGCTGCCTATGACACCCTCAACAACGTCACCATGGCCGATTACACCCTTAATGTCGCCTTGGAGGTGCCTCTGGCGCCGATGATCACGCAGCCGGGCAGCGGGGTCGTCACCAACAAACCGACCGTGACGGTTTCCGGGCACGCGGAGAAGGGCACCGAGGTGCGCCTTTACAACAACGGTATCGAGACCGGCCAAGCGGTCGCCGTGGACGCTTTGGGAAATTTCGGCTTCACCCTGACCCTGGTGGAAGGGGAGAACCGCATCCGGGCCGCGGCCCGGTATCCAGACCACACCGGATTGGGCCCGCTGAGCACAGAGGTTCTGGTGACCCTAGACACGACCCTCCCTTATGCTCCCACGGCCCTGACGGCCCAGGCCAAGGAGGGCGGGGTGGTCAAGCTCAGTTGGCAACCACCCACCGAAACCGCGGCCGCAGGCACCAATCTCTATCGGGCGCAGACCTCCTTCGGTGACGTCGGCGAAGCCGTCAAGATCAACGTCAACTTGATCACGGCCGCTTCTTTCAGCGATCTGCCGCCGGAGGACGGCACCTGGAACTACCGGGCGACCACCGTGGACACTGCCGGCAACGAGAGCGAGCCGTCGCCCGAGGCCACGGCCGTGTCCGATGCCACGGCGCCGCGAGCGGCGGCCGTCGTCTACGCGCCCCAGGGCAGGTTCGACCCCGAGACCGGCGCCATGGCGCCGGGCACGGTCGATATGGTGCTGACGGTCAGCGAGCCACTTCAGACCGCGCCGTATCTGAGCATCGCCCCCGAGGGCGGTACGCCGATTCCGGTCAGTCTGTCCCGCGACACAGACCTGACCTACACCGGCTTCTTCGTGATTGCCGAAAACACCCCCACCGGCGCGGCCTATGCCATCTTCTCGGCCCGGGACGTGGTGGGCAACCGCGGCACCGAGATCGATGCCGGCGCCGTTATCGAGATCGACACCGACGGGCCGACGGTCAAACGCCTGGCGGTGGTGCCCGAAGACCCGATTCAAAACGACCAGCAAAATCCTGTCAGCGTCACCCTCAGTCTGGGATTGACCGAGGCCGTCAAATCCGGCGATGTGCCGCAGCTCTCCTACCTGCTTTCCGGTGCCGGTCGGTCGGCCGTAGCTGTCGACTCGCTCACCGAGGTCGCCACCCAGCCCGGCGACGCCCAGAGCTGGCAGGCTGCCTTTAGCCTGCCGGCCGATGCCGGACTGGTCGATGCAGAGACCATCCACTTCGTTTACCAGGGAACCGACGAACTGAGCAATGTCGGCGACCGCATCGCCGCCCCCAACCTGTTCCAGGTTTACCAGGGCGATCTTCCGCCGCTGGCACCGCCGCTGAATTTTGCCGGCATGTCCCTTCCCGGCGGCCGGATCCGGCTCACTTGGGAGGCGGTGGAAGAGGCGGTCGGTTACCAGCTCTTCCGGCAGGCGCCGGGCGAGAGTGAGCTGACGGCTTACCAGCGTATAGAGGGCGCGCTGGAATATGTCGATCAGCCGGGCCAGGATGGCCTGTACACTTACGCCATTGCCAGCATCCGCTCCGAAAACGGTCAGGAGGCGCTCAGCGGTTTGAGCGATCCGGTCACGGTGGTATCGGATTCGGTACCGCCGCTGGCTCCCACCGAATTTACCCTTGAGTTGGTGGCCAACGGCATCAAGTGCACGTGGCAGCCCCCGGTCTACACCGAACCGATCACCTATATTCTTTACCGGGCAACGTCCTCCGAGATCACCTCGGTCGAGGGGCTTGCGCCGCTGGCTGCTGGTATCGAACAGAGCCTGGTGGTCGATCCGCATCCCTCGCCCGCCGCCCACTGTTACACGGTCACGGCCGTTGATGCGGCCGGCAACCAGTCCTCGCCGGCTGTCTCTGCCTACCTCAACTTCCAGCTGCTGCCGGTTTCCGGTATCACCGTGGTTCAGGCCGACGCCGAAGCGCCAATCGTTACCTGGACCCATCCGGGCGGCAGCATTGCCGGCTACGACATTTACCTGGGCACGCAGGCTGACGGGGTCAAGCTGAACGTCGAGCTGCTTGCCGAGCAGTCTTACACCGACGTCGGCTGGGCCGGCGACGAACGGCGGTACACCGTCGTGGCCGTCGATACCAACGGAGCGGAGAGCCTGGGTCGCAGCATCGCGCTGCCGCTCGTCGAAGCCCACTATTCGCCGGAGAGCCTGGTGCGGCGGGGCGTGATGAACCGCCTGACCTACACCGTGGAAAACGGCTCCACCGAACGGGTGGAGAACATCCGCCTCAAAGCCGATCTGGCCGGGCACCTGCACACTTCAGACAAGTTTGGTATCGACGCCGGGCAATCGACGGCGGTTCCGATGGTGGTGGGCGGCTTCAGCAATTTGCCCGATCTGGCGTCGGTGAGCACCACAGTCGAAGTGACACCCGGAACCGGCGAAACCGTCCGAATCGTGCGCTCTTCCCAGGTGGACGTGGCCGACGGCATGCTGGCGGTGCAGATCCTGAACGAAGAGTTCACCCGGGGCGCCAGCGGTTCGGTACGCTTCACCGTGGAGAACACCGGTGAGGAGGAGATCGAGGTTGTCACTGCCAAAAACTCCGGCAACTCGGCCTCCGACCAGGTGTTAATTTACCTGCTTGACGAGGACGACAATGTCATCGCCACCAGGGCCTTTAAGCAGGCTGTGGGCGACATGTTGGTGACCCTGTCCAACAAGAACACCGTCGCGCGAATTCCGGCCGGTGCGACCTTCACATCGGCCCCGTTGGGAATCAGTGTGCCGGCCAACGCGCCCGACAACATCACCATTAAGCTTTCGATTGCCAACATTTACTATCACCAGGGTCAGGAAACCCATGTCAAGATGGCAGGACTTGCCACGACCCATCCGGTAACCTTGGTGGACACCACTTATTACGGTGAGATCGTTTCAATCACACCGGAAAGTGCCACAGGCGGTCAGGACATCTCCATCGTAGGCCGCGCCGTGGAGCGCGCCACCGACACGCCTCTGGCCGATGTACCTCTGAATCTGGTGATCACTCTAAACGGCTTCGAGCGCAAGTACGCGGTTTTCGCAGGCATTGACGGCACTTTTGCGCACGTTTTTAAACCACCAGCTGGAGAATCCGGCATCTACAAGGTGCGAGCCGTTCATCCGGATTTGACCGACAAGCCGGTCATGGGCCAATTCGTGATCACCCGGCTCAGCGTGACCCCGACCACGATCAACCTGACTCAGCCCAAGAATTACACGAAAACAATCGGCATCAAGGTGACGACCGGTGAGGGCACCGTGGCCAACAACCTGCACCTGGAGTACAACGCCACCGACCTGCCCGCAGGCGACTATCCCCAGGGGGTGCACCTGACCGTCGGCAGCCCGGTGACTGCCCTTTCGGCCAAGACGACAGCGACCCTGAACTTTACGATCTTTGCCGACAACACTGCCGCTGCGACCGAGACCCTGCAGCTAAAGGTGATCAGCGACGAGGGTAGCTGGGGCACGGTTACGATTAACGCCGGGTTTTCGGATGCCAAGCCGGTGCTGTATTTTTCGCCCGACCATGTCGAGACCGGGGTGGCCCGCAACAACACGGTTACCGAAAGTGTGGTTCTCGAAAACCGCGGCTTGGCCGCCATGAACGGCGTCACGCTCAGCCTGGTCAACCCGGACGGCAGTCCGGCACCCGACTGGGTGGTGCTCAATTCGACCGGCAGCCTGGGCGATTTGCAGGTGGGCCAGAAACAGCAGGTAGCCGTGGCCTTCTCACCCACGGCGAGCGTGGCCGAAGGGGTCTATACTTTCAAGCTGCGGGTGACAAGCGCCAACTACCCGGCCCGAGACATCAATCTTTACGTCTCGGTGACTCAGAGCGGGGTCGGAGGTGTGCTCTTCAAGGTCGCCGACATCTACACCGGCACCTTCGATGCCAGCCAGCAGATCGTCCAGGGTCTTGCGGGCGCCAAGGTCCGGCTCCAGAACGAGGCCGTGCTGACAGAGGAGTACAACAAGACCACCGACAGCTTGGGCGAGGCCTTTTTCGAAGAACTGCCCGCCGGCCGTTACAAGGCTCGGGTGACGGCCGTCAACCACCAGGAGGTCATCGGCCGGGTGTGGGTCAAACCGGGGGTGACCGTGGTGGAGGATGTCTTTCTGGACGTCAACCTGGTGACCGTGGAGTGGTCGGTGACCGAGACCACCATACAGGACAAGTACGACATCGTCCTGAGCGCAATTTACGAAACCAACGTACCGGCTGCGGTGGTGGCTGTCGAGCCCATCTCGATCGTGCTGCCCAGGATGCGCGCCGGAGACGTGTACAACGGCGAGATCGCCCTGGTCAACTATGGGTTGATCCGGGCTGAAGCCTTGAGTTTCAACCTGCCCGGGAGTGATCGGAACTTCAAGTTCGAGCTTCTGAGCGGCAGCCTGCCCGAGGCCATCGAGGCCAAGGAGCGCATCGTGATTCCCTACCGGGTCACCTGCCTGCAGTCCCTGGACCAGGAGGAGGGCGGCACCGGCGGCGGCTGCAGCCGATACGTGCGCTGCATGACCGTCGATTACGGCTACATGTGCACCAACGGCAAGTGGACCAACTCCAGCGCGCGCCATTGCTGGACTTACAGTTACGGCGATTGTGCCGGCACTGCTGGCGTCACCGTGGCCACAGGTGGCGGCGGTACCTGGAACCTGGGTACCGGCACCGGCGGCGGCAGCACCTCTTCGCTGGCCCCGGCCCCACGCACCATCGAAGGGGTCAAGTGCTTCCCAGAGCCGAAGCGTAAGGAAAGCTTCTGCTCAACATGCTATCTGAAGGGCGAGAGGAAAAACTTCATCCAAAACGTATTCTCCTCGGTCAACCTGGTGATGCGGGAGTACTTCCTGGAGGAGTCCGACCTTGCGATCAAGGTGCCCGGCGGCTCGATCGAGGCCAAGCGCTGGTACTACGGGGGCCGGTGGCACTGGGAGCACAAACGCCACAATCTTATCTTCAAGCTGGACGCCTTGGGCCAGAGGATAGAGACCATCGACAAGGGCGGGGTGATTTACGAGGCCGTGGCCGCCAATGCCGACGTGTTCACCCACGAGTTCTACCGCATCGTCAGAACAGGAACCGGCTGGCGCTGGGAGCACAAAAACGGCGAATACAAGCTCTTCGACGCCACCGGCCGCCAGACCGAATACGGCAACCGCACCGGTGTCATCGGCAGCCTTCTATATGAACCTGGCGAAAGCGGCAAGTTGATTGGCGTGACCGACCGCGGCGGCAGTCAGGTGCTCTGGTTCGAATACAGCGGCAATCAGATCACAGCGGTTACAGACGCCGTCGGCCGCCGGGTGGAATACGGATACACCGGCAGCCTCCTCACCAGTGTGACCGATGTTGCCGGCGGGATTACCAGGTTTGAGTACGACGGGCAGGGGCGCATCGACAAAAAGATCGATCCGGAGAACTACGCCTCCACCATCACCTATGACAAGTACGCCCACGTGTCGGCGGTGAATGATGCCGCCGGTCTGGGCTATCTTTTCGAGTACGACATGAACGAGGGGACCAAGGAGACCTATGTTCGGATCACCGCGCCGGGGGGCGCGATCCGGGAGATCTGGTATAACCGCGATGGAGAGCCGACCCGCGTGGATTTGAACGGCCGCACCATCGAAAAGATCGCCCGTGACGGCCGGGATCTGATCATCACCGACGAGAAAGGGCGGGTGACCCGTAAAAACTACGACGAGTGGGACAACCTGACCCGGGTGCTTTATCCGGATGGAACCTTTGTCTCTTACGAATACGAGCACACCTTTAGCCGCCGCATCCGCGAGACCGACGAAAATGGGGTTACCACTGCATACGTTTACGATGGGATCGGCAACATGATTCAAAAGATCGATGCGGTGGACACGGCCGATGAGCGCATCACCACCTACACCTACGATGCCGAAGGTAACCCTTTGACCACTGCGCGCCTTGCCGATGCCGACACCCCCACGGCCGAAACCGTGATGGCCTATGACACTCTTGGCAATGTGATATCGATTACCGACCCGGAGGGCGGCGTCACCCGATTCACCTCTCACGATATCATGGGCAACGTCTTGACCAAGGAAGACGCCCGTGGAAAGCTCTGGCAGTACGTCTACGACGCTGCCGGGCGGTTGGAGAAGACAATTGATCCGCTCGGTCAGACCACCCGGTTCTTTTACGACAAGAAGGGCAACAAGGTTCAGGAAGTCGATGCACAAAACCGGGAGGCTCTTTTCGAGTACGACCAGCACGGCAACCTGCTTCGGCGCACGGATTCCCTGGGAAACGCGACGGTGTTCACCTACAATGCAGACGGCAAGCTGCTCAGCCAGACAGATGCCGAAGGCAAGGTGGTGCGCTACGAGTACGATGCCGACGGCCGTCTGGTGAAGACCGTAGACGGCAACGGCAATGAAATTGTGATGGAATACGACGAGGCCACCGGAGCGGGCTGTAGTTCGTGCTCAGGCGGCGGCGCCAAGGACCAGCCGGCGCGGATCATCTATCCGACTTTCGAGAAGCTCTTCTCCTATGACAAGCGTGGCCGCAAGGTGCTCGAGACCGAAGTGGCCGGAGGCGAGAGCTACGTCTCCATATTCGGCTACGATGATGCCGGTAACCTTATGGCCCGAACCGATAAAGAGGAGAAGACAACCGCTTACGTTTATGACGATCTGAACCGGCTCAAGACGGTGACAGATGCCTTGCTTGGGGAGACCGGATACGCGTACGATAGCCGCGACAATCTGAAAGTCTTGACCGATGCTAAGAACCAGACCACCTGGTTCGAGTACGACCGCAACAACCGGCTGCTTAAGGAGATCAGGCCTGAAGGACAGGAGACCACCTACGCATACGATGCGGCCGGAAATCTTGTGCAGAAAATCGATGCCAAGAACCAGAAGACCGTTTATGAATATGACGACGCAGGCCGTCTGGCGGAAATACGCTACTTTACTACCGCCAATGACAACGCCCCGCTTAAGACCGTAACATTCACCTACGATCGGACAGGTGTCCTCACCGGTTACGAAGACGGCACCACCTCGGCGATTTACACCTATGACGATCTGAACCGCAAGATCGGCGAAACGGTCAATTACGGGCCTTTTGCCCTCACAAACAGCTACACGTATTACAATAACGGGCTGAAGGAATCTTTCACCGGACCGGACAGTGTCACTTATAGGTACACCTACGATGCGGCCAACCAACTCACCGGCGTCGAGATCCCGGGCCAGGGCACCATCACCTACAGCTCTTACACCTGGAATCGGCCCGACGAGGTGATTCTGCCCGGCGGCAGCCGGAGGCAGTATGTTTATGATCCGTTGATGCGAGTGAAATCGATCACGGCCAAAGATCCAGGCCAGAACGTGGTCATGAGCTACCAGTATACTTATGATAAAATGGACAACATCACCGCCAAGGCCACCGACCACGGGCCGTATGAATACGGCTACGATGATCTCTATCGGCTGACAAACGCAGATAACCCGGTACAGGCCAACGAGGCTTATTCTTACGATGGCGTCGGCAACCGCCTCACCTCGGTTGAGCACTCCGACTGGAGCTACGGCAATAATAACGAACTACAGGGTTATGATGGGGTGATGTTCCTGTACGACGCCAACGGCAACACCATCGAGAAAAATAGTAACGGTAATATAACAAAATATTTCTATAACATCGAAGATCGCCTGGTGCGGGTGGAGGACGGTATCGGCACCGTGATCGCGGCATACTACTATGATCCGTTCGGCCGCCGGTTGTGGAAAGAAGTTGACGGTGTGCGTACCTATTTTGTATACTCGGATGAAGGATTGGTCGGCGAGTATGGCGAGAATGGCATGGAGATCAAATCCTATGGCTACAAGCCCAGCTCTACTTGGACAACCGATCCGCTCTTTCTCAAAGAAAATGGCCAATACTACTTTTACCAGAATGATCATCTGGGTACGCCACAGAAAATCATTCGGTCAATGGGGCTGTTGTTTGGTCTGGCTAAATATAGCCGCTTTTGGAAAGGACGGATATCGATCCAGCATCGAGTGTGACGAATAATTTGCGATTCGCCGGCCAATATTATGATAACGAGACAGGACTGCATTATAATTGGCATCGGTATTATGATCCAATATCAGGGAGGTATTTGAGGATCGGATCCTTTTGGATTAAAAGGTGGTATTAACCTTTTTTCTTATTCCAGGATTAATCCCCTGAGATACATTGATCCTTCAGGATTGTGGTGTGGATCCGGATGGACTGAATGGTTAGTGCCTGATAAGCCTGCTGGGTATGATTTCAGTGAGGCCTGCAGACTACACGATAGTTGCTATGGTGGTGGGAATAATCAGTGTTTGAAGGTTCAAGAAGACTGTGACAGGGAATTTTATGAGCGCATGAAAGAAGTATGCGCGAATGAAAATAATTATGAGTTTAATCGCTATGTTCCAAGTAGACCAGGAGATGAGTATCATGGTCGGAGTCGATCAGAATGCGAGAGGATAGCAAAAGACTACTGGAAGGGAGTCGATTTCTTCGGGAAAAAGCACTTTGATCATGCACGAAAAAAACCACCATGCAAGTGTCAGGCTCCGTAAAATGGGTTTCTTGTAAAGTGGTTATTATTTAATACAATTTGATCCCAGTCGTAATCTTAATAATATTGGAGATCTTATAGAGTGGCAATAATAGATAGGATTGAGCCGATACAATTACAATTGAAAACAATATGCTTGCTTGTTTTTATTATCGTTGGTTGTGTTCCTGGCCCTTTATTAGTTGGTACAGAAAACGTTTCAAATGAAGAAGAGCTATGGTTTGGATACAGCCGAAATGGAATATATAAATTGAAGGTAGATGTATTTTTACGTGTCAGAGATACAAATCTGCCAAGTAAAATTGTCCTTGTAGCGCCAAGAGAGGAAACAAAAGGACTATTTACTCTTCATTATTCCGCTCCTTGGTCAGTAAGTGATTATAAAAATAATGAAGAACGCTGGCCGGGTATTATAGGTGTTGTAACTGCAGGTGTGCGAATCCAGTGCAACAACCTTGTCAAATATAATACTACTGGGTATGGTAACTCATTGTATATTTTCGCTAGAATTCTTGATGGACCATATGAAGGTACAGAGACAGAGATATCTGATTTGTCGATTGTTGGGCCTGAACACAAGTCTGGTGTATTTTTGAATACGCCCAATTTGAATTTGCTTGTTTTTGTCAAAGACAAGTAGAATTCAGGGGCCATTTGTTTTAAAGATCAAATATCGGTACGTCGGTTAAAGCCGGGAACTGATAGCAGATTAAAGGTTTTCACGTTGAAAGGTTAAGTGACAAGAACGTAGAGTCGCGTCCTTATTCTTGACAGAAATTGAAGCGGTTGAAGAATTTTACTTTAATTACCCTTTTCCTTTTTTGGGAGAAGAAGTGTGAGGTTGCAGTTGGGAACGTTCGTGCTAAAGCGTGCTTTAAGAATGAGACGACTAAAGTCGGCTTATGACAATCTACGGTAAAGCCGTCATCGTTTAGATTCACGCAATTTGGCCTTAGGTAGATAAAGTGACAATGGTGAAAAGTTGACAAAAATCAGTGACCATATCAAAGACAACCATGGCCCGAAAATCCCGTATTGATGCCCCAGGGGCACTTCACCATATTATCGTCCAAGGTATCGAGCGCCGGTCAATATCTGTCGATGCCCAGGATTATCAGAATTTTCTTGAACGGTCGGGACATATTTTAAAAGATGTTTTGAAGTGGAAGTGACAATCATGTCAACTTTTCACCATCGTTCCTCATATTCCAACTCCTGCGTGACACGTTTTATGGCATCCGGTAAAAAGCTTGATGTCGATGATCTTATTGGAAAATTGTGAATACCCAGAACCAACTTCTCATTCTATCTACTCATAAAACTCACCGGCTTTTTTAAGGGTTGCTTCGACGAATTCAATGATCTCTAAAATGCGCTCGTCACTTGCAAGCCGAATCCCATCGAGAGCCTCTAGGTAAAATCCTCCCGGTCCGAAAAATAGGGGTCAGATCTTTATATTTGACAATTCGGAAAAAATATGTCTAAAATTACCCATGGCGAGACCACTGAGAATAGAATATCCGGGTGCGTATTATCACGTGATGAACCGGGGCAACCGTCGAGAAGATATATTTCTAACTGACAAAGACCGTAAGGTTTTTCTGGATGGATTGACAGATAGCTGTGAGATTTACGGCATAAAACTCATCACCTATGTGTTGATGCCCAACCATTTCCACCTGCTTGTCCAGACACCACAGGCTAATCTAAGCGAGTTTATGCGGCATTTTTTAGTGACCTACACAGTCAGATTTAATCGCCGCAATGCTCGTGCAGGCCATGTTTTTCAAGGACGGTTTAAATCATTGCTGGTCGATGAAGATGAGTATCTTTTACCGCTGAGCCGCTATATACACTTAAACCCGATCCGAACAATTCGGTTTAAAGATGCTGATTTTCAGACAAAGTCAGAGTATCTTAAAAAGTATCCTTGGAGCACTTTTCCGGGATATTGTTATCTTAGAAAAAGAATCAAGAATATCGATTATGGCTGGTTGCTGAGCACCTATTTCGGTGAGGACACGGCAAAAGGCCGGTGCAAATGCCGGGAATATGTGTATCAAGCCATTGAAGGTGAAATTGAAAACCCATTTGAAGGGGTGGTTCATCAATCTATTCTTGGGTCTCAGGACTTTGTCGAATGGGTGAGGCAGAAGCTACCACGGGAGGGGCAGCGTGAGATGCCATCGCTAAAAAAATTGCAACACCACATACCTGTTGAGCATATTATAGGAGAAGTTGCTAAATCTGGAAATGCACAAGCTGAGGATCTGCGGAATCGAAAAACAAAATTTAAAGATTTAAGGCAGATGGCCATGGAGCTAAGTTATCGGTACAGTAATTATAAGCAGAAGGAAATCGGTGCGATCTTTGGCGTAGATTACAGCACCGTCAGCCAGAGCCGATCTCGTCTTAAAACTAAACTAAAGTCAAATCGTAAATTGAAGAACCAATTTAATCAAATCCAGGCACAAATCAATATATTGTCAAATACAAAGATCTGACCCCAACTATTCAAAAATCTGACCCCAACTATTGACCCCAACTATTTGACCCCAACTATTCAAGCCGAAATATAAAAAGCGTCTGAAAGTCATGTTTGACGACATATTTACGCAAACAACCTCCAGCGCTGTATTGAATTTAGCTCTCAAGCGAATTTATAACAATAAATCCGAGTTGCTGCTGGTTTTGGAACGTCCGGATATCCCTTTGCATAACAATGGCGCTGAAAACGCCATTCGGGAGTATGTCAAAAGACGCAAAATCAGCGGTGGGACCCGCAGCGATACGGGTCGCAAATGCCGCGACACATTTACAAGCCTGAAGAAGACATGCCGCAGATTGGGCGTATCGTTTTGGCAATATCTCAAAGATCGAATCGAAAATATCGGTCTTGTCCCCGACCTGTCAGAGCTGGTTCGACATCAGATTTTGAATCCTGGATAATATCTATTTTCTCCTCATTACTTTTGAAATACCTTCTTGGATTACTTTAGACAAGATGCCAACGTAGTGTCGTTATTTTGATTACTACCAGCACTTTTTGAGATGTTAGCCTCTTTTTTGCTAACCAATTGTTATCATGAGCAATTAAGAATGAGCGCGCTGAGCATTCTGGTGGCCGTCGCTATGAAAAAACGGGAAACTTCAAATATCCATTGACAGAAAACAGGGCTTTTGCAATATTTCGGAAGCAGAAAAGTGAAAAAACAACCAATTAAACAAAGGAGACTTGAATGATGATGAAGTTGCTGAGGAGTATGTTTATTCTGGCAATGGTTGTATGTATGTTCGGCGGTGTCGCCCAGGCCGCCGAAACGGTCGTGGGGGTAGACGCCAATTTCATGCCCTTCGAATTCAAAGTGGACGGAAAACTGACCGGCTTCGACGTGGAACTTTTCGAGGCCATCGCCAAGGAGATCGGTCTGGATTTCAAGTGGCAGACCATGGACTTCAACGGCATCATCCCGGGCCTGCAATCCAAAAGCATCGATGCGGCCATCGCCGGGATCACCATCAAATCCGAACGGGAAATGGTGGTTGATTTTTCTCACCCATACTACGATTCGGGGTTGATCATCCTCGTCGCCGCCAACAACAATGACATCAAGGTTCTGGAGGATCTCAAAGGCAAGCGGGTGGCCACCAAACTGGCCACCACCAGCGAGGATTACCTGAAGAAGAACGTGAAAACCAAGGAACTGAAACTGCTTCCCAACACCGACAACCTGTTCATGGAACTGATGTCCGGCGGAGTGGACGCGGTCTTTTTCGATTCTCCGCCGCTCCTTTACTTCGCCCAGAACCAGGGCAAGGGAAAAGTGAAGACGGTGGGGCCATTGTACCAGGGCCAGCCCTACGGTATCGCCTTTCCGGAAGGCAGTCCCCTGCGGGAAAAGGTGAACGTCGCCCTGCTCAAACTCAAGGAAAACGGCACCTACGACAAACTGTACGAAAAGTGGTTCGGCGCCTCTCCCCAATAAAGCGACACGGAGGCGCAATGCGGATGTCGGGAGAGCAGGGCCAACGCCCTGCTCTCTTTATATCCGGGACCGGCCGTCAAGGCATCCGCCGTTCGTCATCGACCGGCGGCGTCTCTTTTCAATTCAAAAAAGAGGATGCATGATCCATGGGCACCGGCTTTGAATTCAAGTTCAGCGTTATGTGGGAATCGATCCCGATCCTCCTGACCGGGGTAAAATTGACCATCTTCATCACCGCCTTCGGCCTTGTCCTGGGGTTTCTCCTGGGAACCACGACGGGGCTGATGAAGATCTCCCGAAACCCGATCGTCCGGCGCTTGGGCGAGGTCTATATCGAAGGCGTCCGGGGCACCCCCCTCATGGTCCAGGTCATGTTCATCTATTTCGGTTTGCCCCTGGCCCTCGGCACACGGATTCCACCGATGGTCGCCGGCATCACCGCCATCGGCATCAACTCCGGGGCCTACATCGCGGAAATCGTCCGGGGAACTTTTCAGTCCATCGAACGAGGCCAGAACGAGGCCGGCCGATCCATCGGACTGACCCATTTTCAGACCCTCTACTATGTCATCTGGCCCCAGGCATTCAAGCGAATGATACCGCCTTTGGGAAACCAGTTCATCATCAGCCTCAAAGACACCTCCCTGCTGGTGGTGGTGGGCGTGGGCGAACTGACCCGGACCGGCCAGGAAATCATCGCTTCCAACTTCCGGGCCTTCGAGGTCTGGCTTACAGTGGCGATCATGTACTTCATCATGACCATGTCCATCGCCAAGGTTCTGAACGTCATTGAAAGAAGACTGGAGATCAAGCCATGATCGAAATCCGGCAACTCCGCAAAAGCTTCGGGAATCTGGAAGTCCTGAAAGGCATCGATCTCACCGTAGCCCAAGGAGAAGTGACCGTCATCATGGGGCCGAGCGGATCGGGCAAGAGCACCCTGCTCCGGTGCATCAACCGATTGGAAGAGATCACATCGGGAACGGTCATCGTCGACGGCCACGACGTCACCGACAAAGCCACCGACATCAACTTCATCCGCACCGAGGCCGGCATGGTATTTCAGCAGTTCAACCTCTTTCCCCACATGACCACCTTGGGCAACGTCACCCTGGGCCCCGTCAAGGTTCGCAAGATGAGCCGAAAAGAGGCCGAAAAACTTGGGTGGGAACTTCTCGCCAAGGTGGGATTGAAAGACAAGGCCGATACCTATCCGGACCACCTGAGCGGCGGCCAGAAGCAACGGGTGGCCATCGCCCGGGCCCTTGCCCTGAAGCCCAAGGTGATCCTCTTTGATGAACCCACCAGCGCCCTCGACCCGGAGCTGGTGGGCGAGGTTCTCGACGTGATGAAGCAACTTGGCCGGGAAGGCATGACCATGGTGGTGGTGACCCACGAGATGGGATTCGCCAGGGAGGTGGCCGACCGGGTCATCTTCATGGACGAAGGGGTCATCATGGAAGAAGGACCCCCGGAGGAAATCTTCACAAATCCGCGGCACGAGCGGACGAAGAGTTTTTTGGGAAAGGTGATTTGAGTGCCTACGGAAGAAAACTGAGAATCTTTTTTATCAAAGGCTTCAGAAGCGTGTCTTTGGTGGGCTTTTTTTCCATGAGGAAGGTGATTCGGCCTTTTGCGTCGCGTTCGATTTTCACGTGAGTTTGCAGGGCCACCAAGGCCGCGGTGACTTGGGCTATGGTGCTGACGGGGTCCAGGGAAAACCGCTGGGAAGGGGGGCCGGTCACCAGCACTTTAACCGGCATCCGGTATTCTTCCACTTCAGACAGCACCAGCAGGGCTTCACGGGCCAGGTCGCCCTGGGTGACGGTTTCGGCCGGTTTGTCTGCGTCAAAGGTGGGTAGGGATGTAGGGATGGGGTCGGACCAAGCGAATTGTTCAATTTTATTAACGATTCTATTTCAAAGCTCCGGCTTATGACATCTATAACCTCGTTTTCGGTACCAGAAACAACGCTATAGGAAACAATGGCACGCGCCAATCGACATTTTATCCCAGGGCAGGTTTGGCACCTGACCCACCGCTGTCAAAAAATAGGGGAAAAATAGGGGTCATA
>CAWBCG010000035.1:0-23580 GCA_963787235.1 uncultured delta proteobacterium
AAGCCATCATGGAAAAAGACCGAATCCACCCGCTTCGACTGCTGTCGGCTCTGCTTGTATATCCCGATCATGATTTGCTCGGCCAAATTGAGATGATCGAGGCCGAGGTTGAAGATATGCCCTCAAAAGAAATGAAAAAAAGCATGGATGACTTCCTGCTCTATCTCAAGACCCATTCGCCGATTCAGCTCCAGGAAGGCTATACGGCCGCATTTGACATGAACCCGTCGACCACCTTGAATCTGACCTATCATACATATGGTGACAACGAAAAAAGGGCGGATATGTTGGCGCGCCTGCAGCAGCGCTACCAGGATGCCGGCTATGAACGCACCACAGGGGAGCTGCCGGATTATCTTCCGATGATGCTGGAGTTTCTCTCGGTTTGCCCGGAGTCGGAAAAAACCGGCTTGATTTGGGAGTGCCTCCGGGGGCTTGAAGACGTCGTCGATCGCCTTCAGAAAGCGGCACCGCCTTACGCGGCCTTACTGCAGCCACTGATCCCCATGGTGGCAAATCACATCGGATCTGATGGACGCCCCGGTCATGAGGTCAAACCGGCTCGGCAACAAAATTTGAAAGGGTGAATTTGCTGCACACTTAAGGAGGCCGTCATGGAACTCGCATACACTCTCGTTTTCACTGTCTTTCCTTACTTATGCCTGACCACTTTCGTGGTGGGACACGGGTATCGCTATGTCACCGATCGGTATCACTGGAATGCCCGTTCCAGTGAATTCCTGGAAAAAAAATCCCTTTTTTACGGCTCTGTTTTGTTTCATTGGGGCATCGTTCTGACTTTCCTGGGTCATGCCGGCGGCCTTCTGATTCCGCAAAAATATTTCGATCTGGCCGGCTTCGACAGCCACACCCATCTGACGATCGCTTATGGGGCAGGTCTGGCGGCGGGTCTCGCCGCCTTCGCCGGGGCGCTGCTTTTACTCCGGCGGCGACTGACCCATCCGCGTGTTCAAGCTGTGGGCACCCTAAACGATACGATCACCATCGGCGGTCTCGTTTTCGTCATTGGGGTCGGGTTCTACAACGTCGTTTTCGGCCACTACAACGTTTTATTCACCGTTGCGCCCTGGATAAGGGGGATAGTGACCTTCACGCCCGATGCGGCGCTCATGCGTGAGGTGCCCCTCAGCTACAAGATCCATGTTCTCGCCGCTCTGGCATTGCTCGGGTTTTCGCCCTTCAGCCGCTTGGTGCACATCTGGAGCGTACCGGTGTTCTACTTTTTTCGCCGCCGGATCGTGTTTCGGCGCCATGCGGGGCAATTCTAACGATGCGTGTCATCAGTATAGACACATGCAAATAAGAAAGATCAAGCTTATGCAACTTGATTGCGACATAAAAGTTAGGCTCGCCATGAAGCGCCCGTGCAAAATCTCGGAATTCGCTCTGAAAGTCTTTCAATCTATGATCTGGGTGGCTGTTTTTACTTCGGTGGCAATGATAGGGGCAACGGGCGAAATCTGTGTAGCGAGTGATCCGGATCGGCAGGAGGTTGTATTGAATGTTTCGGAACCAGACCCCTTATCCGATGCCCAAGCCAGCAACGCCGTTGCGCATGGCGCGCCCGAAAAGGATGCCGATCAGTTTTTTCGGTCATACATGTTACCGGGCGCCGCCTTACTTATTATGATCATTTCGATCACGCTGGTGGCGATCTTTTTCCCAAGACGCAAAACAGAGTAACGCTTGTAGGAGTCCTTGCCCATGCGATCCAACGAAAACGCTAAGATACCGACTGGAAAGCGCCCGAAAGAACGGGTGCCCAAGCAGATTCGGCCGCTAGGAATGTTAGCGAACGCCCTTGAGAACCTCAATCCGGCCTATTTCGCCTTGGTGATGTCCACGGGCATTGTTTCGATCGCAGCCCATTATCAGGGACTCGATTTCATTGCCACGGCCCTATTCGGATTCAATGTGGCCGCTTATACGATCTTGTGGATCATGTACATCGGTCGGATGGTATTTTTCACACAGCGTTTCCGAGACGACTTTCTCGACCACACGCTTGGCATGGGATATTTCACCGCCGTGGCGGCCTCCGGCGTGTTTGGCAGCCAGACGCTCCTGCTCACGGGCCGCTTTACGGTCGCGGCAACTTTGTGGTGTATCACTATCGCGCTTTGGCTCTGCCTGATTTACGGCCTGTTCACCGGGCTGATCACCAAGGAGACGAAGCCCGCTATCTCCGAAGGCATCAACGGCGGCTGGCTGCTATCCATCGTGGCCACCCAGGCTGTCACCGTTCTGAGTACGGCCATCGCACCCTTTTTTCAACTCTACCGCGAACCGCTGCTGTTTTTGGCGTTTATCACGTGGCTGTTCGGCGGCATGCTCTATATTTGGGTGATCGCATTGATCTTCTATCGGTATTTGTTCTTTCATTTCTCCCCCCAGGATCTGACACCGCCTTACTGGATCAATATGGGCGCGGTGGCCATCACCACGCTAGGTGGCACCGGACTGATCGCCAATGCAGCGTCGTCTCCATTTTTGATTGAACTGTCGCCCTTTCTAAAAGGGTTTACGTTTTTCTTCTGGGCTACGGCGACATGGTGGATCCCAATGCTCATCATACTGGGCGTATGGCGTCACGGATACCGCCGTTTCCCCTTGCGCTACAGTCCGCTGTTCTGGGGAGCAGTTTTCCCACTGGGCATGTACACGGCATGCACCCACAGACTGGCAGAAGTTACTGGTGCACCTTTGATAACCGTCATTCCCAAGGGTTTCGTTTACGTTGCCATCACGGCGTGGGTCATAACCTTCGGGGGATTGGTGCATGGAATTGCAACATACTTTCGCAAACCAGGGATATCGGCATAAGAATCGATCTCCTTTGATACATCGGATGACAGGCGCATTAATGCTGGGCTGATCATATGGTCCAGGGAAAGAGAAGAGCCCCGGGGGTAATGACCATGGAAGAAGAAAAAGAAATTGTATGCGGCCGCGACCTGACGGAATGTCTCCGCATGATTGAAAAATTTCACGGCTGGCAAGCGCCGGGTCTCGTATTGGGGCTGTTCATGGTGGACCTGGCCCAAGAATTGATCGGCATCGACACGGAAGCGGACGCGATCGTGGAGACACGCCACTGCTTGCCGGATGCGATTCAACTGTTTACCCCCTGCACGGTGGGCAACGGGTGGATGAAAATTCTCGACTGGGACAAGTTTGCCTTGAGTCTGTATGACCGCAGGGAAAGAAACGGGTATCGCGTCTGGTTCGATCTGATCAAAGCGCGACAGTTTCCCAATTTGTACAAATGGTTTATGCGTCTCGTCTCCAAAAAAGAGCTCCCATTGGAGCTGCTCTTGGAGACCATTATGTCAGCCGGCCGCTCGGTATTGTCGTCGCGAGCCATTTATGTTACCGCTTATTACCAGCGCCAAAAGAAATCGGGAATCAACGTCTGCCCCGTATGTGCCGAAGCGTTTGCATCAGCCCAAGGAGAAACCTGCTGGTCATGCCAAGGGAAAAATTTTTATGAATGGAACATCTATCCGAACGCGGCGGTAAGGGGAATTTAGTGCTTATATTCGCACATACGATACTGTATTGAGCTGAATAGAGAGTGATCAAATGAATAGCAGCACTTAGGTGAATTTTTAAGGATCGAAGCATGTACAAAACAGTCAAAATCGAGGATGCGATCGGTCTGGTTCTGGGTCATGACGTTACGGAAATCCGCAAAAACGAGTTCAAAGGCAGGGCTTTCAAGAAAGGCCACCGTATCGAAACCGCCGATATCTGCCATTTCCAACGCCTGGGTAAAGAGCACATCTTTGTCCTGGAGATAGATGAAAACCAACTGCATGAAAACGACGCAGCGATAGCTATGGCAAAAGCCTTCTGCGGAGCGGGTGTCGGTTTTCAGGGTGAACCCAAAGAAGGCAAGCTGAACTTGATCGCTCAAAGAGATGGTTTGCTCAAAGTGGCGGTAGACGCACTGACCGACATCAACATGCTGGGCGAGATCATGTGCGCCTCCCGGCATTCGAACACCCTCGTAAAGGCGGGAGACACGGTTGCCGGTACCCGTGCTATCCCCTTGACCGTCGAGAAAGCCGTTGTCGCTGAAGCCGTTCGAATCGCGGAATCTCACAACGGGCTTTTCGAGGTCAAAGCCTTAAGACGGGCAAGGACCGGTTTGGTCATCACCGGCAACGAGGTTTTTACGCGCTTGATCGAGGATCGTTTTGAAGAAGTGTTAAGAACAAAAGTTGACCAGATCGGCTCCACGGTGATCGGCGTGGCCCTTGCTCCCGATAATCCTTCCGTCATTGCCACCGAAGTTCAACGATTGATTTCACAAGGTGCCGACCTGATACTGACCACAGGGGGCATGTCGGTCGATCCCGATGATGTGACGCGCGACGGTATTCGTAAAGCCGGTGGAAGCGCCGAATTTTATGGGGCACCGGTGCTGCCCGGCGCCATGTTTATGATGGCCGATATTCATGGTGTACCCATACTGGGAATTCCCGCCTGTGGCTTGTATCATCAAACAACGATCCTGGATTTGATTTTACCCAGGATACTGTCTGGCGAGAGGCTCAATCGCAAGGATATTGCACAAATGGGGCACGGCGGGCTATGCCTGAATTGTTCAGAATGCCGATTCCCCCATTGCCCCTTTGGAAAAACGCAGTAGGGTTCTGGGTTCCAGGTTCACCGTTCTCCATTCAGGGTTGAAGGATTGAAGCGACAAAGGTTCAAAGGTTCATCGATCCCTGTTCAGGGTTGAAGGATTGAAGTCCTTCTTTGGACGCTGAACCCGGAATCCAGAACCCGGAACCTTGGACCAAGAACCCAGAAACAGTAGAAAACACTCAAATAAGATAAGGAGACGAATCATGTTTTGTTATCAATGTGAACAAACCGCCAAGGGCACGGGCTGCACGGTGTTGGGCGTTTGCGGAAAAAAACCCGAAGTGGCCGCACTTCAAGACCTGCTTCTCTATGCGCTCATGGGGCTCTCCCAGGTCGCCGTGGAAGCGCGAAAGATCGGCGTCATTGACAAAGACGTCAATCTCTTCACCGTCAAGGCAGCTTTCTCTACTCTGACAAATGTGGATTTTGACCCGGATCGATTCATGGATTTAATCAGCCAGGCCGCTGCCAAGCGAGAAAAATTAAAGGTACTACTCAAGACTGCCGGCACTGACATCAGGTGGCCGGACGGGGCTGCCACCTTTCAACCCCAAGCCACCCTGGACGATTTGATCAGACAAGGCGAACAGGTTGGGTTAAAATCCTATCCCGGTGACAACCCGGACATTTTATCGTTAAAGCACACGGTCCTTTTCGGTATCAAGGGTGTGAGTGCTTATGCGGAACACGCCGAGATTTTGGGGCAGGAGGACGACAGCGTCTATGCCTATGTTCACGAGGGGCTGGCAGCGATTCAAAGAGATGATCTGAGCCTGGAAGACTGGATCAGCCTGACCCTTCGGTGCGGTGAAGCCGCCTTAAAAGCCATGCAGCTTCTCGATGCCGGCAACACCGGCGTTTACGGCCATCCGGTACCGACCACGGTTCCGCTGGGTCACAAAAAAGGCAAGGCGATTCTGGTGTCGGGACATGATTTAAAAGATCTGGAAGAACTGCTCAAGCAAACGGAAGGCAAGGGCATCAACATATACACCCATGGAGAGATGCTGCCGACTCACGGTTACCCCAAACTGAAGAAATACGCGCATTTTTACGGCCATTACGGTACGGCCTGGCAAAACCAGATCAGAGAGTTCCCGAATTTCCCGGGCGCCATTTTGATGACCACAAACTGCATTCAAAGGCCCAAGAGCGATTACATGGACAACATATTTACCAGCGGCATGGTCGGCTGGCCGGGAGTTCCTCACATCTCTGACCTCAATTTCAAGCCGGTTATCGACCGGGCTCTGGAACTGCCGGGCTTCCAGGAAGACGGAAACGGCCACAAGGTCACGGTCGGCTTTGCCCGCAATGCCGTTCTCGGCGTCGCGGACAAGGTCATCGAGGCTGTCAAGTCAGGTGCCGTCCGGCATTTCTTTTTGGTGGCCGGCTGCGACGGCGCCAAGCCGGGACGAAATTACTACACCGAATTCGTCGAAAAAGTCCCCCGGGATTGTATCGTGCTGACCCTGGCGTGCGGCAAGTACCGCTTCTTCGATAAGGATCTCGGCGATATCGGAGGAATACCGAGGTTGTTGGATGTCGGTCAATGCAACGATGCGTATTCCGCCGTACAGATCGCCACAGCGCTTTCAAAGGCGTTCGACGTCGGGGTCAATGAATTACCGTTGTCGTTGATCATCTCCTGGTATGAGCAAAAAGCGGTGTGTGTGCTGTTGGCGCTGCTGCATCTGGGCATCAAGGGCATCCGGCTGGGTCCGTCGCTGCCGGCGTTTCTGACGCCGAATGTGCTGGATACATTAGTGAAAAATTTCGACATCAAACCGATTGGAACCGCCGACGAGGACCTTAAGGCGATCTTGGGTTAACCCAAAACGCATTCGCTCGACCAAACTGGGGGGCTGCCCGCAATGCCGTGAGCAGCCCCCCAAATGGTTGGGACTTTGCTGTTACTTTATAGCTGTATAAACTTCTGACATACGGTATAAGAAAGAAAAACGACGATGAACTGGCTCAACATTATTATCGGTTTATTCCTGCTTTTTACCGGCCGCGGCCTTTTCTGGCTGTTTGTGGCCTGTGTCGGTTTTGCCAGCGGTTACCATTACGCGCAGCAGATTTGGGCTATTCATTCTCCGCTCACGGTTCTGATCATCTCCCTTGCCGCCGGCGGGGTGGGGGCGATCATTGCGATTTTCTTTCAGAAGGCCGCAATCGTGATTGCCGGTTTTGCCGCCGGCGGATATGTCGTGTTAAGTCTTTTCGGTCAGTTTGCCGGATTGCCCGCGCAGATGACCTGGCTGCCATATATCATCGGCGGTATTATCGGGGCTGTCATCCTGTATTTTGTTTTTGACTGGGCCTTAATTGTTCTGTCGACATTGACCGGTGCCACCCTAATTGTGCAAATGGTGGCATTCAACCCCCTGGTTGAAATTGCCTTATTTCTCGCCCTGGTTATTGTGGGGATGGGTTTTCAGGCCAAAATAATGACCGGCGAACGGCGTGCGCAATGACACATTTTTATTCGAAAAGGAGGCGATTATGAAAATTATCGTACCCTCCGCTGGACCTGCGGTTGATCAGAGGACGGTGTGCTATGTCATCAACATCGCAAAAAGACTAAATGCACAGCTGTTTGTTGTGCGGGTTCTTACCGAGAAAGAAAAAGATCCCGATGTCGCCCATGGGCGCATCAGTGTCATTAAGATTTCGTCACCGTGACCAAGTCCCGAATTCAAACGGTTTCTTGAAGGGAACCAGTTTTGGCTGCCTCTTCAACTTTCACCCCGCCGGAAACTGAAGTTACATTTGCCCGCGACCTCGGTCTTTTTGATGCTACCATGATCGGCATCGGGGCCATGATCGGCGCTGGTATTTTTGTGCTCACAGGGATCGCCGCCGGTGAAGCCGGACCCGCTGCGATGCTGGCATTTGCCCTCAACGGTCTGGTAACCCTGCTGACGGCCCTCTCATATGCCGAACTGGCCTCGGTCTATCCTAAATCAGGTGGCGGCTATGCCTTTATCACCAAAGCATTCCCCGGTCCGGCCGGATTCGCCTCAGGCTGGATGCTGTGGTTTTGCTACATCATTGCGTGTGCGCTTTACGCCCTTGGATTCGGCAGCTATTTCTGGGAATTTATTCAAAGATACTTCCCCCCGATCGCTAACCTGATTTTTAACCTCGCAGGTCACAAAATCCCGGCACTGATGATGACCACCTTGGTGAGCATCATCTTCATTCTCGTCAATATGCGGGGGACGGGTTTAACCGGCAGCGTCGAAAATATCATCACAATGGCCAAGATAATTATTCTGGGCATATTTATCGCGTATGGGCTGAAGCGGATCTTTCAAATCCCCAGCGAAGCGGCGGCAAGCTTCACGCCCTTTCTGCCGAACGGCGCCGGAGGAGTTGTCATTGCCATGGGGTTGACCTTTATTGCCTTTGAAGGCTATGACCTGATCGCAACCGTCGCCGAAGAGATCAAAGCGCCCGAAAAAACCATTCCCCGGGCCACATTGATTTCCTTGTGCGTCACCGTCTTCATCTATCTGATGGTCTTGCTGGTCTGCATCGGTGCCATTCAACCCGAGTCGGGCAAATCCTGGCAGTTTATGGGCCGGTATCAGGAAACGGCAATTGCCAAGGCAGCTGAGAACTTCATGCCGTTTATTGGTGTGGCGCTGATTATCTTCGGGGGGTTGCTGTCAACAATATCCGCTTTGAACGCCACCATTTTGGCGTCATCTCGGGTGGCCTTTTCCATGAGTCGCGACAAAATGCTGCCGGTGTCCCTAAGCACGATCCATGCCAAGCGTCGCACACCGCACATTGCCATTGCAGTTACCGGAGCGATTGTACTCGTCATGGCCTTGCTTTTCCCGATTCAGGTCATCGGGTCGGCAGCCAGCGTCATGTTCTTGCTGACATTCACACTGGTCAACCTCTCGCTCATTGCACTGCGCCGCAAGTTCCCTGAATTAAAAGGCGGATTTCGCGTGCCGCTTTACCCGGCAACTCCGATTGTCGCTATCGTCCTCAACATGTTTCTGGCGATCTATCAGTTCAATTTTGATCCCCGGGCGTGGTACATCGCCTTTGCCTGGATCATCGTCGGTCTGTTTATTTATTTTATGTATTTCGAAAAAGTCACGGCCGCCGATATGCCCCAGGTTCTCGAAGTCCAGCAGTCGAAAAGTACGAACATCTATTCGTATCGGATCCTGGTTCCACTGCACAATCCCGATCACGTGATCCCACTGATGAAACTGGCGGTTCCCATTGCCAAAGCCCACGAGGGTGAAATCATTGTGCTGGGTGTCATCGATGTTCCGAAAAACCTTCCGCCCCATGAAGGTATGCGATTTGTTCATCACAAAACGCCGCTTTTGAGAAAAGCGATCGAGTACGGCAACGAGCAGGGGGTCGAAACCCGCTCGGCGATCCGCATTGCGCACCAGGTGTGGGATGGCATTCTTCATACCGCCGAAACAGAAAAGGCAACGCTTGTTCTGATGGGCTGGAAAGGATTCACCACAACACGTGATCGGATTATGGGCGAAGTCTCCGATAAAGTTGTGAGGCTTGCCCCCTGTGATCTTATCACCGTAAAATTAATGGGAGATCGTCCCATACGGCGCATATTAATCACAACGGCCGGCGGTCCCCATGCAGCTCTTGCTGCTGACTATGTAGGAATTTACCATGACGCGGAAGGATACGAGGTGACATGTTGTTACGTGGTGGAACCCAATTCCGGCGAAGACGCTCGAGAAGCAGCCTTCCAATGGATCCAGAAAACAATTCGCCTCACAAGTCTTAAAGGTAAAGTCGCCATGCGTCTTTTGGAAGGTAAAAGAGTGGCGACAACGCTGGTCCGCGCGGCCGCTGATTACGACTTGATTGTATTGGGGGCATCCAAGGAAGGGGTCTTCTCAAATGTTCTCTTTGGTGAGATTCCCGAAAAAGTTGCCCGTTACGCCAAGACACCGGTAATGATCGTGCAACGCTACGAAGGTCCGGTCAAAACGCTCGTAAAAAGGGTGATGGGTTAGCCGGGGGTTCGGACGCGGTTCAGGGTTCAAAGGTTCCGGGTTCAAGGAAGGACTTCAAATCTTCAATTCTGAACGGGGAACGGTGAACTTGGAACCTCCTGGGTTCATAGATTCAGGGTTTAGCGGCGCCTCTGGGCGCACGCATCCAGTTTGATCAAAGAGGAAACGTTTAAGTTTCGGTGAAAAATTCCAACTGCATCAGATCGGTAAAAATTTCTTGACCACCGACGCAACCCTCACCACGGCGACAGAACAATCCGAACGTTTTACAATTTGAGAAGAAAACGATCCGACCACTGCCCTTTGCATCAGCCCGACCTTGGTGGTCCCCACGATGAGAAGGTCAAACTGAGAGGAGCGATCCACCAGAAAGTCCAAAGGCTCATCCGACTCTGTCACTTCAATTCGGAAAAGGGCTTTTGCCACGTGCTGCTTGATGGCCTCTATGAGAATTCTGCTTGAATACTCCTTTTGCTTCGCAGTGTAGTTGGGAGGGAGGATGTTTAAAAAAGTGATGTCACCTCCAAAGCGGTCGGCCAAAACACCCGCCAACCTGACAATAAGATTCAGGTTGATGCTGCTGCCGAGGGAGACGGCAATCCGTTTGGGAGAGAATTCTCCCCTCAGCTTGAAGAGAATCAGATCCGTTCGCGTCTGACTGATAACCTCCTCTATGAACTGGAACGAGGCCGGGGTTTCTTCGCCCGCGTAACCCATGACGATCAGGTGACAGCCCTCTTCTTCGGCCGCGTGCACGATGCCTTTTGGCAAACTACGGGATACTCGGATGACCGGTCTGATTTTCACGTGCGCCATCTTGGGCAGTTTTGTACTGCTGTCAAGAATACTTAAAGAGTCCTCCGTATGGGCCAATGTCGTGTAAAAGTCCATCTGTTCGGTGGCTTCCACGACATGCAGCACGACCACCTCACCGCCTTGAGGGCCAAGGAGGGCTTCGGATATGGAGAACAGTGAGGGTTGGGTATGTGGATTGGCCATCGGGACGAGGATTCTGGAAGCCGTCAGATGCAGGGCCGTCCGTTTTTCGGTCAGGACGACACTCATGCCGGTCCTCGAGCGAATTTCTCGCTTTCGGGAGTAAAAGAAGTAGATGCAGAAACCCACAGCCATGAGTTGCAGTCCGAAAACGGTGGAGACCCAATCAAGCGTCAGGAGCAGGATGAAGTTAGCCAAAAAGGCGGCTTCAGGGATATAGCGTTTCCAGAAGTGCAGGGGTTTTGCGGATTCGGATGTCTTGTACAGTTTGCGCAAGGCGATGGATGCAGGTAGAAGGGATACGATAAAACAAAAGTTAGCGGACTTGACGATAAATGTCAGATTACCGAAGATGACGCTCAAGGCCGTGAAAACACCGCCGGCCCACAGAGCAGCTCGCGGTGTTCTGGAAACCGCGTGGATCCGACCCAGGATGACGGGAAAAAATCTATCCTTACCCATGGCGAAGATCTGCCTGGCCTGGGAGAGGAGTGTACTGTTGAGGGCGGCGGCTGAGGCAAGGATTCCTCCGAAAGCGATTGCGACCCATCCCAATCTGCCGATACCCCGGAGGGCTACATCCACCAGGGGTGCCTTTGATTGTGCCAGGGTTTGCCAGGGTACGACCATTACCGAGACGATCGCCACGGCCACATAGAAGGTGAGGCTGACAAGCATGGCCAGCAGCATGGCCCTTGGGATGGTTTTTTGAGGATTTACAATCTCCTCGGCATTGTTGGCAATCAGCTGATAGCCGAAAAAGGAGACATAGATGATGGCAATAGCGCTTCCGACCCCTTCGATTCCTCGGGGAAACAGTGGCTTCAGTAGTATGGGATCGGCTTTGGGCACGGAAAACAAAATAAGGGCCAAAAGGATCAATAGATTTCCCAGCGTGAAAAATCTCTGTATGCGATCGCCACCTTTGGTCCCGTGGCAGTTGAGCCATGTTAGTAATGCTATGATGGCGACGGCAATTGCTTTCAATATGACTTCGGACATTTTGAAGGGAAAGAGAGAGGAGAAATAGTAGACGAACCCTTTTGCATACATGGCGCATGCGAAGATGGTACCAAATGCCAGCAGCCAACCCGACATGAACCCCCAGAAGCTTCCGAGGGCGTTATAGACGAATGCATAGCCTCCCCCGGCCACGGGGACGTTGCGGGACAGCTCTCCGAAGACCAAGACAGAAAGAAGGCTCAGCAGTCCGCATACCAAGTAAGAGAGCCACACGGCAGGTCCGGCATAACCGGCGGCGAGTCCGATGAGAACATATATTCCTGCTCCCATAAGAGCGCCTATCCCTAAAAGGGTAGCTCCGAGAAGACCCATGGTGCGCTCGAAACCGACCGGCACCACCTTACGTCTGAATATTTCCTGAAGGCTCTCAGTCACTTTCCACTTCCTTGAAGGGGCAACATAATATTTTATGTCTCTATCAGGATTTTAAAACTTAAAAGCAAGGACTTTTTTAGACAGATCCAGAAATGTGCAATTTTCTGCGACGCGCAAGCAGATAGATCCCTTGAACGGCAACGATTTTTAAGGGCAATATACGGCATCTGCTTTGTTGTCGGGCACTTGAAGTACAAAAGTACATCTGCGGCGCCCTGTAAACGCTTATTGCGCCAGGGAAAGCCTGGTTCGTTGGGAAAGAAGGCACTCGATGCCACCTTGAAATTCGAAGTTGAAACCCAGTGGGTGTGAGCCCAACGCGGTCAAAGCATAGCCAGCAGGCCGCAAGCGAGTCTTGAGCGGAGAAGGGTAACCCAACCGCTAAGCATAGACAGCGAATACGCGAGCCGTGTGATTGAGCCCCGAAAATACGAGGTTGTAGGGCCAACGGTGTTAAGCGAACCGGAAGGCAGCATCGAGTGCCTCGCTACCGGCGAGAGGCTCTCGGCCTATCGGGGTCGAAGAGCAGGGCGAGCGTGCAAGGGTTTCTCAGGAACCTGGGAGATCCTGCCGTTTCCCGCCGAATGATCCGGAAAGGGACCCGGAACCCAAAACCCTTGGCTCCATGCAAGCAACGCAGAGCAAGCGTGGAGAGAGAACAGAGTCTGCGTCGGACGGTTAAGCGTATTTTCATCAGTGATATTCATTTAGGGGATGACGCTCGCTACAGCGATCTAATACCAGCTCGACGACCTCGATTTTCACCCTCTGACCACCCATTTTTGGGTTACGTGTCAAGACATGTCCGTCTTCGGGCATCTCATTCATACTTTGAAGTTTCGAGTTGACCTTTTTAAAAATATGAAACTATTTCTTACGTTGAAATGCCCTAAGCTACCGATGCTACAGCCCCCGTGGACTTATAAAGTCTTTGGGGGCGATTACACATTATCCGCTGCAATCTCGAAGAGCTTTCAGGAGTCAAATACAAAAAAGGAGGGTAACTATGCTTTGGGTAACCTACGGTAAATTTTCGAAAGAGGGCATTCAAGGACTAATCGCAAAGCCTCAAAATCGGGCTGAACCTGCACGAAAAATGGTGGAGGCTTTAGGAGGTAAGCTGATCAGCCATCATTTTGTGCTAAACGGCGATATTGATTTTATCATATTTACAGACCTACCTAACGAAAAATTGGCGGATATTTCATATGTCAACGCAATGCTTGTAAGAGGATCAGGCGCAATCGAAACATTAACGACGGTGCCTGCAATTAGTTCAGAGAATGCTGTTTCGCAGATGAAAAAAGCCCAACAAATGGCTGCTGCTATGGTCTATGAAAAACCAACCAAAAGCTGATAAGGCAGATAAGGATAAAAAAACAGGCAGGGCCAGCGATGACATCTTCGTAATGTCCTGCTACGGGTGCGACATTTTTAATTATGACACAATTTCGATGGGAAATCGGGTAACACTTTTCCAGCCATCTGGATTCTGATCATTCCATTTTTCACCAACCATTTTTTAGCTGCGGTTCTCCATGCGGCAGGATCGATGGTGTCCTTACCGGCGCCGATTGATATATTAATAGCGAGATCACGGATCCAGCGATAAACTTCCTGCCGCTGTCGTTTGGGATAACGCAGCCGCTGGCCGCCAAAATAGACACGGCAGGCGTTTTTGCCGGCCAGGCTGCGGTGGGGTACCGTCTGTCTCCAACGGCACCGCATTTTCCTCCCAACGCTACCTATGCGATTTTTGATCAGTTCACATCTTTTTGAAATATAAATCAATAATTTCTAAACGTTTGACCTGCACCCCCTGGTCTGCTATCGTTTTTTTCAACCTTACCCGGAGATTTATTATGGCCCAGAGCCTCGATCCCGCAGAACTCGTATCCATTAAGGAACTCCTGATGGTCAATTCCATTCAAATCAACGCATTATGCCATCTGTTGATCGAAAAGGAGGTGATATCTCAGGGGGAGTTTTTTAAAACAGGCACGCCTACACTTGATTCCAAACAACCCGGACAGCCAATTTCTGAGAATACGCATGACATTACAACTAAAAGATTTAGATGATTTAAAGAAAGCGAAGGCGCTTCTCGAAAACCCAAGCCTTGCAGCAAAAATTACCAATTATCTTGGTACACCCATCGAAAAAGGATTCGCTTTATTACCTGAAAATTGGAACCTAAAAGTCGGTGAATTGACTCGAACAGCATTATCCAAAGCTGTCCAGGCTGCAGTAATTACCATGAAAGATTCGCCAGGGAAAGAAGCTTCCAATGTCTGGCATAAATTCGCTGTGGCAACAACTGGTGGTATAGGAGGATTATTTGGTTTACCCGCTTTGGCAATTGAACTCCCAATATCAACAACAATCATGTTGCGCTCTATCGCTGACATTGCCAGAAGTGAAGATGAAGATATTCATAAAATCGAGTCCAAAATAGCATGCATCGAAGTGTTTGCCTTAGGTGGCCCGAGCATAAATGATGACGCTTCTGAATCTGGATATTTCGCAGTTCGTGCAGCCTTGGCTCAATCAGTTTCTATGGCTGCAGAATATATTACAAAAAGAGGTCTGTATGAAAAAAGCGCTCCTGCCCTTGTTCGGTTGATAACTCAAATAGCACAGCGTTTTAGTATTCAGGTATCGGAGAAAGCTGCAGCACAAGCAGTTCCTGCAATTGGAGCAGCGGGAGGAGCTATTATTAATACATTATTTATTGATCATTTTCAGGATATGGCGCGTGGCCATTTTATCGTACGGCGTCTTGAAAGAAAGTACGGTGAAGAAATCGTTAAAGAAACATACAATTCAGTTTTATTGGGTTAATATATATTGTTATTTTGAGAAGGATAGTAAATGGCGACTGGAAAATCTTTAAAGCTTTGGATAGTCAACGTAATATCTTTTATCCTCTTTTTTATATTGTGTGGTACTGGCTTGTTAAATTGGCTTGTATTGCCGAGAGGATATGAAGCTCGGGGCAGTTTTTTAGTTTCTTTAAGACACTTTCTTATTGGTTTTCATGAATGGACTGCATTGATATTCATGATTGTGATGACAGTACATATTATTTTGCATTGGACTTATATAAAAACCAATTTGCTGAAATATGGCATCATGAAATAATAAACATCCTTAAAGAGCTGCGGGTATTCGGTCGGAGAATCATGCTGAAAAACATGATAATTGGGTGGGGATTGTCTCAATGAATCTGTAGTGCTGCATGATCAGTATTTTGCCTGTATAATTTCGAAAATGACATGATATGCAGAAATCAATAATTACTGTTTAGCCTTCCAAAAATAACTGGACAGATATGGATATTGTTTTGCAGGCTTGGGGTGGTGGATTCTACCTTTTAAATAAGATCTTTTTTGCAATAGCGGAAGGAAAAAAGAAAAAAAGCAAAAGACAGCTAAAATTAGTCGGATGGATAACCTACATATTAGGTGTTCCAGCTTGGGTAATTTTACTCATCAGCAAGCATGACTGGATAGCCGCCTCAATTGAAGCCGGTGGAGTTCCTTCAATGCTGTTTGGATTATTGACTATTTACAAAGGTTTTGAATCCCCTAATAAATATTTTGATTTAATCGTTTCTTCATTCACATATGTGTTCTTGATATTTGGTGTTGGTTATAGCGTATATGATTATGGAGGGATCTCTTCTGTTTCTCAACTTCTCGAAATAGGTGTTATGATTGGTTTCCTGATAGGAACCTACCTTCTTGCAAAAAGCAACTTATATGGCTGGCTATTTTTCATGCTCATGAATGGAAGCATGGCTACATTGATGTTAATCCAGAACAAACCTCTATTATCAGCTCAGCAATTAGTTTCGTTGTGTTTTGTAGTATACGGTTACGAAGTCGCAGCTAAAACTATAATGAGAAAAAGCTAACCTCTATTCCAATTTTTCCTTTTTAAAAACTAATATACGATTGTAACAGGCTAATATTATGTAAAATAGTGGCTGCAGTTGAAACAACGTGTTATATGGGAGGGATTACTATTTTAATGCGTAAGAAAATACAAACTTCCTTGATCCGAGATCGAATAGACCAATCGATCCGCATCCAAGATAAGCTCCTTTTGATTCTGTCAGAGCATTCCATCAACAGCGAATGGGTTGAGGATGAGGTCGAAGCTGCCTATGAGCAAGAACGGCAACGAGGTAAGACAGTTCTGTTTCCCATCCGTTTAGACTCAGCTGTTATAGATACAGATAAAGCATGGGCGGCCAAACTCAGGCGTTCCCGGCACATCGGAGACTTCACCCAGTGGAAAGACCACGATGCCTATCAGAAAGCCTTTGACAGACTGATTAGGGACTTAAAGGCCGAAGAGCCTACCGGTTCCGAATGAAACTATGGCAACAATGAAAGATACCCGACTCGTATACTCAACCGAAACAGGCCGTATCTGCCCCACGTGCCAGAAGCCAGCTCCCGAATGCACCTGCAAGAAGAAACGGCCTGAACCCAAACCTCCTTCTAAACCGGACGGCATCATCCGTATCCGACGTGAAACCAAAGGCCGGAAGGGCAAAACCGTGACAACCGTGTTTGGATTCGATCTCGATGATCAGACTTTGAAGATCCTTGCCAAGGATCTGAAGCAGCTCTGTGGGACCGGAGGGTCCGTCAAGGATGGGATGATCGTTATTCAGGGGGATCATCGGGATACGGTCAAGGGGTTTCTGGAGAGGAAAGGGTATAAGGTTAAGGTTGCTGGGGGGTAACTCAGTGTCAATTGGCACTCATGATCCAAAACAGGTTTTGAGAACATTTTTAACCCGCTTTAATTATTCACGATTCTAAGTTTTAGTTCAACAATCTTGACAAACTATAACGCAACGATCTAATAATATTCTTAGCTCAGGTTGGGTTAAATACCAGCATATCGGCAGATTACCCGGGATGATGAGCTGGTTAAATTTTTGGAGATCCCTCCAGCCCATCACCCTGGTGGCCCACTTTTAAACGACCATTTTTGGTACAGTATATCGCGACCATCGAAAGTCCCGCCGGAACCATCCAAATCTCAATTAAGTACCCCGTCAAAATGGACAGGAGGTGCATGTTCTGTTATAATGTGTTCCCACATAAACTGAACAATCGTTACAATTAATGACAAAGCCAAACCTGCCGTGAGGCAGCGACGGAAAGCCACGGATCTCAAATGAGACAGCCGGGTTGCCATGAGTCTAGAATGACAAGCCGATCTGCCTTATTGGTGGTTCGGCTTTGTTTTTGAGGGAGGGCAAAATGAAAAGATATGGTGATAACGGCTTGCTATCTTTGATGGCAATTATGATCGCTCTGGCAGTTTTAATCGGTTGCGGGACCAGTGGAGGGGGCGGTGTTAAAACAGGCGGGGAAAATGATGTTGTAATACAACAACCACCAGTTTCAAAGAAGGGACCGCCACCATGGGCACCGGCTCACGGCAACAGAGCAAAATACAAGTACCTCTATTTTCCGGAATGTCCAGCTTATTACGACACAGACCGGAGTGTCTACTTTTACCTTGAAGGAGCCAATTGGGTCGTTTCCGTTTCTTTGCCTAATAGATTGAGTATGAAAGTGGGTCAGCACGTTGTCCTTGAAATGGATACTGACGAACCATACACGTATTACAATGACCACAAGAAAAAATATCCACCGGGGCAGGCCAAAAAGAATAAGCCAAACAAATGGGCTCAAAACAGAAAGAAGTAGGTATACAGTTTGAAAGATGTTAACAGATAAATGAGATGCCACACTCTATGATTCATGGGGGGTAAATTCGAGAAATGGTTACCACATCAAATAAAAACTTCGGCTTGATGCTATCGATCGTATGCATCCTTGGTTTAATTTCGTGTGGAGGAGGGGGAGGTTCGAGCGATGTTGGAATTGTCCAGACCGGAACAGCCTCCGTGGCACTTGTAGACTCTGCTTCAGAGGACTATGCAGCTGTATACGTCACGATAAATGATATCCAGTTCCACATTGGAGGGAATGAGAATAGCCCTAACAGTTGGAGATCAATAAAGAAAAGCATTGAGTATCCGGTAACGGTTAATCTGCTTGAGCTTGTTAACGGGGTACGATTGGATCTCGGTCTCGTCGAGCTGCCTGCCGGTCATCACACCCAAATCCGCTTGATAATCGGTGATGAAACTGAACAAGGTACAATAAACATTTTGAGCCAAGCCCACCCATATGCCAATTACGTGATTATCGACAAAGATCTCAATGATGCTATTGACCCTGTTCTCCACGAACTGAAAGTTCCAAGTGGTAACAAGACCGGCTTCAAAATTGTCGGGGGATACTATATATCTGCAAACCAAACCACTGAGTTGTTCATCGATTTCGATGCCTCTCGATCAGTTGTTCAGGCCGGTAGCAGTGGCCAATGGCACCTTAAACCGACTATAAAGTTAGGTGAACCTGATGAATACTCGATTATCAAAGGTAAAGTCACTGATGTTGCCGGTGGAATTGAGGGTGTTCTTGTAACAGCACAACAATATGATGCCTCTGCTAAGGATGAAAGGGATGAGGTTACTGTATCAGCATCAACTTTGACGGACAGCAACGGAGATTACAGCCTGTTTGTTGAACCGGGAATGCATAACATCGTTGCTTTTATGGATGGATATTCAATCGGAATTGATAGAATCGAAGCTCAGGCTGGTGTGGTACTTAACACAATTGATTTTAATCTCTCAAGTTCTACAACAAGTAAAACAGTCATTGGTGGAGTGACTATCCCCCCAGATGGATCCGAATTACAATATGCAACACTGAGTTTTCGTCAGAAAGTTGATTTAGTGACATGCCCAATCTGTGTAGCAACAGACATGATTGAAATAAAAACAGTTAACATTGCAAATGGTGATGGCGATAATATAGACTTTAATATCCCATTACCTGTCAACACTTACCAGTTGGTTTCTTCAACATATGGTTTTGAAACACTTTCTAACGAGATTAATCTTGAAATAGTACCAGATCCTTACCCTGAAGATGTCGATTTCAATTAAAACCATTTGATGTTGGATAGGCTAATGTCATCTACACAACATGAGATAACTGAATAACAAGTAAAGTCATGTAAAATTATCCTATCGATAGTCAATGATACTCCAATCAAGTTTATTCATATACTATCATCTACTACAATCCGACTCTGTCAGCGCCTTTCACAACCCTTCTTTTTCTTCCACCCATACTCTCAGGGTATACCGCACAAGTAGATCTCTTCACCATAGGTTTTCCACTCAGTCAGGAAGCATTGCCCAACGGGACTACCCACGGGGAAATGGGGTAGCAGGTGACCTGTGTGTCTTTCTGAACGAATAAAACGAGTTCCATATTTGGGAAGTCGAGAGGGATAGAGGTGGTCATAAGCCCTAATAATTGTGCAACACGCCGGCCAGAGGCGTATGCTGATTGTTCCGGTGTTCAATTAAAAATGAAAAAGCCGGACAAAGCCCGGCTTCTCATTCGATGTCGCCAACTGACGGTAGTTTCATGCATCCAAAAGTCTGCACGAGGTGGTTCATCCAATCAGTCAGCTGCCATTGTACTTTTAAATCCACCGAAATCACGGCCGGCGTCCTTGCAACAGGGCCACCACCCCCTATCATCGAAAGAGGAACCTTCGGTGTAAAGCCTCCACTTTCTTACTCCGGAAACTTCCCATAACCACCCTTTCCGGGGGCGGTCTCGAAAACAATCGGCATTTCCTTTCCGGGGTAGAGGCCGATTTATCTCCGGAGGCAATTCACCTGCATACCATGCGTCCAAGCGTCTCGATGGTCAGCCCCAAAACGGCACAAACGGTTAAGTGGATTCGGAATATTTAAGAGACATCAGTTTGAAATTGGTTACGCAGGAATGTTTTCAATGGAATGAGGGCCGGATCAAAACAATCGCAAGGAAGCGGAAACAGGACTAAGCATCACGGTTTCGGTAAGAGCTTTGCGCTGGTTTCCAATTCCTTGCGTTCTCTAAAAATCATCATTCTGGATGAAGTTGCAATACCCGTCCTGAACATAAAATTGGACTATATCCGTCAGTCAGCGTGGTTATTGAAGTTGCATGGTGGTTATGCAAGTGTCGCTGCCGTCTGAGGTCGTGATTACGTCAGTGGCCGAACGGTTTAGACCACTGATCGTTAAATTGATTGTGCGGTTTCGTGGCAACCATAGCTCCATAAATCCGCTTTTCAAGGTTGTGACAGGCTTATTCATAATGATGGTGCCGGATTGGTCGACTGCTTTGACATTGAGTTTCGTCTGAGTCAATTCCCCCTGACAGGAGGACATGTAATGAACGCCTCATTTGTGCGTGCGATTGATAAATGGGGCCACAGCTACCATCATCTCATTAGCAGGTAGCGCAATTTTTTTGACCTTGCCGCTTTCAAATTGAAAGACAACCTCTTTGGAGGTGACGTGACTTCTCACGGGCTGCTTTTCCCAGTGCCACTGGTTAGCGAGGGCCAGCGCTTGGTGTGCATTTAGTCCGTCAAGCTGGTCAATGAGAGCGGATTCGCTCATTGAAAAGGCGCTCGTGGACATGAGAAACAATGCGAGAGAAGCCAGCTGAGTTATTATCAACCATTTCTTAGTGTAGGATTTTATTAACATAACAGTTCCCTTCATCGTCACCAAAGATCTAAAACCACCCTCGGGTTACTCAATTCCAGCGTGTCAAAATCTAAGCCCGGCCTATCAGACCCGGCACCATGAACGTGTCCTTGGCTGTCACGTGCTGTTTCGCATGAAGCTGTGCTGTAAATGTGCCCAGTATTACTTGACTGGCAACCTCTTGGATTTGTTTCCGAATTGAAGTGCCGAACTTTCTCATACAGGGGCTGTTCCAAGGTATATTGCTCTTCACTATCCATTCTCCTTAAACTGAAAGTCTAATCACTAATCAAACGATTGTCATTTTTGCGTCGTAATCAAGGTGATTATAGCATCTCATGGGTTGGAAGTCTTTGCCGGTGATAGTGGGGATGGATAAAGATGGGTCTGATAAGGGTCTTAAATTGCAATTATTTTGAAACCTTTCTGGGCAAACTGGCACACTACTAACGGAGGAGGTTATAGGGGCATAACCTCTTCCTTATCATCCCCTGAAATGGGTGGCTCTTTTTATCGGGCCACCCATTGATTGTTTGGAGTCGGTATCCGGTCTCGATTTCCATGTTTTTCTTTCTATTCCACCGAGTAAGATTACGGTTATTTGTGAATTATAGACTGAACATTGCCGAGCATACACAGGTCAAGAGTGCATGCACGTAAAATAGGGTGCGTTGGGTTTTATTGATAAAGTGTAGGACGGTTGGAATTGATGGTAGGGTAGGGCGGATATGCTTGAGAAGATGAAATTTTGGACAGGGAATGGTTTTATTGACTTTTGAAAGGTGGCCAACGGAAAAGGGGCCACATGATTTATGTAACCCATTTATTATATTATAAAGAAATGGTGCCGAAGGCCGGACTTGAACCGGCACGGCTTTTGGCCACTACCCCCTCAAGATAGCGTGTCTACCAAGTTCCACCACTTCGGCACATGTGTTTGACCGGCGTTACTGGGATTTCTTCTCAGCGTTCGGGGCGGTTCCCGTGGCTGCCGGTGCTGGTTCTTGCTGTTTCGCCGGTTCAGCCGGAGTCTTATCCGTGGTTGCTGGTACCGCCGGCGCCTGATTCGCGGGTTCGGTCGGTGTCGCTTGTTCGTTAGCCGGCGCGGCTGTTCCCGTTTGGGGCGCAGCCTGTTCGGTGACCGGCGGCGGATTTTCCATCATGATGGAGGTTTTGGCCCGGTTGCTCGAATAATACGCCAGAGTCAGAGATGTCAGCATGAAAACGACTGCGGCGATCGTCGTCAGCTTGCTCAGAAACGTGGAGGCCCCGGTGCTGCCAAAGAGGGTCTGACTGGAACCACCGCCGAATGCCGCACCCATATCGGCGCCTTTGCCGGTCTGAAGAAGAACGATCAGGATCAGCGCGATGCTGACCACGACATGAATAATGATCAATACGTGTGTCATGACGACTTTCGGTGAAAGGACATTATGTCGATTGATAGTGAACGATCTTGCTGAACGTTTCGGCATCCAAACTGGCACCGCCGACCAAAGCCCCATCGATGTCCGGCATGGCCATCAGATCGGCGATATTCTGGGGCTTCACGCTTCCGCCGTAAAGGATTCGGACGTCTTTTGCAAAGGATTCACCCTGCATTTCAGTTAGTTTGGACCTCAAAAACAGGTGAACCTCCTGCACTTGTTCGCGCGTGGCCGTTTTTCCGGTCCCGATGGCCCAAATCGGCTCATAGGCGATCACCAGATTCTGCAAAGCATCCGCGAAAAGGCCTTTTAACCCCATTTTTATTTGTTTGTCAAGCACGGAAAAAGTCTTAGCGGCCTCACGTTGTTTCTCGGATTCACCGATGCACATGATCGGGATCAGTTGAGTTTGCACTGCTGCAACGATTTTTTTATTGACCGTTTCGTCCGATTCGCCAAAGTATTCCCGCCTCTCTGAGTGACCGATGATAACGTAATTGCATCCGGCCGCTACCAGCATGGCGGCCGAAATCTCACCCGTAAAAGCCCCTTCCTTTTCCCAGTGCATGTTCTGAGCACCGACCGAGACCAGGCTTCCCCGGAGTGCCTCCGAAACCGGAAACAGGGCCGGAAAAGTGGGTGCAATCATGACCTCGACACCTGCGACGCCACTTATCAGCTCCTTTAAGCGGTCCGCAGTCTGTAACGATTCGGACACGTTCTTGTACATTTTCCAGTTTCCGGCGATCAGCGGTATGCGCATCGTCATGATCTTCTCCTATTTGTTGCAGGTGAAAACAGACCCGTATTATTTCATATTCCGCCGTCATTAACCTTTGGAGGTCAAGAGCGGCCGGAGGTGTTCGAACTTTCCGGCGTGTTTGAGCATAGAGGGCGTTGCGGCGAGAATCAAGACATCTCCCAGCGGTCCGACCCCGGCCAGCAGAACGACGGCCAATCCGATAAAGCTCTTGCCGGCAATGATGCGTGCGGCGTCCGGGAATACGACAAAAAACAGTAGATCGAGCACGCTGGTGACCATGAGACCCCATACTGCCCATTTGCGCAGATTCCAGACACCAATCCCCGTAACCAGAAAAGGGATCATCATGATCAAAAACTTGGCGGCCATTCTCTCTGCTATCGGGATAGGCGCCACCGGATCGGTGGCCAGCCATAGAAGCGCTTTGAAAACCGCCAACCATCCCGCGGCCCAAATCGGCCAGGGAAACTCACGATACATCCGCCACTTCGGGAAAAGGACGAACGGCAGCGGGTTAACGGAAGGCATGGCCCTTTTTTCGCTGTGTTCCACGGGTGCTGTCTGCTTTTCTTTACGGGTCAATTAGTTCATTCCCTTCGGCGACAGTGTCGACAATGATACGAGGATTAGACTGTATGG
>CAWBCG010000036.1:0-120007 GCA_963787235.1 uncultured delta proteobacterium
AGTCATTGTCTCTGCGAATCAAGCCTTTCTGGAAAAAAAAGGAACCGATTTAGAAAAGATTGTCGGCAAAACATGTCACCAGGTTTTTTATAATACTGAAAAACCTTGTTCTCAGGCAATCTGTCCTTTTTCCAAGGTGATCGCCGAAAAGAAACCGCAGTCCATACTAAGACGAACGGAATTTGATGGAAACGAGGAAGTATGGGTGGACCGAATGTTTTCACCCATTCTGGATGACAATGGTGATGTCAAATTTATAATGGAAAGTGTCCGCGATGCCTCACGGGTGATCACCTTGGAGAAACGGTCCATTCATATCCGACAGTTTCTGGATAAGGTCATACAAAGCTCGCCCAATGCAATTATCTCTGCAGACAGAAATGGAAATCTTTTATTAATGAATCAGGCGGCGGAAGATCTATTCGGCTGTTCTATGGAAGAAGCCATTCGTGCCAAAAATGCGGAAGACTTTTACCCATTCGGAAAAGCAAGGGAAATAATGAAGAAATTGAAGAACAAAAATTTTGGCGGAGAGGGAAAGTTAACCGCCACACGAGTTGATGTCGTTAACACCAGCGGTGAAGTTATCCCTGTTGAAATGACAGCCAACCTTATCTATGAAGGTGACAAGGAAGTGGCCAGCACCGGAATTTTTTATGACCTCAGGGAAAAAATTGCTGCAGAAAAGAAACTTAAGGAGATATTAATCCAGGTCGCTCAATCGGAAAAAATGGCATCCCTGGGTCAACTGGCGGCAGGGGTAGCCCATGAAATCAATAATCCGTTGACCGGGATTCTTCTGTATGCAAACCTGGCGTTGGAACGTTTTGATAATGAAGATCCGATTCGGAAATATTTAAAATCTGTGATCGATGATGCGGACCGGTGCAGGGATATTGTGAAAAACCTTCTGGCTTATAGTCGCCAGGCAAGCCCGACCAAAGAAATATTTCAAGTCAATTCGCTGGTGGAACATGGCCTGAATCTTATAAGAGATCAGGAACTTTTTTTGAATATAACGGTTGTTAAAGAAATGTCCGAGGAGATGATGCTGATTCATACAGATAAAAATCAGCTCAGCCAGGTTGTCATAAACCTAGTAATGAATGCCGTCGACGCCATGGAGAAAAAGGGGACCCTTACTTTCCGGACATATCGGAAAAAACCCTTAAAAAAGGTATACATCGAAGTTTCGGATACCGGATGCGGTATCTCTAAAGAAAATTTATCAAAAATATTCGATCCGTTTTTTACCACAAAAAAAATTGGGGAAGGTACCGGGCTTGGTCTAAGTACCTCCTATGGAATCATAAAAAAGAACGGCGGCCAACTTTCAATCAAGGAAACGAGCCCCAGGGGAACAACTTTCTTGATCGAACTTCCACTATATACACCTGAGGAACAAATGCCGGTATCAAACACAATTAAGGGGAGGCGGCCGGAATCATGACAGAAAGACAATCCACTGATATTTTATTTAAGCCCAAAATCCTGGTGGTCGATGACGAAAAAGGAATTCGAGAGGGCTGCCGGGAAGTACTCACCCTGGATGGATTTGAGGTCGTCATGGCCGAAAACGGAGACCAGGGGTTGGAAATGATTGAAAAGGTGCATTTTGATGTTGTCCTGCTTGACCTGATGATGCCGGGCATATCGGGTTTTGATGTTTTATCAAATATTAAAGCACTCCATCCGGACACCTCGATTATCGTCATCACCGGCTACGCCACTGTTGAACATTCAATTGAAGCCATGAAAAACGGCGCATTTGATTTTATTCCTAAGCCCTTTTCCCCTGACCAGCTCAGGGTGGTGGTGTCCAAAGCTATCGAACATACCAGCGCACTCAAAGACATCGCCAACGAAAAATCCAGAATACGCATACTCATTAATCTTATCGCTAACGGTGTTATGGTTACGGATGCTGAAAAAAAACTGGTGCTGGCCAATCCGGCGTTTTTGAAAATAATCGGCTTCAAAGGAGATGATATCATTGGCCGTGCGTTTACAGAGCTTTTTCAACAAGAACAACTTAACCAAATGGTTGATTGTGCTCTTTCCATGCCCGAGAGTGAAGACACCGAACTCACCGAAGAATTGGAGATTCCAAGAAATGGAGAAGGCGTAACAGCTACCTATGTTGCTCGATGTCGTCCTTTCAGAGACCGGATCGACCGGAATTTGGGAACCATTACCGTCCTGAGCGATATTACCTATTTAAAGGAAATCAATCAGCGCCAATCTGATTTCGTTTCCATGGTCGCGCACGAAATTCGAAGTCCCATGAATTCTGTTTTGGCGCAGATCAACGTCATTCAAGATGGACTGGCCGGTGATGTTACGCAAAAGCAAAGTGGGATTTTGGGCAGAGCCTCGGAGAAAATTAACGGACTTGTGACCCTTTCTTCGGAACTTTTGAATTTGGCCAAGAGAGAAACCGGGCTGGTTGCATTGGAAAGAAAAAGTTTTAATATGACCGAAGTCCTAAAAGACCAGGTCGATTTTCATCAACCTAAAGCCCAGGCGATAAAGATCCAGATCGAACTGGCTCTGTTACCGGATTTACCGCCGGTACTTGCCAACCAACAAAACATGGAAGAGGTGCTTTCCAATCTGATTTCCAACGCGATTAACTATACCCCCGAAGGAGGGACGATCACCATAGCCGCTCGTCCGGAAAAGCATCATTTGTGTATCAGTGTCAGCGATACCGGCATAGGAATTGAAAAAGAAGATTTGAGCCGAATTTTCGACCGATTCTATCGCGTTAAAAATGAAAAAACCCGATACATTATCGGTACCGGTTTGGGGTTACCCATCGTTAAAAGTATTGTCGAAGCCCATGATGGAATGATCCGGGTCGAAAGCAAACCCGATCATGGAAGCACGTTTTATGTATATATTCCTTTCGCAACGTCATAAAATGCGTTTATTTTGGTTACCATTTTTAATATAGGAACCACTTTGTATTTTGGTTGTGTCCTAACTTGTAAGTTCAACACTACCTTTCGAAGTTATCACTATCGAAAATCTATAAACGGCTACCATCGTAATCAAACCTATGAATGAGAAAGCGTGAATCGATGAAAAATCCCACGCTTTTTATTTTAACAACTATACAATATTGTGGTTAGGGGGTTAGTGTTAAATCTGTAGATCTGACAGCATAATATTATGATATCATAGGGTAGTGTTCGGAGTTTTTTGCAATTTATTTTTTCACAGCCCACCAAACTGTCGGTTTGGAACCTATCACTACCCCAGAGGTCATGACCGCTGGGGTAGTGGCTGCTATGCTATTGACCGTTCAAGTTCGTTGAGTCTTTCCATATTCATATAACGTCGTGTGCCCCACTTCGTGACGGCTACATGCCTTAACCTGGCTTTCACAAGCATCAATGCGGATTGCCCGTCAGGGAGACAACACGCGTTCTTCGTCTAATCTCGCGCATGAACCGCCCTAACGGCAATGACGACATTTTCTCCTCTTTATCCCTGACATCGACTCGGTACCTCCAGGGGCCAATGTTACCGGATCAGACAACGGTGATGGATTAAAATAATGGGATCAAAAGAGGGAAGAAAATCAGAAGAAGAGATTTAATAAAAAGGATTTTCTGAAGAAAATGGCATATGGAAAGCAGCATTTTCAAACTGCCCGAATCAGATCAGTATCAGATTGCCGCTAAGAATGATCAAACTGGGCATAAGAGAATTGACCTTTTTCCTTTATAAGACCACCCATCGATTAACATGGCCGCCTTTGGGAAAGCTTGACAGCAATGGGGAGAGGATGTATTGTTCATTATGAGCATATTCTCATAAAAAAACCAAATTCACTTATTGCCCTATATGGGCGTTTCGTCTGTAAAGTGGGTAAAAGAGGCTCAAAAACCGACCAAATATTTCATTAGCGGTTCAGGTGATCGGTTAACGGGCACATATTGCGATGACTTTATCTTGAAACAAAAGGAGGTCCATCATGAAAGTTGCCATCAGTTCAACAGGAAAAGATTTGAATGCCCCCCTCGATCCCCGATTCGGCAGATGCCCCTATTTTGTGATCGTCGAGACCGAGGACATGACGTTCGAGGTGCTCACTAACGATGCCGGTGCTCAGGGAGGTGGTGCCGGTATTCAGGCCGCCGGGCAAGTCGCCTCGAAGAAAGTGGACGCTGTGATCACAGGAAATTGCGGCCCGAACGCGGTCCAGACACTCAATGCCGCCGGGATTCAGCTTCACACCGGGCAGGCGGGAACCGTCCGCGAAGTCGTCGAGCGTTTCAAACGCGGCGGTATGAATCCGACCACCGATGCCAACGCGCAACTGCATGCCGGCACAGGTGGCCGGGGAATGGGGGGCGGTCGCGGAATGGGAATGGGGCGCAGAAGGGGACCTGGTGCTTAGTTCGAAAATAGAATCAGACCCCAAAATAGAAATTTGACACTTGACACTTGGAACTCAGAACAAGGAATCCGGAACCAGTGTTGGGTTAAGGGCCATGAGCGTTTCGTCGTTAAAATCAATGATATCCTTTAACTGACAAAACTGACTTAACCGACTCAACTGACTCAACCGAACAAGGTGGGCGCCTTCGCCCGGATAACCGGTAGCGACAGTCCGCTGAAACTCGCCGCCAACCGGGTCTAAGCTCGGACCCGGGCCGTCTTTGAAAAATGGTTTCAGTTACTCTCGACGGTCGAGTCGTCCATGCAGCAGTGACATCAGGTCCGGGCAAAGGCCCCGTAAGCGGCTCAAACAGTCAGCCGCTGTTCTCAACCGGTTATCCGGGCTCCGGCGCGTCATTTTCGTCCACAATAGCGGCCCGGAACAAAAAGCAACCACCATAAAAATCAATAACCAAATAAAAAAAACCCGGTTTTTCAACCGGGTTTTTTGACGATTCAGATTGGGCTGGCTTATTGCAGGCTATTCGACCTTGGGTCGCGGCAGTACCTTGGCTTTTTCGGCAATCTCCGGGACCTTGTGCTCCCACTCGATCGCCATCAGGTGCACGCCGTGGACGCCTTTCATCTCTTTGAACTCCTCGATCTGCTCACAGGCGATCTTGATGCCTTCGTCGGCCACCTTACCCTTGCCGGCCCCCTGGAGACGCCCGATGATCTCGTCGGGCACGTCCATACCGGGGACCTTGCTCTTCATGTACTTGGCCATACCGACGCTCTTCATGGGGGTGACGCCGGCCAGGATGTAGACTTTTTCCGTCAGGCCCATGTCGTTGGCCTGCTGAATCCACTTGCGGAATTTCTCCATGTTGTAGATGCACTGAGTTTGGATGAAATCGCAGCCCGCTTCTACTTTTTTCGCCAGGCGATGGACGCGCCATTCGAATGGGTCGGCGAATGGGTTGGCGGCCGCGCCGATGAACATCTTCGGAATTCCGTCCAGCTCGGCCCCGCCGAGAAACTTGCCCTCGTCGCGCATCTTTTTGACCATCTTGATCAATTGCATCGAATCGATGTCGAACACGCCTTTGGCCTGGGGGTGGTCGCCGAACTGCTGGTGGTCGCCGGAGAGGCAGAGCATGTTGCGAATCCCGTGGGCATAGACGCCCAGGATGTCGGCCTGCATGGCCAGGCGGTTGCGGTCGCGGCAGACCATCTGGAAATTCGGTTCCAGGCCTTCCTGAATCAACAGGAGGCTGGCGGCCCAGCTGGACATGCGGACCATGGCGGTCTGGTTGTCGGTGATGTTGACCGAGTCGACGTTGCCTTTCAAAAACGAGGCCTTGTGCCGGACCTCTTCGGCATTGCTTCCCCGGGGCGGTCCCAGCTCGCCGGTGAATGCGAAATGACCGGCCTTGAGGACCTTTTCAAGGTTGCTGCCTGATTTGTACCCATTGCCTTCTGTGCTCATTGTTTCACCTTGCCGTTAACGTGCGGTTGTTGATGTTCTCAGTCCCGTGACAGACCCGGTCTACTTGGCTTCTTCTTTTTCCGGCTTTTTGTACCCCGGTTGAATCAGCGTGCGCGGTGTCTGGTCGGTCCAGTCCGCCGGTTCCTTGAAATCCTTGATCAGGTCGAGGCGCTCCTGCTGGGAGAGCCGTTCGTGGATCATGTACCAGGCGCAGGGCTGGTCCTGGCTGATTTCGCATTTTCCTTTGTTGGTGCCGCCGCAGGGGCCGTTGTAGAGGCCCTTGGCGCACATGGTCACCGGGCAAATCCCGCCGGTCATGCCGAGCACGCACTTGCCGCAGGAGCGGCAGCGCTCCTCGTACCAGCCCACTTCTTGGTTGACTGCCAGGCCGGTGGTGTCAACGCCCGGAAAGACCGGTTTTTGCGGGAAACGCTCGGCCAGGAACTGAATCCCGACCCCGCAGGCCATCGAGACGATGGCATCTTTATCCTTAACCATCTCGTCCAGTTCGGCCAAATATTCGCGGTCGCACTGACGTTCCACAGTGTAAGCCGTAATCTCTATGGGATTGTCGTCGAGCTTGCGGGCCATTTCGATCTCTGCGTTTAAAATAGCGACCTCTTTTTCACCGCCGGCCAGGCAGACCGACACGCAGGTTCCGCAGCCGACGTTGAGCACCTTCTTGTACGGTTTGATCATTTCCTTGATTTCGTCAAAGGGTTTTCTTTTCGCGACTATCATATTTCCTCCTGATGCACCGATCGACTTCTGAATGGTCGGTCAACCCCGCTAGAAATTGGAGCTTTCCGGGTGAAAAACATCCACGTCCTTCAGATCCTCTCCGAGGTACTCCCGTTCATTCGGACCGAGGATACCCATCGACAGGCAGATCAGTGTCCACAGGTGAACCGTTTGCCAGGCATGATCGCGCATGTCGGACAGATCATGAATCTGGGCATGGCAATTGTGACACGGGGTGATGCAGTAATCCGCACCGGTCTTGAGAACTTGTTCGGCCTTGAGCTTGCCGTAATCCCTGCGTGCTTCGGGGTAACCGGACTGCAGGAACCCGCCGCCGCCACCGCAGCAGTAGTTGTTCGACCGGTTGGGGCTCATGTCGATAAAATTTTCTTCACCGACCACCGCCTTGACCACATACCGCAGGTCCTCGGCCACCGGGTCACCGAACGATTTACGGACCAACTGGCAGGGGTCCTGTACCGTGAATTTGATTTGACGGTCTTTGTTCCATTCGGAACTGACCTTCAGCTTGCCTTCTTTGATCCACTGGGCATAGTATTGAATAATGCTCTTGATCTCGAAATTGAAATCGAGGTTGAACTTTTGCGCTCCGGACCGGACCGCGAACAGTTCGTGCCCTCACTCGGTGTTGAGCCAGACCTTGCAGCCCAAGTCCTCCACCGCTTTCTGCTTGACCTCCACGATATGCTTCCAGTTTTCGTCATCGGCCATGAACATGCAGTAGTTTTCGGCCGCCCAACCCTTGGTGCCGTAAGTCCAGTCGGCGCCCACCGAATGCAGGATCTTCCATAGCGGCACCATCTCGTCCGGCTCGGTTACCGGTTCTCTGGAATTCTGGTTGAGGAAGAACTCCGCGCCTTTCTTGTTGACCGGGGCTTCCATTTCGGCAAACTCCGGCTGCGCTTCGCGATATTCCTCCAGCACGTCTTCCACAACGAACTGGAAATCCTCCTCGGTGGCGCCCATCGCGCTGCAGGTGTCGTTTCTGAGCGCCATGTCGCAGGAACCCACGATACCCTTGGGCCGCTTTTCCCGCGGCCAGCTCTGGCGTGCATTAAACACCAGTTGGGGGATATTGATCTTCATCGGGCAGACGTAGATGCAGCGCTGGCACATGGTGCACATCCACACCCAAGGCGTGGACATCACCTCCTCGTCCATCCCCAGCGCCGCCATGCGCAGAAACTTGCGCGGGTCCATCCCCTCAAGGCCCGTCGCCGGACACCCCGACGAACATGCCCCGCAGGTCAGGCACAGGTTCAGGTTGCCGCCCTCGGGCAGCAGGTCCTTGACCTTGTCGATAAAGGTGCTCTTCTTTTTACCTCCGATTTTGATTGCTTCCTCGGCCATTATGGACTCCTTAATTTTTGACGGTTGCCTTATCGTTCAACCGGTTGGGGCCAAGCGCCTTGATGTGCTCGGTCATCTCCTTGGCATAGGCGGCAAAAGTCGGGCCCTCCCCGGAAGACAGGTTATACATTCTGACCCTGTCGCCTTCCATCCCGACCTCCTCCAGCAGCATGCGGACGTGATTCACACGTTCCCGGGCCCTGAAATTGCCTTCGTTATAGTGGCACGTCCCTTCTAAGCACCCGACTACATAGACACCGTCGGCGCCTTTTTGAATGGCCCGCAGCAGGTGGAGGACGTCAACTTTTCCGGAGCACGGCACCCGGATGATCTTCACGTTGGCGGGATAATCCAGTCGCATGGAACCTGCCAGGTCCGCGGCTGAGTATCCTCAGTAGTTACAGCAAAACGAAATAATTTTCGGTTCAAAATCGGCCATTACATTCCTCCTGCCAAAAGGGCGTCAATTTTACAGATTATCTGTTCATCTTCATAGAAGCTCAGCTGAATGGCCTGCCGGGGGCACACCCCGGCGCACACACCGCATCCGTGGCACAGGGCCTCGTCGATGTTGACGGCGCCCTCCGCGATGTTAAATTTCGGAACATCGAAGGGGCACGAACGGACACAGGTTAGGCATTTCACGCAGTGTTCCGTGTCGACCTTGGCGGTGATGGCCGACAGCTTGATCTCATCCTTGGACAGAAACGTCGTCGCCCGGGACGCGGCGGCCTTGGCCTGGGCGATGGTTTCCGATATCAGCTTCGGACCATGGGCCATTCCGCTCAGGAAAATACCTTCACCGCCCATGTCTACGGGTCGGAGCTTTACGTGCGCTTCCATGAAAAAGCCTTCGGGATTGCGGTTCAGCTTCATGATGTTGCTGAGTTCCTCGGTGTCGGTGGCCACGACGCCGGCGCTCAAGGCCAGAAGATCGCACCGGATTTCTACGTTTTTTTGCAGGACATGGTCTTTGACGGTTACCAGAACCTCCCCGGACGAGGATTCGGCCTGAGGGGGGTGGTCCTTGTCAAAACGGATGAAGATAACGCCCTGCTTGCGGGCTTCGGTGTAGTAGTCCTCCAGCAGGCCATAGGTGCGCATATCTCTGTAAAGCACGTATACCTGGGCTTCCGGGTTGAGTTTCTTTATCTCCAAAGCATTTTTGACGGCGCTCTGGCAGCAGATGCGCGAGCAGTTTTCATTTTCCTCGTTGCGCGAGCCCACGCACTGGATCATCACGACACTGCTCAGGTCGGCCGCCCCCTTTTCCGCCAGGCGGTCGCTCAGTTCCACCTGGGTGACGACCCGATCGTCCTGGCCGTACATAAACTCCTTAGGCCGGTATTCTCCACCGCCGGTGGCCACGATGATCACCCCGTGATCGATCTTGCGGGTTCCGTTGTCCGATCCGACAGCCAGCTCGGTGACGAAGTTGCCCTGGAAGCCCTCGAAGCCGGTGACCCGGGCATCGGTCAGAATTTCGATTTTTTCCTCGGAACCAACTTTTGCAATCAGCTGGTCGAGATAGGCGTGAATGTCGGCCCCTTCGATGGTGTGGTGAAGCTTGCGCGCCATGCCGCCGAGTTCGGACGCTTTTTCAATGATCGTCGACTCGAATCCCTGTCCGGCCAAATCCAGCGCCGCGTTCATGCCGGCAATGCCACCGCCGAGGACCAGGGCTTTTTTGTTTACCGGAATCACCTTCCCGTGCAGCGGTGTCAGGGTCGCAGAGCGGGCCACGGCCGCCCGGACGAGGTCTTTGGCTTTTTCAGTGGCGATTTCCGGATTGTTGGCGTGCACCCATGAATTCTGGTTCCGGATGTTGGCCATCTCAAACAGGTATTGGTTTAGCCCGCAGGCCTCGAGGGTCTCCATGAACATGGGGGCATGGGTCTTGGGGCTGCATGAGGCCACCACCACCCGGTTGAGCTTCTCTTCCTTGATCTTCTCCTTTATTTTCTCCTGGGTATCCTGACTGCAGGTAAACAGGTTTTCATCGGCAAATACGACATTGGGAAGGCTTTCGGCATATTTCTTGACGGCCGGCACATCCACCACTCCGCCGATATTGATGCCGCAGTTGCAGACGAATACGCCGATGCGTGCATCTTCACTGCTGACGTCGATCTCATCGGGGACATCGATGCTTTTGGTGTCGCTGCCCCGGGCCTCGGCCACGTCGGTACCGGCGGCGCTGGCCGCGGCACTGGCTTCGGTCACCGACGAGGGAATGTCTTTTGGGCCTTGGAGGATACCGCAGGTGTAAACACCCGGACGAGATGTGGTCACCGGCGCAAACGGATCGGTATCGATGAAATTGTACCGGTCGAGATTAATTTGCAGGCGGTTGGCCAGATCGACCGTCGATTTCGAAGCCTGTAGGCCTACGGACAAGACCACCATGTCAAAGGTCTCTTCCGTCATGTTGCCGCTTTCATCGGCAAAAACAAGCCGAAGGTTGCGCGTCTGCGGATCGTCGTAAATGGTGTGGACGCGAGCCTTGATGAAACGAATGCCTTCCCGGTCTTTCGCCCGGTTGTAGTATTTTTCATAGTCCTTGCCAAAGGAGCGGATGTCCATGTTAAAGACGGCGCAGTCCAGTTCGCCGCCGGAGTGCTCCTTGGCAATCATGGCATCCTTGATGGCATACATGCAGCAGACTGAGGAACAGTATCCGTTGCCGCACCTGTTGGTGTCCCTGGAGCCGACACACTGGAGCCAGGCGATTTTTTTCGGTTCCTTTTCGTCCGAGGGCCGCACCAGGTGTCCCATGGTCGGGCCCGAGGCACTCAGGATACGTTCGAACTCCAGGCTGGTCATCACGTTGGGGTTGCTGCCGTAATGATAGAACTCTTTTAGATTGGACGGGTCATAGGTGTCCGTCCCGGCAGAAAGAATGACCGCGCCCACAGTAATCTCTTTTTGGACCGGCTTCTGGGTGTGATCGACTGCTTCTGCCAGACATGCCTTGACACACTGGTAACATTCGGAGCAGATACCGCAGCGCAGGCAGCGATCGGCTTCCATTTTCGCTTCGGTTTCATTGTAACCGAAGGAGACTTCCAGAAAGTTGCACTCCCGGGCGGCCGGGTCGAGGCAGCGAACCTGGGTTCGGGCTTTCTGGGGCTCCTGGGAGACATCCGGTTTCTCGAAATCCCAGGTCTTCTCCCGCCCTTCGGTCAAATCCAGACCGTTGACGAATCGGTGAATGCTTTCGGCAGCCTCCTTGCCGCAGGCGACAGCCTCCACCACCGATTTGGGACCGTAGAACGCATCACCACCGGCGAAGACCCAGTCAATCGGAGTCTGAAGGGTGACCGGATCGGCTTCAAGACCGCCCACCCGGGTAAGACTGACGCCCTGCTCGGCGATGAAAGAGCGGTCGGTGCTCTGACCGATGGAGATGATTATCGTGTCGCCGAAAATCGGCTGACATTCGTTTTCGTCATACGTCGGGTTGAAGCGGTTGTTTTCGTCGAACACGGCGGTGCAGGTCTTGAACTCGATGCCCGAGACCTTGTTGCCCTTGTCGATAAAAAACGCCTTGGGCCCGAAACTGTTGACGATCTTGATATCGCCTTCCAGGGCCTCTTCGATCTCGTGCTGCCAGGCGGGCATCTCCTCGCGCCGCTCCAGGCAGACCAGGGTGACGTTCTTGGCCCCCTTGCGCTTGGCGGTCAGGGCGACGTCGATGGCCACGTTGCCGCCGCCGACCACGACGACGTCTTCGCCAATGGGAACATCTTTGCCCATGGCCGTGTTGCGCAAAAATTCCACGCCCTGCAGAACGCCCTCGACGTCTTCGTTTTCCACCCCGAGCCGGCGACCGCCGTGCAGACCGATGGCCATAAAGAGGGCCGAGAAGCCGTCGGCCTTGAGGCTGTCCAGGGTGACGTCCTTGCCGAAGGTGACCCCGGTTTTGATGATGACCCCCATCTCTTCGATCACCTTGATTTCGCGCTTGATAATATCTCTCGGCAAGCGGTATTCGGGGATCCCCACGGACATCATTCCGCCGGCTACCGGCAATTTTTCAAAGATTGTCACCTGGTAGCCGTCTTTGGCAAGGTAATAGGCCGCTGTCAATCCTGCCGGACCGGATCCCACGATGGCGACTTTTTCCTCGCGCGGCGCGGCAGTCTTGGGAACAAACATTTCGCCCTGGCCCAATTCCCAGTCGGATAGAAAACGGTGCAATTCACGGATGGCCAAAGGTTGGTCCACATCATTGCGGGAGCAGGCCTCCTCACAGGGATGATGGCAGACCCGTCCACAGATGCCGGGAAACGGGTGGTCCTCTCTGAACAATTCCAGCGCCTCACGATACTTTCCTTCATTGATCAGGGCAATGTAGCCCTGGATGCTTACATGAGCCGGGCATGTGGCTTTGCAGGGGGCCGTGCCGCGTTTGCTGATGCCGAAAGCTCCCGGGATCGCCTGGGGGTATTGTTTGAAAATGGCCTTACGCTCGGACAGGCCTTCGTCGTATTCATTGGGCAGAGCGATGGGGCAGACTTTAGTGCACTCGCCACAGCTGGTGCATTTCGCCAGGTCTACAAAGCGGGGCTGCTGGTAGACGGTGGCGCTGAAATTTCCGGGATTTCCCTTGAGATCCAGAAGTTCGGTGTTGGTGAGCAGTTCGATGTTCAAGTGCCGGCCGACCTCGACCAGTTTCGGCGAAATCACTCACATCGCACAGTCATTGGTGGGGAACGTCTTGTCGAGCTGGGACATGAGTCCCCCGATGGCGGACGATTTCTCGACAAGATAGACGTAATAACCCGATTCTGCCAGATCCAGCGCAGATTGCATACCGGCGATGCCGGCACCCACTACCATCACTGATCCGCTCTTCGTTCCGTTAGCTGAACCCATTTCGACTCCTTTTTTCGATTGATCCCGTTTTGAAGGTGGGGAAAAAATGGTAACCGGTTTAAAGTTAGCGTTTGCTGAAATGCCATTCATTTAAAGCAAAGAAGTTTTATGCCATATCACTAAAAGTACTGTCAAGGCCTATGTCGATCGAAAAATAATAATTTTTGTAACAATGCAATGACTTATACGGAGGCACAAAATAATTTACGTGTTCATATTGTGACGATAATTCATCTATACAAGAAGGTTAAACAAATAGCCGACTAAAAGGATTCCAAGGCCGACGACCCCTATGAAAGTTGCAATGAGGCGCGGCTTGAGAACTTTACGCAAAATGATCATTTCCGGGAGGGACAGGGCGATTACCGACATCATGAATGCCAAAACCGTACCCAGAGCGGCACCTTTTTCAAGCAGGGCATGCACCACAGGGATAATACCCGCCGCGTTGGAATACATGGGAATACCGATCAATACGGACACCGGCACCGACCACCAGGCCGATTTCCCCATGAAACCGGCCATGATCCCGTCGGGCACATATCCGTGAATACCGGCGCCAACCGCGATACCCAAAACGACATATATCCAGACCCTTCCAACGATGTCGCGCACGGCTTCAAAGCCGTAGCGAATCCGATCCGCCCAATCTTTCCGGGGCTCTGTGACGCTATTGTCGCCCGCCTGGATTTGAAACACCCATTCTTCGAGATGGTTTTCCATGTGCATCCGGCCGATAACCCAGCCGGACAAGATGGCAATTACAAGCCCCATGCCGAGATAGATGGCCGCGACTTTCCACCCGAACAAACCGTACAAGAGCACCACGGCAATCTCGTTGACCATGGGGGCCGAAATGAGAAAGGAAAAGGTCACGCCGAGCGGCACGCCCGTGGTGACGAAGCCGAGAAAAAGAGGCACTGCCGAGCAGGAACAAAAAGGTGTGACGATGCCGAGCATCGCCGCAAGAACGTTACCGTACGACTCCCGTTTTCCGGCTAGTATCGTTCGGGTGCGTTCAGGTGTAAAAAACGAGCGGACGATGCCCACACCGAAGACCACGAGTGTCAGCAGCAGGAGCACCTTGGGCACCTCGTATATAAAAAAGGCAATGGCGCTGCCGAGATGACCGGCCTCCGGAAGCTTGAACAGTCTAAGCAAGCCACCCGTGGCAAAATCGGCAATGGGTGACAGATACAGATAGATCGCCCACCAAGCCGCGAGCAAAGGGATACTGATGGATAGGTATTTAACGGTCAACGATCTGCCATTTGCACCAAGATTCAGATTGGATGGCAGACCCTCTTTCCCGGCAGAACAACAATTTGTATTTTCAAGCGCTTTCATTCACAGAGCTCCTTTTTGCCCGGAAAATTTATTTAGTGCCCCTCCACGGTTTCATTAAGGGCAATGGTAAGATTCTGATTCAGAAAATTGCACATTTATGAACGAAAACTATCTATGTTTCGTCATATAGCGATACAATAATGTTAAATAAAAATTATTTACAGATAAATTCCCGCCGGATTTCCGGCAGTCGATTCAAGAGCGCCTCCACCTCGGAGTCGTCTTCCAACCAGTGCCGCAGGTTTCCGAGCAGGCTGGCCACATACTGATTTTTCGCACCGTCCGCCAAACGATAGTTGACCCACAGACCATCTTTCAAATAAGTTATCATGCCTGCTTCTTCTATTATTTTCAAGTGCTTGCTAACTGTAGATTGGGCCAACCCCAGTGCCCCTTGCAGTTCGCACACACACATCACTCGACGTTGAAGCATCTTTACCATTTTAACCCGATTTGGGTCGGACAGCGCCTTCATAACCTTGATGAACTCTCGCATAGCATCTCCTCGGAACGCGTCCACCCCCGCATAATGAACATACACCGGTGTGTCCTGCGTCATAAATGGGTAGGCATTAAATCGATATAATTGAATATATAGGTTTGCCAGACCTGTGTCAATACAAAATTTTGACTTTACAGGGCCAGTATGCGAGGGAAAATTTCGTAGCGTTCTTCAACAGGGTCTACACTGGAAGCCACGGCTATTTAGTTCGAAAATAGAATCAGAGCCGCAAATAGAAATTTGAAACTTGAAGCTCGAAACTCGAAAACCCGGAACCAGTTATGGCTTAAGGACCATGAGCGTTTCGTCGATAAAATCGATAATATCCTTTAACTGACAAAACTGACCTAACCGACTCAACTGGCGCAACCGCTCTAACACGAAAATAGAATTTTCATACATCGTGGTGGCCTCAAGAGCCAGGAGTGTTTTTTATGATATATATTCGATGGTCTTCATTTTTTCTGGTATGGAAATTTAACCATGACTTTTGTCCCTTTCCCTTCTTTGGATGTAATACGCACTTTGCCACCCAGTAGATTGGCTCTTTCACGCATGCTTATCAGCCCCATGCGTTTTTCAAGAACCGTTTCACGCATACGTCTCTCGATTTCAAAGCCTTTTCCATCGTCTTCCATCCGAAGAATAATGTTGGGATAGGCCGCTACCAGCTTTAGACGGACATTCTTGGCCTCGGCGTGTCTGAGGATATTGTTCAGACCCTCTTGCACGATGCGATACAAATTAATTTGAGTATCTGAATCAATCTTCAATTTTTCGATACCCGCCGAATGAAAGCCAATGTCGATCGCATGGTGTTCGGAATATTCATTGCAAAGCATTTCCAAAGCGACCGCAATGCCCATTTCATCTAATCCAGCCGGATGCAGATCATATGATATTTTACGGACACTTCGTATGCTTTCTTCCAATATCTGTAATATCTTCGATACCTTGAGCGTTTGGGAATGAACGATTGCCGGTATGTCGCGAAAAAGCGTTTCGATGGCAATCTTCAACGATGCGAGATCCTGAGCAACTTTATCGTGTAAGTCACGAGAGATTCTATGCCGTTCACTTTCTTGGATCCGTATCAGTTCCCCGCTCAGCGACTTTATGCTTTCCTCGGACCGATGACGTTCAACATTTCGACTCACGTGCTCCGCTATGGCCTCAATCAGCAATCTTTCCTCAGCGAGGAAAGGCCCCTCGTCGCGTTCCGGCATTTCTTTCAAATAGAATACCTCTACGATTCCAATCTGCTCTTCGTTGAGAATGATCTCACAAGATTGTCTCCAGGAAGTTTCTTTGAAGTTAAGTGTTCTGAATTCTTTTCCCTCCAGGATGATCCGGCTACAGCTCATATCCGGATATTGCCAAGCGGGCGGGATGAGGGTTACCATATCTTGGATGTTTTCCGCCAAACTCGCATGCGGTTTATATCCAAGAGCAGAAATACGATATAGACAATTCAGTTCCTTAGTGCGCTCTTTAATCCGTTTCTCCAAATTTTCATTCAATTCTTTGAGCATTTTTTCGATGTGCTTTGATCGGGTGATGTCCAGGAATGCACCGATTATTTGTCGAACAGACCCATCCGCATCGCGCCGGAAGACGGAATCCCTTGACAAGCATGATATCCACCGCCCGTCCGAAGTTCTGAAGCGATACTCGACTTCCAGGACTTTTCCATCCGGAGCGGAAGCGATGGCTTGCATGTGTTCCGACACTGCCAAATGATCCTCTGGGTGAAATCTCTTGAAAAATTGTTTTCGATCGAGAACCTTAATGTCTTGGATGGTGAGACCTGTCAATTCAGTATACTGTGGATTGATGTAAGTATTACGCCCAATTTTGAGGTCATAGATGTAGATGCCGCTCAGTGAAGAATTTAGTACCTTGTTAAGAAATGCCTCACTTTCACGCAATTTTTCCTCGGCTTGTTTTCGCGCGGTAATATCGACAAACGACCCGACCAATCCATTGACTTTACCTTTTTCGTCAAGGAAGACGTCCTTATTGAAGATGACTGAACGATTAGCCCCGGTTTTATCTTGCACGACAAATTCGTACGTCTGATGCTCTATATTATCCATCACCTCGAGGTCTTTTTGGTGATACATCTCGGCATGTTCACTCGGCCACACATCATAGACTTTTTTGCCCTTCATTTCGTCGGGGGTTACCCCTATGATTTCGGTAAACGCGCGGTTGCAACCCAGATATCGTCCCTCTGCGTCCTTGAAGAAAACAGGAATCGGAACGGCTGAGAGTAAAGATTCGGTAAACTGCAAATTTCGCTTCAGTTCCGCTTCTACATCTTGAAGTCTTTCAATTTCAGCTTCTAATCTTTTTAATTTGCTTTTCTGTTGCTTGGGTATGGGTTTTTCACACATTATCTTCTTCCGTGATGAGAAATTGCAGCGATGGAGGCGTGGATGAGAGGGAAAATCGGGCAAACTGCAGCATCAGCATTCTGAATTCAACCAGAATAAAAAAAACTATTACGGCAGGCTACTTTTTGTCAAGAATTATGGGTGGGGATTTGAGTATCGACTTGTGCTTGCAGATATGGTGCAAATAATTGGCCGTTTTCGACGTCAAGATATCCTCGAAGAGCTGATCGAAATAAGACCCGCCGCAATGCGTAGCTGCCATGGCATAAACCAGAAAGTTGAATCTTTAGCTGTTGGTGATGCCGTACGAGGTTAACTTTCTGCGCAGGGTGTTCAGACCGATGCCGAGAATTCTGGCGGTTTGCGATTTATTTCCGTCCAACTGTCGATAGGCATTAAGGATATGCGTTTTTTCGATCTGTGCCAGAGGTGCAATTTCACCGGCATTGACCGTCTGCTCGCAAGAGGTGATGGCTTTTGAGCGGCGCAGTTGATGGGGGAGCACATCGGCTGTAATCGGTTTGCCCTGGGCCAGGTTAACGGTTGACTGGATAATCGACTTCAATTCGCGGATGTTGCCGGGGAAATGATATTCCGTCAGCAAACACAGCGCGGCTTCGTCGATACCGCAACTCGAGGACGGGGCACAGTATTCCTTCAGAAATTGATCGACCAGCAGGGGGATATCCTCCTTTCGCTTCCTCAGGGGCGGCAGGTGGAGCCAACCGCCCCGGATGCGATAATAGAGATCCTTTCGGAATGTTCTATCCGAGATCATTTGTTCAAGATCTTCATTGGTGGCCGCGACAATACGCGCATCAACCTTGTAGCTGGCACTGGAGCCCAACTTGGTGTATTCGCCATCTTGCAGCACCCGCAAAAGCTTCACTTGCATCGCTGGGGGCAAGTTACCGATTTCATCCAGAAAAAGCGTGCCATGGTGGGCATTTTTCAAATATCCGTCCCGTTCTTTTTCCGCACCGGTGAAGGCCCCCCGGGTGTGACCGAAAAATTCCGCTTCAAACAGGCCGGCGCTGATGGCCGCCATATTGACGGGCATAAATGGATAGCGGGCGCGGGGACTGACGGCATGAATCGCTCTGGCCAGAAGTTCTTTGCCGGTACCGCTTTCGCCGGTGATCAGGATCGGCACATCACTGCCGGCGTGCAGTTCGGCTTCTTTCAGCAACCTCAATATCCGGGGCGATCGAGTGGTGATCGATTTGAACGCTTCCGGATTGGACAGGACCGGCAGGTGGTTGCTCTTTTCAAGGTCGAGAATTTCCAGAAGTCGTCTTTTTTCAAGGATTCTCTTGAGTGAAAACACCAAATCCTCTTCGCTGATCGGTTTCACCAGATAATCGTACGCCCCTTTTCGCAAGCACTGGACGGCCACGCGCGCATCGTTGACCGCCGTTACGATGATGCATTCGGTTCTGGGGCTGTTGTTTTTGACCATATCCAGCAACTGCAGCCCATCCATCTCCGGCATCGTCATATCGATCAGGGCGATGTCGAACAGTTCTTCGGACTCGAACAGGGCGGCTGCCTTCAACGGATCGTCTTCAATTTTGACCTGCTTAAAGCCGGCGCCTCTCAATCTGGCCTTCATCAGTTCCAGAAAGTCCCAATCGTCGTCAACGACCAGTATCCTCTCATCCATTACGCGGGTCCTTTAATAAATCACATTGAAGAACAGGCCGTCCCTCGAGGTAAGGGCTTCGGTTTTGGCCTATTCCAAAATGGCATACCACCTTAATCGATTGAAATTAAACAATAAAAAATTTACCTGTGCCATATTGGCATAGTTTGGGAGAATTTGCAATACCGTTTTCTTTCGTGAAATACTGCCATAAGTATTAGAAATTATATGAATAAGTTTCTTTCATCCCTTTTCGGCGGTTTCGGCACGGTTGTTGCGGAGTAAATGGAAAACCCAAAGGAACGGTTTGGCATAAACCACCCCTATTTCCGGTCAAAAGAGATCCTTCTTACATAAATCGGAGGAAAGCCAATGAAATTAAAACGCAAATTCGAGACGGGTGAATTTGCCGTATTGGCGGAGATGGAACCACCCAAGGGGGTGGATGTCTCCACAATGGTCGCCAATGCCAAGAGGGTCAAAGATAAGGTCGATGAGTTCGTCGTGCCGGAAATGAGCAATGCGGTTATGAGGATGAGCTCCCTGGGTGGCGCAATGGTGCTGCGCAAGGAAGGATTACCGGCGATTTTTCAGGTTTGTTGCCGGGATCGCAACCGGCTGGCGCTGCAAGGGGATCTGCTGGCGGCCTATGCCCTCGGCATGTCCAGTGTCGTGGCGGTCAAAGGTGAAGACCCGAGCTTCGGAGACCACCATCAGGCCCGGTCTGTTTATGACATCGACTTGATCGAATTGCTGAATGCCATTCGGGATTTACGCGGCGGACGGGATATGGCGGGAATCGAACTGGTCGGTGCACCGGATTTCATGGTCGGCTCGACCATCGATGCCGGTGCCAAGGGTAAATCTCCCGATCTCGAGGTGGAGGAGATGATGAAACGCTTCGAAGCCGGGGCGCGGTTTTTCATCACCCCCCCACTGTTCGATACCGCCGCCATTGAACCGTTTCTGAAACGGATCAAACAACCGGAAATCGTCATCATTCCCACCGTCTTGCTGCTCAAGTCTCTGGGCATGGCCCGTTACATCTCGCGCAACATGCCGCACATCTACATTCCGGATGCCGTCATCGAACGGCTTCAGCGATCACCGGACAAGGTGCGTGAGTGTCTTCAAATAGCCTCTGAAATGGTTGCCACCTTAAAGAAGGAAGGATTCAGGGGCGTTTTTCTGTCAACCATCGGATGGGAGCACAAGCTCCCGGAGATCATCGAAGGGATTTAGGGAGAAGAAAAATGGGATTGAATCTAAACGAGGAAAAAAGAGGCGCTCCAGGGGGTGGCAATTCCGATCCCATCGGCGCGGTAATGGTTGTCGGCGCCGGGATTGCCGGTATGCAGTCGGCCCTGGACCTTGCCAATTCGGGCTACTACGTCTATCTGGTCGAAAAATCGTCCGCCATCGGCGGACTGATGTCGCAGCTCGACAAGACCTTTCCCACCAACGACTGCGCCATGTGAATCATTTCACCCAAACTGGTCGAGGTCGGCCGGCATCTGAACATCGAGCTTTTGACAAACACCGAAATTTTCGGGCTCGACGGGGAACCGGGGCACTTCAAAGCTCGCGTACGCCAGCAGCCCCGCTTTGTCGATCTGGACAAGTGCACCAGCTGCGGTGAGTGCGCCAAAGTCTGCCCGATCGAAGTTTCAAGCGAATACGACGAAGGGCTTTCGAAACGGAGGGCTGCCTACAAAAAGTACGCCCAGGCCATCCCGGGCGGCTATGCCATCACAAAACGGGGCACCGCCCCGTGCCGGGCGACTTGCCCGGCGCACGTGAGCGTTCAGGGGTACATCGCTCTGATTACCGCCGGCAAATACCGCGAGGCGGTCGAACTCTTTAAAAAAGACCACCCTTTTCCGGGAGTTTGCGGCCGGGTCTGCCACCATCCCTGCGAGGGTGCCTGTACCCGCACAGAAGTGGACGAGCCGTTGGCCATCATGAACCTGCACCGGTTCCTGGCTGACTGGGACCGTCAAACGGATCAACCGTTCACGCCGAAGAAAAAAGAGATCCGTCCTGAGAAGGTGGCCATCATCGGGGCCGGTCCGGCGGGTCTGACTTGCGCCTACTTTCTCGCCATCGAAGGCTATGCGGTCACCGTTTTCGAGAAACTGCCGGTTCTGGGCGGCATGTTGTCGGTGGGAATACCCGCTTATCGTCTGCCGCGCGATATCATCGAAGCTGAAATTCAGGTTGTCCGCGACTTGGGTGTGCAGTTCAAGACCGGCGTGGAGATCGGCAAGGACTTTACCGTCGGCCAACTTCGCGAGCAGGGTTTCAAGGCCTTTTTCCTCGGAATCGGCTCTCAGGAGTGCAAGGTGTTGGGTATCGAGGGAGAAGACTTTGAAGGCGTCTACCCGGGGCTCGAATTCCTCAAGCAGGTCAACCTCGGTAACCGGGTCAAACTTGGCGACCGGGTGGCGGTGATCGGCGGCGGTAACGTGGCCATGGATGCGGTTCGCACGGCTCGGCGCACCGGCAGTTCAAAGCCCTTTATCATATACCGGCGCAGCCTGGAAGAGATGCCGGCCAACATCGAAGAGATAGAGGAGTGCCGTGATGAAGGCATCGAGATCATGACGCTCACCAACCCGTTGCAGGTGATCGCCGAGGCTGGCCGTGTCAAGGCGATCGAATGCCAGCGCATGCATCTGGGCGAGCCGGACGAGAGTGGCCGGCGCCGCCCAGTGCCGGTTCCCGACAGCGCGTTTACCATTGAAGTGGATGCGGTTATACCGGCTATCGGGCAGGAATCGGACTGGGCCTGCCTGACGGATGAATGTGCATGTACGCTGAGCGACTGGGGCACGATCCAGGTCGACCCGGTGACGTTGCAGTCCAGCGACCCCGACATTTTCGCCGGCGGTGACGCGGTCACCGGCCCCCGCACGGTGGTCGAGGCGATCGGGGCCGGTAAAGAGGCCGCGATGTCGATCGATCGCTTCCTGCAAAGCCGGGATCTACATGAAGGACGGCCGGTCCGGTGGGAAGGCGTCAAAGACGTGCCGACGGAAGGTCGTGAACACCTGCCGCGGGTGGCTATGACCCATGCCCCGGCATCGCAGCGCATTCAAAACTTCAACGAAGTCCAACTCGGTTACGATGAAATTGGTTCGCGTCGGGAAGCCAAGCGGTGCCTGGAGTGCGGCGTCTGCTCCGAATGCTACCAGTGCGTGTCGGCCTGCCTGGCCGGTGCCGTGGACCACAATCAGCAGGCGGTTGAAAAAGAGATCGAGATCGGCTCTCTGGTCCTTTGCCCCGGCAGCGAACCCTTCGATCCTTCCGAACTGGAAGCCTTTTACCACTACAACAGCAGCCCCAACGTCATGACCAGCCTCGAGTTCGAACGGATCCTGAGTGCATCGGGCCCCACGATGGGCCACCTGGTGTGTCCTTCGGATGAGAGGGAGCCCAAAAAAATTGCCTGGCTTCAATGCGTCGGATCGCGCGACACCAACCGGTGCGGCAACGGCTATTGCTCATCGGTCTGCTGCATGTACGCCATCAAGGACGCCATGATCGCCAAGGAGCACGCCCACGGCGAACTGGACTGCACGATTTTCAACATGGACATCCGCACCTTCGGCAAAGATTATGAAAAATACTATCGGCGCGCCAAAGAAAAGGTCGGCGTCAGGTTCGTCAAGGCCCGCATCCACACCATCGACGAGGTCGGTGAAAACCGGGATCTGCGCATTCGCTACGCGGATGAAAGCGGCACGATTCAAGAAGAGTTTTTTGACATCGTGGTGCTGTCCGTTGGGCTTCAGGTCCCGGAATCAACCGCGGAGCTCGCCCGTCTTCTCGATGTCGGCCTCGACAAATACAGGTTTGCCATCACCCAGCCGTTTACACCGGTGGAAACCTCCCGTCCGGGTGTTTACGCCTGCGGTGTTTTGCAGGAGCCAAAAGACATCCCCAGTTCGGTGACCGAAGCCAGCGCCGCCGCGTGTCTGGCCGGCGGTCAGCTGGCTGCGGCCAGAAATACACTGAGCAAGAGCGTCGAACTTCCCGCAGAAATCGATGTAACCGAGCAGGAACCGCGCGTCGGCGTCTTCGTTTGCAACTGCGGCGTCAACATCGCCGGTGTCGTCGACGTCAAGGCGGTTGAAGAGTACTCCCGGAGTCTGCCCAACGTGGTGTATGCCGGCCAGAACCTGTTTACCTGCAGCCAGGACTCCCAAGAGCAGATGAAGGCACTGATCAAGGAACACCGCCTCAACCGGGTCGTGGTGGCGGCCTGCACACCGAAAACCCATGAGGGCATTTTCATGGACACCCTCGAGGGAACCGGGCTGAACAAATACCTGCTGGAGATGGCCAACATCCGCAACCAGGATTCCTGGGTTCATTCGGACAATCCCCAGGAAGCCACCGCCAAGGCGAGGGATCTGGTTCAAATGGCCGTTGCACGGGCGGAATCGCTTCACCCGCTGCGGGAAAAGGTGATTCCCGTAAACGAGCGGGCGCTGGTTGTCGGCGGCGGCGTGGCCGGTATGAATGCCGCCCTGGGACTTGCGGATCAGGGCTACGAGGTGGTCCTGATCGAAAAGGAGGAACAGCTGGGCGGTATGGCCAACCGGTTGACCTTCACCATCGAAGGTGCGGACGTCCAGGCCTATCTCGAGGAGTTGATCCAGAAGGTTAATGCCCATCCCAAGATCCAGGTGCTCACCCGCTCCTTGATCGTCGGGTTCACCGGATTCAAAGGGAATTTTACCACTGAGGTGCTGGCCGGGCCCGGCATGTATGAGCGCAAGATCAATCACGGCGTCGTTATCATCGCCACGGGTGCCAACGAATACCGGCCCAAAGAGTATCTCTACGCTCAGAGCGACGGTGTCCTGACCCAGGTGGAACTGGCCCAGCGATTGAAAGAGAAGGGGGCTGCTGACCTGAACCAGGTGGTGATGATCCAGTGCGTAGGATCGCGCAACGAGGAGAACCCCAACTGCTCCCGAATCTGCTGCCAGAGTGCCGTGAAGAATGCACTGAAGATCAAGACCCTTAATCCGGATGCACAGGTATTCATCCTCTACCGGGATATCAGAACCTACGGCCTGCTGGAAGATTACTACAAAGAGGCGCGCGATAAAGGCGTGCTTTTCTTCCGGTTCGATCCCAACGATCCGCCGGCGGCAGAACCTTTCGACGACGGTGTGCGGGTCACGTTCAAGGACCATATCCTCGGGCGGGATCTTCAGGTCGAGGCTGATTTGCTGGCACTCAGTGCCGGAATGGTGGCCGCGGACACGGAAGAACTCGCCTCGATCGTCAAACTGGCCCGGACCGCAGAAGGCCATTTCATGGAAGCCCACGTCAAGTTGCGTCCGGTGGACATGGCCACCGAAGGGATTTTTGTCTGTGGCACCGCCCACAGTCCGAAACTGCTCTCCGAGTCGATTGCCCAGGCTTATGCCGCGGCCTCTCGGGCGACAACTTTTCTGTCACAGAAGCAGTTGACCCTCTCGGCGGTTACCGCTCAGGTAGACGCCGAATTGTGCGCTTCCTGCCTCATCTGCGTTCGTTCCTGTCCCTACGGCGTTCCGAAAATAAATGCCGATGGCGTCAGTCAGATAGACGAGGCACTTTGTCACGGGTGCGGCATTTGTGCGGCGGAATGCCCGGCCAAAGCCATTCAACTGAACTGGTACGAGGACGACCAATTACTGTGCAAGATCGATTCACTGCTGGAGGGTGTTTTATGAATAAGGACTTTGAACCCATTATCATTTCGTTTTGCTGTAATTTCTGAGGGTACACGGCCGCGGACCTGGCAGGTTCGATGCGACTGAGTTACCCCACGTCGATTAAAATCATCCGCGTTCCCTGCACCGGCAAGGTCGACACCCTGCACATCATGCGGGCGTTCGAAAAGGGTGCCGACGGGGTGTACGTGGTCGGATGTCGTGAAGGCGATTGCCACTTCAATAACGGCAATTTCAGAGCCAAAAAACGCGTGGAACAGGCCAAGGAGATCCTTGAAGCCATCGGCATCGGAGGAAACCGGGTGCGGATGTGCAACCTGTCGTCCAGTGACGGGCCGCTGTTCGCAAAGTATGCCGAGGAAATGCATGACCGAATTTGCGCGGCCGGCCCGAATCCGATCAAGCTGGCGGCCCAAAAACGGTCCACCGCCGAAGCCGGTTCAAAGCTTGCAGCAACCAGCTGAGCTCCCAATGCACTGTGCTGTCAGCTATAGGAATTAATTGCACACGGTCATGGAACCGGAAAAAGGAGGACATATCTGATGATTGTCGCCGATAAAAAACCGATAGAAGAAATCATTGATAGCGTTAAAGACTTCCGGAATATTCTTATCCTGGGCTGTAACGAGTGCGTTACGGTCTGTGAGGCCGGAGGGAAAAAAGAAGTCGGACTCCTGGCCTCCGCTCTGCGGATGCACTTTCTCCAGCAGGGCCATGAGGTGAATATCGGAGAGCGCACGCTGGAAAGACAATGCGATCACGAATATCTGGAAGAAATTCGTGACAGTATCGATCAATACGATGCGGTGGTGTCGATCGCCTGCGGGGTGGGCATTCAGTTCACCGCCGAGAAATACCACTCTAAACCGGTTTACCCGGGCGTCAATACGCTTTTCATGGGAGTCACCGAAGAGCGCGGCGTATGGACCGAACGCTGTCAGGGCTGCGGACAGTGCATCCTGGCCGTCACGGGCAGCATCTGTCCAGTATCCCGGTGTGCCAAGCGGATCCTGAATGGACCGTGTGGCGGGTCGGCCGAGGGTAAGTGTGAAATCAACAAAGACGTCGATTGTGCCTGGCAGTTGATCATCGATCGACTCAAAGCTCTGGGTCGGCTGGAAGAATACGAATCGATCTGCTCGCTGAAAGACTGGTCAAGCGATCGGGCAGGCGGACCGCGAAAAGTTGTCAGGGAGGATTTGAAGCTATGAACGTGAATACACCGAGCAAACTGGAGAGGATGCTGGCTGCCGGAAACCTCGCCGTCACCTCTGAATGCGGACCACCTCGTGGCAGTGATCCGGAAGTGATTGTCGAGAAGTCGAAGCTCCTGAAAAATCATGTCGATGCCATCAACGTGACAGACAACCAAACGTCTATGACACGCATGTGCAGCCTGGCCGCCTGCATCCGGCTCAAACTGCTGGGGCTGGAGCCGATTCTGCAGATGGTGACCCGGGATCGCAACCGCATTGCCATTCAGAGCGACATTCTCGGGGCGGCCTCTTTCGACATCCATAATATCCTTTGCCTGTCCGGGGACCATCAGAGTTTCGGAGACTGCGCCACGGGGCAGAATGTCCACGATATCGACTCGATGCAACTAATCCAGACCGTTCGGCACATGCGCGACGAGGGCAAGTTCTTGGGAGGTGACGAGATCAAGCGGCCGCCGCAGATGTTTGTCGGTGCGGCAGCCAATCCATTCGCTGATCCCTATGAAATCCGGGTGCCGCGTCTGGCCAAAAAAGTCGCCGCCGGCGCCGAATTTATCCAGACCCAGTGCATTTACAACCTTGATAAATTCGAAGACTGGATGAAAAAGGCCTGCGACCGGGGGCTGCCCGAAAAAGTTGCCATTCTGGCCGGTCTGACCCCGATGAAATCGGTTGGGATGGCGCGGTACATGAAGAATCGGGTGCCGGGCATGGATGTGCCGGATGAAATCGTCAAACGCCTGGCCGACACGCCCAAGGAAAAACAGGCCGAGGAGGGAATCACCATCTGTGTTGAAGCCATCGAGCGATTGAAGGACGTCAAAGGGGTTGCCGGATTTCATATCATGGCCATCGAGTGGGAGGAAAAGGTACCGGAAATCGTCGAGCGCGCCGGCCTCTTCCCGCGACCCAGCGTGAACTGAAAGGGGAGACATTCTCCACAGGGCCGCAGATGTCGCAGAGTAAAAAAACATTTCGCCGTCCTCCGCGTTTCGGCGGAGACCATTTAAATACCAACTAACGTTTTACGATAAAGACCATAAGGAGGTAGGCCATGACACTACAAAAGAGAATCTTGATCGTGGACGATGAACCCGATTTCGCTGCCATCGTACAAGGGAACCTGGAAAAAGAAGGCTTCGAAGTCGATGTGGCGTACAACGGCGTCGAAGGATTGGAAAAAGTCCAGTCAAATCCGCCGGACGCCATTGTCCTGGACGTGATGATGCCCGAAAAGGACGGTTACGTGGTGTGCAAGGAACTCAAGGGGGACGACAAGTACTGCGATATTCCCATCATCCTGCTGACGGCGGTCGCCTCGCACGTCACCTCCACGCGTTACACTCACCGTGAAGGAATGTCGACCGAGGCGGACGACTACATCGCCAAACCAGCTTCGGCCGAAGAGATCACCAAAAGCCTGAAGCGATTGTTGAACGTCAGCTAAACTTGTTGAGTCTCGCCGCGGGATTGAGCCCGCGATTTTGGAGGCTGGGAAAAATCCGGATTTGATTTCGCTTCGGTCCGATATCTGCGACTTAACGGTCTCAACGGGCCTAACGGGCTAAACCGGCTCAACTGACCTAACAGACTTAACCGATATAACTTTACTCCTGCGGAGGAACCGATGTCATCACCGGTAATCGTGCTCAAGAAAAGAGAAGAGTCCACATTCAAGGACGAGCTCATGGCCCTGCTGCCGGACGGCGGCAACCTCAATGCGTGCCTGACCTGCGGCCTGTGTGCATCCGGCTGTCCGGCCACCGGTCTGGAGGATATGGATCCCCGGAAATTTTTACGCCTGGCGGCTCTCGGTCTCGATGAAGAGGTGTTGACTTCAAACTGGGCTTGGATGTGCACCATGTGCCAGCGTTGCGTTTACGCCTGCCCGATGAAAATCGACATCCCCCAGTTGGTGTTTAACGTACGCAACCGCTGGCCCAAGGATCAGCAGCCCAAGGGGATTCGAGGCTCCTGCGAGATGGCGTTCAAGCATGAAACTTGCAGTGCCATGGGCGCGTCCGAAGAAGACTTTCAGTTTGTGGTGGAGGACGTGCTGGAAGAATATCGCGAGGCCCAGCCGGATTTCGCGCAAATGCAGGCGCCCCTTGACAAGGAGGGTGCCGAATTCTTTTTGAATCAAAACTCCCGCGAACCGGTCACCGAGCCGGATGAAATGGTCCCGCTGTGGAAGATCCTGCACCTTGTGGGAGCGGACTGGACGTATGGTACCAAGGGCTGGGCGGCCGAAAACTACTGCCTGTTCTGTGCCGATTTGGAAAACTGGGAGAAAAATGTTCGGATCAAGGCCAAGGTGGTCGACGACCTCAAGAGCAGGGTTTGGCTCCATACCGAGTGAGGGCACGAATTTTTCTCGGTCCGGGTCGGACTGAAAAAATTCAACATCCCGCACAAGTATGACGTCAAGAGCATCATTGAATACTATGCCCAGTGGGTGCGCGAAGGAAAGCTTAAACTCACTTCTGACTGGAACAGGGATTTAAAGGTCAAGTTCACAGTCCAGGACCCCTGCCAACTGGTGCGTAAATCACTGGGCGACCCGATTGCCGAAGATCTGCGGTTCGTGGTGAAAGCCTGTGTCGGTGAAGAGAATTTCATCGATATGACACCGAACCGCTCCAATAATTTCTGCTGCGGCGGTGGCGGCGGGTTTCTGCAGTCTGGATTCCCCGAAGCCCGCCGTCATTATGGCAGGTTGAAGTTCGAGCAGGTCGATCGCACCGGCGCCGACTACTGTATCACCCCCTGTCACAACTGCCACTCGCAGATTCACGACCTCAAAGAGCATTTCGGCGGTAAATATCAAACCGTCCACCTGTGGACCATCATCTGCCTTTCCCTTGGCATCCTGGGTGAAAACGAACGGTCATACCTGGGACCGGATCTGGCGGAAGTAAACATGTATCCTTAGAGGTTGAGCCGGTTAGGCCGGTTGAGTCCGTTGAGCCCGTGAGGTCGGTGACACCCGACCGCCAGAAAATGGGACATCAATAGTGACACAACCGACCGAACGGGCATAACGGGCCAAACTGGCTCAACGGGCTAAACGGGCTAAACGGGCTAAACGGGCTCAACCGGCCCAACGGTCTTTCACCATGAAAGTCTTTTGCATCCTCAGTGACGAGCGGGCGGCTCAACTGAAGTCCCCGGCCATTTTTTCCAGCGTGCTGAAACGCCAGGGGATCAAGGGGACCTACGTGCCGTTCATGGTGAAGCCACAGGATCTCGGGCAGGCTATCCAAAGTCTCAGGATTCTGCACGTTGCCGGCGCCAACATCACCGTTCCGTACAAAGAAGCCACCATCCCTTATCTGGATATTTTATCCGAAGGGGCGAATATCATCGGGGCGGTCAATACCATCGTGCGCGATGGTGACCGCTTGAAGGGCTACAACACCAATGCGATCGGGATTATGGATGCCCTGAGCGAAGCCGCCTTTGAAGTAGAAGGGAAGAGGGCGCTTGTGTTCGGATCCGGGGGGGCGGCCAGGGCGGTGGTTTTTATCTTAAACTGGCTGCGGGCCTCTAAAATTTATGTCTCCGGCCGAAACTCGGACCAGGCGCGGTCCATAAGCACCACCTTTAGTGGGGAGGTGCTGGAGTTGTCTTCCTTACCCGGCCAATCGCTGCCGGTTGACATCGTGGTCAATGCCACGTCCGTATCCAGCAGCGAAGAATCTCCGGATATGGCTGAAGTGGTGCGGCATCTCGAGGTAACCGATTGCCGGTTGGTCTTCGATCTCAATTACGGCCGCCGGGCCAATTTCTGGCAGGAAATGGCGGAGGCAAAGGGCATTCAATTTATGGACGGCCTGTCGGCACTCGCTTTCCAGGCCCGCCGAACCTTCGCGCTGTGGACCGGACTGCAGGTGCCGCCGGAGGAGTTCATAAGAGCCTTAAAGGAGAATTAAACCGAAATCCACATTATTTCGGAATAAGATGTTGTTCATCATCTTAACGTAACCGTTCATAGGGTTGCAACGTCCGATGCGCTTCAAACCACCTGATTGTAAGGGTTTACAGGGTGCCGCAGATGTACTTTTGTACTTCAAGTGCCTGACAACAAAGCAGATGCGGTGCCCTGTGAACCCTTACATTTAAACCATTCTGATCAAACGAAACCCCAGTCGATTGCTGCGGCGGTCCGGTAAACTGAGGCTGCGAGATGCACACCTGCAATACCAGTCCTCACTCCCCCAGTCGCCCCCCCGCAGCGCCTTGGCCAATCCTGTTGAAGGGCCCGACGGAGCAGTTGACGGGCTTCTAGAATAATAGTTCCTATCAAACCAGTCCTGACACCATTCATGTAAGTTTCCATGCATGTCATAAAGGCCCCAGGCATTCGGATTTAACTGACCGACTGGATGGGGTTCACCTCCTGAATTATTTCTGTACCAGGCATATTGGCTTAATATATTGGTATCACTACAAAAAGTATAAGAACCCTCTGATCCTGCCCTTGCCGCATATTCCCATTCGGCTTCAGTGGGAAGACGATATTTGTTGGTTTCTTCTTTCGTATTAAGCTTAAGGATAAATGCTTGCACATCATTCCATGAAACCCTTTCCACGGGTCTATTGGCGTCCATAAATTCACTCGGATTATTGTCCATTATCGCAGACCACTGCACTTGAGTTACCTCATATTTGCCCAAAAAAAAGGCTTTGCTGAATTCAACAAAGTGTTGCGGGGTTTCATGATCCTCTGCCTGTTCACGTTTTTTGTCCCCTCCCATTCTGAACGAACCCGATGGAATCAAAACAAATTCCATTCCTATGCTGTTGATGATAGTGTCCGGCATTTTCCCTGAATCTTTCATGTCGATTGCTTTTCCAGAAATGAAGGGTAAAACTGTGTTAGCGGATTTAGCTCCTTTTTCAATATTTCCTCGCTTCTTCGTCTTCCAATAAATCCGGCCCTATAGGATCCAGAACGCCGTCCACACGACGACCGTGGGGACGACCGCCGCCAGGAAGAGAATTGCCGGATAGACCTCGTCATTGAAATGTTTTTTCAGCAGGCTCAAGCCGGCTGGATTGGGCGCGTTGGCGATGACCGTCAGGCCGCCGCCGGCCACGGCTCCGGCCACCACCGCGTATTTGAGTTCGTCGGTGAAGCCGGGCACCAGCGTGCTGAGAAACGTGATCGCGGCATTGTCATTGAAGGCCGTTAATATCGTCGCTCCCAGCATCAGCGGTATCTCAGACAGGCTGCTCAGCACCGGTTCGATCCACCAGCCCTGGACCCCTCCGTGGACCACCAGACCCCCGAGGAAAAAACCGACCAGCAGGGCCGGTTCTAGATCGATACGGTTTTGGTACGGTGCGGTCACTTGGGCAAACCCCAGAAAGAACAGCAGTCCGGGAACAAAAAGCGCCGGGTAGTGGGCATTGGCGATGGTCCACCCCATGAAAAGAATATGCACGACGGTCACCCAAACCGGCACGGGATCGTCCCGGTACTCCCAATCCGGATCGATGAAAGGTGGTTTCTGTTCCTCGGGCAGCAGTAACGGTAGAGCCCGACGCATCCGGCGAAGCCGCAATTCTTCGTAGCGCTCCTGAAATGCCTGTTGTGCCAGATCCCGGTCGACGCCTTTTTTATTCATTTCTTCCAAGACCTGCTTTTGGAGCCTATTTTTCAGCTTCCCGCCGAATTCTTTGAGCCGATTGTCAAAGGCATCGACAAAGTCCATCCGGTCGCCCATCTCGTCGATATATCGGTCGAATTTGATTTCCAGACCTTCCCGCGTGATGAAATTGCGCTGGATGGCATCTTTGAGACGGCGCAGACTGAACGCCGCTTGCATCCGGTCCAGTTCGGAACGAAAGGCCAAATAATAGATACCGTTGGCGATGAGGATACCAATCACAGCCTTCCAGCCGAAATGCGATAGCATGAAAGCGGTGTCCCATTTCCAGGGGGTCACCACCATCAGCACAGGCGGTGCGGCAAAACTGGTCAGCGTGCCTCCAACGGAAATGCTGACGAACAGCAGGCCCAGTGTGGCATAACGAAATTTCATAGAGGGGTTCAGTTCATAGAATTTGTCAGAAAGCAGAACGGCCGAGATGGTCATGGCCGCCGGTTCGGTGATCAGGGAACCCAGAATCGGTCCCAATGTGAGAATGGACCACCACCAGGCGGTAAGCGAGCCGCCAAGTAAGTCCGCGACTTTCCGCATGATCGTTTCCGAAAGCCGCAGAATCGGCCTCGTAGCCGCCAAGACCATGATAACTACCACGAATATGGCCTCGGTGAAGTTTACCCGGTGAACGATGTAGTCGTGAGCCGTACGACCGTCAAAAAAGACCACGATGGCACCAAATAGAACCACCGCCCAGATGCCAAACACCGCTTCCACCTCACCGAGAAAGTGGAACAATTCAGCGCGGTGGTGGACTGATCCGGGCGGCATCTTTCCTTCTCGAATACGTTGTTCATGATCGTGGGTCCAGCGATGGGCGATGGCCATGAAACGGCCGGTGAGAAAGGTATGGACGATAGCAGCAAAAAAAATCAATGCTGCCACCAGGTTGAACGGCTCCTGCCTGACACGCCCGATCAAAACCGAAAGGATGCCGTCGCCCTGTCCGTCGGAGTAGCTTTGCAGGTCCCGGGGAAAATCGACGCCGTTCGTCGATTCCGGAGCGGCTGCCCAGGCACTCGCGGTCAATAGCAGAATCACAGCCAACAAGCATCCGGCCCAAAAACGAGGACATCTTCTTATCCGTGGCAACTCTTTCTCCTTCGGGTCATTAGTGGTGAATTGATTTTAAACCATAGTTGCATCGTTGGGGTTCATTATGTTGTAGCTTTGACCTTGATGATTCTGATCTTCGATCAACGAACGCAGACGGCGGTGTGCACTATGCCTTATTGGAGATGCACCTCAGCTCGCAGCCAGTTGCTGAAATCAGGCATCTGCAAATCGCCACCGGTTTTGATTGTGGCAGCAGGTCAGGATGCTCAAGGAAAAAACCGACCAGCGAAGCAGTCCGTCATGTCCAAATGCTCTACGTCGCATACGTCGCCAAGGCAGCTGCCGACTGAAAATAATCCTTAAATATATATGAATTTGGCAAAGCTCAACAAGTTTATAAGGTTCTGCATATCAGCCGATATAATTTTTGCGCTGATGCGATGATACCGAACCAAAACAAAATATTGGTGAAAATGCATTTGACAGGTCTTGATCGATCGAGCTTTGCAGTTATCTTCATACATTTATGTATCAAGAACAGCTGGCTGCTCTGATATCCAATTGACAATCTGTTTAAGGATCTCCTCTTTCGGTCGGAAAAACAGACTTCTTATTGAGAGGACTTAGGCAGCAGGGTGAATTCTTTAATAATGGATTGCATTAAACAGCACCATCTCTGCTTTTGAGCCAAATAAGGAGAATACTTTCTATGATTAAATGCATTCTCGTTGGCATTGGCGGTACGAAATTTACGGACGTCGCCATTAACCGGGCAATCGAACTCGCTGTCCTCCACGGTGCTTTTTTGACGGGGATTACAGTGGTCGACTCAAAACGCCTTAAGCACATCGGGCCGGTTCCTTTGGGTGCAGGCGCCTATGCAAAAAAGCTTCGGAAGATGCGCACCGAAATCACCGAAGAGCGGATCGAGAAAGCGCTCGCAAAATTCGAAAAAAAGTGCAATGAAGCGAACATCGCCTTCAAGGTTAAACGGGAGACCGGAGATCCGTTTGAATTGATGATTTCCCATGCACGATATAACGATTTAATTATATTCGGTCTGAGAAGCTTGTTCGATTACGGATTCACTCCTGAACCGCAGGATACCTTGATGCGGCTGGTTTCACAGGGCGTTCGTCCTATCCTTGCGGTCTCACCCGCGTATCGTGAGATTCGCAAGGTGCTCATCGCCTACAGTGGTTCAATGGAATCCGCTAAAGCGATGCGCCGTTACGTGCAGTTGCGAGCCTGGCCGAACGTGAACTTGCGAATCGTCAGTTTTGAAGAAAACAATAAAAAGGCGCTCAAACGGCTGGAAGCTGCACGTGGATACTGCCGCGCTCACGGATATGAAACCGAAATCGGCGCGGTCGCGGGCTCGGCAAAAGACGGTTTAATCGAATATGCCCAACAGAATGAATTCGATCTCATCGTCATGGGCAACAGCATTCGCAGCCTACTTCTTCGGCAACTTCTCGGCGACACCGCTCTCAATACGATTCAACGGGCTGATCGCCCGCTCTTTTTGTCCCAGTAGGACAATAGGCCCGACATATGATCGCTGCTGATAGAGACGCACCCAATTCTCGGATCGGACTGGCAACCAGCTTGATCCCACTCAGCTTTTTTTGCGTTTTTATCTATCTCCTGCCGCGTGTGAAAGCCGGCGAGGTTCTTTATTTTTACATTAATTGGATTCCCAGCCTGGGCATTCAATTATCGGTTCTGATCGACGGGTTAAGCCTCCTATTTGCCCTCGTGATTTGCTGCGTCGGTTTTTTTGTCGGGCTGTACGCCGCTGATTATCTCGGCCATCATCCCCGGTTGGGGCGATTTTATTTGTATTTGAATGGCTTTATGCTCGCGATGCTCGGATTGGTCCTCGTCGACAACCTGATGGCGCTGTTTGTTTTTTGGGAATTGACCACTCTTTTTTCATATTTGCTCATCGGTTTCGAACACGAATCGGACGCGGCGCGGGCCAATGCGAGACAGGCACTGCTGGTTACCGGCGGCGGCGGGCTGGCACTCCTGATTGGTATTCTACTGCTGGGATCGGTTGGCGAAACGTATTCTCTCCGCGGATTAACCCAATATGCCGTTCGGATAAAAGAGCACCCGCTGTACCTTCCCACATTGATGCTGGTTTTTGCGGGTGCCTTTACGAAATCAGCTCAATTTCCTTTTCATTTCTGGCTGCCAAATGCCATGAGCGCCCCCACACCCATCAGTGCTTTCCTGCACTCGGCGACCATGGTCAAGGCGGGTATATATCTGCTGGCTCGTCTGCACCCTGTTTTGGGCGGTACGGACCCATGGATGGGCACCTTAATCGTCATCGGGGGTATCACCGCTTTAATCGGTTCAGTGCAGGCCATGACCCAGTCGGACTTGAAGCGGGTATTGGCGTTTACGACCATAATGGCGTTAGGCATTCTAACCATGTTCCTGGGTGGCAAGACGACCCCCGCGCTGACCGCCGCCATGACCTTTTTCTTGGTTCATTCGCTTTACAAATCCTCTCTGTTTCTTGTCGTCGGTATCATCGATCACCAAACCGGCACCCGGCAGGTGGAGCAGATCGGCGGGTTGCTCAAACCGCTTCCCTTTACGTTCTTGGCCGCGGCCGCGGCCGCGCTTTCGATGGCCGGGTTTCCGCTTTTTTTTGGATTCATCGGCAAGGAAATTATGTACAAAGGCGCCTTGACGGAGGATATGTTCCCTGAATTTGCCACACTAGCGGCGTTGCTGTCCAATTCCCTGATGACGGCGGTTGCCGGCATCATAGCCCTCAGGCCATTTCTGGGACCGTTGAAAAAGATGCCGCGCCTCCCCAAGGAAGCGCCGCTGACCATGTGGATCGGTCCGGTGTTATTGGGAAGCCTTGGTATCTTTTTTGGTATCATTCCCGGCTGGGTCTCTCGCTGGCTGATCGAACCGGCGGTGAGGGCTTTCCATTGGACCACGGAAGACATTCAGCTGAAGCTCTATCACGGAATCAACGAACCATTGTTGTTGAGTATTATCACCCTCGGCCTCGGAACAACCGTATATATTTTACGCAGCAAAATTCGGCGAGTCTTTGCGGGGTTCCTGGACCAACTACCCCTCAAGACCGAATACGCCTACACCTTCATCCTCGATGCCGTTGCCTGGCTTGCCAAAACACTCACCCGCATGCTTCAAAACGGATCCTTGCATCGATATTTGGTTGTGGTCATCGGGTCCGTGGCTCTCGGCGTCGGCATTCCGCTTATCAAAAATCCGCCGTCCTTTGCGGGGACCGATTTTGCAGGTGTCGGTCAACCGGGATGGCTCGTCGTTTTCATCATCGCGGCTGCCGTCGTTTTGGTGGTGTCGGCTAGATCGCGGCTCCTGGCGATATGCGGATTAGGGGTTATCGGCGCTGGAATTGCCATGCTGTTTTTGATTTTCGGCGCCCCCGACGTGGCGTTGACCCAGCTGCTGGTGGAAACCTTGACGGTCATCATCGTTGCACTCGTCCTTCTGCGCCTGCCACGTCTGGATCACCATAAGCCCAAGTATGGTGCCGGCAAATTGCTGAATGGGGTCCTCGCCGCCGCAGTGGGCATGCTGATGACGGTCCTCATCCTGGCCGTAAACCAGCACGAGCTGGATCGATTTGTAACCGATTTTTTCGAAGCCAACAGTTTCATCGCGGCCCATGGCCGCAACATCGTCAATGTGATTCTCGTCGATTTTCGCAGCCTGGATACGCTGGGTGAAATCACTGTCGTGGCCATTGCGGGTTTGGCCGGATACGCTTTAATCCGAATCCAGAGGAAAGATTGATGCACTCGTTGATTTTGAAGGTGGCCACCCGCCTTCTGGTCGGACTCATTCTTGTCTTTGCGGTATATCTGCTGTTTCGCGGTCACAATGCTCCCGGAGGCGGGTTTGTGGCGGCCCTGGTGGCCGGGACCGGTTTTGCCCTGGCCGCCGTATCCGAAGGCCCCGCCGTCGTTCGACGCGCGATTCGCATCGAGCCCGAACGCATCGCCATGTACGGTCTTGGGCTTGCGATCCTCTGCGGCCTCGTTGGATGGTTTGTCGGTCGGCCTTTTTTGACGGGTCTCTGGTGGATCGTCACGACCGACCAATCGAAGGGGCTGGCCATCGGCACACCGTTATTTTTCGATATCGGGGTTTTTCTAACGGTATTGGGTGCTCTATTAACCCTTATTTTGGCATTGGAAGAAAACTGACGTGGAAACTGTATTCGCCGTTTTAGTCGGAGCAATGGTTGCCGGCAGTGTGTACCTGATTTTGGATCGCAATCTCATCCGATTTATCTTCGGGCTGGCCCTGTTGAGCAATGCTGTCAACCTGCTGATATTCACGGTAGGGCGTTTGTCCAGCAGTCGACCGCCGTTGATTCCGGATGCGGGCACAGTGCCTGTTGAGCCTGTCGCCAATGCGTTGCCGCAGGCGTTGATTTTAACGGCCATCGTCATTGGATTTGCACTTTTGACATTTGTTTTCGTGCTTTTTTATCGTGCCTATCAGGAAGTCGGCACCGTGGATACGGAATTGATGCGTGTTGCCGAACCCAATGAACATGAAGAGATGATACCGTCAACCAAAATGGGAGAACAGGGGTGAGCAGTCTTCTGGTATTGCCGATAATTCTTCCGTTTGCGACCGCCGTTATAATGTTACTGGTGAAGTCGACTGTGAAGGGGTCCAGCAACATCGCTCTAAGTGGTGCCGTGCTGCAATTAATCGCCTGTGGCACTATTTTTTACCAGGTTGACCGCAACGGCATCTTCGCATCCCAGATGGGCAACTGGCCCGCGCCTTTCGGTATCACCCTTGTCGCCGACCATTTAAGTGCGGTAATGGTCGTCATCACCGCCGTCATCAACCTGGCCGTTGTGGCTTATTCCAGAGCAGACATCGGGGCAACCCTGGTCAAACGCGGATATTATCCGTTAATGCAAACACTCGTGGGCGGCATTTGCGGTGCATTTTTGACCGGCGACCTTTTCAATCTCTATGTCTGGTTCGAGGTCATGCTGATAGCCTCCTTTGGGCTTCTGGTCCTGGGCCAGGACAGAGGCCAGCTCGATGGCGGCGTTAAATATGTGGTGATCAATCTCTTTTCTACCCTGTTGCTGATAACCGGAATCGGATTGCTTTACGGAATGACCGGAACGCTGAATATGGCCGATCTTCATGTGAAGGTTCAAGCGATCGATAACAAGGGCTTGCTCACGGCGGTGGCCATGCTTTTTATGGGGGCATTCGGCATCAAATCGGCATTGTTCCCGCTCTTCTTTTGGCTGCCGGCATCTTACCATACCCCACCGGTTTCCGTGTCCGCCATCTTCGCCGGGTTGTTGACCAAAGTGGGCGTCTATGCCCTGATCAGAATGTTTACCCTGGTTTTCACCATTAATGTGCCTTTCACCCACGGGGTGTTGCTGGCCATTGCGGCGCTGACGATGATAACCGGTGTGCTGGGTGCGGCAGCGCACAATGAATTTCGACGCATTCTCTCATTTCACATTATCAGTCAAGTCGGGTACATGATATTGGGCCTGGCGCTCAACACAACCTTAGCGTTAGCGGGCGCGGTATTTTATTTGATTCACCATATTATCGTGAAGGCCAATCTTTTCCTGGTGAGCGGTGTCGTTCAGCGCTTGAGCGGATCATTCGAACTTTCGCGGATTGGCGGGATGTATAGCAAATACGGATGGACAGCCTTGTGTTTTTTCATTCCGGCTTTTTCGCTGGCCGGTTTTCCACCGCTGTCCGGGTTTTGGGCCAAAATGATGTTGATCCGTGCCAGCCTCGACATCCATCATTATGTGGTAGCCGGCATTGCGGCAGCCGTCGGCCTCTTGACCGTGTATTCGATGACCAAAATCTGGGGGGAAGTATTCTGGAAGCCGGCTCCTCGTGCGGATACGGGTGATGAGGTATCCCTGGCTGCTGGCCCTTCGGGATGGATGATGACGCCCATTGCCGGTTTGGTCATTTTGACGGTTATCATCGGCTTTGGCGCCGAAGCCTTTGTAGAGATTGCCTTAAAAGCGGCCGAAGAGCTTCTGCATCCGGAAATGTATTTAAAAGCGGTTTTTGGGGCCTAAATGATCGATCTCTTTTTATTGAACATCTTTTTGGCCATCGGATTCAGTGCTGTATTGGGGCAATTCAGTCTCAGCGGTTTACTGGGCGGTTTTATTATCGGCTACAGTGCTTTATGGCTGACCAAGCCGCTGTATCAAAACACAGGCTATCTACATCGGTTGCCAAAGGTGCTCATGCTCATCGGCTATTTTGTCAAGGAGCTTTTCATTTCGAATTTTCGGGTCATGTGGGATGTGATCACGCCAAAGCATATCAGCCGTCCGGGCATCATCGGGGTCCCCTTGGATGCCAAAACCGATTTAGAGATTATGCTCGTGGCGAACCTTATCTCCCTGACCCCCGGGACCCTCAGCCTCGACGTTTCCGAGGACAAGACGATGCTATATGTTCACGTGATGTTCCTCGATGACGTCGAAGAGGCACGTCGCACCATCAAAGAGGGGCTCGAAAGACGCGTTCTGGAGGTTATGCGCTAATGTCGGGTGGTGATGTCTTTGTCGGTTTCGTCGGTCGATTCTCATTGGTCGTCTTGCTCATCAGCATTGCGTTGGCGTTTATTCGTCTCGCCAAAGGACCCGATGCTGCTGACAGAATCGTGGCACTCGATTTGATCTCGATTCTCATCGTCGCCTTTTTAGCGGCCTATTCTATTTATGCCAGGGAAACTTCTTTCCTGGATGTCGCCATCGCCTATGCGTTGATAGCGTTTTTGGGCACCGTTGCGCTCGCCCGATTTCTAATGCGTTCGGCGAAAACAGGTCATAAACACGAAACGGTGCAAAGAAAAGAAGACAATGAGTGACGTCATCACATCCTTCCTGCTTGTTTCGGGCAGCCTTTTTTCTTTGGTGGCCGCGCTCGGCATGCTCCGGCTGCCGGACACCATCATGCGGATGCATGCGGCAACGAAGGCCGGCACTCTGGGGGCCGGACTGATACTGATCGCAGAAGCCACATTTTATCAAGAGATAGGAATTACGCTACGGGCGCTGGCGGCGATTACGTTTCTATTGATGACGGCGCCTGTCGCCGCCCATCTCATCGGTCGGGCCGCGTACTATTCCGGAATTAAGCTGTGGAAGAAAACCTGTATCGACCAGCTTAAAGATCTCTATCCGCAGACAGGGCGTCGAAAAGATCGGCATTAAACTCAACGAATTCTTTCAGCCTGAGAAACTGATCACAGAATACCCATAAGCTTGCATCCGTCATGCCTGAAGGGGTCTGGAGGCTCGGGGTAGAGATTTGAACCTTCTTCGAGTGCTGCAGACAGATGACAAATGATAGGGCTGAACAGGCGAAAATTTTTCTAAATAGGGGCGGATGTCAGGAGGTGTTTTGTTTGCGAGACGGGACCCTTTCTTCTTTTTATTACTGTAAAGCTGGTGAGACTCTTTGGCTTTTTTGATTTGGCATTCCTCCCATTTTCAATAGTCACTTCTACGCCTCCGGTGGATCCGGGATAGGTATAGGTTGTCCCCTTATCTTGCGATGACTACCCTGTTGCGGCCCTGCTCCTTGGCCTGGTATAGCGCCTGGTCGGCCAGACGATAGATGGTTTCCGCGCTGTGGGTGGCATGGTCTGTTGTACAGGCCACGCCCGCGGACACCGTCACGGCAAGTTTGCCTCCGCGGGTCTTTTCAAGGCCCTACGGTTTTTTCCGCGATGTTTGGCTTTCCATACCGGCCACCTGCTCCACCGGCAATACCAGCGCAATACCGGTGCCGGGTTCGCTGAACCGACCGGCTTCTTTGATGGCGGATAGAATCGGCGCAACCATGGCGTCGCTCACCAGGAGAAGAACCACCTCCGTGCGGATGTCCAAGCTGAGTCCGAAAAACGTTTTCGCCTCGCCGGCACCCGTCCCGGAGGCCGGTATGATGGTCGCCCCGGTGGCACCGGCCTTTTTGGCCGAATCGACAACCTGGTCGGTCAGGTTCGGCTTCACCATTGCAAGGATGCATTTATTTGCCATTGACTTTTTTTCCTCCTTTTTCCGATTCGAGGCAAACAACCAATTGGTTTTGCGGCAAGGTGGCGCAGATCATTTTTTTCTGTTTCTCCGCCCTACGATCCATTGAACCAGCTGGGCGTATCCCAGGACACTGATGATCGGGAACAAACTGGCAAATGCAATCAGCCCGAAACCATCCAGCACCGGACTTCGGCCGGGAACATTGGACGCCAACCCCAAACCAAGCGCCGCGACCAGAGGCACCGTGACCGTAGAAGTGGTCACCCCGCCGGAATCATAGGCCAGCGGAATGATCATCCGCGGCGCAAAAGCGGTTTGAATGGCCACTATGACATAACCAGCCAAAATATAGATATAAAGAGGTGTTCCCGTCACAATGCGGAAGGTGCCGAGGGTGATGCCGACAGCTACGCCAAGGGCAACTGCGATCCTCAATCCCAGGGATGATACGGTTTTGTAGGATGCCTCTTCGGCTTTGTTGGCGACGGCGATAAGCGACGGTTCCGCGATGGTGGTGGAAAACCCGACCAAAAAGGCAAACAGGTATATCCATCCGTAGGCGGCCCAGATTTCCTTGCCGCCGCTTTGGGCGCCCTTGGCCAGTTGCAGGGCCATGGTCCTGCCCACCGGGAAAAGTGCCAAATCCAGACCTCCCAAAAAACAGGCCATGCCCACCAGCACCAGACAGAACCCGAAAATAATTCTACCCGGTCTCGGGAGGGGTCTTTTCAACACCACCATTTGGAACAACACCAGCAGCCCAAGAACCGGCAACACGTCTTTGGCCGTGGCCAGCAACAACATGACAGGGTCAAGAAATAGTTCCATATCGCTCCTAATGAACGAACAATCCTAAAACCATGACAAAAATCATCGGGGTAAGGGATGCCAGGGCGATCAAGCCGAAGCCGTCCGTCAAAGGGTCCCTACCGCGAATGGTACGGGCCAGTCCCACACCCAGGGCGGTGACCAGCGGCACCGTGACGGTTGAGGTGGTAACCCCGCCTAAATCATAGGCCAATCCCACAATCTCCTTGGGTGCGAACACCGTCATGAGCATGACAAGCACATAGCCGCCCACGACAATCATCGGCAACGACCATCCCCGCAGTATTCTCAAGACGCCGAGAACGATGGCGGCACCGACCGATAATGCCACGGTCAAACGGACATGAAGGGCATAGCGTTGTATAGCCGCAGGAATATTCTCGATAAGGCCGGCTTCCGCGGCAGCCTTGGCGCCCTCGCGGGTCACGGCGATAAGGGCCGGCTCGGCGACGGTTGTACCGAAACCCAGGGCAAAGGCGAATACCAACAACCAGAAAAGGCTGCCCTTGCGGGCGAATTCTTCAGCCAAGGCTTCGCCGAGGGGAAAAAGGCCGATGTCCAAACCAAGGACAAAAAGCGCTAAACCGACGATAACCAAAGCTAATCCGGCCAGGACCGAAACGAGTTCCGGAAAGGGTTGGCGCAGGACAAGCGTCTGGAACAGGGCGATTACGACGACGATGGGCGCCAAATCACGGCATGCGCCAAGCAGGGCACCGCCTAAGGCTTTGAATAGTTTGGCGAAAAGTCCGGCTTGCATAGACCACTTTCACTGCTGAGTGTTGTACAATAGTGCTCTATAATAGAGATCATTCTTGGCCCCAAAATCAAATCAGGGACCGTTAAAAAAAACTTTCATTTCCATGGAAATCCAACATTGTTCAGCTCTTTCCTGGGTTTGAGTAAGGTCCGGGTGATCAGTGCCAACAAAATGATGGCTCATTTAATAAAGTATGATCCTGCATTAGCTGTTCCGCTTTCTTGTCAAAAGGATATTTCATCATGTGTTCCTCTGAATATGAAATTAATTCGGTACCCCCGAGGAATTTTTTAATCTTAACTCAGCGACCAGGCAAACAGGAAACCGATCAGTGTAACGAATAACAAACCCGCCGTCTGCCAGTTGACCAACCAGTTTTCGATCCGGACCAGAAGTTTGTGAATGCCCTCCAGCCGTAGTCGTTTCATCTGGAGGCCTTTCAGCGCAGGAAGTATGAATCGTTGAATCCGCTTCAGTTGCAGCGAACCAAAATGAAGAATCTGCCGGTGCAAGTAGATGATAATGAAAAGAAGATCACCCTGCGGAATGCAGGGAACCGGGCGCCAATTTTTCCGGGCCGCCATGAGCCATACGCTGCCGGACAACAGCACTCCCGCTCCGATTGGCCACAACGCCTGCCACAGCGAAGCGGTTTGAAGCGACATTATGACGGCCTTTCGGGCCACGGGGAGTAACCAAACGGCAGAAGCGGTCAGCAGCACCGTGAACGTCCACGACAGCCACATACCAAAATGCGGCCTGCCGTGGGCAGCCGACTGCCGGAGCACCACAAAAAGAAACCGCGTCATAAGAAGCGTCGTGCCAATTGCGGCAATGGGCAACAACAGATTCAGGTCGGAGATCCAGGATCCTTGAAAGTCTTTCAGCGATGACTTAAGGGCGATTTTGGCCACGGCCCCGCTGGTAAAGGGCGCACCGGCCAAGGCCAGAGATGCCAATATTAAACCGCCCGCTGCAAATCGATGGGCTAGCCTGCGGCCTTCGCCAGCTGCCACGACGCCCACTCCCAGAAAAAGGGCACCTTTTGCAAATCCATGATGAACGGCGTAAATCCCGATTGCCGGCAGCACCATCGGAACGGTTTGCGGCCACCCGAGGCCCAATCCGACGCCCACGGTCATCAGACCCATTTGGCTGATGCTTGAATACGCCAGTACGGTTTTAGGATTGCGTTGGGTCAAGCCGACGGCGACAGCGTAATAGGCAGCCAACAGTCCGGCGATGATGCACAGTGTCCCCCAGTGAGGCAAGGCAAACGAGCCAATCGGCAGAAATCTCAACCATCCCAGTAAGCCGGCCTTGATCATGGTACCGCTCAGAACGGCGCTGGCTGGCGTCGGCGCCGCCGGATGCGCCAGCGGCAGCCACACATGTACGGGTAATGCACCGGCTTTGATTCCAAAACCGATCAAGATCAGTCCGACGGTGAACCCGTTCGGCCGTACGTTTGAGAAATCCTTCAGCAGCAGAGAATCCACTGACCCGGTTTGTAAAATGAAAGCCGTAAAAAGCAGAATTTCGCCGATGACGACCAAATAGATATAAATGCGTCCGGCCTGAAATGCCCCTGTGTCGCCGTTGTGAACCACCAGGCCGTAGGATGCAAAGCTCATGAGGGCAAAAAATACAAAGAAGCTGACGACATCTTGAGAGATTATCAAACCGAGGTTTCCGGCCATGCTCAGCAGAAAGAAAAAGAAGAAACGCCCGCGTCGCGGGTCCGAGGCCATATAGCTTTGGGCGTATATTCCCGACAACAACCACAGAAGCGAGGTAAATAGAAGAAAAAGTCGTCCGATCGGATCCAGTGCCAGATGCATCTTGAGCAGGACCCATGGAATCGACACGATCGCGTCTGACGGCACCCACAGGACCGCTGCCAAGGCTGGAATTGCCGACCAGGGCGCCAAGCGGATTATCGTGGGTTGCCAGCGCATTATCGACAGGCCTATACCCAGCGCAAGCGGCAGCCCGAAGACAGCGAGCATCAGGGGCGAATAGATATTTAAAGTGCTTGGCATCATGGACGGTACTCCCGGGCGGCGATCAATCGTGCCCATTCAAGCGGGCTGAAAGGTGCATCGGCCAGCAAGCCCGACAGAAGGGCCAGCAGGGCTGTTATTAAAGGGGGGAAAAGCAGCATCCAATGGGTTTCCAACGCACCAAAAGATGGCCCGGGGGACCAGGAGTCAGCCGGTTCCCGGAACCAACCCCGATAAATAATCGGCAGAAAGTAAGCGGCATTCAACAGGCTGCTAACGACCAGAATCGCAATGACCCACGGTTTACCGGCTGCAATTCCACCCGTTCCCAGATACCATTTACTGATAAAACCGGCCATCGGCGGGACACCGATCATACCAAGCGAACCCAGAGTGAAAGCCGCCATGGTCCAGGGCATACGTCGACCGATACCATTCATGTGGCTGATATGGTGGACCCCCAGAGTTTCCGCAAAATTTCCGGCGCAGAAAAACAGGGTAATTTTCATCAGTCCCTGATTGACCAAATGAACGATGCCGCCGATGGTGGCAATGGGACCAAAAATACCAACACCAAGGGCGATGTAGGAAACCTGGCTCACTGTAGAGAACGCCAAACGTTTTTTTAACTCATCCTGAAAAAGCGCGCGAACCGATCCATATATTATCGTAAAAGCGGCTGCTGCAGTCAGCGGCTGGAGCAGACCGAGTTCGTCGCTGAACTCGATGCCGTAAACATCGTACACAACGCGTACAATTCCGAAAGCACCGGCTTTTACGACGGCGACGGCATGCAGCAGAGCACTGACCGGGGCCGGCGCGACCATGGCCTTCGGCAACCAACCGTGAAGGGGAAACAGGGCAGCCTTGACCCCTAACCCGGAGATCATCAGGAAGAAAATGAATCGGAGTTGGGTCGCGTACGTACCGACGTAAGGGGCCAGCATACCGCCTTCCGTGAAAGCGACCGAGCCCACCAGGGCCTTGAGCCAGGCAACACCGATGAGAAACACCGCACCCCCTCCGAAGGTGTAAGCGATGTAGATTCGACCGGCGCGCATGCTCTCCGGTGTGCCTCGGAAAACGACCAGCGGGTAGGTGGTCAGGGTCAGCATTTCATAAAACATGATAAATGTTATGAGATTACCCGCCAAGGCGATGCCGACAGTGGAACTCACGCACAGGCTGAAAAAACCGAAAAACCGGCTGCGTGATTGAGGTGATGTTTCGAGATAGGCAATGGCATACAGGGTCGTCAGAAACCAGAGCACGCCGGAAAGCGCGGTCATCATAACCGACATGGCATCGGCGTTGAGCACCAGTTCGATATTCGGCAGTATTGGCATGCGGAAGTCGTAGACATGTTCGTGCCGCACCCCCCAGATCATGATGCCGATGAGCCCCAGTTTTAGAATGGCCCCTCCTATGTTCAAGGTCGTACGCCACCGAACCCGCTCTTCGGGCAGAACAAAGATGACGATGCCGGGCAGCAGGGATGTCAATAGGATCAGCAATGGTAGCCAGTTGTCGAACGTCACTCTACCTCCCGCAATCAGAAGGGGTTGCCAGCGTCGAGCAGCGTTGTTACCGCTGGTGCAATGAACCCGAGAATCAGCGCACACAAGGCCAAGCCTAAGGCCGTCCACTCCATGATCCAAGGCACAGGGCGCTCTTCGACGACCTCCGGCGAATAACTGAAAGCCCGCGAAAAAAATCGAAATATATAGGCAGTTGCCAAAAGACTTCCGATGATAATGAGGACACACCACCACCATTGACCACCGGTCAGGGCGGCATTTAAATAGAGCCACTTGGCGATGAATCCACCACTGGGCGGCAGACCGATCAGGCTGACGCCCGCCAGAGCAAAGGCAAACATGGATACCGGCATGCGGTGAACGATTCCGTGGAGTTCCTTGATGCGGTCATGGCCGAAGGAGTAGATGACGGAGCCGGCCGCCAAAAAGGCGGCCGACTTAGCGCAGGCATGACTTAAAACAAAATAGAACCCGCCTTGCCAAGCCGTATGAGTCGATTGGGTAATCGAACTCAGCGGAAAAATCAGGAAAAGGTAGCCGATCTGGGCGACCGTCGAATAGGCCACCAGCAGTTTGAGTCTTTCAGCAACCAGCGCTTGCAGCGATCCCCATATGATTGCACATGCGCCCAGTACTCCCATCAGTTGAGCAACGGACGGGTTGATGAACGGTTCGAAAATCACTAACCACAATCGCATCAAAATGTAAAAGGAAGCCTTGACGACCAGGGCTGAAAGGACGGCGCTGACCGGCGCCGGAGCGTTGGCGTGTGCCGGCGGCAACCAGAAATGCATTGGAAACAGGGCGCTTTTCATTATCAGGCCGGCTGCCATCAGCGCAAAAGCGGTCGCTATCGATGGTGAGGCCGGCTCGGCGGTCGCCAATAGTTTAATGCTGAGTGTTCCGTTGGCGGCGTAAAGGAGGGCAACTCCCATCAGGTAACTCAAGGAACCCGTAAGACTGACGAGAAGATACCGCATGGCGGCCGACAGCGCGTCCGCCGTTTGGGACAGAGCCACCAAGGCAACGGCCGAAAGGCCCAACAGCTCCAGAGTTACATAGAGATTGAAGATGTCTCCGGACAGAAAGAGGGCATTCAGGGCAGCCCACAAGAACATCCACAAAGACCAGAAATAGCGCGACGCAACGTCACCACAGAAGTAGGATCGGGCATAAAAGCTGACGGAACCGATAACGATTGCAGTAATTCCCAGCATCGCGGCACTGAGGCCGTCTGCATAGAGGGTTATGCCAAGAGGGGACTGCCACCCGCCGACCTGCATCTGTATCGCACCGTGGACAAAAATCTCCCGGCCGAGAAACACGACCATCAGGGGGGTGATGATTGCAGTAAAAATGCCGGCCCAGACCCTGATTCTCGGCAACACAAACGAAAACACTGCAGACAGAAGGGGCAGTGAAACGATCCAGGCGGGCAAGGTTACTGGCTGCAGAATTTCATTCAGGCTCATTTTTGGTTAATCTTGCGGTTCCGGTTACCTGATGGATGCGGCACGCCAAAGCGAGGGCCAGGGCGGTTGCGCTGACTGCAACGACAATGCCGGTCAGCACCATGGCATGCGGCACCGGGTCCGGCACCGGGCCGGATGTCTGATTTGCAGTCGCAACCAGGAATAAAAAGACCCCACTGCCGGCTACATTCAGGGCCAGTATTTTCTTTACCAGATGGGAATAGATTACCAGGCTGTAGAGCCCTATGCCCAGCAAGACGACGCCGACCAGGGCATACAAAAGTGAGATCGTCATTTGGTCGCGTTATCCCTTTCGATAATGAAGGCCTTGTCACCCTCATCCTTAGCAGTGGAGCTCTCCTCCGGGTTTCCGCCGACAAACAATATGGTTAAAATAATCGCAATCGAAATGGTTGCGGCGGCCTCAATCACCAAAATCAACGGTCCAGCCTGGGCCAACGGATACTGAAGAAAATTACCGTGAACCATCATCGTCGCCAACGCCACAACTATAAAGGTCAGCAAACCGATTGTCATGGCGAACGGCATGGCCTTAATCGCAAATCGATTAAATGTAACTGCTGCGGTTGACAACAGGATGCCGCCTGCTGCCAGAATTGCACCGGCCTGGAACGCTCCTCCCGGCGCATATTTGCCGATCCAGAGAATATATCCGGCGACTATAATAATGAACGGCAGCAGCAACCGTAAAAGCAGGATGAGAATCGGTGACGGGGGTGATTGAGAGAAAATGGCCGGTGAAGGGACCACGGATAAGACGCTCAGAGCGGCCAGCAGCAAGACACCGATTTCAAGAAGCGTGTCATACCCTCTGAAGTTGAGCAATACCGCCGTTACAGGGTTTTCTACGCCGCTGACTGCCATATTTGACGACACCAGCCGTTGCATTCGGTCTGAAAACGGCGGCAGCGTCCACACGGTCCAGCCCAAAACAGACGTCAATGCCAGCACGCTAATGGCTGCCATCATTTTTCCCGTTCGTGAATCGAGACTGTCTCCGTGCTTTCTGGTCATGGCATTAAATCTCTAATCGGAAGACCCGGTTGCCATATTTGGATTTCCTACCTTAGACTTCGGATTGGTGTCGTCATTTTTGTGGTCGCTATGCTCGTTACCCTCCAGCTTGCCAAGCGCACTTAAAAACAGTGCTCCGGTTAACCCGGCACCAATTGCGGCTTCGGCCAGCGCAATATCGACGGCTTTCAACCGGACCCAGGCCAGAGACATCATCAATCCAAAGCTGATAAAGAGAACGACAGCCTTGAAGAGATTCGGAGAGCGTAAAAGCTTCCAAGCGAGAACCAGAACAACCAGGGCCAAAATTCCATCAAAGGCAATATTGGCTAAATTTGGGAATTCATCCATGGTTTTATTTTTCTCTTACGTGCCGCATTTGCGACCAGAAAACATGATATGGTACTCGCTGTTAAAACGGCCAGCCAGATGAGAAGCAGCTTGACGCCAACCGTCCATTCTTCGGACAATAGAATCGATCCGGTGACCACAAACCCGAGTCCAAGATTGTCGGCTTTGGTCAGTGCATGCAACCGGGTATAAATATCCGGAAAACGCAGCAAGCCGAGGCTGCCGCTCCAAAAAAAGGGAATTGCCAGAAGCAACAAAAACGATCCCAACATCTCAGATAGACTCATCGGTTATCACCCTGTCTTTTCGCCCCCCTCCATTGCCGCCGGACAAATACGGCCATAGTGATGGCTGCCAGCAAGGCATAAACCAGGGCGACATCCACCAAAGCCGTCATCTGCATAGCCTGCGCGAGTATCAGCAATATCGCCACGCCCCCGGTACCGAAAAGCTGGGCGGCGAGCATGCTGTCGGCCGCAGTCGGTCCTTTAAGAATGCGAATAAGACCTGCAGCGACACTGATGAGAATAAACACCGCTACCCAAAGATAAAAATTCATTTTAATCGGTCCTTTTTTCGGGTTTTCCGACCTGTGCCTGGGGCTGAAATACCGCCTCCACACGATCCTCGATAATTTTAAGTTCCTGCTTGAAGGGACGACCGACATCCAACACATGTACGAACAGTATGTTGTCCCCAAGCTCGGCGCTCAGGGTCCCGGGAAGCAGACTGACCGTACAGACGAACAGGTTGCGGGCCGAGAAAGAAGTCAATCTCAGCGGATACTCGATCATGGCAGGGTTCAGGGGCAGTCGCGGATGATAGGTACGCCACGCAACATCAATGCCGCCGGTAATCGAAAGTTTGAGAAAATAAAGAACATAAACAAGGAATCCGCCCAACGACCAGCGATTGCCCTTGGGCGGAGAAAGACGGTAATCAATAAAAATGGCTGTCAATATGGCGGGCAGGCCGACCTGCCACGAGTCGTAGGCGCCCCGTGTCAGCACCCACCACGTGAAAGCGAGAATCGCTGTGCGAGATATCAACCAAATTGCGAACATCGGCTAAGCCATTCGGTCCGATTTGAATTCATTGGGTGGAAACCGCTTTCAAGCCAAGTTTTATTGATTGAAAATATAATAGATATTAAGTATTTATATCTTATTTGTTATTGTGCGGTATTAATTTGGAGGGTAATTTAAGCATTCGGCATATAAAGTCAAATCTGACTGACTGACCGCTAAACCGGCTCGTCAATATAATGAGATACTCGGGAAAGCCGTAATAGAGTAGCAAACGCAAGTTCAGTGGCGTGAGAATCGCACGCGGCAGCTCGTCCAGTGGCTATGCAATGCGCCACAGACGCCAAAAAAGAGGCCCTTTTCGGATAGCCCCTACCGGAAGCCTACGGAGAAGACCCAAAAGAGGAAGAACATAAAGCCGATGCTATTCTGTTTGTTGAATTTACCGTCGATGAGACCGGTAGGATTGCCTAATTTGTGCTGAAGAATAGTCATATGAATTACGGTTTTTCAATTTTAGGGATTTGCTTCGCCTTTTGTGACGTCTCGTCGCCGATACGCAGTGTGTCAGGGACATTGGGCGGGAATTGTGGCTTGGCTTTCTCCTGCCGGAACCGCAATGTATAGCCGCCGAGCGCTCCACCAACAGCGGCCAGCGTCAGCATGCCCAAAGACATGAACTGCGTCAAGATGAGAAGTCCACCCAATGCCGCTGCACCGGCAAATGCCAGCCCGACTTTGATGTTCGCCCGCGTAGAGGAACGTCGCACCTCCTGCATGGTTTTATGTTGTGACTGTTTGATCAGCTTGGTCTTGGCGCGCTCGGCATTGACGCGTATCGTTTCACGCTCTTTGGCGTGCAGTTCCTTCAACCGGCTGATTTTATCCTCGCGCTGATGCGCTGCTACCGAGCCGAACCAGAAAGCGGTCAGAAATCCCACAATCAAAACCGGGACCGCCAGCCGCAGCCAGCCCCAGTTTTCCAGATCAGCAGGCGCAATCAGCACGAGGGCAATCGTGATGGCTTGCAGAAGCAGGATGCCGGGGATGAATTTCAGCATGATTTTGGTCCTAATTCGGCTTAACCTTTTGAAATATTGCCGGTATGGATAACGTTATAATCGCCAACCAGGGTTGATCTCATTCGGTTGACTTTGAGAGTTTTTCCAGCTGCTTCGATCCTGCAAACGAGTTAGTTTCCGTCCATAAATGGCCCTTTTCCGCAATTTCGGCGTCAATCGGCGGAATCGCTTGTGCGGCGTACAAAAGTACGCCTCCGCGCAATTCCTTGATTTCCTTGAACTTGCAGAAAATTGCACATTTCTGGATCGGAAACTTATCAGTGCCCTTTATGAAACCGCGGATGGGCACGAGACAGTCCCAAAATCCCATCAACCTAAATCGAGTTTGTTGAGTTCAAAGAAAACAATATAAAAAAGTGTTCAGTAAAACGTCAAACATTAATTCCGTGTTATTGGCGTGTCAATTTTGAAGATAGGGGATCATAAGGTGTGATCAGAAGGAAGGTACAATCATAGCGTCGTATATAACTCTGGTTAACCACACCCAGAAGGGAATCGAAGAAATCAAGGAGAGCCCAACTCGTCTATATGCCGCCAAGAAAGAATTTCAGGCAATGGGCGCTACGACATTGTCCTGATATCTAAGGCACCAAACGATGAAACTGTTGCTAAGGTGACGTTAGCATTGGGAGACGCTGGTGCTGCCAGAACAGAGACCTTTCGGGCATTTACAGAAAAAGAATATCGCGACATAATCGCTTCACTGCCCAGACCTGTTTATGAAAAGCCTTACTGTGAGGCCCCCAAAAGCTACCAACCCAATGTCATTAACATTAAGGAGTGTCTTTGAAAGTCCCCCCTTGAAAAAGGGGGTGTAGGGGGATTTTAATAAGCGGACAAGAACCCCCCCTTCCGAGGGGGGGATTTAAGGCCTTAAATTAGGGACATTAACTGCCTACCGACAACTTTGAAAATGGCTCCAATTAAACGCTCTTGTCGAGGGGAGCGACTATTCCGGCGTTGCGTGCCCCACGATCTGGTCGGTTCCGTGGCTTGTGGCCTCAGCGGCTTGTTGGAGAGAAAGACTCATTCCATAGCTCGTGAGCAGACGTCTCCCCAGCATTCCGGCAACCCGTTTCATGAAAATATATCCGTCATGCGGAAATTTTGAACAGATTGCCTCGAGCCGCTCTCGCTTGATTTTTAGCACTGTTGTTTTATCTGCACATTCGGCCGAAGCAGAGTATTCGTTACGGTCTACCAGGCTCGACCATCCAAAAGACTCGCCTGCGCGGCTGACAACAAACACCATCCGACCGTTTTCGCCGATACTCAGTTTCACCCGCCCTTTGATTAGAGTATAAAAGTAATCCGCTTTCTCTCCCTTCAAAAACAGAATGTCTCCCTCCGACCTTGTCTCTTTTGATGCGTCGGCCATGACTTGTTCGACAAAGTCATGGTTTAAACCCCAAAAGAGTTCTGCTTGCGTTATTAGCATGGCGCAACTCCTTTCCCATGATTCGAAACGACTGCTTGAATACATGACGAGCCCGTTGGGGCGGACATGTCCGTTCCCTTCGGCTATTTGCCAGAGACAGTCTTATCTTGACAATACATCATGATTTCCTGCTAAGTTTCATAGAACACCGGTTCTCCGAGATCTCTGATTGAGAAGCTGTAGAAAACATGATGTCCGTCATAATCGAGCACCCGCAGATCGTCTGACTGTTTCAGATCACCGCGGATGACTGAATAATGATTACCGTACTTTTCTTTGACCTGTTCTTCCGGCACCTCATAAGCGATATATTTTTGAATCCCCTTGAATGATAGCTTTTCGACCAACTTAGGATCGTTTAGTGCATTATAGCTGGTCAATATAAGGATAGGACCGGTACCCGTAAAAAAAATTCCCGCTTTCATAATTCACCTCCTTTTCCTGAGATGGATAACCTTTAATTAGATTGAATCAGGAGGTGCATCCAGACGGTTAGACGACACAAGGCAGATTAGGATTTTAGGCATAAATTCACACGAATTGGGGTATTATGCCTGCTGGAGACCTCCTGATATTAGCCGGTTGCCCACTAAATATCGTACCGATGGAGATGTGTGTACAGAAACTGTTTCAGACGTAAACTGTTTGGGCGAGGTCACTGTAGGAGAATGGAAAAAACACTACAAATGAAAATTCAATAGTCACTGCAAGCATCAAACGCAAAGGTTAGTGCCGAAAGCGATTCAAGGTTTATTACGAATTCAAATTACGCTCCAAAATGGCACTTGTCAAGCCAGGCTGCAACTCGTGGACCCAAAATAAAAAAAACTTATCCTATAATCTTGACAATGATCATTTTTTCGCATTAATGATAAATTCAGCTAAGGTTGAAACTCAAGCTGATCCTGTGATTTTTCGCTGCCTTTCCTCTCGAGTGCGCCTCACCTTTTTAGCCGGTGCAATTTCAAATAATCACGATTTGGTTTGGAGTGCCCTTCTGACAAATAAGACGACAAAAGCAGACGTTACTCCTTACCCAGTGAGGTACGCTGAATCACCATACAACAACATTACAGCTGAAAAAGGAAAAGCTATGAATGCCTTGCTTGTTTATCCAGAATTTCCCAACACCTTTTGGAGCTATAAACATGCATTGAAATTCATTCGCAAAAAGGCAGCCTTCCCGCTCGCGATTACTTTGGCTATATATGGCTATCATTACAGGAAGGTGATGACGTCCAACCGGCGGTGATTTCAGACTAAACACTCATGGCCGCCACGGTGAATGAAAATGACGCGCCGGAAACAAATGGCAACTTTCTTAAGGAAAGGAAGACATTATGGAGCGAATCACACTGGGCCGAACCGGACTGACCATTAACCGTTATGGTTTCGGCGGGATTCCCATTCAGAGGGTCGACGAAGACCAGGCTGTTGAAACCGTGCGGCATGCTGTGGAGCAGGGAGTGGATTTCATCGATACATCCAGGGCGTATACAACCAGCGAAGGGCGAATTGGTAAAGCTTTGAAGCTGACCGATAAAAAAGTGGTTTTGGCATCAAAAAGCGTCAGTCGAAAATCCGAGGATGTACGAGTGGACCTGGAAAAAAGCCTGTCCGAGCTTCAAGTTGACCATATCGATCTGTACCAGTGTCATTTTGTGAGCACTCAAGAGGACTACCAACGTGTGATCCAATCCGCAGGGGCCCTTGATACCCTTGTCAAAGCAAAGGAAGAAGGGCTTGTCAGCCACATCGGTATAACCAGCCACAGCTTAGAGGTATTGGATCAGGCGCTAAATGACGGTCTGTTTGATACCATCATGGTTTGTTTCAGTTTTCTGGAACCGGCTGCAAAAGAATCGATCATTCCCAAAGCCCTTGAAAAAAATATCGGTGTCATCGCAATGAAATCCTTTTCCGGAGGTGCCATAGACAATCCTGTTCTGGCTCTGAAGTGGGTCCTTTCCCACCCCGGTGTGGCCATTATACCCGGTGTGGAAGACACTGCGCTGTTCAAACAAAACTGGTCCGTGTTTTCGTCCGGGAATTATATGCTCACCACTGCGGAGAAAGATGAAATCGACAATATCCGGAAGCATTACGACAAAGTCTTTTGTCGACGTTGCGACTACTGCCAGCCTTGCTCTGAAGAAATTCCCATCTCTGTGATCCTGCATGTACGAAGCGTAATCAAACGCATGGGCAAAGAAGCCGTCAACGGCGCCTTTCTATCACCAGCCCTTGCTGCGGCTCGCAAATGCACAGCGTGCGGGGAATGCCTGGAGCGCTGTCCCTATGAGCTGCCTATACCAGATCTTATTCACGAGAACCTGGAGTGGGTAGACCGGGGAATGCAAAAAGTTTACAAATCATAACGTAAAAAACACAAAATTTTGTGTTACGCAAACCGTATTTGTCTAAATTACAATGTGTATTCGTATACAATTATTGACTGTCTGTTATTATTATCAGTCCGGTTTTCATTCGATACGTGAATCCATTCTGTATATTGATTTTGCAGTACCGTGAGCCAAGTAAAAAATGTCGTGAGTAAAAAAATGACTGCATTGCCTGTGACGATGCGTGGTATATGGTTAACTGGCCATGGTGATATGGACAAGCTTGACATTCGTCAGGATATACCGGTTCCCGTCCCAGGACCGCACGATGTGCTCATACGCGTCGCCGCTGCTGGTGTCAACAATACGGATATCAACACACGGATGGCATGGTATTCAAAAAAAGAGGGGGCCAGTGAAGATGCCAGCTGGGAAGGAAAGCCACTAAAATTTCCACGCATCCAGGGGGCTGATGTTTGCGGTTATATCATTGCCGTGGGTAGAGAAGTCAGCTCTGATAGAATTGGTGAGAGAGTATTGATCGAACCCTGTATAAGAGAGGCCAATGGTAAAATTCTCGATCAACCATGGTATTTTGGCTCGGAGTGTGACGGTGGTTTTGCTGAATATGCTGTTGTGGCAGCCCGGCACGCCCACAAAATTGACAGCGAACTGTCCGATGTTCATCTGGCCTCCTTCCCATGCTCCTATTCGACAGCAGAAAATCTGCTGACACGTGCACATGTTAAATCAGGAGAACGCGTCTTAGTAACGGGCGCTTCTGGAGGTGTCGGCTCTGCTGCTGTTCAACTGGCGAAGGCTCGGGGCGCATATGTTTGGGCGGTAACCACTTCTGCCAAAGTGGATGCATTAAAAGAACTTGGTGCGGACGAGACGATTTCACGCGAAACAGATCTTATCGCGGAACCTGGAGCAAACAGTGTGGATGTCGTAGTCGACCTCGTTGCTGGTGATAAGTGGCCGCAGTACTTGGAAGTGTTGCGTCCCGGTGGGCGGTATGCTGTAGCGGGTGCCATTGCCGGTCCGCGGGTGGAGCTGGATGTAAGAACCCTGTATTTGAAAGATCTCAGCCTATTCGGGTGTACCGTTCTTGAGCCTGAGGTGTTCAACAATCTGATTAAGTGCATAGAACAAGGTGCTATAGAACCCGTCGTGGCCAGATCGTTTGCCCTGGAAGAAATTCGCGATGCACAAACCTTTTTCCTGAAGAAGCAACATGTCGGGAAAATCGTTCTCAAAATATAAAAGCTGTCAGCCGGCGGATTTTTTTAGTATATAAAGATGGTATCGTAATATTTAGCACATTTTCTTGCGTTTGCACCTTTGGCATCTGTCGTTTTAGTATACCTAATAATACCTCCCGGTCGGGCCCATACATGCAATTGTTGAAGTTAGCATCTTGCAACTGGTAATCCTAACGATATACCCTCACCGACGATTTTACCATCAGGCACGCAATACCAAATTGTGTCATATACACAATCGTTTATCACACCTCAAATCACTCCCCATATTGGATCAAAATCAAGTGGCATTATTATTGACGCTTCATATATATTTCACTAAAGATTTTAAGAACGAAAGAATGTTTTTTTGATCGATCCCACGCAGACGTTGCCAGGTCCTTTAAAGGTAATGCCAATGAATCCCTTACACGTTACCCCATTTGAATATAGCGTGCCGAGGCGCCCTCAAGGCGGCTTCGCACATCTTTGTTTTATCAATTATCCCGTCCTGTTAAACTTCATTATAAATTTTTCTTGTGCTCAAACTATAATATGGATAATCAGATCTGTGGCTGATACTGCTGCGGGACAATTGATAAAAGTGTGTTGCAGCAACACAGAGTGCAATAGCTCCAAGCTCTGTGTGAGAAGCTGCATAGGAGATGGAGGAACCGACCCTCCGAGGTCTGCCTGCAGGGGCCGGCCTCAAACCACCCTCAGCGGCATTGGTCAAAAGCCCTTGTCGTGAGCATAGAGGGAAAAGGCGCGACAAACGCGTCAGGTATGAACCGAGAAGGCGAACACCAGTGAACCATCGTACAAGTGTCGAAAATGTCCTAGATGACATCAAAACCGGGGTCTTTTTATTGCTCCGGGATAAGTCCATCGGAAACCTGCTTACTGGGTGGGCGGTGTCCGGCATAGAGATGGCGCGAGCTCGGTTCGGGCTCTTGTGCGGAACTGCAAGAACCTGCGTTGTGATGTTAAGGGAGCCGGTCAAGAGAAGCAACCTCGAGACCCAGAGTACCGAGGCGCAGCGCAGGGGCGGACCGACTCGGAGTAGCGTTGAAGGGTCTGTAATGGACTTGGAGCCAAGGAGTCGGGTTGTCCTGCCAAAGTCTTCGCCAACCTGGATAGGGAGGAGCGAGTGACCACGGCAAAGTCGTTTGAAATTCCAAAAAGGCTTGTATGGGAAGCGTACAAGCGCGTGAAGGCAAATCAAGGAGCAGCCGGAGTGTACGAGCAGTCCCTCAAGGAGTTTGAGGAATCGCTCGGTGATCACCTGTATCGGATCTGGAATCGAATGTCGTCGGGGAGCTACTTCCCACCCCCAGTGAAAGCGGTAGCGATTCCAAAGAAGTCTGGTGGAGAAAGGACCCTCGGCATCCCTACCGTTTCCGACCGTATCGCACAGGCCACGGTTAAGCTTGTGTTGGAACCGCAAGTTGAACCTTATTTTCATGAGGACTCTTACGGGTACCGACCGGGCAAATCGGCACATCAGGCCATTGCGGTTACCCGCAAGCGTTGCTGGAGGCACGACTGGGTGCTGGAGTTTGATATTAAGGGACTTTTCGACAATATCGACCACGGACTCCTGATGAAAGCGGTTCGGCGTCACACGGACTGCAGGTGGGTTTTGCTTTATATCGGACGATGGCTGACGGCACCGATGCAAAAGGAAGACGGGACAATAATCGACAGGGAGAAAGGTACACCTCAAGGCGGTGTTATCTCCCCGCTACTCGCCAATCTATTCTTACATTATGCATTTGACCGGTGGATGGCGACGAATTATCCCAAAGTGCCTTTCTGCAGATACGCGGACGATGCATTGATTCATTGTCGCAGCCACAAGCAGGCCATATACCTGCGCAAAAGGCTTGAGAGCCGATTGAAAGAGTGCGGCTTGGAGCTGCATCCGGATAAAACCAAGGTGGTCTACTGCAAAGATAACCACAGAAAACAGGAATATGAAACCATCCAGTTTGACTTTCTGGGGTACACGTTTCGACCCAGACGCTCAAAAGACCGCTATGGCCGTTTGTTTGTCAATTTTACGCCAGCGATCAGTCGATCTGCGGCAAAGTCCATTCGACAGACGATACGCCGTTGGCGGCTACAATTGAAGAGTGATAAGACAATCGAGGATCTGGCCCGCATGTTCCGTCCGGTGATACAAGGGTGGATCAACTACTATTGCAAGTTCTACCCATCAGCCTTCCAACCCATCGCAAACCATTTGAATCGGTTTTTTAGCGCGCTGGGCAATGCGGAAGTTCAAAAGGTTACGAGGTCACCAACGTCGAGCCATGCATTGGCTCGGCCGGATTGCCAAACGCCAGCGATATTTGTTTCCCCACTGGCAGGCAGGCTTCGTGCCGCCGACTGGGACAATGGGAGCCCGGTGAGCTGAGAGGTTCACGCCGGGTTCTGAGAGAGCCCGGAGGTGAGATTCCTCCGGGCTACTCACCCACTTATTAGCTATCCAAGGCTTTGAGAAGTCTAAACCCAAGACGTATTCAATTCAAAAATCATCTTAAAGGATAATCTGGAATGGAAAATTCAATATCCTCGGTTGAATTTAGGATGTTATTCACATCATTGGTGCAAGGGCTACTTGATGATTTTTCTCATCCGATCGGATTTCTGCAGATCGGGGCCATTGGCGTCACTTATTTGCTTGCCTGGTTTTTTGCTCGCAATATCAATCACTATCTTGAAAAAGACATCGAAAAAGTTATGGCGCACATACGTTTTGTGTTGCGCCCGGTCCATTTTGCCATCATCCTCAAGTATGTCTTATGGCTGTTTTTTATATGGTTCTGTCAGGTTCTTTTCAAAAAGTTCTCTATTCCGTCCAATCTTCTGCACATGACCCTCAACCTTATCCTCGTCTTAGTGATCATTCGCTATGCATCTTTTTACATTAAAAGTACGTTCTGGTCCCGCTTTGTGTATGTGATCTGCGTGCTTGTCGGATTTTTGCGAATATTCAAATTGTGGGATCCAACTGTTACGCTGCTTGACAGCATGACGATCAGGTTGGGTAAAATCAGCACCTCCGTTTGGGGTTTGACCGAAGCGATTGTCGTTTTTATTCTGCTGTGGACAGCGGCGGGCGCAGCCAATCGGTTTATTGCCTACAGGTTGATTACTTACAGCAATCTGACTTACTCGGACCGAACTCTACTCCAAAGAGTTATCAATGCTGCGATAGTGAGTGTGGTGATTTTGATCTCTTTAAGGGCGGCCGGGATCCACATGGCGGCCATCGCGATCACCGGGGGCGCTATCGGTCTGGGCATCGGCGTTGGGCTGCAGAAAATTGGATCCAATATTATCAGTGGGATATTACTGTTGATCACTAAACCCATTCGTCACGGAGATGTGATCGTCTTTGAGAAAAGCAGTACTGGCAGCGACTGGGGATGGGTTACGCAAATAGGCTTAAACAATGTTCAGTTGGCCACGCGCTCCGGATCATTAATGCTCATACCCAATGAGGTCTTCGTAACGCAAAAAATCGAAAATCTATCCTACGACGATAACAACCTACGCCTCGAAATACCAATCGGTGTCGCCTATAAGTCGGACTTGAACAAGGCAAAAATCCTGGCCTTGAGCGCTGCCACCAGCATCGAACGTATTCTAAAGATTCCTGAACCCAAATGCCTCATCATGGAATTTGGTGACAGTACGGTTAACCTGGAGTTGCGGGTTTGGATCAATGACCCCAAAAATGGGCTTGATAATGTCAAGGATGCGGTCTTTATGGCGGTTTGGGACAGCTTTCATGCCAATGAGATCGAAATCTCTTTTCCGCAACGTGACTTGCATATTAAAGACACTGTGCCATTGAAAATATTGAACGAAAGCCCTCCGCCCGTTGCAAAAGATTCCACGGAAATTGACAGCGATAAAGAGAGGGCAGCTGATTGATTTTCGTTGATTGGCATTGGGATAAAAATAAATTACTGCATCCTCAAGGACCCTCCCAATGCCACCGTGTCGATGTACGAGAAAGGCAGGGAGCAGCTCGAGGACGTGGTCGTCAAGCTGAGCCGGCCGCGGCTCGCAAGCAAGGACCTGACTTACGATATCAAGGTCATCGAGGGCTTCTATCGCTTTGTTGAACTTAATAGGAAATTGATTTCAGCGGATGTTGTCAATTGGGTGGCAGATCCAAGAAAAGAGGTCGCTTTCGATATCTTGATCACCGGTTATGCCCCCACATATTCAGAACAGGTGCGCGAGTATCTTACCTTACTCGGCCTGCCAATGTCGAAGGAAGAATCGGAAGATATCGTGATTACTGGTTTTATATCAATGATACCGATATGCGCACCAAGGTGTTTTACCAGACGTTGCGGATACTATGGTCCGTCGGCATTGCTGCTTCAGCGGATGCGGGTGCCGCACCAGTATTAACAATACCAGCGAGCCGGTAGGCTGCAATAATACCATAACGCAGGCCCTTTATATTTTCGGAAGTTCACATTTCACGGTCTGTGACTGGCAGGTAATTGAGTAACTTCATGAAAAGGAAATTCTTGGGGTCATATTGCCAATTACTGGGCCTCTGACATCAAGCCAAATGCTGGTCCGCTAGTAATAAAAAGATCCAAGTGGGCTACAACATAACTAAACCGGAAACATAACGGCTATGAATGTGAACTCTCTTGCGAAGTATTCATGAGCACAGTTACCAACATAGAAAAATATAAACCCGTAGAGTTCTATAAACGTGAATTGCCTTGCCGAACAGGACCAGTTATAAAAAGATGAGGTTACTCAGTAAAAAATCCCCCACCCAGTAGAACGAGGATCTAAATATATTCCACAATCCGGGTACATTGATGACCAAGATCAGAATGATAAACCCCGCACCGCTACGGCCAAGCTTCTCATAAGGGCCGCGCAGCCCAAAGGGCAGCAAATATTTAAAAAGATGGCTGCCGTCCAGTGGCGGGATGGGAATAAGGTTGAACATCGCCAGCACGATGTTCAGGAGTGCAACGCGCAAGAAAACGGCGGCGATGGCCGAGCCGGTGAGATTTCCAGAAACTGTATGAACAATATTGAGCAGCAGAATCATTATCACGGCTATCAGGAAATTTACGGCTATTCCAGCGGCCGAGACGCAGATGTCGCCCAGTACCGGTCGTCGATAGTTGGATGGATTTACGGGAACAGGCTTCGCTCCACCGATAACAAACGTTCCGTTGGAAATAAAGAAAGCCACGACAGGTATGGCGATTGTCCAGACAGGGTCAATATGGGGAATAGGATTCAACGTGATGCGACCTTGTCTTTCGGCGGTGTGGTCTCCAAAAAGCAAGGCGACGAAGCCGTGCGCCATTTCATGAAGTACGATGCTTTCCACCAAAAAGGCGATTATGACGATTTTTTCTATCATTTACAGTTATTGACCGACGGGTCTCCTTCTTCTCGAGAGATGCCGCAGATTGAATCTTTTCCGCCCTCTTTTACACTGAACATCGCCTGATCCGCCCGGGCCAAAAGGTCGGTTAAGTTGTCCGCGTCATCGGGAAAGGTCGCAATACCGAGACTTGCGCTCACATGGACCTGAAGGTTCGAACTCTTGAGATAGGTCGACTCTTTTATCCGCAAACGGATGGTTTCTGCCAGAAGTAAGGCCTGATGCTTGTCGAAGCCCGGTAAGACCACCACGAATTCATCACCCCCATAGGCGACGCCGTAAGCCGGTTCCGACAGCGTGGACTTAATGGTTGCGGCAATCTCCCGCAGCGTTTTGCTGGCGTTAAGGTGGCCATTGGTATCGACAACCTGTTTAAAATTGTCGATGTCCATAAATACCAGGGAAAACGGTTTGGCTTTTTTCGGACGTTTCTTTGTCAGAGCGGACAGGGATTTATACAAATATCTGGTGTTGTAAAGGCGCGTCAGATTGTCATGAATGGACTGGTCGCGATATTTTTTTTCGCTTTTCTGCAAAGACTTTTGGGTCTCCTTGAGTCGTTCCTCCGCCTCCATCTCCTTGGTAACGACGGTTAAATTGCCCAGCGATACGTAAACGCCTTCCGGCTCGTACGCCTCGATGGTTGCCTGGTCCTTAATCCAGCACGTACCCGATGCGGCCGTTTTGAATTTGTAGACGGCATCGAGGGCTCCCTGTCTGATGACCTCTCGTCTCAACTTCAGCTTTTTAACATTTACCTCGTTGCTGTTGAGTATTTCTTCAGACGGCCTTTTGCGTCTGAATTTGCGGGTATATCGATGGCGTGCAATGATGCTCTCTCTGAAGTGCTGCGGGGCCTCGGAATAATCACATCCAATAAGCTCGATGATACGCCGGCTGACGAACTCATACCAGATGGTGTTTTCCTTTGACCGCCACGCCGATATGTACGGCATGGCAGGTGTTCCAAGATCGTCGAAACCCTGGCAATGGAGAATGCATTGCTCGATGCGGGCCTTGAGGGGGGCCCTGTAATTACCCGTCAGAATGCGGCCGTAATATGCGTCCATTCCATGGCCTTTATCTGTTGCCTTGCTTTCGCTTCTATCATGGGTAAGGGATCACTTTAAAACAATGTCATATTTTGGTCGCCGAAGCATTCCGTCCGGCTGCTGGTGTGAAAAACCGGAATATCCAGATATTCCTGCGTCTTTGCGCCTTGACGGGGGGCGCTTTAATGCCCAACATTGCGAATTTACTATTCCGTGAACCCTAACTGTTCTGGGACGGTAGCAGAACCGTGAAGGTCGATCCTTCGCCGGGGGTACTTTCCACCTCGATTATCCCGCCCATTGAGTCCACCAGGCCTTTCACGATCGGGAGCCCGAGCCCCGTGCCGGTGATATAGCGCGTTCTGTCATCTTTAACGCGGTAGAACCGGTCAAAAATTTTGTCGAGGTGTTTTTCCGCCATGCCGAAACCGTTGTCCACGACTTTTACCCTGATATTGATGCCCGCCATGTCCACGTCGACCCGGATGCGGCCGCCTTCCTGGGTGTAGTTGATGGCATTGGTAATCAGGTTACCGAAGATGCTTTCCAACGCCAGCGGGTCCGCAGTGATTTCCGGCAGAGGCTGTGGGGGCAGGTTAAGGGTCAAGGATTGGCTGCTGGCGTCAGCCCGGGAGGAGAGAAAGTCGACGATGTTTGTCAGTAGATCGTCGAGTCGAATCGATTTTGGCTCGTGGCAGATGATTCCTTCCTCGATGCGCGACAGGTCGAGGAGATCGCCGATTAGGGAAATCATCCCCTGGGTCTTTTCCTTGGCCCGGGTGAGAATGTGATGATCCTGCTGCGGCGCCGAGTTCACCAGGTCGCCGATCACCATGGCCAACTGTTCGTGAATGGTTGACAGCGGGGATCGAAGTTCATGCGACACCTTGGCCACGAATTCCGACTTGAGCCGATCCAGGACCTTCATGGTCGAGATGTCGACAAAATTCAGTACGGCCCCCAGACATTCCTTTCGCTCTCCCAGAACAGGCTGAGCCCTGGCACGCAGATAGGTATCAGAGGCCAGGTTGAACTCGTGGTCCGGGATATCACCGTAATCGACGTGTTTTCCCTTGGAAATCTCCATTACGAGTTTGCTCAGGGTTTCATCTGGAACGTAGTCCTCGATTTGGCGGCCCGGCCCCATATCGGGGTCGAGATGCAGCAGCTGCTTACAGGAAGGGTTGATCAAAACGACCTTGCCACTGGCGTTGGTAACCAGGACGCCATCCGGCAGGGATTCGATGATGGTCCGAATTCGGCTTTTTTCGGTATCCAGATCAGACAGGGTGCGTGTTTTTTCCTCTTCGAGCTTTCGGGCGTCCCGGGTCAAACGGATTTTTTCAGCCGCGCGATTGACGACTATGCGCAGTTGATCCGGCTCGAAAGGTTTGGGGATAAAGTCATAGGCCCCCTGCTTCATGGCCGTGATGGCTGTCTCGACAGTGGCGTAACCGGTGATGACGATAACCAGTATGCCCTCATTCATTTGACGGATGTGCTCGAGAACCTCCATGCCGTCCATACCGGGCATCTTCAGGTCGAGCAGCACGATGGCGGGATGGACTTCCTTGACGACTTTCAGTGCCACATCGCCGCGGTCGGCGATGTGGACAATGAAGCCGATGCGCTTGAGAATTCGCTCCGAGCCTTCCCGAATGTCCCGCTCATCGTCCACCACCAAAATACGGATCGCATCGACATCATTATTCACTTTCGCTTCCTCCGTCGGCTATGGACTGAAGGGGTAGTTCGATGATAAACGTCGTTCCCTTGCCCGGTTCGCTCAGCGCTTTTATCCGACCGTTGTGATTTTCCACGATCCCGTAAACCAGGCTCAACCCCAGCCCGGTGCCTTGGCCTTCCTCTTTTGTGGTGAAAAACGGCTCGAAGATGTGCGGCAAGATGTGTTCGGGAATACCCGGTCCGGTATCCGAAATTTCGATGCGCACCCGATCTTTCTCGGGAAGATAACCGGTTTTAAACGTCAAGCTGCCGTTGCCCTCCATGGCCTGTGCGGCGTTCAAAATGATATTCATGAACATGTGGTTCAGCTGCTGAATGTCGCTGTGAACCGGTTTCAGGTCGGGGTCCAGTTCCTTTTCAATCGTGATGTTCTGGAAAAGCGATTGGTTTTCCAGAAGAAAGAGCGTCCGGGTGAGAGCCCGGTTTATATCGTGGGGCTGCATGAGATGGCGGGTCTGGCGGGTGAATTCGAGCAGCTCCTTGACCGTTTCCTTGCAGCGTTCGGCATCGTAGAGCACCCGGCCCAGGTCTTCGCGGGCGCCATCCTCCAGGTTGTAGTCCTCGAGCACCAGCTTGGTAAAAAGCGTGATGCCGCTAAGGGGATTGTTGAGCTGGTGGGCCACTCCGGCGGCCAGCTTACCGAGTGAGGCCATCTTTTCCGATTGCAGAAGCTGCAGCTGTGTTTTTTCAAGTTCTTCCTTCATCTGCTTGATTTCGCGCAGGTCGTGAAAAAAGCCGATGGTGGCAATCTCCCGCTCATTCTCGTACACGATGGCCGCATTGAGGTTGATGGGGATGCGATCGCCGTCTTTATTGAGCACATCCGTCTCGTAGGAACGCAGTTTGCCCGTGCCACCGTATTGCTCACTGCGAAGCTTTTTCATGACCTCGAGCTCGAGCCGATCGGGATAAATGTCGCGAATGTTCAGACTCTCGAGCGCCTCTTCAATACTGTAGCCGAATATTTCGGAGGCCATTTCGTTGAAAATCAGGATTTTTCCTTTTTTATCGGCAGCGATCACGCCGTCCACCGCGCTGAGGATCAGGTTGCGCAGCAGCGCATTGGAGCTCTGCAGTTTATCCTCGATCTGACCCCTGGTCGGCAGGTCGAAGTCCATGCTCACGAAAGCTTCGATTTTGTCGCCGGCGTAAATGGGGTAGGCATAGAAGCACGGCATTTTTTCGAGATTGGCGGCATCTTCCGGTTTCGTCTGAAGAGAGGGACGCCCCGTTTGGCTTGATTTTAGCACGGCGCAGTTTTCGCAAGGTTGCGGGCGACCATAAAATACGCTGTGACACAGCTGCCCGACGATGTCGGCATCTTCATCGATGCCCGACCGGCAGTTGGTCGCCAGTATTCTAAATTCCGGCGAAACGACAATCAGGCGCTTCTTAAAGGCTTCGATCGCCTTTAATAGATATTCGCGTTCTTTTTCCGAATACATGATGCCCTCTGCGGGGAAAGCTACGTCAACAGGGAACTGAAGAACCGACAAGCGGCTCGTCCATTCAATCGTCAGAAAGAAATGCAGGCACAAACGTGAGAACCAGGGTTCAGTTGGGAGTTCATCAGACACGAATCGTATCGTAGCGATATGACACCCAATAAGCCATAACCACTTTGAAAATGCAATTAAATAATAAAATCGTCAGGCTGTTCTATTCGCCGATAAGCTTCACCAGAATGCGCTTGCGGCGGCGTCCGTCGAATTCACCATAGAATATCCGTTCCCAAGTGCCGAAGTCGAGCCGGCCTTCGGTGACGGCCACGACCACTTCACGACCCATAACCTGGCGTTTCATGTGCGCATCTGCATTGTCTTCCCCCACGTTGTGACGGTACTGCGAAACCGGTTCGTGGGGGGCCAGCCTCTCGAGCCAAACGTCGTAGTCATGGTGCAGTCCCGACTCATCGTCATTGATGAAGACGGAGGCGGTGATGTGCATGGCATTGACCAGGCAGAGGCCTTCTTTTATGCCGCTCTTCCTCAGGCACTGTTCCACCTGGGGCGTGATGTTGATAAAGGCCCGCCGGGTGGGGACTTCGAACCATAATTCCTCGCGATAGCTTTTCATACTTCTCCTCCTGGAAAACCGGAAGCCTTCCGGCCTTGGCAACGATAGGGTTTAGTTGTTCATTAACCTATTTGAGTCCGTAAACTTTTTTACGGGCCCCGGCGGCCTTCAGCAGCGGTTCGACGTTGACGTCCACATAATCAAACACCCGCGCCCGTTTCTTACCGGGCGCCGGTCGCAGAATTCTTCCCAGATATTGAATGATGCGGCCGCTGAATCTCACCGGTGTGGCCATAAAAAGCGTTGTGAGCTCGCGGCAGTCGAATCCCTCGCCGATCAACTGGCCGGTGGCGATGAGAACCTTGATACGACCCTCCTGGAGGCGGTCCATCACCGATTGACGCTGGCCGGCGTTCAAGTCCCCGGTTAGAATGTCAACGGGCAGTGAGAAGCCGTAGCGCAGAAGAGCTCCCAGGGACTCACAGTGCTTCTTACGATCCGTCAGTACGAGGCAGATCCCCGGCTGACTGCCCGCTTCGGCGGCGATATCGGCGGCGATGAGCCGGTTTCGATCATCGTCGAGCGTCAGCTCGGAGAGCATTTTGCTGTACTCCTGGACCGGATCGTAATAGGGTTTAAACTCGGTTTCGCGAAAGATGATGTCGGCCGGCAGAACCTGGCCGGTCCGAATCAGATCGTTTTTCTCGACCTGGTGATGCACGTCTCCAAGGTGCCAGAAGATCAGCTTGGAGAGATTGTCTCGGCGCCAGGGTGTTGCCGAGAGGCCCAGCATGTACCTTGCGTCAAATTCGGTGACGGCATCGGTAAACGTGCGGCTCGGCGTGCGGTGGCATTCGTCGACGATTAGATGTCCGACCTGCGGTGCCACTGTCTCGGCGTACTTATAGAGGGATTGAACCAGGGCGACGGTTATTTTTTCACCGATTTTTTTCTTGCCGCCGCCGATGCGGCCGATTTCCTTCACCGGAATGTTCAAGAAAGTTTCGATGCGCTCGGACCACTGACGGGCCAGATCGGCGGTGTGCACGATGATCAGTGCGGGCTGTTTGCGTTGGGCCAGGATGTAAAGGGCCATGACGGTCTTGCCGGAGCCGGTCGGGGAATTCAGGGTGCCGAACTCTTTGCGCAGCATAAGCTGAACAGCTCGCCGCTGGAAGGGGCGCAATTGCCCGTTGAAGGCAAAATCCACCGGCGGCAAACTACGCCGACGGTCCTCGATCGTGTAGTCGATATCGAGCCTGCGGCAGGTGGTGATCAGCCGGCGGATGAAGCCGCGTGGAATCACAAGACCGCCGCCCTTGAGACGGTAATAGAAGCGCAGCTCTTTCGGAACACCGCGATTCCAGCGTCCCATGCGGGCGTTTTCGAGGTATTTGGGATTGGGGAATTTCAACCGTTGACTCAGCAGATCATAGAGCTGCGGCGGGATTCCGGTTAATCTGAGATTGTTTTGCAGAATAATGTTCAATTTATCAGAAGACAAGGTCAGTCGTTTCAGTCGTCTATAAAAAGTTTAGCCGCCTTGTTTCATCAAGGCCCGGGCCACCTCGATGTCATAAGCCTGCTTGGGATCGATGGTCTTTCCGTCATATAATTCCGCTGCCTCACGGATGGCGCCGTAGGGAACCCAGCCATGGGTTTTCCACAGTTCCGGATCCTCGGAATTCCACATCCTGAAACATATTTCACCGTGCATTTCCTTAACGTACATCCGGAATTTTTTTTGCAGCGGATTCGGGTAATAGTACAATCCCCGCTCATCTTTCATACCGCGCCTCCTGTTTCTAATTGTGTCGGTTGCATCCACAGCTAAAAAGGTGCGCTGCGGGTAAAATTAACTTGAGAGTATTTTAATTTCCATCGCTTTCTAGGAGAACCGTCCGATGTTCAAGGCGGATAGGTTGATATCCGGGCGCTCACCGGAAGCCAGCTGGGCAACCAATTTTCCGGTTACCGGCGCCATAGATATACCTTTCATAGCATGGCCGGTGGCGACAATGAGATTGTCAAGGTTGATTGGCCTTCCGATATGGGGCAACCCATCCGGCGTGCAAGGTCGCAGTCCGCGCCAGATTTCGATTAAATCGAGTGAACGCGGGTCAAAATCCGGCAGATATAATGGGATGCTCTTCAAAATTGCATTGACCCGGCGAAGGTTGATCGCAAGATCCCAACCGGCCAGTTCCAATGTCCCGGCGAACCGCAAAACGTCGTCCATGGGCGTGACCGCCACCTTGGCCTCGACCAGGATCAGGGGTATCTCCGGGAAGTTCATCGGCCGTTTGTAACTGATGCTGTAGCCTTTCGCCGGCTCAACGAACAATCTGAGTCCGAGATCATGCACGATTATCGGGGACCAGGATCCACCGGCCAGGACAATCTCATTCGCCGTAAAATCACCGCGCGTCGTCAGCACCGACGTGATCCTGCGGCCAGACTTCTTCATCCCGATGACTTCGGTATTCGTGTGGATGGCGACACCGTATCGTTCGGCATGCCGAGCCAGGCCGAGGACAAACCGCTCAGGCACCAAGTGGGCATCCCGAGTATAAAAAACGCCGCCGACGATGTTGGTTCGGATAGCAGGCAACAAGCTGCTGATTTCGTCCTTGCCCAGGATCCGGTTTTCAAGACCGAATTGTCGCAGCAGAGCGGCGGTTCGCAATCCCTCTTCGAATTTCCGGCGGTCGCGGTAGGCATCAACGATTCCTTCTTGTCTGAACCCGAGATCGATTTCCTCGATGGTCGCCAGTTCTTTAAAAAGTTCCATGCTGGCCGATTGGAGGTCCCTGATGAGGGGCACCGCCTTGCGGATGTGACCCGCGGTGCAGTGGCGTGAAAATTTCCAAAGCCACTTTAAGAAATTAAGTTCGAACCGCGGTTTGATATAAAACGGGCTTTCCGGATCGAGCATCCACTTGAGCCCTTTGGTAATTACCCCGGGTGCGGCCAGCGGGATACTCTGGCCGGGTATGACAAGGCCGGCGTTGCCGAGGGAAGCACCGCAGCCGATGTCTCCTTTTTCAATCACGCTTACTTGTCGACCCGATTGAGTCAGATAATGCGCGCAGCAGACGCCGATGGCTCCCCCGCCGATGACCAAAATGTCAGTTCGTTTTTTCATGGTAATCAATCTCTCACTGACATTAAAGGCTTCGCTCCAGGTTAATGGTTTTGGAGGGGCTGAATTGGTTCGCGCTAAAAAATTGTATCAGTTTGGAATCATTCCAGTCGACCAAGGTGTTTACTTTTTGAACGCCGATTTGTTTCAAATGATCCATAAACTCATTAATCAACTGCTCCCCGATACCCATATGCTGGTAATGGGGATCAACGCCGATGGTATCCAGGCTTGCTTCTTCCTGGAAAATGCCATACTCTCCCATGTAGAGTTCCCCCATTACAAATCCCACCACCGTTCCATCTTCTTCCTCTGCCACAAGCGAGGTGGGCAAATAGTCTTTGGTATTAAAAAGTTTTTCAAACTTCAGTTTATAGTACTCCGGTCGGGAAGCCTTGAGGACTTTCTCGTCAATCCCAACCACAGCGTCAAAATCGTCAGCCTTCATGAGTCTGATTCTAATGGTGCTCTCGTTCATGGGCTTCCTTTCACGTTGGGGTCATATTTTAAGATCCAAACAAGAAAAATATCCTGAATAGTTGTGATATGCAAACCGTATTTTTGAATTTCCTAAGATACCGATGAATTTTGTATCGTCAGGTGAAATATGCAAACAAGAATTGATAATTTATCGTCTAAAAATATCAAATAGCTTGCTTTCGAAATAAAAAGTGTTAGTATGTTTTTTACCAACATGGCTCCGCCTTTTTGTGTGCGGAACGATTTTTTTTCTGAAGGAGCACAACATTTTTAGCGTGATTTCCGGGGAAGAACACACACATTCGCTCTCGCCTTTTTTTCTGCGCTTCGGACACCTCGCTCTTTAACTGAATTCCTATCCTGCAAGTGAACAACAATCCACCCTTTGATGATGGGTACTGCTTCCTTTTCTATCGAAAAATAAGCGAAACGATTCAGGGCGAAAGGTATTTCTCATCGCAGAAGGGGTTATTGAAACGGAAACAGTCTTACTTTTTACAAGGAGTCTCAACATTTGAATTTTAAAGCATTTACATTTCATCCCCAGGTTGCGGCGGGTATTGCAGCCGCTGGCTATTCCACCCCGACCCCTATTCAAACTCAGGCCATTCCAAAAGTCATGCAAGGCCGCGATTTAATGGGATTGGCCCAGACCGGCACCGGAAAAACGGCTGTCTTTGTGTTACCGATTCTGCATCGACTGCTGCAGGGGCAACGCAGGCGTGCGCGCGCCTTGATCATTGCCCCCACCCGTGAATTAGCCCAACAGATTCATCAGGACATTGAAATCCTGGGCTCTAAAACAGGCTTGCGAAGCGTTACGGTTTATGGTGGCGTTGGAATTCAGCCGCAGGTGCAGTCGCTGAAAAGCGCTGATGTTGTTGTCGCATGCCCGGGGCGGCTTCTTGACCATATCAGCCGGGGGACAGTCGACCTTTCCCATGTCGAAGTGCTCGTGGTCGACGAAGCCGATCAGATGTTCGACATGGGTTTCTTGCCGGATATTCGACGGATATTAATTCAGCTGCCGCAATCGGATCGCCAGACTTTGTTGTTTTCGGCCACTATGCCCATTCAAATACAGCGCCTGGCTGATGACATCTTAAAGAACCAGGTCAGGGTGCAGGTAGGGAATGAGGCGCCTGCAGATACGGTCAGCCATGCCTTCTACCCTGTCGCCCGGCATTTGAAAGCGGCGCTTTTGTTCAAGTTGCTTGGCCATACGAGCACGGACGCCGTTCTGGTTTTCACGCGCACCAAACATCGCGCCAAACAGTTGGGAGGAAAACTGGCTACAGCCGGTTATCGTTCGACCTCATTGCAGGGGAACCTGTCCCAGGCGCGGCGTCAGGACGCCATGAACGGCTTCAAGTCGGGCAAATATCAGGTGCTGGTGGCGACCGACATTGCAGCCCGCGGCATTGACGTCTCCAATGTTTCCCATGTCATCAACTACGATATGCCCTCTACGCCCGAAACCTACATCCACCGCATCGGGAGGACCGGCAGGGCCGAGCGCAGCGGCAAAGCTTATACCCTGATAACCGATGAAGACAGGCAGATGGTAAAGGCTATCAATGGGGTTCTTGGAATGCCTGTGGAGCAGCGTATACTGGCGGATTTCAATTATCATGCCCCTATGGCAGCCACCACTAACCACCGCAGACACCGCAACGCGCAGCAGCCACCAAGCGGCAGTACCGGTCGCAAACAGAATCGTCGGACTGTTAAAGGGGGGCTTGCTTGGCTTTCGCCCCAAAAGGCGAGGATGGCCGGCGGGCGATAGCTTATCCGTCTAAGGGTTCACTCAAAAATAACGTCACATTTTGAACGCCGCTGCATCCCGTCCGGTTGCTGGCGTGGAAACTTGGAATATCCAGAAATTCCGGCGTTTTCGCGTCTTGCCGGCCGAGCGCCTCAATGCCCAATGTTGCGAACTTATTTTTTCGGGAACCCTAAGTGCTTAGATTCGCAAATACGGTGAAGAAGTATTTACAATTCGAATGGTTACTTCCGCAAAAGTTTTTTCAGCATCGAGTCGACATCCGTGGTCGAATCCTGACATGCGCCGTCCTTGCAAATATATGCAGTTGCCTTTCCGTTTATAACGTCCAGCCCGTCTGTGAATCCGGCAACACCGGCCAGCTGTTGTGCGTTCTGATCCGATTTGACCAGCGTTATTCCATGCGGGCTGAAATTGACATTGAGTGCCGAAAGCATTTCCAGGGTGTCCGATGCCCCCGGTTCGCCTGTGATCACCACGTCTTCACCCGGATGCAGTGCGAAGTCGAGCCCGACCAGAAAAAAGGTGAAGGCAGAGGGCTGGACGTGTACAGAACCTGAAAACGAACGCGCCAACGCCTGCGCCAGTTCTTCCCATTTCGCGTCACCGGTCAAGCGCGAGAGGCAGAGAAAGTTGTACAGAGCCATGGAATTGGCCGACGGTATCGCCCCGTCGTAGAGTTCTTTGGGCCGTACGGGGAGGTCACGGTTTGACTTCGATGTCGAATAAAAGCCGCCGTTTTTGTCATCCCAGAAGTCATCCACCATTTGCTTCTGAAGGTCGAGTGACTCTTTGAGGAAGAGCGGATCAAAAGTGACCTGGTAGAGTTCCAGCAGTCCATAGATAAAAAATGCGTAGTCTTCGGCATGGCCGTCGATGGCGACATCTTCCTCGCGGTAGCGGTGAAAGAGACGACCGTCGGCACCTCTCATTCTTTCGAGAACAAATCGAGCGGCTCGTACGGCGGCGTCTTTGTACTTCGGCTGGTCGAGAATGCGTGCACCGCGTGACAGGGCCGCGATCATCATTCCATTCCAGTCGGTGAGGATCTTGTCATCCTTTAACGGGTGGACCCGTTTTTCCCGATACTGAAACAGTTTTTGCCGAACCTTTTCCCAGTTTTTCAGAAGGTCATCTTCATCGGAACCGATTTCTTTTGCAACGGCCGCCGGCATGTTTTTAAGGTGGAGAATGTTGGTGCCGGTGCTGCTGCGGGACGACTCGTCGATAAAGTTGCCTTCTTTCTTTAGATTGAATACCCGCGACCACACGGCGGCGTCTTCTTTGCCCAGTACGCTGCTGAACTCTTCGTCGGTCCAGACATAGAATTTTCCTTCTTCACCCTCACTGTCGGCGTCTTCGGCCGAGTAGAATCCCCCCTCCTGGGAATGCATGTCACGCAGAACATAGGCAAATATCTCCTCAACCGTCAGGGCGTAAAAGGGATTGCGGGTGATTTGATAGGTTTCCAGGTAAGGCAGCGCCATCATAGCCTGGTCGTAGAGCATTTTTTCAAAATGCGGCAAGAGCCATTGGGCGTCGGTGGAATAGCGGTGGAATCCAAAACCGACGTGATCCCAAACGCCCCCTAAACGCATGGCCGTCAACGTCTTTTCCACCATTTCCAGGGCCATTTGGTCCTCCTGGCGAAGATAGCACCTCAGGAGAAACAGGAGTCGATGGGGAGTTGGAAATTTCGGGGCCGGCTCGAAGCCACCGTAACGGTTGTCGTAACTTTTTTTGATTTGGGCGTAGGCGCGGTCTATCAGGGAAGCATCCGGTTCACCGGCCGGTTGGAAATCGAATGCTTTTTCCAGATGACCTGCGATCTGGTTTGCCGATGTCAACACCTTTTCTGTTTCTGTTTGCCACATCGACTTGACCTGCTGGCACAGTTCGGTCACACCAGCCCTGCCGAAGCGGGTCCGAACCGGCAAGTAGGTTGCTGCGAAAAACGGCTTTTTGTCGGGCGTCATGAAAATGGTCAGAGGCCACCCGCCGCTGCCGGTGATCATCTGACAGGCCGCCATGTACACCGCATCGATATCGGGACGCTCTTCGCGGTCGACTTTGATGCAGACGAAGGTGTCGTTTAGAAAGCGCGCGGCTTCATCGTTCTCGAAGGTTTCCTTTTCCATGACATGACACCAGTGGCAGGTGGCGTAACCGATCGACAGAAAAATCGGTTTGTTTTCATCGCGGGCCCGCTCAAACGTCTCATCCGCCCAAGGATACCAATCTACGGGATTATGGGCATGCTGAAGCAGGTAGGGACTTTTTTCATTGATCAAGCGGTTAGTGGACATTATTATCTCCCGTTTATACATTACCTTGAAAATCAATACTGATCATGGGCCTGAAAAAATGCGGCAATCCACTTCAACAATAGGTATGGGGCTCGGGCTTGGCAACCGCAAGAAAAAGTCTGCTGGACGTCAATTGGGGCTTGACATTCTGTTTTTTTCATGTGTACGTACAGACATTATGGCAGAACACGAACAACATCGATTGAAGGGCATCTGCCGCAAGGTGGCCGATACCTGCATGGGTATTCGGGTTCGCCGGGTGTCGCGTGTGGTCGGCAACCACTACGACGAGCATCTGAAGCCGGTTGGGTTGAAAGGAACACAGTTCACTCTCTTGAACGCCATTAATTTGTATCCTTCTTCAACCATCAGCAGGCTCGCCGATCTGATGCTGCTGGACCGAACGACCCTCAACCGGAATCTCAAGCCCTTGGAGCGCGAAGGCTTGATCCGGTCGGGTCACGGTAAGGACCTGCGTACGCGGACCTTGGATCTGACCCCGCAGGGTGTCGAAGTATTGCAGCGGGCGCTGCCGCTGTGGCTCGAGGCGCAGTCTGCGATCGTCGACATCATGGGGGGGCGGATTCAGCGGCTGGGTGACGACCTGACGGCACTCGAAAAGCTGAGCAGCTGAGCCATTCCGCCGAATCGGCGTATACACTCAACTGCTGCTTCAGCCGGTCTTTGGCGGGTCAGATCAGCAAGCATCTGATCCGAAGATACCTTTGCGCCGGCGGCGGGAGAAGGGTGATGAGTCAGTTCTGCTCCTCATCGGCTGTTAAGGGCCCCAGAAAAAATTAATTCCACATCTTGCTTGTCTTTTAGTCCGTCTACTGTGTTACATCCAACGACACGTATCTCGATATGCGCCGTTGGATGTGCCTCGTAGACGAACCCAAATCCGGCCCAATCTTTTGGAATTATTTCTTACCGTGACCCTAAGTGGTGACACATCGTCTTCCGACGGTTTCTTTCATTTTTGCTGCCCCGAATTCACCTTCCGGTGAACCACCCCCCGAACTCTATTCTGCGGCCAGCCAACGCTTCGACAAGTGATTGCAGACGTCGAAAAAGTCTTCCCAACGAATGAACGGTTTACCCCTTTCCGTCAGATACCCGCAAAGCCGGTCGCGGGCGAAGACTATATCGGCCGTCATGGCGATGTTCACATCGGTGATGCCGTCGCCGATGACAATCGACTGCTCGAAGCGGTAAAGCCCCATGACCCGGGTTTTGGCCACCAGTTCAGCGGCGCTTTCAAAATCCGAATGAACGCTGAGAAAATCTCCTCCGGCATCGACGTCGGCGGCATACATGGCATGGATGCGATTTTGAAAAGAAGCCAACTTTGCAGACACCGACCCTATGAGTCCGCCGGAGACTACCATCAAGGGTACGCCGTGAAAATAGAGAAAGTCGAGCAGTTCCGAAAACCCCTGGCGGATCGGCTTGTCCTTTACGTAGTCCAAGACCTGCGGATAGCGATTTGACGGTATCGATTCGACCAGACGACGCACGGCCTCTGCGAGGGTGATCTTCCCTTCGATCAGCAGGACTTCCGTCGCATCATACGACTCTGCCGCAAAGCGTTTGAGCATCCCCACGAAAGTCTCTTCAGCCGTGATGGTCCCGTCGAAATCGCAGAACACGATGCGTTTGTATATTTTCAATGGCGTCAGACTAATGAAATTTAATCCAATAGCGCACGGTCGATATCGCTGATCAGGTCGTCTACATCTTCGATGCCCACCGAGAGCCGGAAAAGCCCGTCGGTAATTCCCAGCTCCGCCCGTTCGGCGGGCGACAGTTTGACGTGGGATGTCACGGCCGGTGCACAGATAATGGTTTCCACCCCGCCGAGACTCAGGGCCGGGCGGATCAACTCGAGGCCGCGAACGAAGCGCTGAGGGTCTATCCGGTTCTCGTCCAGTTCAAACGAGAGCATCCCGCCGAAACCACGCATTTGCCTGCGGGCGATGTCATAATCCGGGTGGGTTTCGAGGCCGGGATAGTTGACACGTCGGATGCCGGGATGACCGCTCAGATGCCGGGCGATGGTCAGGGCGTTTTTGTTCTGTTTGTCAACCCGGATACCCATTGTCTTGAGACTTCGTTCGAGCAGGTGACAGGTGCTGGCGTTGAGGCTGCCGCCGAAGTTGATGGCCGATGATTTTATCCGTTCAATGAGTTCCCGGGAACTCAAAACGGCTCCGCAGCAGATGTCGCTGTGGCCGCCGAGGTACTTGGTGCCGCTGTGAAGCACGATGTCGACCCCCAACTCGTGCGGGTTCTGGTTGATGGGTGAGGCGAAGGTGTTGTCGATTGCGCTGGGAATTCGATGTGATCGCGCGATCTCCGCTACGGCGGCGATGTCGGTTACCAGCAGCAAGGGGTTGGACGGCGTTTCGATATAAATCAGCCGCGTGTTGTCCCGTATGGCCTCTTTAAAATCGGTCGGTTTGTTCGACACAAGCGTGTAGTCGATGCCGAATCGGTTGAATTCCGCACTGGCGAAGTGATGGGTACCGCCGTAAATGTCGCGCTGCATCACCACGTGATCGCCCTTGCCGACCAAAGCGACAACCACGGTGCTGATGGCCGCCATACCGGAACTGAACAGAAGCCCGCTCTCGGTGATTTCGAGTGCACAGAGCTTGTCGATGACGGCCTTCTGGTTGGGGGTGTTGAAATAGCGCGGATAGACGTTCTCATCCGCATCGAGGTAAACGAAAGAGGAAGAGGTGAAGATCGGCGAGTTCAGACCTCCGCTCATCCGATCCGGTATCGATCCACTGTGAACACACTGCGTATCTTTGCCCATGTCGGCTTCTCCTCAAAATGAATTTTCATGCACCGTGGCGGCCATGAGTGTTTAACACCAAAATAGAATGTATTATTCGAATAAGGTAGGCGTCTCCACCCGGGTAAGCCGTTGCAAAGCGCGTCTGAAACTCGCCGCCAACGGGCTCTAAGACCGGACCAGGCCCGTCTACGAATAATGGCTGCGGATTAAGCCCGAAGATTGCGCTTCCCATATAACTTTGTTGTAAGGTCCGGTCCAAGGTCCCGTAGGTGGCTCAGACAGTCAGCCACTATTCGCAACGGCTTATCCGGGCTCCAGCGCGTCATTTTTATGTGCCGTAGCGGCCTTAACCTTTTGAACGTAATTACGATAAAATAGACGCAATCCTTTAACTGATAAAACCGACCAAACCGACTCAACTGACACAACCAATTTTCCATAACAAATTCGGAACAAATTGCAATAAACAATTCGGAAATCCCGCCAAGCCGTCGGTCGGGGGTCCGAAGTCTCAGCGGGGTTTCAACTCGAGCGTTGCCTCGGTATGATGTTTGATATCGGAGCGGGTCAACCAACTCGGATGATAGCGTCCCTCGAGATAAAGATCGATCTGATCGCTATTATGGGCGTTGCCGAGAAGCCCGGATTCACCGGTCGGCAGGACGTGCAGGGCAACCGCCGGATTGGCGAGATCGACGATCATGCGCTGCGAAACCCCTTTTCTGACCGAAAAGGGGCGGGTGTAATCGTACTGCTTTTTATCCACCGTCAGGTGGCTGCCCGATATCGGATAGGGTCCCAGGTCGAACAACCGGTCCAGCGGTTTACGGTCTCCGAGAGGGTGGTGAAAGGTCAGTATGTGCAACCGGCCCCAGTTCCAACGCTTTACATCAGAGCCGAAGCGGCTCCGCAGGTCCGCCAGGGCCTGGCGCAGGCTTTTTTCGACAACATCGGTCAGCGTTTCCGTTTGTGGGGTGTCGACGTCGTCCAGCCAGACGGAGCGGCCGGTTCGCAAAATATGACGCAGTGCGCGCGGGGCGAAAACGGTCAGGCCGATATAGTGGTGATAAAGCGCGGAACCGAGCTCGTCCTTGAAAATATTTTCGAGCAGATTGAGATAAGTGGTTTCGTATATCGCGGCGGCAGAACTTTGCTTGGACATGCGATAGTCCCACTGTGCCAGAATGTCTCTGATGGGCGCTTCCGGCGTGGCGGTAAATCGTTGGTCCATGACACGGAGCATAAGCGGCATCAATTCCGCTGCCAGGGGGCAGGCGACGTCAGTCTGCATGGCGGCCATGTCATCGACCGATAACTGCGGTCTGGCGGTAATTAAATCCCGGATACGGCTGATGCGGTCGATCGGCTCCCAGTAGGTCCCAATCACGTGCGGAAAGCTGATGTCGGTTAACGCATTGTTGGCGGTGGCGACATACCCATCGGGGGGGTCGATGACATGCGGCCGTTTCGTAAAGGGGAGGTAACCGCCCCATTCGTCTGCACCCGTCCAGCCTGGGACCGGCAGAAGTCCGTTCCCCCGCGGTCGGATCGGGATGGCGGCACAGCACCAGTAACCGATCGACCCGGCGGTGTCGGCGAAGACAAAGTTCTGTCCGGGTGCCTCCCAATCCTTCAGGGCATCGACCACTTCCGCGACTGTGGCGGCTTTCAGAAGGCGGAAGGCGGCCCGGGCGGGCAGGTCGAGATCGTTAACCGCCCAGCGGGCGGACACAACCTGTTTCGAGTTGCCGAATTGAACCTGTTCGACGACAGGCCCGTGCCGGGTCAGTCGAATGTCGATGTCGACCGGGGCCGCCCCCTTGACACGGATCGTCTGACGCACAGACCGCATGTCTTCCCAGTGGTCTTCGTAGCGATACTGCAACGGGTTCTGCGGATTGAGCCGTTCAATGTAAAAATCGACATCGTCCACCATCACATTGGTAATTCCCCAGGCCACATGTCGGTTGCGTCCGAGGGGCAGGCCGGGCAGCCCCGGAATGGCAAATCCGGCGGCGTCGATGGTAGGACAGACGAGGTGAACTTCCCACCAGAGGGAGGGGTTCGTGAGGGGCATGTGGGTGTCATTGGCAAGAAGCGGTTTGCCGGTCACGCTGCGGGCCCCGGATATGACCCAATTGTTGCTGGCCGGCGCCGGCGTAAATCCGGTCAGGCGGTTCACTTCTAAGAAAGTGGCGACGGTCGCAGAAAAATCATACCTTGGGATCGGGTCAATCTCCATGACTATCGGCCGGCCGGCTTCGGCCGGCGGTGCGAAGGCATCGCGAAAGCGGTCCTCCCCGACCTTTTTCAAAATATCGGCGGCGGTAAGGTCAACTTGCCACCCCAGACTCAAGCCCCAGTTGATAAGGGTGTAGATTGCGCTGTAATCGTCTGACCGCCAAGGTTCGGGCTGGTATCCGAGCAGCTTGAATTCGAGAGGCAGACGATCACGGTGCTCTTCAAGATAGGCATTGATGCCGGCAGCAAAGGCGTCGGTCAAAAGGGTCACATCATCCGGGAGGCTCCGGCGTTTGCCGGCCTCGGCGAGGGTTCGAAAGTGGCGATCGGCTTCCAGGGCCTCTTTTCCGAAGATTTCCGCCAGGCGGCCGGTGCCGACCCGGCGGTAGAATTCCATCTGCCACAGGCGGTCCTGGGCCATGGCATAGCCCATGGCGAGAAAAAGATCCGGTTCGCTCTGCGCGTAAATATGCGGAATGCCATGGATGTCGCGAACGATTTCCACCGGGTCCCGGATGCCCGCTACCGTGATGGCGCCGGATACTTGTGGTTGACTCACCGAAACGGTGCGCTGGAACCAGAAAAAGGTAACGGCAGCCGCCAGAACGGCGATTCCGATCAGGCCGAGCAGGCCGAACCCCAACCATTTGATCCATCGGTTTGGCATGAAACCTCTTGTATGATTAAGCGATCAAACCATTGGCCGCCGGACGGCGGAACGCGCTTCCCTGCGACCGAAGAACACCAGAAAAACCGGACCCAGAGCACATCCGGCGGCCATTGTGAGATACCCCATGCCCCAGGCGAGTGTCATCTGCGAACTGAAAAGATCAAGCACCATGCCGACAGTCAATGGACCGAGGAATGCCGCCCCGAAGCCGAGGGTGGAATGCAGCGCCAGTGTAGCCCCGCGATAACCCGCTGGTGCGGCGGCAACCGCACCGGCAGTCAAGGCCGCCGAATCCCCCACGACCGTGACCGCGTGCAGAAGACACAGACCGATCACCACCGCATAGGGCAGGGAAGCGCTGAAACCGATCACACTGCACAGGAGCGCCGAAATCGACATGATCAGTATGATGATTTTTTTACGGCCGAACATGCGGGCCATTTCGTTGCCGGCGATGCTGGCAGGAAGCCCGATCAAACCGATGAGGAAGGCGATCCTGGTGGCCGAAAAGCTGAATGACGAAGCGGGCTGAAGCCCCTGGCTGAAAGTGAGGAAGGCCACGATCCAGGAACGCAAACTGAAAAGCTCCCACATGTGGGCCGCATACCCGAAAATGTAGGCCAGCGCACTGCCGGTTGCCAACACCGGTTTGAAATCGAACCAACTTCCCGCCGTCGCAGAGGCTGCGCGCGTGGTACCCGGCGGCAAAAAGCGCACCGCCGTCAGCAGGGAGCACAGAGCGCAGAGTGCCGCAAGGGCAAAGGCCCATCTCCAGCCGAAGCGCGTGTTGATCTCTCCGGCCAGCAGATAGGACAGACTGAGCCCGATCGAAAAAGAAGCCGTGTAGAAAGAGACGTACCGGCTTTGAAATGCGCCTTCGGTGTGGTCGCCGAGCAGTTTGAGACCGGGCATGTAAATGCCCGCCAGACTGAGTCCGGAGAGAAGGCGGAAAACAACGGCGGTCCAGAATCCCGTGGCAAAAAGTGCAAACCCCAAAGCGGAAATCGTACTGCCCAATGCGCCGAGCAGGACCACGCGCCGTGCGTCGAAGCGGTCGGTAACGCTGACCAGGACCGGGACGCTGATCATGTAGCCCGCATAGTAGACTGCGGTGATCCAGCCGGCCTCGGTGTTGCTTAACTGCCATGCGCCGATAAAGGTCGGCAGCAGGGCCGGAAAGGTGGCGATGCCGATCAGGGCCAGAACTTCTACCAGGCAGAGGGTGAAGGTGATGCGACGGTGATTCATTTGATCGCCTTGATGGGGATCTCCATATTTTTCAGCCCGGCTCGGCGGTCGCACTGACAGTCCGCGGTAAATGCAGGGAGTAGTACAAAAATAAGGTGAACGCCTTCGCCGGGATAACCGGTTTCAGCCGCTGGCCTCAACTGCTCATCCAGGCTCCGGCGCGTCATTTTTACGCACCGTGGTGTCTTCAAAGGCCATGAGGGTTTAAGGAGAAAAACGATCCGAATACCCAACCAAGGCCTTGAATTTGTAGCTATCGTCCGCGTTCGGTGGTCAGGCCCTGTACCGCTCCGCCCGGATGTCATAGCGGCGCATGATTTGCTGCAGGGCTTGACGCTCGAGACCGCACTGACGGGCCGCACGGGAGACGTTGCCCTGATTTTCGGAGAGCAGACGGGACAGGTATTCCTGGTTGAAATGGACAAGGGTTTTTTCCTTGGCCTCTTTGTACGGCAGGTTTGCCGGCGCCGTTTCACCTGGATACGCGGTTGTGTTCCTTTTGACCAGATCGATATTCTGCGGCCGGATTTCATCGGTGGTGGAGAAGAGGATTCCCTGCATGATGACGTTCTCGAGTTCTCTGACGTTTCCTTCCCAGGTGCGCTTGACGAAGACCTCCATCAAGTCGGAAGAAATTTTCTTCAGCGGCTTGTTCAGCTTGGCACAGTGCTTTTCGAGCAAGTGATTGGCGATGATCGGAATGTCCTCCGGATGCTCTCTGAGTGGCGGCAGCTTGATGGGCAGCACGTTCAGGCGATAGAAAAAGTCCTCTCGGTATTCACCGATTTTGATTTTCTCTTCCAGATTCTGGTTGGTCGAGGCGATGATGCGCACGTCGACGGAAATCAATTTGGTGTCGCCCAGGGGTTTGATCTCTTTTTCCTGCAGCACCCGCAACAGCTTGGTCTGGATCGTCGTGCTGATGTCCCCGATTTCATCCAGAAATATGGTCCCGAGATGGGCCTCCTGGAAAAGGCCGATCTTGTTCTGCGCGGCATGAGTGAAGGCGCCTTTTTTGTATCCGAAGAGTTCGCTTTCCAGGATGGTTTCCGGAACGGTGGGGCAGTTGACGGCCACAAAAGGCCTGCGGCTGCGATTGCTCAGGTTGTGGACCGCCCGGGCGACCAGCTCCTTGCCGGTTCCCGATTCACCGGTAATCAGGACCGTCAGGTTGGTTTTGGCGATCATCTGAATGGTTTCATACACCCGGTTCATGGCACCGCTTTTCCCGACGATATTCTGAAAGGCCGTGTTGTGGCTGCATTCCATTTGCAGCCGGAGGTTTTCCTGCAGCAAGCGACTGCGCTCCAGCGCTTTTTCGAGCCGCACGATGAGGGCTTCGTGATCAAACGGTTTGGTGACAAAATCGTAGGCCCCGTTGCGCATGGCTTCCACTGCCGTGTCCACCGTCCCGTAGGCGGTCATCATGACCACGGTCAGCTGCGGCTGCTCGCGCTTAATGAACTCCAGAAGCGCCAGCCCATCCATCTCCGGCATTTTGATATCCGCCAGAACGAGATCGAACGGGTCCCGCAAAATGGCCTGCAATGCCTTTTTGCCTGATGATGCCGTTTCGACGTGGCAGTTCAGATCGGGCGCCAGGCTGCGCTTGAGCAGCTGCAGCATGTCCTGCTCATCATCGACGATCAGTATGTTTCTCTGCATGATGACGACCTTTTTCCGGTGATACCACCGGAAGTATGATGGTGAAGGCAGCCCCCCGGCCGACCTCGCTGTCAACCGTGATGTCCCCGCCGTGGTTTTTGATGATGCCGTAACTGACCGACAGACCCAGGCCGGTGCCTTCACCGGTCGGCTTGGTGGTGAAGAACGGATCGAAGATGCGGCTCAGGTTCCGTTTTTCGACTCCGTAACCGGTATCGGCGATCGTGATAACGACCTGGCGACTTTCGGGACGGTATTCGGTGGAAAGCGACAAGCGGCCTTCGTTGCCCATGGCATGCCGGGCATTCAGGAGCAGGTTCATGAACACCTGTTTGATTTTCTTTTCATCCAGAAATATTTGGGGCACCTCAGGGGCGTAATTCTTCACAATCTCGATCCGGTCGTGGTCGCCGTGCTGGTGGATGAATTTCAGGACGTCATCTATGGCCGTGTCGATGCGGATCAGGTTTTCATCGGGGGATGACGTGCGGGCGAAGTTCAACAGATTTTCCACAATCGTCTTGCAATTGCGCACGTGCTTCTCGATGGTTTTCAAATCCTGATATTTTTCCGACTGCGGGTCCTCGTGCCGGATCAGCAACTGGGTGAAACCGAGGATGATGCCGAGGGGATTGTTGATTTCGTGGGCGATGCCGGCTGACAGTTGACCGATGGAGGCCAGTTTGTCGGCCTGGGCGATCTGTTCTTCGGCCAACCGGCGCTGCTCGATGTCTTTGATCAGGAAGTGGATGGTGTCTTCCTTGTCCGGAAAACCCCGGTCAAGACTTCCGCTCAGGAGTGTTCGGATGCGGCGACCGTCGCTGCGCTTGAGGTCGACTTCGGCGTTGGCGACAAAGCCCCCCGTTTCGATGGCCTCGGCGACCGACTGCCATTCCGAGGGCTCCAGAAAAAAGCTCTGCAGGTACCGGCATTGGTCTTCAGTATCGTCGACCAGGAGCATTTCGCTGCCGGAGGGGTTAATGTCGACGATGCGGCCGTCCTTTCCAGCCACCAGGATCAAATCGCGTGAGACTTCGAATATGCGGCGATACTTGTGCTCGGAGAGGGCCAATTCGGCCGTGCGCTCGCTGACGAGGTTTTCGAGATTTTGATTCAGGAAGAGCAGCTTGTCCTTGGCGGTCTGCAGGTCCTGTTTGTCGCTGGTGATTTGTTGATAGATGTTCCAGGTGCGTTCGAAAAAAAGAGTGAAAGAAGCGACCACCACGAAGGTAAAGGTGTTGACGGCACCGCTGTATGGTCGAACCCGGTTCCAGGCGGCGGCGTCACCGGTAATGATCAGCAACTGTTTGAGGATGTGACCGGCCGAGCGGGATACGGCAAACACCGCGAGTGCCGTACAGACCCAGAACAAATAAGTCCATACAATGTTATTACGGTCCCTGCGGCGTAGCAGGTTGGCCAGGCGCATGCACATGAACGCCAGAACGATCATGCAAATAGAACCGAGCACATCCACGACCCAGATCGGCAAGGATGAGGCGATCATGGGTGAACCTTCCCGGCTGCGGTGCTGTCTTCATGCAGGAGGCGTTTCAATCCAAGGTACATAAAGATCAGGGCCGGCACGCTTAAGAGGTGATCAAGCTTGGCCACATAATAGAGTCGGCTGAGCCATCCGAAACCTTCCGGCGCTCGAACTTCGAGCAACCATGGCCCCTGGCGGGCAATCTCAAGCAGATCGAGCTGTTCCTCGATGTAATGAACCGTATAGGCATCCACATTCCATAAGATAAAAAACAGGCCCGAATACTGGATGAAACGCCAACCGGAGATGGCGACCAGTTTGCGGTCCCGCAGCCAGTAGATCAGGACACCCATGGAAATAATAAAAAACAGGTGGGCCATTTGGTGAGCATATACCCCTTCGATGCCCCCGTGACCCTGCGTGGCCAGCACTGGCAGCGGCATGGTAAACTGCAAAAAAAAGATGGCACCAAAAGGCGATATGCGGCCGATAACGTATTTCATCAATATACTTCCTTTTAGGGGATTGCCCCTCCTTTGAAAATATCCTCTATTCGCCTCTGAGCTGTTGCGAAATATATGATGACTCTCAAGTCAGGTGCAATCGCCCGCAAATACGCTCTATATGTATGCTGCTGATATTCAGGAATAATTAAAAACTGTCAAGTCTAAACCTGTAAGCCTGTAAGGAAGAGAGAGGCAAGCGAATTATTGGAGAGTAGCACCGAGGAAGCCCGGTGGTAAAGGGAGGGATTTGATTTATGGATGGGGCCCGACTGGAGCCTGGGGGTTTAGAAAGGGAATGAAACGTTTGATCTTGGAAAAAACCACCCGGACGAGGATATAAAGAATGACAAAGGGTGCGATAAAATTCAACTCTAAAGCGCCGGCCCATTTCGGCAAAAAGAAAACAATGTCGCCAAAACGCATGTTGAGCCAAGCGGCGGCGAAAAAAGCCGGCCAAATCGAGGCCATGCCCATGGCGATGAAGAGGAAAAAAGACTTGCCGTAGGCCTCGTTGGCCAATTTGTTGATGCCTTTGTAGGCCTCTTCGTCCCCGGCCTGTTTGGCCTTGAGAGATTGTTCGTGGTAATAGAGCGTCTGGTTGGAGTATTCGACCACCGGTGCCCGATTGATGCGATATACCACCGCTAATGTCAACTCCCCCACAAGAACCGACCAGAACGCCAGGGCGAGGGTTCCCAACCACCATCCGAGTATAGGGTCTTCGAAGAGCCGATACGGCGCAATCAGAACCGGATCGATCGTTTTCAAAAACGGCGTAATTGGATCCATGACAGAGGCCTGAAAGGAATGGGCCATTTAATCCCGCGATACCGTAGATCGGTTCGAAAACGGCGCATGACAAACCGTTTTGCCGACTTGCCCAAACGTCGTGACGGTTCCGATTCGTCAAATCGAGCGGCATCACTGTTTGATTATTATGCGAATTGAACCCGCGGTCCCGGCACAGCAGGACCGCGGGTGACAAGATCGCACGGCGGTTTTTTTTAAAACGGTGGAACGATGCTCTGCCCTAAGAAGCCCTTGGTAGTGTAACGCAGACCTACATAGAAGGCCAGAATAATAAAAATGATCTTGAGAACTTTGTCGGGGATATATTTCGAGGTCCGTGGGCCGATCATGGAACCGATGAAAATACCGACCAGTTCGGCACCGATGAGGCCCCAGGCAATCACGACGCCCTTGCCAACCATATAAGAAAAAATTGACACGACCATGCCCACCAGCACGCAAAGGGCTGAGGTACCGGCTACCAGAAACATGGGCAGACCGGCAACCGATGTCAAGAACGGTACATATAGAAAACCGCCGCCGACACCCAGAAAGGAGGCAATCGCTGCGATGAAGATACCGCCCACCATCGGAATCCAGGCCTTGAATTGAAATTCCTGGCCGTAGAACGTGAAACGGATGTTGCCGATAAAAAAGGTTAGAATCCAGCCGACAATGACCAAAATATACGCCACCCATCTGGCGCTGTCCATAAGGTTGATCCACAGGGCCGAGGCTACCACCATGGCAACCGCAAACCACATAAAGGTGTAGGAACCCTCGATGATCTTGACACCCTGGTCGACCGTGTCGGCTTTTTCGCGAACAGCCTTTTCAAAGGCCTTGGCGGCTGCCTTGGCTTCCTTTTTGCGGGCGGCGCCTTTGGGGGTAACTTCGTAAATAAGGAACAGACCGAGGATGAAGACGATGAGACCAAAGTATCCGATGTAGGCCCGGAGAGAAATTTTGCCGGCGGTTAACGTTGGCACCAGCCAGGAGCCACCGACGCCGCCGATGGCGAGGCAAATGCCCAGCGGCGCCACCAGACGTCCCATGCGGTAGTAATTGAAGGAGGAGATGACACCGCTCAACCCGACGAGCCACTGGTTGGAGACTCGGATGGAATCGGTGAGCAAGTTGTTGACCGGATTTCCCTTGCCGAATGCCTTGGCATAGTCGGCCAATCCGAAAATGGTAATATGTCCCACCCCGGCCATGATGCCGCCGAAGGCACCAACGGTGGAGAAAATCCAACCGACCCATACGGCCCAAATCAGGCCCAGGATGAAATTTGGAACAGGCGCCCCGGGGATTCCCAGGAAGCCGGGCGGGTCCCCGGGTTTTATAACCTCTTTGGTCTTGGCAGCAAATTCTTCGTTCTGGAGACTCTTTTCGATGGCCTGCTTCATTTTGCCCGACATGCCCGGCGTCGTCAGATCAGCGCCTGTCTGAGCCAACGCCACCGTAATAAACGATAAGATGATCAGGAGGCCTGTCGCAAAAAAGAACTTCTTTTTGTTCACCGCTCTATCTCCTTTCGCTGATTGTTTTCGAAGCCGCTGTGCGGATTCGCTATGGGGTTGATAATTATGATGTTGGAACAGCTTGCCTTTTCTTTTGGCATACCTCTGTAAAAGTACAAGCAAGCGGTATGCCACCTAACATGAAGGCAGTAAGGCCAGCGTCAAATCCGATGGAGATAGTTTAGATATAAAAACATATTAAATGGTTATGAGAAATATAGGATTTGTTACATTTGTAATTTGCAACAGAAAATTCTGTAACCACGTGCGAGATGGGTTGCTTTAAAATGGACGGAAGCAAAGCCGTATGAAAAAAATAGTAACAATTTTAGCATGATATGTAAGTGCAATAAAAATATTTCAATGCAATAAAAATATTGCATACCCTAAATGGTGATTGGTCACGTCCGGGAAATACCGCTCAGCCGAGTTCGAATATATATAATTGTAATTATTAACAAAATGATAAATTCTCTTTCAGAGGGCACGGGTTGTCATGACGTGATTTGGGTGGTATGGATATTGCTCCCTGTTGTGGGTGTTTCCGTTCGTCTTCGATCGGACATTGCTTGAAAACAGTATTGACTGCAAACATGGCGTCATCCGTTCGAACGGATGAAAAGTAACGGATTTATATATCAATTTTGGAGGATTGTCATGGAAAATGAAATCTACAGTTTGTGTTTCATGTGCTCGGTCCGCTGCCCGATCAAGGTGCAGGTCAAAGACGGACAGGTTCGGTGGATCGAGGGCAATCCGCTTGTACCCGGCATGGAAGGCAGCCTCTGCCCCCGCGGGGCGGCCGGCATCAACATGCTCTACGACAATGAGCGCCTTCAGTCACCGTTGATCCGGGACGGCGAGCGCGGTGCCGGCAAGTGGCGCAAAGTCGGCTGGGACGAAGCCCTCGATTATATCGCCGACAAACTCAAGACGATTATCGCTAAAAACGGTGGACAGAGCGTCGTCCTCGGGGAACGGACCCAGCTCGCCACCCATGTCAGCAAGTCTTTTTTAAAAGCGATCGGCTCGCCCAACCACTTCACGCATGACGCGCTTTGCAAGGGTTCGGTCAACACCGCCTGCCGCTCGCTTTTCGGTTACACCGATGCGCAGCTGGGTATCGATTACAAGAACACCAAGCATATCGTTCTTTACGGCCGCAATATTTTCGAAGCCATTTCGGTCAAGGAGGTCAACAACCTCACCCAGGCGCTCGAAAACGGGGCCAAGTTGACCTACATCGACCCGCGCGTGACGGTGACGGCCACCAAGGCGCACCGGTACTGGATGATACGTCCGGGAACGGACCTGGCCCTCAACTATGCCTTGATCAACGTCATTCTCAAGGAACGCCTCTACGACAGCCAATACGTGGACCGCTGGGTGCAGGGTTTGGCGGAACTGCAGGATTTCGTGCAGCCCTGCACGCCGCAGTGGGCCGAGGAAGAAACCGGCATACCGGCCGATGAAATCGTGGCGTTTGCCAGAGAGATCAGCCGTGATAAACCGGCTGTAATCTTTCATTTCGGCTACCGCGGGGCGAGCTACGCCAACGAAATTTACCAGCGGCGCGCGATTATGATCTTGAATTCGTTGATGGGCAGTGTCGAGACCAAAGGCGGTTTCTTCATCAAAAAGGGCCCGGGCGAGGTGGGCGGCAAAGCGGCCCGCAAGCTCACGGAGCAGGAATTTCAAAAGATCGACGTTCCACGATTCGACAAGGTCGGCACGCCGGATTTTCCGCTGCCGGACCCGAACCACGGAGTGGCCCAGATTCTGCCGCATGCAATCCTGAAGGAAGACCCTTATCCGATCAAGGCCTTGATTGCCTACCGCTTCGACCCCCTGGGATCGATTCCGGATACCGGGTTGACAAAGAAGGCGCTCGACAAGCTTGATCTGCTCGTCACCATCGACCTCAATTACAGCGACATCGCCTGGTACTCCGACGTGATACTGCCCGAGTCGTCCTATCTCGAACGCACCGACTGCATCCAGCAGGCCAACGGACTCAAACCACAGATGTTCCTGCGACGCCAGGCCGTCGCACCGCGCTACGACACCCGTGAAGGGGCCATGATCTTGAAACAGATTGCCGAGCGGATCGGTGTCGGAAGTTATTTTTCGTACGAAAACATGGAAGAATTGGTGCGCTGGCAGCTGGACGGCACCGGATTTTCGATAGACGATTTCGATGCCAAAGGCTTTGTCGCCTATGGCAAAGACCAGATCTTCTGGGATCGCAAGGACGGACTCAAGTTCAAAACCCCATCGAAGAAGATCGAGTTCAAATCCGCCCTGCTGGAAAACGCCGGGTTTAAATCTTTTCCGGCCTACGAACCGGTTGTGCGGCCGGACGGCGGCAACTTCCGCCTGGTGACCGGCCGGATCGCCCTGCACACGCACGTCTCGACCCAGAACAATCCCTACCTGCATGAGATTGCACCGGAGAACGTTTTGTGGATCAACACACGCAAGGCAGCCGAACTGGGTATCAAAAACAACGACGTCGTCGAGGTGGCGTCCGAAAAGGGTGCCGGCAAGATCAAGGCCTTCGTTACCGATATGATTCATCCGGAAACGGTCTTCATGCTTCACGGTTTTGGTCACGAAGCCAAACTGGCATCCCGGAGTTACAACAAGGGGGTGTCCGACAGCCTGCTGCAGAAAAATGTTTCGGATATCATCGGTGGCAGTCCGGCCCTGCACGAAACCTTCGTAACCGTCAATCCGGCATAAAACCTGTTTACGGTCGCCGTCAGCTGGAGGAAATCAATGAGCAAGTATTACCTTTTTCAGGATACCAAGAAATGCATCGGCTGTCACACCTGCACCATTCAGTGCAAGAGCCATAAAAACCTGCCGGTGGGCCCCCGGATCAGCCAGATCATCGCCGTGGGACCGAAATTTGTCGGTGATCTGCCGCGGGCCTCTTACGTCTTCATGCCCTGTTTTCACTGTGAAGACCCTTGGTGTGTCGCCGCCTGCCCGACTGGTGCGATGCAGAAACGCGCCAAGGACGGCATCGTTTTCATCGATTTCGATCTGTGTGTCGGCTGCAAGGCCTGCATCACGTCCTGCCCTTGGGGTGCCCCGCAATGGAATCCCGAGACCGGCAAGGCGGTCAAGTGCGACTATTGCATGGACCGGGTGGATCAGGGACTCAAACCGGCCTGCGTGACGGTTTGCACGACTCACTGCCTCGATTTCGGAAAAGTGGAGGACATGACCAGGATTCGCCGTGAGCGTCACGCCCAAGCTGTCGCCGCCCTCGATCAAAACGCTTAGCGGTTTGAATCTCGGTGCAATCACTGCTCTAAAATCTTTAGGGATGTGAGGAATCCATGCCTGCAAAGACCTGTCCGGTGACCCGTACGGTCACTGAGTTGAAGCACACCATTGACGCCGGTCGGCTGCAGCACCCCCGCAGCCGCAGGATTGCTGAAGAGATCCTGCAGCTGCTCAACGACATTGCCTGGGGCCGTGCCGGCGATAGACACATTCCCGCCATCGCCTCTCTGGCGGACGAACTGGCTTATGACGAGGCCGATGCGGCGGCTATGGAAACAGCCGCTTATCTGCACGATGCCGTCGATCACAACCGCGAGGTGTTTGTCAGCCACATCAAAACTCACAACTGCTCGACCGGCGATTGCGTCAAACTGGCGCCCGCTCCCTGCCAGATGACCTGCCCGGCCGGACTCGACATTCCTACCTATGTGACCCTGATCGGAATGGGCCGGGATGCTGAAGCCATCGACGTGATCCGCAGGGACTGTCCCTTTCCCTGGGTATGCGGTTTGGTCTGCACGCGCCCCTGCGAGTTCATGTGCGTTCGCGCCCGAATCGACACACCGATTTCGATCAAATTTCTCAAAGGCTTTGCCGCCGAGAGGGCCATGTCCGAAGGCAGTTACCGGAATCCGGAAAAAGCGCCGGACAAAGGTAAAAAAGTGTGTGTGATCGGCGCGGGTCCCGGCGGGATGAGCGCGGCCTATTACCTGATCTTGAAAGGCTACGGTGTACGGGTGATCGAGCAGCACCCGACAGCCGGCGGAATGCTGCTGCTGGGCATTCCCCGCTATCGCCTGCCGCGGGAAATTATCGATCGCGAGGTCGCCATGCTGACGGACCTGGGGGTCGAGTTCACGTTCAACACCCGTTTCGGGCACGATGCGACCCTGGCGAACCTCAAGGGTGAAGGATTCGACGCCTTCTTCTTTGCCATCGGCGCCCATCAAGCCTTCAAGCTGGGGATCCCGGGCGAGGAAGGGTGCCCGCAGGTCCTCGAAGCCATCGCTTTTCTGCGGCGGGTCGCCCTTGGAGATCGAACGGTACCCGGCAAAACGGTGGTGGTGATCGGCGGCGGGAATGTGGCTATCGACGCCGCCCGCACCTGCCTGCGGTTGGGGTGCCGGGAGGTGACACTGGCCTATCGGCGCGCGCGGACCGAAATGCCGGCCGACCGGGAGGAGGTCGAACAGGCCGAGGAAGAGGGGATAAGGTTCGCCTTTCTGACCATTCCGATCGAGGTCGCCAAAAACAACGGCGGCATCGACGGCCTGCGCTGTCTGAGGGCCGAACTGGTTAAAATGGAAGGCCAGGACCGCAGGTACCCGAAGCCGATCGAAGGAAGCGAGTTCTTGATGCCGGCCGATGTGGTCATCAGCGCTATCGGTCAAAAGGTCGACAACACCTGCATGACGGAGGTCAATGGGCTCGACTGGACGCGGCGCAACACCATTCAGGTCAACACGGCCACTATGGAGACGTCGCAAGCCGGTGTATTTGCCGCCGGTGATGCGGTGACCGGACCGGCGACCGTGATCGAAGCCATCGGCGGCGGCAAACGGGCGGCTGAGTCGATCGATCGCTACCTGTCGGGCATCCCCCAGCCGAGCATGCCGCGGGTTCCGGTGCGGCGCGGCCGGATTGATTGGCTGGAGGTGCCGGCCAGCACCAAAATGACGCTGAAACGTCCCGATATGCCGCTTCTGAATCTCGATCGCCGACGGACGACATTTCAACAGGTGGAGTTGGGATATCCGGAAAACGCAGTCCGAGAAGAAGCCCGGCGCTGCCTGCGTTGCGATATCTGCTTGCGCTGCGGCAAATGCGTGGAGATTTGCCGCGACAAAATGGGAGTCAACGCGCTGCAGATGGGCTATTTCGACTTCGATCATCCGGTGGAGACTGATTTCAGGATAACCGCCGAGCGCTGTATCGCTTGCGGTGCCTGTGCCGCCAACTGTCCAACCGGCGCCATGCGGATGGAAGACAGGGGCCATGAGAGAATTCTGTCTTTATGCGGGACGATTCTGAACCGGCAGAAACTGTTGACTTGCGAAGATTGCGGGGCGGTCTTGGGACCGGCCCGCTATATCGAATTCGTCCGCAAGCGGACCAAGACCGTGGCCCGGGCCGCCGGTGCCCGAGCGCTTTGTGACGCCTGTTCGCGCCACTCGAGTGCTAAAATCACCACGGATAACCTCCCGAGCCAACCAAAGTAAATCGAGGAGACAGCAAGATGGTATTTCGTCGTGGTCAGAGAGTGGAAATCTTTCGGCGATCCGATGACGAGAGTTGGGAAGCTTACATGGATGAATACATCGGTCTGCATGGCCGCATCACCGATCCGGACAACACCATCAACGATCCCGATGCCCTGATAGAGGTCAGCCTGGTGGGCAAGGGGACGCACCGTTTTCCCCAGGATTGCCTGCGCCTTCTGGAAGATTAGGACCGGGGAAAGTCACCGTTCGGATCTCCCGTCAACCTGAGAGGATCATGACAATGGTCGTATCAGACTTATTGAAAAAAATGGGCCGATCGGTTTTCTCCATGGAAAGCGATCGGAGTGTCGATGACGCCATCAATGCGCTGACGGCCAACAAGGTCAGTGCGCTGATCGTCACCGAAAACACCCGGCCTGTGGGGATATTTGCCGAACGGGATGTCTTGCGGACCTATCTGCGGGACAAAGCCAGATCGTTTGCCGATGTCCGATTGGGCGATGCGATGACGGCAACCCTCATCACGGCAAAGCCCAATGACAAAATCGATACGGCCATGAACGTAATGCTCAAAGCCGGTATCGGTCATCTGCCCGTGATCGAAAATGATAAGGTTATCGGCATGCCGACGGCCAGCGATCTGGTCGAGTATCGGTTGGCATCACTGGATGACGAAGTGCATCACTTGAAAGAATATATCGCCGATCTGCACGACGCCGGATTGGATTGAAGCGCTAGAGAAAACAAGCCGTTCGAATCAGGCAGCAAGCCCCCGGCCGGCAAACTGAAAAATTTCAGAACGAAACTTGAAACTCGAAACTTGAAACTGAGGGTAACCCGGCACTCGTAAACTGTAAACTCGTGGTGGCGTTTCCGCGGGTTTCGCATCTATTTGAAGTGGTCCTTCTTGCGGAGATAATCAATGATTCATATCACCATTGACGGCCGGGAATACGACGCCGAAGCGAACCAATCCGTTCTAGAAGTATTGAAAGCAAACGGCATCCGTATTCCCACTCTTTGCTACCATCCCGCCCTCAAGCCATCAGGATCGTGCAAACTGTGTGCGGTCGAGGTGCCGGGCCGTGCATCGGGGCGAAAAATGGCCATGCTGTCCTGCATCCTCAAAGTCAAGGATGGTATGGAGATTAGAACGACGGGGGAATCGGTGGAACGGGCCAGAACCCGGGCGTTCAAAAATCTCTTGCAAATGGCGCCGCAAGCCGAGACCATCGTTGCCCTGGCCAATTCTTTTGGCATCGCGGTCGGTTCACCGCCCGACGGCTGCATCCGCTGCCGGCTGTGCATCCGTGTCTGCAAAGAGATTGTCGGCCCCGGTGCTTTGAAAATGGAGCAGCGCAACGGTCAGAACTTCGTCGTGCCCATAGAGAATCTTTGCATTGGTTGCGGCACCTGCGCCAACATCTGCCCGACCCGGGTTATCAAGGTCGAAGACCTGGAAAATGTCAGAACCATTTCAATTCGCGATCAGGTGATCGGCCGGCATCCTCTGGAGCGGTGCGAAGGGTGCGGCAGGCTGTTTGCTACCCCGAAATTCCTCGAGCATATCCACCGCAGGACCGTTGCCCACCCGGACGTCAAGACACACCATAAATACTGCCCGACGTGTGCCAAGCTGTTTTCGGATCGGATTAAGTCCGTGAGCGACCGGTCCAGGCGCTGATGCCTTATCAGTCTCACAGAATTGTTTAAATTTCCTGTCAGGAGGCAGTCGATGGCGAGGATTCTCATACTGGACGATGTTTCCGACGCCGTGCGCCTGATGGCCAGACTGTTGAAAGAAAACGGTCACACCGTCTTCCCTTTCACCGATGAAGAGCCGGCACTCGACTTCATTGCCCAAAACCCCGTTGACCTGGCGATCCTCGATATCAAGCTTAAAAAAATGAGCGGTATCGACGTCCTGGCGAGAATAAAACAGATCGCGCCGGCTATCCGCACCCTCGTGTTGACCGGCTACCCCACCGTGGAAACCGCCCGGGAGTCGATCCGACTGGGAGCCGGCGAGTTCTGCGTCAAACCGATCGACAATGCCGAACTCGAGGAAAAAGTGTCCCGCCTTCTGGCTGCAGACTGATCGGCGTCTTTTGGGCCTGGATTCTTTACGTGAATCATCGGGGGGTAGGAACCGTTTTTCAGTCAGATATGTAATACATTTCAGTATTACAGTTTCCCCGGATGATCCTATAAAAATAAGGCTCTTAAATTATTATATAAAAATTTATTTAAGATGCGGTATGAAATTTGCTGTGGCGTTGAGATGTTCGGCTGACTTTTTATGAAGGCCACAAGGTGGCGGCAGTCCTTTTCAAACAGTATGTCGTCAAACTGATTTCAAAAACGGGGTGAACGCTTTTAATCCGATGGCGCCGTCAAACGTCAAATTGCTTTCCTACCTTCCGGCCCTCCCTCCTGCTCGCCGGACCGATTCGTCTCACCAGCCTTCTTCGCTGGCCGTCGGTCACCGGAGCGGTCTGTTGATTCGATCATTGCATCCCCAGGGCATCACCGGCTGTGCCAGTCGAGGATATGAATCCGCGCGCCATTGCAGCGACGGTGACAGGGTTATCTCCGGACGGCTGATCGATATTTACGCCTGATGATATGCTGCTGCATCTTCACCGGCTAGTTCTGCGGCGGTGGAAAATTGTTGAGAATATCGTCCACCGCTGCCTTGATCAGTTGGTCTTTTTCTTGCGGGTTCAGGCCCGGATTCACACGCGCGTGTGTTACGCCCCACCAGACGAGCTGCCGGGATGCCGGGAGAAGAAAGTTCAAACTCAATATGCCCTCTCGGTAGAGCCCATATTCTGAGGGCCCGCCGGTGGAGTCGATTTGGCTCATGGAGTCGACCATGGGGTCGATGAGAAAGTCCGGCTTACTTCTAGACTCGGTAAACCCCCTGGAGGATAAGGTGATATCGACAAAATACTTGACCCTGTCGACATTCAGCGGAGTGATCGTAGCGGTAACCGGAAACGGCAGCCAGGCATAGTGCCGCATGGTTTTAAAATCGGCTCTGATGTCGTAGTCGTAAGTCGTGTCGTAAATCAAGGGTTTGCTCGGTGCGCAGTGATAGAGGAGCCCGGCTGTCAGAACGCATAGAGCAAGCAGACGCAAGTGCTTCATAAATGACCTCCCTGATGTCCACATGAGATTGAAAAAGAATTTCATTGGCCGATTGATTTTTGATATCTTAGCGAACTTTCAATCCAAAATCAAAATATCATACCGGATATTTTTCCTTGACAAGGATAATGGAAAAATATAAAGGTAATTCCCCTTAATTAATGTAAACCATTGGACAATGGCGTCCAAAGTTTATCGCCTTGCGTTTTTCGGACAAAGACGTCCCTATCTCCAGAGTAAGGAGGGGCGTCTTTTTTTTTCTTTGTCATTTGGGCCAATCGATTTTAAACCATATTAGGTTCAAAAGAACACTAGGAAAAATAATATGGGGCAAGAGTTCATACCAAAAATCACGGTATTTCATTGTATTAACACCTTTGGCGAGGGCGATGCATCGCCGCTGGCCGGAGGAGAAAAGTTCGTGTCCAAATTTGTCAAGATGCCTTGCTCGAGCATGGTGAAAGACGTCTTCCTTCTGCGGGCGTTTGAGGCCGGCGCCGATGCCGTGGTCGTCCTCGTCTGCCCGGAGGGGGCCTGTCGGTATGTCGAAGGGAATCTGCGCGCCAAAAAGCGCGTGCGGTGGGTCCAGGCGCTGCTAGACGATATCGGTCTGAACGGAAAGCGGCTGTCTCTTTATAACCTGCACCCCGGTGATGCGGCTGCCGCCGACCGAATCGTTCAAGAGGTTCTGGGAGATGTGACGGTCTTGGGCCGCAATCCGGCTGCGCCGAACTGACCGGCCGGGAACGGTCGCGCAGACAGGGCCATCCAGGGCGATTATCAACCGACTGGCATAACTGATTTAATCCCGCCGCGGGACTCAACCGGTACAATTGCTGTCGTACGAAATAGAATTTTCATGCATCGTGGTGGTCCTCAAGGGCCATGAACGTTTAACATGAGACTAAATAGGGTCTCGACTGGAGTCGAAAAATGATTGTAGCAGACCAGAAATCGATCGCGGAAATAAAGGAAATCGTGGCCCCATATAAGAAAATTTTACTCCTGGGATGCGGCACCTGTGTCAAAACCTGTTTTGCGGGCGGCGAAGACGAAGTCGCCGTGATGGCCTCGGCTCTGCGCCTGGCCGTTAAAATGGAGGGCCGGGACATTGAAATCGAGGAGTTGACGGTCGAACGGCAGTGTGAGGACGAGTTCATTCAGGAAAGCGCCGAAGCGATTGCCCGTAACGAATCCGTCCTGTCGTTGGCCTGCGGTGCCGGTGTTCAAGCTCTGGCACGACGGTTTAAAACGACACCCGTTCTGCCGGGCGTCAACACGACCTTCATGGGTGTTCTGGAAAAGCCGGGTCTTTTCACCGAAGAGTGTGCCGGTTGCGGGGACTGCAAGCTGGCCCTGTTCGGTGGGGTCTGCCCGTTTACCCGCTGCGCCAAAAAATTGCTGAACGGTCCCTGCGGCGGTTCGCGCAAAGGCAAGTGCGAGGTCAACCCGGATACCGACTGCGCCTGGCATCTGATCATCGAGCGATTGACGGCCCTGGGACAGATGAACAACCTGAAAGTATATCTTCCGCCCAAAAACTGGTGTGCCAGCCTATCCTCCGGGCCTCGCAAACTCATCAGAGAGGATCATGAAATATGAAGACCGATAGCATCAGTCGATTGCAGAGCATTTTGTCCGGCGGCGGCTTTGCCGTTACGGCCGAATGCGGCCCGCCTCGCGGTGCCGATCCCGAAGTGATTCGCAAGAAGGGACAATTGTTGGAGGGATGTACGGATGCCGTCAATGTGACCGACAACCAGACGGCGATTGTTCGCATGTCCAGCATCGCCGCCAGTGTCCATCTGCTGGGACTGGGGCTCGAACCGGTCATGCAGATGGTGACCCGTGACCGCAACCGGATTGCGCTGCAGTCCGACATGTTAGGGGCTTATTCCCTGGGGATCAGAAACATCCTTTGCCTTTCCGGTGATCACCAGAGCTTCGGCAGCCAACCCGACGCCTTGAATGTATTCGATATCGACTCGATGAACCTGCTGCGGACGGTTAAGGACATGCGCGATGACGGCAGCGACATGAGCGGTTTTGCGCTCAAGGAGCCACCGCGTATGTTCATCGGAGCCGCTGCCAATCCGTTTGCCGACCCCTTCGAGTATCGGGTCATTCGGTTGGCAAAGAAAATCGAGGCCGGTGCCGATTTCATCCAGACCCAGTGCGTCTACAACACGGATCGTTTCAAAGAATGGATGAAGATGGCGCGTGAAGAAGGCTTGACTGAAAAGGTTCACATCCTGGCCGGCGTAACCCCGCTGAAATCCGCCGGCATGGCCCGCTACATGTCCCAAAAAGTGGCGGGGATGGACGTCCCCGAGCACCTGATTCAACGGATGAGCGGCGTCCCAAAGGAGAAGGCGGCCGACGAGGGCCTCAAAGTCTGCCTCGAAACGATTGCCGAACTCCGTCAGATCGATGGGGTTCACGGTGTTCACATCATGGCCATCGAGTGGGAGGAAGTCGTACGCGATATCGTCGCGGCGGCAGGTCTCCTGCCGCGCCCGCAGCAGGACGCTACGAAAGAGTGACCCGCGTCGACGGTCGACTGGCTCCTTTGTATTGATGTGTAAATGCGATTACTCTCAATAGCCCTCCCGGCCATCCTTCGACAAGGGAGGAGTATATCAGGGGGTAGGGGGATTTTTAAAAATATTCCGGAAGCCGACTGAAAATCGGTATTAATAGACCGTATCGGAGACATTCATGCTTAAAAAGTATCAAATTCACACGAAAACGGCGGCACCCCGATTTCACCCGATCGGCAAGTATGCGACAATCGAGTTCCGGGAAAACTGTGCCGGCAGCTGTCGACAATGCGTCAAGAAAAAGTGCGTTTACGATATCTTCAAAGAAAACGTCTTGCACATGAGTGCCATGGACGAGCCCGAATACCTCTACACCTGCATGAGCTGCTTCCGCTGCATCCAGGAGTGCACGAAGGGCATATTTTCCCGCACGATCAATCCGGATTACCGCACCTTGGGCGACGAGTACTGGCGTGCGGACACGCTGCACCGACTCTGGTACCAGGCCCACATGGGTAAAATACCGGTTTCCGGGGCGGGATACCGCGGCCCGTTCGTGGGGCCCGGTTTCGATGCCATGTGGACCGACATGTCCGAGATCGTGCGGCCGACTCGCGACGGCATCCACGGTCGAGAGTACATCAACACCAGCATCGAGCTCTCCCGCCGGATCACCCGGTTGGAATTCAACCCGGACCTGTCTCTGGCCTCGCCGGTACCGTCGATTTTAGAGATTCCGCTGCCCCTGTTGTTTCAACTGCCGACGGATCTGGTTTTAAACGAGCATCTCCTGCTGTCGGCGGCCAAGGCTGCCCGGCGGCTGGGGACCCTGATGTTCGTCAGGCCTCAGGATGTCACCGAGGCCTTGAGACCGTATGCCGACAGCTTGATCCCCTGCCTGACCCGTGACGATTTCAAGGAGCACGACGACATGATCCGGTCCAGCCGGGTCATTGAACTGGCCGATTCTCCGGGCATCGAAACCGTCTTCGAGGCCGTCCGCCGCATCCACCCGGACGTGGTGATTTTGGTCGGGATGCCGCTTGACGCGCGGTCGGCCGGCCGCGCGCGGGACCTGGCAAAGACCGGCGTCGATAGTCTGCATTTCACCGCCGATGACCACGGCAACGAACGCGATGCGCAGGACGCCCGGTTCTTGAAGGAAATGATCCGCGAGATCCACCTGGAGCTGGTTGAAAACACCGTCCGTCAAAGGATCAACCTGGTTTTTTCGGGCGGGATCGCCATGGCCGAGCACATGGCCAAGGCTGTCATCTGCGGCGCCGACGCCGTCACGGCCGATCTGGCCCTGTTGATTGCCATGGAATGCCGCCTGTGCGGCCGGTGCCGCAACGGTCTCAGCTGTCCGGTCGAGCTGGACCAACCGTTCGATACCGGTTGGGGCAGCCAACGGATCGTCAACCTCATCGGCGCCTGGCACAACCAGTTGATCGAAGTGATGGGTGCCATGGGAATGCGGGAGGCCAGGCGGTTGCGCGGCGAGGTGGGACGGTCCATGTGGTTCGAAGACCTGGAGCGGGATCACTTCGGCCCTATTTTCGGAGAACGCAAAGTGTCAGGACTGGGATAAACAATGAAACAGACGCCACACATCACTCAATTACCGGAAACAAAAGAGGCCCGGTCGCGGTTTCGCAACACGATCGGCAAATATACCATCAAACGCAGCTCGCGCTGCATTTCCTGCGGACTGTGCGCCGAACTCTGTCCTTACGGGGTCCATCCCCGCTACGAAAAGTTTTCGAAGCCGCTCAGGCCGGTCGAGCACAAGTGCATCGGGTTCAAGTGCAAGCAAAACGACTACTACTGTATCGACCGCTGCCCGGAAAAAGCCCTTACCCTCAGGCTCAATCCAGTCCTGGAAACCCTGGGGGACTACCGTTGGACGGCCGAAATGCTGATCGCCCACTGGGAAATGGCCGAAACCGGCAACCTCCCCGTGATCGGTCTGGAGTACAATCTCGGATGCTCCGGCGGGGGATTCGACAAGATTCGGTTCAGGTTGCCGGATCCCGCAGACTATCGGGATATCAGCGATGAGGAGATCGACTTGGGGCTCGATCTCAACAAGCGAAAAGACGGTCGCCCGGAGCGAAGGCTTTCGCTGCCGTGTTACAGTGGCGGGATGTCCTATGGTTCCATGGCTCTGACGGCCCTCATCGGCCGGGCCAGGGCCGCGGCCAGGCTGAACACGCTCACCTGTACCGGCGAAGGGGGATATCCCAAGGAGTTCCTTCCATATGCCGATTACGTCATCACCCAGGTGGCCACCGGTTTGTTCGGAGTGCGTGAGGAGACGATCCAGTGCGCGCCGGTGATCGAGTTCAAATACGCCCAGGGCGCTAAACCCGGTTTGGGCGGGCACCTGTTGGGCGACAAGGTGACGCCCGAGGTCGCCGCCATGCGGGAGACAGTTGTGGGCAGCTCGCTCTTTTCGCCCTTTCCCTTCCACAGCGTCTATTCGGTTGAAGATCACAAGAAGCATGTCGACTGGGTCAAGGAGGTCAATCCCCGCGGCCTGGTGTCGGTGAAAGTGTCGACGCCCACCGACGTGGACATGGTGGCCGTCGGCAGCTACTATGCCGGTGCTCACATCGTCCATATCGACGGCAGCTACGGCGGGACCGGCGCGGCCCCCGACATCGCCAAGAAGAATATCGCCATGCCCATCGAGTACGCCATTCCGAAGGTGCATCAATTCCTGAAGGACGAGGGGATCCGGGATGAGGTCTGCCTGATCGCCAGCGGCGGGATCCGCAACGCGATGGATGTGGCCAAGGCGATTGCCCTGGGTGCCGACGGTGCGGTCATAGGGACCGCCGAACTGGTCGCCCTGGAGTGCGTCCGCTGCGGCAACTGCGAGAGCGGCCGCGGCTGTGCCCGCGGCATCGCCTCTACGGATCACGAACTGGGCCACATGATGTCAGAAGCCTATACCGAGCAGCGCATCGTCAACATGTACATGGCCTGGCGCAAACAGTGGTGTGATCTTTTGCGGCAGTTCGGTATGCAAAGCGTGCGTGAACTCGTCGGACGCTCCGACCTGCTGGTCCATCTCGATTATCTGGATGAGGCGGAGAGAGCCCGGTATCAACCCGCACCGCGACAACAGCTGATTATTTAAGGGCGCACTTAAAAATAACGCCACCTTTTGGATGCATTAACGTCCAAAATTGCCAACTTATTTTTTCGTGAACCCCAAGGAGTAGAAATGAACGATCGACGCGATTCGATGACAAATAGAATTCTGTCGTCCCGGGCAAAAATTCCCCGCGGTGCCGCGCAAAACAAGAAAACCGCCGAAGAGGGAGGCTGCGGTGTCACCGGCTTTATCTCCTCGATCCCGGTGCGGGGACGGCACATCTACGAGCCCTCCATCCAGATGCACAACCGGGGCAACGGCAAGGGCGGCGGTATTGCAGCGGTGGGCCTCTCTGCCGAGAGCCTGGGGGTTACTCAGGAAATCCTGGACTCTCATTACATGCTTCAGGTGGCACTGCTCGATCCGACGGCTCGGCCCGAGGTAGAAGCCGCCAACATTGCCCCCTTCATGGAGGTCCACAAGGCCGAACGGCTTCCCACCGTCGACGATTACCGTGACATCGAGGGCCTGGAGGTCAAGCCGCCGGATGTCTGGCGCTATTTCGTGCGCGTCAAAGAAGGCGTGCTGGCGCGGTTCATCGATGACAACCGTCTGCAGGACCTGGATCCCCGCAAGGCCGAAGACGAGTTCATCTACCAGAACTCCACCCGCATCAATCAGGCGTTTTACGCGTCATTGGGGGAGCAGAGGGCCTTCGTGCTGTCCCATGCCCGCAACCTGATGATTCTGAAAATTGTCGGCTATGCCGAAAAAGTGGTCGAGTATTATCTGCTCGACGATTTCAAGGCCCATGGATGGATTGCCCACCAGCGCTATCCGACCAAGGGCCGGGTCTGGCATCCCGGCGGCGCCCATCCTTTCAGCGGCATGGACGAGGCCCTGGTTCACAACGGCGATTTCGCCAATTACTATGCGGTCTGCGAATACCTGAAGCAGCACAACATTTACCCCCAGTTTCTGACCGATACCGAGGTTTCGGTGCAGTTGTTGGATCTGTTGAACCGCACCTTCGAATACCCGATGGAATATATCATCGAGGCCATGGCACCGACCACCGAGCACGACTTCGACCGGTTGACGCCTGAAAAGCAGCGCATCTATCGATATATCCAGTCGGCCCACATCCATGCTTCTCCGGACGGCCCCTGGTTTTTCATCATTGCCCGCAACAATCCCTATGCGAACTACTTCCAGCTCATTGGGATCACCGACACCTCCATGCTGCGCCCGCAGGTGTTTGCTCTGCAGGAGGGCGAGGTCCAGATCGGCCTGATCTGCTCGGAAAAGCAGGCCATCGACGCCACCCTCCAGAACCTGGCGGCCGAAGACGATCGCTTTTGTCCGGTGGCAGACACGTATTGGAACGCCCGCGGCGGCAGCGCCGCCGACGGGGGGGCCTTTATCTTCACCGTCAAGGACGCCGGCAGGGGCGACGGCTCCAAAGAGCTTGTCTGTACCAACAAGTTCGGCACCCCGGTTCGGACGCCGGAAGGGCAGGCGCACTTCCGGCCGTCGCTCGGTCTGAGGGACGCCGACAATGGAAACGAGATTTCCGCCACATTGGCCAGGGGGCTGGCGGCCGCCGACACGTCGGAACTCAAAGATTACGGCACCACCCAGCTTCCCGGATGGGACTATGCCGCGCTCGGTCTCTTCTGCCGAGAAGCGGCTGAACAGGGCGCAAAAAACGACACCGCTAAAACCAAGGCCATCGAGGTCCTGACGTTTCTGAACGACCGCCGCCTGGCGACCGGTGCCAAAAAGCGCAGTTCGACGCTTCAAATCGTCAGAGAAAACCTGACCGCTCTCTTTAAAGCCACGCCGAAAATCAATACCAACGGCAGCAGCATTTACCGTCAGATCGACTGGTCGACGCGGGATGCGCTGCGCCCCCCGCAGGAACCTGAAAAGATACTGGTGGTGAATGCCAGGGAGTTTCCACCCGAAGGCGATGCCTGCGACGCGCGTTTGATTTGTGCGGCGTATAAGATGGGATGGCGCCAGTTTCTCTGTTACGGGTACAAGGGACAGCGCTTCACCGGTTGCGGTCTGCTTAACAATACCGACGGCGTGCGCATCGATGTTTACGACAGTTCGGGCGACTACCTCGCTTCAGGCATCGACGGCCTCGAGATCCATGTACATGGAAATGCACAGGACCAGTTGGGGCAGATCATGAAACGCGGGAAACTGGTTATCTACGGCGATGTCGGCCAGACCTTCATGTACGGCGCCAAGGGGGGGGAAGTCTACGTCCTCGGCAATGCGGCCGGACGGCCGCTGATCAACGCCGTCGGACGTCCCCGCGTGGTCATCAACGGCACCTGCCTGGATTATTTGGCCGAATCCTTCATGGCCGGCGACCCCCTCAACGGCGGGGGCTTCGTCGTGCTGAACGGCCTCGAATTCGATCCGAACGGCAGGATCTTCGCCCGGGAACGCCCCTACCCGGGGTCGAACCTCTTCTCCCTGGCCTCGGGTGGCGCCATCTACCTGAGGGACCCGCGCAAGACCGCCGTCGATGGGCAGCTGAACGGCGGCGAGTTCGTGGATCTGACGCCGGCGGACTGGGACCTGATTTTCCCTTACCTCGAAGAGAACGAAAGGTTGTTCGGCATCTCCGTTGATAACGATCTGCTGCGGATCGACGGAGAAAAAAAGGACTACCGGTCGGTCTACCGCAAGGTGCAGGCCGCCAAGCTCGATGTCCTGGCAAAGGCCTCCGTCGCCTCCGAAGAGTGGGGCGAGGACTGGCAGGAGGAATGAAGCGGGCTAGCGGTCAACTTTTAAAACCAGAAGCGGATTCCGAGATCCAACCCGTTGGAAGCGGAGCGCACATCGCTGAACGTGCCGCCCGCACCGGAACGGTGATGAATGCCGGCGACAAGATTCCATTGTGGAATACTGGGAAGCGCAAAAGTGAACTCGAAGGAGAGCGCCCCTAAAAATTTGGCCGAATAGCCCTGGTTCTGTACCTCGAGTTCAGGTACGGACGTGGCGTAGGACAGGCCGGCGCCGGCGGCAAAACTCGTGTCCAGATATCGGTCCCAGGGAAAGGGCAGCCAGCGGATATAGCCGAGAAAATCGAACTCCCAGTTGTCCTGGTCACCGAAGAACTTGTTGACCTGACCCTCAAATTCGAGATCGAAGTAGTGACGGTAGGTGTAAATTTTGCGCGTCAATCCCAGTCCCACCCAATAGGCATCCTCCATGCTGAAGTCGGCCGTGAGGACATTGCCGAGGGTCTCATCGGTGAGCTGACCGGTGTAAAGCGTCGCGGCCCAATTTCGTTCCGCGTTCGCGCTGTCGAAGGGAATTAAAGCGGTCAGGATCACCGCCAGCGCGCAAATTCTCAGCCGCCATCCATTTTTTTCTACCAGTATTTCCATTTCTCACTTTCTACAGGCGCTGTTGAGTCAGATTCAAAAGCGTGTTTCGGGAAGAAAAAAGCACAGTCTGCCCGTGAAGAAAAGGGCCCGCGTTCGTCCCTCAGCTGCATAAGGAGCAAGCAGTCAAAGGTCCCGTAAGCCGGTGGGAATAGGTGCCGGCCGTTACCCTGACGGCCTTCATACCGCGTCGGTTACCCGAAAAGCCATGCAGTATGAGGAACCCTATTTCTGGTCTTCCTTAGGTGGTTCAAGAAGGCCTCCGAAAGTCGGCATCAGTTGCTTGGCCTTCCATTCCGAGAGAAAGAAAGGATAGGAACTATCCGAAGAAACGGCCGGATAGGATTTGTCGGTTTCGTTCTGCTTGGCGAAGATCGACAGACGATGCGCTTTTTGCCCTTCTAATTCCAGTGCGTAGATCGGGTCTTTATAATCGGCCGCGACATGATCCGCAATGTATTTTTCACACACCAATTGGGAAACCGCGGCCAACAGTTCATCGACTTTGGCGGACGCGGCGGTGCGACCGTCGCTTGTCTGCCAGACCATTTTGGCCTTCAACGGCGGTGCCGCTTCCTTGGCCGGATCATTTTCTTCCTTTTCACCGGTCTCTTTTGACAGAGGAGCCTCATGACGGGCCAGTGCCATGGCTTCCGTGCCCTTTGTCAGCCGGATTTCCTGGATATCGCTGGCAGCAAAGGAAAGAACAACCTTGTCCCGTAGATCTTCCACACCCTGTTCGAATGTGGCCCTGAAATTGTTGCGTGCCTGGTAGACATTTGCGTCGCCGGCCAGCTTGACGAACGTGTGCCGAAACGAGGGGCCGATTTTGCCGATATCAAAATCCCGTTCTGGCGTCTTGCCGGCCCAGGCCTTGACCGATATTTTGTTCTTGTCGGTCAGATCGTATCGGATGTAGTCCTTGGATTCGGACATCATGGCCGTCAGGGAAAGATCGGAGATGGCATCGAGCATTTGACTGACCTTGGCCCTGTCGGCCGGATACTTTTGCTCTCCGATGGTCCAGCTGTCGTCGGCCCTGTTCAGACTGATCGTCCCATCGGGTCCGTTAATGTCGATGCGGGTGATGGATTTGGCCGAAACCGGCGGCAGTTGCGGCAACCTGTAGAGGGTCCGGTCGGTTTGACGCGTCAACAGATAGATCGACAAGCCGACGATAACGACCGCCAGAATGACGTATTCTTTCTTCAGCTTCATCGTCTTCCTCTCTTATCCTTGAAACATTTCTTGGATGCGTCTCTTGCGGGACATCCTCCGGAACCAGACGGCGACGCCAAACAGGACCACCAGGATCGGCAATCCGGCGATGTTGAAGGCTTTGACGGCGGTTTTGGCTCCGGCACCGATCGGTTGCAATGGGTTGAAATCCTGCCTCTTGCCGCGCAGGACCGCGATGTCTCCGCGGCCGTTCAAGGCGTCGATCACGTTCAAGATGAAAACGGCGTCGGCACCCTGGCCCTGGGCGTCGATCACATTGTCGGTCAGCATTTCCGAGGACGCCATGATGAAGATGTGTCCCGGCTTGCCGCGTGAGATAAATGCGCCTTCGCTTTCGACCGGCACCGGCGCGCTTTCAGGTTTTTTCTCTGCCTGTGCTTGCGGCGCAGCGGCCGAAGCGCCTTCCGGGTTCCCCTCCTTTTCGACTGGCGGTTTGGCCTCGCCGGCCGCACCGGTTTTGGCGTCGTCTCCTGCATCGGGTGGGGCCGTTTTCTTTACAGGCAGGGGTTTGCCGGTGAAATAGCTGCTGAAGCCGCCCTCCAGTAGGTATGCCAGCGGGTAGCTTTGAAATTCATCTTTACTCTGGGGCGGTCGGATCAACTCGGGGTTGAGGTTGATCCGTCCCCGCATCTCCCAAGACTTCGCCGATGAAGAAAACACCCGATAGGCCTTTATGTCGCCCTCCTCGAGGCGATCCTCGATCAGCTCCAACGGAGATATGCGGACCGCCACCAGGCGGTTGATGTTTTGCATGAACGCGAGGTCGTGATTGATCATCTGGCTTTCTATCAACGGGGCGAAGTAGATCGGTCGCTCGCCGCCTCCCAGAGCCTGCGGCAATTCCTGATTGAAGCAATTTTCATCCATCACATAGGATTGTTTGACACGGATGCCATAGTGATCGAGCAGCTTTTCCAGACCCGTTTTGAGCGGTTCGTAGCGGGGACCCGGGTTCATGCCGGGCGGCATCTGCTGTTGCGGCATGATCTCATTGAAACTGTCCGGTATGAGCAACAAGTTTTTTCCCTGCATCAGAAACTGATCGATCTGAAACAGTTCGTCGTCGCCGAAGCTTTCGGTGGGGCGGGCGATCACCAAGGTGCGGAGACTCGACGGGATCTTGCCGTCTTTGAGATCCACGTTCTTGATGGTGTAATTCTGTGAGACAACCGTCCGGAAATTGTTCAGTGTTTCCGCGTTTGGCTGCTCAGCGGGGTTCATGCGCGGCGGCGGCATGAGTGGAAGTGTTCCCTTGTCCGCCAGGTAGCCGATGTCTTCGTTGATATCGATCAGAGAGTCGATGTTTTCGCCGATCAGATTTTCAAGCGTGTCCGGAGCGACCAGTTCATAGCGGGTTCCGATGATCGGAATCCGCAGGACATTGACGAGCTGCAGCGCGGCTGTTTTGTCGCCATGTTCCAGTACGAGGCCGACGGTGCCCTCACCGGCGGTGAGGTTCTCACGCGGCAGGTCGGGCCACCTGAGGCTGAGCAGGTTGATTTTCTTTGTCTGCAGCTCTCGCGCCGCATCAGGGTCGGTGGAGGGGTCCAGACGAACGTACTCGAGCTTGTTTAAAAACGTGGGATTGAGTTTATCGATGATGGCACCGATGCGCTGGGGCAGATCGGGCAGGTCGTTGAGCCCGATGACGGGCGCTACTTTGTTCAGGGAAGAGGACAGGAATAGTGCGATTCGGATTTTGCCCTTCAAGCGCAGCAGGGCGCTGACCTTGTTGTTCAGCTTCATGATGGCGGTTGTCAGCTGGTATTCCAACCGGTCGACGGAGGTTATGGTCGGGATGCGTTCGATCAGGTCGCCGTGTAGGATCACAAGACCCATATAAGCCTTCTGGAACTTGACCTCGTCTTTTTCGATGACCTGGATCTGGATCGGGCTGATGCCGTAGTTGTTGGCCAGATCCTGATTGGTTTGGGCGCCGGGTTTAAGGTCGCCTTCTTCCGGACTGACATCGTAGAAGCGGTAGTTGAAATATTTGCCGGCATAGATGGCGTATTCCTCGAGCAGGTCGCGCAGGTATCGTTCGGTGCTGTTGTAAGGCGCCGGCAGGTTCTTGGTAAAGAAGACATTGATGGTCAGCGGTTCGGAGAGCGTGGCGACCGCCCGGCGGCTGGCCTCGGAGAGCGAATAAGCCCCGTTGGCGGTCAGATCGAACCGCTGAAAAAGGGTGATGCCGGCCAGGTTCACCAGCACCACTGCGACAAGGTAGATGAAAAATTTGACGTACTTTCCGCTTTTAACCTTTCCCACGATACACGATCTCCTTAATTTTTATCTTCGAGCGCCAGGTGGGCGGCGTATAATCCGATAAAGCAGATGCTGAGAAAATAAATGATGTCGCGCGTGTCGATAATGCCTTTGGAGATGTTTTGAAAGTGCTGGTCGACGCCCAGATACGCAACCGCTCCCAGGATGCCCCGCGGTAGAAAAAAGAGCATCCTTTCGAACAGGGTCAGTGCGAAGCAAATGGTCATGCCGATGATGAAGGCGACGATCTGATTGCGGGTCAGTGAGGACGCGAAGAGTCCGATGGCTGAAAAGGCGGCCCCCAGCAGCACGGCGCCCAGATACCCCCCGATGACCGGGCCCCAGTCGAGCCGGCCGAGAACAGCCACCGTAAGAACATAGCCGAGGGTCGGGACCAGCATGGCGACGATAAACGCCACCGCGGCTGCGAATTTGCCGAAAATCACGTCATTGAAGCTGACCGGCAGGGTCAGCAGGGTTTCGTAGGAACCGACATTGAGTTCCTCGGCAAAGAGCCGCATCGTGACGGCCGGGACGACAAAGGCCATTATAATCGGCAGCATGGAAAAAAAATTCCTGAGACTGGCTTGCTCCAGGATGAAAAAGGTGCTGAAAAAGAACCAGCCGGTCACCAGAAGGAAAATGGCGATGACGATGTAAGCGATCGGCGAAACGAAATACGTATTGAATTCTTTTTTGAAAATGGGAACGGCCGCTCGCATTTCAGTTCTCCTTGGTCAATTCGCGAAAAACGGTTTCAAGGGTCCGGGACTCTTGGTAAAACTCTATCAACTCCCAGTCGGTTTGCTTGACGGTGCGGTAGATCTCACCCCTCAGGTCTTCGGTGGACGGCACGGAAAGTGTGACCTTCAATTGACCGTTGGCGGCATCCAGCCTTACGACACCTTTCACGCCCGCGGTGGCGGACAACTTCTGCCTCACAGCCTCGCTTTCGGCCTGCTGCAGGGTGAGATGGATCAGGCTGGTGTCGCCCGCCGAATGCTTCAATTTGTCGATGTCGCCGTCGGCCACTATTTTGCCGCGGCTGATGATCACGACGCGGTCGCAGGTGGCTTCGGCTTCGCTCAGGATATGGGTTGAAAGGACAACCGTTTTTTGCTTGCCGATGCGTTTGATGATGTCACGGATCTCGACGATCTGGTTGGGGTCCAACCCGGAGGTCGGTTCGTCCAAAATGAGGATTTCCGGATCGCTCATCATGGCGTGCGCCAGCCCGACCCGTTGTCTGAAACCCTTGGACAGCTCTGCGATCGGCATGTGCATCACCTGGTTCAACCCGCACAGATCACCGAGTTCGCGAATGCGCGCAAATTTCCGGTCCGGCGGGATTTCACGGATATCGGCAACGTAGTTCATGTAGTCGAACACCAGCATGTCGTGGTAGAGCGGCGCCGATTCGGGCAGGTATCCCATGATTTTCTTGATTTCGATGGGATGCCGGTCGATGTCGAGCTCCTTGACCCGGATCGTTCCGGTACTGGGTTGCAGAAACCCGGTCAGCATTCTCAGGGTGGTTGTCTTGCCGGCGCCGTTAGGCCCCAGCAGACCCAGGATTTCTCCCTTTTGAATCTCGAAGTTGATCTGATCCACAGCGGCGATGTCGCCATAATTTTTGGTCAGATTTTCGACGTGGATCATCGCTTGCTCCTTTTTTTGTTTCCATCGTTCAGGATCACGGAAAGTCAACCACAGGGGCCGATGGAAATTTTTCAAAACTGTACTTATAAAAAAAAGCCTGGCGATTGTCAATATACTTGCGGTCAGCCATGGATAGTGTCAGAAAAAATAAGATTCTGATCGGTTCCGGGTTCAACGTTCTGGGTTCAAACGTTACAACTTTTGAATACACCGCATGGGTTGATAATTCTCAGGGAGCACTAAAGCCTGGTGGTGGGGTTAAATCGGTTCCGGACTGTCGATAAGTGCCAAAATTTTTTTCGACGTATACTCGGCGACATCGGCCAGGCCGTCAATGGGCATGAAATCGGGGGCGTTGTTTGAAAAAAGGCACGTCACTGAGGCGGGAAACTCCTCATCGGCACGGTAGAATATGTAGCACAAAGAGATCTTGGGTAGGGGGCGTACCAGGAAGCTGAAGTCTCCACCGGCCAGGTGTGATGACGGCGCGCCTTGCAGGGCATGCGTGATCAGCGATTGCGCTGCTTCAATGCGGTCTACCTGCGGTGTCAGCGGGGTTTCGGTGTGGGTTGTGAAGGCGCCGGCGTAGGGCATGCTGTTCGACAGCTCCTTGAAGGCTTTCAGCGGCGCTACTATCTGCGGTGTCGGTCCGGCGTGGCGGGCATATAGGGAGATAAGGACTCCTGGAACACCGATTTCTCGGCGGTCGTACAGGAAAACGCCGTCCGGCGCAATCCGGCAGGTATCACCGAACGCTTCGAAGACGAAACAGTCGCCGTCCCGCTCTGCGGGCAGCGTCGACGACAACTGTTCAAGAGGCGCTTGGTAGAGAAGGTGTAGATTTTCTTCGATAATTTTGGCGTAGTTGTCAGGCATTGGCGGTATCGCGTGTCGGGTTAGGGCTCACTAAGACCTGAGTTGAACGGTTTCCCGCCCAGATAATGCGGGATTAAGTCAGTTAGGTCGGTTAAGTCAGTCTTGTCAGTTAAAGGATATCATCGATTTAGGGCGTTGCGGCGCTCTGCCAGCTGCAAAGAGGCTAACGGGAAACCATTTCCGTGTCAAGCGATCACCCCACGCAATCACTCCGGGCTGTGGCTATTGAGCGGGCTGCAGTCTCATCGGCGGTTGACAAAACCCGTATCTTGAATCACAAGAATATGATGTGTTATTTTCTGACCGTCGGTTCGATCGTGGATCAGCGGGTCTCGGTGATTCCCTTCCGGACCGGATACTGATCAGTGCTTTTAACATGACCGTCGATGGGCACAAGGTATCTCAGTGGGACCAAGAGAGAGGTCTGAGGGGTTATGTCGATTCTAGTTGCGCCCGGCATCAAGGGGTTGATCTTCGACTGTGATGGAACGTTGGCCGATACGATGCCGATTCATATCGCCGCGTGGTGCGATTCGTTTGCAGCGCGAGGGGTTACGTGCCCCGAGGACTTCATTCAGAGCGTCACGGGCATGCCGGCCGAGAAAATCGTCGCGGTCTTCAACCAACGGTACCATCATCACATCGATGCCCTGGCCTTTGCCGCCGAAAAGAACCGCCGGGCCCGTGAACGACTTTCAGAAGCCACGCCGATCGATCCGGTCGTCGATATCGTCCGACGCTGCCGGGGGATTTTGCCGATGGCGGTTGCTTCGGGCGGCACGCGCGACAATGTGCTTCTGACCCTGGACGTCCTCGGTCTGGCGGATTGTTTCGAGGCCATTATTACCGCCGATGACCCGGTCAAACCGAAGCCCGATCCGGACATCTTTCTTGAAGCCGCCCGGCGTATGCAAGTCGAACCGATACACTGCCAGGTTTTCGAAGACGGTGATGCCGGTCTGAAGGCGGCCCGCATGGCCGGAATGGTGGCCACGGATATCCGTCCATTTGTCGGGCGGGGAAACTGATATGCAGCGCCTGAGCCTGGTCCCGCCGGTGATCATCGCGCATCGGGGGTATCGAAAACGGTATCCCGAAAATACGCTGGCCGCTTTTGCAGCGGCTTTCGACGCCGGCGCGTGCATGGTTGAACTGGACGTAACCCTGACCAGGGATCGCCGGGTCGTGGTACTGCATGACGATACCCTCGACCGGACCACCGATGGTTGTGGCCAGGCTCGGGGCTTCACCTTGGATGAGCTGAAACAGTTGGATGCCGGGAACTGGTTTGACCCGCGCTTTGCCGGCGAACGTCTGCCCACTATGGAAGAAGTGTTGGGGCTGTGCGCCGGTCGCGGAATGGTGAACATCGAAATCAAGGCCGGTGCTTTTGAAGCCGGTCGTCTTCCCGATGCCATCGAGGAACAGGTCCTGACTGCAGTGGTGGAAAGGGGTATGAGCGATCGCGTACTGATCTCCAGTTTCGAGACGCGTTTTCTGTCCCGAATTGCCGACCGGGCAAATGCTCCGGCGGTCGGCGTGCTGACCGAACAGCGTATCGGTTCCGACCCGCTGAGCCTTTGCAAAAGACTGCGGGCCTTTTCCTGGCATCCGGATTTTCGAAGCGTCACTTCCGCAAGAGTTCGGGCCATGCACGCCGCCGGTATTATGGTGTTTCCTTATACGGTCAACCAACCCGAAGAGTATCGAGTCCTGCTGCAGATGGGCGTCGATGGGGTTTTCACCGATGATCCGCTGCTGCTGCAGACCGCTATCGGACGTGTCGCTGGAAAAGAAACGTCGCCACCATGATGTCAACGAGATACGTGGCCGCACCTTGTCTAATGTTAAAAAATCATGGCCCTTCAGGCCACCGCGGCGCCCACTTTGTTCGGTTGTGTCAGTTGAGCCCGTTGAGCCGGTTATGTCCGGCTATGGAGGTGACCCAAATTCTATTTTCGAGCTAAAGCCGGAGCTGAGAGACCGGTATCGGGGTGAGGCGGTCGGTAACCACCTGTTTGCGAGGAGCATCGAATACTCCTGTTTGTTTTTTTCTGCATGCTACAACTTGCCGGGATGTGCATATGCTGCTTAAGGTCGTCAATCCGTTTAATCAGAAGGTTTATGTCGAACTGCCTTACGACGCGGACACCCGCGTCAGGGAAAAAATCCACACGGCCCGCCGTGCCTTCGGGCAGTGGCGCCGGTTGACGCTGGGCGACCGAATCGGAGCCGTCAGGGAAGGGCTGAATTACTTTCGCACACACAAGCAGGCGATCGCCGAAGAGATCAGCTGCCAGATGGGAAAACCCCTGGCCCAGTCCAGCTCAGAGTTCGGCGGTTTTTTCGAGCGGGCCGAATACATGCTGGATATCGCTCCCCAAGCCTTGGCACCTGACGTCCTGCCACCCAAGAAAGGCTTTCACCGCCGAATCGAGCACGAGCCGCTCGGAATCGTGCTCGACATCGCCGCTTGGAATTACCCCCTGCTGATTGCCGTAAACGTCGTGGTTCCGGCGCTCCTGGCCGGAAACGTTGTTCTCATCAAGCACAGCGCCAAAACCCCGCTGTGCGGCGGCCATTTCGAAACCGCGTTCAGCAGCGTGATGGCCGGCCTGGTTCAGAACCTGATCCTCACCCACGACCAGACGCTCGCGATTTTCAAAGAGGGGTTGGTGGACCACGCGGTGTTCACCGGATCGGTGACGGGAGGAAGAGAGATTTACCGCGCTGTGGCCGCACACTTCATCGATGTCGGCCTGGAACTGGGCGGCAAGGACGCGGCCTATGTGGCCGAAGACGCGGACTTGGCCTTCACCGTCCCCAATGTCGTCGATGGTGCCTGTTACAACGCCGGGCAGTCTTGCTGCGCCGTCGAGCGGGCTTATGTCCATCGCAGCTGTTACGACGCCTTTATCGAGTGCGCCGAGACCGTTATGTCGGAATACCGCCTGGGAGACCCACTGGACGAAAACACCACCATGGGGCCTCTGGCATCCCGTTCCGCGATGGATCTGCTGGACCGCCAGGTGGCGGATGCGGTTGCCAGGGGCGCCCGGTTGATCCTGGGCGGCAAGCGCATGGCGGCTACCGGCGGCAATTTCTATCTGCCCACCCTGCTGGTCGATGTCCCCAACGACGCCGCGGTGATGCAGGCGGAAAGCTTCGGACCGATCCTGCCCGTTTTGGCGGTCGAAAGCGATCAGGAAGCGGTGGAGCAAATGAACGACTCACGTTTCGGCTTGACGGCCTCCGTGTGGACCGGCAGCCGGGAGAGAGCGGAGTGGATCGGCCGGCGCTTGAGGGTCGGCACCGTTTACCAGAACCGTTGCGACTACCTTGACCCGGCCCTGCCTTGGACCGGGGTCGGCGACAGCGGCAAGGGGTCGAGTCTTTCGACGTACGGCTATTATCACCTGACGCGCCGCAAGAGTATTCACTTCCGGACCGAAACCTGAACGGCCGCCGTCAGCCGATGCCGCCCTCGGGATTTGGAACAGCTCCCTTTTACGCCTAAAATGAGGAGCTGATTCGAATTTCTGGATTTATGTCATGGCCATATGAATCATCAAAGATAGGCGAATGCCATCTGCCGTGCTAGTGTTCAGTCGGGCGTTACATACGCCGCCGTGATGCCGCCGTCGACCGTGAAGGCGGTACCGGTGACATAAGAGGCGTCGTCCGATGCCAGGAAAAGCGCCGCCCGGGCCATTTCTTCGGCTTCGCCGAAGCGTCCCATCGGAATGTGCACCAGACGTCTTTGCCGTTTTTCCTCGGTGTTTAGAAATTTCATGAGCAGTTCGGTGTGCAGCGGGCCCGGGCACAGGGCGTTGACACGAATGTTTTCCCGGGCGTGAACGACGGCCAGCTCGCGGGTCATGGCCAGCACGCCGCCCTTGCTGGCCGTGTAGGCAATCTGAGGCGTTGCGGCACCGAGGATGGCGACAAAAGAAGCGGTGTTGATTACTGAGCCGCCGCCGGCTCTTTTCAAGGCCGGTATCCCATATTTGCACCCCAGAAAAACCCCTTTGAGGTTGATCGCCATCGTCAGATCCCAGACGTCTTCTTCGGTGGTTACGGCATTGTCGTCTCGGCCGTGCATGATACCGGCGTTGTTGAACACCACATTGACGGCGCCGAAATGCTCCTCGGCGGCAGTGATCATGTCACGGCAGTCCGCTGCCTTGGATACATCGGCCCGCACGAAAATGGCCTTGCCGCCCGACTTCCCTATGTGATCGACGGTTTCGAGACTGCCTTGTTCATCGATGTCGCACACCACCACTGCGGCGCCTTCCGCCGCAAAGAGAAGTGCCGACGCCTTCCCGATGCCGCTGGCCGCGCCGGTGATCACGGCCACCTTGCCCTTTAGTTTCATATTAAGCCCTTCCATGGTTATATCCTTTCAAAATACCGCCGCCTCTCCCAATCGGTGACGGCCCTGTCGAATGCCGCCTGTTCAATTTCGTAAAAGTGGGCATAATGATCGACGACCGCATCGCCCAATGCCTGCCGCACGAAGTCGTTTTCCCGGAATTTCAACTGCGCTTCGGATAGATTTTTCGGCACGCGCGGAAGGCGTTCGGCCGCATAGATGTCGCCCTCGAAATTCGGCGGCGGCTCGATCCGGTTGACGATGCCGTCCATTCCCGAGGCAACGGCCGCCGCGAGCGCCAGATACGGGTTGCAGTCGGCCCCGGGGATGCGACACTCGATGCGCAGGCTATTGCCGCGGCCAACCACCCTGAAGCCGGCGGTCCGGTTGTCGTGACTCCAGGCGATGCGCGTCGGTGCCCAGGATCCGGCCTGATAGCGTTTGTAGGCGTTGATCGTCGGCGCATAGAAAACCATGAATTCGCTGACATGCGCCAGCCATCCGCCCAGAAACCAGCGAAACAGCGCCGAGCAGCGAACCGGTCCAAACTCTTCTTTCCCGTCGAAGACATTACCCTCTTCGTTCCACAGACTCAAATGGATATGGGCACTCGAACCGGCCTGATCGGCGGCATACTTTGCCATAAAGGTCACACTGCAGTCGAGCTGATCGGCGACTTCCTTCAAACACTGCTTGTAGAGTGCGTGTCGATCCGCCGTCGTCAGTGCGTCCGCGTATTTTATGTTGATCTCGTGCTGTCCGCATCCCCATTCTCCCTTCGAGCTTTCGACCGGGATTCCGGATTGCCGCAAATGTCGGCGCACCGCACCGTTGAAATCTTCCTCCCGAGATCCCTGAAGCATGTGATAATCTTCGAGGTACCAGCCGGCCGACTCGAGGTTTGAATAATTCTTTTTGTATGCCTGTCGATAGGTGTTGCGAAAGAGGAAGTGCTCCAGTTCCGACCCGGCCATCGAGCGATAGCCGTGTTCGGCGGCTGTCTGGATCTGAGCCTTCAGGATCGTTCGGGGTGCTTGCAGGACCGGCTTGCGGTCGGTATCGCTGTGGAGATCACAGACAACCATGGCGGTCCGGCTGAGCCAATCGGCGACCCTCAGGGTGCTCAAATCCGGGGTTAGTGAAAAATCGCCGTATCCTTTTTCCCAATTGGCGAAAGCATAGCCGGTGACAGGTGCCATCTCCATGTCGACCGTCAGCAGGTAGTTGCACGCATGGGTGCCGCTTTCGGCGACGTGCTCTAAAAAGAAATCGGCGTCGACACGCTTGCCCATCAAGCGTCCGTAAAGGTCGGGAAAAACTACCGCAACCGTGTCGATCCGTTCTTCGGCCACCAGCCGGGAAAGCGCATCGAGGGTCAGAATTCCGGTCGTATCGCTCATAACTCCCTCCCATCATATCAGGGGTATTCGCAAAGCCAAGGCATAGCATAACCGGAGGTCTGGCAGCAAGCGAATGCATTGGCGCGCAGACATTCTCGTTTAAAAAAAGGAATCTTAAAGATTACGACGGATTACCGGTTGACCGGTAATCCGCTTTCATATTGACACACCTCCGTCCCTGGCATATTAAATTGAACCATCGATGTCAGCTTTTTTGAGACCGGACACCGCGGCCGTTCGTCACGCTCCGGCCAAACGATCACCCTCTAATCCAAAAAGGAGAACCGCCATGAAAAAATCCTTTATTTTTTTTCTGATTGCAGGGATGGCTGTGCTGATTATCGGCGCGGGCATTGCCGCCGCGGCCGAAACCCTCAATCTGCTCACCTGGCAGGGGTATGCGCCCAAGGAACTGGTCGATAAATTCGAGAAGGAAACCGGTATCACGGTCAAGATGACGTATTCGAACAACGAGGAGATGATCGCCAAACTGCGGGCCACCCGGGGGGCCGGTTTTGATCTGGCTCAACCCAGCCAGGACCGCATTTCTTCGGTTCAGGAAGAATTCAAAATCTATCAACCCATCGACCTGTCCAAGGTGGAAGTCCAGCAGATCATTCCCTCCATGCTCGAGGCCGTCAAGCAAAACACGATGGTCAACGGCAAACCGCACGCGGTTCCGTTCTGCTGGGGGACATCGGGTCTGGTCGTCAACAAGTCTTATGCCCCCAATGCAAAGGACTATTCCGATCTTCTGTGTGCGTTTTACAACGGCCGGGTGAGCTACCGATTGAAACGGCCGACCCTTATTGCCCTGGCTTTCGCCCTGGGAGAGAACCCCTTCGCCAAGTACAGCGATGCCGCTGCCTACGAAGCCCTGATGGAAAGGATCGGGCAGGCCATGATGGCCGGGAAACCTTTTGTTAAAAACTATTGGACCAACGGCGACGCCCTGCTCGAGTCGATGCGCTCCGGTGAGGTTCACGTGGCCATGGCCTGGGATAAGGGCGGCTGGAAACTTCACACCGAAAATGCGAACATCGATTTTATCGCCCCGCGAAGCGGTGCCCTTGGATGGATCGATACATTTGCCATTCCCGCCAAGGCCAAGAATGTCGACGGTGCCTACAAGTGGATCAACTTCATGCTGCGCCCCGAAAATGCCGCCGTCTTTACCAATCTGGACACGACGCTCAGTGCATCGGCCGGCGCCAATAAATTTTTGGAGCCGAGTATCAGAGAGAATTTCGAACGGTCCTTTCCGATGGCCGACATTGCCAATATCAAATGGTATCCACCGGTGCCGGCAAAGCTTGAATCTATCGAAGGGAAAATCCTGGACAAGGTCAAGGCGGCTCAATAGGGAGCGATCCAAACCATAAAGCTTCATTTAACGAACAGTCATGCCCATCGATTTGTCGGTCCAGAATGTGTCCAAGGCCTTTGGAAATTTTACGGCTGTCGACTCAATCGGCTTCAGTGTCGAGTGCGGCCATTTTTTCTCCATTTTGGGCCCCTCCGGCTGCGGCAAGACGACCCTGCTGCGGATGATTGCAGGACTGGCCGAACCTGACAGCGGCAGGATTGACATTCGTGGTCGGAGCATGCTGGGAATACCGCCCAACAAGAGGCCGGTGAACCTGATATTTCAAAACCTGGCCTTGTTTCCCATGATGAATGTCGGCGAAAACATCGCCTTCGGGCTCCAGCGGCGCGGAGAAAAAAAGGCCGCCATTACGCAGAAGGTTTCCGCTATTCTCGAACGGGTCGATTTGGCCGGCTTCGAAAACAAAAAAATAGATCAGCTTTCCGGCGGACAGAAACAGCGCGTCGCCATTGCCCGGTGTCTGGTGTTGGAGCCTGCCGTGCTGCTACTGGACGAACCGCTGGGTGCCCTGGACCTCAAGTTGCGAGAGCAGATGAAGGTGGAACTGAAAAAGCTTCAGGCCAAGGTCGGTACCACCTTCGTCTACATCACCCACGACCAGTCCGAAGCCCTGGTCATGTCGGATTACGTGGCCGTCATGAACCGGGGCCGATTCGAGCAGATCGACACACCACAAAATCTTTACAACCACCCCAGGACACCATTCGTGGCCCGCTTCGTGGGGGATAGCAATTGCTGGTCGGGAACCATTCGGCGGCGCACAGAGAAAACGGCCGAGGTCGAAACCGACGACGGCAGACTTTTTTCCACCAGCAGCGACGACGCCCTTGCACCCGGCACGGTCGTCGAACTGTTTCTACGCCCCGAAGCCATGCTGATCCAGCCCGACCGTTCTATCTCCGGTCTGAACCGGTTCGCGGTCGTGGTCAAGGCGATCCTCTTCGACGGAGCCAACAGCCGCCTGCTGGCCCGCCCCATCGACACGGACACCGAACTTCTCATTGCACTGCCCCAGAATCGACAATACGACACCATAAAAGAAAACGACACGGTCGATATCGGATGGGATCACCGCTCCGGCATCTGCTTTCCGAAAACAGCTGAGACGTAGCATGAAAAAACACCTGCAATGGGGGCTGATTTTGTTCCTGACGCCGGTTGCTCTGTGGCTGGTCTTGTTGATCGTACTGCCTCACATCGACCTGTTGGTGATGTCGTTCCGCGCTGAAAACGCGGCCGGGAAAATGGTTTGGAGCCTCGCCAACTATTGGGAGTTCTTTAAAGAGCCGATCTACTGGGCGACCTTTGCAAGAACGGCCTTCTATTCCATCCTGGTAACCGGTCTTACCCTCGTCGTGGCCCTGCCCGTGGCGTTCTACATCACCAAGGTGGTAAATCCGAGGTTTCAGGGATTTCTAACGGTGCTTCTTTTGTTGCCGTTCTGGGTGAGCGAGTTGGTGCGGGTGTACGGGTGGATGATTTTGCTGCGGGAGAGCGGGGTGATCAACCATCTGCTCATCAAGCTCGGCCTGTTGAGCCGTCCGGTGGAGATGCTCTACCGGGATTCCACCATGATTTTGGGGCTGGTGTATACATCCATGCTTTTTATGGCGGTGCCCTTGATCTCGGTGCTTGAGAGCCTCGACAACAGCCTGATCGAGGCGGCTTACGATCTGGGGGCCAACATGTGGACCATCCTCTTCAGGATCATCATCCCCCATGCTGCGCCCGGCATCGTGTCCGGATCGATTATTGTCTTTATGCTGACCATCGGCAATTATCTGACCCCCAACCTGATGGGCGGCAAGAATTCACTCTGGTTCACCGAACAGATTTACAATCAGTTCATCGCCAGCTTCAATTGGAACCAGGGCTCGGCCTTCGGGTTCCTGCTGCTGTTTCTCTCCTCCCTGGTGGTCTGGCTCGGATTGAAGCTCTCAAGACAAAATTTACGTAAAGTTGTCCAATGATCCGCTCTCTGCCGCAGTCCAAAGGATATTCGTTCGGGTTCAAACTTTACGTGATCCTCTATTTTGCATTCTTGTTCGCGCCTCTGCTGGTGACTTGTGTGCTGGCGTTCAATGATTCGCAGTTCCCGGCCCTGCCGTGGAAAGGATTCACCCTGGAGTGGTTTACCGGCAACGGGCCGGAGCGAGTCGGCATTTTTCACGATCGCATGAATCTCGACAGCATTTGGGTCAGCCTGCGGGTGGCCTTTTTCGTCTCCCTGTTGTCGGTGGGGGTAGGAACCTGCGCCGCTTTTCTGTTCGAGCAGGAAGATTTTCGCTTCAAGCCGCTGCTCTATTTCCTGACCATTGCTCCGCTGGTTATTCCAGGCGTGATTCTGGGGATCTCCATTCTCATGTTCAGCACCACTCTGGGCAACACCTTCGAAGACGTCTGGCAATGGGACATCGCGCTGTTTCGGCCCGGTTTCTGGCTGGTGGTACTGGGGCAGTTTTCGTTTATCGCGACGCTGGTCACCCTGGTCGTTTCGGCGCGTTTGAAGAAATTCGACCGCACCCTCGAGGAAGCCGCTTTGAACCTG
>CAWBCG010000037.1:0-18284 GCA_963787235.1 uncultured delta proteobacterium
TCAACGCCTTTTTGATTGACGGGTTCCGTATTGTCAGGGCCGCATAAAGGCTTCCCTTTCAGCACAAAATTAGTTTGGGAAAATAGTCTCTCTATGAGTGACAATATAACGCTATTTGTGACAACCTAATTTTTTTCAGTACGACTGTCAAGAGGTTTAATAAATTTTTTTTAAAAATTTACCCTTGATTTTGCATTGCTGACAACGTTATAGAATGCATATAGCAAGACCCATTGGGTCGCGGGGAAACCTCGGGAAATATATTCCGGATCAGGGAACTCGCCTCTTTTCGCAATCGAATTGCCGAAGCGATAGTTGCACCACAAGCCATGCACCGGCATCTACACCAGATCTCAACTCCTGTTTACATCGCCTCATTTCACTTCCTACAGCGCTCTGACTGTTCGTTGCTGGCCTGATTACCATCCGGAGCCGCTTTCATTCGTTTTGCCGTTAAAGCCGAAAAACGGCCCCATGCAACTATCTTGGCTACGCAGGAGATTTTCGGAAGCAAGCGTATTCCGGAAAACTCCAAAGTAACTGCACCACTTCAATGCACACCACCTTCAAACGAAAGGAGGCCCACAATGGAAAAAATGCAGGCAAGATTTCAGCACTGCGATCAACGCTTCTTTCCGTACATCGAAAAAGTGCTCAGCCGGTTGCCTGGAGAAATCACGTCGGAACTTCTTGAAAGCACCAAATTTCAGATTGTTGCCAGTGACGATTTTCAGGACGCATGTGTCTTGAGCCGCAACTTCCCCGCTCCCCTGCAGACGCTGGTTTATGTGAACACCAAGATTCTCAAGGAAGCCGAACATATGATCCTCCTGGCGATCGCCTCCCAGGTCGCCTTTTTCGTGGCCGGTAAAAATGGAAAAGAGGCGCCGAACCGGGAAGTCGAGGAGCTGCTCAAAAACTGGGGTTTCACCGAAGAACTCGATGCCGTTCGTTACGATCAGACGGTTGCGCAAACGGAAAGTTTTCGCATCGGCTATAACTGGGCCAGGCACCAGGACAAGGATTACCTGCTGACCCATTTTGGCATCTACCGAGATTCATGGGGCACCGAAAGCTGGGGGAAGGCTGCCAAGAAAAAACGGGCTGAGGCGCTCGATCTTCCCGACAAAGCCTTGCCTGTTCTTGAAGAAATCCAGGACAAGGATTACCTGCTGACCCATTTTGGCATCTACCGAGATTCATGGGGCACCGAAAGCTGGGGGAAGGCTGCCAAGAAAAAACGGGCTGAGGCGCTCGATCTTCCCGACAAAGCCTTGCCTGTTCTTGAAGAAATCATGAAGGCGGCGGCGCCGGGAGACGGGGCGGCCAAGCATCGGTCGGAAACCGGAGCCGCCGAACCCAAAGAGTCGATGATGGCCGGCATCATGCGGGCGTTAAAAGAAATAGAGTGGCTCGAACAATACAGTCCGCAGGCTTGTGATATTCGCTCGATATGATCTTAGGGCTCACTCAAAAATTCGACCATATTTTTTCGTGAACCCTACCGAAAATGCTAGGAAATTAAAACGGGAAGAGGGCGGGCTCAATTGACGCGGGCCTTTCGGACGGGTCCGGGAGGTTTACTGCCTCAGCGTGCAAGTGCTTTTGTGCGGTGCTGTTTCGCGTCCAGTGGAAACCGCCCTTATCGGCACTGGCGTTTGGGTTATCGGTTTAACATGTAGCGGTTTGGATATCGTTTTAAGCTTTTACATAAAGGGGCGGCTGGGCGATAAAAGTTTCCAGCGACCGGTTTCGGCGAAAAGAGACCAAAAAAAGACGATGCCAGGGTAACGACTTTCTGCAAGCGAATATGCCAAGTCGGGAAATATGGACCGTAATGCATGAATCCTTAGACCTGTCATTGCTCACAACGGTTTTTTAATCCTGTTGAGTATGCCGTGTATTAATGCGCTCTCATTGCTCGGTTTTGAATTTCGTCCTGAAGGCCGTATGGACGATTTCAATAGCCCAGGCGGGATTCTGTATAAAATCCATGTTGAGCACCAGGTCGAACTCATATGGCGAGGCATCCTTGCGTTTGAAGACTTTTTTGAAGAAGCTCCGCTGTTCTTCATCTACTTCGTCGAGCTTCTTTTCCGCCTCGGCATACGATAAGGTATACATTTTTGCGAGCCGGTTTATCCGGTAACTTTTGGAACAGATAAGGCGGACAGCGAGAACATGGTCTCGCGGCAGGACCAGATGTGCACCGCGCCCGACGAAAATCGTCGGCTCGGTTTCGGCCAGGGTGTATATGGTTCCAAACAGGGCGCGAACGTAGTTGCTCATGACAAAGGATTTCTCTCCAAAAAGGAATGCCCCCAACTCGGCGATCTTACCCGGATAACGCTCATCAAAGAAGTGAATCGTTTTTTCTTTCAGGGCGGCACTATCGGCGATATGCTCGATGATCAGTCGGTCGGCGACGCGGGCGCCCAGTTTGTTGGCCAGTCCATCGGCAATCTCTAAAGCGCCGACGCCGATTTTTCGGGAAAAACATATGGTGGGTGGAATGACAGGCAGGGCTCCTTTTTGGGCAGACCACGCTTGATGGCTTTTTTCTGCCAAACACACGTATTGTTCTGCCATGTCAGCGACATCCGGCCGAATTTTATGATAGCTCCCCGCTTGATAAGCGGCAATTTTTAACACTGACTTCATGGTTCCTCCTTTTGGTCATGCGTTTTCTCTAAGTCTTTTAACGATCTATGCTAGCATTTTCGAAGGACATTATATGGTGCCTATTTTTTCCAGATCGATTCTCAGTTCAAATGCGTTCGGCTCCGAACTCCTCTTCATGCTGAATCCGAGTTTTTTCCCCAGGGCCAACATCTGGGTGTTTTCTGCAAGCACTTGCCCCCAAATGGTATTTATTTCCCTTTGCTTGGCAATCCGCAGGCAGCTCCTGAGCAACTCGGCCCCGATGCCTTTACCTTGCCAGGGATCCCCGATCAGGACCGAGAACTCGGCGTTTTTGAGATCGCGTTCCAGGATGATCCTGGCAACTCCCAGCATCTGTTCCTTGCGTTCGTCCTCCGGAAGGGCCACGAGCGCGATTTCACGATCGTAGTCGATCTGGGTGAACCGGGCCAGCATGTTGTGGGGTAAGTGCTTCATCATAGAGAAGAAACGCATGTAAATGCTGCGGGGAGTGAGTGAATCGAACAGTTCGACCATCATTGGCGCATCTTCCGGCCGTATCGGGCGGATAAAGATCTTGTTGAGCCCCTTGGTGACGACATGCGTTTCGAATTGGACCGGGTAAGGACTGATGACCAAGTGAAGTGGTGCCGGTACGTCGCTGTATTTCAAAATTACTCGCGCGTCCACCGCACAGAAACTGTCGCCGATGGTAAAAAGTGGATTGATGTCCAGTTCGTCGATTTCCGAAAAATCGGTCATCAGTTGTGCCAGCCGGATCAGTATTTCCTCTAGTTTTTCCAGGTTTGACGCCGGTTGGTTGCGATAGCCTTTCAGAAGTTGGTAGACTTTTGTCTCTTCCATCAAGCGCCGAGCCAACAAACGATTCAACGGTGGCAGCGCGATGGCCCGATCTTTCATGACTTCCGTCATGACTCCGCCCAGTCCGAAGAGTATCACCGGACCGAAGTCGCGGTCCTTCTTAGCGCCCAGAATCAGCTCCATCATCTGACTTGACAGCATCGGTTGGATTGTAACGCCCATGCCCGCACCGCAGTTGCCGTGAGTCATTGCACGATTTATTATCTGGTCGTAAGCACTACGGACCTCCTTTTCGCTTTCCAAGCCAAGTATGACACCACCGACTTCGGTCTTGTGAGTGATGGTGTTGGAGTAGACTTTCAGCGCGACGGGATAGCCGATATGAGCGGCCTTTCGAACGGCCTCATCTGCCGAAAAGGCTGTTTCAGTCGGATTGGTCGGAATGCCGTAGGCCGTCAGAAGCGCTTTTGACTCAACCTCAGTGAGAATTTTTTCTTTGCGTTCCATCCCGTGCCGAATCAGCGTGCGTGCTCTCTGGTGGTCAACGTCGAGCCGCCGAGACAGTCGCGATGGTATCTGCTGCAGCAGTTCGAGGTTTCTGGCATAATGCCAGAGGTTGGCGAAGGCTCGAATCGCCCGTTCAGGTGTGTCCACTGTCGGTATGCCGTCGTGGTTGAAAACCTCCCGTCCACCTTCCACGCTGGGGCCACCGACCCATGAGGTGAGCACTGGAAACGGTATGGCCTTTATTTTATCTAACAGGGCGTTTGCCACTGCGGTTGGATCTATCATAGCCTGGGGAGTGAGCAGAATTAAGAGGCTGTTAATTTCAGGTGCATTTACGCAGATATCGACCACCTGGCAATATTCCTTTACCGAAGCATCTCCCAGCATGTCCACCGGGTTCGCCCGGCTCCAGTGGGAGGGCAAAACGGAGTCGAGTTTTTCGAGGGTCTCGTCGGAAAGGGTCACTGGCTCGAACCCGCAGTCAGAGAGGGCATCGGCGGCCATCACACCCGGTCCGCCCGAATTGGTGACAATCGCCAGACCGGGGCCGATGATTTTAGGCTGTTTGGCCAGGAGTTCGGCACAGTCGAAGAGTTCCTCGAAGGTCCTGACGCGCAGGATGCCGGCGCGATTGAAAGCCGCGTCATAGACGGCATCTTCACCGGCGCGGGTGCGGCCGGCTTTCAATACGATGATCGGCTTGATACGCGCCACTGCGCGGGCTGCACTCATGAAATTGCGGTGACGTGTCAAATTTTCCATGTACATCACGATACTGCCGACCTGCGGGTCGTTACCCAAATAGTCGATCACGTCGCCGAAATTCACGTCCAGCATGGAGCCCAGGCTCACGAAGTAACTGAAACCGATATGCTCTTTGATGGAGAGGTCCAGGACGGCACCACAGACAGCACCACTCTGGGAAATGAAGGCCATGCTGCCCGGCAGCGGCATCTGTGCCACGAAAGAGGCGTTCAGATTGACACGGCTGCTGATGATGCCAGGCAATTAGGACCGATGATGCGCACTCCGCTGTCTCGCGCGGCCTCGGCAATGGCTTTCTCCACCTCGTGGCCCCGCTCACCGGTCGCCTTGCCGCCGGCGGAAATGATCACCGCACCGCCTACCCGGGTCGCCGCGCACTCCTTTATAAGTTCAGGAACCGTTTGGATCGGAACGGCGATGAGAACCAGGTCGACGGTTTCAGGGAGGTCGGTGGTTTTGGCAAACTCTTTGCGGACGGCAACATTTGGATGAGCGGATCCATGGGGTAGACTTTTCCCGCGAAGCCGCCTTCGGCCAGGTTTTGCATGTCGGCGGCGCCGATGGTGCTTTTTCTGTCGCTGGCACCGACCACGGCCAGCGATGAAGGCGCGAACAGCCGGTCGAGATTGAGTATACTCATGGCATCTACCGTTCCTCATCCTTGCGTTTCGTTACCTTACGAAACGATCCAGACCGATTTTTCGCGCGCAAGGTAGACGACCTTGTTCGTCACGCGGCCCATGAAAAAATCCTGTGTGCGGCTCAAACACCGGCGGCCCATGATGATCGTGCCGACATCCAACTTCTTACCCTCATCGGTTGAAAGGGTTTTGACTATTTACGGTGCGGTTGCCGTCAACAACGGATCACTCGCTATATATTTCACGATTGTTCATGCGGTGATCCACCATGTAGAGCACCTGGGCTTTTTGACGCAGTACGTCTTTGAGTTGCCCCAGTTTCTGGCGATCGATGCTGTGCATCCGGATGTAGACCTTGCGGTAACCGCTCTCGACGTTTTCGTAGGACGTCAGGATGCTGACCATCCGTCCGCCGAAATCGCGGACGACATCGGCCACTTCCTTGATCGAACCGGGCCGGTCCTCGAGTTTAAAGGCAAACTGAATGCCGCGGTTGCCGATCCCGGTAAGGGCGATCAGCACTCTGAAAATATCCGACTGCGTGATCACCCCGATGATTTTGCCGGACTTGTCCACCACCGGGGCGCCGGAAATCTTGTTCTTAGAAGCACTTCGGCGGTTTCCTCCACCGTAAAGTCGACCGGCACCGTGATCGGGTTCCGGCTCATGATGTCCTTGATCTTGATTTTGGATAAAAGGTACAGAAGTTCATGAATTTCGAGAGTGGTGGCATCGGAGGCCGAGGCCCGTTTCAGGTCCCGGTCGGTGATGATGCCGACCAGTTTGCCTTTTTTCATCACCGGCAGCATGCGAATGTCATGTTTTTTAATCAAGTTCATCGCGTCTTGCATCGATCCGTCGACATCGACGGTGACGGATTGTTTGCTCATCCAGTTCTTTACCAGCATGGTCCAACCTCCTTTGTTGAGCCGGCACGTGTTTTCTTTACTCTTTCCTGCGATCTATTTTTCTTCCGCCCTTATGCTGACAAGCGGAATCGGGCAGCGGCGGAACACCTTCTCTGCCGTAGATCCAAAGATTACGCCGATCAGATTGCCGCGACCCTTGGTCCCCATGACCAGCATGTCGGCTCCCTGGTCCTCGATCACATCGAGAAGGGCCTTGAAAGGCACGCCGACCCGGATCACTTTTTCGATGTCGAGGCCGGCGCCACCGGCATCATTGACCAGACCGTCCATCAATTCCCGGCGCTCTCTTCAAGGTCTTCGAGGTACTTGTCGATTTTGAATTCCGGAGCTTGTAAGGAAACTTTGCGCATCATCTCGACGTCCCTCTGGTTGATGATGTTCACGACCATCAGTTTGGCATGCAGGTCCTTGGCGAGATCAACCGCATAGGAAACGACTCGTGGCGTATATTCCGAAAAATCGCAAGCTGCCATTATTGACTTTATATTACCCATTTTTCTTCTTCCTCACCTTGAAAGTTGCGGTGTATCAACCTGAATACCCGTCCGAGCGTTTCCCGAAGGACAATCCCGACTGTCCGGATCGTATCGGTTCACTTCGGCTCTGTATAGTGAAAAAAGCAAAGTCCATGCCAGTTTGCAGTCGCCGTGACTGTTGCTGACCTATCAATATTTATAGATAAAAACGTTATTGGCGGTGTGCGGTGCTGGCGGATGACGCAATTTGATGTCAGGTATTTTTCCAGGCTGTAAAGACAAGAATCTACCGGACAGTGGCTGGGGAGAGGGCTGTAGCGGCTTCTTGTCTTTGGTGGAGAATTGTGATCCGGTCGCGGTTTGTTAGGGTAACGGTGAAGATTTCTTGGTTACCGTTGTTTCAAATCGGAGATGATGCTTTTCGATCTTCGCGTGGAGGGTGGGACGGGACAATCCGAGCAACTGAGCGGCCCGCGTGCGGTTGCCGCCGGTCATTCGCAGTGCTTCGCTGATCAGTATTTCGGAGATACGATCCATGCAGGTGTCGAAGAGATTCTTCTGTTCGCTGCTATTAAGGATGTTACCCGCCCATTGGCGGATAACATCATCGGTGTCTTCCTGGGAGGCAACGACACCGGTGGATTCCACGTCAATGGTCTGATGGATGTCCTTTTCACATATTCGGGGCGCACGCGGTTGAAGATCAAGGCTTTTTGGATGGTATTGGCGAGTTCGCGAATATTACCCGCCCAAGGATTGATCGTTAGGATTTCCTGGACGCCGGGCGCGATCCCGGGATTGTCTATGTCGAGTTCAGCGGAAAAACGGCGCATAAAATAATCGGTCAAAATGGGGATGTCTTCCGTCCGATCTCTCAGGGGAGGTAGAGATATGGTGACGACCTTGAGGCGGTAGTAGAGGTCTTCCCGAAAACGACCATCCGCGATGGCGTGCTCCAGGTTGCGATTTGTGGCGGCGATAATCCGGACATCCACAGTTATGGTTTCCCGACCGCCGAGGCGTTCGATACTTTTTTCCTGGAGTAGCCGTAAGATCTTGGCCTGGATAGCGAAGGGCATATCTCCGATTTCATCAAGAAATACGGTTCCACCGTTAGCCTGCTCGATTTTACCGATGCGGCGGTGGGTGGCGCCGGTGAAAGCCCCTTTTTCATAGCCGAACAGTTCGCTCTCGAGAAGATTTTCGGGTATGGCGACGCGGTTTCTTACCAGAAACGGGTTATCGGATCTGAGGCTGTGCTGATAAATCGCACGGGCCACGAGTTCTTTACCTGTCCCGGATTCGCCGCGTATGAGAACGCTGGCGTCGGAGGCGGAAACGCGGCCGATGGCCTTGTAGACAGCCTGCATCGGTTTACTGCGGCCGATTATGGCCTCTCTGGCATCGGCCGTTGGCACACCATTCATGGTGACCGGCGAGCGCATGAAGCGGCCGGCCTCCAAGGCCTGCTGGATGATGGAGAGCATGTCCGGAATTTCAAACGGTTTTAAGATGTAGTCAAAGGCTCCCAATTTGGTGGCTTCAATGGCGGTCTCCGTCAGTCCCGAACGCGGTCATGATGATCACCGGCAATTTGGGTTCGATTTGATGAATGGCGCTAAAAGTTTCAATGCCGTTGATTGCCCGGAAGACGCAGATCCAGAACCACCAGATCGGGCAGCTCCTCTTTCAAGAGGACGAGTGCACTTTCGCCGGAAGCAGCACTCTTAACTGAGTAACCTTCTTCAGTCAGTAGTTTGTGGAAACTTTTTCGCAGCTGGTCATCGTCGTCGATAATTAATATCGTGCTCAAGGCGTGTCTCCTATAGCCGGCAGGGTAATGGTAAACGTCGTTCCCTGGTATTCAACCGAAGATACCTCAATACGTCCGCCATGCTCCTCGATGATCCTGGAGGCGATGCTCAACCCGAGTCCGGTGCCCTCTTCTTTCGTGGTGAAGAACGGCTCCAGAACTCTGTCGATTATGGTGCCCGGTATACCCGGCCCATCGTCTGATATCCGAATCCGGGCCACCTTCTGGAGAGCTTTTTCATGGTGCACATCTTCGTGGACAGTAATTGTACCACCATTCCCCATGGCCTCGCAGGCATTGATAAAAAGATTGACAAACACCTCCTTCAGCTGTTCCGGATCGGCCGATACATCCGGCAGTTTTCTCGGCGCGAACGATCTGGACGTTGACGTTGTAGGATTTTAACCGCTGCGTCAGTAATTTGAGGGTGTTGTCAACGACCGAAGACGGGTTGACCGATTGCATCACCAGTTTGGGGGGGCGCGAAAATTCTCAAAAAATTCTGGACTATCGTGTCGATGTGGCGAATCTCTCCGGAAATAACATCAAAGTCTTCTTTTTGGGCCGCATTGAGAGTCAACGTGCGGCCCAGTGAAAACAACCGCATCTTGACGGACGTGAAGGGGTTGCGAATACTGTGCGCCATTCCAGCGGCCAGCTTACCCACCATGGCCATTTTTTCAACCTGCAGGAGGTGCTCCCGACTTTTGGCCAGTTCAGACTGGGTTTGATCCACATTCTGAATGAGCCCCTCAACGCTTCGGCCCAAAGCGATCACCACGTTGTCCGGATTTTCAACTCGTCCGCCCGGGGATGTTGTCTGCAGTAAACGCGCAATAGGGTTTAATACCTGCTTTATCAGTATAAACGCCAGGAAGAACGCCAGGATAATATTGACTGCTATGGCAACCGCGGCAATCGTGCGGAGTTGCGTCGCTCGCGCACTCGTAAGATTCTGTGCCGCAAGCACGCTTTGGATGTGCATGTTTTTATATTTTTCGCACAGATCCAGAATGGTAAAAAACTGACTGCGGACCCTCCGGTGCAGTGCTGTGACGGCGTTGCGCTCCCCGGCTTTGTATTGCGCAATGACCTGGTCCTTAAGTGTGATATACTGTTCGTACTGGATTTGGATTTGTTCTATTGCTTCCGTCTGTTGTTGATTTTGCGCTGACTGACGGGCCTCTTTGAGCCGTTCACTGAATATTCGCCGGTAATCATCCAGTTGCTTGAGCCAATCCGGATCGCCATCCAAATAATAGTAGGAGACAAATCCTTTCTGATTTACGATGGCGGTCTCGAGAGCTTCGGCTGTTTGCAGCCCAACGACATTCTTATCGATGATATCGACCATAACCTTTTCCACGCGATACGTGTACCAGACCATCACCAGGCCGCCCAGAAAAGTGATTCCCACCAACCCTGACAGGGTGGCATAAATCCGTTGTCTCAGATTCAATCGTTTCCACATGTCTCTAAGATCAAGGTAGCGTTGAATTTGCAATATATGTCGGATGAACCAAAGCGCACCCGCGAAATGATGGCTAAACGGCTATCACTTTGGTATAGGGACACCCCATGCCGTGTCTTAATGATCATTAAATAGTTCGATCACGTAAGAAAATCAATCCATTAAAGTAACCGTGCCATAAATCCATACCGGATAGTCGGCCCGGTTGGAGCCCAATGACGATGGGTCGACGACACTTTGATTTCACATGTTAGCTTTCCTTTTCTATTTCTCTCAGTTTCCTCAGGATTTCTCGCGGAGAGCGGGTCATGGAAATCTTCATTAGCTCATCCATTTTGCGTTCATCCATTTTTTTCTTGTTCATCACCTTCTTTTTATAGGCACTGGTTAGCACTTCCAAGAGCTGATCCAGTTCGCAGGGCTTCTGCAGGAAAGAATAGGCCCCGCTGCGAGTGCACTCAGCTGCCGAATCGATGGTACCATGTCCGGTAAGGATGACCACTTCCAGCCATTTATGCTCTTTTTTCAAGGCTTTTAACGTCGCTTCACCATCCATACCCGGCATTTTCAGATCAACCAGGGCAATATCAAATGGCTGGGACCGGGCAGCATCGATCGCTTTTTCTCCCCTGGTTACGGTCACCACGTTAAAGTCCCGCACCTCGAGGCTGCGGCTGATGGAACTCAAGAACTGCTCCTCATCGTCCACAATCAGTATATTGATTTTATCCGTTTGCATGACTGTCACTCCTTTCGTCACGGTTAAACCCAAATGCCTAAATTGCAGGTCAGACACTAGATGCCGAACCACCGCCAGTACCCGAAAAATACCCAAACCCAAAGAACCATCAAGCTTAATAAAAATACGGCCGAACCATGGATAAAAAAATCTTTCATGGTGACCAGTTGTTCACCGGTTTCCGGGTCTCTGGCAATGCTGAAAACAATGGCGTTATTGGGTGTTCCGATGATGAGTACGTGGGCGAAAGATGAGGCAAAGGCAGTGGCCAGGCCGACCATCAAGGGAGATGTCCCGGAGAGAGTTGCCATGGGCACGGTAACCGGCCCCACGGCGGCCACGGTGGCTCCGTCGCTCATAAAATTGGTCAGAATTCCGGTGATAAGACTGGCTGAAACTAACAGACCTGTCCCGCTTTTTAGCACTTCCGGCAGCAGGGAGACGAGGCTGGAGGCCAGCCACAGGGCAGCACCGGTGACCGCTAGTCCGTATCCCATGGCGCTGGCCGCAGCGTACAGGGCAACAACATCCCAATGGATTCTATTGATATCCCGCCAACGCAATACCCCAAGGACATTCAATAGAACCAGGCATAAAAGAACCGGTCCTCCCATGCCGAATCTGCTGGAAAGGGTAACCCAAAGGAAGATGAGCAGAACCAGAACCGCCGCGGCTTTATATTCATCGGGGGTCATTTTGCCGATCTTTTCAGACTCGCGTCGAACTTCGGCGGACATATTGACAGATGGCACCCGGACTTTGCCGCGAAAAGCCACCAAAAAGTACCCGCCGATGACCAGCGCCATGACAGGCACGAACGGAAGCCCCAACTTTACCCATTGCCCAAAAGAAAGCTGGACACCGTAATCTGCAAATATACCCAACATCACTGCGTTGCGCCCGCCGGCAGCGGGTGAGCCCGGGCCGCCAATGTTGCCGCAAAAAGAAAGCATCAACAGCATCATAACCACTAAAGACTTGTCTTTTTTCAAGCCGGCCGTTTTGATGGCACCCATATACGCCAACATCAAGATCGGAGCGATAAAGGCGACCAAGGCATGTTCGGACAAAAAGGAAGCGGTTACTGCCAGTAGCGGAGCAAAAACCAAACCGAACCGGCGCAAGGTGGTACTGGTACCCAGTAGTAACATGCCGATTCGGCGATCCAGGCCTGTTTTGCTGATGGCGACGCATCCGCCAGCACGCCGAAAATAAATACCACCGAATCCTTGGCGAAGGCACTTGCAACCTGATCAGCGGCAGAATGCCGAAAAAATACATCAGCACACCCACGAGCAGTGCCGTGACCCCAATCGGAATCGCACCTGTGGCCCAGAAGAGCGCTGCAACTACCAAAACGCCGACCATAACCTTAGCACGGAATGCCACTTGCTCCGGTCGCAGAGGCGTTTTCTTTAATTTGCCGTCCGCTGCTGGCACTGTATTGTAGAGCTTTGTTTTTTCAGGATAATAGTCGCTGATGGATTCCCCAGTTTGATCCGACGGTAATCGGCGTAACCGGCAATTGATTCGCCCAACGCCTTATTTTGGTCGTGGTCAAATAAGTGAGTTGCCTGGAAACCGGCATGAAAATGATCAGCACAAAAAGTAGTATTCCCAATGCAATAATCCCCGGTCGAGAATTGTGTACACCGAATAGTCGGTCCTTTAATCCGGATGGCTTGATCTCGGGAATCTCATTTTGGCCAAGGCGTGCATACGCGCCTCTAGTGCCGCCCGGATCGCAGTGATGATGTCGTCTATCGGACATGGTTTCTCTATAAAAGAGAGAACGTCATTCTTGCCGGTAATTCGAGCGAGCTCGATAGAGCCATGCCCTGTATGCATAATAACCTGTACTTCGGGTCGGATTTTTTTGATTTCCTTTAATGTTTGAATGCCGTCCATGCCGGGCATCTTCTGATCAAGAATGACGACTTCCGGATTCTGATGCCTGACAATTTTGATCGCATCTTCTCTTGCCGTATCCAGCACGACGAAGCCTCTTGTCTGCAACTGTTGAGCCAAGGCTTTGCGAAACGTCTCTTCGTCATCAATAAGAAGCACTTTAACTTCAGAATATCTATGGTGCACCCCTTCAAAGTTCATTCTCCCCTCCTTGTATTGGCTTAATAGGTAAGACAATCGAAAATGCACTTCCTACTCCCGGCAGGCTCTGGACTTCGATGGTGCCGCCCATGGACTCCATAATCCCCAGAGAAACGCTCAGGCCTAAGCCGGTACCTTTGCCGACCTCCTTGGTGGAGTAAAAAGGATCGAAAATCTTTTTTATTTGATCCGAATCCAGTCCATGGCCGGTATCGGTAATCGTAACCCTCAGTTGACCATTCTTTGCAGTGGTGGCGACGGTGATTTTGCCGGGAGCGCAAATAGCGTCGCCGGCATTATTGATGAGGTTAAAGAAGACCTGCCGGATCTGATCCGGATCAATCATAACGTCCTGCAGATTTTCGGCAAAATTGCGCTCGATAGAGATATCGGCCAGAGCAAGTTCCCGTTCTTTGACACCGCTGAGCACATCCTCCAAGATATGGTTTACATCTGATGGGATCAGTTTCGGGTTGCTTTTGCGTCCGTAATTGAGCAGTTGCTGGGTAATGCCTCGGGTTCTTATCACTGCTGAATCGATGGTTTCTAAATCCTGTAAAATGGCCTCAGGATTATTGTCGAGGTTGAATTCAGGATTGAACCGGTCCTTAATGACACCGGTCGTTGCAATGATAATGGCTAAGGGATTGTTGATTTCGTGTGCCACACCGGTCGCCAGTTCGCCAAGTGAGGCCAATTTGGAAGCATGCAGTAACTGCGTGTAAAGCTCTTCCTTTTTTCGGCATTCTCCCGGGCTTTACCGATCAGTCTATTCGTGGCATTCCAAATGGCGGCAATGACGAAGAGAATAATAAACGCTGAACTGATAAACATAATCCGGCGCGCTCGGTAAAGCTCCGCATAGGCCAGAGCCAGAGGTTCGCTGACCATTAAGGCCCAGTCGGTTTCTTTAAGCCAGGCATGGGCCACCAAAACCGATACGCCATGCTGATTGATCTCACGTGCGCCTGTGTTCTGATCTACGGGGGGGATATAGTTGGTCTCACTGAAAAGTTGACCTCTGGCCGGATCGACAACTTGGTAAATACCGGCGTTATTGATAATGAAGGACTCGCTTCCTTTACCGCGATGGATTGTTCTCAAAAACAGGTAAAACTTGTCCGGATCGAGCGTCGAGCGTAAAATAACGTTTTGGCCGTCGACGATTTGCTTAACGGCAATGGTAAAATGCAGCTTGTTTCTGAATCCGGTGTAGATGTCGCTGATATAGTGGGCGCGATTTTCCGATAGAAGGGTGATGAACCATTGTTGCGAGCTGTAGTCCTTGTCCCGAAGCTGGGGGAAAGGCCCGGCGTAGCCAATTTGATGTCCCTGGGCATTTAAAAGGCCGACATCGATAAATGCATCGCTGACCTGCCTCAAGTTTTCCAGAAAGACCCCCACCTGCTGTTTTGTGGGTGTTAGGCTGAAATGGCTGCTCCGAAAAAGGCTGAGAATATTGATGACCCGCTCTTGTAAAAAAAGATCGACCGTGTTGCGTTGGCTTTCAGCAATGGCGATAAGGTTCAGTTGGCCGGTCTCTTTGAGCGTATAATGGAATTGAAAGTGAAAATAGAGCGACAACGCCCCGATGAGAATCAAAAAAGCGAGCAGCAGTCCCAGCCGAAATCGCCGTTCCAACTGTCTAAAATAGTCTTTTATCTTCACACCATTTTCTTGAAGATTGTTCATCGGTTCTTGCATATACCGTGTACTCCTCAGGTGCAGAAACACAGACGCTCAGTCATCCAGCTGGTTTTTGTCATTCAATCCGACGCCAGAACGGGTCACGGATAAGCCAATTAAGGGTTGAGCAAGCGGCGTGCCAGTTGCTATACTGCATATATTTAATGTATTAACGGTAACTTAAAAAACCAGTTCGGCAAGGACCATAGGAAGGTGTGTCAGGTTTCTTTACAGGAGGATAAATCCTTTTGCACGTGTGATAGAAGGAATGAAGACACCGTTAAGGATGAAACGAAACAAGTTTAACTACCAGATGTCGGTGTGCCACGGGGGCGCTGGATACACTCCCTTTTCATACGTCTTACATAGCGCGGAAAGCCGATGCGGATATCAACACAACATGCTGGATGAAAAATTGTGGTCGATTACAAGGAAGTATTGGAATTGAATCCGCAAGTACGTACGCCATCCTAAAGACAGACCATGAGAAGTTGATGTACGATGTCCATCAATGGTTCGATTATGGTCGAATGGACCCCAGTGGGGATAATAAAAAAAGCCCAGCTTAAATAGCTGGGCTAAGATTTTAAAGAAATTATAAGGCGCCTAAAGTATCCGCTGTGGCTTCGGCTTCAAGATGGACTTTCCACTTGCCACCCCACATATCCGGGACTGTTTCTTCGACTTCTATCATAGACTCCCAGGATATATCGAGGTCAGAGAAGATCTTTTGCAAGGCTTTATCGTTCGGAGCGAGCCATATGCAATACCGTACGCCTTTTTCCTTGTTGTAGCACGTTCGAACCCAGGTGGCCGATTCGACGTTGGCGAGTTTCGCCCAGTTTTCTTCTATTTTAGACCAGGGAACTGTGGGGTCTCTATGAATCACCATATACTTTAACATATTCGTCATCTTGATCCCTCCTTCTACGCTATGAAATGGGGAGTGTTCGAATCCTCATTTGAATTTTTCACCTAAACCAAAACGCCTGCTTATCCTAACAGCACCGAGAAGGCCCTGTCAGGAGAGGCGTATGCACAATTTGAGAATTTTTTTCATGGGGTCCCCTGCATGTAGCTTGGATTTTAATCCTGAAGTCCCGCGTTGCAATTTTTTAGTTGAAACTGATTTCAGACGAGAACAGATTCGTTTCAGGGGAGAGGCACAAGAAAGGGAAATCGCAATAGCTGCCTATATCCAGTGGATCAAAACCGATGTGAATATGGGTATTAAAGCAATCGCTGCTGTCAATTTTATTTTAAGCATAGTCTCATAACTTTCAAGGGTTAAATTTAAATCAGTTTATGGATCCCAAATGTGTTGAAATAGCCTTCATTTTGCAATAAGGGTTTGACAATTGGACCAGGCTCGAGGTAAGGCCTTTATGTCCAGATCGTATGATCAATTCCAATGTCATTTCTAATAGTTAGTGCCCATCTGCGGTTTCATAAAGGGCACTGATAAGTTTCCGATCCAGAAATGTGCAATTTTTCGCAAGTTCAAGGAAATCAAGGAATTGCGCGGAGGCATACTCATGTATGTCGCACAAGCGATTCCGCCGATTGACGCCGAAATTGCGGAAAAGGGCCATTTATGGACGGAAACCAGTTACAATTATTGGCTGTACAGGTTACAGCGCCCCCACTTATTAAGCGATGGATATCATGATGAAATATCAAGAGATAATAAAGTTTCATGGACATGAGTGCCCCGGCCTTGCCATCGGATACAGAATGGCATCAACTGGACTTAAAGCAATCGAGTCTGTACGTGCAGAAGACGAGGAACTCGTCTCCATCGTCGAAAATGATGCGTGTGGCGTTGATGCGCTTCAGTGCGTCACAGGCTGCACGTTCGGCAAAGGAAACCTCATTTTTCGCGACTACGGAAAGCACGTATTCACCATCTACTCCCGATCAACTCGAAAGGGTGTTCGCGTGGTGTTCCTTGGTCAAAATGTGCCGGATAATGTCAGCAAGGATCGAAAGATTTTTGCCGAGTGGATACTGTCGGCACCCCAGGAGACTATCCTTTCTGTGACCTCCGTCTCTGTCCCGGAGCCTGAACCGGCCAAAATTAGAGATTCTGTCCCCTGCACCATTTGTGATGAAACTGTGATGGAATCGCGCCTCAGAAACATGGATGGAAAATCAGTTTGCATTCCCTGTTTTGAGAAACACCAAAGTATCAAGCAATCCCTTACGCACGATGGCTGATGTCCGCTTGTGACCATAGACGCCTTCAGTTTAACAATTCAAAATCATTCTCTGTATGATATGCCCACCGCAAAGGAAATATTCCCACTAAAATGAATGTTTCCCCCTATTGAAAAACCTTAGAATGCAACTATATATTTAGTTCGTAAAAGTATACCGCATATTGGAGCCATCAATAAATCCGTGACGGTGACGATGAATATGTGTTTCAACATAGTCCCATCTGATTTAAATGGCATGCATTGTCGGTAGTCAGTCTATCTTGGCGACTCTTGCATCAATGAAGAAGGGCAAACGAAGCGAGGCGTAATAATGGAGGCCAAAACAAGACGGAAATATTCTCGATCTTTTAACCATGTTCCTATTTTGTATGCCGGATACGACTCTAAAGGTTATGACAAGGCCTTGATGCGTAATAGCTGCACGGATGGTATGTATTTCGAGTCGGACTCGCCAATTCAACCAAGAGGTGATCTTTACATTAAAATCAAAGGTCAGCGACCGGGGAGCGATGTGCCTGAGCAGTACAAAGATTTTCGGGCCAGAGTGAAATGGTGTCGTCAGGTGACGGCTGATAAGGTGCCGTGCTATGGAATTGGCGTTCAAATCACTGCCAAGAGCCATCTCTCATACGGAATCAATAGCACCGATTCTGATTGTCTTTGCGATTTTTGTGAGAATCGATCCTCCAGCAAATTGATCCATCGAACAGAAACCGGGGTGCATTTGTGCCCCGATTGCTTACACCACATGGAGACACTTCCCCGCTCTATCGAAAAAGCTGTGGAGCGCTTCTTATTGGGAAACGTGGTTTAAACTAATGGTTCGATCTCAATCCGCAATCTCCAATTTTCAATAGTCAATATCCTCCATTTCTACTTCCTTTTTAGCCCGTTTGGGGGATGTTTTTGCTCATTATGATCCGAGATAGCCGCGGAGAGGGTCTTTGCGCGGTCAACCGCGTTTCCACACCGGCATCTGCGAACACGTAAGCCGGTCCTTTGCCCTGCAGGTCTTTCCGCAACAGCACCACGTTCGTCTTAAGACTCACCAACCATTCACTGTCGCGTATACCTTTGGCCTTTTTCTTTTTTAAGAATCGTGAGCGCTCTTATCACTTCCCTTGGTAGCGGCGTGGTAATATACCACGTCTTTTCTGCGTTCCACCCGGATCTTGTTTTCTTTCATCAGGCTGCCGAGGTATTTCGATACCTCGTTGAAATGCAGGCCGAAGCCCTCTGCGATCTGCTGGGCCGTGCAGGGTCGTCTTTTCAACATCGCCAAAATGGCGGCCGCGTTTGTCTGCATGGGCTTTGAACGGGGCGCACTGAAATCCGCGATGATCTCGGCCGTCGGTTGAAACAGATGCGTCAACGCCGCCATCTGCTCATTGGGCAAGGCGCTGACGAACTCCTCAGTGGGCGGGCGAACGGCCGTGTTCAAATGGATGCGATCCGGTGCGATCTCCC
>CAWBCG010000038.1:0-15933 GCA_963787235.1 uncultured delta proteobacterium
CCAGGCACCAGGACAAGGATTACCTGCTGACCCATTTTGGCATCTACCGAGATTCATGGGGCACCGAAAGCTGGGGGAAGGCTGCCAAGAAAAAACGGGCTGAGGCGCTCGATCTTCCCGACAAAGCCTTGCCTGTTCTTGAAGAAATCATGAAGGCGGCGGCGCCGGGAGACGGGGCGGCCAAGCATCGGTCGGAAACCGGAGCCGCCGAACCCAAAGAGTCGATGATGGCCGGCATCATGCGGGCGTTAAAAGAAATAGAGTGGCTCGAACAATACAGTCCGCAGGCTTGTGATATTCGCTCGATATGATCTTAGGGCTCACTCAAAAATTCGACCATATTTTTTCGTGAACCCTACCGAAAATGCTAGGAAATTAAAACGGGAAGAGGGCGGGCTCAATTGACGCGGGCCTTTCGGACGGGTCCGGGAGGTTTACTGCCTCAGCGTGCAAGTGCTTTTGTGCGGTGCTGTTTCGCGTCCAGTGGAAACCGCCCTTATCGGCATGGCGATTGGGTTATCGGTTTAACATGTAGCGGTTTGAATATCGTTTTAAGCTTTTACATTAAAGGGGCGGCTGGGCGATAAAAGTTTCCAGCGACCGGTTTCGGCGAAAAGAGACCAAAAAAAGACGATGCCAGGGTAACGACTTTCTGCAAGCGAATATGCCAAGTCGGGAAATATAAACCCTAATGCATAATCCTTAGACCTGTCATTGCTCACAACGGTTTTTTAATCCTGTTGAGTATGCCGTGTATTAATGCGCTCTCATTGCTCGGTTTTGAATTTCGTCCTGAAGGCCGTATGGACGATTTCAATAGCCCAGGCGGGATTCTGTATAAAATCCATGTTGAGCACCAGGTCGAACTCATATGGCGAGGCATCCTTGCGTTTGAAGACTTTTTTGAAGAAGCTCCGCTGTTCTTCATCTACTTCGTCGAGCTTCTTTTCCGCCTCGGCATACGATAAGGTATACATTTTTGCGAGCCGGTTTATCCGGTAACTTTTGGAACAGATAAGGCGGACAGCGAGAACATGGTCTCGCGGCAGGACCAGATGTGCACCGCGCCCGACGAAAATCGTCGGCTCGGTTTCGGCCAGGGTGTATATGGTTCCAAACAGGGCGCGAACGTAGTTGCTCATGACAAAGGATTTCTCTCCAAAAAGGAATGCCCCCAACTCGGCGATCTTACCCGGATAACGCTCATCAAAGAAGTGAATCGTTTTTTCTTTCAGGGCGGCACTATCGGCGATATGCTCGATGATCAGTCGGTCGGCGACGCGGGCGCCCAGTTTGTTGGCCAGTCCATCGGCAATCTCTAAAGCGCCGACGCCGATTTTTCGGGAAAAACATATGGTGGGTGGAATGACAGGCAGGGCTCCTTTTTGGGCAGACCACGCTTGATGGCTTTTTTCTGCCAAACACACGTATTGTTCTGCCATGTCAGCGACATCCGGCCGAATTTTATGATAGCTCCCCGCTTGATAAGCGGCAATTTTTAACACTGACTTCATGGTTCCTCCTTTTGGTCATGCGTTTTCTCTAAGTCTTTTAACGATCTATGCTAGCATTTTCGAAGGACATTATATGGTGCCTATTTTTTCCAGATCGATTCTCAGTTCAAATGCGTTCGGCTCCGAACTCCTCTTCATGCTGAATCCGAGTTTTTTCCCCAGGGCCAACATCTGGGTGTTTTCTGCAAGCACTTGCCCCCAAATGGTATTTATTTCCCTTTGCTTGGCAATCCGCAGGCAGCTCCTGAGCAACTCGGCCCCGATGCCTTTACCTTGCCAGGGATCCCCGATCAGGACCGAGAACTCGGCGTTTTTGAGATCGCGTTCCAGGATGATCCTGGCAACTCCCAGCATCTGTTCCTTGCGTTCGTCCTCCGGAAGGGCCACGAGCGCGATTTCACGATCGTAGTCGATCTGGGTGAACCGGGCCAGCATGTTGTGGGGTAAGTGCTTCATCATAGAGAAGAAACGCATGTAAATGCTGCGGGGAGTGAGTGAATCGAACAGTTCGACCATCATTGGCGCATCTTCCGGCCGTATCGGGCGGATAAAGATCTTGTTGAGCCCCTTGGTGACGACATGCGTTTCGAATTGGACCGGGTAAGGACTGATAACCAAGTGAAGTGGTGCCGGTACGTCGCTGTATTTCAAAATTACTCGCGCGTCCACCGCACAGAAACTGTCGCCGATGGTAAAAAGTGGATTGATGTCCAGTTCGTCGATTTCCGAAAAATCGGTCATCAGTTGTGCCAGCCGGATCAGTATTTCCTCTAGTTTTTCCAGGTTTGACGCCGGTTGGTTGCGATAGCCTTTCAGAAGTTGGTAGACTTTTGTCTCTTCCATCAAGCGCCGAGCCAACAAACGATTCAACGGTGGCAGCGCGATGGCCCGATCTTTCATGACTTCCGTCATGACTCCGCCCAGTCCGAAGAGTATCACCGGACCGAAGTCGCGGTCCTTCTTAGCGCCCAGAATCAGCTCCATCATCTGACTTGACAGCATCGGTTGGATTGTAACGCCCATGCCCGCACCGCAGTTGCCGTGAGTCATTGCACGATTTATTATCTGGTCGTAAGCACTACGGACCTCCTTTTCGCTTTCCAAGCCAAGTATGACACCACCGACTTCGGTCTTGTGAGTGATGGTGTTGGAGTAGACTTTCAGCGCGACGGGATAGCCGATATGAGCGGCCTTTCGAACGGCCTCATCTGCCGAAAAGGCTGTTTCAGTCGGATTGGTCGGAATGCCGTAGGCCGTCAGAAGCGCTTTTGACTCAACCTCAGTGAGAATTTTTTCTTTGCGTTCCATCCCGTGCCGAATCAGCGTGCGTGCTCTCTGGTGGTCAACGTCGAGCCGCCGAGACAGTCGCGATGGTATCTGCTGCAGCAGTTCGAGGTTTCTGGCATAATGCCAGAGGTTGGCGAAGGCTCGAATCGCCCGTTCAGGTGTGTCCACTGTCGGTATGCCGTCGTGGTTGAAAACCTCCCGTCCACCTTCCACGCTGGGGCCACCGACCCATGAGGTGAGCACTGGAAACGGTATGGCCTTTATTTTATCTAACAGGGCGTTTGCCACTGCGGTTGGATCTATCATAGCCTGGGGAGTGAGCAGAATTAAGAGGCTGTTAATTTCAGGTGCATTTACGCAGATATCGACCACCTGGCAATATTCCTTTACCGAAGCATCTCCCAGCATGTCCACCGGGTTCGCCCGGCTCCAGTGGGAGGGCAAAACGGAGTCGAGTTTTTCGAGGGTCTCGTCGGAAAGGGTCACTGGCTCGAACCCGCAGTCAGAGAGGGCATCGGCGGCCATCACACCCGGTCCGCCCGAATTGGTGACAATCGCCAGACCGGGGCCGATGATTTTAGGCTGTTTGGCCAGGAGTTCGGCACAGTCGAAGAGTTCCTCGAAGGTCCTGACGCGCAGGATGCCGGCGCGATTGAAAGCCGCGTCATAGACGGCATCTTCACCGGCGCGGGTGCGGCCGGCTTTCAATACGATGATCGGCTTGATACGCGCCACTGCGCGGGCTGCACTCATGAAATTGCGGTGACGTGTCAAATTTTCCATGTACATCACGATACTGCCGACCTGCGGGTCGTTACCCAAATAGTCGATCACGTCGCCGAAATTCACGTCCAGCATGGAGCCCAGGCTCACGAAGTAACTGAAACCGATATGCTCTTTGATGGAGAGGTCCAGGACGGCACCACAGACAGCACCACTCTGGGAAATGAAGGCCATGCTGCCCGGCAGCGGCATCTGTGCCGCGAAAGAGGCGTTCAGATTGACACGGCTGCTGATGATGCCCAGGCAATTAGGACCGATGATGCGCACTCCGCTGTCTCGCGCGGCCTCGGCAATGGCTTTCTCCACCTCGTGGCCCCGCTCACCGGTCGCCTTGCCGCCGGCGGAAATGATCACCGCACCGCCTACCCGGGTCGCCGCGCACTCCTTTATAAGTTCAGGAACCGTTTGGATCGGAACGGCGATGAGAACCAGGTCGACGGTTTCAGGGAGGTCGGTGATTTTGGCGAACGCTTTCCGGCCGGCAATAATGGGATGACGCGGATTGATAGGGTAGACTTTTCCCGCGAAGCCGCCTTCGGCCAGGTTTTGCATGACGGCGGCGCCGATGGTACCTTTTCTGTCGCTGGCACCGACCACGGCCAGCGATCGAGGCGCGAACAGCCGGTCGAGATTGAGTATACTCATGGCATCTACCGTTCCTCATCCTTGCGTTTCGTTACCTTACGAAACGATCCAGACCGATTTTTCGCGCGCAAGGTAGACGACCTTGTTCGTCACGCGGCCCATGAAAAAATCCTGTGTGCGGCTCAAACACCGGCGGCCCATGATGATCGTGCCGACATCCAACTTCTTACCCTCATCGGTTGAAAGGGTTTTGACTATTTACGGTGCGGTTGCCGTCAACAACGGATCACTCGCTATATATTTCACGATTGTTCATGCGGTGATCCACCATGTAGAGCACCTGGGCTTTTTGACGCAGTACGTCTTTGAGTTGCCCCAGTTTCTGGCGATCGATGCTGTGCATGCGGATGTAGACCTTGCGGTAACCGCTCTCGACGTTTTCGTAGGACGTCAGGATGCTGACCATCCGTCCGCCGAAATCGCGGACGACATCGGCCACTTCCTTGATCGAACCGGGCCGGTCCTCGAGTTTAAAGGCAAACTGAATGCCGCGGTTGCCGACCCCGGTAAGGGCGATCAGCACTCTGAAAATATCCGACTGCGTGATCACCCCGATGATTTTGCCGGACTTGTCCACCACCGGGGCCCCGGAAATCTTGTTCTTTAGAAGCACTTCGGCGGTTTCCTCCACCGTAAAGTCGACCGGCACCGTGATCGGGTTCCGGCTCATGATGTCCTTGATCTTGATTTTGGATAAAAGGTACAGAAGTTCATGAATTTCGAGAGTGGTGGCATCGGAGGCCGAGGCCCGTTTCAGGTCCCGGTCGGTGATGATGCCGACCAGTTTGCCTTTTTTCATCACCGGCAGCATGCGAATGTCATGTTTTTTAATCAAGTTCATCGCGTCCTGCATCGATCCGTCGACATCGACGGTGACGGATTGTTTGCTCATCCAGTTCTTTACCAGCATGGTCCAACCTCCTTTGTTGAGCCGGCACGTGTTTTCTTTACTCTTTCCTGCGATCTATTTTTCTTCCGCCCTTATGCTGACAAGCGGAATCGGGCAGCGGCGGAACACCTTCTCTGCCGTAGATCCAAAGAGTACGCCGATCAGATTGCCGCGACCCTTGGTCCCCATGACCAGCATGTCGGCTCCCTGGTCCTCGATCACATCGAGAAGGGCCTTGAAAGGCACGCCGACCCGGATCACTTTTTCGATGTCGAGGCCGGCGCCACCGGCATCATTGACCAGACCGTCCATCAATTCCAGGCGCTCTCTTTCAAGGTCTTCGAGGTACTTGTCGATTTTGAATTCCGGAGCTTGTAAGGAAACTTTGCGCATCATCTCGACGTCCCTCTGGTTGATGATGTTCACGACCATCAGTTTGGCATGCAGGTCCTTGGCGAGATCAACCGCATAGGAAACGACTCGTGGCGTATATTCCGAAAAATCGCAAGCTGCCATTATTGACTTTATATTACCCATTTTTCTTCTTCCTCACCTTGAAAGTTGCGGTGTATCAACCTGAATACCCGTCCGAGCGTTTCCCGAAGGACGATCCCGACTGTCCGGATCGTATCGGTTCACTTCGGCTCTGTATAGTGAAAAAAGCAAAGTCCATGCCAGTTTGCAGTCGCCGTGACTGTTGCTGACCTATCAATATTTATAGATAAAAACGTTATTGGCGGTGTGCGGTGCTGGCGGATGACGCAATTTGATGTCAGGTATTTTTCCAGGCTGTAAAGACAAGAATCTACCGGACAGTGGCTGGGGAGAGGGCTGTAGCGGCTTCTTGTCTTTGGTGGAGAATTGTGATCCGGTCGCGGTTTGTTAGGGTAACGGTGAAGATTTCTTGGTTACCGTTGTTTCAAATCGGAGATGATGCTTTTCGATCTTCGCGTGGAGGGTGGGACGGGACAATCCGAGCAACTGAGCGGCCCGCGTGCGGTTGCCGCCGGTCATTCGCAGTGCTTCGCTGATCAGTATTTCGGAGATACGATCCATGCAGGTGTCGAAGAGATTCTTCTGTTCGCTGCTATTAAGGATGTTACCCGCCCATTGGCGGATAACATCATCGGTGTCTTCCTGGGAGGCAACGACACCGGTGGATTCCACGTCAATGGTCTGATGGATGTCCTTTTCACATATTGGGGCGCCGCGGTTGAAGATCAAGGCTTTTTGGATGGTATTGGCGAGTTCGCGAATATTACCCGCCCAAGGATTGATCGTTAGGACTTCCAGGACGCCGGGCGCGATCCCGGGATTGTCTATGTCGAGTTCAGCGGAAAAACGGCGCATAAAATAATCGGTCAAAATGGGGATGTCTTCCGTCCGATCTCTCAGGGGAGGTAGAGATATGGTGACGACCTTGAGGCGGTAGTAGAGGTCTTCCCGAAAACGACCATCCGCGATGGCGTGCTCCAGGTTGCGATTTGTGGCGGCGATAATCCGGACATCCACAGTTATGGTTTCCCGACCGCCGAGGCGTTCGATACTTTTTTCCTGGAGTAGCCGTAAGATCTTGGCCTGGATAGCGAAGGGCATATCTCCGATTTCATCAAGAAATACGGTTCCACCGTTAGCCTGCTCGATTTTACCGATGCGGCGGTGGGTGGCGCCGGTGAAAGCGCCTTTTTCATAGCCGAACAGTTCGCTCTCGAGCAGATTTTCGGGTATGGCGACGCAGTTTATTACCAGAAACGGGTTATCAGATGCAGAGGCTGTGCTGATAAATCGCACGGGCCACGAGTTCTTTACCTGTCCCGGATTCGCCGCGTATGAGAACGCTGGCGTCGGAGGCGGAAGGGCGGATCAATGGCCTTGTAGACAGCCTGCATCGGTTTACTGCGGCCGATTATGGCCTCTCTGGCATCGGCCGTTGGCACACCATTCATGGTGACCGGCGAGCGCATGAAGCGGCCGGGCCTCCGAAGGCCTGCTGGATGATGGAGAGCATGTCCGGAATTTCAAACGGTTTTAGAATGTAGTCAAAGGCTCCCAATTTGGTGGCTTCAATGGCGGTCTCCGTCGTCCCGAACGCGGTGGTGGGGATCACCGGCAATTTCGGTACGAATCTGATGAATGGCGCTAAAAGTTTCAATGCCGTTGATTCCCGGAAGACGCAGATCCAGAACCACCAGATCGGGCAGCTCCTCTTTCAAGAGGAGCCACTGCACAACAGGAAGCAGCACTCTTAACTGAGTAACCTTCTTCAGTCAGTAGTTTGTGGAAACTTTTTCGCAGCTGGTCATCGTCGTCGATAATTAATATCGTGCTCAAGGCGTGTCTTCCTATAGCCGGCAGGGTAATGGTAAACGTCGTTCCCTGGTATTCAACCGAAGATACCTCAATACGTCCGCCATATGTTCCTGGACGATCCTGGAGGCGATGCTCAACCCGAGTCCGGTGCCCTCTTCTTTCGTGGTGAAGAACGGCTCCAGAACTCTGTCGATTATGGTCCCCGGTATACCCGGCCCATCGTCTGATATCCGAATCCGGGCCACCTTCTGGAGAGCTTTTTCATGGTGCACATCTTCGTGGACAGTAATTGTACCACCATTCCCCATGGCCTCGCAGGCATTGATAAAAAGATTGACAAACACCTCCTTCAGCTGTTCCGGATCGGCCGATACATCCGGCAGTTTTCTGGCGCGAACGATCTGGACGTTGACGTTGTTCAGGATTTTAACCGCTGCGTCAGTAATTTGAGGGTGTTGTCAACGACCGAAGACGGGTTGACCGATTGCATCACCAGTTTGGGGGGGCGCGAAAATTCCAAAAAAATTCTGGACTATCGTGTCGATGTGGCGAATCTCTCCGGAAATAACATCAAAAATATTATTTTTGGGCCGCATTCGAGAGTAAACGTGCGGCCCAGTGAAAACAACCGCATCTTGACGGACGTGAAGGGGTTGCGAATACTGTGCGCCATTCCAGCGGCGCGGCTTCCCCACCATGGCCATTTTTTCAACCTGCAGGAGGTGCTCCCGACTTTTGGCCAGTTCAGACTGGGTTTGATCCACATTCTTGAATGAGCCCCTCAACGCTTCAGACCCAGAGCGATCACCACGTTGTCCGGATTTTCAACTCGTCCGCCCGGGGATGTTGTCTGCAGTAAACGCGCAATAGGGTTTAATACCTGCTTTATCAGTATAAACGCCAGGAAGAACGCCAGGATAATATTGACTGCTATGGCAACCGCGGCAATCGTGCGGAGTTGCGTCGCTCGCGCACTCGTAAGATTCTGTGCCGCAGACACACTTTTTGGATGTGCATGTTTTTATATTTTTCGCACAGATCCAGAATGGTAAAAAACTGACTGCGGACCCTCCGGTGCAGTGCTGTGACGGCGTTGCGCTCCCCGGCTTTGTATTGCGCAATGACCTGGTCCTTAAGTGTGATATACTGCTCGTACTGGATTTGGATTTGTTCTATTGCTTCCGTCTGTTGTTGATTTTGCGCTGACTATGGGGCCTCTTTGAGCCGTTCACTGAATATTCGCCGGTAATCATCCAGTTGCTTGAGCCAATCCGGATCGCCATCCAAATAATAGTAGGAGACAAATCCTTTCTGATTTACGATGGCGGTCTCGAGAGCTTCGGCTGTTTGCAGCCCAACGACATTCTTATCGATGATATCGACCATAACCTTTTCCACGCGATAGGTGTACCAGACCATCACCAGGCCGCCAGAAAAGTGATTCCCACCAACCCTGACAGGGTGGCATAAATCCGTTGTCTCAGATTCAATCGTTTCCACATGTCTCTAAGATCTAGGTAGCATTAAAATTTGCAATATATGTCGGATGAACCAAAGCGCACCCGCGAAATGATGGCTAAACGGCTATCACTTTGGTATCAGAGAACCTCATGCCGTGTCTTAATGATCATTAAATAGTTCGATCACGTAAGAAAATCAATCCATTAAAGTAACCGTGCCATAAATCCATACCGGATAGTCGGCCCGGTTGGAGCCCGAATGACGATGGGTCGACGACACTTTGATTTCACATGTTAGTTTTCCTTTTCTATTTCTCTCAGTTTCCTCCAGGATTTCTCGCGGAGAGCGGGTCATGGAAATCTTCATTAGCTCATCCATTTTGCGTTCATCCATTTTTTTCTTGTTCATCACCTTCTTTTTATAGGCACTGGTTAGCACTTCCAAGAGCTGATCCAGTTCGCAGGCTTCTGCAGGAAAGAATAGGCCCCGCTGCGGGTGCACTCAGCTGCCGATCGGATGGTACCATGTCCGGTAAGGATGACCACTTCCAGCCATTTATGCTCTTTTTTCAAGGCTTTTAACGTCGCTTCACCATCCATACCCGGCATTTTCAGATCAACCAGGGCAATATCAAATGGCTGGGACCGGGCAGCATCGATGCTTTTTCTCCCCTGGTTACGGTCACCACGTAAAGATCCCGGCCTCAAGGGTGGGGCTGATGGAACTCAAGAACTGCTCCTCATCGTCCACAATCAGTATATTGATTTTATCCGTTTGCATGACTGTCACTCCTTTCGTCACGGTTAAACCCAAATGCCTAAATTGCAGGTCAGATACTAGATGCCGAACCACCGCCAGTACCCGAAAAATACCCAAACCCAAAGAACCATCAAGCTTAATAAAAATACGGCCGAACCATGGATAAAAAAAATCTTTCATGGTGACCAGTTGTTCACCGGTTTCCGGGTCTCTGGCAATGCTGAAAACAATGGCGTTATTGGGTGTTCCGATGATGAGTACGTGGGCGAAAGATGAGGCAAAGGCAGTGAGTAAGGCCGACCATCAAGGGAGATGTACAGGAGAGAGTTGCCATGGACACGGTAACAGGCCCCACGGCGGCCACGGTGGCTCCGTCGCTCATGAATTTGGTCAGAATTCCGGTGATAAGACTGGCTGAAACTAACAGACCTGTCCCGCTTTTTAGCACTTCCGGCGGCGGGGAATCGCCAGGCTGGAGGCCAGCCACAGGGCAGCACCGGTGACCCGCTAAGTCCGTATCCCATGGCGCTGGCCGCAGCGTACAGGGCAACAACATCCCAATGGATTCTATTGATATCCCGCCAACGCAATACCCAAGGACATTCAATAGAACCAGGCATAAAAGAACCGGTCCTCCCATGCCGAATCTGCTGGAAAGGGTAACCCAAAGGAAGATGAGCAGAACCAGAACCGCCGCGGCTTTATATTCATCGGGGGTCATTTTGCCGATCTTTTCAGACTCGCGTCGAACTTCGGCGGACATATTGACAGATGGCACCCGGACTTTGCCGCGAAAAGCCACCAAAAAGTACCCGCCGATGACCAGCGCCATGACAGGCACGAACGGAAGCCCCAACTTTACCCATTGCCCAAAAGAAAGCTGGACACCGTAATCTGCAAATATACCCAACATCACTGCGTTGCGCCCGCCGGCAGCGGGTGAGCCCGGGCCGCCAATGTTGCCGCAAAAAGAAAGCATCAACAGCATCATAACCACTAAATACTTGTCTTTTTTGAACCAGGCCGTTTTGATGGCACCCATATACGCCAACATCAAGATCGGAGCGATAAAGGCGACCAAGGCATGTTCGGACAAAAAGGAAGCGGTTACTGCCAGTAGCGGAGCAAAAACCAAACCGAACCGGCGCAAGGTGGTACTGGTACCCAGTAGTAACATGCCGATTCGGCGATCCAGGCCTGTTTTGCTGATGGCGGCCGCAACCGCCAGCACGCCGAAAATAAATACCACCGAATCCTTGGCGAAGGCACTTGCGACCTGATCAGCGGGCAGAATGCCGAAAAAATACATCAGCACACCCACGAGCAGTGCCGTGACCCCAATCGCAATCGCACCTGTGGCCCAGAAGAGCGCTGCAACTACCAAAACGCCGACCATAACCTTAGCACGGAATGCCACTTGCTCCGGTCGCAGAGGCGTTTTCTTTAATTTGCCGTCCGCTGCTGGCACTGTATTGTAGAGCTTTGTTTTTTCAGGATAATAGTCGCTGATGGATTCCCCAGTTTTCATCCGACGGTAATCGGCGTAACCGGCAATTGACTCGCCCATTACGCCTTGTTTTTTGGTCGTGGTCAAATAAGTGAGTTGCCTGGAAACCGGCATGAAAATGATCAGCACAAAGAGTCGTATTCCCAATGCAATAATCCCCGGTCAGAATTGTGTACACCGAATAGTCGGTCCTTTAATCCGGATGGCTTGATCTCGGGAATCTCGTGTTTGGCCAAGGCGTGCATACGCGCCTCTTAGTGCCGCCCGGATCGCAGTGATGATGTGGTCTTTCGGACATGGTTTCTCTATAAAAGAGAGAACGTCATTCTTGCCGGTAATTCGAGCGAGCTCGATAGAGCCATGCCCTGTATGCATAATAACCTGTACTTCGGGTCGGATTTTTTTGATTTCCTTTAATGTTTGAATGCCGTCCATGCCGGGCATCTTCTGATCAAGAATGACGACTTTCCGGATTCTGATGCCTGACAATTTTGATCGCGTCTCTTCTCCGTTGCCGGTATCCAGCACGACGAAGCCTCTTGTCTGCAACTGTTGAGCCAAGGCTTTGCGAAACGTCTCTTCGTCATCAATAAGAAGCACTTTAACTTCAGAATATCTATGGTGCACCCCTTCAAAGTTCATTCTCCCCTCCTTGTATTGGCTTAATAGGTAAGACAATCGAAAATGCACTTCCTACTCCCGGCAGGCTCTGGACTTCGATGGTGCCGGCCATGGACTCCATAATCCCCAGAGAAACGCTCAGGCCTAAGCCGGTACCTTTGCCGACCTCCTTGGTGGAGTAAAAAGGATCGAAAATCTTTTTTATTTGATCCGAATCCAGTCCATGGCCGGTATCGGTAATCGTAACCCTCAGTTGACCATTCTTTGCAGTGGTGGCGACGGTGATTTTGCCAGGGGAGCGCAAATAGCGTCGCCGGCATTATTGATGAGGTTAAAGAAGACCTGCCGGATCTGATCCGGATCAATCATAACGTCCTGCAGATTTTCAGCAAAATTGCGCTCAATAGAGATATCGGCCAGAGCAAGTTCCCGTTCTTTGACACCGCTGAGCACATCCTCCAAGATATGGTTTACATCTGATGGGATCAGTTTCGGGTTGCTTTTGCGTCCGTAATTGAGCAGTTGCTGGGTAATGCCTCGGGTTCTTATCACTGCTGAATCGATGGTTTCTAAATCCTGTAAAATGGCCTCAGGATTATTGTCGAGGTTGAATTCAGGATTAAACAGGTCCTTAATGACACCGGTCGTTGCAATGATAATGGCTAAGGGATTGTTGATTTCGTGTGCCACACCGGTCGCCAGTTCGCCAAGTGAGGCCAATTTGGAAGCATGCAGTAACTGCGTGTAAAGCTCTTCCTTTTTTTCGGCATTCTCCCGGGCTTTACCGATAAGTATATTTAGTGGCATTCCAAATGGCGGCAATGACGAAGAGAATAATAAACGCTGAACTGATAAACATAATCCGGCGCGCTCAGGTAAAGCTCCGCATAGGCCAGAGCCAGAGGTTCGCTGACCATTAAGGCCCAGTCGGTTTCTTTAAGCCAGGCATGGGCCACCAAAACCGATCTTCGCCATGCTGATTGATCTCACGTGCGCCTGTGTTCTGATCTACGGGGGGGATATGATTTTTTCGTATCACTGAAAAGTTGACCTCTGGCCGGATCGACAACTTGGTGAATCCCGGCGTTATTGATAATGAAGGACTCGCTTCCTTTACCGCGATGGATTGTTCTCAAAAACAGGTAAAACTTGTCCGGATCGAGCGTCGAGCGTAAAATAACGTTTTGGCCGTCGACGATTTGCTTAACGGCAATGGTAAAATGCAGCTTGTTTCTGAATCCGGTGTAGATGTCGCTGATATAGTGGGCGCGATTTTCCGATAGAAGGGTGATGAACCATTGTTGAAGCTGTGTGTGTGTGTGTTTCCTGTGCGAACGGCGGCAAAGACGGGGGTAAACAAATGGCAATGGCACTGGGAAATGAAAAGGGCAATGGTGAATAAACAACTGGAACATCACCGCCGCCGGACGCCGTGCTGTCGTGCCATGAATGGAATGAGACATGGACAGCGAAAAGAGCCGCCCGCCGCCTGGCGCGACCTTGTTCCCCCGCCCATGGAGAGGCGATGGGTGTGACTTGGGCGGAGCCGGTGAAGGGAAATGATTGATGGTGCTCGAGCGGCCTGGCCGTGAGCTGAAATGAATGAACAAATGGATCAGGATTAACGGCCGGCAATCACCGGTGAAATGCAAGCGCCGCCTTTGCTGGTGAAGAAGGCCTGGGGCCTGTGCACCCGCCGGGGGCGCTGAGGCGTGGCAATCGGAGCCGCGGGCTAAGCCAATGCAGGCGCTCGATTTTGTCCCGTTCAACTGACGCCAGAACGGGTCACGGATAAGCCAATTAAGGGTTGAGCAAGCGGCGTGCCAGTTGCTATACTGCATATATTTAATGTATTAACGGTAACTAAAAAACCAGTTCGGCAAGGACCATAGGAAGGTGTGTCAGGTTTCTTTACAGGAGGATAAATCCTTGTGCACGTGTGATAGAAGGAATGAAGACACCGTTAAGGATGAAACGAAACAAGTTTAACTACCAGATGTCGGTGTGCCACGGGGGCGCTGGATACACTCCCTTTTCATACGTCTTACATAGCGCGGAAAGCCGATGCGGATATCAACACAACATGCTGGATGAAAAATTGTGGTCGATTACAAGGAAGTATTGGAATTGAATCCGCAAGTACATACGCCATCCTAAAGACAGACCATGAGAAGTTGATGTACGATGTCCATCAATGGTTCGATTATGGTCGAATGGACCCCAGTGGGGATAATAAAAAAAGCCCAGCTTAAATAGCTGGGCTAAGATTTTTTTAAAGAATAATAAGGCGCCTCAAAGTATCCGCTGTGGCTTCAGACTTACGAGATTGATTTTCCACTTGCCACCCCACATATCCGGGACTGTTTCTTCGACTTCTATCATAGACTCCCAGGATATATCGAGGTCAGAGAAGATCTTTTGCAAGGCTTTATCGTTCGGAGCAGCCATATCCGGAATACCGTACGCCTTTTTCCTTGTTGTAGCACGTTCGAACCCAGGTGGCCGATTCGACGTTGGCGAGTTTCGCCCAGTTTCTCTATTTTAGACCAGGGAACTGTGGGGTCTCTATGAATCACCATATACTTTAACATATTCGTCATCTGATCCCTCCTTCTACGCTATGAAATGGGGAGTGTTCGAATCCTCATTTGAATTTTTCACCTAAACCAAAACGCCTGCTTATCCTAACAGCACCGAGAAGGCCCTGTCAGGAGAGGCGTATGCACAATTTGAGAATTTTTTTCATGGGGTCCCCTGCATGTAGCTTGGATTTTAATCCTGAAGTCCCGCGTTGCAATTTTTTAGTTGAAACTGATTTCAAACAAGAACAGATTCGTTTCAGGGGAGAGGCACAAGAAAGGGAAATCGCAATAGCTGCCTATATCCAGTGGATCAAAACCGATGTGAATATGGGTATTAAAGCAATCGCTGCTGTCAATTTTATTTTAAGCATAGTCTCATAACTTTCAAGGGTTAAATTTAAATCAGTTTATGGATCCCAAATGTGTTGAAATAGCCTTCATTTTGCAATAAGGGTTTGACAATTGGACCAGGCTCGAGGTAAGGCCTTTATGTCCAGATCGTATGATCAATTCCAATGTCATTTCTAATAGTTAGTGCCCATCTGCGGTTTCATAAAGGGCACTGATAAGTTTCCGATCCAGAAATGTGCAATTTTTCGCAAGTTCAAGGAAATCAAGGAATTGCGCGGAGGCATACTAATGTATGTCGCACAAGCGATTCCGCCGATTGACGCCGAAATTGCGGAAAAGGGCCATTTATGGACGGAAACCAGTTACAATTATTGGCTGTACAGGTTACAGCGCCCCCACTTATTAAGCGATGGATATCATGATGAAATATCAAGAGATAATAAAGTTTCATGGACATGAGTGCCCCGGCCTTGCCATCGGATACAGAATGGCATCAACTGGACTTAAAGCAATCGAGTCTGTACGTGCAGAAGACGAGGAACTCGTCTCCATCGTCGAAAATGATGCGTGTGGCGTTGATGCGCTTCAGTGCGTCACAGGCTGCACGTTCGGCAAAGGAAACCTCATTTTTCGCGACTACGGAAAGCACGTCTTCACCATCTACTCCCGATCAACTCGAAAGGGTGTTCGCGTGGTGTTCCTTGGTCAAAATGTGCCGGATAATGTCAGCAAGGATCGAAAGATTTTTGCCGAGTGGATACTGTCGGCACCCCAGGAGACTATCCTTTCTGTGACCTCCGTCTCAGTCCCGGAGCCTGAACCGGCCAAAATTAGAGATTCTGTCCCCTGCACCATTTGTGATGAAACGGTGATGGAATCGCGCCTCAGAAACATGGATGGAAAATCAGTTTGCATTCCCTGTTTTGAGAAACACCAAAGTATCAAGCAATCCCTTACGCACGATGGCTGATGTCCGCTTGTGACCATAGACGCCTTCAGTTTAACAATTCAAAATCATTCTCTGTATGATATGCCCACCGCAAAGGAAATCTTCCCACTAAAATGAATGTTTCCCCCTATTGAAAAACCTTAGAATGCAACTATATATTTAGTTCGTAAAAGTATATCGCATATTGGAGCCATCAATAAATCCGTGACGGTGACGATGAATATGTGTTTCAACATAGTCCCATCTGATTTAAGTGGCGTGTATTGTCGGTAGTC
>CAWBCG010000039.1:0-119083 GCA_963787235.1 uncultured delta proteobacterium
TTCGTTGACATAGGTTCGAAAGGTCGGGTCCTCTTTTGTGAAGCGGTTCAGGGCCTTGGACATGTTGATCTGGGCCTTGTTGTCTTTGGGCACGATTGCCAACGATATGACCGGTTGGGGGATGAACATTGAGGTCATACTCACGTTGATGCCGGGGCTGACAAAAGTGTCCCCGGAGGCGCAGTCCACGCCGAACAGGGCACCGATATAACCGGCTGGAATTGATTCGATTTCTTCCATCTGGTCAGCATGCATCCGCACAACGCGGCCGACTTTTATTTTTCTGCCGGTGCGCATGTTGACAATGGATTCTCCCTTTGAGAGCGTGCCCTGGTAGACGCGAACATAGGAAAGTTGACCATATTGCCCGTCTTCGAGCTTGAATGCCAGAGCCACCAGTGGTGCTTGGGGATCGGAGGTGAGTTTAACGGGTTTTTCGTCTTTTTCCATATCCAAGGCCTCGTTTTGTACATCGGCCGGACAAGGCAGGAAACGGGTTACGGCATCAAGAAGCGGCTGGACGCCCTTGTTTTTGTAAGCCGACCCCAAAAAAACCGGTGTCATTGCCCGGGCGATAGTGCCCCGGCGAACAGCCTCTATGATCAGTTCCGGCGTGACCTTTTCTTCAAGGGCGGCTTCGGTCAATTCGTCTGAAAACATGGCCGCCGCATCGATCAGGGCCTCCCTTTTCTCGAGGGCCAGCGTTACCAGGGTTTCCGGTATTTCTGCTTCGCGCAGTTCCTCACCATTGGGCCCTTCGAAATAAAGGGCCTTCATGCTCACCAGGTCCACCAGACCCTGAAGGTCAGCTTCCAGGCCGATTGGGATCTGCATGGCAACCGGTTTGTGGCCCAGTTTTTGTGCGAGCTGCCGGATCACACGCTCCGGATTGGCACCGTTACGGTCGCATTTGTTGATAAAGGCGATAAAGGGAACGTTGTAGCGCCGCATTTGTTGATCGACAGTGATTGATTGGGATTGAACCCCCCCGACAGCGCACAGCACCAGAATCGCACCGTCGAGAACCCGCAGGGATCGCTCTACCTCGATGGTGAAGTCAACATGGCCCGGCGTATCGATGATATTGATTTCATGGCCGTTCCATTGACAAAAGGTGGCGGCCGAAGCAATGGTGATGCCGCGCTCACGCTCTAGCTCCATCGAATCCATGGTCGCACCGATGCCGTCCTTGCCTCTGACATCGTGGATCGCATGAATTCGATGCGTGTAATAGAGGATGCGTTCCGTCAGCGTGGTCTTGCCGGAATCGATGTGTGCGCTGATGCCGATGTTTCTGACGCGTTTTTGTTTGCTGATCATATCTCTGCCTTTCCTGGTAAACTGTTTCGATGACCCGCTCGTGCAGTCGTCATCTTGGCAATGTTAGTGCTTAAGCGGGACGGTAATAATTTAAACCGGTTCTCGTCGGTAAAAAAAAGCCCTTCATTTGGATGTCGCTGCCAGATGAAGGACCACATAAAGGACCAGGTGCAGGACCGGATTCAGTATTCATATGAAGGACTTACCTGATCGGTCTACCGACATAAATCATTTAAACTAGTTATAATCGTTATTTTTTGTATTCTTGTCAAGCATTTTTCTAAGTTCATCCAATTTCGGAAGAGAGAATCAGTAGATCTGTGCAAATTGACCCGTGCCTGTCTTTCTAAAATTGTTGGCCGCAACCCAAAATTGACCTTATCAGCGCCGGCGCTTTTTTCTGAATTGCCGGGTCACCGGCCGCTGTCGGAGCAGCACGTATGTCGCTCCGGCGCCGCCGTCGCAAAGACGCGCGCTCGTAAAGGCCATTACCCATTTGCGCCAGGTTCCGCGCGTCAACCAATCCCGGACTTTTGTCTTGAGAATGGGGCGTCTTGGTGATGACAAGCCGCGACCGTGCACGACCAGCACGGCACGTTTACCGCTGCGGATTGCCTCCCGCAAGAAATCATCAACAGCCCGTTCGGCTTCAGGCGCACTCAAGCCGTGTAAATCGATATGGGCCTGAATCGAAAAACGCCCTCCGTGAAGATGTCGGGTTGCCCTCGGGTGGACGCGGTGCCCGACGCCCTCGTGGTACTCCGGCGTGTCGGCGACAATAAAACCGTCACCGGATTGAACCAATTCGTCGAGCCTGCGCAGCACATCGCATCCAGGCCGACACGGTTCTTTGTGAGCCAATACCGAAGCAAGGTCTTCGTCCGGGCTGTATTTGTCCTGCAAGATCGGCGTCACACCGCTCATGGCCTCGTTGAAGAGGTCTCGTTCGCTCGCCGGATTTTCCGCGTCATGGGTCTCGATGCTTGCAGGGAGTTTCGGACCGGGATATAGCGGCAGGGATTCAATTTTTAATAGCCGGCCCAGATGTTTGAAAGGCTTGAAGCTGCCTGTGCGCCTGTTGTCATTCATCGTATCGTCATCCGGTGTGTCGGCGGTTTACACTTCAATTGCATCTTATCATAATCACGTAGACGAAAAAGTCACTCGTGGTGCCGCTGTGACAGGGTGCCCGTATCTGACCGCCCTCCATCATCTTGATGTGCCTTGCGTCGGAATTCTGCGGGTGTCGGTGTCCACCACTAACCGTGGATTAATTTTTCTATACTTTTCCAAATGTTAAATCGTAGAAGCGTTTAATCAAAGACGAAATTTATCTTGATAAACACGGTATAAATTTGGTATTCTTATATGTCAGAAGTATATCAAAATAATGACATAGTATGTTTTTGTATTTCTTTAGTCGTATTAAATTGATGCGCACGGATTCAATCATTTTTTTGGGGAGGCGGCCAATTGTCATACACGTTCGGTCAAGAACAGCTGGATGGAATCGAAGATGTCTTGCAGCAGGATCTAATCGATATTGGAGTGAGCTGCGTGTTTATCATCGATATGGCGGGCAACATCATCGCTAACAGGGACAACGGTGAGAGCCAGCACGATGTATATTCTCTGGCAGCTCTGGCGGCAGGAAATTTCGGCGCCGTCAGCGCCATGGCCAAGATCATCGGTGAAGGAGAATTCTCGCTGCTTTTCCACAAAGGTGTAAAGGAAAATATTCATTTTAACAAAATTGTTTCCGAATTTTTGATGATTACGATTTTCAGCAACGACATCTCACTTGGTTTTCTGCGCCTCAAAGTCAATGAGGCCGTCGAGAAAATTAAGACCGCCTTGGGAGCGACCGAGGTGCCCTGAACCGCTTTGGTATGATTTTCCATTTTTTGTTCGAACTGATCGCAACAACTGGCAGGTACACGACACATGGCATTCGTCAATCCCAAGAAGAAAGAAGTTCAGGTTAAAATCGTCTATTACGGTCCCGGCCGGGGAGGCAAAACGACCAACCTGGAGTATATATACGACAAATTTAGCAGTCGTATCAAAACCGAAATGGTCACTATCAAAACCCATGGCGACCGAACGCTCTTTTTCGATTTTCTGCCGTTCGACATCGGGAAAGTGAACGGCTACGACGTCAAAATTCAATTGTATACGGTGCCGGGCCAGGTCAAGTACAATGCGACCCGGCGGCTCGTTTTAAGAGGCGTCGACGGAATGGTTTTCGTGGCAGATGCGATGGCGGTGCGCCGGGAGAAAAACATCCTGTCGCTGAAAAACCTGCAGGAGAACCTCGCGAATTATAAAAGGAGCATTTTCAAGGTTCCAATGGTCTTACAGTACAACAAGGTAGATCTGGCGGAGCAGGGCATTCCCATATTGCCCGTCGAAACTCTCGAACAGGATCTCAACGCGAAACTGAAAACCGCCTCTTTTCCCGCCAGCGCTCTGATGGGAACCAATGTTGTCGCCACGTTAAAAAAAATCATTTCTTTAACCATGGCGTCCATTGTGAAGGATTTAAAATAGTGCTCAATCCACCGTTTCCGGGACGCGGATTGCTTGCGGATCCGAAATTGGCCTGAAGCGAAATAGGGAGAGAAATAGTGGAAAACGAAACAAACGGAGACCAGTTTTCCGAAGAAGTCGAGGATCGGCTGCAGAATCTTTTCGGAGAGGAAGAACCAACCGAGGTCGCCGATACAAAAAGTGCCGATATTAAACCGCATCCGCTCAGGGACCTCAAAACCGTCATTCTGTCGATCGATTGGGAAATCACGGACGAGGTCATGACCAGTTTTGTCGAGCAGGTCGCCGTACTGCAGGATAAATACCGGAGTGACAAAATCGTGCTGGTTTTTCTACAATTGCTCGGATCGATCGGCGAGTACATCCGCACCCATCTCGGACAGTCCCATCCGGATGCTTTTAAAATTCTGAATTCTTTGTTTAGCGAACTGGAGAAAATTGTTCAATCCGAAGACTTGACGGAAGTCGAAAAGAAAAAAATTCTATCGATCGAGCTGGGAAAATACAAGAAACTCAAGACTCAATTGATACCGAGCAAGGCGCAGCCTGATGACAGGCGCACGGCAGCGGCGGCAACCGGTGATCGGTCGGAAGCTGGCGGCGTACAGCCTGAAGTCCTCAAGGCCATCGAGGATCTCAAAGGGTTCATCCAGAGGGAATTACGCATTTTAAGGGAAGAAATAAAGAACTTGAGAGATGAAATCGGTGCCGGTCCGCGATCATAGCAGCAGAGTCGGCGATAAAATTGTCGAAAGAGTAGGGTTCATGAATCTGCCGTCCGGCGATCTTTCGCCGCTGATCTTTCGCCAGGTCGTCGGTGAAAACATGAAAGACGTATCGCTGGATGGCCGCCTGTTGTCGTTGTTTTTAGCAGTGGATGGTGAAAAAAACCTCGACACAATTGCACAGACGATTGGTCTGAGCCCGGATGATCTGCGAGTGACCGTCACCCGGTTGCTGGAATTACAGCTGATCGAGCCGTTAGAAAAGGAGTTTACATACCTCGATCCTGAATTTCTCCGATACCTGACTCTCCAGTATGCCAAGGCCATCGGACCGTTAGCCGGAATCCTCATCGAAGAAGAGCTCTTAACCGCCGGTTACCATCCGGCCCGTATCCCGAAGAAGCAGGTCATGATCCTGGTCGAGACGTTGGCCCGCGACATTCAGCGTAAAGAAAAGAAAGATCGGTTCATACGGGACATGGTCCGCAAAATCACGGAAAAAGAATACCCAAGAGGGTGATATCATGCTCGTTATCTGTGAGGATTGCGGCAAAAAATACCGGTTAGACCCCACAATTTTGGAACGCAAACCGATAAAATTCAAATGTAAATCCTGCACCCATCTCATCATGCTCCCCGGTACGCAAAATACGGGAGGCTATACAGACGATGTGATGCAGCGCCCGTATGCAGCGCCAGCGGTTACAATCTGGAACGATCCCGGGTCAAGCCTGCCGCACGGCTCAAATGACGGGCGCGATACCAAGGTCGAGGGTGTCGAAGATCACAAGGTGTATGCATCGGCGCATGATGTGCTCACGGCAGTGCCTGGTACTACGGTCCCTGCTGTCTCGGATGCCATTCCGGCCATGTTCAGCCTGCGCAGCAAAATACTGTTTCTTTTTGCCGTTCTGCCCTTGATCCTTTTCGCATCCTCTTCAGTTCTGTTTCTCTATCAGACAATTCGGCTGGAACATTCACTCACCGGAGAAAGCACCGCTATCATCACCCGCATGGCCGAAGCAAAAATCAGCCACTCGGAGGATTTGATTCAACCGGTCACGGCACTCAGGACCCGATCGCAGTCATTGGCGGGTCGGATTAAAACCACGATCGCCATTATTCTTTCTATTACCCTTTTGATCATTGGCGCTACCGTTTCCATATTTGCGTGCCGGCTGACCGCAAGGGTCAGGTCGCTCACAGACGCTGCAGATCGCATCAGCATCGGTGATCTGGAAGTTGACATACCAGTCCATTCCGAGGACGAATTCGGCAAACTGGCCGAAGCGATATCCCGCATGCAGGACAGTATACGTCTTTCCATCGAGCGTCTGAAACGCCGTTGATCGCCGTTTGCAGTGCGGCCGTATTGCCCTGATCATCGTGTTGCCGCAGTAAGGAGTGAGAATGCTTGTTGTTCCGAAAGAAAAACCGGTATTGACCAAATTGAACACATATTACCTAAAGCTCGATAAATTGATTGAACACTGCCAGGGAGAGATGGGTGCCGGCGGCATTTTTTTCAAGTCTGCATCCGCCCATGGCGTCGTCTATTTTGATCCCGATGAAATTCTGAGCGGTTACTTCTCGGATAAAAACGCCGAACTGCATGGTCAGAGCGCCGTGGAACAGTTGATGCAGGCCGAATTCAGCTATAATTTTAGCATTGATATTTACCGCATCCCTTTCGAAAATGTCTATTTCTGGTCCAGCACACCCGCGGCCGAAAAAATCTACAAGGACCTCAGCACGGAATTTACCGACCTCGAGGGGTTGATAAAGAAAATGGGTGCCGAAAAATTGACCGGGTACATCGATATCCTGATCGGAAACCGGCAAGAAAGCGGTATGATATTTTTCGCCGGCGGTGAGATCATTGGTGGATCCTTTTCCTGGGGCCCGGTCGAAAGTGATTCGGCAAAGGCTTCGAGCAAACTGTTGGTCGAAAAAACCAAAAAAGTCGGCGGGATCTTTCAGGTCTGCCGGATTCCAATAGATGCGGTTAAACCATCACCCCCACAAGCTGCACGCACTTGCGGCACCCCTAAAAACGTCTTGCGGATGCTCGAAGAATTCTTGGGGATTGTTGAAACCCTGTACAATTCGCGCAAAGACAAAGAAGCTGATTTCAATAGTCTTATTCGAAAAAAGTTCGTCGAAAACGCAGAGCGCTTTACATTTCTTGATCCTTTTGCCGGTGAATTCGACTTCAACGATCGTAAGATTCGATTCAGCGGCGACGCAGATGACGCCGAACTGGCAAACGGTATCATCGTCTCGACAAAGGAGTTGGCGGAGGACATCGGCATGCAGGAAGAGATGAGAAAATATCTGGCGTCATGGCAGCGAAAATACGAAGAAAAGCTCGATCACTTGGGTATCCGAATGGCGTGATATCGGCACCCTGAACCGACAGGATACTTTTGAATTGAGAGTCAAAAACAATGATTGCAAACGTACTGATTGTCGACAATGACCGGGAGATGTTGACCACACTTGAAAAAGGATTTGCAAAGTACGATGATACCTTTACGGTTTTAACGGCCGAGGACGGTCAGACCGCCGTGGAAGTACTGCGACACGACACGGTATCACTCGTCGTCACCGAACTCGAGGTGCCTGGAATCGAAGGGCCCGGTCTCCTGAAGCATGTCGCTGAAAGCTACCCGGAAGTCCCGGCCATCGTCTTAACAGCTTACAGCACGCCGGAAATGGAAAGACTTGCCCGGCAAAATGGTGCCGCTGAATACTTCTCCAAACCGGTCCTGCCGGAGAATCTGTCCCAAAAGATCATGACCATTTTAAGCCGTCAATCCGATGGTGGGACTCTCCGCAGCGTTTCATCAGGCATTTTTCTGCAGCTGATAGAAATGGAGCAGAAGACCTGCACCATCCGCATAGAAGACCTATCCTCAGGGCAAAGAGGGGTCTTGTTCTTTCGTGACGGTGAATTGCTCGATGCGCGTGCTTGCCGCCTGCAAGGCAAACCGGCGGCACAACGGATATTTTCATGGGAAAAGGTCACCATATCGATTCAAAATGACTGTCCACCGATCGAAAACAAAATCCAGAGCGAGCTTCAAACGCTGATCCTCGAGGCTGCCCGTTTAAAGGACGAGGCCGCTTCGCCAGACGGCGATCTCGGTGAGGCAGATGCGCCGATCGAGGAAACGGATGCTGAAGAGGTAACCCCATCCGATCCAATCAGCCGGATCAGGCATGCGATTGAAAAACGGATCGGTCAATCCGGCGGTGTCGAAGACATTTATCAGGATACGTCGTGGGACGGATTCATCCACCGGCTATCGGTTTTGGGAGAATTTTTTCGAAGCGGACCGATGAAGCTTTGTTTTGTCGACAAGGGCGAATCATCAGACCACATCATCATCCCCGGTCGAAAGACAACCGTCATTTCCGTGAATCCGAAATCGCCGCCCGACAAAATTATGAAAGCGCTGAGCCTTTGAAACTGTGTCTGCATCGGGGTGCAACACCATTGACCGAAGGTAAGCGTTCACAGGGCACCGCATCTGCTTTGTTGTCGGGCACTTGAAGTACGAAAGTACGTCTGCGTGCCCGACGCCTTGCATCTGCAGCACCCTGTAAACGCTTACAATTAGGTGGTTTGAAGCGCATCGGACCTTGCAACCCTGTGAACGGTTACAACCGAAGGAGCATGAAACAGTGAAGGACGTATTCAAGGATATTGTCGGTATGGACGGCGTAAAGGGCGCCGTGCTTCTGTCTTTTGACGGAGCGATACTCTTTGAGGACTACCGGGAGTCGAGCGCTGCATCCCTCGGTCCCAGCGAACGGGAAGGACTCTTGGCTGCACTCGACGGAGTTCAAGAAACCGATGCCGTCTACCGAGACGGTCGCATCTACATTCGTCGGAGCGACATTGGTTTTCTTCTGGTCAATATGTCTGCTGCGGCCTCGGTGGCCATGTTGCGGCTCAATTGCGATATCCTGCTTCCGACCCTGAAGCCGACATCGGAACCCAAAGGAATGAAGCGGTTTTTTCGTAAATGATCATCGTCATCTTCTATCGGCTCAGCATTGACCGATTTAACTTTAAGATCCGGAGTGAAAAAATATGACAGCGGGCCAGGCAAAGGTACCTTCTGAAGTCGACGTACGGATAAACGAGGCGGAAGTTTGCCGCTCCATGGGACTGTATAATGAATCCCTCACCATTTACGAGCAGATTCTCGCAGGCCTACCGGAAAGTGACGGTGAACTCGTCGAAACCGTCAAGACTAAAATCGCCGACATCCGCAGTGAGATTGCAGACCGGGAGCAAACAGAGGTAAAGCGGGTCTCCGCCAAAGATATCAGCATGCTCAAGAAAACCCTCTCGAGCCAGGATGCACGTCAGGGCGGCCAGAGCGGGCAGACGCTGCTGGACAGTGCCGCCAGTTTCAAAGAGCTGGGACTTTTCAGCGAGGCCATCAACGAGTATGAGAAGTTGATCGTTCAGGGTCACACACCGGAAAGCATTTCCGCCGATTTTGCCGATTGTCTTCTTAAGCTGCATTCACCTGATAAGGTAATCGAATACATTACGAAACTGGTCGGCGATCAGCGCCTGGCAAAGGAATATGGAGCGACGGTTCTGTATCTTTTCGGCCAGGAAATGGAAAAACGGGATCACAAAGATCCGGCCTTGGACCTTTACAAAAGCGCGCTCAAGGCTAATCCGGCCGATACCGAAATCCAGAAGCGTCTGGAAGGACTGACGGCCAGCCTGGCTTCCAAGTCGAAATACGACTTGCTGTTGAGGCAGAACCTGGTCACCACCGATCAACTGCAGAAAGCCTTTGCCCTATCCAAGAAAATGAACAAAAGCGTCGAATTTGTTCTGATCGGTCAATACGGCCTCCGTAAATCCGACATCGGCAAGTCTTTTTCAGCCTATTACGGCTGTCCTTTCCGTGAATACGACCCCAATGTAGCGACCCCGCACGAACTGTTGAGCAATCTGAAAGAAGCTTTCCTTCTCAACGAGGGATGGGTGCCCCTGAACTGGGACAAGGATTTCGTCGAGGTGCTGGTCGATGATCCGCGCGACCTGAACAAAACCGATAATATAAAGACACTCCTGAACACACCGAAAATAAATTTTTCGGTTGCGACCAAGGAAGACATCGAGGAGTTCGTCAAGCGTTTCTTCGACAAAGACCGTACGCTGGATGACGACACCGGAGAGGAAAACCTCGATAATTTCGATCTTATACCGGATGTCTCCTTCGAGGAAGAGGAAGATGACGAGCCGATCGACGAGGCTGACGAAAGCTCGAGCAAGGTGGTTAAGCTGGTCGACCAGTTCATCATTGCGGCCTATCGCAAGAATGCATCCGACATTCACATCGAACCATCGCCGACCAGCAAGGCGACGACGATCCGCTTCCGGATGGACGGTGTCTGTCAGGAGTACTTGAAAGTTCCGAATTCCATGGCGCGCGGTATTTTGTCCCGCATCAAGATCATGTCGCAGCTGGATATTGCCGAGCGGCGGCTGCCCCAGGACGGTAAAATAAAATTCAAGCGCAAGGGCATTCCGGCCTTTGAACTGCGTGTGGCGACGCTGCCGACCACGGGCGGATTCGAGGATGCGGTTCTTCGCATCTTGGCCAAGGCCGGTGCGATGAAGATGGAAGACATGGGCTTGACCGAGAGAAACTTCAATGTCCTGCAGACGATCATCAAGCGGCCTTACGGCTTGGTCCTGTGTGTGGGGCCAACCGGTTCAGGTAAAACAACAACCCTGCACGCCGCGCTTGGCTCCATCAATGAGCCGGGTGTCAAAATCTGGACGGCCGAGGACCCGGTCGAAATCACCCAGGCGGGCCTGCGTCAGGTTGAGGCCAAACCGCGCATCGGCCTCGATTTTGCGAAGATCATGCGGGCATTTCTGCGAGCCGACCCGGATATCATCATGATCGGTGAAATGCGCGACAAGGAGACCGCCGCGATCGGCGTGGAGGCCTCTCTCACCGGCCACCTCGTTTTTTCGACCCTTCACACCAACAGTGCACCGGAAACGATCACGCGCTTGCTGGACATGGGACTCAACCCCCTCAATTTCTCCGACGCCTTTCTGGGTGTTTTGGCGCAGCGGCTGGTTCGAAAGCTTTGCAGCAGTTGCGCTAAAGAATATAACCCGGCCAGGGAAGAGTTCGAGGAAATCGTCTCCGATTACGGCAAGAAGTCATTCGAAAAGACCGGAATTCAGTTCGACTCGGATTTGATCCTCAAAGGTCCGGGCAGCTGTGACATGTGTTCAGGAACCGGTTACAAGGGCCGCATGGGGATTCACGAGCTGATGGAGGGCACGGCCGCCATCAAGCGCATGATCAAGAAACAAGCCTCTACCGAAGAACTCTTCGAACAAGCCTCCAAAGAGAACATGACCACCCTGAAACAGGACGGTATCTTGAAGGTGTTCAAGGGTATAACCGATACGCGGGAGGTCCGCCGCGTCTGCATCAGCTAGCGTTTCTCCTTGTTTGAGAGACGCGAGGTCGAACCGGTGGCACGTCGGAACAAAAGCATGATGATCGGTACCGAAGAGTGGAAGGAGGTCATTCGAACCGGTGCCAAACAGTTGGGCGTCACCTTGTCTCGATCCGCAGTCGATCAGTTCGCCATACATGCCCGTGAACTTCTGCTCTGGAACAGCAAGATCAATCTGACAGCCATTACCGAGCCGCTGGCCGTCGCCGTCAAGCATTACATCGACGCCGTTGCTCCCGCCGGTCTCATTGCTCCGCAAGCCAGACTTCTCGACATCGGTTCCGGTGGCGGCTTCCCGGGTATACCGCTGAAGATTATAAAGCCGTCGTTGAAACTGACGATAATAGATGCTGCTCGGAAAAAGGTCAGTTTTCTAAACCAAGCCGGACGGACCCTGCACTTCAAAAACTATCGCGTCCTTCACACGCGGCTAGTGAGATTGCGTAACGCTCAGGATATACTGCGGTCGCGCCAAACCATTGATTCATCTAAACCACCTCGGTCCGGCGTTCCCTTCGCCGATGACGTCGGCAAGTTCGACGTGGTCATCAGCCGGGCACTGGCTCCTCTTGATGAGTATCTAACGCTGGCGATCCCTTTCATCTCGGGAAAAGGCCTCATTTTGGCGTTGAAGGGCCGAATTTCCGAAACCGAACTGGCAACCGCCAGGCATGTGCTGACCGCCATCCGGCCGGCATGGCCGACGAAATCGATAGCGCCTGAGGTAACCGTCATGCGCTACCGGTTGCCCGTATTTGAAAGTGAGAGGAGCATTGTGGCGGTGAATTTTAAGTGAGTCGCAGCATGGTATTTTTAGACTCGACCAGTTCGATAAATCGGGCATCGAGATTTTCTCCGCGTGCCGTCAGGATGGCGACGGTCGGGGGGCGGTAGTGGCGCGGCTCTGCCGCGCTTCCTGGGTTCAGGAAGACAACGTTGTTTTTCTCCTCTAATGACGCGCGATGGGTATGACCGCTGATGACGACCCGAATACCGGCCGCTTGGGGTTCCAGATCGAGTTGCTGTATATCATGGAGAACATACAATGTCACACCGTTTAGAGCGACGAGTGCGGTTGTCGGAAGGTCATCGGCCCATGGGCCGTGGTCTGTATTTCCCCGCACCGCTCTGACCGGCGCAACCGTCGCGAGTGCAGCGAGAATTTTCGGTTTGCCGATATCACCGGCATGGATAATCAATTCGGTGCCGACAAAAGCATTGATTACCCTGGCGTCGAGATAACCGTGGGTGTCGGATATAACGCCGATGCGAGCAACTCGTTCCCGCGGAGGTTCCCTGGTCATGTTTTGTCATTCCTCTATTCAGTATCTTAGCGTCTGGTCACGAAGCAATTTAATATTTTTCGCTACGAGTGGAAAGATTTATATATAACCATATGAAATAACAGAATAATAGCGATTATTAATTCTTGACTTTTTAATGTTTATCGAGTAAAATATATAGTCAATTCGCAATTTGTCAAAGGCTGATAAGACCGGTGGCGGAATGCTTAAAATGCTCCCGACCCAATGCCATGATCGGCATAACATATACAACTGATTTATAACAATGAGCGAGAGAAAACCATGGACACATTTCAGCCAACCATCGGACCGAAATCGGCTGCCGGTGCAATGACATTTACACATCCCCGGGCGATGACGGCGGTATCGAATGCGGTGACCTCCGATTACGGGATATTGTCGAAACTCATCGAAAAACAGGTGAGCAGGGCCAACGGCCATCATGTCAAAGAATTTCAATGGCAGCTGAACCAATTCGTTTCCGATTTGAAAAAGCAGTTCGATCGGGTGCTTGAAGAAAATCAACGTTTGCTGGAAACACTCGAAGAGCTGCAGGGCGGCCAAGATTATCTTCTACAGCAACTGGAATTGCACCAAAAACGCGAAGAATTGGCCATTCTGAGGGAGCAACAAGATGGCAAGCGGATCAGGGAACTGGAGAACAGGCTTTCTTTTCTGCTTTTTGAACCGATACAAAACCAACGAATCGCCATCGACGCGCCGGAACTTCGACGGTTCGCCATCCATCAACAGGAACTCTTAGAGAAGACTGATGAACCTCAGGAAGTTCAGGGCTCGACCTTGACGTCATCCGAAGGCGACCAGATGGACGAAACCTCTCCGGGTGATGCGGGTAGTTGTGTCGCAGACCCTTTTCCTGAAAACGAAAGTCCCAGTGCAGTTCCACCGCCGGGAACAGTCGAGAATGATGTCTGCTCCTCCGATAACTTCGAAGCCTTGGGTGAGGTCCCACAGCTGGAGGCCCGAGGTGCTGATCTGGTCTCGGATGCACTCGTCGAAGACGTGTTTCCCGGCCAATTTGACGAAGAGCCTGTGACCCAGTTACCGGAAGCAGGTGCCGCTGTCGATGAAGAGTCAGACATCATCGATTTGTTGGAGGAAGTGGTTGACACGCAACAGGAAGAAAATGATTTGGTTTCCGATACGGCTGCGAGCCAAGTGTCGATACCCGACGTGAGGGCGCCCGAATTCGTGAATGAGGTGGACGAATCTGCTGAAAGTTCCTCCTTAAACACCAACTTCGTTTTGCAGGATCCGAGTGGGGCGATGACGGCAGACGGGGAGGCAGATACAGAAGCAAATGAAAAAAGGGGAGAGACAGCCTCGATTATCACGCTTCAAGATGAAATTCCCGGCGTTCGATCGATTGACGTTAGCCCCTCTCTCGAAGGGGTCGAAGAGGCCGGTGACCAAGTCGTAAAAGAGTTGTCGAACGAATCCTTCGGCGAGACCCCCTTGGACGGTTCTGAAAACCCCATTTCGCCTGATTGTCCACTAACCTCAGGCATTGAAGAATGCCTTGAGGCGGTCGCGGAAGCCGACACGAATACTTTAGACATCATCGAACTCAAAGAAGACGCTATTGTCGGGCAGCCGGAAAATGATGCAGCGAATGCGGTAACCGATTTAGCGTATGAACCCGCAGCAGCGCCGGTCGAAGAGGCCGTTGCCGAAACCGCCGGTGAGCCGGTTTTTTCGAACGATACGGGAATTTTAGCGAAGGAACAGCGCAGGGAGACAACTGACGCCAAGGCGCACTTTGAAAGCGGCAAACTGGCCTGTGAAAGAAAAGACTATGCAAAAGCGGTCGATTCATTTAACCGGTATCTTGAGCTGGCGCCGAATGATCCGCGCGGACCCTACAACCTGGCGATTCTCCACTATCGGTTGAAAGAATACACCCGAGCTGAGGCTAATGCCCGCAGGGCATTGGATCTCGGTTACACGGCCGCTGATCGCATTATGACAAAAATAAAAACCAAAACCGCGCCAAAAGCCGAATCAGACATCGCAGTTGAAAAAAGCGTCTCTGATGCCTGGCTTGAAACCGAAACATTACATAATTTATCCTTGACGGAACCTGTCGCCGAATCCGAAGAAAAGGAGGAGGAGGCGTCACACCGCGGCGCTGGGAAATCTCCCGAGGCCGGTCTTCCGATGACGCACGGAGCGCTCTTGGAGGATAACCTTTTTGAACCGGCGACAGATGAGCCTGCTCGCGGCGCTGTCGAACCGCTGTTTAACGACGAAACCGCCTCTATTGATGTGGCGGGTGTGACGGCTTCGCAGAAGCCTTTTCCGCCGGCCCCGGATGAACCGGGCGACTCGGCTGCAGCAAAACAGTTTTTTGCTGTCGGTATGGCCGCTTATCAAAAAAAAGACTACCGCCCGGCGGTCGAGCATTTCCAGGGCTTTGTGGCATTAATGCCGGCTGAACCGAAAGGGCACTACAATCTTGCAATATTGCATTACCGCCTCAAGGAATACGAAATGGCCCTTAAGTGTGCCAGGCGCGCTCAGGATTTAGGCGGCGGGTCTGCGCAGAAAATCATTAAAAAAATAGAATCAAAAATTGCACGGCAACGGTCTTCGGACGAGAAGACAGCCGTCGCTGATGCGACACATGGACTTTTCGAAGACCGGATGAATTTTCCTGAGACCGAAATCGATGAATCGACCGGCGCCGAGGATACCGCGTCGATCTGGGACGCCGATGAGCTGGAAGAGGAAATAAACCAGTCCTTTTTTCCCGCCGCGACAGAAGAAAACCAAAACGGCAAAAAGGATGATTTGATTGTGTTCGACTCGGCGGCACTGGATGGCAAGAACTTTGCCGAAGATGAGGCGGCCGGCTCTTCAACCACAGTGCCTGAAGAAAGAGATCCGGAGCAGTTGTTTCAAGACGATCGGCTTAAAAATATTTTTAAACTCGGTCAAGTAGCCGTTGAAAACAAGGAGTACTTGAAAGCGATCCAACATTTTACAAAACTGACGCATCTTGCGCCCCAGGATCCCAGAGGATACGACCACCTGGCCGAGGTGTCATTCCAACTTCGGTTTTATGAAACTGCGCGCCAACACGCTAATCGTGCTATAGAACTCGGTTCGGCTGCGGCAAAAGATATTCTACGTCAAATCAGCGCTCTTCAAGTGCCGGCCTGATTACCCGGCCCTCATCATCGACCATCCGGAGGCAGCCGACAGATTTGTTGGCTGCCTCTTTTTCGTCCGTTCCGGATTGTCTTCCCCCGGTTTTCCGATTGAACATTTCAGATCGATGATTTATATTCAGAGCCATTTGGAAATTCAATTTTGAACCTTCCGGCACTTCACGGGAGGTCACCCGCTAAATACCATATCAGAAGGAGAGCTGAGTGATGAAAATTTTAGTTGGCTATGATGGATCGGGCGCCGGTCAAGATGCGATGAATACGGCTAAAAAATATGCAGCGGCTCTCGATGCGGAGGTGGACATCGTCACCTCGATGGTGAGGGGAACGGAAGGCGAACAGGAAGAAATAATGCAGGCTGAACGTGGACTGGAATATGCAAAATCACTTTTTACGGCGGAAAATATTGCCTGCGAGACCCATCTATTGATTCGCGGACTTGCTCCAGGCGAAGATCTGGTTCGTTTTGCAAAGGAAAACGATGTCGATCTGGTGGTCGTTGGCGTCAAGAGACGCTCCAAGGTTGGTAAGTTGTTAATGGGTTCAACGGCCCAATTCGTTATTATAAAAGCACCCTGTCCGGTTCTCTCGATCAAATGAGAAGATTTTTCAACCGTGATGAGAAATCATTTTTGATTTAGCCCTTAGTACCGGCCGATGGTGCGCCCTTTGCGCAAGTATATTTCGAACCTTTCGACTGCCAAGGAACAACTGAGGGTCAACATCAGATACAGACCGGTAATGGTGATCCAGATTTCGAAAGTGAAGTAAGTGGTGGCCATCAGCTCCAGACCCTGAAAGGTCAGTTCCTGGATAGAGATGACCGAAACGATGGCCGAGTCTTTGATCGTCGAGATGAATTGGCCGGCCAGGGGCGGCAAAATACGCGGCACGGCCTGGGGCAGAATGATGTGACGCATTTGTTGTGACTTGGTGAAACCAAGGGCGGCGGCCGCCTCCCACTGACTTGTTTCGATCGACTGAATGCCCGATCGCACGATTTCGGTAATATAGGCCCCTTCGAAAACGGCAAGGGTCACCAAGGCCGAAAGAAATGGCACCAAGAGGGTGGGGGGAGCGAAAAGTACCTTCAGGAGACTGCGACCGGACTCTGATAGGCCGGTTACAAGCCTTTCGGTGCCGAGAGCCGGCAGAATTTGATCACCGATGAAAAAATAAAAAATAAACACGAGAACCAGAGGTGGGAGGTTGCGCACGATCTCTACATAGGTGCCGCCGATCAGCCGGTTGAACAGGCCGGAACTGACACGCAGAAGTCCCATGACCGTTCCGATAATAGTTGCCAGCACAGTTGCCCAGATACTCAGGCGAATGGTGGTAAGAAGCCCCAGAATAAGCACGTTCGGCTTCCAACTCTCCGTGACGGTGTCGAATCGAAAAAGGTACTGTGGAATGGCGCTCCAGTGCCATTTATACTGCAGCCCGGCTTGAATCCGATAGACAAGATAGACGCCGGCGGCTGCAACGATAAGGAGCACGGCGGCATCGAGCGCCGTTAGCTTTTTTTTTCTTCCGAACAAATCAGGATTACTCCGGCAAATCACTGTAACTTAATATACCGCTAAAAAGGCGTCTTACTTCAACTGTTTCTCCCACTCTTTTGTGTTGAACCAGTATTGTTTCCGTTCTTTCAACCAGCCTTCCGCTTCGACCACCCGGATCCAATTGTTGAAGTAATTCAGCGTGTCGACATCGCCTTTGCGAACGGCAAATCCGATCGGTTCCTTCGTAAACGTTTCTTGCATCGGTAAAAAGAGGACCTCCGGGTTTTCCAGGGCCAGAAAAGTCGGCAGTGGTGCGGAGGCGACCATGGCATGAACCCTGCCGCTCCGAAGTTCCTGGATGACTTGAGACTCGTCGTCGAAAAGTTGAAGCTTGGCCTGCGGCATGTATCTTCTGACGGCCATCTCGGCGGTTGAGCCGAGGCGGGCGGCGATTTTGACGTCGGGGAGGTTAAATTCCTCTAAGCGCTTGAAGCCGGCGGCCAGCTTCTTGTGCGCCACGATCGACATTCCGCTGTAGTCATAGGGGATGGTGAAGTTCACTTTGAGGTTTCGTTGCGGCAGGATGCCCATACCCCCGATGATGACGTCGAACTTGCCTGTCAGCAGTGCCGGAATGATCCCGGCCCACTTGGTGGGCACGTATTCGATTTTAACACCGGTGTCTTGCGCCAGACGATTGGCGACATCAATTTCAAAGCCGATGAGTTTGCCGGTCTTGTCCTTCATGGCCCACGGGACAAAGGTCGACATGCCTACCCGCAGAACGCCTCGCTTGAGCGCGTTTTCGATCGTGCTCTCCGCGGTCAGATCCTGCTGAATTTTTCCGGCCGCTGCAGCACCGGTAAGAGCCGTTGACATCACCAATACCGTCACCAAGATCAATATTGCCTGTTTTTGCTTCATGGAAACCCTCCTTTCGAACGGTCGATACGATTTTGTGTTTGTGAGATACCACGCCGGCTGCCGCGCAGGATCATAAGCCTGTTGCCGCGATCGATTTCACTCTACAACTCTGAGGCGTTTTTCAAGAGAATAAACGGTGAGTGAAAGGCTCATTGTCATGACGAGGTAGATGACGGCAACTGTGAACCAGAGTTCGAACACGAGATACGTTTGGGCGATGATGATCTGGCCCTGCATGGTCAGATCATAGATTGCGATCGTGCTGACCAGGGCCGAATCCTTGATGAGCGAGACGGCTTGACTGGTGAGAGGTGGTAGCATTCTGCGAACTGCTTGAGGCAGAATGACAAATCGGTATGTGTGCCATCTGCTCAGACCGACGCTGAAAGCAGCTTCCCACTGGTGCCGGGAAATGGACACAATTCCGGCGCGGAAGATTTCCGAAATATAGGCCCCTTCGAAAAGGCTCAAGGCCAGCACCGCCGAGGTGAACGCATTGAGATCGAGGGCCGGTGACAGCACGAAATAAATCAAAAAGAGCTGCACCAGGAGCGGCGTGTTGCGCATCAATTCGAGATAGCCCCTTGAGACGCCTCTGGCGGCAAAGGAATGCGAGAGGCGCAAGATAGCGGTTATCAGGCCGAAGGCGATTGCCAGGATCAGACTGACGACCGTAATCTGAAGCGTGACGAAGAGTCCGTCGATCAGAGGACCGGGCGTCAAGTGGCCGTTTTCGACAGAATAGAGGTAGGCCGGTACGCGGTACCACTGCCAGTTGTACCCCAACCTTTCGACGCCTCGAAATATCATCCAGCTCAGAGCGCTGACAACGGCCACATACTTGAAGAGATCTAACAGGAGATGACGGTAAAGAAAAGTGAAACGGTCTGAGGGGCTATGACGGTTTAAACGGTCCATGGGCAGCGATCTTAAGGTATGAGGGCCTTATGAGTCCGGGTTGAAAAGCAGCAGTTTACAATAGTATTTCAGCATTAGGTTGTGAAGATACATCTGGAGTACCTTCCTCAAGACCGTGCCGGCGACCATAAATGATCGAGGGTCGATCGCACAGGGCTTGACCGCTACATGGCAAGGAATTCCTTGCGAAGCGGCTTTATAAAAAATGTGATTGGCTTACCACATCGAGGCCGGATCTGCAAATACCGACCCGATCAGGGTCGCGGTAAGAAATAATTCCAAAAGATTGCGCCGGATTTGGGTTCGTCTACAAGGCACATCCAGCGGCGCATATCGAGATACGTGTCGGTGGATGTAACGCAGTAAACGGGCCAAAAGACAAGCAAGATGTGGAATTATTTCTTGCCGTGGCCCTCAGTTGACAAGGCTCTGGATCGGGGCCGGAATTCGGCCGCCGAGTCGAATGAAGCGATTGGCTCCGCGTGAGTTGTTCACCGGAATGATAACGGCTTGACCGAGCAAACCACCGAAGTGGGCCTTGTCGCCCGCATTTTTCCCGGGTACAGGAATCAGACGGGTTGCCGTCGTTTTTTTGTTGATGACACCGATCGCCATTTCATCGGCAATGATGGCGGCCAAGGTTTCATCGGACGTGTCACCCGGAAGCGCCACCATGTCGAGTCCCACCGAGCAGACGCTGGTAATCGCTTCGAGTTTCTCGAGGGTCAGATGCCCGGCGGCGGCCGATTCGGAAATGTTCAGATCTTCGCTGACCGGAATAAAAGCACCGCTGAGGCCGCCGACATGTGAACTGGCGAAGGCGCCGCCTTTTTTCACGGCATCGTTTAGAAGCGCCAAGGCTGCCGTAGTGCCGGGAACACCGATGCTCAGCAGGCCGAGACTCTGAAAGATTTCTCCCACGCTGTCGCCGACGTTCGGTGTCGGCGCGAGGGACAGGTCGACCACACCGAATCGGATGTTGAGGTTCGCGGCCACCTCGCGGCCGATGAGTTCGCCCACCCGGGTGACTTTATAGGCCGTGCGTTTGATCAGTTCGGATATCTGTCCCAGGTCCATGCGCGGGTCTGCGGCCAAGGCACGGTCGATTGCCTTCTTGACCACCCCGGGTCCGCTGACGCCCACGTTGATGACCGCATCGGCTTCTCCGATGCCGAGGTACGCCCCGGCCATGAACGGAATGTCCTGCGGGATGTTGGCGAAAACGCAGAGTTTGGCGCAGGCAATGCCGTCTCGCCGGGCGGTGAGACTGGCGGCACGTTTGATTTTTTGGCCCATCAAGTAAACGGCGTCCATGTTGATGCCGGCCCTTGTGGAGGCCACGTTTACCGAAGCGCAAACCCGGTCGGTCCCGGCCAGCGCTTCGGGTATGGCATCGATGAGGGCGCGGTCGCCCTTGGCAATTCCTTTTTCCACCAGGGCCGAAAAACCGCCGATAAAATCGACGTTCACCTCTTGCGCCGCGCGGTTCAGCGTGTGCGCGATGTCGATCATTTGGGAGGAGGAAAAAGGGGCCGCCGCGACGGCGATCGGACTGACCGAAATCCGTTTGTTGACCACCGGGATGCCGTATTTGTTTCCGACAGCGTCGCAGGTTCTGACGAGGCCGCCGGCCAGATCGTTTATTTTGGACAGGACATTGTCCTGGAACCGTTGCAGGTCATGGCTGGCACAATCGAGCAGGTTGATTCCGAGTGTGACCGTCCGCAGGTCCAGATGTTCGTTCTCCAGCATCTCGAGGGTCGATAGAATTTCTCTTTCCGTCAGCATGTTTTTCTTTCGTCAGGATCCCTGACAACCCCAAACGGTTAAATGCGATTGATGGCTTCGAAAATGTTGCGGTGTTGAATACTGATCTGAAGACTCAATTCCGTTGCCTTGGCGCGCAGGTCGGTGTAAAGCCCCTGTTGGTCGATATCGGCTGGAATGTCGACCTCATAGATCATGATGTTGCTGTTCGGATCGTCACCGCCTTTGAAAACCGCCTGCAGATTGGTCACGTTGACCCCGTATCGAGCGATGATTTCGGTTACGGCGGCCACCAGGCCTTTACGGTCCGGGCCCTTGGTGGTGATCACGAACGGTTCGCTTTTGGCAATCGTAAAGACCGGGCCTGTCACTTCGAGCGGTTTGACGAAAACGTGATGGCTCAGAGGCGTCAAGCCTTCCTCGAGATGCTCGTGCAGCTCTGCAAGCGATTGCTCAGAGGGCAGAGCCACGATGAAGATACCGCTGAATTCGGACTGCAGGATTGTCTGACTGACATTTTCAATGTTGCAGTTCTTCTCGTACAGCATCCTGGTCACAACCGCGATGATGCCGGGTCGATCCGGCCCCAGGACCGAAATGACGGCCTTGTTCATGGTGCGCTCCCGTTGAGATCATGTCGGTACGGCAGGACGTGCGCGGGACCGAAGCCGGCCGCCTTCAGAGAATCAGACAGTCGGCGACAAGCTCCCAGAGGTATTTGACCGACAGGTCCTGCAAGCCATAGTTCTTCTTGATGTTGTTGAGCTGCCCGTGACAGCTGTGACAGGGCACCACGATCATGGCGGCGCCTGAGGCCTTGACCTGCTCCATTTTCCTGCGGCCGTAATACACCCTTTCTTCGTGATAGCCGGTGGTCAGGGCCCCACCGCCGCCGCCGCAGCAGATCTGATGCTGGCGGGACGGGTAGAGGTCGACCCAATTTTCGAGGCACTGCGACATGATCCAGCGCGGTTCCTCGTAATACCCGTATCCGAACAACTTTTCCGCTTTGCGGCAGTAATTGCAGGGATCATGGTAGGTGGCCAAGATATCGAAGCGTGACTTGTCCAACTTGATGCGGCCCTGCTTGATGTAAGCCACCAAAAGATCGAAGACCGTGTATGTGCCGATTTTCTTCAGAATTTCCGGATACCATTTTTCGAGACCAGACCTGGTCGACAGATAAGCGTGCCCTCATTCGGGCCACATGAGGTTTTTTATCTCCAGCCTTTCCAACTGTTCGACGATGCGGCCGGCCATGACTTTCATAGCGGCATCGTCGCCGGTGAAAAAACCCCAACTGGTCCCTTCCCAGGCGTCGGATGTAATGGTCCAGTCTTCCCCGGCCGCATGAAAGATCTTCCACCAGTGCTTCAGGTCTTCGGTGTGGGTGTTGATCAGTTTGTTGTGAATGGTCGAGAGGATGTTGGCCCCCTTCTTGTCGACCGGCACCGTGAAGCCGTCGAAGCCCGGCTCGTCGGCGATCTCTTCGGCCACGTCTTCGACGATGAAGAGAAAGTCCTCCTTGGGCAGACCGAGGTTGTTGCCGGTCCGAAGGGCCGCATCGACGCCTTTATGCAAAATCCCCGGCACCTGCTCGCGTTCCCGCAGGGATCGGATGGACCGCATGATGTTCGGGATGTCGATCTCCATGGGACAGAGAACTTCACATTTGGCGCACATCGTGCAAATCCAAGGCCAGCGGGCGTCAACCACTTCTTTCTCCAGTCCGAGCGCGACCATGCGGACGATCTTGCGCGGGTCGAAGCCGTCGATACCGGATGCCGGACAGGCGCTGGCACACAGACCGCAGGTCAGGCAGACATCCTGTTCGTATGGCCAGGTTTCGAAACGGCCGGGCGCGAGAGTTTTGGTATCGATCTTCGATTTTGGCGTTGATTTTGGCGTTGGTTTTGGGTTTTCGGTCATGGGTCACCTCTGATTCGCGCGTTTTTGAATCTTCCGGGAAAATCGTCGGGTCATATCGGCATATTCGGTCGGCATGTTGGCCGCCAGGGTGGCCATTTCGAGGCGGTCGCCGCCAAATCCCATCCGGTCGAGGTGCTCGACCAGATAGTCGACCCGCTGCCGGGCATGCCGGTTGCCGGTTTCGGAATGACAGTTGTCGATGTGGCAGGTCAGGACCATGACGCCGGCGGCACCGCCGGCAAACGCCGACAGGATCTGTTGGACGGATACGGCTCCGGCGCAGGGCACTGTCACTACTTTTAGATTATCAGGCGTTTTTTGCCCGTCGCCCTCGGCCAGCACGCGGGCTTTGTCGGCCGACCGTGCGCAGGCAAAGACGACCATGCGAGGAGCTGCGGCAGGCGTTTCAGACGCACTGATTGAGGTGTCCTCCTTTTCGATCATCGTGCGGATCGACCCCAGTTGAATGGCGCCGCGCGGGCATTCTGCCACACAGATGCCGCAACCGCGACAGGCGTCTGCCACCACCGCGATCCGGTCGCCCTTGTTGACGGCACCATAAGGGCACAAACGGAAGCACGTTAGACAGCGGATGCAGTGACCCGGGTCGATTTCGGCCGTTTCCACCTGCGGGTGTGCGTCCAGCTTGGCGAGGCCGAGAACGGCCAGTGCGCCGCAGGCAGCCTCTCGTTCGACCTCGGCCGGCGACAGGACGGCCCGGGCCGGTCCGACCGCCAGGATGCCGCGGCGGTTGGTGAACACAGGCAGGCGATGGACGTTTTCGGTTTGCAGGAAGCCCGCCGGGCCGCGGTGGAGTCCCAGAACGACAGCGAGATGTTCCACATAAGCCGCGGGAACGATGCGCTCATCGACGACGGTGATGTCCGGTGAGAGGCGGTAATCGTGGCCGGTGATCTCATCCCGGAACTCGATCGCTATTGGGCCGGTTTCTTTTTGGTCGATCGTCGGCTGGGTGTCGGTGAACTTGAAGAAAAGGGTGCCGGCGCTCTTGGCATCGCGGTAAAGGGCTTCGAGACCATTGCCGGCCACCTTCAAATTACCCGTCAAAACATGTGCGCGGGCGCCTGAAACCGTCTGCAGTTCGAGGGCGCTGCGAAACACCGCTTCCGCCAACACGGGTTCGCTTTCCAGCCGGAGGCCGTGCAGGAAGACGACCCGGCGGTTTGCAAACGTTTCGGGTCTCAAGGCGAATTCTTTTTTGAAAGCCGAAAGGGACTGCACGGCCGAACCGGTCCGCAGTCGGTAAAGGTCAAAATTGGGAATCCACTGGTTGTCTTCGGCGATGACGATGTGTGCCACCCGTCTCTGCAGGGTCGCGCCGCTTTGGGTGAAGGTCGCATCGAATTGACCGATAAAACCACGGCAGGCGCTGAGCCGAGCCCCGGTGAGGACTTCGACCGAACCACAGACGGGCGTGTCCGCCGTAAGTAGGGGCCGCTCGCCGCCCGTCTCATTCGCGGCGGCGATGACGGTTTGGAAGCCTTCGGACACCAGGTGGCGGGCCACATCACGGGCGCAGGTTCCACTACCGATTATCAATGTCGGGCCTGTCAAGAATGCACCTCCGCTCTAACGTTGCCATGCAAATAAGCCGCCGCCGCCTGCGCGGCGCGATCACCGTCGGCAACCGACTCGGCGATGCTCATCGGTCCGCACACCGTTCCGGCGGCAAAGACACCCGGAAACTCCGGGTTTCCGCCGTTTGCCGTGACCGGAAGGAAACCGGAGCTTCTGGTCGGCAAATTGACTTTGGCTGCCAGGTCTCGGGCATCATCCGCAGGGGTTATGCCGATGGAGAGCACCAGCATGTCGTAGGGCTCTTCACGGCTCTGCTCGGTGTAAAAATCGTAGTAAACAACCGTCAGGCGATCGTCCGGAGTCCGGTAGACGTCGCCTGGAATGGCACGAATCATGTGAACTTCTTTACGGACATCGTCGTAGAACCGCTGAAACTCTTGGCCGAAGGTCTGCACATCGATGTAAAAAAAAGTCACCTCGGTTTCCGGCCGGCGTTTCTTGATCAGACGTGCCATGCGCAGTGCGGACGCGCAGCAAACCTTCGAACACCACAGGTGGCCGAGTTTGGCGTCCCGGCTGCCCACGCACTGAATAAATGCCATGCGAGCGGGTGCGGCGCCGTCCGAGGGCCGCAGGGGGATACTCTCTTGGCGCAGCATCCTTTCCAGATCGAGGTTGGTGACGACATTTGCAAAGCGTTTGTAGCCGTAGGGCTTGTTTTCGGGATCGAACGGTGTGAATCCGCAGGCGATAATCACGGCCGCGGTCTCACGCTCCTGCTGCCGTGTCCGGCCGTCTGAAGCTTCTTGGGTTATGACCGTCTTGAATCCCTCGGACCTGGAAATGTGATCGATCCGACTGCCGGTCAGCACGTCGATGTTCGGGTCTTCGGCGACCCGGCTGATCTTTTCGATCACCATACAGGCGCCGCACTTGACGCAGGCCGAAGTGGCCTTGCAGGCGTATTGGGCCGCATAGCCGCCCAGACAGGCTTGTTTGTCGACCAGAACCGACCGAATACCCAGCTGCGAGAGGCCGAGCGCCGCCGAAAGACCGGCCACCCCGCCACCGATGATCAACACATCTTTTTTTGCCGTCATAAGGTTGTATCCCCACGCCAGGAGTACCTGGATGTCATATAATGACCGCCCTGGTTGATCGGCCTCTTGAATTCCGCTTGACCTTTAACCCGTGTCACGTGCCCTGGAACGATGTCACCATATCGCTAAGATTGTTGCTTGTTTTTATACGCGGTGACGATGGAGATAATTTGCCGGGTCACATCCTCGGCGAGCAACTCGGCTCCGGCGCTCGATATCGTACCGACGCCTGCAGCGAGTTCCTGCGCCGTTTCTTCGTCGATACCGGTGATTTTGTCAATCAGAAAAGTATCGACCTCGCCTTCATCGAGTAGTAGACCGCAAGCGCCGACAGCCCCCAGAAACGCATCGTCCATGAAGATCGGGACCACGATCTTGACCAGACCGGCATCGCATTCTTCGATCGCAGGCCGGCGGGTCTGCATGGCCTGGGCGGCGATGTTCATATGCGCGACCGCGCAGATGAAACTCTGTCCCTTGTCGGTGGCCTTGATGGCCGGACACAGCCTGTTGACCCACTCCTTGAAATCCGAGATACGCACGCCGCTGGTGTCGAAGACATTGACGTCCAAGCCATAGCGGTTATGAAGGTCTTTTTCAAGCGCGATCCATTTATCAGTCGGTAAAATGTCGTTCAGTTTCATGAAAACTCCTTGCAAGTGCGCCTGTTAGAGAGAATTGTTGACTGGGCGTCTCAAGGGTCGTTTTTCGGTGCGACGCGGCTTTCGCCTGGATTCTCAAGCCATCGCGCCAGGCGGAGAAGCCCTTCGGCGGTCGAAACCACGGGCCGGTAGCCCAAATCCCGACGGGCGGCCCCGATGTCGAACCAATGGGATGTTGCCAGTTCTTCGGCCATAAATCGGGTCATCGGCGGTTCGTTTTCGAGCCCTAAAAACCGGTAAAGTACCTCCATCGCGGTGCCGAGCCGGCGGGCCGTCCGGAGGGAAATCGATTTACGCACCGGCGGTAGACCGGCGGCCTCCAGGATTGCATCGATCATCTCCCAGAGCGGCATCGGCTCCCCCTGGCTGATAAAGTATATTCGGCCCGATAACTCCGGTCGGGTCTCCAGAGTCTCGGCCGCCAGAATATGGGCATCGGCGGCGTTGTCGATGTAGATCGTGTCGACACGGTTGCGGCCGTCGCCGACCCGTCGCAGGTGCCGGGCACGCCCGATGATTCGCGGTACCAGATGATTGTCACCCGGACCCCAAATGAGGTGTGGTCGCAGGACAATGGTTTTCAAGTCGGTCAGGGACGCGCTAACCACTTCTCTTTCGGCCTGCGCCTTTGTTTGCGGATAGGGGGCCGGATAGCGATCCGGATACGGCACCGATTCGTCGACGCCTTCCATATCCTTACCGTCGAAGACGACGCTGGGCGAGGAGGTGTAAACGAGAGCGTCGACAGATCCTGCCGCGCACGCGGCAATGACGTTGCGGGTCCCAACCACGTTGGTGTGGTGAAATTCTGAAGCAGGCCCCCAGACACCGGCTTTGGCCGCAACGTGAAACACCGTGTCAACGCCTCGGCAGGCAGCGGCAACGGCCTCCGGGTCGCCGATGTCGCCCTGCACCTGATCTACATCGGCTGCCGCGAGCAACGGATATGAGCGGCGCGAAAAACTGCGAACCAACGCTCCTTTTTCCAGTAGCTTTCGAACGACGGCCCATCCGAGAAAGCCGCCGCCGCCGGTAACGAGGATACGCTTATTTTTTAAAAAGCTCGGTTGGTTCACGGATTCTTACCGGCGATTTTTTTAGCGGCCCATAGGGCCAGCTTCTCTCGAAAAATTTTGGCGTTGTGGCGAATATCAACCGGAAATTCTTCCGGGAAGAGCACCGTGTCGATCGCTTGCGTCAACTCGCTGCTGCTTGCCAGTTCCAATAGCTCCCGGGTCAACTTCATCCTGTTGCCGCCGCCCAGGCCTGGTTCGAGTTCGATGCAGATGACCGGCTTTTGGTTCGGGGCGGTGCCGACGCCGACCAGAGCGCTGCGGTATACCAGCGGGTGGTTGTTAAAGATCGCCTCACAGGGAATGGTAAAAAGCGTTCCGCCGGCGGTGACCACCCGGTGACTCTTGCGACCGTAGAACCAGATGCGGCCGTGTTCGTCCATACGGCCAAGATCGCCCATGCGGTGCCAGACACCGCCTTCGTCCCTGATTTTGGCCAGGGCATCGGCCGCGGGGTTTTCGAAATAGTGCCGGGTGACCTGGCTGCCCTTGACGGTAATTTCACCGACCGCGCCATTTCCGGCCTTCACGACATTTGACCAGGCGTCAATGGGACCGTCATCGATGGCGATGATGCGCACCGCGACGCCGCTCAGGGGGCGGCCGACGCAGATTCCACGTCCTTTTTCACTCTGAAAACGGGTTTCGCTGAGAATCTCGCGTCCCTCGATGGCAGTCACCGGCATCGCCTCGGTAGCACCGTAGCCGGTGTGAATATCGGCCTCTTCGTCCAGCAGACCGGCAAACTGTTCGATATTGGCCGGCATGATCGGAGCACCGGCCGAAATCACCCGTTTCAGTGATGGCAGTTTGACATTGTTTTCCCGGCCGTAGCGCCCCACACGATGCAGTAAGGCCGGTGAGGCGAACATGTTGGTGACGCCGTGGTCTTTGACGGCCGCGATGATCTTCACGGGGTCCACATGCGCCGGACGGGTCGGGTCCATGTCTGGTATGACGGACGTCATTCCCAAGGCCGGATCGAAAAGGGCAAAAAGTGGAAAGGTCGCCAGATCGATTTCGCCGGTTGAAATGAGAAAATGGGATTTGATGGCCGCGATTTGGGCGGCGAAGATGCCGTGAGTGTAAAGCGCCCCCTTGGCCGGACCGGTGCTGCCGGTTGTGAACAGGATGGCCGCGGTTTCATCACGGGATGTCTGGGCGGCAGGAAATGGAGAGCGGCGAACGCGTCCCAGGTCCTTCAGGCTGTGCCGGCCCGGAAGCCAGCTGCGACCGACGGTGATCCAGGTTTTGATGGAACTGAAGAACCGCGGAAACAAAATCCTCAGGACCTGCGCCGCGGGAACACCGATAAAGGCCGAGGGGCTTGACTGCTTGAAGCACTCGACCATGCGCCTGATTCCCATGCCCGGATCGACAACCACCGGCACGGCGCCGGCCTTGAAGAGGGCAAAGGTCAGGGTAAAAAAATCGAGACTGGGTTTGACCATCAAGATCGTGCGTGTCCCGCGGGTAATTCCCGCACTCTCGAGGCCCCAGGCCAGGTCGTCCGATTCCTGGTCGAGCTGCTGGAAGGTCAGGTGGGTATAAGCCACACGCCCGCAGCGATCACGGCCAAAAGGGCAGATGACCGCTTTTTTGTGGGGCTGAACGCGGGCCATGCGTTTCAGGAGAGAGGCGACATTGAAAATATGGTCGGTCGCCGCAGTATCGATCGGTAGTGAAGCGTCCGCCGGCGTCCAGACGGGCGGCTTCGGCTTTGGACCGTTTATCGGTCTTTCCACCTTCCGTCCGCTGCCGGTCATCTCCAAATCGTCGGAGCCGCCATATGGTTGATCAAAATCCATAAGATAGAAACACTTTTCTTAATTCAGAGCGGATGTCTTTGCAAGAAACGATTCACCAGCGCAAGAATCCGGTCCGGTGCGTCTTCCAAAAGGTAGTGGCCGGCATCGAACAGCGTGTGGACTTCGGCTTCGGGAAAACGCCGGCGCCATTCATGCAGGTAGTCTGTGTCGAAGACAAAATCATGCTCTCCCCAGCAGATCAACATCGGCAAACCGCTGAGCCGGTGAAGGTTTTCGTCCAAGAAATGAACCAGCTCGTAGCTCGGATCGGCCCTTTCGATGGGAATATCGCGCACGAACATCAGGGTGGCCAGACGGTTGTGCCAGCAGTTGTAGGGTGCGGCCAGTCCAGCGCGTACGTCGCGGGGCAATCGGCGGCGGGACGCCATGAGCAGCGCCGCGCGCACGAAAAGGTTGGCACCCAGAACGGCCGGTTGGGCGAGGTTCCGGGTGTTGCGGATAACCCGCAGCCGCCATGGCAATTTTTTACCGTTCGGCGGCGGAAAGGCGGCGGTGTTGAAAATGACCAGACGGCCGATCTGATCGGGCCGTCTCAAGGCCGTCGCCAGACCGATCGCACCGCCCCAGTCGTGGAGCACCAGCGTCAATTTTTCTTTAAGGTCGAGTCGGGTGATGAGATCCGCCAGATCATCGATACGGCTTTTTAACCGATAGTCGTAGCGGTCGAGGCCGGGCTTGTCCGATAGGCCGCATCCGATGTGATCCGGCGCGATGACGCGATAGTTGATCGAGAGCGCTTTGATCAGATGGCGAAAATAGAACGACCAGGTCGGGTTGCCGTGAACCATGAGCACCGGTTCACCGCAACCTTCGTCCAGGTAGTGGTATTTGAGCCCTCCGCGCTCGATGAAACGGGAGGTGAACGGATAAAGGTGCTGCCAAGTCGAACAATCGATGGGTTTGTTTGTGTGCGGTTTCATCGGACTCACCATTCGATGCCCAGCATCAGGCAGTTCAAGCCGCTGCCTATCCCTAAAAACCCGACCCGCTCGCCCCTTTGGATCACGCCTCTGTCGTCCGCGATGGCGGCCGTTATCGGCAGTGACACCGAGCCGATATTGCCGAGATAGCGGTAGGTGGTGAAGTCTTTTTCCGTAGGAACACCGATGGCCGCTAAAATGTTTTTTTGATGGGTCCGGCCCACCTGGTGGCAAATGATCCGATCGGGTTGATCCGTCGGCCAACCGAGTTCCCGCTTGAAGGCCTTGAAGGTGTCGTTTCCCAGCCGAACACCGTTGCTGAGGATTCCCATGGAATCGGTTTCGATAAAATGTCGGCCGTCGGGCGTCATGTCGGCTTTCGCCCCCCATAGACACAGTTTGTGGTGTTCGTTGGCGTGCCGGACGGTGCCGCCGACCAACCGGTGCCCGCTACGGGAAAGAGAGGCCTCGGTCAGAAGCACCGCGACGGCGCCCGAGCCGCCGGTCAAGGTGGCGACGTTCTTCTTGAAAAAGGTCATGTCACACGAAGCGTTCAGTTGATCGACGGTGATGTCGATAATCTCCCGCGAGGTTTCGCACGCCGCGACGAGTCCTGCCCGGATCTGACCCAGCTCGATCGCGTTGGCGATTTGAACCATGCCGTTCAATACACCGAGGCAGGCATTCGACACGTCGAAGACCTGGGCCTGCGGCGGGAGGTTCAACCCGTGGGAAACCGCGCAGGCGGTGGCCGGCTCGATGTTGTCACGGCAGACGCCGGCGTAGATCAGCATGCCGATCTCTTCGGGACCGACACTGGAACCGGCGAGTGCCTTGCGGCCGGCCCGAACGGCTCCTTCGGCCATTTTGAAGCCGTGATCCCAGAGTCGGCGTTCGCGGATGCCGGTCAGCGTTTCCAGTTGTCCTTTAGGAAAGCGCAGGGCCCGGTAAAGCGGCGCCAGACGGTCCTCGAGGTCCTCGGAGGAGACCACGTTGAGGGGTAATTCGTAACCGAAGGCATCGATGCTGACGCGGTTAAAACGCATATATTTTTTCTCACGGATATTTTTTCTCACGGAAAAAATATCCGTGAGAAAAAATATTAAAGTTAATAGTTAATTATAATAATTTAATATACTGAAATATAATGTATTGTTTTATAATATAAATTACATTTTGGTGATTCTTAAGCCGAAGTTTTTCATTTGGTAGATGACGAGGCCGTCGACTTTTAGCACACCGTCGGCTTTGAGTTCGGGCGTCGGTTCGTCGATGACCGTTGTTATTTCCGCTTCCACTTCCACCTGCTGGTTGCGGGGCACGATCTGCCCGCGGTATTGCCAGATGTGAGGTTCTCGAAGTGAATGCTCGAAGCGGTGGCCGGCGACCAGGTGTCCCCAGCGGCGGATGGCGTCATATTTCAAGAGCTGCAGCAGTGACTCGATGCCCAGGGATCCGGGGCAGACCGGGTCCTGATGAAAGTGGGCCTTGAAGAACCACTCCTGCGGATCGATGCGTTTGGAGGCAAGCAGCCAGCCGAGTTTGCGGGCCCCGCCGTGGGGTTGACAGGCCTCGATGCGGTCTATCATCCGTAGGGCCTTCGCCGGTAAGGCCAGATCCGTCACGGTGGAGAAGTGAGGGTCTTCGGGCGTCAACGGGGCTTCGTCGCTGAGTGTTATCGGCTCAAACAGCGTTTGTTCTTCCGTCGCGGTCACGACTGTTGCCGCATCGAATCTCTGGATGCCTTTCTGGTCGGCCAGGGCCTCGGCCGTGAAAAAACCAAAGACGGTGGTACCCTCGTAAACCAGGTCCATTCGCCGCAGAACCTTGAATTCAAATGCCTCGATGATGATGTCGCCGGAAACCGATACCTTTGTCATCCGGCAGCGGACCTTCAGGGTCTGCGGCACGCAAAGAACATCCTGGTGCAAAACGGCCTGTCCGTCCAGATTTCTGAAGTGCAGGTCTTTGCGGCTGTGAAGCGCGGAACCAGCGTAAGCGGCCAGCCAGCCGCAGGTCTGCAGCGCAATTTCGAGCAGCACGCAATACGGCATGCGGTCGGAGCGGTTGGCCCTGAAGTACCAGGCCGCGGGATCGATGTCGACTTCGGCTTCCACCCAGCCGCCGGGTTTGAGCTCCCAGGCCTGCGGCTCGGCTTTGACGACCCGATCGATAAATGCGTAAGGCGGTGCGGGCAGCCGGGCCAGAAAACGGTTGGCGTCGAATTCCTTGTATGGCTCACCGAAGGCTTCGGAAGGGTTGCCGGTGGCAAAGGTCAACAATTGCCGGCGGTCGAACACCACCGGTGGCGACAGGTGATTCTTGGGCACGGCTGCCTTGCGCCGTTTTTTGCTCCAGTGCGCTTCAACCGATTCACGGTTCAGGCCCGCCATGCGCAGCGACAGGTCCGCAAACCGCACGATGGTGCGTCCGTCAGCGACCATATGGGCGTCGGCGACAGCATACGGCTCGGGGCCGTAGCCGAGCTCTTTTATGTCCACTTCGTAAATCACCCGCCGGGTTTGCGGCGTCACCGGTCCCCGGCACCGCAGGACGCTTTTGATTCCCGCCACCGGTGCATAGTGCACGCCGGGCCGGTCCGTCACCCAGCCCAGGCGCTGGAGAAACACCCGCAGCGCGTGCGCACAGCACTCGTACATCAGAGTGCCCGGCATGGTCATGTCATCCACGAAATGGCAGGTCAGAAACCAGTCATCGGGATGGATGTCGGCTTCGGCCCGAATCGATCCGAGACCGAAGCGGCCGCCGCGGGGCTCGAGTTGTTGAACCCGGTCGATCAATTTCATCCGGCCCCCCGGCAGCCTCAGGGAAGGCGTCAGGGACACGCCTTCGAAATCCGGTCCGAAACCGGCGCCAAGATCGCCGGCCCGCAGGGCTTCGAGCGCTTCAGCGTCGAAACGCGCCGGCACTTGCGGGACGAGTTCGGTCCATCGGGGGTCCAGCCGCCCGTTTTGCGGCGTTCGGTCTTCGGCCGTGCGGACGATACCGCCCGAATTTTCGATTTCCTCCGGGGTGAAGAAGCCGGCACAGCCGCCGGTCATGCTGATCAGCGGCTGATCATCGATCGTGCCCTCAAAGCCGAAGAAGAACAGCCAGGTCTTTCCCTGGCGAATAAATTTTTCGATTTCGATCCGATAACGGATGGTTTCACCGGGAAGCGGCAGGTCACGATGAAAAATCACGCCGGCATCGAGCAACCGGTAGACCCGCCGGCCCTTTACAGCCAGGTCGATGCCCAAATAGGCGCACAGGAAAAGATCGGCCTGCCCGGCTTCAACGGCAATGCACACCGGGGCCCGGTTGCCGTCGAGGTACCACGCGTTTGGCCGCACATCGTGTTCGGTGACCAAATGTCCCGCGGTGAGGCTGCCCGGTTGCCCTTCAATGGAAACGATGCGATCCACCAGCATCAATGGTTCGTCCGGCAGCCGGACCCGGGTAGGGTAGGTGTCGACCGCGGCAAAATCGGGGCCCAGGACGTTCGCGACTCTGCCGGTGGCGAATTCCAGACACTGGTCACGGGTATAAGCAATCGCATCGGAGCGGGTGCCGGCGGGCGGGTCCGGCCGGGACCTGCGTCTGTTGGTGTCGCCGCGGACCAGGGCTTCCATCAACCGGATCTGAGAGGCTGCGTTTTCTTCGTAGGCCTGGCTGAGTTCGTTTGAAAAATCGAGGAACCGGTTGTGGGCCGCAGCGGTGGCGGCCGCGTTGACGTTGAAGGCTTCGATCAAGTGACTTTGAGGGGCTGAGGGTTTCGCTAAAACTGGTCTCCCTCGAAGCGGGTGAACCGGCTCATCAACGGCGGATACCGGCCATTTCGCCGTCGAATCGAAATCTTCCGGCGTGCGGGGTTTCGGATGACGGACGGGAGCCGGTGTACGTGCTGCCGAAACCGTCATGTGCGGCGGCACGTCGACCGTCACCGGCGTCGGGTTGTCTTCAAAAGCGGGCGGTGCGGTCCGGACGGCATCGTCAATTGGAGGGCCGATAAATGTTGGCATGCAACCGCCGACTGGAATCTGGATGATCTGAGTCGCGGTCGGTTTGGCGCCCGATGCGAGCGTCAATGGTTGGACTGCGGGCGGAAAAAGGTATTTCAGGTCGACCGGCACTCTGTTGACGATCAGTGTCCCCAGACATTTCAGCACACCGACGACCCCATCTGTGCCACGCGTGTCAACCGACACGGCCAGGTGGGGGCGGCCGTCCAAAATACGGCCGATCATCCGGCTGCAGGTTGCGCCGGGACCCAGTTCCAGAAACACACGCACTCCATCGCGGTAAGCCTGTTCGACGGTTTGAGGAAAGTCGAAACCATTGAGGGCCTGGTCGAGGATGGCACCGGCGGTGCTTTCCCTGGTCGGCACGTAAGCCCGACCGGCGGCACAGCTGTAGAAGCGGACACCCGGGACCGGTGTGGTCGGAAAGTCATGCAGGGACTTGTACGCCTCGGCTACCGGTGCCATGGCATCGCAATGGACCGCGAGGCTGTTTTTCAAATCGACGGCCTGACAGCCGAGTTGCCCGATGAGGGCGTTTACTTGCTCCCGGCTGCCGCCCACGACGCACTCTTCCGGCGTATTCACGATCAGCAGACGGACCTGCGGAAAATCCAACAGGGCCGTTTCAACCGTTTCGGCCGGGCGGTTCAAGACGGACACCCGCCATTGGAAGATATCTTCCGGTCTCAGTCCCCAGGCCCTGCGAAGGGCCAGACATGGACCAGCCAGTTCGGTTTTAAACAGTTCGCTGCGCAGCATGCGATCGAGCATCTGGTCGCGATCCGGCCAAGCTTTCATGGCAAAGAGGGCGGTCGACTCTCCGAGGCTGTAACCGATAACGGCCTGCGAGGTTACGTTGAAACGGTGCATTAGTTCGGTCATCATACCGCCGAAGACCACCTGTCCCAAAATGGGATTGAGCGGGTCGGCATCAATCCGACCACCGGCATCGTCTTCCCACCCCGGTTCCCATGAGATCCGCTGGGGCATGAAAACCTCGGGACGACACTGGGATTTAAGGCGCTCGGTCTCGGCGTCCATTTGGCGCAGAATCTCCGGCCAGTGGAGTCCGACCTCGCGTCCCATGCCCATGTAATGGCTGCCGTATCCCGGGTAAACAAACGCGAGTTCGCCGCTGCCGGCAGGGGCCGGAGTGTAACACAGACCTTCGTCGGCGCCGAAGCGGTGCGCGGTGCCGGTTGTCACGGCCTCGCATGCCTCGGCCGTCCAGTGCGTCAGGGAGGAAAGGTTTTCCGCCAGCACAGCCACGGCCAGTGTTTTTGACCGGTCAGGCGGATGGCGGTTGTACCAGCTGCGGGCAACGGTGTCGAGCGACTCGTGCCGGCCCCCATAAAGAGCGGCGTGGCGCCTGAGCCGCTCGAGTGCCTGCATGAGCGATTGCTGATCGTGCCCCTCGATAACAAACAGACTGCTCGGCGCAGGTCCCAGGGGAAACCGCCTTGCACTCGAAACAGCGGGGTCCGAGGTGACCGGGCGGGGCGGTGCTTCTTCCAGGACAACGGCACAACTGTTACCGCCGCCGGATGCAAGTCCGGCGCATGCCCTTCGCGGTCCGGCACAGCGGTCGCGGAGCCAGTGTTGCGGAGCTCTCGGAAAGTGGAAAATGCCATTCTGCCGGATGCCTTCCGCGGGTTCGCGATAATGAGTCAGTGGTGGAATGACCTGTTGGTAGAGACACAGGGCCGTTTTGACAATCGATGCCAGGCCGGCGGCCGCACCGGTGTGACCGAGGTTGGAAATGGTGGTGCCGAGAGCACAGGGGGTGGTGCGATCTGAAAACACGGCCTGCAGCGCCTTGACTTCCGAACGGTCCCGGTTCGGAATGCCGCAGCCGAGGGTTTCAACGAAGCCGATCTGAGGAGTGGAAAGATCGGCGTCTTGAAGGGCCTGTCTCAGAGCTTGCGCGTAGGTTTCGGTTTCGATAGCATCCCCGGAACGGCCGCCGGCATGGCCGATGCCGGTGACAACGGCGTAGATCCGATCTTTATCGGCGACGGCCTGGTCGAGCCTTTTGAGGATCACTGCCGCTGCACCTTCCCCCGGCAGGGTCCCGTCCGCACCGCGGTCGAAAGGACGGATGACACCGTTTTTGGAAAATTCACCGGCATTGCTGCCGGCAAGAATCTGGCGGATGTCGGCGGCCAGGTCGACGGCACCTACCAGAACGGCATCGGCCTCTTGCTGCTGCAGAAAGCGAACACCGATGTCGAGGGCCCGATTGCCGCTGGCGGCCTCTGCCGAAACGCTGAAACTCGGTCCGCCGCAGCGAAATTCCCGTGCCACGCGGCTGGCGACGATTCCACATAGGGCGCCCAGGGTGCGGGACGCGGTCAAGGGAGGTGCCGTAATTTCCTGGAGGGCAGTGCACCAGGACTCAACCGTTTTGTCATCGAGATCCGGAAAATTCAGTCTCCGCCAGCGCCGCACCTGTTCGAACAGCGACCAGCGGGGGTGAAAATTGGTGGCTTCATAGTCAAAATCGAGACCGATGACGACGCCCATCCGCGGGCGTTCTGATGTTGCCGTTATACCGGCATCGGTCATGGCCGCGGCCGCCACCTTCAACATCAGCAGGTGTTGGGGCAGAATGTCGGGAATCTCGTTGGGCGGGATGCGAAAATCGGATATGCCGATCGGCAGGCGCCGCATGAAACCGCCCTTGGGGGGAAGCCACACACCATTGTGCTCGAGCATGCCGTCGCAGCCCTTCCAGCGATCCGGGGGACGGTCGGCAACGATGCTGCGGCCGTTGAAAACGGTTTCCTGAAATTCACGCAGGGATGTGATCGGGCCGAAAGCGACCGACATGCCGACCACGGCCACCGGCCCTGTCGTTTCGGGGCCGGTGGCAGAGGACGCGCGCCGGCCACCATCGGGACCGGTCGCCGTTTGGAGCCGGCTGCGGACAGCGGCCGGTCGACGCGGCGACCACTCTTCCAGCAGCACATGACCGTTGATGCCGCCGAAACCGAAGGCGCTGACAGCGGCGCGGCGTGGACTTCCGTTGCTGCGGTCAGGCCAGGGCTCGGCCGACGTCTGTACCCGGAAAGGACTGGCAATCAAGGGACTGTCATCCGGCGGCCGTTCGAAATTGAGCGACGGCGGCAAGATTTTTTCGTCAAGGGCCATCAGGGTCTTTATCAGGCCGGCCACTCCGGCTGCGGTCAGCAGGTGCCCGATCATCGACTTGACCGAACCAATGGCGCAGCGGCCTGCGGGTCCGTCGAAAGGCTCCCAGAGGGTCCTTAGACTCCGGAGTTCGGTGGCGTCACCCACCGGAGTTCCCGCCCCGTGGCACTCGATCAAATCCACCGTTTCCGGCGACCATCCGACCGAGGCATACGCGTTTCGCATGGCGCGCAATTGACCTTCGCTGTCGGGGGCCAAAAGATTGCCGCGCATGTCGTTCGACAGGCCGATACCGCAAATCAAACCGTATATCCGGTCATTGTCTGCGAGGGCATCCTCGAGCCGCTTGAGAACGAGAATTCCGGCGCCTTCTCCGACCACCAAACCGTCGGCACTGCGGTCGAAGGGGGCGCAGCGCCCAGAAGCCGACAGGGCCCGCAGTTGACTGAAACCGACCTGGGTGTAGAGACAGTCGGGTCGCGAGACGCCGCCGGCCAGCATGGCGTCGGCCCTTCGCGCCGCGAGTTCATCGCAGGCCAGTTTGACAGAATAAAGCGACGAGGCGCAAGCCGCATCGAGCGTGAAGGCACCGCCGCCGAGTCCCAGATCCCGAGCCAACATCGTTGCCGGCAGGGCCGTTACCCGTGAAGCCAACTTCTGGGTTTCGGATGGCGGGCGGTAGGTGGCGGAGCCGAAGAGTTGCTGCTCGATCAGGCTTCTTATGAGATCGCGACTGAGGGCCGAGGCAGCATCGGTCGGAAGGGCGATCGCCGCCAGGACGACACCGGTCCGCTTGTGGTTGAATTTGATCGGCGTCGGGGCTGATACCGCCTTTCGGCCGACGGACAAGACCATGTTGATCATCGGATCGAGGTCTTTCAACAGATGCGACGGAAGATCAAATTGACGACGGGTCACAAGAGACGGGATCGACGAAACAGCCGCGCCGGTGAAAGGCTTTGTCCGGGGTCGGAGTCCGGCTGACCATGCGTTCGGCATCAGCGACCCAACGGTTCGGAGGAACCTCGCGGTTGGCGTCGAATTTGGCGACGATGTTGCGCCAGTATGTCGGCAGGTCGGGGGCGCCGGGAAAAATTCCGGCCATTCCAACCACGGCGATCGGGGATCGTTTCATCATCCTGATGTTACGGCGACTGTCGGCCGTCGATTGACGAGGCGAAATTATAGGGGGGCGGGCGGAGGTTGTCGCCGTGAAAAACGCCTGCGGTGGGAGGATCCGGAGAATAATCAAACGACCCGCACCGCTCAAACGCTGCGCGCAGGTGCCGTGAGTTTCTGGGCCATCCTGTCACGGGATTTAATATCGACACATTCATAAACACTCTAAATAAACATAAAACAGGCTGACGGTCAACATTCAAAAATAAAGATATGCAGTGGCCCACCGACGCGTACCCGTCTTCCGGACATTGCGGCAGAACCCGGATCGGTGGTGCCGGATCGAAGCGGCGGAAGACGTAAATAAGCGCCGCCCGGTCGGATCCGGCTTGCCTAAAATAGCCGGGAATGATAAATTAATACATTTAAAGGACAAAATGGGTTATGGTGACGGTAAAAGACCCAAAGAGAGGGATACTTGGTCTTCCAATCCGCCGCCCTGACCCCCAACCCGTTTGAATCCGTGCGACCTTTTGCCTGCCATGGATAAAAAAAAGTGGTTTCTGTACAGTATTTACGCGGTTGCATTAGCGACTTTTTTTGTTTATTACCTGTTTCCGACCGAACGGTTAAAGACCTTTATCGTCATGCAGATTGGTCGGATCAACCCTGCGTTGCGGGTAACCGTCGCAAAAGCCGGCTTGATGTTGCCTCCCGGCGTACGACTGCAGCGGGTTCAAGTGGATCATGATAACGCCCCCCTTCTGTTTGCCGACGATTTGGCGATCTTACCGCATCTGAGGACACTATTCAGCGACAGGAAACTGTATTCCTTCAGGATGAAGACCTACGAAGGAGACGTCACCGGAACGGCTGAAATCGACGGCAGCGGGCAGGTGACGATTGATGCCGTGGTCGCCGGTCTGAGATTGAGCGGTATCCCGCTTTTAAAGCGGCTGTCCGCCAATCATATCGAGGGCATCCTGGACGGTAAGTTTGCATACGTCGCCACCGGCGGCAAACCGGAGGTCTTGAACATTACTCTGGATATCAATAACATGGCCGTCACGATGGAGGCCCCTTTATTCACTTTTGACCAAGTTCGTTTCGACAAAGTCCATGCCGACGCTGTTCTTCGGAATCAACGCCTGGAAATTACGCGCGTGGCGCTGACCGGCGACCAGATCGAAGGCAGTCTTTCGGGATCGGCCTCCTTGAACGCGGATCTCATGCGCAGCATTGTCAATTTGAAAGGGACCGTCATGCCGCAGAAGCAGTTTCTCGAAAATTCCGGGTTTCAGGTGTCCGGCTCCATTCTGGCCGGGCTAAAGGCCGGAGGGGGGATTCCAGTCCGGATCAGCGGTCCACTTGGTGACCTGCAGCTGGCCACAAGATAGGTGCCATTCACCGGGGCGCAAAGTTCAAAAATATTCAGTTGAAACGCTAAGAGGTCGTTCGTACCGCCTTACACACTCAAATCGGTCAATGACATGTACAAACATCTTTTTACACTGCTGAACCTGATACTTATTGGGGCGATCGTTTATTTTGGCGTCAACACCTTTTTCATGGTGACATCCGCCAATTTGTTTCAAGTGCCCCAAAGCGTTGCGTCACAAGCGGCGCCCACACAGCCGGAAATGGAAAACCAGCGCCCATTGGCCTATTACAACCCGATCGTCGAGCGCAACCTTTTTGATACCAAGGCGACGGTTGAGGTGGCCTCCAAGAGTGTCGACATCGATGAACTGGAACAGACGCGCCTTAAGCTCAAGCTGTGGGGAACTGTAACGGGACCGCCCGAAGAAGCCTATGCCGTCATTGAAGAAGCCGGGAAAAGGGAGCAAAATCTCTTTCGGATCGGAGACACGATCCAAGAAGCCACGGTCAAAATGATTCTGAGAGAAAAGATCATCCTGCACGTTGAAGGCAAAGATGAAGTTCTGGAGATCGAAAAGGCCGCCGGACCCGGTTCGACCGCAGGAAGAGCCCTTGCCGGCCGTCCCGTTCCGGGGCGGAGCGTGGGCCAACCACCGGTTCGGACGCAAAAAATCACGTTGCGGCGCAATCAGATCGACAGTGCGGTTCAGGATGTCGCGCAGCTGATGAACCAGGTCAATATCCGGCCCCATTTCACCCAAGGCCAACCGGACGGAATGATGTTTTCCCGGATTCGACCCAATTCCATCTTTATGCGCATGGGGCTGCGAAACGGGGATATCATTACCGGCGTCAACGGACGCGCCATCTCTACCGTAGACGATGCACTGGGTTTCTACGAAGGGTTGAAGTCAGCCGAAAACGTTACCGTGGACATCAAACGCGGCGGCCGACCACGAACTATAGAATACACCATCAAATAAATCCATTCTCAACGCCATGAAATGGTCGACGCCATTTTTGCTGCTCTGTCTGCTATTGACGCCGACAGCGGTTCCACCGGTGTCCACGGCCGGAGAGGGCCCTGGTGCAACTGAACCGGAGAGGCTGGTCACACTTGACTTAAACGATGTAGACATCACTGTTTTTATCCAATTCGTCAGCGAGTTGACCGGTAAAAATTTTATTGTCGACCGGAGGGTTCGAGGAAATGTGACGGTGATTGCACCGCGCCGAATTCCGGTCTCGGACATGTACCGGGTCTTTGAATCGGTTCTGCAGATCCACGGTTTCAGTGCGGTTGCAGCCGGTCAGGTGGTCAAGATCGTGCCCTTGGCCGAAGCCCGAACCATGAACATCGACACCGGACCGGTGCCGGCGCAAAAGACATCGGGTGACGAGTTGGTGACCCGGATTATCCCGCTGACCTATGCCGATGCCGATGAATTGAAACGTCTCTTGACCCCGCTGGTCTCTCGAAATGCCGTCATCGGCGCCATAGCAGACGCCAATCAGCTGATCGTCACCGATTCCGCCGCCGCCATCCGACGGCTGATGAAAATAATACGCGAAGTCGATACTGCCGATAATAGACGCGAGCTGACGGTTTTTCCGCTGGAGTATGCGAATGGCGGCAAGCTGGCCGAATTGCTGACCACCCTGTTTCCGGCGCTGGCGCCATCGAAAAGGGGCCGACCGACTAAGACGGCCACCGCCACTTTTGTCGCCGACGAGAGAACCAACAGTCTCGTTGTCATCGCCCCCAAGGCCGAGATTGCCCGAATCAAAGACCTCATTTACCTTCTGGACGGGCAAGTCCTGCGCGAAAAAGGCAAACTCCGGGTTTACTACCTCAAAAACGCCAAGGCCGAAGAACTGGCCAAGGTCCTGCAGGACCTGCCCGCCAAAGGCAGCGCCGCTCAACCGGTCGTCAAGGGCGCCCGTCCGATTCTTACGGCCTCAACCGGGGTTTACGCCGATGCCGCTACCAACAGTTTGATCCTGTCTGCCGAGAGCGAAGAAGAACTCCAAACGCTGGAAGACGTTATCGCTCGGCTCGATGGTCCACGCGCAATGGTGCATGTCGAAGTTCTGATCATGGAGGTAAACGCTCAAGACGATCTTCGCATTGGCGTCGAATGGACGGCGGTCGGCGAAACCCAGATCGGCGGCAAGGCCGCTGCGCTCGGTGGCGGTTTTGTTCAAGCGCCCCAGGATTCCGCCCTGCCGGGGTTTGTGAACGGCACTTTTCCTAACGGTTTCGCCGTCGGGGTCTTCACGGAGGCCATCGACATTGCCGGGGTTCAATTCAACAATTTGACGGCGCTGGTCCAAGCCGTCAAAGAAGAAAGGGATGTCAACGTCATTTCCACCCCGCAGATCCTTATAACCGACCAGGAGGAAGCCAAGATCAACGTCGGCAAGAATATCCCTTTTCAAACCCGCACGTCCTCCTCGTTCGATCAGACCTACCTTTCGTTTGAGTACCGCGACGTCGGAACGACTTTAAAGGTGACGCCACAGATCAGCGATAACGAGACGGTGCGTCTTAACATCGGGCTGGAGGTGTCGCTTGCTGGAGTCGACCACGGACTTCAAACCGACCACTCTCGTTCGGACCATCGATACCAGTGTGCTCGTCAAAGACAGCGGAACGGTTGTGATCGGCGGACTGATCGAAAACAGTCCCGCGCGTTCGGAAAACAAAGTGCCGCTGCTGGGGGATATTCCGCTTTTGGGCTGGCTCTTCAAGGAACAAACTCAGTCGCGTCAGAAAACCAACCTGCTGGTTTTTCTGACGCCGCGTGTGCTCAAGACATCGGCTGATGCCGCGCGCCTCAGTCAAGAAAAAGAGGCCCGGTTCGGCATGCTGCAAAAAGGTGCGTTTCAAACCCTAAAAGTACCTCCCGGGCAATGAGTTCCTATAACCAAGAACAATCCGACGCCTTGGACATGGTCCAGCGATACGTGGCCGGGCTCGGCGAAGCTGAAAAAGCCGATTTGGTAGGCTCCCTCGATGACTACCTCCGATTCCGGCAGTCGGTCGATGATTTTCTGCAGACTCACTTCGGATCTGTATGTAGTAAGGCCTGCTACCAGAGCCGGTTGAGTGCCTGCTGCAGTCGTGAAGGCATCGTGACGTTTTTCGCCGACGTGGTGATCAACGTGTTGGTGTCCACGCCACAGGAAATCGATCGCCTATCAGAAACGCTGCGACAAGATGATAACGGCTTGAAGTGCGTCTATCTCGGACGTAACGGCTGTTTGTGGCGTCTCAAACCGATCGTGTGCGCCATGTTTTTGTGTGATCGGGCAGAAAATGAGGTGTTTCGGGATCGGCCCGCCCTGCGTCGGCAATGGGAAGCGTATCGCGAACACAAAAAAAGGTTTACGTGGCCAGACCGCCCGGTCCTCTTCGACGACCTTGAATCCATTTTTATCGCGGACGGCTGCACATCTCCACTCATGTATCTGCACAACTCACCTGGTCTGATCAGGGTGAAACAAGAAGCTAAGAAAAAATAGTTTCGTTTGATTAAGCCAAGGCAGACACGGGTTTTACTTGTACGAAATCAACCACGGCCATCATATCGAAGCACTGAGCCTGGAAGATCCATCCGTCGAGCTCAGTTAATCCTGCCGGGCATGACCATGATTATAAGGATTCTGAAATTCTTCCGTTTATCAATGTTCTCTATTGCACGAACCGCGCCGTGGCGCTTCGCTCACGTGGCGCTAATCGCGCTGATAATGCTCTCTTGGCCTCAAGTGACCGGCGCCGAAGAAGAGAGCAAGGGTGTCGACGCCCTGGCCTCTCCGGAGCAGATGGCGAAATCACTCGACAGTGCGTTGGCCAGCCAACGCGCCGAACTCGCGGATCTGAAGATGCTGCAACAGCAGTTGGAGACCTTGCAGGATGCGGTCCAGACCGAAATCAAAGCCTACGATTCTCAGGATGCGGCCCATGGTCAGTTGCTGCTGATGAGCAAACTGCGGATCGAAGATCTGGAAAATGCGATCAAAGACAACCGGTTGGCATCCAGGGCCTTGGCCGAGCGGGTCGATTCATTTCAGAAACGGTTGGATTCGGCATCGATTTTATTTCAAAAAACCACTGACCGCATCGAAATGGCCCAGAATCAGATTGCCGATATTCGGCAGTCCCCGTTATCCGATGCCCAGAAGCAGCAACTGGACTCTGCCACTCAAGAACTGCTTCAGGTTCTCAAGGAAAAGAAACAGCTCGGCGAGCGCTATTTGAAATCCTACGGAGACCTGCTGGACCGGATCAAGTCCGCTCTGGATGTCAAAAAGGCGATCGGCGAAAAAATGACGGCCCAACTGAAAAGCCTGAAAAAGGCATCGTTTTTTGACCGCGTTGACCCTTTCCGAGATTTGAGCGGCAAGGCTCTCCGGGAAGAGCTGATTTTTTTTGGAAGCCGTGTCACGGCATTTTTCAGTTCCGCGACCTGGAAAGCCCTCTGGGAGCGGATCAAGATAGGTGGATTTGGCCCATGGTCTGTTTTTTTGGCGGCGCTGGTGGTGCTTTTCGCGCTACCGGTCCGCTATCGGGTCATCCTTAAGCGAATCGAAGAAAAGTGCGCGGGGCCGCAGTGGTACTTTCGCCGGCTGGGGCTGTTCCTGCTGCGACGCTCCCTTCCGCTTCTTGGCATGACCCTGCTCTTCGGGTTTTACAGCTCTGCGCAGTTTTCGCTCCTCGATATCGATCTGGGACGCTTTTTGTTTTATATTTTTCTTTTGCTGCTGGTAACCCGCTGGGGGCTGGATTACCTCAAGCATGGATTTCGCGGTCCACCGACCGATTTGCGGTCTTTCGTATCCCGTCATCTCAAGCGTTTTTTACGGATTTTTCGCGCAGCCGGCAGTGTCGCCCTCTTGCTGTTATGGATCGAGGGCCGAGACAGCCTGTTGGCATTGATTGCGAGGGCCATTGTGTCGGCTGGTTTTCTGACCTGGGCCGTTTTTTTCTGGCGGCAGATGACGCCGGTTGTGCGCGAGGGGGTGCGCGAGGGTCAATCCGCACCCGGTCCGAAAAGGATCTCTCTGGTCGAAGGCTGGACCTACCTTTTATTTGGCGGAACCCTATTGCTGGACCTGGTCGGCTATAGCACGCTGGCGGGTCATTGGTTTAGAGCGTGGACCCAGTCGGTGGCGCTGCTGTTCTGGGCATGGATCAGCCTGAACGCCGTGCAGGAATGGCATCGCGGCTATCGGGCCGAGCTGGCGGCGGTGGATGCCGAAAATCCAGTGACCAGTACCCTTCATTGGCGCTGGTCCCTGATCCAGATTGCCCGGGTCGTTTGGTTGTTCAGTCTGACGGCAGGCATGATTTGGGTTTGGGACCCCTCGGGTTTTATTTGGTCGCGATTGAGGTACTTTTTCGACTTTATGATTTCGATCGGCAGTTTGAATCTCAGTATAAAGGGTATTGTGCTGGCGATTGCCATTATTTTTATAACCCAATTGGCTGTGCGCGTCGGACGGGAGCTGTTAAAGGAAAAAATCCTGGACAAGCAGTCGCTTGAACGCGGCCTACAGGATTCGATTCTCACGATTACGAGCTATCTCGGCTGGGGGCTGGGCCTGATACTGGCCCTTGGTACGTTGGGCGTCAATGCCACTTCGCTGGCGGTGATATTCGGTGCGCTCAGTATCGGGATCGGGTTCGGGCTGCAGAACATTTTCAACAATTTTATCAGCGGCCTGATCCTTCTGTTCGAACGGCCCATCCAGGTGGGGGATTATGTCGAGGTCGGTGGTCTGTGGGCCGAAGTCAAAAAAATAAATGTGCGTGCCACCGTTGTGCAGACCTTCGACAACGCCTCGGTGATCATTCCCAATTCGGAATTCATCAGTCAGCAGGTGACCAACTGGAGTTTCAAGGACAAACGGATGCGCCGCCAACTCGATATCGGGGTCGCTTACGGGTCGGATATCGAGCTGGTGCAGAAAACGCTGCTGGATCTTGCGCAAAACACGCGCGGGGTTTTAAAATACCCGCGGCCGGACGTGCTCTTCATCGACCATGCCGACAGCGCCCTGATCTTCCGTCTGCGTATCTGGGTTCACGTTGACGATTTCTGGACGGTGCCGAGCCAGATCCGCTGCGACATCGACCGGCGCTTCCGCGAACTGGCCATCGAGATTGCCTTCCCCCAGCGGGACCTGCACATCCGCTCGCTTCCCGGGCAGACGGCACCGATCGCTTCACCTGCGGATTCGACCTCGGTTCAGCCTAAGTTTGAGGGCGAGTCCTAAAGATCTGAATCAATTTGACCCTCGTCCCCAAATCCCCATCGGTTTGCAACCTTCTCGATTTACAATCATAAATCTCGGCAAACTGAAAAAACGTTTAGAAACAAACGCCTCGCCCCCCCGTTTTTAACCCTCATTGGGAGGCGAAAGTCCCAAAATCGTATTTGTTTACATTCTTGTGTAAAAAAAACGACATCCGGCAGTTAACCCCGGATGTCGTTTTTTTAATTGAAGCGGGTTAGAGCTTGACGACGTTCTTGGCTGCGGGACCTCTCTCGCCATCTTCAATTTCAAAACTGACCCGTTCACCTTCAGCAAGCGTTCTGAAGCCCTCCATGGAAATTGCCGAGTGGTGGACGAACAAATCTCCGCCTTCATCTTTTTGGATGAAGCCGTACCCTTTCCGATCGTTGAACCATTTCACTGTACCTTCAGGCAAAACTCATTCTCCTTTGTCAAACAGGGTTGATGTTGACCCATCCGCAGGTCGTCTGGGCAGCCCAATTAATCAAAATTATGATAGAACAATTGCAAAAAAAAAATCAAGAAATAATTCCTTGCACGGCGGAGCCATAGCGATCCATTTGCTGGCTCGCGACTCTTTTAGAGCCCTAAGCTGCAGCCGGTCTGAAGGCTTTTTGCAGCGCGGGGTCCATCACGGTTTCGCAGCCGATCATCTGTGCCACCACGGCTCTATCGGCGTCAAGAAACGTAATTGTTCCCCGCATCTTATGATCGCCGGCCGCTGTAACCTCGAGCACGGCCGTAACCCCCTCGGCCGGGAACCGGGTGCGATACTGGCGGTAGGCGGCACAGTAGCTCGGCAGGGAAACTGCGCCTTTTTCCTCGAAACACCAAATCGTCGCCATCTGAAATGCTGCGTCCAGGGCCAACGGGTCCGACAGCCATCTGTTTCGAAGTGGCTCCTTTACCCAAACGGAGGGTGCCGGCGCCGGTGCGACATTGGCCACCATACCGTCAGCGGACAAATGGGTGATCTCGCGGAGGCCGCGCATATCGGGTCCATGAAAAAGAATCCGGTCGTAAACTTCAGCAATGGTCCTGTCGTAGGACCGCCGGGTGAGCTTTGCCGGAATGCGGTATGGCGGTGCCGGCGGCAGTTCGTCGACCAGAATCGCTCTGGCCCTGGAATGGATCACTTCCACGTTGCCGTGGACGCCGTCACGCAACTCCAACGGCACCTCGTAGGCGCCTTGTTTTCGACGGGCTTTCCCGGCCATAAGCCGGATATGTTTTTTGCCCCGATCGAGTTTGATGCCGTTCAAGACCCTGATATCATCCAACCCTTGCAGCAAGAGGCCTGGATTTTCGTGCAGGGCACCATGGCCAAACCATTCGGTCATCAGCGCCAGGGGCACGACCGCTTTTCCGCCGATCACATGCGAGCGAAGAACCGGATGATTTCCGATGTCGAGATCTCGTTGGAAGGTAAGAGACAGGTCAGCAGGGGCATCCGATGTGGAGAATTCCGAAACGGTAGTGCTCACCCGAGATACCTCGCGCACTCCGACACCGGTAAGTGAGGCACCGACAACCACTTCGACGGCCGGATCATCGGAATGGCACATCTCGGCGACCAGATGGCGTGTGCCGCTGGCGATTGAAATCAGTTCAATTCCGCGGCGGTGAAATTCTCGACCAAGACCGGTCGACACCATACCGCCTTCCCATGGACCCCAGTTGAGGGCCTTAACCCGGCAGTGCGGATGGCGAACGGCAAACTGCTGGGCGATTTTATTCAGGGCCTCATTGGCCATGGCATAATCGGCCTGTCCGCGGTTGCCCATCCGGGCCGTCACGGAGGAAAACAGCACCAGGTGGCGCAATGGGTCCTGAGCCGTTGCAGCCAGCAAGTTCTCGAGTCCATTCACCTTGGTTTCGAAGACACGCTCAAATTGTTCCGGCTTCTTGTCCACGATCAAGCGGTCCTCGAGCACTCCGGCCCCGTGAATAACCGCCCTGACGGGCCCATGCGTCGCCCTGACCGAATCGATCAGACTGAGAACGGCATCGGCACTCCGGACATCGACACTATGATAATAAGCTTCAGAACCGGTTTGCCGTATCACCGCCAGGGTCGCTGCGATCTCCCGATTGGCCATATGCCGGCGGAAGGCGGATTCCAGTTGAACCGGCGTGGGGTTGCCATTGAACTCGTGATCCAGAATCGCTCGCTTGACGTCGGTCGCATCGGTCAACTCTTTCAACCAGGAGGGTTCCGGTTCGGGTGCCGGTGAGCGTCCCAACAGTATCAGTTTCGATTGCGTGTCGGCCGCCAAAGCGAGGGCAACGGCGGCCGTCACACCTCTGGCGCCGCCCGATACCACCACGACTTCACCGGTTTCTAAAGCCCGGGCTGCCGTCGTGACGGCCGGAAGCGGCGCATCTTCCAGCACCAATGTGCGGCGTCGTTTTTGGTCCAGTCCGATTTCAACCGGGTCTTCTTGCCTGTGATGAAGCAGTTCATCGGCCACCATGGCAGCCGCTTCAGTCGTTTCCGTCCAGTCCGGAGCCACATCGATGGCCCGGCAGTGAACGGTGTCCCACTCGATAGCGGCGGTTTTAACCAGGCCGGCCAGCGCGCCCTGCAAGGGATGGTCGATCCCCCGTCCGTGGAAACCGAAGGCGCCGTCCATTCTCGTGACCGAAGCAAAAACGGCACCGCTTCGAGCAGCCGATTCCATCAGTTCGGCTCCAAAAAGGCTCGCCAGTTGGAACATTTTCTTCAGGTCACCGGAAGTGGACGGTGAATGTGCAGGGGCGACCAAGACCAACCCGGCAGCCGGCGCCAAGTCCGGCTTGTCACTTAATACAGTTAGAGGGATCAGGGCCGTTTCGATATTGCGCCGTCCCAGTTCGTCGGCCAATGCGGCCGCCAGTCCGGCACCGTCGTCGGTAATGAACACCTTCCGTCCGTCCGGAATCGTCACCGTTTTCCAATCCTCGCAAGGGGCTTCGACCACCCTGATGACCCGCCGTCGGAGCGGTACCGGCGCCACCTCTGATTCCGGTACTGCTGTAGACGCCGCTTCCGCAGGCGTCTTCGCCGGCTTTACATCCGTCGCTGAAACACCGCTCGAGCTGCCGAGATAGTCGGCAATCTGCCCCAGCGTTTTGAGTCGGCCCATGTCGCCCGGCGATACGGTTTGAAGACCGGGCATCTTTTCCTCGATAGCCGACAGGATTTCCACGCGTTTGATGGAGTCGATGCCCATGTCGGCCTCGATGTCCATATCCGGTTTGATCATCTCGACTGGATAGCCCGTCAGTTCGCTGACAACGTCAATCAGGCTGGTCAGCAGGGCGTTTGGGTTCCGTTCGCCGGCAGGTGTCTCCGGTGCTGACGCGTCGATGACCGCTTCCACTTTTTTCTCGGACACCGCTTCGGCCGATTCGGTGTCCTCATTGGACCTGGTCAAGAGTTCTGCCACTTGCCCCAGGGTTTTCACTTTCCCCATGACGGCTGGTGGAATGACGGGCAGGTCAGGGACTCTTTCTTCGAGGGTCGATAGGATCTCGACACGCTTGATGGAGTCGATGCCCAAATCGGCTTCGATGTCCATATCCGGTTCAATCATCTCGACCGGATAGCCCGTAAGGTCGGAGACGACTTCCACCAAAAGGTTCTGAACTTCCGCAGCGGTCCGCGATGCCGCAGATGCAGCGGCAGATATCGTTTCAGGCGAGGTGCCCTGCCGGGCGAAACGCTCCGGCACAGTGCCGGATGGTGTTTTCTGGAAGGGCGTCTCGGTTGCAGGAACCGGATCGCTCGTCCCACTTGAGCCGTGGTTCGGTTTTTCACGGGATTCAAGGACTGGGGAGTCCGGCGCAATTGGAAGCCTTTGCCCAGGCGTTTCAGAGGGTATGGGTGTCTCGGTCTGGTTCAACGACGCCTCCGTCAAGCGGCGGGTGTGTGCCAACATGGCTTGCAGTGTGCGGCCGGCCTGGATCTGGGTATCGAGAAATTTCTGGTGTGTCTCGGCTGTCTGTTGTTGCAGGGCCTGCATCGAGGCCAAACCCTGTTGCAGCGTCGACAACGCCTGCCGGATCCACTCGGGACCGGTTTCGGAAAGACGTTCTGACGGGGTACCGAGGAGGCGATCGATCGGGTGCGGGTGGGATGATTTTTTCGTCATATCCGTGCTTTCAGCATCATGGGCCGACCGGTCGAGCCGAGGAGCTGCCGCCGATAGGCTGGGGTCGGGTTGGGTCGGACGCGAGTGCGCGTCATTCCTGAGTGTCTGATGTGTCGATGGTTGCGACAGGCCTTGATTTTCAATGCGGAGCGTTCGATAGTTCGCTCCCGTCAGTTCAATCTGCATCAACGGCTTGCGGTTCCGTGGCGGCGGGATTTCCCAGCGGTCGAGGTCTACCGAGTGTCCGACAGCCGCCAGACGGCACAAAGTGCGGGCCAGATCGCCGACTCCGGTGCCTTTACCGGCCGAAGCGTCAACGGCGACGGCCTCAACGGTTTTACCGGCGAGAATGTCGGCAACCAAACCGGTCAGAATGTTTCTGGGGCCGACTTCCACAAACGTCCGCACTCCGCTTCTGTAAAGGTTTTTGATTTCGTCGCAAAAAGCGACCGGCTGCTGCAGATGGTCACCGAGCAGGGCCGCTGCACCGGCCGAATCGGCCGGATAGGGACCGCCGGTCGTGTTAGAGAAAACCGGTATCGCCGTCGGTGATAAGGCAATCGTGCGGAGGGCTTCCCGGAAAGGGTGCCGGGCCTCTTTGACGTATTTGCTGTGAAATGCGGCGGCAACAGGAAGGATAGTGCAGTTATACCCCTTATCCCGGCAGATCGACCGAACGGTATCGAGCGCCGCAATGGTTCCGGCGATGACGCCTTGCTGGGGGGCGTTGCGGTTGGCCAGGACGACATCGAGCCGGCTCGATTCGATGAGCGCCTCTATTTCTGCCAAAGGCGCTTTTACGGCCAGCATCCCGCTGGAGGGGGTCCCCTCGCCCTTTCCGGCGGCGGCCATCAGCTGACCACGCGAGACGGCCAGGGAAAGAAAAGCCTGCTGGTCGATCCAGCCGGCGGCATGCAGGGCAGTCAGTTCGCCGAAACTGTGACCCGCGGTGGCGTCCGGCTGGACGACGAAGGCCGTCAGAACCTTGAGCATGGCGAGGCTGACGGCACCGATAGCCGGCTGTGCAATGTCGGTGCGTCGCAGGGCGGCGTCCTGCAAAGCGATTTCTTCCGAGGAGGATACCGGAAGCGGGTAAATGGCCCGGCCTAGGCTTCTCTCGTTGTCGAACCGTCGATCGGCGGCCGTGAGCGCTTCGAAAGCTGCCGGAAACCGGCAGACAAGATCGCGCCCCATCCCCGGATACTGACTGCCCTGACCGGGAAATAAAAACGCCAGCTTTCCGGCGGGTCTTCCCTCACCATAAAACAGCCCCGGACGGTTGACGGCCGTTTCGGCTCGGAGGTCCTCGAGCACGGCCGAGCTCTTCCTTCCGGAAAAAGGTCGGTATCGACTCCGGCGTCCGGTCGCCGCCAATCGTCTGTTCGATGACCCACAAAAGGCGGCACTCATCGTCTACGGCGAATGCCTGGCGTGACCGCAAAGCCGCTTCATCCAACGATATCCCGTTTTCGATGTCGCTATTCAGTCGCTCGATTTTTTCGATCAATGCAGCTTTTGAAGTTCCGGACACCGCCACGATCTCAACCGAACCATCCCAGGCGGTGTCGGTTTTTGCCGGCCGGTATTCTTCCAGAACGAGGTGAAAGTTGCTGCCGCCGAATCCGAAGGCACTGACCCCGCAGCGGCGCGGGTGGTCCTTACTGGACAGCCAAGGCCGCGTAACGGTGTTGAGGTAAAACCGGCTTTGGTCGATACCGAGTTCCGGGTCCGGTTGTTCCGCTTTCAATGTCGGCGGCAGGATTTTGTGATGCAGGGCCAGAGCGCTTTTGATCAAGCCCGCCGCACCCGCGGCGGCCTTGGTGTGACCGATCATCGACTTGACTGAGCCGATGGCGCAGCCCGCTCCGCTGGTGGTCTTGTCGCCGAACACCTGGCTCAGGGCTTGAAATTCGATTTTGTCGCCGACACGGGTGCCCGTGCCATGGGCTTCGATCAGTTCAACGGTGTCCGGATCGATGCCGGCGCTCGTATAGGCTTTTCGTAAAGCAAGGGCCTGGCCTTCGGGGCGGGGGGCATATATGCTCTGAGATTTACCGTCGCTGGCACTTCCTATGCCGCGAATGACGGCATAAATCCGGTCGCCGTCCTTTTCGGCGTCGGCCAGTCGCTTGATCACCAGAAGACCGATTCCCTCGCCGAGGACCGTTCCATCGGCATCCTTCGAAAAGGGACGAACGTCTCCGGTGGGCGACAGGATGCGGGTTTTGGCAAAGCACATGTGCATGAATATGTCGTTGAGGGTATCGACCCCGCCGGTGATCACCATGTCGCTGCGGCCGGCGATGAGTTCCAGAAGTGCCATGTGAACCGCACTCAACGAACTGGCGCACGCCGCGTCGACCACGCAGTTGGTGCCACCCAGGTCGAGACGGTTACAGATGCGGCCGGCGACCACATTGCCGAGGAGTCCGGGAAAGGAGTTTTCCTGCCAGGGAACGTAGGAATCGGATATGCGTGCGACGATTTCTTCTGCGGTTGCTGCGGCCACTCCCGCGCGCTCGAGCGCTTGCCGCCATTTGGGGAAGCCGAGCCTGGCCCCGAGTGGAATGACCAGCTCCTGGGTACCGGTGACACCCAGAATGACACTGGTTCTTTCTCGATTGAACGCTTTTCCGTCATCGTAGCCGGCGTCCGCAAGTGCCATCTTGGCCGCCACAAGCCCCAACAATTGGGAGGTATCGGTGGCTTCCAGGGTGTTCGGCGGTATGCCGAATTCGGTCGGGTCGAACATCACCTTCGGTAAAAAACCACCGCGCGTGCAATACGTGTGGTCAGGGATCTTCGGGTCCGCGTCAAAATAGTCAGCGGCCGTCCAGTGGGTCGGAGGGACCTCGTCGATGGCGTTTTCACCGTTCACGATCAGCCGCCAGAATTCTTTCAGACCGGAGGATTTCGGAAAAAAGCACCCCATGCCGATGATGGCAACCGGTATCGCTTGCTGGTTCAATTGATTATCGTCTGGCAACTTTTAAACCCTTTGTGACCCGAAAAGATTATGCCGGAGTTCGAATAGCGAGGTACGAAGAACCCAAACTGCGGGGGAATGGCGGATCTGATAAATCCGCACAGAATCAATTATCGTTTAAAAGCCTATGTATATTACATGGTAAAGGCAATTGCAAGGGATTGACGCACGGGAAATGTATTGATATATTGATATAACAACTTATCAAGGAGACGGTATGCTCCGTTTTTTTTCAAACCGCGAACTTTCCGCCGGATTGTCAATTCCACTGGCGAAATGGAAACGATGGTCGCGCGAGTTTCTGCCGCCTGATCCGCTTGGCGGGCTGCAGTCCGGAGTCACCCGACAGTTTAGCGTGGATGAAGCTATGATCGTTTTTTTGGGTGGGCACCTGGTGGCTGAATTGAAGACGAGCGTGCCCGATGCCAGACAAATCCTGAAGGATTTGACGCCATGTCTCCGAGATATCGGTCTATTCGCCAATAGCCGGATTCATGAGCGCTTCAGTGCCGGTTCTACCGATCCGATCGCCTTTTATTCCATCTCTATCTGCCGCTGACAGCACCCAACCGGGCCTTGCGGCTCGGTTTACCTATACGCTTCGGGGCCAAATATCCCGCTCATCGCAGGACCATGGCGGCCGCAGGGTTTACCTTGAGCGATATATCGAAGAGCGTCTTCCGCTCTCGGCGCCGTCATTGCCGAGACAGTTGAGCGGCCGAACGCTGAACATTTCGGCGATAGCCGATTTTTTTGTGAATGCCCTGGGGTTGGATAAGGGGCATTTTCCGATTCTAAGCGGACTGGGTTGATCCCCGGTCAATCAGAGACGACGATTTCTTCGAGTGGCAGGGGACGAAATTTTCCGACATCAGGCGACATGACGACCTTTTGTGCTCTCAGCCAGTTAAAGCGCGTGGCCACGGCGGCGCCAACCAGCAGGTTGAGGGCGACTGTCACGACCGAACGGTGTTCGGGCCGTTCGAGAAAAGAGCCTCGCGTCCATTCGTTGAAAGCACCCATCGACGGACCGCACCAGATCTGGTAGTCGATTTTACGCGCCGGATCGCCGCTGTTGGCCCAGTTCGAGGATTGTCCCAGATAGGAACGGAAGACCAGCGCCATCTTGTGCTTGGGATCCTTTGCGGCCCGCTCGATTTGTTGTGGGTCCCTCAGACGAAAGAAATCCTTGGTCTGTTCCCACTCTTCGTCGATAGGGCGGCGGAAGAGGTCGCGTTCCATCATCAGCCGCTCCTTCTGCGGTATTTCCTCCAAAGAACCGAATCGGCAATAGAGATCGAATAGTTTGGCCGCCCGGAAGGGGAACAGGGTTCCGCGTTTCAAAACCTGCACCTTGACGCTCATTTCGAACATATCGGCCGCCGGCGCCATGGTCACATCGGCCTGGCAAGCTTCAGCCAGCATCGACCGCACGGTGGCCGATGTGTCGGCTTCAAGGCAGGCTTGATTTACGGAGCCGGTCAGAACGTAGGCGGCACCGAGCGCAAAGGCCGCCGAAACAGCCGCCGGAGTGGCGATTCCGCCGCCCAAACCGACACTCAGGGGACGGTCGTAACCAAACGATTCGGCCATTCGGTCCCTCAGCGCCAGCATGGTGGGGAGCAGGGAAATGGCGGGCTGATTGTCTGTGTGGCCCCCGGAATCGGCTTCGGCCGTCATGGTTTCGGCCACCGGAACGCTCCGGGCCAGTTCGGCCTCTGTCGAGGTGATCATGTTCCGGTCCAACAGCTGACGCAGGAATTTTTCGGGCGGCGGCGAGAAAAATTTCCTGGCGACTTCGACACGGGAGACCTTGGCGGTTACATGATTTGGACAGACGACTCGACCGTCGGCACCGCGATGAATCCCCTTTATACGGTAATAGACCAAAGGGAGCGTAAGATCCAGATAGGCCGAAGCGCTGATGCGGCAAATGGCGTGTTTCAAATACAGATCGACCGTGGCCGCTTCCAGATCGGGTTCGTTGGGGCTGTGAATAAGATTGAAGCCGAAGGGAAGGTCGGTCACCCGCTGCCGCAGCTGCACGATCGCGGTTTCGATGTCTTCCAGAGCCAAACCGGCGGCGCCGAAATAGCCGATCATGCCGGCCCGAGCCGCGGTCTCCACCATCTTAACCGAGGTGATACCATTGGCCATGGCGCCAATGACGTATGGATAGCGCAGCCCAAAGGAATGCTTGAAGTACGGGTCCCCTAAATCTTCAGGATGCAGCGCCGGTATGTACCCCAGCACGGGGTAGCCGTCGGTCGGACCGCCGACGTCCGTTCGGGCGGAGTCGATGATCACACATCCGCCGCGACCGACGCCCGGCTGCCCCTCGACCTCGACAATGCACGCCGGTTCGGCAACGCGACGGACCGCCGCGCTGATGGCATCGGCGCCGATCTCCGGCGGCCGACTTCGGGGGTTCCACCAACCGATCGGGCGGCCGATTGAAATTGATGTCTGCATGAATAGCTGCTGTTTTCCGCGCGGTTATAGCGATTGGTGAGCTCCGAATCCATATGCCCGAAAGCTCACTTAGACCCTGCGGTTAAAGCCGTTTTTAATACGTCGAACCCTCAGCAGGTGTCAAGTCATTTAGCAGGCGCATAATGGCATATTGCGGCCCCTTTGGTCGTTGTTTGCCTTGCGTGATCGTATCGATCACAACTTTTTCAGTATCGCGGCCAAAAAAATATTTTGCGGATCACTCGCGCGGGTGAAATTTCTGATGCAGATATTTTAGGTGATCGCGTGCCACGTGGGTATAGATCTGGGTCGTGGCGATGTCGGCATGGCCCAGCATGGTTTGAACCGCCCGCAAATCGGCGCCGCCTTCCAGCAGATGGCTCGCAAAGGAGTGCCGCAGCGTGTGGGGCGTGATCACTTTTCTGAGCCCTGCCCGAACAGCGTAACGCTTGATCAGCTTCCAAAAACCCTGTCGGCTGAGGGGCTTGCCGGCCCGGGCGACAAAAAGTGTGGCACTGATACGTTCTTTGAGAAGCGCCCGGCGTGCCCCATTGGTATAGCGTCGGATTTTTTCTTGAGCATACTGACCGATCGGCACCACGCGTTCCTTGGCGCCCTTGCCGAAAACGCGAACATAGCCGGCGGTCAGATTGACATCCTGCAGTTTGAGGGTGATGAGCTCCGAGACGCGCAGGCCGGCCGCATAGAGCAACTCCAGCATGGCCGCATCACGACAACCGGCGGGCTTTTTGGGATCGGGGGCCTCGAGCAGGCGTTTGACCTCGTCGATCGTCAAAACATCCGGCAGCTTCAGACCACTTTTTGGCAGATCGATCAGTCGCGTCGGGTCACTGCTTAAGATTTCCTCCTGCGTGAGGAACCGGTAAAACCCTCTGATAGACACCAAGTGACGGGCACGCGAGCGGGCATTCAACCCATCTTCGCGCATCGAAATGAGATACTTGAGGATCAGTGGGGTGTCCGCTTCGGACACAGCCGCATGCCCGTTTTCATCCAGAAAGGAAATGTAGCGAACGAGATCGCGGCTGTAAGCTTCGATGGTTTGAGCCGCCAGCCCTTTTTCAACCATCAGAAAATCGAGATACCGGTCCAGCAGCGCGTCGCAAGATGTCTGCATAGGCCTCTTCCCATTTATATGCGGTAATTGGCCGGATCCAGGCGGTTGAGCACTTCGGCGCCGTCCCGCCGCACCACGACCATGTTTTCGAGACGCACACCGCCCCAGTCGTCCAGGTAAATTCCGGGTTCGACCGTCGTCACCATTCCCGCTTCAAGCACGGTATCTTTCAGCGGGCTGAGCCGGGGTGCTTCGTGAATAGCCAGGCCGGTGCCGTGTCCCAGGCCGTGACCGAACTTGCCGCCGAAACCCTGCTTTTCGATGTGGTCGCGGGCGATAGTGTCCACCGCCCGTGAGCTCATGCCGGCCTTGATCGCATCGATGGCCCGGCTCTGGGCATCCAAGACGGTTTGAAAGACCTTTTTAAAGGTGTCGTCCGGCTCGCCGATGACGACCGTGCGGGAGATGTCGGAGCAGTAACCGTCAAGCCTGGCCCCCCAGTCGAACAAAATCGGTTCCCCGACTCTGATCCGGCGATCGCCTGGGATTGCATGCGGCAACGCGCTGTTGGGACCGGAGGCCACGATGGTCGGAAAGGAGAGCCCCTCGGCACCGGCTTCCCGCATCCCTTTTTCCATGATCCAGGCCAACTCTTTTTCCGTCATACCCGGTTTGATTTTTTCAACACATTCGCTGAAAGCCGTTTCGGCAAGCGACAGGGCATTGCGCAACGTTGTGATTTCCGTTTCCGCTTTCTTGATCCGCAACTGCTCCACCAGATCCTCGACCGGCTTGAGGATCACCTCGACACCGTCTTTGGCGATGGCGTCTAATATTTTCCGGTACTGATGAACCGACAGACGCACGCTTTCGAAGCCGAGGGTCTTTGTGCCAAGGGCCTTTAAATGACCGGGTAACTCTTCCGCCAGGCCCTTTTTGTAGCAGACGATTTTGTAAAGGCGTGCCTCATTGCGGGCCTGAAGTTCGTAGCGCGTATCGGTCGCCAGAATCAGATCGTTTCCGGTTATGAGCAGCGCTCCGGCGGATTCGTCGAACTGGGTGTCTTGGCCGGTAAATCCGCTCAGGTAGCGGCGATTTTCGTCCGTGAGCACCAGTAGGGTATCGGTTTGAGTTCCGGGCAGAAGTTCACGCAGACGTGCGATCCGTTCCGTGGTCAGATTTTCCAAGACAATTTCCTCTTTTTTCGGTTTTGCGGTGATGGCCGTTCAAGGAGTTCAATGAGTATACCACATTGCGGCCGAGGATCAAGTCGCCCGCCGCCGGTGCGGAAACGAGGTGTATTGACACGGTGAAGTGGTACTGTTAAAAAAAACCATCTTGTCGTCAAGTTGTGCACCATGACGGCTTCACCTCCCAAACGGCCGGTCGGGCACCCGCCAATCGCTCGCGGCCGACGCTTAAACACCATGGATAAACCCAACCCCGACCCAACTGAAAAGTACATCCAGGGGCTAATGGATATCAGCCGCGCCATCACCTCCGATCTCTACATCGAAGACATTCTCAAGCTGATTGTCATGGTCACGGCCAAAGTCACCGGTGTCGAAATCTGCTCGATGTGGCTGATCGACGAGAACGTCAATCCGGTAAAGATTCGCCTCAAGGCCACCCAGGCCATCGATCCGGACTACGTCAAGGATCGCGCTCTCAATCTAAACGAGGGCATCGTCGGATATGTCGCCACTACCAAAAAGCCGTTGACGGTATCAAACGTTCTGCAAGAGCCGCGCTTCAAAGAAAAGGAAATGGCCGCAAAACTCGGACTGGTTTCAATGCTCAGCGTACCGCTGCAGGTCAAGGACGGCAAGGTTGTCGGGGTCCTCAATTGCTTTACCGCCGAACCGCACACATTCACACAGACCGAGATCAACCTGATGTCGACCGTTGCCAACCAGGCCGCGGTGGCGATCATGAACACCGAACTGATGGTCAAGACCCAGGTCATCCAGGAGGAATTGGAGACCCGCAAGATGGTCGAAAGAGCCAAGGAAATCCTCATGAAGCGGCGCAACAAGAGCGGCGAGGAGGCCTATCGCTGGCTGCAGAAACGCAGCATGGACATGCGCACCTCGATGCGGCGGGTGGCCGAAGCCATTCTGCTTTCCGAAGAGATCGACTGACACCCCACCGTTAGTCGGACACTGACCTGTTTTACACCTTCCCATTGCTCCCTTCGTATTCGTCAAACTTAATAAAAATCAAGTTTTTAACAATACAAGCTTGACAGACGAATTTAGTGAAACTAAAAGAAACCACATCCTGAGAAATCTGGGTTCGCACAACGGCGTGCGGAATATTTAGGTCGGGTCATGGACAAAGGCGTCTTTTTCACCCGGAAAAGATGCCTTTTTTTATTTAAACTTAATAATCCTGTTGAGGAGGACGCCATGAATTTTCAGCAACCGAATTCGAATGAAGCCCTGGAAACCAAAAACCGCTCCCGCAGTGTCGCCCCTCAGTCCGGCATCTGCAGTCGCTGCATCGACGGTTGCAAGGGCAACTGTGACCTGTTCAAGTCGACTTTCCGGGGGCGCGAGCTGCTCTATCCGACGCCCTTCGGCAAAGTCACCGCCGGAGCGGACAAAGACTATCCGGTGGACTACTCTCACTTGAACATCATGGGCTATGCCATCGGCGCCGAAGGCATCGAAGCCGATCCGGATCATGCGATTTTTCCCAATGTCGACACGACCGCCTGGTACGGGGCCACCGAAAAAGTCAAAATGCGGATACCCATGTTTACCGGCGCGCTGGGGAGTACCGAAATCGCCCGGACCAACTGGGAACACTTTGCCGTCGGCGCCGCCATCACCGGGATCAGTCTGGTCTGCGGTGAAAATGTCTGCGGCATCGATCCCGAGCTGAAGATCGACAAGAACGGCAAGGTGAAGGACTCTCCGGAAATGCGGCGGCGGGTGGAGCAGTACCGGCGTTTTCACGAAGGCTTCGGAGACATCATGGTGCAGTTGAACGTCGAGGACACCCGCCTGGGCGTTGCCGAATATGTCATCGAGAAATTAGGGGTCGAAACGATCGAGCTCAAATGGGGGCAGGGCGCCAAGTGCATCGGCGGTGAAATCAAGGTCGACTCCATCGAACGCGCCCTGGAACTCCAGAAGCGGGGATACCTGGTCACCCCTGATCCCTCGGACGGCTCCAATGTCAAAGCTTATAAAGACGGCGCCGTAAAAGAATTCGAGCGGCACTCCCGGGTCGGGTTTCTCGATCAGGAGGACTTCATGCGCGAGGTCGATCGGGTTCGTAAGTTAGGGGCCAAACGCATAACCCTCAAGACCGGAGCCTATCCGATGCGGGAGTTGGCCATGGCAATCCGCTGGGCATCGGATGCCAAGATCAGCCTGCTGACGATCGACGGTGCACCGGGCGGCACCGGAATGAGCCCATGGCGTATGATGAGCGAGTGGGGAATACCGGCCATCTACCTGCATTCCATGGCATATGATTTGTGCCTGCGGCTGGCGAAGAAGGGTGCTTGGGTGCCGGATATAGCGTTTGCCGGCGGTTTTTCTTCAGAAGACCATATATTCAAGTCGCTGGCGCTGGGGGCGCCTTATTGCAAAGCCGTGTGCATGGGACGGGCGCTGATGATACCCGGGATGGTCGGTAAGAACATCGGCCTCTGGCTGAAAGGCGAAGACGGCGGCTTGCCGTCGACCGTGTCGAAATACGGCACCACCAAGGAAGAGATATTCGTCTCCTATGCTGAATTGAGAACCAAGTACGGTAAAGACATCGAAAAATTCCCGTTGGGGGCCATCGGTCTCTACAGCGCCGCCGAGAAGCTGCGGGTCGGTCTGCAGCAGCTCATGGCGGGTGCCCGCAAGTGGCGGCCGCACCTGATCACCCGCAAGGACCTGGCCGCCCTGACCGAGGAGGCGGCCCGCGTGACCAATCTGCCGTACATCATGGATGCTTACAAAGAAGAGGCCCTGGCGGTCATCGACGCTTGATCCGGCTGTGTTCGTGAGCTTTACCAACGCCGGCAGTGGCTCGAAGGCTCTGCCGGTCTGAACGACGGCAGACCGAAGCGCGATCGAATATTAGCCGGCATTTCTTGGTGATAATATGAACCCTGTGGTTACGCCGGCTCACTTGATTTTCGCCCAAATCATGCGGGCGGTATCCGTTCCGGTATTCTTCCACTGGGCCGGGATGTCGGTCGTCAGATACACCACGTCCCCGGCCTTCAATTTCTTGAGGCTGCTGCCGATTTTGACCTGCAGTTCCCCGGCCAGCACGTAGCCGAACTCTTCGCCTTTGTGAACGAAAAAATGGAAAGGAAGGGTGGTTCGAGCGGGGATTTCGATCAGGTAGGGGTCGGCTTTGGCCTCGAAATCGACGCCGGTCAACCGCATGCCGGACAGGCTTCCTTTGGGCAGATTCTGGAATTTGAAGGCGACGGCATCGTCGGCCGAAAAAACCGACGGACGGGCGACTTCAGCGGCGTCCTTGAAAAAGGCACTGACGTCGACCGCCAGGACCTCGGCCATTTTGAACAGGGCCGGCAGCGAGGGATAGATCATGTTGCTTTCGACCTGTGAGATCGTGCTGGGAGTGACCCCTACCAGTTTGGCCAGATCGGTTTGCGACAGGCCTTGCCGGGTGCGTACCGCCTTCAGCCGTCCACCCAGATCGATCCGACCGGCTGCATGCGCCTCCACATCGAAGGTCACCTCACGCTCTTTGGACCAGTAAAGAAAGGGTTTGTTGATCGTTTCCAGAGCGCGCTTTTCGGCCTTGAGGATCGTCAACGACGTTTTGCCCCTCTTGACGGAGAGATCAATGGCGACTTGGGCGATCTGATTGATCCGGGCGCGCAGCCGTTGCGTGTGGGCCTGTTTTTCGATGATCCAGTAAGCGACCGTATTCAACTCATAGAGGCGCGGGCAGGAGTGAGAGTAGAAGTTTATGATATGTTCCTCACCACCCCAGAGTTCCTGCATACCGGTCAGGCTTTCGAAGACAAACCGGACATCACCTTCCAATTCGCCGTGGGCCCCGTAGACAGCTTCCATGACATGATGGTCGTTGCGGGGGTCGGCCACGCGGATGATCCGACAGGCCCGCTCGGCCGATCCGTCGCGGTAAAATTTCAAAAAGACATCCGAGCCGGCACCCTTGCCGAATGTAAAGCAGTCCAGGATCGTCAGATGGGCGCTGTCTCCCAGAGGACCCAGTTTGTCCAGCAGGTTCTTCGGTGATCGGTCGAAGCTGACATATATCAAAGGCTTTTCACGGGCCTGGGAGGCCAGGATAAAATTGAGATAAAATACGGCGGCAAGACTGCCGGCGTCATCGTACCACACGACATTGTCCCCGATATGGAGCCCGCCGAGCAGCCGGTCCAGATAGTCGATTCCGGTCGTCACCGGTATGGTGTCCTGTTCTATGGCCATTTAAAACGAAAATAGAATGTAATACGGAAAAAAGGTGGGCACTTCCGCCCGGATTAACGGTTTCGAAAGACGGCTGAAACTCACCACCAACGGGCTCTAAGCCCGGACCAGTCCCGTTTTCAAATAATGAGTTCGGATGCAGATTGAAGGTCGTGCCTTCCAAACGGCATCGGCATAGGGTCCGGTCTAAGACCCCGTAAGCGACTCAGACAGTCAGCCGCTTTTCGCAACCGTTCATCCGGGCTCCGGCGCGTCATTTTCATGCACCGTGGCGACCCGAAGGGCCATGAGTGTTTAACTCCCCAACATCGATCACTCGGTAATGTACCAGGTATCTCTACCGGGCCGACGGTAGAAGAAAACTACATTTCTGTCAACCGATACGTCCTGCTCTCATCTATACTTGATGAAAATGTCAATCCGGCTGATGACACCGGCTAAAGGCTCACCGAGAACCGCTATCCTGCTCATGATTTGTTGGGGAACCGGAATGACGGCTGTGTTTGTCTACGTTGAGCTTATAGGCTTCCGGCCAGTGCAAGCTGGTTCGTCAGAATACTGACTTTTAACGACGGCTGGGTCAGGTCGTGATGACTGCGGAGAAACGGCACATAAACCAGAAGATAACTCTGCGGCGCGAGGGTAATGGCAGATAGCTGCGGATAAAGAGCCTTCCGGGGTTTGACGAAAGCCGCCAAAGTGATCTTCAGGCTGTCGGCTGCGTCTTCAACCGGCAGCGTCACAGGATGAAGTTCACCGCCGGGCAGACCCGCTGCCGGAAGATCCTGCGGTTGAGCCAGCGTCATTTTGGTGGCCAGCGGTAGATACGTCTGAGGTCGAATCTTGAATGCCGGGCTCCAGAAGTGAAACGGAATGTCGCGCCAGGCGGCACGGGGGACAATCGGCAAATTGGCGGCCCTGACCAGATCGGCATAGGAGTCAAGTCGGATTCCCTCAATCGCGGCCCGGATGCGCCAGAAGGGAAGGTAGAGGATCGTTTCGCAGCTGTCGACTGCCAGCGGAAGATGACCGAAATTCAGCCGCTCCAAACGGTCCTTTCCCGGTTTCCAGGCCGAATCGCAATTCCGGCAGGTCAGCACGAGCGTGTCCGGCGGGCCATCCAGATCCCATCCGCACGCCGGGCAAAGAGTCGACAGAAAGCTCAGCTGCCAGCCTGAAGGTCCGGCGGTGGAAAGCGTCTGATCGATATCCTGCGGCAAACACTCCCCGAGCGGTTCGTTCAGGACGGCATCGTAGAGACGGTCGGCGGCCGCATAAAAGGGGGCGTATATCAGACTCAGGTGTTCGCCGACATGGGCCTGGTGAAAAATCGGTTTCGGCAGCGGTAGATTAAAGCTTTGCTTGAAGGTTTGCATCACCTGATCGAGTGGCAGCCGAACGGGCAGAAACCGTCCTTCGGTTTCCGGGGTTACAAAACGCAGCTTAAGTGCCTGGCTCCTGAAACCGAGTGAGACCGGAAAATCGCGCGACATCGCGGCCTGATGACTGACGTCGATGAATTTTTGGCGCACACCGTCGAAAACGCAGGAAAACAGCATGCCCTTGAATCGCCAGTAAGGAAAATAGAAGAGTTCTCTGCCCGGCGGTGCAGCGCCAGGCAGCACATAGCGGAATCCGTTGCCGGTCGACAGATAAGACTTGACCCGGCAGAATCCGCAGGTGAACAGGCGATCTGTTTCCGTCAAGACGGCCGGAGCACCACACTGCGGGCAGCAATGTTCGATAAGAAGGTTAGAGTTTTTCACCGCACTGATTACAATAAAGGGAATCGGTCAAGTTTTCCGTGCCGCACTGGCTGCAGGCCCGCGGCATCGGTTTATCCTCGACGGCATGACCGCAGCGCGGGCAGAATTTTGCGCCCGGTGTCAGGTTCTTACCGCACTTCTGGCATTGATCGAAGACGACTTGCTGGTGGCCGCACTGCGGGCAGAACTTGGCGTCGACGGATACCGGATGCCGGCATTCCGGACAGGTGGAGACGGCAGGATCCGAATCGGTCGGCTGCCGGGCGGGTCCGCCGGCGAAGTACTGAGCAAACATGGCCGGCAGCATCAAGCCGAGACCGGCACCCATGCCATCAGCGGCTCCGGATGTACCATCGGATTGCGCGGCCTTTTCCATTGCCATAGCCGCTTTCATCTGCATCAGCTTGTTCATGTCCTGAAAAGCGCCCATACGGCTGCGGTCGTCGATGGCCTGCTGCACCTCGGGCGGCGGCGTGACGGCGTTGATGTAAAGGTGGGTCAGTCCGATACCGAAGTGGCTGAAATCTGAACTCAACCGTTCGGTGAGCCCTTCGGAGAGAATATCGTAGCGGGAGGGCAGGTTCAGAATCGAGTCGAGGCTGTCGCCCATCAAATCGTTGAAACGCGACACGATGACCCGGTTGAGATACTCTTCGATTTCGGCCGTTGTGAGCATCCCCTTGGTGCCGACCATCGTGTTGATAAAAAGGACCGGCTGGACCACCTGGAGGTTGAAAACGCCGAAAGCCCGCAGCCGCACGAGCCCCAGTTCCGAGTCCTTGAAGGCCACCGGGTCCCGGGTGCCCCACTTCAGGTTGGTGAAGACTTTCAGATTGACCAGATAGACCTCGGCTCGCAGTGGGCTGCTAAGGGCCCAGGGCAGGCTGGCGATTTTGGTCAGAATTGGAATGTTGGCCGTCTTGAGCGTATGACGACCCGGCCCGAATGCCCCGACCGCCTTGCCGCGGTAGAAAAAGATGCCGGCCTGGCTTTCCCTCACCGTCAGCTGCGCCCCATACTTGATTTCACCGGAGCCTTCCTCGGGAATCCGGTGAACGATTTCCTGCCCGCTTTCGTCGAACCATTCGATATTCTCCAGAAAGATGAGGTTGTTGGTGCCCATGGTGCCGAATTCTCCCGTTTCGGTGTTGGTGGGGCGAGCCCCGTTAAGTGTTAATGTGTGGCATCACTTTTTCAGCTGATACGTCAGAATGGCCCGGTTGTGATCCGCAAATGTCTTTGAAAACTGATGGGTGCCGTCTTTTTTGGAAACAAAATACAGGTAGGCCGTGTCGGCCGGGTAGAGCGCCGCTTCGATGGCGGCCCGCCCCGGGCTGGCGATCGGACCGGGCGGAAGGCCGCTGATCAGGTATGTGTTGTAGGGTGTGGGCGTCGCCAGATGTTTACGGGTCAGGTTGCCGTCGAAGTCATCGATTCCGTAGATGACCGTTGGATCGGTCTCGAGACGCATTCCCCGCCGCAGGCGGTTGTGAAACACCGACGAGATGATCGGCCGCTCGGAAGGCGCGCCGGTTTCCTTTTCGATGATCGATGCCAGGGTGAGGACCTGGTGCACCGAAAGGCCGATGTCGGCCGCTCTTTTTTTCCATGCCTCTGTGAACACGGACCGAAATCGGTCGACCATGGCCGTAATAACTTCTCGGGCAGCGGTATTTTTGGGGAAAAAATAGGTCTCCGGGAAAAGATACCCCTCGAAGGTTCCCGCATCGATTCCCTTTTCCCGGACGAAATCGGCATCGGCGGCCGCGCTGAGAAACTCCGCCCGAGTTGCCAGGCCGGCGTTTTCGACAATGGCGGCGATCTGTTTCAGGGTCGATCCTTCCGGCACGGTGACTTTGTAAAGCCGCACCTTACCGTTCACCAGCACCTCCAGGATGTCGCCAGGCGGCATGTCGGCCGACAATAGATATTCTCCGGCCTGAATCTGTTTGTCCTTGCCCTGCAGCCGGGCCAGCAAGCGGAATTTGAACGGGTGTTCGATCAGTTGTTGCGACTGCAGCAGAAGCGTGGTCTGTCTGAAGTTCTGCCCTTTTTCAATCGCGACGAGCTTCTTTTCCGGCTGACCGCCGGCTTCAGCCGGTGCGGCGGCATAGTGCATCAGGTCCACATAAGCCAGCCATCCCGCTGCCAGGGCCAGGAGACCGAAAACCAGAATTATGCCGAACCATTTTTTCAAACTGTTCCGTTCTCCCGGGTGGTGTTGCGGCGTCGCGGTCAAGAAGGCAAAGTTCGTCTGCGCCGGTTGAAACCGATTTTTTAGCGGATACCCTTTTGGTCTCGAATCGGCCGTGGCGGATATTGCTATATTGTATTTCAAACGGTGGGGGCTTGTCAAAGATCTGCTACGATTTTAAACTCCTCCGGTTGTGGCTGGAAAGGCGAATTGGACTTGATTTTTAAAGCCTTTCCGGCTATTTTGCTGTCAATAATAGAAAAAAAGGACAATGCCCGCTCCAGTCGGCATTTGGAAGATTCGCTGCCGGAGCACGTCCCTAAGGACTGTTGACGAAATTGGGGAAGGAAGGACTTTAAATGGCCAAACCAAAACTCAAGCAGCACCTCATCAACCGTGACTGGTGCAAGGGTTGCGGCATCTGCGTCGAATTTTGCCCCAAAAACGTGCTGGAACTCGACGATTCGGAACGGGCGGTCGCCGCACGTTTGGAGGACTGCATCTGCTGCCGGCTCTGCGAGATGCGGTGTCCGGATCTGGCCATCGACATTGAAACCGAATAGGCAAAAAACATGAACAAAAACATCAAGTTCGTCCAGGGGAACGAGGCGGTCGCAGAAGCCGCGATGTACGCGGGTCTGAGTTTCTTTGCCGGCTACCCCATTACACCATCTTCTGAAATCGCGGAAATCCTGGCCAAACGTCTGCCCGAAAACCGCGGCAAGTTCATTCAGATGGAAGATGAAATCGCCTCTCTGTGCGCCATCATCGGCGCTTCACTGACCGGGCACAAGGTGATGACCGCCACCAGCGGACCCGGTTTTTCGCTGATGCAGGAGGCCCTGGGGTATGCGGTCATGACCGAGATCCCGTGTGTGATCGTCAATGTCATGCGGGGCGGGCCGTCGACCGGGATTGCAACCCACGGCAGCCAGGGAGACGTGAACCAGGCGCGCTGGGGAACGCACGGCGACCACGCCATCGTCGCGCTGACGGCCTCTACTCACCAGGACATCTTCGAGGTGACGGTCACGGCCTTCAATCTGGCCGAGACCTATCGAACACCGGTGATTCTGCTCTTCGACGAGGTGGTGGCGCACATGCGCGAGCGGCTCGTCATTCCGGAAAAAGGCGAACTGCCCCTGGTGGAAAGACTGAGAACCTCCGTCAAGGAAGGGGTCGACTATCACCCGTATCTGCCGAGGGAGGACGGAAGGCTCCCCATGTCGGATTTCGGCGGTGTCCACCGGTACAACGTCACCGGCCTCTATCACGACATGTGGGGGTTCCCGTCGAGCGAACCGCGGGTGGTGCATGGACTGATCCGGCACCTGGTCGACAAGCTGGAGAACCGGGTCAACAAACTGGCCCGGTACAAAGAATTCTTCATGGAAGATGCCCAGATCGTATTGATTTCATATGGATCAGCCGCGCGTTCGGCCCTGCACGTGGTCACCAACCGCCGGCTCAGGGGCGTGCGGCTCGGCCTGTTGGAACTCCAGACGCTGTGGCCTTTTCCAGCGGAAATCATCCGGGAAAAATGCGCCGGCGTCCGAGCCGTGATCGTGGTCGAGCACAACATGGGGCAGGTCATGCAGTCCGTGAAGATGGCGGTCGAGCAGCCGGACAATGTTTTTCTGGCCAACCGCATCGACGGCACCTTTATCACCCCCACCGACATCCAGAATATCCTGCGGTTGATTCAGGGGAAGGGAGTCTAAAGCATGTCCAACAAGACCTATCTCAGGGAGCGGTTTTTTCCTCACCTCTGGTGCCCGGGCTGCGGTCACGGGATTGTCCTCAGCGGACTTCTCCGGGCGGTCGAACAGCTGGGGCTCAGCAAAAACGAGATCGTCATGGTATCCGGCATCGGTTGTTCGGCCCGAATTTCCGGTTATGTGGACTTTCACACGCTGCATACCATTCACGGCCGGGCGCTGGCCTTCGCCACCGGCGTGAAGATCAGCCGCCCGGAGTTGAAACTGATCGTTCCGATGGGTGATGGCGACGCCCTGGCCATCGGCGGCAACCACTTTATTCACGCCGCCCGGCGCAATATCGACATAACCGCCATCGTGATGAACAACCGCATCTACGGGATGACCGGCGGGCAGTTTTCACCGCTTTCCGGCCCCGGCATCAACGCATCCACCGCCCCCTACGCCAACATCGATCCGGCCTTCGATGTGGTTGAACTGGCCAAAGCCGCCGGGGCAACTTTTGTGGCCCGGACCACGGCCTATCACGCCAAACAGATCACCGATTTCATCAAACAGGCGATCGTGCACAGGGGTTTCGCGGTCGTTGAAATCCTGACCCAGTGTCCGACCCATTTCGGCCGCAAGAACAAGGAGGGCACTGCGGTGGACATGCTCAAACGCTATCAGGAGAACACCACCCCGATCGGCTCCAAAGCCAAGCAGGAAAATCCGATGCTGATCGAAAGGGGCATATTCGTTCAGAAAGAAGCGCCGGAATATTGTGATCAATACGATTTGGTCATCGAACGGGCCACGGGGGGACAGTAATCATGGAAAAATGCAGAATGGTGTTTTCCGGCTCCGGCGGCCAGGGCGTTATCACGGCTGCAATCATCATGGCCGAGGCGGCCGTCATTTACGAAGACCTCAATGCGGTGCAGTCCCAGTCCTATGGTGCGGCGGCCAGGGGGGGCGCCACGCGTAGCGACGTCATCATATCGGATTCAGCCATCCATTTTCCCAAGGTCATTCAGCCCAACGTGCTGGTCTGCCTCACCCAGGAGGCCTACAGCGCCTACTACCCCATCATCCGGCCCGGCGGCCTGTTGCTGACCGATGCCCGCTATGTCAAAACGGAAAAAAAAGTCGATGCGCGACAGGTCGAACTGCCGATGTACCGCTCGGTGGTCGAAAAAATCGGCAAACCGATCGTTTTCAACATCTGTATGCTGGGAGCGGTGGTCAGCCTGACGCAGCTTGTCAAGCCGGAATCGATCATTCAAGTGTTGGAGAGCCGGATTCCGGCCGGATTTATCGACATGAACCGCCGTGCCCTGGATGTTGGCATGGAATTGGGGCAGGGGAACAACACGTAAATGGGGCCGGACGGCCTGAGAGCCGCCGGCTCTGCCCAGCGAACCGTCTATTTTACCTGTAGTGGATTACCAAAAACCTAATGTTTTGGTTGATTTTTAAAAGGCAAACGACTAAGAAAATTAAATATCTGACGTATACCGTATGAAGCCCGCCGCCGTCCCTTATTGCCAATTTATTCTTTCGTGACATAGCCCTTCAGCAGCGGTTCTTATTGAGCCCCTTAGAATCCGCTTACCCGTCGTAATTTATCGGTTTATTATTTTTACCAAGAATTGTTGACCCTACAGGCTTCTGACAGCTTTGACAAAGAAATAGGCAGTGAAATCCTGCCAGGCAACGAAGCCCATGTCGGAACTGACATACCAGGCGGCTGTGAACGAACGCCGATCACAGCTCCACAGCCAGATGCGGCTCTTCTCGAATATCGGTGCGATACAATCGTCGCCGGCCCGCGGAATGTCCCTCAAAAGGGTTATGAGTTCGTCGATTGTGGGAAGCCGCCAGCCGCGGTGCCCTGCAAAGCGCTCGGTGTTCAGGCGCTCGATGTAGTCCCAGGCCTGGTGCCACTGCAGCTGAAACGGCGAGCCGGACCGCTGCCACATGCGTCGGGTGGTGCTGTCGGTCACCGTCTCATCACCTGAGCGCTCAAAGTTATGAGGTCGGTACACGCGCGGCCGCCGTAGGGTGTCGATGGGAAAGCACTCTGCTGCGCGCTTTGGATCGACCTTGATGCAGTGACTGCGCAATTCGATTTTATGCGGTGCAGCTTCCGGCACCAGGTGGTTCTTTTCGGCTTCACGCAGACGGCAGAGGCGTTCATTGACAGCCTCCCAGGACCGCGCGAGGTTTGCCAAGGCAGCTATCATTTCAAACGCCGATGCAAAGCGGTCCTCTACACGGCGTGCGATTGCCTTGCGGATGAAGCCGTCCCAGGTCTCATCCAGATCGGAATTGAACTTGGCGACCGGCCGGTAGTCTTCTGACGGCAGAACGCCGGTCAGCAGGCGGTAGAAGGTGACACCCACCGAAAAGAGATCGGCGGTGACGTCGACCCGGTCCGGATCGCGCTCCTGCTCAGGCGATGCGTACCAAGCCGAACCGACCTTGAGGCTTGGCGGACCGGCGAACTTTTCACCACGCAGTTTCGAGAGGCCGAAATCGCAGATCTTGACGGTATCTTGATCGGTGATCAGCAGGTTGGCCGGCTTGATGTCCCGGTGAACAATACCGGCATAGTGCAGACAGGCTAAACCCTGCAACGTCTGGCGCGTGTAGTGGAGCGCCTTGTCCACCCTCAGGGGGCGCGACGGTTCGTCGGGATGGTTGCTTTCACCGATCATCTGTCGCAGGTTGTTCACGAAATAGGCCATCAGATAATACGGACGACCGTCGGCCTCGTTAAAATCGAATATCTCGACGATGTTGGGGTGCCTCAGGCCGGCCATGGTGACGGCCTCGGCCACGAACATAGCCCGGATGCCGTCCATTCCTATCAGTTTGACCAAAAGCGGGTCCGGGTCCATGTATTTGAGAGCGGCGATTTTACCGATAACCGGGTGCTCGACCTTGTAAATCTTGCTCATTCCGCCACGACCGAGGAGGCCGCGGATGATATATTTTCCGATGGTTTTCACGTCATTATTTTTCGCGAGCCTTTAGTCGACTGGATTTTACTATAAAAGCCCTGTCCGGGATTACCGACACCACAGACGGTCGGCGTGCGCGCGCGGCAGCCCGGCTGCAATGATTTTCTCGGCCGCGGCACCGATATCATAGCGGATATACCTGACCTCCAGGGTTGCTGCGTCAGCGTCCCAAATGATGTACTTGGCATTTTCGTCGCCGTCTCGCGGTTGACCGACGCTGCCGACACAAACAACGGCCTGTTGGTTCGGTAAAAGATCTACCCGACCCGGTCCAAGAGAAGTATTGGTCAGTATGCGGCCGTCGTAGGTGATAAGGGTCAAGTCGTGAGTGTGACCGATGAAACAGATTTTTTCGGTCATCGCGTTAATAATACGACGCCTTTCACCAGAGGGCACCTCGAAGTGATATGTGGTGACGGAGTCCGGTGGAAAGCCGTGGACAAAGCGGCAGTTGTGAGATGTCAAAACGGCGGGGAATTCGGCTATGAGCTGAAGTGCTTCGCCGGAGAGCATTTCGGCGGTCCTGACCAGGGATTTTCGGGCCAGAAAATTGAACCATTCCAGACGATCCGGCTCAAGCACGGCCTGTTCGTGGTTGCCGCGTGTCGAGGGAATGCCGCGCTGCCGGAGGGCCCGGATCACCCGCTCGGGTTCGGCGCCGTAGCCGATGCAGTCCCCGAGACAGAAAACGGCGTCGGGCCGGCCGGCGTCGATGTCGGCGAGGACCGCCGTGAGTGCATCCCAGTTACCGTGAATGTCTGAAATGACAGCAAGTCGCATGCGGTTGAAGCCTGTCGGCCATTAAGATTGTTGCGGTACCGATCGGTGCGTTACATGAGCCGAAAGTACCAGGATATCAGCTGCGGACCGAAAAACACGTAGGAGAGTGCACCGATCGAGAGAAAGGGACCGAAGGGGACGGCCAGTTTCATGTTTTGGCGGGTGGCCATCATGATGGTCAGACCCGACAACGTGCCCACGGCGGACGAAACGAAAATGGTGAAAAGAACCCCTTTCCAACCGATCAGGGCCCCAATCATGGCCAGCAATTTAATGTCTCCGCCGCCCATGCCTTCTTTACGGGTCAGCAGGTGGTAGACGAGCGCTACCAGGAACAGACTGCCGCCGCCGATCACAACCCCCAGAAGGGCGTCCAGCCAATTCATGGACGGAACCGCCATGGCGGCCAGAAAAAATACGACGATTCCGGGCAGTGAGATGCGGTCGGGGATGATGCGGTAATCGATGTCGATGAAGGTGATAACGATCAGAACGCAGGCGAAAGCAAAGTAGATCAAGGCTTCGATCGAAACACCGTATTTGAGAAACAAGCCGAAAGCGACCGTCCCGGTGAGCATTTCGATCAGGGGATAACGGATCGAAATCGGAGACCGGCACTGACGGCACTTGCCACCCAGCCAGAAGTAACCGAGAAGCGGAATATTGTCGTAATAGCGGATGGCCGTCCCGCAAGTCGGGCACATGGAGCCGGGGTAAACAATCGATTTCGAAACCGGTATGCGGTAGATACAGACATTGAGAAAACTGCCCACGCACAAGCCGAAGACAACGACAATTACCCCCATCAGCACTATATTCATACGCAAAACGATCGCCTGACGATGACGTTTGCCATCAGGCATTTTTATGGTTTCATCACGACGTTAAAGCATAATGGGGATGTCAAAAAAAATCAAGGTTGTTATTGCCAAAGAGAATATATACGTTATAATGCACAGTTTATCAAAGCGGTCAAAATATCCGGCTTGACATGCCGCCGGCATTCGATCGTTTGAAATGCAGATCGGAAACAAGGAGTTGTTGATGGCAGAGACAGATAAAGACGATTTGATCAGCATCCTGGACGAAGAAGACGCATTGGCTGACATTCCGCTCTCTCTTCCGATGATGCCGGTGCGAGACATCGTTATTTTCACCGATATGTTGTTGCCGCTCTTTGTGGGACGCGAAAAGTCGGTCCGCGCGGTGGACGACGCCGTCGCCAAAGACGGATTTTTGTTCCTGGTCACCCAAAAGGATCCCGCGACCGAAAATCCGAGCCCGAACGACATCTACCGAACCGGCACGGTTGGCCGCATCCTGCGGATGCTCAAACTGCCCGACGGTCGGGTCAAAACCCTGGTGCAGGGCATCGCCAAGGCCAAAATCGTGCGCTACATCGGCAAAAAACCATACTACCGGGTCAAGGTGGCCTTGATCGAAGAGGTGCCGCCGAAAGAGGTGACCGTCGAAGTCGAGGCCCTGATGCGGAATGCGCGCGAGCAATCCGAAAAGATTCTGGCGTTGAGAGGTGAGATGACCGGTGACGTGAGCACGGTCCTCGAGAGCATTGAAGATCCCGGAAAGCTGGCCGATTTGGTGGCCACCAACCTCAAGCTGAAAATCGAAGAGTCCCAGCAATTATTGGAGATATTCGACCCCGTGCAGCGGCTCAAAACTGTCAACCGATTCCTGATGAAGGAACTCGAACTGTCGACCATGCAGGCCAAGATCCAGTCCGAGGTCAAGGATGAGATCTTCAAGAACCAGCGGGATTATTTCCTGCGCGAGCAGGTCCGTGCGATCCATAAAGAGTTGGGCGAGCAGGATGAAAAGGGTCTGGAAATAGAGGATTACCGCAAGAAGATCAAGCGCGCCCGGATGTCCAAAGAGGCAGAAAAAGAAGCCCAAAAGCAGCTCCGCCGTCTGGACCAGATGCATCCTGATTCGGCCGAATCGTCGGTGGTCCGCACCTACCTCGATTGGCTGGTGGAGATGCCCTGGAGCAAGACGACCCGCGACATCATCGACATTAAGCTCGCCAAGAAGGTCCTGGACCAAAATCACCACGGCCTGGACCGGATAAAGGAACGTATTCTCGAGTACTTGAGCGTGCGCCAGCTCAATCCGGAGATGAAGGGTCCGATCCTTTGTTTTGTCGGTCCGCCCGGCGTCGGCAAGACTTCGTTGGGGCAGGCCATTGCGCACGCTCTCAAACGCAAGTTCGTACGTATCTCCCTGGGCGGCATCCGGGACGAAGCCGAGATCCGCGGTCACCGCCGGACTTACATCGGTGCTCTTCCGGGTCGAATTCTGCAAGGACTCAAGCAGTGCGGCAGCCGCAATCCGGTTTTCATGATGGATGAAATCGACAAGCTGGGCGCCGATTTCCGCGGAGACCCGTCTTCAGCCTTGCTCGAAGCTCTCGATCCGGAACAAAACGGGGCCTTTAGCGACCACTACTTAAACATGCCCTTTGACCTGTCGCAGGTCATGTTCATTTTGACGGCCAATCTGACAGACACCATTCCTTCGGCCCTTCTGGACCGAATGGAGGTCATCAACCTACCGGGATATACTCAAGAGGAAAAGCGGATCATTGCCCAGAAATACCTGAGCCCCCGCCAGATGAAACAAAATGGCCTGAAAGCACGTAATCTGGTCATCAGTCCCGCAACATTGGACCTGATTATATCAGAATACACCGCCGAGGCGGGCGTGAGAAATCTGGAACGTGAAATCGGCTCGATCTGTCGCAAGGTGGCCCGCAAAATTGCCGAGGGCCAGAAAGGACCTTTCTCGATCACCCGCAACAATCTGCACAAGTATCTGGGTGTGGCGAAATATTACCCGGAAATGGATCAGGAGGAAGCCCAAATCGGACTGGCCACCGGACTGGCCTGGACCCAGGCCGGCGGCGAGGTGATGTACGTGGAAGCCTCATTGATCCGGGGCAAGGGAGAACTCATCATCACCGGTCAGCTCGGTGAGGTTATGCAGGAATCCGCACGTGCGGCGGTAAGCTATTCCCGTGCTAACATCCGCGCCTACGGCGGGAAGGAAAACATATTCGACAGCGTGGACACCCACATTCACGTACCGGCCGGCGCCATTCCCAAGGATGGGCCTTCGGCCGGGATTGCCATGGCCACCGCCCTGATCTCGGCCGCTACCGGTCGTCCGATTCGCAATGATGTGGCCATGACCGGCGAAATCACCTTGCGTGGCCGTGTCCTGCCGATTGGCGGATTAAAGGAAAAGTCCCTGGGTGCCATCCGGTCCGGAATAAAAACCATCATTATTCCATCCAAAAATACAAAAGATCTCGTCGAGATCCCCAAGACCATCCGGCGCAAGGTCAAATACATTTCGGTGGAAAGGATGGATGAAGTGCTGTCTGTGGCTCTGGAAGCGGCTGTGCGGGGTGTGCGCAGACGAAAAAAAGCGGGTTCAGCAGTCACGAGCAGGCGTCGCTGATGCCGAGATTATAAATAAATCAGGATGTCATGAAAATTCTGGCTGTCGACACGGCCACCACTGGCTGCAGCGTGGCGCTCACCGACGGGGAACAACTCCTGGCGGAAATCAACCTGGTCAGCACCCAGACGCATTCCCGTCACCTGGCTGGAATGATAGGTGAAGCCTGCCGGCTGGCGGAACTGGCAGTTGGCGGGATGGACGCTTATGCCGTGGTCAAAGGCCCCGGATCATTTACCGGCCTGCGGATAGGCGTCAGCACCGTGAAGGGGCTGGCGGAAGCCGCCGGTCGGCCGATCATAGGTATTTCGGCTCTGCAGACACTGGCCGAGCAGGCGGCTGCGTCGACACCACTGGTGTGCCCGCTGATCGATGCCCGACGGGGAGAAGTCTACTTTTCCACCTATCGAGTTATCGACGGCGCCCTCGCTGAGCGGCATTTCGAAGATGTGCTGCGGCCGGACCAGGCCCTACACAAAATCGATGCGCCCTGCACGTTTGTCGGAAACGGGGCTGTCCTCTACCGCTCCATAATCCGTGACAATCTGGGTGAAAGTGCTTATTTTAGCCACTCTTCGGCTCATCTCATACGGGCATCGACGGTGGCGCGTCTGGCTTGGAAAAGACTGGGAAACGGCGACAGCGACGACCTCACGCACTTCGTACCGGCGTATGTGCGGAAATCAGATGCACAGATCAGCCGGCGGTCTCGACACTCATGATGCCGCACGATACAAAGGCCAATATAGTAATCGGTATTGATTGACGGGTAAGCAAGATATCTGGTACTTATGAAAGCTTTTGATTAAGGATGTAAGTAGGAACACGTGATGAATGAGTTCATGTGGCCGGACAAACCGAACCCGACCGCTTTTCCGGTGGCCCGGCCCGGATTACCTATCATACTGGGCTGTGCGTTCACCACGGCGGTGCTGGCGCTGTTGGGTTTGACCGTACCGACCCTATTTGCCTTGGCGATTACATTTTTCGTGGTCTATTTCTTCAGGGACCCCGATCGGATCGTCCCGAACGCAGCCGGAACGGTTGTGTCGCCGGCCGACGGCAAAGTGATTGCCGTCGAAACGGTCGACGAATCGCCTTTTTACGATGGCGGGTGTAAAAAAATCAGTATCTTCATGTCGGTTTTCAATGTACACGTCAATCGAATACCGTATGAGGGAACCGTCAAAAAAATCACCTATCACCCTGGAAAGTTCATTGCCGCCAACCGCAACAAGGCATCTTCCGACAATGAACGCAACGCGATTTTCCTTGAAACCGAGGAGGGGAGCCACATCGCCGTTGTCCAGATTGCCGGTCTTATCGCCAGACGCATCATCTGTACTGTTGGAGCAGAACAGTCCGTTCGCCGCGGACAGCGTCTCGGCATGATCTGCTTCGGATCCCGGGTAGAACTGTTCGTGCCGCCGGATACGGAGGTCGGGGTTGCCGTGGGAGAGCATGTGAAAGCCGGAGCCACGATAATGGGAGTCTTGCCATGACGCGAAGGAAGAAATTCAAGGGTGAACGCTTGCGGCGCGGTATTTACATCCTGCCGAACATCTTCACCTCCTTGAACATATTTTTCGGGTTCTACTCGGTCATTGCTGCCATCAACGGCAAGTATGTCGCCGCCGCCCTGGCGATCATCATTGCAGCCGTTTTTGATTTGCTGGACGGTAAAATCGCCCGGGCCACCCACACCACCAGTAAGTTCGGGGTCGAATACGACTCTTTGGCCGATCTCGTCTCTTTCGGACTCGCACCCGGTCTGATGATGTATCTCTATGCCCTCAAACCCCTTGGCAGAATCGGCTGGTTGGCGGCCTTTCTGTTCATGGTCTGCGGCGCCCTGCGGCTCGCCCGTTTCAACACCCAGGTCGGCACCATCAGCAGCGATCATTTCGTGGGGCTGCCGATTCCCGCCGCCGCCGCCATGAACGCCTCCACGATGCTGTTGTGGCACCGATTCGGCTTTGCCGTGGAACCTTACCGGCTTTTTATTCTGATCATGCTCTATGCGCTTGCATTTCTGATGGTCAGCAACATCCGCTACAACAGCTTCAAGAAGGCGGGATTGTATCACAAGATGACCTTCAATGTGTTGGTCGCTGCCATACTGATCTTGATATTCATTGCCGCTCAGCCGTCCATTGCCATCTTTGCCCTGAGTCTGTCTTATGCCGTCTCCGGACCGTTGGGTGCCGTGTGGCGGCACTTCCGCAAGTTCAAGACCGAGGATGCTGAATCTCAAGAATCTCAAGAAATCGAAGAAAAACGAACAACACCATAAGCCCGGCCTTGGCCGCATTGTTTCCGCAGCGGCGGCGGTGCACTTATGGCCGAAGACGAATGCCGTAAAGATTGAGTGAGGATAGAATGGCAAAAATCTATGACATAGCGGTCATTCCCGGCGACGGCACCGGTCCCGAGGTCGTGCGGGAGGGGATAAAGGTCCTCAAAACCGTCGCCGACAAGTGCGGATTCGGGCTGAATTTTACCTTCTACAATTGGGGTGGTGAGCATTACACGGCCACCGGTGTCATACTGCCAGAAGACGCATTGGCCACTTTGTCGGCCGCCGACGCCATTTTCCTGGGTGCCATCGGGCATCCGGACGTCAAACCGGGTTTGCTTGAAAAAGGGATTCTGCTCGAGATTCGATTCCATTTAGACCAGTATGTCAATCTGCGTCCGGTGAAACTCTATGAAGGTGTCGCCACGCCGCTGAAAGACAAAGGCCCGCAGGACATCGACTTTGTCGTGGTTCGTGAAAACACGGAAGGTCTGTATGCAGGTGCCGGCGGATGCCTGAAACGCGGGACTCCGGATGAGGTCGCCGTTCAAGAATCGATCAACACCCGCAAGGGCGTGGAACGCTGCATCCGTTTTGCATTTGATTTCTGCCGGCGCCGCAACAAGCGCAAGAAACTCACTCTGTGCGGCAAGACAAACGTGCTGACCTTTGCATTTGACTTATGGCAAAGAACGTTCTATGAGGTCGCTGGCGAATATCCTGACATTCAGGTCGATTACGCCCACGTGGACGCGATCTGCATGTGGATGGTCAAAAATCCCGAATGGTTCGACGTGATCGTTACCGACAACATGTTCGGTGACATTATCACCGACCTGGCTGCCATGATTCAGGGTGGAATGGGCATCGCCGCCGGTGCCAACATTAACCCGGCAGGCGTCTCCATGTTCGAGCCGATCGGCGGATCTGCACCCAAATACACCGGGAAAAACATCATTAACCCGATTGCCGCCATTTCCGCCGCGCAACTGATGCTGGAAACTCTGGGCGAGCAGATGGGGGCCGGTTTGATCGAAGCAGCCGTGATCAAAGTGCTGCGTGACGACATCGATGAGGTGGCTGCCGGCAAGATGGGACATTCGACTTCGGAGGTCGGCGACCTGATCGTTGACTATATAAGAAAATCATGAACTCAGCCGGTAGCAGCCGGCATATTCGACCTACTTCTTTGATGGTCAAGTGAGGGACGTTACGGTATGGCCGAGAAAATGGTTAACGTGGCCGTTGCCGGTGCCACCGGAGCGGTCGGAAATCAGATGATTCGCTGCCTCGAGGAAAGAAATTTCCCGATCAGATCGATCAAACTGTTGGCATCGAAGCGTTCCGTGGGACGAGAACTGCGCTTTCGGGGTGATCTGATGCCGGTGGAAGAATTGACGGATGAGTCGTTTGCGGGCGTCGACGTGGCTCTTTTTTCAGCCGGCGGTGATACGAGTCTGAGGTTCGCCCCGCTGGCCGCCGAAGCGGGGTGTGTGGTAGTGGACAACTCCAGTGCTTGGCGGATGGATACACAAGTCCCTCTGGTGGTTCCGGAGGTCAACCCGCACGCCATCGCCGGGTACAAGGCGAAGGGCATTATCGCCAATCCGAACTGTTCGACGATCCAGATGGTCGTTGCCTTGAACCCGATTCATAGAGCCTTCGGCATCAAACGCGTCGTGGTGTCGACGTATCAGGCGGTTTCTGGCACCGGGAAAAAGGCGGTCGACGAACTGTTCGACCAGACCCGCGCTATGATCAACTTCCTGGAATATGAGAATAAAATATACCCCCATCGGATAGCGTTCAACTGCTTGCCCCATATCGATCGCTTCCAAGAAAACGGGTATACCAAGGAAGAGATGAAGATGGTCAATGAAACCCGAAAAATATTGGAAGACGATCGCATCGGCGTAACTGCCACCACGGTTCGGGTGCCGGTCTTTTTCGGACACTCGGAAGCGGTCAACGTCGAGACCCGCGAAAAAATCACTGCCATTGCGGTGCGCAAGGTACTCGAGGAATCACCCGGTGTCGCGGTTGTCGACGAACCGACGAAAAACCGTTATCCGCTCGCCACCGACGCCGCCGGGCAGGATCTGACCCTGGTAGGCCGCATCCGCCAGGACGAATCGATCCAAAACGGGATCAACCTGTGGATCGTCGCCGACAACATCCGCAAGGGAGCCGCCACCAATGCGGTTCAAATTGCCGAAATTTTGGTCAAAGATTATTTGTAAAGGGCCCACCACGCGGATCAGTCCGCAAGCGGCCGATGGGATGTGTATGCGCAGTGACCCGCCGGTCCGCAAGAATGCCTGAGATACAGCCAAACTGAACGGAGTTCCAACGAAGTGAACAAGATACCGATGACGCGACAAGGCTACGAGGCCTTGAAGATAGAACTGGAACGGCTCAAGCGCGAAGAACGGCCTGCGAACATCCGCGCCATCGAGGAGGCCCGGGCTCACGGGGATCTTTCTGAAAATGCCGAGTTCGCGGCGGCCAAGGACCGTCAGAGTTTTCTCGAAGGCCGGATTGCCGAATTGGAATACAAAGTGGCCAACGCCGACATAATCGACACCCGAAACCTTCCCAAGGAAAAAGCCGTTTTCGGCAGCCGGGTTGTGCTCGAGAATGTCGAAACCGGGGAAGATGTCGAGTACCAGCTGGTCGGTCCGGACGAATCGAACATCAATGCCGGTCGGATTTCGATTTCTTCCCCTTTAGGAAGCGCCATTATCGGCAAGAAACCCGGTGACGAACTGACGATTCAGGTTCCTGGGGGCAGACGGATTTACGAACTGGTTGACATCCTGTAAAGGGGTGAATCAAAAATGGAGGTTACACTGTGGCGAGAATCACCGTTGAGGATTGCCTGAAAAAGGTACCTAACCGATTTTTACTGGTCAATATGGTGGCCAAGCGGGTCAGACAAATCCGCGAAGGATCGGAATATCTGGTCAGCGCACCGAAAAACGAAGACATCGTGATTTCTCTGCGGGAAATCGCGGCCGGCAAGATCAAACTGACCCCCGTTACACCGGCCCTGCCGGAATTCGAGGAACCGGCGGCATTGCCCGAGTCAACGGAAGGGGAGCCCCTCCAGGAAACCAGCGAAACCGCGGTTGACGAATAGGTCTTGTCGTCCTACAGTCCCACATACAAAAAAATAAACCGACAACTCGGCAGGGCCCTTCACCGCTACGATATGATTTGCGACGGTGATCACATCCTGGTCGGTCTTTCGGGCGGTCAAGACAGCCTGACCCTGATGTGGTTTTTGACCGAACGGTTGCGGCGGGTCCGCGTCACCTACGAACTCCATGCCGTTTACCTCGATCCCGGTTTTGACGGTGGATTTTCAGAACGGCTGCAGCGTTATTGCCGGAAAGCCGGCTATCGAATCAGGATTGAGCAAACCGATTTCGGCGTGAAGGCGCACAGCGACGAAAACCGAGAAAATCCTTGTTTTTTGTGTGCATGGAAGCGGCGAAAGCGACTGTTCGATATCGCCGACGAACTCGGCTGCCGCAAGTTGGCCCTTGGGCACAACAAGGACGACATCATTGAAACGCTGTTCATGAATATGTGCTACGCCGGCGAAATCAGCACGATGGTGCCTTTCCAGCCCCTTTTCGAGGGCCGCTTCACGGTGATTCGGCCGCTGGCTTATGTGGAAGAAAACGTGATCCGACAGTTTGCAGCAGAGCAAGATTTCCCGGAGTTCAATAACACCTGCCCCAGTGCCGCTGTCTCAAAGCGCCGCACCGTCAAAGAGATGCTGACCCGGCTCTATAGCAGCAACGACAAAATAAAAGGGAATATCTTCCGGTCATTGAGCCGTGTGCGACCGGATTACCTGTTGACGTGAAGGAGCGTGGCAGACATCGCTTTCGATCGGCGTCGGCAGGGGGAGCCACCCACATACATATGAAAGATGTCCAGAACGAACGCGACCACCGCAACATTCCCATCGACAAAGTCGGGATTAAAAACCTGAAGTATCCGATAACGGTCCTCGATCGTGAAAACGGGTATCAGAACACGGTGGCCTCCATCAACATGTACGTGGACTTGCCCCATAAGAACAAGGGCACGCACATGAGCCGTTTTGTCGAAATTCTGCATCTGTTTCGGCCCGAGGTGTCGCTGAAACGTATCGCCGAAGTGTTGCAGCAGATGAAAGAGCACTTGAATGCCGCTTCGGCCCACATAGAAGTATCCTTTCCTTATTTTATCGAGAAAAAGGCGCCGGTAAGCGCAGCGCCTGGATTGATGGACTACGAGTGCAAGTTTCAGGGGTACAGCGACCCGACAGGCAGGCTGGACCTGATGGTCGAGGTGACCGTACCGATCTCCTCCGTTTGCCCCTGTTCCAAGGAAATCAGCGCACACGGCGCCCACAACCAGCGCGGTCAGGTGAAGGTCTGCACACGGTTCAAAAAATTCATCTGGATCGAGGACATGATTCGGCTCGTGGAGGATACGGCCTCGTGCGACGTCTATTCGGTTCTCAAACGGGTGGACGAAAAGTGCGTGACCGAGCGCGGATTTTCAAACCCCAAGTTTGTCGAGGACATCGTACGGGACGTTTCCCAGCGTCTGAAGGCGGACGACAACATCACCTGGTTCTCCGTCAGCGCCGAAAACTTCGAGTCGATCCACAACCACAGCGCATACGCTCACATCACCAGCGATCCCGACAACAATGATACAGGGCGCAACAGCTGATTTAACCTCCTCCGTTTTGGCAAATCAGTCATTTTGATGTCGAAGTGCCGTCAAAGTCCAGTCAACTATCTTTAATATCCCTGTTCGATACTTCGAATCAAACGGCGGGTGACTTTCTCGGCCGAGCGACCCGGCGAATTGACCAGAACGACGAAGCGATTCAGGCTGCCGCCGGGGCTTTCGATGTATCCGGCACGGGTGCTGATGCCATGCAGCGTGCCGGTTTTATAAAACTGGCGGCCGTCGCTGCGCATGAGCGTGTGATAAGGTGAGAAGGCATCGAGCACTTTTTGCATATCGCGGGCCGTGATGCGGTTGTCGCGCGATATGCCGGAACCCTCGCTAATATGGATGTCGTCTATCTTCAATACCTTGCGGGCGTAGTCGCGGGCCGCCTGCACCCCTTTTTCAAGCGTTCCGGGAGGACCGTAGCGCCGGACACCAGCGGCAATCAGGATTTGATTGGTCGTGTAGTTGTTTGAGTAGGTCAGTAGTCCGGCGATGGTATCGCTGAGCGTCATAGGCGACAGGTGGCGGTATATCAGATGGTCGCGGTCGGGCCGGACGGTTCCGATCGCGATCTTTCCAGTGACCTCTATACCGACTTGACGCAGGAAATAGTCGAACAGATAACCGCTGTAGAGCGTAATCTCGTTTTCGTTGTGGGACAAAACGATCCGACCCTTGTTCAAGCCGGAAGACGTGATCCGCTCGAGTACTATCGGCAGCAGAGGGGTCTGGGATTCGGCACTCAAGTAGACGCCGTCTACTTTCTTGAAGAACACGGTGTTGAAGTTGACGCACAAGGCGCCGTTGGGAGCGTCGTATGGTTCGGGCGAAGAGGATATTCCCGGGATCTCCAGAGGCTGGGCGAAGTGGGAGGCGTCCAGGATGATGTTGTTGACACGCACCAGCTTTAACGCCAGATTGCGGGCGATTTCCGGCAGCACTTCTGAAACGAGCCCCGGGTCGCCGTAGCCCTTGATGGTCAGGTTGTCGTCGTCGTCGCAGTAGAATTCGGTCTCGAAGCGGTATTCGGGCCCGAGGGTGTGGAGGGCGACCAGCGCCGTGAAGAGTTTAAGGGTCGATGCCGGTATCAACGGCCGGTTTTCGTTTTTGGAAATAAGAACCCGGCCGTCGGGATCGGTGACAAGGATTGAATCCCGCCGCCCGATCATTGTTTTGACCGCTTCAAGACTGCTGTCGGCCGTGCTGTGCGGTATCGGCGGCCCGATGAGCAGCAGCACGATCGCCGTGCATACAAGATTTTTCCTCATCTCTCCCCTCAAAAATATGAGCACAACGCCATTTTTTCACCGTCCGATCGATAGAACGACCACTAGATAGACCGCCAGAGGTGATCGAACTTATGGCGACTCAGTCGCAGGTATTCTCGGTCGGGTGTGAACACCTCGAACGTCACGGTGCCGTCATATCCGGTCTTCTTCAAGGCGGTCAAGATCTTGGCAAACTGAATAGAGCCTGAACCGATCGGCAGGTGGTTGTCCTCCTTGCCGAAGTTGTCGCTTACGTGGATGTGACCGATCCGATCGGCAAACGCCTCGATAAACCTCATAATGCGTTTGCCACGCGGGCTGCCGATCTGGGCGTGACCGGTGTCCAGGGTCAGCTTCAGGGTCGGAAAGCGGTTGAATATGTCCTTGAATTCGCCGACCTCGACCCCGAACCGACTGCGGGGAAACATATTCTCTAAACAGAGGCTGACGCCGAGTTCGGTGGCCTTCGAAACGATGGCCGCCAGACTCTCGTAAGCGTGCTGCCGGGCCAATTCGAGTGCGAAAACCCCCATACCGGAGATGACAGCCGGGTGGGCCACGACTTTTTTAGCCGCGAGCGAGGCCGCGGTTTCAAGCGCCTTCAGCACTTCCGCGAGCGAAGCCTGCCGGATGCTGTCGGTCAGATCCGCGAGCGATACAAAGGTTGGCAGGTGGCAAACCAGCTGCATTTTGTGACGTTCGAGGGCCGCCAGAAGTTCGGCCTTTTGATCACGGACAGCGGCGTAATGGGCGGCCGGGGGGTCCATGGCCAGTTCCAGGAAATCGAAACCCAGGAGCGCCAGCGAGTCCAGTTCTTCCAGAATCGGCTTGATAGGGAAATTCATGGCGCCATAAAGCATGCATCGTCGTCCTTATTGGGGGTGCGACACTCTTTTCAGTCGCCAAGGAAAATTACCACGTCTCGGGCGGTCAAGATTGTGTCGCAGTCGAAGGGGAAGGTCTTCATGCGCTGCGTTCTCTAAACCAACGGCACACAATGGGCTGTCGGTAGGTCGGGAACGACCACGATAGCGGACTGGCCGTGATCGAAAGCGCGGAAACGTGCAGCGCTGAAACGCTGGGAAAAGAGGCGATCGAAGGAAGTGAAGACCCTGTCGTGCAACAGATGCCCGAATACGACCGTGCGGGCATCTTTGCCGGTCAAGGATTCGCGTTAGGCTGACAACCTTGAACCCGGGAGCATCACCTCCGCCGGTAGAAAAAAAAGCGTTTGATCGACACTTGCGTCTCCTTTTGGGAGAAGAACGGATGTCTGGTCGCCATCGTGATGGTATCAAACGCCCGGGTCAATCTTTTCCCTGAGCTTACCGGAACACTTAAACGTGACCACCCGTCGCGGCCTCAACATCATGGCATCACCGGTGGCGGGATTACGACCCCTCCGTTCAGTTTTATCCTTGACGCAAAATTTTCCGAATCCGCTGACCAGAACATCCTCGCCGGATGCCAGGGTACGCTTCACGATTTCCAGCAGCATCTCGACGGTATCGGTGGCTTGTTTTTTAGAAAAGCCGTTGCCTTCGGCAACCGCCTCGATTATTTCGGCCTTTGTCAATGCCATGGTAGTCAATCTCCCCGTGCGAAGTTCAAATGTATTGTAAATTTATATCAAGAATTTAAATCGGTTACAAGCATTAATATTATAACGTGTTGAGTTGCTTGTTTTTATCACAAAGTATAATAGCCATTAAATCTTTTTGCGGTTATTCGAAAATCGAAACCTCTCGCCGCCCTTTTGAGAGGTGAACGTATCGAGACTCCACTCCAGACCCTCAACCGGCGATTCGTTCCTCAGAGCGCACATGCGAGAATGGCAGACTGGGCAATCGTCTTCGATACAGGCGTCCATATGAATCAGCGCGCTGGCCCGACCCCCGAAGTGCTCGATGACAAGGGCTTCCACCGTTTTGGCTTCGTTGTGAGCCGCCTCCAGGGAGCAGTCCCGCGGCAACACGAGATGCATGTCGATGTGCGTATGATCACCCGATTTCCAGGCTCTCAACTGGTGGATATCGATCCAGTTTTTGCACCGATTCCTGATGAGCAGTTCTGAAAGACCTTTCAATACCGCGGGATCGGCAGCATCCATCAGCCCGTGATACGCCTGGCGCAAGAGTGCGAACCCGGTCACCAGGATGTTCAAACCGACCAGGCAGGCGACCAGACCGTCCAGCCGCAGCCACCCTGTCAGCTTGACCAGGAGCAATCCCACCACGACCCCCAATGAGGTGTAAACGTCCGTCAGCACGTGCCTCCCATCGGCAACCAGGGTGATGGAACCTGTCCGCTTGCCGACCCGCACCAGGCTGAGGCCCAACATAAGGTTGACGACGCTCGTCCCCATCAGGATCAACAGACCGAAATCCAGATGAGGCAGCGGTTGAGGGGCGAGAAGGCGGGGGATGCCGGTTTTGAAAATTCCGACGGCGGCAACGATGATCAGGGCCCCCTCGAATCCAGCCGAAAAAAATTCGATTTTGCCGTGACCGTAAGGGTGGCTCTCATCAGGCGGCATGGCTGCCATGATGATGCTGCCGATCGCAAAAGCACTGGCGACGACGTTGATGATCGACTCGAGCGCGTCCGACAGGATGGCCGTTGACCGAGTCAGGCGGTAAGCATAGAACTTAACCGCCATCAACAAAAATCCCGTCAGAAAAGACAGACAGATCAATGCCAGACGGCGACGCTGGTCTTTTGAGGCTGAGGCTTGAACTCGCAGAAAATTATACATTAATGTGACGTTATTTTTTAGTGAACTCTATGCATATGACAAATCGACGACCTGAAAACAAGCGGAAAGAACACCCTTAATTTGAAAACGGTGTCAGGGGACGGCCGGTGAACTCAGATTGTAGATGAAATAGGCTGCCAGCAGTTTTTTGTACTCCTGCAGAACCCTGGCGACATACTCCGTATCCGTCCACCAGGGCTGTTTTGTTCTCCTCTCGGAATCCACCGGATGATAATAAAATTCGAATCGGCCGGGCTGACGGAATTGCTCGAATGCAATCTGGGCCCTCCGCATGTGGTAAGCCGAGCTGACGATAATGGCCGATGTGAGACCCAGGTCGCGCATGATGCGGACGGTTTTGATGGCTTCCACGTAAGTGCCGCCGAATCGGTCGATCAGCGGTTCGTCTATCTTGGTGGACCTTCCGATGAGGACTTTGTTTTCCGGCAAGGCCTCATGCAAGCCGTAGTAGTGGACCGCCCAGGGCCAATCAATGGCAGAGTGGCGCAGCGGCAGAATGAGGTAACGCCCCTTGCCCTGACGGATCAATGCGGACCCCTCTTGGATGCGCCCTTTGTCTTCTTTGGCCGAGCCGGCCAGCACGACGACGGCATCGGCTCTTTGGTTTTGGGAGTCACTCTCGATGCGCAGAAACTTTTCTCCTGCCAGAAAGAAAATGAAAACGAGAAGACCCGCTAAAAGAAAGCCGGCTATGAAGATTTTCCGATGTGTTTTTTTGTGCATCCCGAAGTCGTGTGGCGGTTGGCCCGCTGTTGGGTCGTTTACGGCCCGTTCTCCGTTGACCGGACATGATTCACTGTTGATGGATGAACCCAAAGGCCTAAAGAACTGAAACGGCTGTATCGACGTGATGTTATTATAAATCACAAGTGCACAGATCCGCAAGAAATTTCACTGGCCTAACCGACTCAACTTACACAACCGCTCTAAGTGGATGTCATCCGTGTTGACCTCGCTGCCCGAGTGTTGGTATGACGTCCCGCAAAAGCATATCCCATTCGGCGTTTTCGACGTCCTGCCTGGCCGGGACCGGGAATCGCACAACGTCAACCCGAGGAAGGGGTGAAGTGCAATGAACATTCAAACCCATCAAAAGATCGTCCACCGCCTCTGCGGCCGTCCGCACAGCACGGGTACCGATGTCAGCCGGGTCGAGATGGAAACCTCCGACGAGATGATCGTGGACGATCTCGGTTTAGTGCATGGCGGGTTCATCTTCGGCCTGGCCGATCATGCGGCTATGATCGCCGTCAACCATCCCAACGTGGTGCTCGGCGCGGCCGAAGTCAAATTTTTCAAGCCGGTCAAGGTCGGAGAAAAGGTGATGGCCGAGGCCCGTGTGGAAAACAGTTCGGGCAAGAAAAAAATCGTAGTGGTCACCGTCAAGAGAGGCGAAGAAACGGTTTTTGTTGGAACTTTTACCTGCTTCGTACTCGACCAACACGTCCTGGCATGACGGCGGGTCTTAGCCTCTTGTGGCGGCGGGATAGATTCATGCATCGGTTGTTGAACGGGAGACGCGCATGTCCGAGCTGAGAATTTTTACCGGTAATCGGCTCGAGATTCTCGCCGACCGACTGGCGGAGGTCGTCAGCCGACCATTGTCGACTGCGTTTGAACCCGAGACCGTTATCGTTCAGAGCCGGGGTATGGAACGTTGGGTGTCGATGGCACTTGCGCGGCGCAACGGCATTTGTGCCAATATGGTATTTCCCTTCCCGAACGCCTTCTTGGATGGCCTCTTTCGGCGGATCCTGCCCGACCTGCCGGACCCAGCGCCCTTTGACCCCGAGATTCTGACTTTCCGGATCATGAAGCGTCTCCCGGCCTTTCTGGAGCGGCCGGCCTTCGCCGATCTCAAGCGGTATCTGGTCGACGATTCAAAGGGAGTGAAATTATATCAGCTGGCCGTCAGGCTGGCCGATCTCTTCGATCAGTATCTGGTTTTTCGACCGGAAATGATATTTCAGTGGGAGGCAGGGCAGGGGGGTGACGGCTCTGATAATCTCTGGCAGGCCGAACTGTGGCGCGACCTCTCGCAAGGTAAGGAAAGGGGTCACCGGGCCCGCCTTCACAGAAATCTCTTGCTGCGGCTCGACACGCTTGCGGCCGCAGCCGCCGGTCTGCCGTCCCGCATCTCGGTGTTCGGCATTTCTTACCTGCCGCCCTTTCACCTTCAGGCCCTTGCCGGGCTCGCACGAATCAACCCGGTCTATCTCTTCCTCCTGAACCCCTGCCGGGAATACTGGGCCGATATCCTGAGCCGGCGCGCTATGCACAGACTGACCCGCAAGATCGCCCGGGGTACAGTCGACGCGGACGCGCTGCACATGGAACAGGGCCATCCGTTGCTGGCATCCCTGGGCGGTTTGGGAAAAGAATTTCTCGTCTCAATCAGCGCCACCGAAGCGCATATCGAGGACTGCTTCGTGCCGGTCGATGAACACAATCTGCTGTCCAGTCTTCAGGCGGACATTTTTTACCTGCGTGACCATTCGGATTCGCGACCGGCGGATCACATCACTATCGGGGATAACGGCCTCACCGCGGTCGACGCCTCGATCCAGATTCATGCCTGCCACGGTCCGCTGCGCGAAATCGAAGTGCTCCACGATCGCCTGTTGGCCATGTTCGAAGATCACGCGGATCTTCGGCCCCGCGATGTCATCGTGATGGCACCGGAAATCGTCACATACACGCCTTACATCCGCGCCGTTTTCGATACCCAGACCGGTGCCGGGCAAAAGATCCCTTACAGCATTGCCGACCAAGGCGCCGGAAGCAACAAGGGTGTGCTGCGGAGTTTTCTGTCTCTGCTTGATCTGAAGGGCAGTCGGTTCGAAGCAACACGCGTACTCGGTTTGCTCGAAATGCCGGGCATCAAGGAGCGCTTCGATCTGACGGCGGCCGATCTGACATCGATCGCGCGCTGGGTTCGCGACGTGAACATTCGTTGGGGGCGCGATGCCGCGGGGCGGATGCGGATCGGTTTGCCCGGTCTGGCCGAAAACACCTGGCAGGCCGGCATCGACAGGCTGTTGCTGGGCTACGCCATGCCTGGCAACGACCGCAGAATGTTCGACGGCATCCTGCCCTACGATCATATTGAAGGCAGCGAGGCTCTGATCCTCGGCCGGTTTATCGCGTTTCTCCAACAGCTTTTCGAGTGGTCGGAGCGACTCGAACAGTCCATGCCGCCCGCAGATTGGCAGGATGTCTTCATCGAGTTGTTGGAGCGCTTTATCGCCGTCGACGAGGATGACGAACAGGAAGTGCAGCAACTGCGCCGCAGCCTCGAAAATTTCGGTTGCCTCGAAGAACGGGCCGGTTTTGCGGTGCCGCTCGAACTGGAGGTGGTGCGCACTCATCTCGAAAATACCCTCGAGCGCTCCCACGCCGGCGGTGGATTTATCTCAAGTGGCGTGACTTTCTGCGCAATGCTCCCCATGCGCAGCATTCCATTTGAGGTCGTTTGTCTGATCGGCATGAATACTGCGGCGTTTCCGAGGGAAAACACCCCATTGGGATTTGATCTCATGGCCCGATTTCCGAGACCCGGTGACAGGTCGCGGCGCAGGGACGACAAGTACCTTTTTCTGGAAGCACTGGTATCCGCCGCCCGGGTATTTTATATCAGCTATGTGGGGCAGAGTGTGCAGGACAACAGCGACATCCCCCCCTCGGTGATCGTCAGCGAACTGATCGATACGATCGAAGACAGCTACGGCATACCGGCGGTGGACCTGGTGGTCCGCCATCCGTTGCAGGCTTACTCGCCGCGTTACTTTAACGACAGCGATCCGGTGCTCTTCAGCTATTCGTTCGAAAATTTTATGGCTGCCGCCGGTGCCGCCGTTTCAGACGGCCCGCAGTCATTTTTCGAAGTTCCGCTGGCACCCCCGCCGCTGGAATGGCAAACTCTGCGCTTGGAGCAGTTGTGCCAATTCTACGCTCAGCCGGCCCGCTTTCTGGTCGAGCAGCGCCTCGGCATCCTTCTCAAAGATAAAGATATTCTGCCCCAGGACAAGGAGAATTTCAGTCTCGATCCCCTGAGCGGTTACCGTATCCGTCAGGATTTGATCGAGGCCCGGCTTTCGGGTCATGACTTGGCCGACCATTTCCAGGTCCAGCGGGCCAAAGGAGATCTGCCGCAAGGAAACATCGGCCGGCTGTTCTACGGAGTCCTGGAAAAACAGACCGAGGCCTTTGCCGCGAAACTACTGGAGATCATCGCGGATAAAAATGCCGAAGCGCTTCCCGTCGATCTGACCTTGTCCGGTATTCGCCTGACGGGTACACTCGAGGCGCTATACCCTCAGGGGCGCATCCAGATGCGTTTCGCACGGCGCAGAGCCAAGGATTACCTCTCGGCCTGGATTTATCATCTCGTCTTGTGCGGATCTACCTTGAACGGCCGCGCTCCTGTGACCACCCTGGTGGGCGCCGATGGTATTGCCCGCATCCGACCGGTTGACCGGCCGGATGCGTTTCTGAGTGAAATTCTCGAGACCTTTAAGGAAGGCCTATGCCGGCCGTTGCACTTTTTTCCCGATTTGTCGCTGCATTTCCTGAAGTTGACGGTTGAAAGCGGTAAACCGGTGAATGCCGCCATCGATATGATCCGAAAAAAATGGGTCGGCACCGATTTCCAGAGAGGCGTGTCGGAAGATCCATACTACCGGTTGTGTTTTGGCAGCAGTGATCCGATCGACGATCAATTCGAAGGGTTGGCGGAGAAAATCGTTGCGCCTCTGTTGCGGCACGTCGAAGAATTGCTCTGAGGGTCTGTGTCAGGTGGGGGCTATTTCAAGCATGATATTTTCCACCGCGTCCAAGGCAGCTTCCATGATGACGCCGAGATCCTTTTCCCCAAGCGCCAGACGCTCCATAACAGTGTCATCCACCATGTACATGACCGCATCGATGCCGCTCTGGATGCGGCCGACCATGTTCATGGCGGCGGCCATGTTGGCGATGGTGTCGGCCATGGATACGATAGAAACGAGGTCGTCATCCGCTGCGGCGCTTGGGCGATGGTGATAAAGGATCGCTTTGGCAAGCGTGTCCGGTATCTGCCACTGCCGACAGATGGCATAGCCGATTTCGGCGTGATCGAAGCCGAGAATCCGATTTTCCGCGCTCAGGAAGGTCTTGTCGCCAGCAGCCATAAATTCGTCGAACAGGCTTTTGCGGTTCAGCACCGGTCGGTCGAGCACCAATTTGCCGACATCGTGGATGAGCCCGACTGAAAAGGCGTCGTTTTCCAGTTGCGGCATGTGTCGCTGGGCCATTATTTTCGATCCGAAAGCGACCGCCATGGAGTGACGCCACAGTTCTCCGGAGTCCATCGCGTAACCGTACAGCTTGTTGCCCAGCAAACTCGAGGTACCGGCCAGTGTGATCAGTTCGCCTAAGGCCTTGTCACCCAAAACGACCGCTGAATGTTGTATCGAGGAGATTTTACCGCTCATACCGTAATAGGCCGAGTTGGCCATTTTCAACACCTTGGCCGCGATCGCCTGGTCTGTCTCTATCAATTCGGCCACCTTACTGGTACTCGAATTGGGATCTTCCATGATTTCATGGGCCTTGAAGACAATCTGAGGTATGGACGGCAGACCACTCAGATTAGATAAGATCCTTTTTTTGAGCTCTTCAGCGGTTTGCTGGTCATCCGCTGGCGCCGATGTCGGCGCTGCCGCAACACTGGTTTTCTCCGCCGTCGCTGCATTGCCGGAGGCGTTATCGCCCAGGTTGAGCTCGATGCGATGACCACAATCCGGGCAGGGAAAAGCCAATTTTTTTGTGGAGGGAAGTTTGCCATCGGGAATGGTGTAGGTCTTGTGACAACTGCTGCACGAAAAATTCATCCTTACGATCACCTCTGCTCTTATTGGTCTCCAGCCTGGGATGGAAAGATACCGGTTTCAAACGTTCCCTATAAGTGAAACCAGTCGGTCAAAAGCGCCTTGATCTGATGCCGGACGACCCTATCGTCGGCGGGTGAAAAGAGTCCGACACGCAGCGAGATTTTGGCCCCGTCTCCCCATGGCCACCAGACCCCAAAAAGGATCACACCGCCGCTGTCCGCAGCGGTGAAGATCTTTTGCCCCGGCATGATGCCGAAGACCCTGTTGAAATAGCTCGCGAAGTGCGGCGGGGCCTTGTCTATGGATTCCACATCCCATTGGTCGTCGAATTCCAGTGTCATCGGGATATACACCAGGTCCAAATCGTTGCGGTCGAAAACCACCAGTGCAGTGCCGAACACCTCATCCCAGCACCAGGTGCAGTGAGACGGCACGTTCAGGCTGATCTTGGAGCAAATACCGCTGAATTTTTGCTGCATTGTCGCCATCATCTCGGCTCCTGGTTTCTGCACATAACAAAGGTGTCGCCCAGACCCTGACGTCCGGCAGGCAACCCGGTCAGACGGCGGGCACACCGAACCATGGCTGCCGATGCAGGAATCATGCCGAATAGGAACCAACGAAATGACCATCGACTGCGGTACGATACGGTGAATAAGGCTGAACTGTTGCAGCGCCACCACCCTGCCGGCTTGACACCAAGGTCAAAACGACGTCAAAACTTTGACCCGTTACCGCAGGGCGGAAACCACTTTGGTGATCAAAACAGAGGCCGGCCTGTGCCGTCCGGGGTTCAGGCGCGCGGTTTTTTTCGGTGTTTGCGAAAACCGGCGGCAATCCAGAGAATGCCCCAGAAGAGGGCCACCGGACCGGCACCGGCGTAAAGATAGGGGGGGAGGTCCCGATGCCAGGGTTCAAAATAGACCGCCGCCAGGAAAAGCCAGGCGATCGAGCCCAGAATGGCCAACCGCAAGGGACCGGAGAGTTTCAGATAAGGGCGGCGTCTGCCCCGACCATTGGCAACAGGTGTTTGTCTGCGACCGGTTATGCGCGGCAAAAAAACGATGACCAGCACGATAAGAAGTATCAGCAAGATTTCCTGGATACCGGAAAACATGAGTCTCCTTGGAATACCGGCGGTTGCCGAATTTCATTAAAACTCCGGCTGAAGAAGTCCATCGATTCATAGATTCAATGACGAATTTGAGAATCGAAGCACTCAGGCCCACCAGCGTTTTTGGCTCAAATGGATGGAGGTGTGTACCACAGGCGGCCGGCTTTCGCAAATCACGGACAGCGTGGTCGAAATCGACCGCGGCCGTAAAGGATCGTTTCTGCCGACGCGCGAATGTGATATGAATGCCGGCAACGCGCTCGTCTTTCGGCGTCAGATCCATCGGTCCCTGCTCGCTGGTTTGTCCATCGAGCCCATTGGGACTGAATAGCCGCTTCCAAAACCTTTCAGCCTTATGTTGAGGTCAACCCCTGCACCGGGCGTCACAGTTTATGGAACCGTTTGATGCGATTAAAACACCTCTGACCGGAACGACCCTGATCGAGGCCAGCGCCGGGACCGGCAAGACGTATACCATAGCCGGCCTGTTTGTGCGGCTTGTCCTCGAACAGGAACTCGAGGTGGAACAGATCCTGGTGGTGACCTATACGACGGCCGCCACAGAGGAGTTGAAAACCCGCATTCGAAGTAAACTGATTCAGGCACGGCAGGGTCTATTGCGGGGCGACAGTCATGATCCCTTCATCCACCGTTTGATCTCCACTTTGCAGGACCCCGACGCCGCCGCAAAGCGGCTCGACGGTGTGCTGGCGGATTTCGACCGGGCGGCCATATTGACCATTCACGGTTTCTGCCAGCGACTGTTGCACGAACACGCTTTTGAAACCGGCACGTTCTACGACACCGAACTGATGGCCGATCCGACGGTCTGCTATCAGGAGGTGGCCGAAGACTTCTGGCGTAAAAACCTTTACGATGCGGCCCCCGAGCTGATCGGTTTTTTATTTACGGAGAAAAAAGTCGCCGGGCCGGAGGTTTTCTACCGCCTGATGAAAAATGTCACCATTCCGGACCTGGAAATTCTGCCCAAGCTAACCGAACCGCATTTAGCCCACCTGGATGAATACCGGCGTCTCTCCCACCAGCTGGCAACAGACTGGAAGAGCGTGCGGCAGCGGGTCGGCGAACTTTTGACGGATCCGGCCTTAAAGGCCACGATTTACGGCAGCCTAAAACCCGGCCCAAGCTTGACGGGAGGAAGGCCCCGGGACTTCAAGATCGCTGCCTTGGTGGAATCCATGGATCGTTTTACCGCTGAGGATGTCACCGGGTTCCCGTTGTTCAACGCTTTCGAGAAATTTTCGGCAGCGTATTTGAAACGGTCGACCAAAAAGAACTGCGCTCCGCCGGAACATCCGTTCTTCGATCTTTGCGACCGGTTGTACGGGACGGGCGAGGCGTTGAAGACCGAAATGGAACGCTATTTCCTGTACCTCAAAAGCGTTTTTTTTCAATTTGCCCGCGTCGCACTCGCAGATATCAAAAAGCGGCATAACCGGCACTTTTACGAGGACCTGCTCCTGACGGTGCGAGATGCTTTGCAAGAAGACCGGCCCGGCAGCGACATGCTGATCAAAGCCGTGCGGCGGCGATACAAGGCCGCTTTGGTGGATGAGTTTCAGGATACCGATTCGGTTCAGTACACCATCTTTTCGAGACTCTTCGGCCGGCCTCCGGCCGTTCTTTTCATGATCGGCGATCCCAAGCAGTCGATTTACGGCTTTCGCGGAGCCGATATTTTTTCTTACATGGAGGCGGCCGAACGGGCGACGAAAAAGTATACCCTTTATGAAAACTGGCGCTCCGAACCCGCTATGATCACCGCCGTCAACACTCTTTTCGCCGGCGTTCGCCGGCCGTTTTGGTACGATGAAATCCGCTTCGAAAAGGCGCAGGCCGGGGTAGGGTCCGACGGGGTGTCAAGCTTAGAGAAGCCGGCGCTGATCCTGTGGTATCTCCCCTCGCAGGAGGGTAAATCCGTTAACAAAAGCGATGCCACACGCCGGATCGCCGCGGCTGTGGGCGATGAAATCGCCCGTCTGGCAACAGCGACGGACGTATCGCCGCCACTCGCCGATATCGCCGTCCTGGTGCGCACCAATCGACAGGCACGGCTGATGAAAGAAAGCCTGTCCGAACGACGCATTCCATCCGTCCTCTATGGCGCCGGCAACATCTTCGATACCCCCGAAGCCTCGGAAATTTTGCAGGTGCTGACCGGGGTGCTTGAACACCATCGTGAAGAACGGTTCCGGGCGGCCCTTGTAACCGACATGCTGGGGATATCTGCGGCTGAAATCGACCGTGCCACCGTGAGTGAACACCATCTTGAAACCCGGAGGGCACACTTCAGAGAGTATGCCGAAGAGTGGAACCGTTACGGATTCATGCGCATGATGCGATGGTTGATGGCCCGTGAAGGGGTGCGAACGCGTTTGCTGGCGTATCCGGACGGCGACCGCCGGTTGACAAACCTGCTGCACCTGACCGAAATCCTGCACCAGCAAACCATCCAGGAGGAGCCCGGCATGGTCTCGCTCCTCAAGTGGCTCGCCGACAAGCTCAACCCGGCGACTCCCCGCTCGGAAGAGCACCAACTCAGACTGGAAAGCGATGCCCGGGCAGTGCGCATCGTGACCACCCACAAAAGCAAAGGCCTGGAGTATCCGGTCGTCTTCTGTCCGTTCGGGTGGGAAGGATCGCTGATCACCAATGACCGTGACATCATCTGTCACGAGCAAGGCCCACCCCGGCGACGGGTCCTCGACCTGGGGTCCGACCAGGTCGAACCGCGCAGGCGGTTGGCCCAGCAGGAAATGCTGGCCGAAAACCTGCGCTTGCTCTATGTGGCGCTCACCCGTGCCAAGACGCGCTGTTATCTGGCCTGGGGCCATATCAATACCGCCGAGACCTCTGCCCTGGCCTATCTGTTACACCGCCCTGCGTGCGACGGTGACGACATCGTCGCTTCCTTGACAACCCACTTGACCGGGCTGACCGATGGTGATCGCCGAGCAGAACTGGCACGCCTGGCCACAGCCTCCGGTGGGAGCATCCTTCTGAGGGACATTCCGGCTGACCGCAGCGTCCCGCCATCCGTGCCGATAAACGATGCGACACCACTTTTCTGCCGGAACTTCAGCGGTGCCATCGACACAACCTGGCGGATTTCGAGCTACTCGGCGCTGGTCTCCCGCCGAAACGCGGATGCGGATTCGCCCGACCGTGATGCGCATCCGCCGCCGGTCGCCGATAACGACGGCGCGGTTTCCGCCATCGCGTTGCCGGCCACGGAACTCCGAACCATTTTCACCTTCCCCAGAGGCGCCCGTGCCGGTATTTTCTTTCACGAACTGCTCGAACAACTCGACTTTACGGATGCAGTGCCGGAAAACCGGGAAGCACGAATCCACGAAAAGCTGCGCGCGCACGGGTTCGATCCGCTGTGGGCGGCGGCAGTCAAGAGCGCGATCGATCGCGTGCTCTCTGTTGCTCTTGTCTCCGGACTCCCCGGGTTGACGCTGGGTTCGGTCGGCCTCCATCAGCGGCTCAACGAGCTGGCCTTTTATTTTCCCGTCAAGCCGGTTACGCCCCGTCGGCTAAGTGACATATTTGCCGCGCATCCGGCCGCCGGTATTCCACCAGCGTTTCCATCGGATCTGGAAAAACTCAGTTTCGCACCGTCCCGCGGTTTCTTGAAGGGCTACATCGACATGGTCTTTGTAAACGAAGGGCGCTATTATCTGATCGACTGGAAGTCAAACCATCTCGGACATCGGACAGAGGACTATCATGCGGAAAACCTGCAAACGGCCATGAATGAGGCCTATTACATCCTCCAATACTGTCTCTACACCCTGGCATTCAACCGATATCTCAAGATGCGTGATCCGGCCTACAGTTATGAAACCCATTTCGGCGGGGTGTTCTACATATTTATCCGCGGCGTCGATCCGGCAAAAGGGCCCGCATACGGCATTTATCGCGACCGGCCGGATGCCGGCCTGATCGAAGCCCTCGACCAGGCCCTGATCGCCGCCGGATGAATTTTCGCGGGCATCGGGGCTATCTGATCGAGGCGTACCCGGAGATGCAAGTGAAGCACAGTAATGATTTGACATCTCTTTATCACAGCGGCCAGTTGACCGAAATCGACCTTCATTTCGCCAGCTTTGTCGACCGACTGGGCGGTTACCTCGTCCCGGACCTGGCCCTGGCCGCGGCCCTGGTCAGCCGTGCGGCCGCCGGCGGGCACGTCTGTCTCGACCTGAAGGCGCTTGACTGCGTCGAACTGCTGAAGGCCCGGGAAGGCCGTCCGGCAGTGAACTGCCCCGCTGCCGAAGATTGGATGGCGCGGCTTCGGGCGAGCTCCGTGGTCGGCTGCCCCGGTGACCAGCGTCCGTTGATACTGGATTCTTTCGGCCGACTCTATCTCTATCGCTACTGGTCGTATGAGCAGGCATTGATCGATGCCATCAAACGACGGACGGGTGGCGACCCGATACCGGAGGGCCGAGGAGCGGGAGCGCTGCGAAAAGCCTTCGACCGCCTGTTTCCGGAAGACGGTCTGTCCAACGGCATCGACTGGCAGAAAATTGCCACCCTGGCAGTACTGCTTAAAAGATTCTGCGTCATTACAGGCGGCCCCGGTACCGGTAAAACGCACACCGTGGCCAAAATTTTGGCCCTGCTGCTCGAACAGGAGGACGGTACCCCCATCGACATTATGCTCGCGGCACCGACCGGCAAGGCGGCTGCCAAACTCGGTGAATCTCTCAAATCGGTCCGAGGTTCGCTTGACTGCAGCCCGGCAGTAAGAGATCGGCTGCCGATTGAAGCCCGGACAATCCATCGGATGCTGCAGCCGGTCACAGGAACCTCCGATTTCAGGTATAACGCGGCAAACCGGCTACCGGCGGATGTCGTCATCGTCGACGAGGCCTCGATGGTCGATTTGGCCCTGCTCTCGAAGCTGGTCGCGGCTCTTGCCGATCGGGCCCGGTTGGTCCTCATCGGCGACAAGGACCAGTTGGCTTCGGTCGAAGCGGGCGCCGTGCTGGGCGACATCTGCGATCGCGGCCACCCGCACCGGTTTTCGCTTGCCTTCTGCCGGACTGCAGAACTGGCGACCGATATTTCTCTGAGTCCCTGTGGCGGCGAAGACGAGAAGAAGGGCGGATTGCGGGACAGTATCGTCAACCTGGTCCGGAGCTACCGCTTCGAGGAGAAAAGCGGGATCGGCACGCTGAGCCGGACCGTCAATCGAGGGAGTAGCGATGCGGTTTTGGCATTGCTGAAAGACGGCCGCTGCGATGGTATCCAATGGAACCCGGTTGCTTCCCCACGCGAGCTTTACCGGCAATTGCCGGAGCACATCCTCGAAGGGTATCGCGACTGTTTTACAGTCGCCGACCCTCGACGCGCCCTTGAGCGCTTTAGCCGCTTTAGGGTCTTGTGTGCCGTCAACAAGGGCTTTTACGGGGTTGCCGCCATCAACCGCTTGACGGAACAGGTGCTGCGCCGCTCAAATCTGATCGCAACGGAAAGCGGCCGCACCGATCGCTGGTATGCGGGACGACCGGTTCTGATTGCCGCCAACGATTACCGTCTGCGACTGTACAACGGTGACATCGGTCTGACCGTGGCGGTGGAGGATGCCGGAGAGGAAAGGCTGGTGGTTTGTTTTGCGGATGCGGCTAATGACATGCGGCGCATCCCGATCCACCGACTGCCGGCCCTCGAAACGGTTTTCGCCATGACCGTGCACAAGAGTCAAGGATCTGAATTCGACCAGGTCCATCTGATCCTGCCCGACACCGACGTGCCGGTCCTGACGCGCGAGTTGATCTACACGGCCGTTACGCGGGCTCGATCGAGAATCACCATCTGGGGACAGGAACGAATACTGGCCGCGGGAATCTCGCGCCGGATCGTGCGGCGCTCCGGGCTGAGGGATGCCTTGTGGGGCAGGGAAGAAGCGGATGACGGGTAAGGCACGGTGATTGATTTCTCCGGCTCCGTCGCAATAGCGTTTCAACTTTTCTTGTTGCACGAAACCGAGGACGACAGAGCCGTCTGCACCTGGGCCAGGAGTAGACAGTCTTGCGAACAGTCTGGAAAAGCGGATTCTCTTTGATCGCAGTCCCGACAGGGGCTCTTTACAAGATAGCCGAGGTCGAAATCAAACTGGCACGTGAAACGATCGTTCGTCATAGGATGTTTCGTCAATTTGCCACGGTTCCTTTCCAGATGAACAGGTGGTATGTATGATTTACAATGTATTACAATATATACCACAGTCAACGTTAAATGACAAGGGAAACGCCACCCTTTTTATGTTTCTACGAATCGATCATGGCTTTTCGGTCTGCTACGGTGAATGAAAATAACGCGCCGGAGCCCGGATGAACGGTTGCGTCGGTTAAGTCAGTTTAGTCGGTCGGAGCGTGTTTTCGAGTTTCAAGTTTCGAGTTTCAAGTTTCTAACGCGGAAGACCAGCGGTCGTTGACAATGCCGGGGCGGGTGTATAGAGTGAAAGCTTGTTTAAGTTACTTAATATAAAATGATATTTTCATGACGCCGGTTGTAAGCGCTCACCTCTGTCGGCATAGCCGGCGCTGCCCTTCCAATTTTCTTGTGACCTTAACGTGCAGATAGACGGAGAAAATCGAATGCGAATCGGTGTTGGATACGATGTTCACCGGCTGGTAATGGGCCGCCCGCTTGTTTTGGGCGGCGTCACCATCCCATTCGAAAAAGGACTGGAAGGACATTCCGATGCGGACGTGTTGGTGCACGCGGCCTGCGATGCGCTGCTGGGAGCCGCTGGCGAAGGTGATATCGGCCAACATTTTCCCGACACAGATCCCCGTTTTCACGGTATTTACAGCATCCGCCTGCTGGAATCGACCCTAACCATCCTTAGGGCGAAAGGTTTTTCCGTGGTCAACCTGGATGCGGTCGTATTCGCCGAGGCGCCGAAACTCCAACCGCATCGCGTCGAAATGCAGGATATCATGGCCCACGCCCTGGGCATCGACCCTCAGCGCATTAACGTCAAGGCCACCACGACCGAAGGGCTCGGCCATATCGGCCGCGGCGAGGGTATCGCCGCAATGTGCATCGCTCTCCTGGCCGAAACGGATGATTCGTTAAATAGAAACTTGAAACCCAAAACCCGCAACCTGTAACCCGCAACCAGTGGTGGCGTTTCCGCCCATCCGGGCTTCGACGCATCGTTTTCATGCACCGTGACGGCCAGAAACTTGTATTAGTTTTCAGTATAAACTTAATATTTTATGAAATAAAATATAATGTCTTCATTTAAGTTAGTCGCTCCCTTCGATCCCAACGGCGACCAGCCTCAAGCCATCGCGACCCTTTGTGAAAATATTCGGAATGGCAAACCGCGGCATGTGCTGCTGGGGGTTACCGGATCGGGCAAAACCTTCACCATGGCGCACGTGATTGCCGAACTCGATCGTCCGACGCTGGTCCTGGCACCCAATAAAACCTTGGCAGCTCAACTCTACAACGAGTTCAAAGCACTTTTCCCGGAAAATGCGGTCGAGTATTTTGTCAGTTACTACGATTACTATCAACCGGAAGCCTATATCCCCGCCAGCGACACTTATATCTCCAAGGATTCATCCATCAACGAGATGATCGACAAGTTGCGGCATTCGGCCACCCGTTCGGTCCTGTCGCGTCGTGATGTGATCGTCGTGGCCAGCGTATCCTGCATATATGGCCTGGGAGCGCCTGAAGACTATCTGGGCATGCGTATCGAACTCGAAAAGGAGATGGAGATTGGCCGTGACGACCTCCTGCGGGATCTCGTGTCCCTGCAGTATGAGCGCAACGATCACGATTTTCATCGCGGCGTTTTTCGCGTCAGGGGTGATCGGGTCGAGCTGTTTCCCGCTTACGAAGAAGATCGGGCCCTGCGCATCGATTTTTTCGGCGACCTGATCGAAGAGATCACCGAAATCGACGCGTTGCGCGGCCTGGTCATCAAACGGTTGGAGCGGGCGACCGTCTTTCCGGCCAGCCACTATGTCACCTCCAAAGTCACCCGCAAGCGCGCCATCGAGACCATCCTTGCCGAACTCAAGGGGCGGATCGCGTTTTTCCGCGAAGAAAAACGGTTCATCGAGACCCAGAGGATAGAGGAACGGACCAACTTTGACCTTGAGATGATCCAGGAACTCGGGTACTGCAACGGCATCGAAAATTACTCGCGCCATCTGACCGGACGAGCGGCCGGCGACCCGCCGCCGACGCTGCTCGACTATTTTCCGGAAGACTTCCTGATGTTCATCGACGAGAGCCACATCGCCGTGCCCCAGCTGCGGGCCATGTACCGCGGCGACCGGTCGCGCAAACAAACGCTGGTCGAATACGGCTTTCGTCTGCCGTCGGCGCTCGACAACCGGCCCCTGAGATTCGATGAGTGCCAGGAACGCTTTAACCAGGTGGTCTTCGTTTCGGCAACCCCGGCCGACTACGAGCGCTCGGAGGCCCAGGACACGCTGGTCGAGCAGATCGTGCGTCCCACGGGTCTGATCGATCCACCGATCGAAATCCGCAGCGCCGTTAATCAGGTGGACGATCTGCTGGAAGAAATCCGCCGCTGCCGCAAGCTCGGTTTCCGCACCCTGGTGACCACATTGACCAAGCGCATGTCCGAAGATCTCACCGAGTATTACACCGACCTGGGTTTGCCGGTGCGCTATCTCCATTCCGACATAACGACCCTCGAACGCATGGACATCATCCGGGACCTGAGGCTTGGCGGTTTCGAGGTGCTGATCGGTATCAACCTGCTGCGCGAGGGCCTCGACATTCCCGAAGTGGCCCTGGTGGCCATTCTCGATGCCGACAAGGAGGGCTTTCTCCGCTCCACGCGCTCCCTGATTCAGACCTTCGGCCGTGCGGCCCGTAACGTGAACGGCCGGGTCATCCTGTATGCAGACCGGGTCACCCCCTCGATGCAGGCCGCCATCGGCGAGACCAAGCGGCGGCGGCGTATCCAGCAGGCTTACAACCGCAAGCATGGCATCACGCCGGCCTCGATCATCAAGGATATCGCTGCGGCCTTCACCTACCAAACCGACACAACCGGAAACCGGCCGGCACCCGCTCACGTCGCCGAAACGGTGGACGCGTATGAGTCGCTGGACGACATCGACAAGGCCGTCCGGAAGTTGGAACATGAAATGAAGACCGCTGCCAAGGCCCTGGAATTCGAGAGAGCGGCCGAGCTGCGCGACCGGATCCGGTCTCTGCAGAAACTGGCCGTCTTCGAGAGTTGACGATGCACCGCGCATCCCGAAATCGAGCCAAAGTCCGGACCGAGCCCGTCGGCGACTCGCCGGCGCCGGAAATCATTGACGACACCCCGGGCCGGCAACCTCTGGACGACCTGCGCGGCATGCTGCCGCACCTTCCCGGCGAACCGGGTGTCTACCTGATGCGGGATGCTGCCGGCGCGGTCATCTATGTCGGCAAGGCCCGCAGTCTGCGCAAGCGGTTGTCATCTTATTTTTCAGGCTCCGGAAGACCGGATATCAAGACCGCTGTGCTGGTCAAGAAAATTGCGGACATCGAAACCATCGTCACGACTTCAGAAAAAGAAGCCCTGATACTCGAGTCCAATCTCATCAAGCGTTACCGGCCGCGATACAACGTCATCCTCAAAGACGACAAGCGATACCCGTCGCTGCGGCTCGATGTGACCCATCCATATCCACGCCTGTCGATCGTCCGTAAACCTAAAAAGGACGGTGCCCTCTATTTCGGACCCTATGCCTCGGCCCACGCGGTGCGCCAGACGCTCAAGATCATCAACAAGACCTTTAAACTCCGCAAGTGTACCGACCGGGAATTCACGATCCGGACCCGACCCTGCCTGCACTGCCAGATGCAGGGGTGCCTGGCGCCCTGCTGTCGTGATGTTAACCGGGAAGAATACACTGAGATGGTCCGGGAGGTCGTTTTGTTTCTGAAGGGCCGGACCCCGGATTTAATCCGCAAGATCAAAGCCGAGATGGTTGCGGCGGCCGAGCGACAGGATTTTGAAAAGGCAGCCCGTCTGCGGGATAAGATGTTTGCCCTCGAGCGTACGGTTGAGAAACAGGTCGCCGTGTCGACGGATGTCAAGGACCGGGATGTGATCGCCTGTGCCCGCAGTGCGGACCTCTCGTTGGTGACGCTCCTCTTCGTTCGCGGCGGGTTTCTTCTAGGGAGCCGCACCTTCAATTTCGCCGCCCCTATCGTCGATGACCTGGAGCTTATTTCGGCTTTTATCCGCCAATATTACGAGACGGCCCAGTTCATTCCCAATGAGATCCTGATACCGGTCCTTCCGGAAGAGAGCACGCTGCTTGAGGAGTGGCTGCAGACCGTCAAAGGGACGCGCGTCGTCCTTCACCGGCCGCGCCGCGGCGAAAAAGCCCGGCTGCTCGACATGGCCGCTCAGAATGCCGCCAAAGAACTCGAGGAGCACTTGGCGCGCGAAACCGATCGCGGTGATCTGCTCCAGCGTCTGCAGAAGCGCCTGCAACTCGGTCGCCTGCCAACCCGGATCGAGTGCTACGACAACTCGAATTTAGGGGGTAGCGCAGCGGTGTCGAGCATGGTGGTTTTCATAGATGGTGAACCGGACAAAAACGCCTATCGACGGTACCGCATTCGTAACGTCAGCGGCCCCGATGACTACGCCACCATGAACGAGGTGCTCCGACGGCGGTTGGAGCGCGACGCAACCGCACCGCCGCCGCCCGACCTGCTGATCGTCGACGGCGGCAAGGGGCAGCTGAACATTGCTCTGGCGGTGGTTGCCGACCTTGGGCTCGAAGGCCGTTTCGACTTGATCGGCATCGCCAAGAAAGATGCCCAGCGCGGCGAGACGGCGGACAAGATCTTCAAACCCGGGCGCGCTAATCCACTCAACTTCGGTCGCGAGGCCGACCTGCTGCTTTTCCTCCAGCGCATCCGCGACGAGGCCCACCGCTTTGCCGTTGCCTACCATCGCAAGCAGCGCGGCAAGCTGGCCCTGAGTTCGGCTTTGGATGTCATTCCGGGCGTGGGGAAGGCCAGGAAAAGAGCGCTCCTGAAGCATTTCAAGAGCGTTCGGCTGATTCGGGAGGCGTCGGTCGAGGACCTCTGCTCCGTAAAGGGCATTCACCGGCAACTGGCACAAAAAATAAGGGAGCACCTGCATCCGGATAGAAACTTGAAACTCAAAACTTGAAACTCAGATCCCGCAACCAGTGGTGGCGTCTCCGCTTTTTTCCTGGGTTGAATGGTTCAGGGTTCAACGTTCTGGGTTGAAAAGCCGTTAAATAATTCTGGTTTCATGAAATTTATGAAACCGTTTTGCCCAATAGGGAATGTCGGGCATTCCGGACCTCGAGCAACAGGGTTGCCATATCCATTGGCTGTAACCTCTGAACCTTGAACCCTAAACCCTGAACCAATCAGTTTAGCTATTTGTCATTTGCGATTTGGAATTTTTCAACGAAACTTAAAAGTTTCCTCTTCGATCAACCTGGGTGCTTGCGGCCAGCGGCAGGGCTGAACCTGGAACCGACCCGTTTAATTGTTTATGATACCAACTTAATAGGTCAATTTCTTCAGCGCCTCCTTCAACTCCTGGACCGCGGCGGCCGAACGGTTCAGTGCGGCCCGTTCGTCCTCGGTCAATTTGATCTGAATGACCTCTTCGATTCCAGCGGCCCCCAGTTTCACCGGAACTCCGATAAAAAGGTCTTCGAGGCCGTATTCGCCCTTCAGCAAGGCGGCACAGGGCAGAATTTTCTTTTTGTCCTTCAGGATCGACTCCGCCATTTCCACGGCTGCCGAAGCCGGCGCGTAATAAGCGCTGCCGGTTTTGAGAAGACTGACGATTTCGGCGCCGCCGGTTCGGGTGCGCTCAACAATGGCGTCGATGCGGTCCTGCGGGAGCAGTTCGGTGATGGGAATTCCGGCCACGGTCGAATAGCGCGGCAACGGAACCATGGTGTCGCCGTGCCCGCCCAACACGAAGGCATGGGTGTTTTCAACCGAAACATTGAGTTCCATGGCAATGAAGGCCCGGAAGCGCGCCGAGTCGAGCACGCCGGCCATGCCCAGGACGCGCTCTTTCGGAAAGCCGCTGGCCTCGAAGGCAACGTGGCACATCGCATCCAATGGATTGCTGACGATAATGATAACCGCATCCGGCGACAGCTTGGCAACTTGTTCCGTCACCTTTTTCATGATGCCGGCGTTGGTGCCGAGCAAATCGTCGCGGCTCATTCCCGGTTTGCGCGGAATGCCCGCGGTAATGATGATGATATTCGAGTCCGCCGTGGCGTCGTAAGTGTTGGCGCCTGTCAGATGGGCGTCGTGTTTTTCAATGGGGGCGGCCTCTGTCAGATCCAGAGACTTGCCCTGGGGAATGCCCTCGATGATGTCCACCAACACAACATCGCACAGCTCTTTTTCGGCCAGCCGCTGGGCGGCTGTGGCACCGACGTTGCCCGCACCGACGACGGTCACTTTTTTGTCCATGACGCACTCCTTTCAAAGAGTTAAGCGTTGCAAACGGCAAGTTTAATTAAAAGGGATAAAGAGATTGGCTGACGGCATGCTTTTGAATTCATTAGCACAATCATACTTAATGTCAACATATTTATATCCTTCTCTATATTGACACAAACCCTCAAAGCAGGCTATGATAATAAGGTTTAAATCAAAATCACTCATCACTTCCGAACATGCCTGGAGTCTCGTCAATGGCCATCGTCAATTTAAAGAAGCGGGAAATCGAGTGCAAAATCGTCTATTACGGACCGGGGCGCTGCGGCAAGACCACGAATCTCGATTACATCTTCAAGGCCTATAAAAAACAAGTGTCGGGCGAAATGGTTTCGATCAACACCGACGGTGACCGGACGCTCTTTTTCGATTTTCTGCCCATGGAACTCGGAAAGTTGCGAGGCTGCGACGTGCGCGTTCATCTCTACACCGTGCCGGGTCAGGTGCAGTACACCTCGACGCGTAAACTTGTTCTCAGGGGTGTCGACGGACTGGTTTTCGTGGCGGACTCACTGGAGGTCCGGCGCGAGAAGAACATGCTGTCCCTCAAGGACCTTCACCAGAACCTGAAAGATTACGGATTGAATATCCTCAAGGTACCTCTGGTCATGCAATTCAACAAAAGAGATCTTGCCAGAGAGGGAATACCTTTGATGCCGATCGATCAGATGGAGCATGAACTGAACCGCCAGCTGAAAGTCCCCACGTTTCAAGCCAGTGCCATCAAAGGGGAAGGGGTCGGCAAGACCCTGCAAAACTGCCTCAAATTGACGCTGCTTTCCTTAAAGAAGGAATTGAGCTGGAACGATTGATTCGGACCCATGAGCAACGGCCTTGCATTCTCAGGAAGCCTGGGTTTTCTCAGTCTGGGCGAGATAGTGCAGATCATTGGTAATAACGGCGGAACCGGTGTGCTCCGCATCATGAGCAAGTATGCACCGTCTCCGGGTATGATTTACATGGCCAAGGGAGATCCGGTCGACGCCGTAAACGGCGATCTTAACGGCCTGGAAGCCCTTTTTTCGTTGTTCGGCTGGACGGAAGGTGAGTTTTCCTTCAGTCAGGAGCCGGTCGGACACGAAAACGTCATCAACAAGAACCGCATGGAAATAATCCTTGATGGTTCGCGCATGGTGGATGACGGCAAGGTTCCCGTACTCGGTCCCGTTTCCTACAAAGAAGATTCCAACGATACAGGCGGCGACAGGGCCTTACCGTTGATCAAGGGACCGTTTGTCGATTACATGTACGTGGTGGACGAAGAGGAATTCTACGAAGGGGACGAAATCGTCATCGAGGGCAACTACGGGAACTGGATGTGGGTCGTGCTGGAAGGAATCGTGGAGATATCCAAGCAGACGGATGCGGGACCCCTGAAGATCATGCGTCTCAGTGACGGCGCCTATGTCGGCAGCATTTCATCTTTTTTAACGGAAAGCAGTGTCCGCAGGACAACGGCCAAAGCGATGAGCCGCGTTCAACTGGGGATGCTCGACTCACACCTGCTGGCCAACGAATACGCCGCCATGAGCCAGGAACTGCGCGAGGTCGTCAAGAGTCTCGACAAACGCCTGAATCAGGTCACCGACAACTTGGCCCGGATTTATGCCGACAAGGACAAAGCCGATCGCTTTCTGCGCGATAAGCGATCGGTGATCGAGCAGGGCCAGAACGAACAGCGGGTCTTCACGATCACCAAAGGCAAGGCAGCGATCGGGCGCAAAACCGAAGAGGGCATAGTGCCGTTGATCGAACTCTCGAAGGGCGATTTCTTCGGCCATATACCTTTTCTCAAAACGGGTCACGAACCCCATGCTGCATCGGTTTTCGCATCCGCCGACCTTAAAATATCGCCGCTGGACGTATCCGACTTGGTGGTGGAGTACGAAGAACTGCCCAACTCGTTTCGCCACATTATCGAGAACCTGGCAACATGCATTTCGGTCACTACCATGATTGCCTGTGAAAACCATAAAAACCTGCATCTCGCAAATACGTCAAAGGCGCAGTAACCGGCCGATCGGAAAAGTGCAAAAATGACATCCAATGACCAAAGAAAATTTATCCGAATCAATTCGCTGAACCTGTCCTACGTGCTGGTCGACGGTGAGGGCGACGCCGACCGTCAGACCATGGGCCGGACACTGGACGTTTCCGAAGCCGGCATTCGCCTCGAAACCCACCTGCCGGTCGAGGTCGGCCGCCATCTGATGCTGTCCGTGGGGCTTGAAGACGATGTCGTCGACATTAAAGGACACGTGGTGCACGCCGGAAAAAATAAGCACGGTAAGTATGAGCTCGGCATCGAGCTGCTCGAACCGGATGAGGCCGCCCGCGAGATTTTGAAAAAATTCATCAAGGCCTTCCGGCAACAGCGCGGGCCGGCGACGTAAATCGCGATTATCGGGCTTGTTTTTACCTCACTACCCTTGAATTAAACCTAACGATACGATATCCAACAAAAAGGTCATCGTTAGAGATACGATCCCGGGTATCGTGAGATATCCGGAAATGTCATATCCCAAGCACCAAATTCCACTGAATTCCCAATTTCCGATATCCAATGACCCTAACAGGTTTGAATTATAGAATTAACGAAAGTAGGTAGCCATATGGGAACACCGGTCGTTGAAACCAAATTTCCGGGTCTCGACCTATTGAAAAGAGGAAAAGTGCGTGACGTTTACGACCTCGGGGACCATCTCCTGATGATTGCCACCGACCGCATCTCGGCATTTGACGTGGTGATGCCCAATCCGATCCCCGACAAGGGCAAGATTCTCAACCGCCTGTCTCTCTTCTGGTTTCGGGAATTGGAATCCCTGGTCGGCAATCACGTCGTAAGCGGCGAGGTAGCGGATTATCCGGAGGCATGCCGGCCATATGCACACGAGCTGCAGGACAGAAGCATGCTGGTGAAAAAGGCCCGGCCGCTGCCGATCGAATGTGTCGTGCGCGGTTATATTTCCGGTTCGGGATGGGCGTCTTACCGGAAAAACGGCACCATCTGCGGCATCCGCCTGCCCGTCGGCCTCAAGGAATCGGACAAACTGCCGCAACCGATTTTCACGCCTTCCACCAAAGAGGAGGTCGGACAGCACGACATCAACATCGACTACGATGAAGTAGCTCGCAGAATCGGTGCCGAAGCGGCTGCAAAGGTGAAGGAATTGAGCCTCGACATTTACCGTCGGGGAGCGGCCCTGGCCGAACAGAAAGGGATCATCATCGCAGATACCAAATTCGAGTTCGGTTATTGCGGAGATGATCTGGTCCTCATCGACGAGGTCCTGACACCGGATTCCTCGCGCTTCTGGCCGCGCGCCGCCTATGCTCCCGGCGGCGCGCAGAAAAGCTACGACAAGCAGTACCTGCGTGACTACCTGGTGTCGATCAGCTGGGACAAAAAGCCGCCGGCGCCCGCCTTACCCGAATCGGTCGTCCGGGACACCCGCCGAAAATACCTGGAAGCCCTCGAACAACTAACCGGCGTTGGGCATGCGTTTTAACGAGCAGTCTCTGCCACTAAATAGCCTCCAACTCGAGGACTCGGTCTACCGTATCACCACTTCCGATGCGATCGACAAACTGAAGGACTCGATTGCCGCTCTCGGCGTGCTCGATCCGCCTATTGTAGGTCAGAAGGCCGGCGGATATCAAATCGTGGCCGGATTCCGCCGCATCGACGCCTGCCGTCTTCTCGGAAGATACGACATCCGGGCGCGGGTGCTGCCAGCGGATATCGACCATTCCTCCTGTGTCCGGTTGGCCATCACCGACAATTCATTCCAACGGCCGCTCAATCTGATCGAAACCGCGCGCGCACTGAACCTGCTCGCCGGTGTTGCCGCGGATGAAATGGACCTGAGTCGTCAGGCGGCCGAACTGACGCTGCCCGACAATCCATCCCTGATGCGAAAGATCATGTCGCTGACCTCGCTGCCGGCCGGGCTCCAAAACCGCCTGACGGCAGGCGAGTTGGCGATGGCCATGGCACTCGAGTTGAAGCGACTCGACAGCGCGACGGCCGAAAACCTGGGGCGCCTTTTCGCCGATCTCAAGTTGGGATTGAACCGGCAGCGCGAACTGCTGACACTGCTGACCGAAATCGCCCGGCGCGAAGAGATAACGGTGTCCGAACTCTTAAACGAATCCGCACTTCGAAACCTCCTGTCGGCACCGGAAATCGAACGGTCACAAAAGGCCGGGCAACTGCGGTCCCTGCTGCGGCGACGCCGCTATCCGGTGATGAGTGCCGCGACGGCGGGTTTCCAGGATCTGGTTCGACAATTGCATCTCGGCCCGGGCATGCAATTGGTCCCACCCGGTAATTTCGAGGGCACCACTTACACCCTTGCGATTACCTTCGACCGGCTCGACCAACTCCGCGACAGAAGCCTGCAGATCGAAAACCTGCTCCGCAGTCAAACGTTAAAAGCCTTCTTTGAAAAGTAAGGCCAATTATTTCTTGCCGCGCCGCTTACCCAAAAAGCGGTTCGACGATCATTTCGACGAAGAGATAGGTGATAATCCCGATGGCCAGGGCCAGCATGGCGACCACATAGAGCTGGTTGGTATGGTGCCTTTTTTTTTCCGTTTCGTCGTAAAATACAAACTTCCCGCACTTTATACATCTCAGTTTTTTAGATTGCAGCGTCATGACGTGGCCGCATTGGCAGTTGATCTCTTTTGAAGGCAGGGGCATGGTCGTGTCAGCTCTCTGATTTTCGTTATGGGTGGACGTTTTGTCGGTCGACGCTGTTGATGTAAACCGATCTATTCCTTTTTTTCTTCGCCTTGCGCCTTAGCGGCATTGAAACTCCTGAAAAACTCGGCGGTGTCTTTGCGCAGTAAATAATAGGTGGCCAGGGCAAAAAGAACAATCACCGTAATCGTCAGCACCTGAAGCTCAAAATCGGACTTTTGGAATACCAGCAGCGCCAGGTAGATGACAAGGATGCCGATGTTGAAAAAAAAGCTCAGTGCCCGGGCCCAGGTATTGATGCTGGCCACAAAATAGCAAATCGCGATTCCGATCACCACCATCAGGTAGTCGCTACGGACCAACACCTCACCGGTAAAAAATTTGAAATAAAATGCGAGGTGCACGATCCACCCCAGCGTCAGGCAGGCGATACCTCTCTTCACATTCCTCGGATATGTCCCGAACTTTATGGTTGTATTAAACATTTAATCTTCCTGCAGTTGTGAAGATGATGTTGTCCGCGGCCGGATCCCCGGCGGCCGGGCTTGCCGGCGGCGTTTTAGAAAAAGGCCGCAAACCCGTCTTCACCCGATATCCGACGTTTTGCGGCCGTCCTTTCATAATGCATTCGCCTCCTGTCTGGCAAGACCAATTTTGCGTTATTTTTTTAATTCATCTCCAGAATCGGACTAAAAAACTTTATTGAATAGACAGATCTTGGTGCTGCAGCATTGGCAACCGGAAGATCGGTCTCTCATAAGATTCTGAATTTATATGATTATTTAATATATGAATTGGACTGAAAAAACAGCATAAAAATCAAGATTCTGATCAATTTTTTCTTGACAAATAAAACCTATCGTTTATAAACACCTGTAACGACTAAATTGGATTCATAAAAATAATGGGCATCCAAGAGCGGAAAGAACGGGAACGCGAAAGACGGCGTCAGCAGATCATCGTGGCCGCCAAAAGGGTTTTCTCCGCCAAGGGCTTCAACAAGGCCACCATGGAGGACATCGCCAAAGAGGCGGAGCTCAGCCCCGGGACCATCTACATCTATTTCAAGAACAAGGACGAACTTTACGCCTCGCTTTCTTTGCGCATTCTCAAGCACCTCAACATCCGCCTCGAACACGTCAAAAACGAATCCTACAGCGACCACGACGATCGTATCACATCATTGAAGCAGGCACTTTATGACGTGTATGCATTCGATCCGCTCATTTTAATCAACATGTTTCACCTCCAGTCCAGCGAAACCCTCAAGAGCCTGTCCCCGGAACTGATGGAGGAAATCAAGCAACTTTCACGGAGTTCACTGGGCACGATGGCCGAGATTTTCGAAGAGGGTATTCGCAAGGGGGCATTTATCGACCAACACCCTGTGGCGCTGGCCGACATTCTGTGGGCGATGTTTTCCGGGATCGTCCTTTGGGAGGAAAGCAAACGGATCATCAACCAGGATAAGGATTACCTGAAACCGACGCTCGAGGCGGCATTTGAAATCTTCCGCCAGGGTATCACCAAAACGGTGGCGACCGACAATTCCAGCAAAAGGAGAAACTGATGCTGTCGGCCCGCCAATCTAAAAAAATGAAGGGAAACTGCGCAGAGGGCCAAACGCCCGGCCGGATCAACAGGATCTGAGACGATCAGGGCCCCTTTGCAGAGCAGTTAAGGCAAGCCCATGGGTGGCGAAATTTATCACAAACAAACGGAGGAAAGGAGGTAGGTGAATAAGAAGTTTGGAGTGTGAAGTAAACCGTCGGATGATCGTCCGTCAACATTGCAACCACAAGCTTTAAGGAGTGTGATCTATGGCAGAGAAAGAAATCGTCGAAACTTCAGAAGCTCAGATTGCCGTTCACTGGCAGGAAGAAGGACTCTACTATCCCACAAGGAAATTTATCGCCCAGGCCAACATGACCGATGAGAAAATCTATGACCGCTTCAGCCTGGATAATTTCCCGAACTGCTTCAAGGAATACGCCGACCTGCTGACTTGGTACGAATACTGGGACGAGATCCTGGATACCAGCGATGCGCCGTGCTTCAAGTGGTTCAAAGGCGGAAAGATCAATGCCAGTTACAACTGCGTTGACCGTCATCTGGCCGAATACAAGAACAAGACGGCGATTCATTTCGTTCCGGAACCGATTGAAGAGGGCTATCAGCACATCACGTATCAGGAATTGTATGTCCGCGTAAACGAATTCGCGGCGCTTCTGAGGGATTTCGCCGGTCTCAAGCGCGGTGACCGGGTGACCCTCCACATGCCGATGATACCGGAACTGGCGATTACCATGCTGGCCTGCGCCCGTCTAGGGGTGATTCACAGCCAGGTGTTCGGCGGATTCAGCGGCCGTGCCTGTGCCGATCGCATCACCGACTCCGGCAGCCGGGTGTTGATCACTGCAGACGCCTATTACCGCAGCGGGACCCTGCTCGACCACAAGCAAAACGCCGATATTGCCGTTGATCTGGCGGGAAAAGACGGACAGAAAGTCGACAAGGTCTTGGTATGGCAGCGTTACCCCGGCAAGGCCTCCAGCCCGACAGCGATGGTCGACGGCCGGGATTATTTTGTCAACGATGTACTCAAGGACTACTACGGCGCCCGGGTCGAACCCGAAAAGATGAATGCCGAAGACCCGCTGTTCCTGATGTACACCAGCGGCACCACCGGTAAACCCAAGGGCTGCCAGCACGGAACGGGCGGATTCTTGGCCTATACCGCCGGCACCTCCAAATACGTGCAGGACATCCATCCGACCGATGTTTACTGGTGCATGGCCGATATCGGCTGGATCACCGGTCACTCTTACATCGTCTACGGCCCGCTGGCCATCGCCGCATCGTCGGTGATTTACGAAGGCGTTCCCACCTATCCGGATGCCGGACGCGCCTGGCGGATTGCCCAGGACCTGGATGTGAACATCTTTCACACCGCACCGACGGCCATCCGCGCTCTGCGAAAAATCGGACCCGATGAACCCGCCAAATACAAATACGAGTTCAAACACATGACCACCGTGGGCGAGCCCATCGAGCCCGAAGTGTGGAAGTGGTATTACAACGTCGTCGGTCGGGGCAAGGCCGCCATCGTGGACACCTGGTGGCAGACCGAAACCGGTGGCTTCCTCTGCAGCACCCTGCCGGGTATCCTCCCGATGAAACCGGGCAGCGCCGGTCCGGGTATGCCCGGCATTCACACGATCGTCTACGACGACGAGGGCGCCGAGGTGCCGACGGGCTCGGGCAAGGCCGGAAACATCTGCATCCAGAACCCCTGGCCGGGCATGTTCCAGACCATCTGGGGCGACCGCGACCGGTTCGTCGACACCTACTTCGCCCGCTACTGCAAGGATCCCAAGAGCAAGAAGTGGCAGGACTGGCCGTACATGACCGGCGATGCCGCCGTGGTGGCCGAAGACGGTTATGTGCGCATCCTGGGCCGCATCGACGACGTCATCAACGTGTCGGGCCACCGCCTGGGCACCAAGGAGATCGAATCGGCCGCCCTGGTTTGTGAAGAGGTGGCCGAAGCCGCGGTGGTGCCGGTGGCCCACGAAATCAAGGGCAGGGAGCCGGATTTGTACATTGCTCTCAAGCCCGGGTACAAGGCCAGCCCGGAACTGGCAAAGAAGATCTCCGACACCATATCCACCGAGATCGGCAAAATCGCCAAACCGCGGCACGTCTGGATCGTCTCCGACATGCCCAAGACCCGCTCCGGCAAGATCATGCGGCGGGTGCTCGGCTCGATCTCCAACAAACAGGACGAGGGTGATGTCACCACCCTTGCGAACCCTGAAATTGTTGCCGCCATCAAGAAGATGGTTCAGGGTTGATCATCGCCATCGGAGTGCTTTGATCCGGGTGGCGGGAATCCGCCGCCCGGATCCGTAAAACCAACTGCTCCGGCGACGGAGTCAAACCGATTTGAAAAAAGGTCTTTCTGATTCAGACGCCCGCAAAAGGAAAATCCGGTGCCACTGAAGAACGGGCTTCAGCCACCGGCGGACGTCGAACCGGATTTAATGGATTAACGAAGGGGGGTGGTACCGAACAAGTGACGGTTGCAACGCTTCGACACATCCACATTACAATTTGACAATCAATTGCAGCGACGATTGTACAGGAGGAAAAAATGAGCGGAACCACTTGGGTTTACATAATGCTCGGCATTTACATCATCTACTGCTTTTACTGGGGGTTGAAGGGGTACTTCTCCGAAAAAACCTCCGCCGGGTATGCGATCGCGGGTCGCTCCATCCCTTTCATCGCGTTCTTGATGGCGGCGACGGCAGCCTCGTTTTCCGGCTGGACCTTCATCGGTCACCCCGGCCTTATCTGGCGTGACGGTCTGGCCTACGCGTTTGCCTCGTTCTACGTTCTCACCATTCCGATCACCGGCGCGTTTTTCGCCAAGCGGAACTGGCTGCTGGGCAAACGCTACGGGTTCATCACCCCCGGCGACATGTTCGCCTATTACTTCAACTCGGAGGCCGCCCGCTGGCTGACGGTCTTCACGGCGTTTCTCTACTCCATGTTCTATTCCGCGGTTCAGCTGATGGCCTCGGCCGCGCTCTTCCACTGGGTGGCCGGCGTGCCGGTGACTTTCGGCGCCATCTTCATGGCCTTCATCGTCTGGTTCTACGTCTGCTCCGGCGGTCTGAAGGCCAGCACCTGGGTCGGCGTGCTCCAGTTCATCCTGCTGGTGGGCGGCATCATCCTGCTGGGCTACTACGTTATCACCTCGGATGCCATCGGCGGCTGGACGGCGTTTACAAAAAATCTCATGGAGATGCCACCCGATGTCAAACACCGACTGCTGGAGGTTCCGGCGGTCATCTACCCGACCATGCAAACCGTGGCCTATGCCAAGGCCAACAACGAGACCATCTGGACCGCGGTCATGATCTTGTCCTACATGTTCGCCCTGATGGGGATCCAGTCCTCGCCGGCCTTCACGCTCTGGAACTTCGGCATCAAGAACCCGAAGCCCCTGGCATGGCAGCAGACCTTCATGTCGACCTTCGTGGTCGGCTTCGCCCTGTTCTACTTCACCGCCTTTCAGGGCATGGGTTCCAAGATTCTCCAACTCCAAGGGGTTTTAGAATTCACCAAGGACTCCGACGTGGTGCCGATCCTGATGAAGACCTACCTGCCGCCCTTCGTGCTCGGCATCGTCTTCCTGGGGGCCATCGCGGCCATCCATTCCACGGCCGCGCCGTATATCGGTACCGGCGGCACTATCCTGCTGCGCGACGTCTACTGGCGCTACATCCGCAAGCAGCAGGCCGGCCACTCGGAGCAGATCTGGGTCAACCGCATTCTGGCGACCTTCGTAACCATCGCCGCTTTGTGGGTCGGGCTGACCTCCAAGGCCGCCCTGGTTATTTTAGGGGCCCTGGCCACTGCTTTTGGTTTCGTGATGTACGTCTATCTCTTGGGGGTCCACTGGGGATTCCGCTTCCCGAGTGTCGGCGCTTCCCTGGGGGTTCTCGCCGGCATGGTCGCTGTTTTTCTGACCTATTATGTCTGGAAGTACCCGCTCTCCTTCCACTGCGCCGGCTGGGGGACCGGTATCGGTCTGCTGGTGGCCTACCTCTGCCGCGGCATCGGCATCAAGGACAACGAGGAGACGATCAAGCGCCAGAACGAGGTGCGCACCTTCCTTGACAGCATCGACGCGCCCTCGGAATCCGGCCGCAAGTGGCGCAACGCCATGAAGATCATCGTACCGATATGGTATTTCTTCGCCATCGGTCCGGCCTGTATCCTGGGCAACAACGCCTTCTCGTTTGCCGGGTTCCCGCCCCTGTGGTCCTGGCAGATCTTCTTTTGGATCATCGGCATCATCATGATGTGGGCTCTGTGCTTCAAGGCCGAGATGGCGACGACCTCCGAGGTGCAGATCCAGCGCGCCGAAGTCGAGACCAACATCGTGATCAAGGAAGCCTAACCGATAACTATCAGCAGAGGAGATATAACCATGAAACAAGAAGATCTATGGATGATCGGCATCGTTGCCTTCTGCATCCTTTTCACCGCATCCTTCGGATGGGGCCTCTGGGGATAGATCCCTGAGCCCTGTCCCAACATAAAAACATCCGGCCGGAAGAATGTTCGTTCTTCCGGCCGGATGCGCTGCGGCAAAAATGGGACCGATTCAGTCTGGCAACCGGCTCCGGTTCGTAACCGAGCCCGAGCCATTCGGGCGCATAGGCGAGATTCATTTTTATCCGCTACACGCCGTCATAACCTCTTGAGAGGCCATTAAAAATCTGTTACGAAAAACTGATTTTACGGTCCTATTTTATAATCCGGTTGTATAATCCTGGCGAGACAAAGTTCTGTGACTCAACGATGAAGAAATGAAGTGATGATCCTGTCGGCAGGCCGCCCGTTTTATAGGGTATGATGTTTTGTGGCGTCTAACGCGATGTTTTTGACTGAGGGACTAAAATCCCCCCTTTGAAAAGGGGGGGCAACGGGGGATTTCTTTTTCGAAGGTTGAAAATCCCCCTCAATCCCCCTTTTCAAAAGGGGACTTATAAAGCATCCATCAAGTTGACGACAGGGGTGTCTGAGTGTCGATACGCCACCCCGGCCGAAGGCGCGTGTGCCTACTTGCCGATAGGTTGACATTGACAAGTCGATCCGCAAAGCGATCTGTATCATAAAAACGATAATGGTTTAGGCTATCACAAAAAGGAGGATGACACATGACCAATTTGTATGATGCGGCTTTTGAAAAATCGATCAAGGACCCCAATGGTTTCTGGGGTGAGGCCGGGGAAAATGTGCACTGGTACAAGAAGTGGGACAAGGTATTGGACGATTCCAACAAACCCTTTTACCGGTGGTTCACAGGCGGAGAGATCAACACCGCTTACAATGCCCTCGATTATCACATCGATCAGGGCCGCGGCGCTCAGGCGGCTTTGATCTACGACAGCCCGGTGACCGACACCATCAAAACCTTTACCTACTCGCAGTTGCGCGACGAGGTGGCCAAGTTCGCAGGCGCTCTGGCAGCCCAGGGCGTCGCGAAGGGCGATCGTGTACTGATCTATATGCCGATGGTCCCTGAAGCCGTGATCGCCATGCTGGCCACGGCCCGCATCGGCGCGGTTCACTCGGTCGTCTTCGGCGGATTCGCGGCCAAGGAACTCGCCGTCCGCATCAACGACGCCAAGCCGAAGGTCATCGTTTCCGCCTCCTGCGGCATCGAGGTCAAGCGGGTCATCCCTTACAAACCCCTGCTCGACAAGGCCATCGAGACGGCCACCAGCAAGCCGGAAAAGTGCATCATCCTGCAGCGTCCGATGGAGAAAGCCGAGATGATCGCCGGCCGCGACCTCGACTGGAACGAGGTCATGGCGGCGGCCAAACCCCACGACTGCGTCAAGGTCGCCGCGACCGATCCACTTTACATTCTCTACACTTCCGGCACCACCGGCGTGCCGAAAGGCGTCGTCCGCGACAACGGCGGACACGTGGTGGCCCTCAAGTGGACCATGAAGAACATTTACAACATCGATGCCGGAGACGTTTATTGGGCGGCTTCCGACGTTGGTTGGGTCGTGGGCCACTCCTACATCGTTTACGCCCCCTTGTTCAGCGGGTCCACGACGATTCTCTATGAAGGCAAGCCGGTCGGCACGCCGGATGCCGGGGCCTTCTGGCGCGTGATTTCCCAGCACAAGGTTAAAAGCATGTTCACGGCTCCCACGGCTTTCCGGGCCATCAAGCAGCAGGACCCGAACGGCGAACTGATCAAGAATTACGACCTGTCGAATTTTAAGTATCTTTTCCTGGCCGGCGAGCGACTCGACCCCGACACCCTGCGCTGGGCCGAGCGACATCTCGGCGTACCGGTGATCGACCACTGGTGGCAGACCGAGACCGGCTGGGCCATCTGCGCCAACTGCATGGGGTTGCACCATTTTCCGGTCAAGGAGGGCTCACCCACCAAGCCGGCGCCGGGCTGGAACCTGCAGGTGCTCGACCCGGAGGCCAAAACACCGGTCAAAGCCGGTGAAATCGGCGCGCTGGTCGTCAAGCTGCCGCTGCCGCCCGGAGCACTGCCCACGCTCTGGAACAACGATCAGGGATACATCAAATCTTACCTGGAAGAGTTCCCCGGGTACTATAAAACCGCGGACGCGGGCTTCATCGACGAAGACGGGTACGCCTATGTCATGACCCGCACGGACGACATCATCAATGTGGCCGGTCACCGCCTGTCCACCGGGGCCATGGAAGAGATCCTGGCCGATCATCCGGATGTGGCCGAGTGCGCCGTGCTCGGTGTCGACGACAAACTGAAGGGCCAGGTGCCGGTCGGTTTCCTGGTGCTCAACGCCGGCGTCGACCGTGACCATCAGGAGATTATCAAGGAGGTGGTTCAGATGGTCCGTGACCGCATCGGACCGGTCGCCTCATTTAAAACCGCCACGGTCGTCAAGCGACTGCCCAAAACCCGCTCCGGCAAGATCCTGCGCGGGACCATCCAGAAGATCGCCGACAACAAGCAGTGGAGCATGCCGGCCACCATCGACGACCCTGCCGTTCTGGACGAAATGAAAGTCGCCTTGGAGAAGATCGGTCTTGGAAAAACACGGAAAGAATAAGATTGCAGGATAAGGCATGACAGAGCAAGTAGCCGGCACCTTACCACGTACTGTTGCCGGCTACTTTTTTCGGAGTCCGGTTATTAGGGTAACCTTATGCCGAAAAAAGTATTGATCGTAGATGACGAACCGAGCATCATCGTCCCGCTGCAATTTTTAATGGAACAGAACGGATATGAGACAAGTGTGGCCTTCAGCGGGGAAGAGGCCATGGAGACAGTCGCCGCATCGCATCCGAACCTGATCCTGCTCGATATCATGCTGCCGATCATCGACGGTTTCGAAGTCTGCCAACGCGTTCGCGAGAATCCGAAATGGAATGACATCCGA
>CAWBCG010000040.1:0-36946 GCA_963787235.1 uncultured delta proteobacterium
TATCGGTCCACATCCGCCATCACGTAGTCGATACTGCCGATGATCGCCAGCAGATCGGGAATCATCAGACCGCGGCTGATAAGCGGTATCATCTGCAAGTGGGCGAAAGACGGCGTGCGGATCCGGGTGCGGTATGCGTGAATCCCGCCGTCGCTGATCAAGTAATAGCTGTTGCAGCCCTTGGTGGCCTCGATGGCGACACAGGCCTCTCCGGGCGGAATGACCGGGCCCCAGCTGACGCCCAGAAAATGGGTGATGAGGGTCTCGATATCGTGCATGGTGCGCTCTTTGAGCGGCGGCACGGCCAAATGATGGTTCGCCTTGTACGGCCCGGGGGGCATGTTGGCGCGACACTGCTCGATAATCCGAAGACTCTGGCGAATCTCCTCGACCCGCACCACGGCCCGGTCGTAGCAGTCTCCCTGCGATGCGGTGGGAATCTCGAACTCGAACTGCTCATAGCCGGAGTAGGGACGCTGTTTACGAAAGTCCCATGCCAGGCCGCAGGCCCGCAGGCCGGGCCCGGTCACGCCCCATTCGACGGCCTCTTCCAGCGTGTAGCTGCCGATGCCCTGGGTGCGGGCCTTGAACATGCGGTTGCGCATGACCATGCCGTCGTACTCCTTCATCCGGCCGGTCATGTAGTGCAGAAAATCGGCCATCATCTTCTCCCAGCCCTCGGGCAGATCATGGGCCACGCCGCCGATGCGGAACCAGCTCGGGTGCATGCGCCCGCCGGTGATGGCCATGACGATGTCGAACACACGCTCGCGATCGTTGAACATGAAAAACACCGGTGACATCATGCCCACATCCTGGGCGAAGGTCCCGTACCAGACCAGGTGACTCGCAATGCGAAACAGCTCCACCATCATGACGCGGATGACCTTGACGCGGTCGGGAACTTCGATGCCGGCCAGCCGTTCGACCGCCAGCACATAGGGCAGGTTGTTCATCACGCCGCCCAGGTAGTCGATGCGATCGGTGTAGGGAATAAAGGTGTGCCAGGTCTGGCGCTCGCTCATCTTCTCGGCACCCCGGTGGTGAAATCCGATTTCCGGTACGGCATCCACGATCTCCTCGCCGTCCAGTTCCAGCAGGATGCGAAAGACGCCGTGTGTGCCGGGATGCTGGGGGCCCAGGTTCAAATACATCAGATCGGTGTCTTCTCCCCGTTGCTGGAGGCCCCATTCTTCCGGGTGAAACCGCAGGGCCTCCTGCTCCTGTTCCTGGCGATCCGGCGGCAGGCTGAAGGGGCCCATCTCCGTTGCACGCGCCGGATGCTCCTTGCGCAGGGGATGGCCCTGCCAGGTCGGCGGCATCAAGATTCGCCGCAGATGGGGGTGTCCGTCGAAGTTGATGCCGAACATGTCCCAAACCTCGCGCTCGTACCAGTTGGCCGCCGGCCAGAGATCGGTAATCGTCGGCAGGCTGGGATACTCGCCGGTGAGCGGCACCTTGATGCGGACATCCTGGTTGCGATCGAGGGACAGCAGGTGGTAGACGAGGCTGAAATCGCTCTGCGGTTGGCTTTCACGGTGGGTCCGTGCCCGCTCGTCGATGGCGGTCAAATCGAAGAGCATGCGGTACGGCTTGTCGGCCTCGGTTTTCAGGTACCGCAGCACGGCGTGAACGTCATTGCGGGCGGCCCACACGGTGGGGATGCCGTCGCGCGTGGGCTGCATCGCGACAACGGCTTCACCATAGCGCGTCTTGAGTTCGTCGGTGATGCTTCGAGATGGGTTCACCTGACTCCTCTGCCGTTCTTACTATACATGATCCGGTGTCCGCAGGTTCGTCGCCTTGCGGCGTTCTTCGCGCTTGAGATCGCGCATCGCGGGTTGACGGACCTTTTTGACGCCTTGAGGGCCGACCACCCAGCTCAGGGGGCGTCGCTCCCGGCCGACGGCTTCCTGGAGCAGCGTCAACCCATGCAGAAAGGCACCGGGACTCGGCGGGCAGCCAGGGACATAGACGTCCACCGGCAAAATCTTGTCGACGCCCTGAACGACGCTGTAGATGTCGTACATGCCGCCGGCGTTGGCACAGGACCCCATGGAGATGACCCAGCGCGGTTCCATCATCTGCTCGTAGAGACGCAGGATGACCGGTGCACATTTGACGAACGGGGTCCCGGCGATTACCATCAGGTCCGCCTCACGCGGCGTCCCGCGGATGACTTCGGCCCCGAAGCGCGCGATGTCGTAGCGGCTGGTGATGCTGGTGGCCATCTCCACGTAGCAGCATGACAGACCGAAGTTGTACGGCCAGATGGAGTATTTTCTTCCCCAGCCGAGCAGATCCTGCAGCCGGGACAACAGCAAACTGCGTCCGACGGCGTCATCCAGAGAGTCGCCGACCGATCGGGACGAAGACGATTTGCCGCGAGGGCTCAACCACCAACGCATTTCTATCAGGGCTCCTTAATTCGAGGTGAGTACGAATTCAGCATTCCTTTTTTCCCATTCAGCTTCCATCATTGGGCCATGCGCCCTGAGCCTTTAGCCGTAAGCCTTTTCCCATAGCTTCCATCATTGGGCCGTGCGCCCTGAGCCTTTAGCCGTAAGCCTTTTCCCATAGCTTCCATCATTGGGCCGTGCGCCCTAGAGCCTTGTAGCCGTAAAGCCTTTTCTTTATAGCTTCCATCCTTGGGCCGTGCGCCCTACACCTTGTGCCGTAAACCCTGTTCTCGTTTACCGGCCCAACCGGCTAAACGGGCCTAACCGGCTAAACGGTCTCAACGGGTTAACGGGCCCAACCGTCCCCTACCGCCAGCCTTTGATGTAGTACTCCAACTGTTCGATGATGAACTCCTTGTGGTCGATGATGCCCTTGACGACGTCACCAATGGAAATGATACCGAGCACGCGATCCTCTTCGACCACCGGCAGGTGGCGCACCCGGTGTTCGCTGATCACTTCCATGCATTCTTCGAGATTTTTATCCGGTGCCACCGTGACCACATCACGGCTCATGATCTCCGAAACGGCGGTTTCCCGTGAAAACTTGTTCTTGAGAACGATTTTGCGGGCGTAATCGCGTTCCGAAATCAGCCCGACCATCCGGTCGCCTTCGAAAACGATCAAGGCCCCGATGTTTTTTTCGGCCATCTGCTGCAGGGCGTCGTAAACGGAAGCATCCGGTGACGTCGCGTAGACCTGCGTTCCCTTTTCGCGTAAAAGATCCCTTGCGGTTTTCATCTTCGGCTGTCCTTAAGACTGCAATTCGCGGGAGGTTTGTTTCGCATGCAGTTTTTGTTTGGGAGTTCCCCACTCCAGGGCCCCGATGCGCCAGAGATAGAATAGTGCCGCCGCCAGAACGCCCACGAAAATCAACATCTCGATATAGCCGAGCCAACCGGCTTCGCGGAATGACACCGCGTAGGCAAACAGGAATACGGCCTCCAGATCGAAAACCACAAAAAACATGGCCATCAGGTAAAACTTGGCATTAAAGCGCACCCGGGCGGAGCCGGTTGAAACGATGCCGGATTCGTACGGTTCGGCCGTGGCCCTTTCCCGGTGGCGCTCTCCCAGCAGCGAGGAGAGTCCCAGCATGAAAATGGCGAGTCCATGCACGGAAATCAGGAAGACCACCAGAGGCCAGAGGGCGGCGTTGCTGTCGGTTGCGCTGTCCATATTAGGGTGTCCTTTCGATTTTCAGCCGGCAGCGGACTGTTAAATCCGGGTGAATGGCATTTTCTTACTATCGGCCGGCAAACCATCAAATACTGTCAAGACAGTATTACGACTCTTGGGGCACTGTATTTCCGGACGATTGAAACTATAACGGGTGGTCGGAATGACGGCAGCGTGCACCGAACCGGCGGTGTCGCGTTCTTTCCTTCCTTCGTGACGCTTCTGACGGCCTATTGGTGCGGCACCGTTCTGACCTGGCAGGTCGCCGAGCCTTCGTCGCATTCGAGCATGGTGGGCATGACCCAGCTGTGACCGCCGCGGGCAACCAGAATATCCGCGGCTTCAGGACCCCAGGACCCGGCCTGGTAATTGGGAAAATCCGCCGGTTTGCTGGTTTTCCAGAACTCCAGAATCGGGCGGATCACCGACCAGGAACTCTCGGCCTGGTCGGCGCGCATAAAAAGTGTGGCATCGCCCTGCATAACGTCCAACAGCAGGGTTTCGTAGGCTTCCGGCGGCCTGGTTTTGAACGCCTCCTGGTAGTAAAACTGCATCATCACCTGGGACAGGCGCATACCCGGACCGGGATTCTTGGCCCTGAACCGCAGGAGAATCCCTTCTTCGGGCTGAATCGCGATCACCAGCCGGTTGGAAAGCCAATCCAGCAGCACCGTGGACGGAAACGTTTGGTGCGGAACCTGCCGAAATTGAATGGACACCTCGGATACCTTGGCCGGCAGACGTTTGCCGGTGCGCAGATAAAAGGGGACATCCTGCCAGCGCCAGTTGTCGATAAAGAGTTTGACGGCGGCAAATGTCTCCGTGCACGAGTCTTCGGCCACGTCGGGTTCGCTGAAGTAAGCCGGGACCTTTTCACCTTCCGAGACGCCTTCGCCATACTGGCCCCGGACGGCGAATTCGGGAACCCGGTCTTCGGGTATCTTGCGGATGGCGTGCAGGACGTCCACTTTTTTGTTGCGCACCTCGTTGTCTTCGAAGGAAACGGGCGCTTCCATGGCGATCAAACATAGGACCTGCAAAAGATGGTTCTGAATCATGTCCCTCAGGGCACCGGCATGGTCGTAATAATCGCCGCGGTGGCCGACCCCTAAGTTCTCGGCCACCGTGATCTGCACATGATCGATGTAGTGCCGGTTCCAGATCGGCTCGAAAATGCTGTTGGCAAACCGAAACGCCAGGATGTTTTGAACCGTTTCCTTGCCGAGGTAGTGATCGATGCGAAAAATCTGGGATTCATCGAAGAGTTTGCCCAGGCTGCGATTCAGAGCGCGGGCCGAATCCAGATCATGGCCGAAGGGTTTTTCCACGACGATCCTGGTATAGCGCCGGTCGCGGTTGAGCTTGACGTCCGCCAGACCCTGGGACAGGGTCTCGATCATACGGGGCGGCACCGCCATGTAAAAGATGCGATTGGCCTTGAGGCCCCATTGGTCCTCCTTTTGCGCAAGCTTGTCGGCGATGGCGGCGAAGGTTTTGGCCTGGCTGAAGTCGGCCTGCATGAAGGCGAAATGCTCGCTAAAGGCTTTCCATTGTTCTTTGTCGGCCCGGCCGCGCCGTGAGAAGCTGTCGATGCCTTCATGCAGGTGTTTGACAAAACGCTCGTTGCTCATCTTGGTGCGGTCCAGACCGAGCACCCAGAACTTCTCCGGCAGCCAATGATCCAGAAAAAGGTTGTAGAGTGCCGGCACGAGCTTGCGCCAGGTCAAGTCACCGGCACCGCCGAAGATCACGAAGATGCTGGCATCGGGACGGTTTTCTTTCTGCATGACGCCTCCTTAGTTTTCCCAGTCGGTGTGAAAATGACCCTCGGCGTCCACGCGCGCATAGGTATGGGCACCGAAGTAGTCGCGCTGCGCCTGGATCAGGTTGGCGGGGAGTCGGGCACTGCGGAAGGCGTCGAAATAGGCCAGCGACACCATCAGACCGGGTGCCGGAATCCCCATGGCGGCAGCGGTGCCGCTCACCGCCGCCAGATCCTCGCGGCATTGTGCTACCCGACGGCCCAACTCGGGGTCAATCAGCAGGCTGGGCAGATCCGGATTGCGCTCGAACGCCGCCATAATATTCTCCAGCAGATCGGCCCGGATGATGCAGCCGCCGCGCCAGATCCGGGCGACGGTTTTAAGATCGAGCCGGTAACCGTAGGATTGCGACGCCTTGTCCAGAAGGGCCATGCCCTGGGCGTAGGTGAGGATCATGCCGGCGTACAGGGCACGGCGCAGCTGTTCGATCTGGCGCTTCGCATCGTTGTCGGTTGTGCCTTGGGCCCGTTCGAATGATTCGGCGATTGTCAGGCGCTGCTGCTTCAACATCGACAGGTTGCGCATCTGAACCGCCAGATCGATTGTCGGAACCGGTACCTGTTGGGTCAGGGCATCGGCCACGGTCCAGGTTCCGGTACCCTTCTGATCGGCACGGTCCATAATCTGATCGACCAGATAGCGGCCGGACTTTTCGTCCTTCCGTTCAAAAATTCGCGCCGTGATCTGCATCAGATAACCGCTCAACTCCGTGCGGTCCCAAGCGTTGTAAATTTCGTGCAGCCGGTCGTTGGACAGGCCCAGCCCTCTTGTCATCAGGTCGTAGGTTTCGGCAATCAGCTCCATGATGCCGTACTCGATGCCGTTGTGCACCATCTTGACGTAGTGACCGGCCGAACCCGGGCCCAGGTAAGCCACGCAGGGCGCATCGTCCACACGGGCGGCCGCCGCCTCAAGGATCGAGCGGATCCGTTCGTAGGCTTCCGGCGCTCCGCCGGGCATCATGCTGGGACCGTTGCGGGCCCCCTTTTCGCCGCCGGAAACACCCATTCCCAAGAAGTGGACGCCTTTTTCCGCGGCTCTTTGAATCCGCCGGTTCGTGTCCGCAAAGTAGGAGTTGCCGGCATCGATGATCAGATCGCCGTTTTCGAGGTGCCGCAGCAGCTCATCCATCACCTTGTCGACCGGGTCTCCGGCCGGCACCAGCAGCATGACGGCCCGGGGCGATTGTAACAGTTTCAGGAAGGCCCCCATGTCGTTAGCGGTTTCGACGGCGTGATGGGATTCCTTTTCCTCTTGCAGGCTCCGGGTCTTGTCCGGATTCAGATCGTATCCGGCGACACCGAACCCGTGATCGGCGATGTTGAGCACCAGGTTCCGGCCCATGACCCCCAGTCCTACGAGACCGATGGCACACGTTTTTTCAGTCATTGTGACCCCCTTTTTTTTCTTTTAATATGAGTCCTTCGGCTTCGAGGGCGGTGCGGGTCTCCGCATATCCGCGGTGGTGGATACCCCGTATACCCAGTCCGCGGGCAACGTCGACGAACAGACGCCGATCGTCGATGTAGAGCACCTTTTCCGCCGCCGCCTGGGTGCAATTCAGCGCCAGACGGTACATGTCGGCATCCGGCTTGCGCAGACCGACGAAGCAGGAGGAAATGAAAAAGTCGATGATTGCCCCCAGATCGAAGGTCCGGATGCGGTGTACGGTCAACTCCCGTCCTTCATTGCTCACGGCAACCACCTTGAGGTGGTACCGCGTCTTTAACCCGCGAACCAGTTTCAGCATGTCGGGCAAGGGCTGTGACTGGTCCAGCATGAAGGCCTTGAAATCCTGCGGAGTAAAGGGGCGGTCGGTGTAAAAAACCGTCCGGCGTAAATAGTCGTCGAGGGCCAATTTTCCGGCCTCATAGGTGTCGAACGTCAGGTGGTGGCGCTCGTTCATCTCGTCGATGTCCAGCGCGAACTTTTCGGCCGCACGCCGGCGGCTGACACGGTCCCAGCCGTTGGTCAGCAGCACGTTTCCGATGTCGACGAAGAGTACATTGATAGTTGGGTTTTCCATTTTCGGAGTCCTTTCGCGGCTATTTGTCGGCCTCTTTCCGTTTTGCCTCCAGAGTCTGTATCAGGCTGTCATAAGGCTTGTTGAACTTTTCAATGCCCTCCTCCTCCAGTTGTTCGGTGATCCGGTCGATGTCGATGCCCAGTTCAGGAAGGGTCTGCAGAACCCACTCGGCTTCTGAAAGGTTTTCTTCCAGACGCGGCGCCGGACGGCCGTGATCGCGATAGGCGTCGAGGGTTTCCTGCGGCAATGTATTGACCGTGTCGGGTCCGATCAGCGCTTCAACGTATTTGACATCCGGGTAGTCGGGGTTTTTGGTACTGGTGCTGGCCCACAAGACGCGTTGGGTGCGCGCGCCCCGGTCTTCCAGCCAACGAAAATCCGCGCCCCTAAAAATTCCCTTGTAGATCTGGTAAGCCTGCTTGGCGCTGGCGATGGCAACCTGTCCCCGCAGCTTCGACGCTCTGTCCGCTGCCGGACCACCGCCCTGAATGCGTTCCTCAAGCATCGGGTCCACAAGCACGTCGATGCGGCTGAGAAAAAAGCTGGCCACCGAGGCCACGTGCTCGAGCGGCTCACCCTGCTGTGCACGGGCCGTGAGCCCGGCGATATAGGCTTGCGCAACCTCGCGGTAGCGCGGCAGGCCGAACAGCAGGGTCACGTTGACATTGATGCCGTCCCGAATGAGCTGCTCGATGCAGGTCAACCCCTCCCGGGTGGCCGGCACCTTGATCATGACGTTTGGGCGGTTAACGGTTTGCCACAGGTGACGCGCCTCCGACAGGGTACCGTCGATGTCCCGCGCCAGATGGGGATTCACCTCCAGGCTTACAAAACCGTGATGCCCCTCGGATTCATCATAAAGCGGCCGCAGGAGATCGGCCGCATCCCCAACATCGCGCACCGTCAAGGTCTCATATATCTGCACGGTGCTTTTACCCTGCCGGGCGAGTTCGCGAATATCGTCGTCGTAGTCCTGGCTGCCGCCGATCGCCTCGTTAAAAATGGCCGGATTGGACGTCACGCCCCGTAAGCCTTCTTCTTCGATACGCCGGCGCAGGACTCCCGTCCGAATGACTTCACGACTGATGAAGTCCTGCCAGATGCTCTGGCCTAATGCCTGAATGTCAAGCAGTGGATTGTTTTTCATGGTGTCGCTCCTTTATTTTCGTTATCCGAAACCTGATTTGCAGGGCAGATCGAAGATCCAGCCGAGGGGGCTCAGCGACATATAACCCCAACGTTGCAAAAGCCAGAGGGCTTCAGGGTCCAGGCGTCAAGGGTGAAGCTGTAATTTCCTACCGCAATCCCTTGACAACGCAGGATCTGAAGTCCTCTGGCTTTCCCACAGGGTAAACAACATGGCAAAATCGATCCCATCCTTTGAATTCACCCCTGGGGATGTCCTAAAAATATTGGTTTTGCTATTATTTTGATCATAATTACGATTCATTAGCTATCACTTGCCATGTTGTTTATGCAACTAAGGGGATAACTCTGTGGCAACTTAAAATCAGGTTATCGGGAGTTCTTACAATGCCCATGCCCGATCAAAAACTATGACAACCGTCACTCTTTGGGTATACAGGCTACTCCGGATTCGATGTCGGATATCACCGTATTTTACGGTCGGTTTTGTTGCAGATTTCAGAGGTTTCATTTTTTAAATAACTCCTTTTCATGGCTTCTCATCGAAGTTGACCTCTGTTTCCATTCATCGGTACCAGAGGATGAGGTTCGACTCGATGGGCACGATGGCCCCCTCCGATGCCGGAATGATGCGCGGGGTGAAGTCGCCGGCCGGCCTTCGTGCCGGTATGCGGGCGCTGTATGAATACCCCGTCGCGGGATCCGAAACCGCCTCGCCGCGGATCATCGGGTGGATATCCGGTTCTTCTCCCTCCCGAGGCTCTGCACAGAGTTGAGCCCGGATAGCGTCCGGCTTGAGGCCCGGCATGAAAACCGGCACCTTGAAGGTCAAATGACCCCCACCTTCCTGAATCTCGAGGTCGCCGAATCCCAGCTGTGGCCAGTGGGCTTCCAGGGCCTTGCGCCACTGGCAGAGGAGGACCGCCTTCTCGGCCCGATTGGCAGTGCGGTCGCGGTAGGCCAGAGCGGCCGGCAAATACAAGCGATCCACGTATTCGCGGACCATGCGGTTGGTGCTGAATTGCGACGTCAGTTCGGCCATGCTTGCCCGCATTCGTTGGACCCAGGCCCTGGGTATGCCGTCGAAACCTCTATCGTAGAAAGCCGGAATCACCTCCTGCTCCAGCAGGCGGTAAAGTTGTTCGGCCTCTTGTGCATCCCAGGCCGGGTCTTCCCCATGCTCCCGGCCGTCTCCGATCGCCCAGCCCACTTCCGGCCGGTAAGCCTCGGCCCACCAGCCGTCCAGCTCCGAAAGGTTCAGGCCGCCGTTGACCAGCACCTTCATGCCGCTCGTCCCGCTGGCCTCCCACGGCCGGCGCGGTGTATTGATCCACAGATCGACGCCCTGCACCAGGCGCTCTGCCAGTGCCATGTCGTAATCCGCAAGGAAAACGACGCGCGACTGGATGTCCGCTCGACGAATGAAGTCGGACCAGGCCTGGAAAAGGGCCTTGCCGGTCGCGTCTTGCGGGTGAGCTTTACCGGCGATGATGAGTTGGGCCGGACGCTCGGCATTCTGCAGCAGGCGAACCAAACGCTCCGGGTCGTGCAGCAGGAGATTGGGTCGTTTGTAAGCGGCGAACCGGCGGGCAAATCCCATGGTGAAGATATTGGAATCAAGATATTTTTCGGCCTCGAGCGAATCTCTTTTGGCAGTCCCTAAGGCTTCGAGCTGCCGGGCAAGCCGCTCGCGCGCATATCGAACGAGCTGGCGGCAGCCCTCGTTTCTAAAAGTCCAGAGGGTTTCATCCGGTACGCCCCTGATAGCGGCTTCGATAGCGCTCATGTCACCTGTCCAGCGCTTTTTGCCGCAGGATTCTTGCCAGAGTTCATCGGCTGCGGCAGAATCCCAGGATGGCACATGCACGCCGTTGGTGACATAGGTGACCGGGACCTCCGAATGCGGCCAGCGAGGAAAGAGGGGTTGGAAAATACGGCGGCTGACCTCGCCGTGCAGTCGGCTGACGCCGTTGACCCGACCCGCTCCTCGAATCGCCAGGTAGGCCATGTTGAAGGGTTCCGTCGCGTCGTTCGGACCCCGGCGTCCAAGAGCCAGCAGCCCGTCGAGCCCGATGCCGAGCTTTTCGGCATATGTTTCCAGGTACTGGGCCGTGAGGGAAGGGGAGAAGCGGTCGAAACCGGCTGCTACCGGGGTATGGGTGGTGAAGATGTTTCCGGCCCGTGTTGCGGTCAGTGCCACGCCAAAGGACTGTCCGGTGTCCTCCATGCACGATCGCGCTCTTTCGAGGACCGCCAGCGCCGCGTGGCCCTCGTTGAGGTGGCAGACCTCGGCCTCGATGCCGAGCAGCCGCAGCAAATGCCAGCCGCCGATGCCGAGCACAATCTCCTGCTGCAGCCGCATCTCAGGACCACCGCCGTAAAGCTCGGCCGTGATGCACTGGTCGGCGGGGCTGTTGGCCGGGTCGTTGCTGTCTAAAAGATACAGCCGCACACGGCCAACCTTGGCTTCCCACACCCGCAGCCGCACCTTGCGGCCGGGGAAGTCCAATGCCATTCGCAGCCAATCGCCCTCCGAATCCCGCACGGGCAGGATCGGCAGCTGGCTCGGGTCATTGTAAGGGTAGAACTCGGTCTGAGCCCCCCCGGCATCGATCACCTGGCGAAAGTAGCCCTGCTGATACAGCAGACCGATGCCGACAATCGGCACCCCGAGGTCGCTGGCTGTCTTGAGGTGGTCCCCCGCCAGGATGCCGAGTCCCCCGGAGTAGATAGGAAGGGCCTCGCTCAGACCGAATTCCATGCTGAAGTACGCTACGGTCATTGGGGAAGCGGCGTGGGCTTCCGAATACCAGCTGGACCCTTTCAAGGCCTTGCGGTGTTCCGTGAGGTGCTTGTCGACCTGGTTTCGGAAAGCCGGCTCCTGGGCCAGGGTTTTGAGGTGGGCGGATGAAACCGACTGCAAGATGAGCCACGGGTTGCGGGTCAGGTTCCATAATTCGGGATCGACGCGCTCCCAGAGGGGATCGGTCGCATGGCTCCAGGACCAACGCAGGTCCAGACCCAATTCGGCCAGTCCTTCGAGCCCTTCCGGCATCGGGGGAACGAGATAATAGTTTGAAATCGCCATATGGGCCTCCTTTTCTCCTCATTTCCCTTTACTCTCATCTGTCGTTACCGGTCTACTAATCCGGGAAACCGTTTTCATTGGATTTTTCTCCGTTCTAAGGTTTGGGCGTCAACGCCTTCGTCAACCCCTGCATGGCTTTGCCGAAATCTTCCCATTGGCCTGCCTGCATGGCTTCCTTCGCCTTGCCGAGTTCGTCTCTGGCCCGGTTCACGATATCTGCTTCGAGGGCTGACGAGACGGCAGCCTTTGGTTCTGTGGGCTGAGCCACACCAAAAACCGCACGGATGGCTTGGTCCAGGGTGGGTTCCATGACGACCTTGTTTCCTGATATCACAATTACCCGGACTAGTTGGGGAATGTTGACTCCCTCGGCTAGCAGGTAGACCGGTTCGACATACAGGAAAGCATTTTCAATGGGAATCACCACCAAATTGCCCCGGATTACCCGAGACCCCCGCTGATCCCAGAGGGAGAGTTGTTCCGAAATAACGGCATTTTGATCGATCATCGCTTCGATCTGAAGGGGGCCGAAGGTCAAGCGCTCTTTGGGCAACTGATACAGGATGATTTGCCCGTATTCGGGGAAGTCGCATTTGGCACCCATCCAGGAGATCATATTATCCCTGCCTCGGGGCGTAAACGGCGTCATTAAAAAATACTGAATCTCATCTGTTTCAGGCAGGCGCATGAGAATATAATAGGGCTGAAATGCCACCGCCTGGCCGTTATATTTTTCCTGAGGCAGGGTCCAGAGGTCCTCCTGGTTGTAGAACACCTGCGGATCGGTCATATGATAATTCATGTAGCTGTCCGCCTGAATGGCATACAAGTCCTCCGGATATCTCAGATGGGCTTTCAATTCGGGCGACAACTCGGACAGCGGTTTGAAAACTCCCGGGAAGGCGCGGCGGTACACACCAAGGATCGGCTCGGCGGGGTCCATCACATAAAACGTCACGCTGCCGTCAAAAACATCCACCACGACTTTTACCGAGTTGCGGATGTAATTCAGGTTGATCCGGGATACGCCGGAGGGTTGCGAATAGGGAAAGCGGTCCGACAGGGTATAAGCGTCCTGAATCCAGTAAAGTTTGCCCTCGGCGAGGACCAGGTAAGGGTCCTGGTCGAGCGTTAAAAAGGGGGCGATATTGGCGACCCGCTCCTGGACATTACGGTGGATCTGGATGCGGCTTTGCGGGGTCAGGTAAGCGGAGAGCAGGATATTGATGTCGGACTGGGTCCACGCAAAGAGCAGCTTTTTCCACATCGTGTCCAGCGGAATGCCGCCATGGCCTGCATAGCTGGTATATACATTGTCATTGCTTTTGGGGTAGTCGAATTCTTTGACCTGGGTGTCGACGATCCGGTAACCGGGCGTTTTCTCACCGTAATAAACCGCCGGTTGTTCGATAGTCAGGTGGTAATCGGATGTGGGGGGGATGTTTTCGATGGCATAGACCGGCAGGCCGCCTTCCTTTTGGGTTGAAACGAAGCTCATCACCAGACCATAGCCATGCGTAAATTGCAGACGCTCGTTTAACCATGTTCGGGCCTTGGGGGGCAGTTGCGCAGCCAGTTCCCTAGCCGACAACATCACCTGATGGTAGCCGTCCACCATATGGTAACGGTCCACGTCGACCGAATAGAATTCATAATAGAGGCGGATTTCCTGGGTCTGCCGGTAGGTTTGAAGAATCGGGCGCCAATCCCAGAGGCGGATATTCTGGATGGTAGTTTGATGCTTGTCGATATCGTCGAGCGTCAGGTCGTCCAAGGACGGGTAGGCTTTCTCCACGATCTTGTCGAGCTGAAAGGCTTTACGGGTAAAATCGATGTTGTGTTTCAGGTAGGGGGTTTCCAATTCGAGTTCGCTGGGTTCCACTTTATATTTTTGAACCAGACCGGGAATAAGTGTTAGAACCAGGAGATAGAGGATGAAATAGCTTCCGGCCCCGATCAGCATCGGGTAGAGGCGGCGTTTCAAAAAGCACAGGATGATAAAAACCCCAAAAATGACGGCGGCAAACAACATGACCCAAAGGCCGATACGTACAATGTGATCGGCCGTATAACCGATGCCGTAGACCACGCCCCGCGTGGAATAGAGCAGCTCGAAGCGATCCAGATAAAATCCCCAGCTCCAGCTCGCCACGAAGAACAGCAGCAGCAGCGCCAGATGTCCGACTACCCTGCGGTCGGTTTGTTCGGTTTGGACCTGCCGGGGCCGAAACACCTTGAAGTAGCGATAGGCCAGCGCAACGGCGGCCAAGGCAACGAAGGTCAACCCCATCAGGGCGCTGCGGACCAGTTCGTAAAAAGGCAGGCGAAAAAGGTAAAACCCGATGTCTCTTTCGAAAATCGGATCGGCTTGCCCGAAGATGCCCGCCCAGTGAAACCGAAGGTAGGTATCCCATTGGGAGTAGAGCATAAAGGCAAAAAACAGACCGATCACCGCCGCGACAAGAATCATGCTTGCCCTGGCCCAGCGGGTTGAAACGGCCAACCTCTGGTCCAGATAAATCACCACGTTTCCGTCGTCGGCATTGCCCCGCAGCCTGAAGATGGCATTAACGGCCAAGCGCAAATTGAACCACAGATAGAAAAAGGAGACCAGCATGGCCGCAGCGGCTAAGAGGAACTTAATGGAAACGATGCGCCAGAAGACCGCGCTGTATCCCACTTGCTTCATCCAGAGCCATTCTTGTATCCAGTTGGCGGCAGCGAAAATAGCGAAGAACAGAAGTATGAATACCAACAGCAAAAGCCAGACGATTCTTTTGGACAACCTCAGCGGTGGTCTCATTCAGGAGTCTCCTTATGGTTTTCCGAATTGGGAAAATAACTTGTTTATTTTTCATGAAGAATACGATTCATTGCAAAGCCCATAATGTTATAGCCCGCATCGCAAAAAAGGATTTCGCCCGTTACGCCGCTGGATAAATCACTAAGCAAAAATAATGCTGTACGGCCGACTTCTTCCTGCGTCACACCGCGGTGCATCGGTGCGTTCAACTCTGCGAAACGCGTTAAAGCTTCAAAATCTCCGATGCCGCTTGCGGCCCTGGTTCTGATTGGCCCGGGGGAAATGGCATTAACCCGGATTCCATGTGTTCCCAAATCGGCGGCAAGATAACGCACACTGGATTCCAGGGCGGCTTTCGCCACTCCCATTACGTTATAATGGGGAACGACTTTGTCCGATCCATAATAAGACATGGTCAACGCCGAAGCATTGCGGCCTGTCATCATTTCTGCGGCTTCCCGCAAAACGGTCGTAAACGAATAAACGCTGATCAACATCGAATTGACAAAGCCTTCCTTTGATGTTTCGATATATCTGTCGGCAAGTTCTTCTTTGCTGGGCCCCCCGGCGATTCCATGAACAATGAAATCCAGTCCGCCATGGAAATGGTTTTTCAATTCGGCAAAAACAGACCTGATTTTTTCATCATTTGTTATATCCAGGATTTCATAGAATTGACTGCCGACGGATTGAAACAAGGGAATGACGTATTTGCCTGTAATGTCATTTTGATAGGTAAAGGCCAGTTCGGCACCATTTTCGGCCAGCACTTTAGCTACCCCCCAGGATATACTGTTTTCATTGGCAACACCGAGAATCAGACCTTTTTTGTGTTCCATTAACCGGCTCATATTTGCTCCATATTATTTTACGGTGAGGGTTTTTTTTGGTGATGTTTCGGGGAATAACAGCTTCATCCAGGGATTTTCATAGATGGTGAAAAACAAGGTTTCCTCGAAATGGTCTCGAATATCTTGGTAGCCGTCAAGAAGGGTCACGATGCTGTCCGAGACGCTTTTTTCGAGGGCCGTAAAAGGGTTATCCGGGGAAACCGGGCTGCGGTCGTTTTTCACGATCGGGGACAGCGTCTTGAAGATCAGCATGAAAGGGTTTATCGTATCCGAAAAGATATATTTGTTCACCCGCAGCGGATGGAGCTGTTTCATGATCTCGGCAGACGTTTCCGTGGACAACATCTTCACGAAGGGGCTTGCGAAGGTGTTGTACAACCAGTCGTTCATCTCTGAAACGGCTGCGACCCGGCTGAAATCCGCATCTTCCTCTTTCATCGTCTCCTTGTCCGCGTTCAGGGCCATAAGATCCTTGATATCACGCTCAACAAAGCGGACATCGTAGTCGGAAACGCCTTCTTTTTTCCCCTTATCGACGATGATCATCTCGTAGAGACCAGGCGTCAACGCCTCGATGATATCGATGCTTTTAATGATCTCCATGTGCTCTTTTTTCGCCGCCTTGCTGCCGACGAAAATGCCGAGGTGACCGACATCCGGGTGAATCATGTAGATGATCACCTTGTTCAGCTTTTTGATCTCCTCCACCGATCCGTATGACTTGATGATCCAGTCCAGGGCCTGCTGGGGCGGCGTAATGTTATCGCCCTCGGATGCGAAAAGGAGCATCGGTTTTTTTATGTCTTTCAGATTGAGGATTTTTTTCCTGTCCAGGGACAGCTTGCCCTGCTCCAGTTTGTCGCCCACAAAAAGGTTTTCAACTATGGAATGCATCTCCTCTTTGGTCATTTCGGAATACCCATCCCACCATTTCTCGAAGGTCAGGTATCGTTCTTCATCGGTATCCACGTTGGAATAGAGATTGTACTGCTTTGTCCACAGGGTATTGCCGGGATTGAGGCTTTCAAAGTTCTCCTCGAGCCATGCGCCGTCGAATTTGCCGTGGCCAAAGTCTGATAAGAGTGAGATAAGCCAGATCCCGCCGAGCAGTCCACCCGCATATCGCATCGGGTTCTTTCCCTGAACCCCTGACCAGTAGGAAAGGGGGGAGCCATTTAGTACCAGGGGGCCGGTCAAGTCAGGCCGGTCGGCACCCAGCAGCGCCACCGCCCAGCCGGCCTGGCAGTTGCCGATCAACGCCGGCTTTTCGGCCTTTGGATGACGCCGGGCAACTTCTTCGACAAAGCGGATCTCGGCTTTTTCAACATCCTCCAGTGTCTGTCCCGGCTCGGGCTCCGGATGGAAGAGGATGAAATAGACCGGGTGTCCCTGGGCCAGAGCATCGCCGATTTCGGAATCCCGTTTGGAGCCGCCGATGCCCGGGCCGTTGCCGGCCCTGGGGTCGATGACGATGACGGGTCGTTTTTCAGGGTCAAGGGCGTCTGTTTTTCGCGGTTTGATCCTGGCCAGGTCATAGTTCACCGGCCTGTCGAAGGTCCAGCCCTCCAGAATGACCTCATAGTCGAAAACAAGAACCGGTGGCTCTCCCTTTTTAATGGTTTCAAAATAATTATTTCCGCGTTTCCGGAGGATATCCATAAAAAGAATCCACCGCTGGCTGGAATCCAACCAATACTCGTACGACTCTTTCATCCAGTCGTAGGCCATCATCGGGTTTTTCAAATTCTTTTTTCCATTCATAATCTACTCCATTCGGTGACTCGCCAGGGTCGCGACGGCACATGAAATCAGCCGTGCCCTGGGCGGGTCGGATCGGGATGTGAGAATGATCGGCACCTTTGTGCCGACGACGAAACCAGCCAGTTGCGCTCCGGCCAGATATTCAAGGTCCTTGCCCAGGATGTTGCCCGAAACCAGTTCCGGCACCATCAGGATGTCGACGTCGCCCGATACCGGGCTGTTGATCCCTTTGACCTTGGCCGACTCGGCTGAGATGGCGTTGTCAAAGGCGAGCGGCCCGTCCACAATGGCCCCTTCTATCTGCCCCCTGTCGGCCATCTTTGCCAGGCAGGCGGCATCGATGGTGGAGGGGATGGCCGGGTTGACAACCTCCACCGCCGATAAGGCGGCGACTTTTGGTTCTGCGACTCCCAGCAGACGGGCGATATCAACCGCATTCTGCACGATGTGCATCTTGGTGGCGAGGTCCGGGCTGATGTTGATGGCGGCATCGGTAATGTACAGAAGTTTGGGATATGTCTTCAGGTCTGCCAGGAACACATGGGAGATGCGTTTTTTCCCCTGCAGGTGATGCAGGAGGATGGGGTGAAGAAATTCGTCTGTGTGGATGTGGCCCTTCATCAGGGCCTTTACTTCCCCTTTTTCAAGGAGTTCGACACCTTTCTCGGCCATTGTCTCCTCTTGCGGGGCATGGATAATGCGAAATTGCTTCGTGCCGGTGATGGTTTCGAGTATGTTCCGAATACTCTTTTCATCCCCGATTAAAATGGGCTCGATATAGCCGGCCGCCGCCGCCTCGCAGGCGCCTTCCAACACATGCCGCTCATCCGCATCGATAACGGCTATGGGCATGGCGGGCAGTCCTTGAACAGATGTAAGCATGTCCTCGAATGTGGCGAATTCAACGCTCATGGTCTATCTCCTTGTTAACTTTTCAGTAGCAGTGCCCGGGTATGCCGGGCAATCATCCGATCCTCGTTGGTGGGAATCACCCGCACGCTGCACGGACTCGTGCTCGTGGAGATGATGCCGGCATTGGTATCGTTACCCCTGGGGTCAAGATGAATGCCAAGATAATCGAGGCCGTGGCAGATCATCCACCTCACCGGTGCGGCCCTCTCACCGATACCGCCGGTGAACACCAGGCTATCCAGGCCGCCCAGCACGGCCGAGAGTGCTCCGATATACTTGCGGGCCGTGTAGCAGAAAAGCTCGATGGCCTGGGCGGCATGCGGTTCTGTGGTGCGTTTGTCCAGAAGCGTTTTCATATCGGAGCTGATCCCCGAGACCCCGATGAGCCCGGAACGCCGGTTGAGCAGCCTTTCGAGCTGACGGGCATCATACCCTTTTTCTTCCATGAGGTAGAGCAGGATGCCCGGATCGAGATCCCCGGATCGTGTGCCCATCATCAGTCCCCCCAAGGCGGAAAATCCCATGGTGGTGTCCTGAGGCTTGCCGTCCTTCAATGCCGCCATGCTGGCGCCGTTGCCCAGATGGGCAATGATGAGACGCCCCTTGGTGTCCCTTCCCAGGGCACCGACGATGTATTCATAGGAAAGGCCATGGAACCCATAGCGGTGTATACCGTCATGCCAGAGACTGCGGACTATCGGCAGCCACTGGGCCACGTCCGGTATCCGGCGGTGAAAGGCGGTATCAAAGCAGACGACCTGGCTGAGTTCCGGGTAGTGCTCGGCTACGGCATCGATGCCCTTGATCTCACCGGGCAGGTGCAAAGGCGCCAAGGGGATGAGGCTTCTCAGGGTGAGCATCAATTCGGGAGTTACCATTTCAGGGGCCATGTGTTTCGGCCCGCCATGGACCAGCCGGTGACCGACTCCATCCGGAGTTGGAAGATGCTGCCCCTCTATGGCTGTGATGAACATCGCCTTGACGGCCTCTTTGTGGTCGGAAAAATCCGCGTGATTATCCACAAGGCGTTTCCCCTGGTTACCCTGCAGCCAGAGCCAGCCGCCTGTCAGACCGATCCGTTCCACCGCTCCTTCGGCAATCAATTCCTCGGTTTCCCGGACAAGATACAAGGCAAATTTTATGGAGGAGGAGCCGCTGTTGATACAGAGAATAGTATGTTTCATGTGAAGTTCCTTTTGGACGCAACCAGGGCCTGCGACAAGTTGCCTGCTGATTCAAATAATTAACATTATGTCCGGTTCGCTCACGATAGCGGCAACGCTATCAATCGGCGTGGCGATAATCGCAAGGTCCACTCCCGTCTCCAACTCGGAAACCGATCCGAAGGATTCATGCCCGTGGATGATTTTATATTTAGGGTTCACCGGCAGCAACTTTCCGGAGAACCCGCCGTCGATAAGATTTCTCATTACTACAGTGCCGATGGTTCCCGCTTTTTCGCTGGCACCCACCACCGCAACATGACGCGGGTTAAAGATGCGGTTCAGATTGAATTGCCCCATTGTTTTCCTCGTTTCTTAATTCTTAAAATCATAGAGATGTCATCTTCTGACCACAAGAACAGGAATTTTTGTCTCATTGTGGATTATGCTGTAGGTAACGCTGCCGAGGAACGCAGCAGCGAAAGCGCTTCTCCCATGAGAACCCATCACAATGAGATCTGCATGGGAGCTTTCAGCTTCTTTTATTATTTCTTCAGCAGGATATCCTGACGTTACCAAAATCTTCGATCGGACCCCTTTTTCATCGCAGATGTTCTTTATGTCGTTTGCATACTCCTCTGCAGCCTCTCTCAGATAATCCTCGATAGGCTCTATGATATGCCGAGCGTTCTCCCAGGCAGGAATGGTCTGGGCCACAAGTGCTCGATTATCAATAATGCTGAGAACAATTATCGAGCACTGTAGCTGTTGTGCGAGGTCAATGGCATACCTGGCTGCCTTTTGCGCTGTCTTGGATCCGTCTGTTGGTAAAATAATGGTTGAAATCATGTGTCCTCCATTTCATTTTTTGAAAAAATCACCACCGTCCATGACCAAGGTCGACTGCGCCGAAGCAGGGCAACCCATCGGTTTTTTCCCCCACGGGTTTCGACATCAGGGGAGTTGGTTTTCTTTTCTTCGATTTCGTTAGGCCCATATTGGGTCAGTCGTTTCTACACCTCGTTTGTGCTCAAACCTTCCGGCGTTGTCTTCATCCGGGAGAAAATCGCGCTCTTCCCCAACTGCGCCACCTCCGCCAGAAGCGGGAAGTAGCGGATGGAATGGTCCGTGGCCTTCGTCTGCGACGTCGGTCGGATGAGTTTTGGCAGATGGTTCATATCAGTTGAGATATTTGTCTTTTGTCTGCATGGGTCACTTCTCCTTTTTCGTAACCGTTCACAGGGTTGCAAATTCCGATGCGCTTCAAACCACTTAATTGTAGGCGTTTAGAGGGTGCCGCAGATGCAAGGCGTCGGGTGCGCAGTCGTACTTTTGTACTTCAAGTGCCCGACAACAAAGCAGATGCGGTGCCCTGTAAACGCTTACCCTTTTTCTATTAAAGAAAGAGTAAGCGGCAATCGGTCTTGGCGATTTACTCTCAGGCCTTGATCCAGTTCAAAGCCTTTTCGCGTTCGCCCGGGGAGAAACTTCTTAACTCGCCGCCGACAACCATAGCAGCGAGCTTCAGCCCCCACTCAACCCATCTGGGGCTGCCAATCACGCCCATCTTTTCAAAATCGTTTCTGTGCGCAAGCCCAAAGCGAGCGTCATCCCACAACGCCGCAGCTTCCCATCCGTGGAAATCATCACCCATATCCAGTAGAAGCCTCGCCTTGCCATGTTCACGGATAATCGACTCCAGGCGTGGAATGAGGACATCCTTATAGTCCTGATCGGTTAACTTGGCTACCGCTCTGAGGACAAGAATATTTCCCTTACTCTCCGGCAACACTTTAATCATGGTATTCTCCTTTCAGGCTCCTCGCTGTATCGCACCAGGTTCACTGCCTCCTCTCAGAGCTGCTTTGTGTGGATCGCGCTGGGAGCCCTTTTCTGTAAGGTCTCAATCCGATAAAACCAATTTCGCTGGACAGATATCCAATTAGCGCGTTATCCCGCACATGACGCATATACCCATGTCTATCGCTTCCGTCCCTGTTTCGCGGTCACGCGATCAATCACTCGTTTTTTTCCATCCAAACCATGCTGGATTTCCCTCCTGGTCTCTCAAACGTAAGACTGCATTTCCTCGCTTCACGGTCACGGCAATCATTAAGGGCTCATCTTTAACTGTGACCAGGGAGCCGCTCACGGTGACTTCATCACCTAATTTGATATGTTTTGCCTGCCAAGGCCCGACAAGGTAGTAGGCGGGACCCAGGTAAACCGGCAGAATCTCTTTTTTGTCGACAAATACAGTCAATCGCATTTGCAAACCGTACCCAAATACGGGAAGTTGGTCAATTTTTACCACTTGTCCTGAGATGGTTTTAATTGTTTTAGAGTCAAAGATTTTTTGATAGGGGTCTTCTATTCGTGGAGCAGGATTTATTCCTGCACCAGGAGATTGCGGGTTATTAGAACCATAATAATTATAATCAGCAAAATTACTATAATCGTAACCGAATGGTCCCCTTTGAGTATAACCATAGGGGGTGCCGTAATACTTTAAAACGTCAGCCCCCCAACGCATATCCCCCATGTTCGGCAGCTTGTTTTTGTCAAAAGCAGGTGCTTTTTCCATTTGTTCTTTCGATTGATTGAGGAAGAAGATGCCTTCTGATGGAAGCGCTGCAAGGGACCCCCAGGGAACGGGAAAGAGTTTATCACCGATGTCCAAAAAACCACCGGATTCAAGGACAGCATACACAATTCTTCCGGTATCGACATCGACGACTAAATTCTCAATCTTTCCTAACGTCTCCCCCTTCAAATTAATCACCTTGGAGCCTATGATTTTTTCCACCGGAAAGGCATTAATTTGCTGATCTTCTGCCGTTTTGATGGTTGTCACTTTCACCCCAGGCCCTTTTTTCTCTTGAGTAAAGCCATTCGTCCCAAGAAACAGGCCGACAACAGCCAAAAGAATGATTATCAGGTGCCTTCTCATTGTGTATTCCTCCCTTATATGAGCACGGTTTTCTCACGGAGTGATGGTATTGCTAACGAATGCAACCCCCGCAAACTTCTCATTGGTGGAGACCATGACATGATGACGGCCCCTTTGATCGACTAACCATGGTTAACGTGCAGCGGCCGATTGTGTGTGCGGCTGCCTTCATGTGGTATGAAAAGGCTGCTGGACGGTCTTGAGAAACCTTTCATGATGCTGCGCCTGCATGCCGAGGTGACGATACACGCTCAACTTGGCCCAGTCCTCGATGAAGATCCAGACCAGACAATAACCCCAGATCAGACCAATGCTCTCCCACGGAATAGGAGTGACCAGGCCTAAACCAAAGGCGACCAGCAGGGTGGCCATCACCTTGGTGATGATTGCAGACCACAACAATAGTCCGGACGGAAATGGTCGGGTCAGGAATGGTCGCCGGGTGCGGGCTACAAACAGGGTCAGGTGACCGGCCACGGCTAGCTTGAGGAAGATGAAGGTCTGAATCTGGCTGTTATCCAGGTTTAGCCACACCCGGGCGATGACCAGGATACCAAAGGTCTCGATAACCCCGATCAAACCGAGCACGGTGGAAACGGTAAGCACCCGGCGCATATCCCAGCTCACCGGCTGCGGATCCAACCAGGTGTTGTCGTAGGCGATGGTCATAATCGGCACGTCGTTGAAGAAAGCCAGCAAGATGATCATAACAGCGGTGATGGGGTAGGAATCGAACACAATCATCGAAAGCACCACGAAGAACATGATCCGAATCGTTTCGGTGATGCGATAGATGGCGTAGCTGTTCATGCGCTCAAAAATCTTGCGCGCCTCCTCTACCGCCCTCACAATGACCGACAGACCGGGAGCGGTCAGCACCAGGTCCGCGGCGGACCGGGCGGCATCGGTCGCCTCGCTGACCGCAGTGCCGGTATCCGCCTGTTTGAGGGCCGGCGCGTCGTTGACGCCGTCGCCGGTCATGCCCACAATATGTCCCCGGGATTGCAGCGCCTTGACAATCATATATTTGTGTTCCGGGAAGACCTGAGAGAAGCCGTCAGCCGCCTCGACCGCCGCGGCCTTCTGGGCATCGAACGCTTGGCCTGTTTTGTCACTAAAGAACTCGCTGGCCGGATGGATGTCCGTCCCCAGCCCGAGTTGAGCGGCAATCTCTTGGGCAATGGCCGTGTTGTCGCCGGTGACCATTTTGACCCGGATGCCGTGTTCGCCGGCTTGTCTGATGGTCTCGGCTGAATCTTCACGCGGCGGGTCGAACAGCGGCAGAATACCCAGAAATCGCCAGGCGTCTCCGTCGTCGGTTCTCGCCACCCCTAAAGTGCGGAAGCCTTTGGCCGCCAGGTCGTTGACCGTTTTTTCGGCCCGCTCCTTGTCTTCCGCCTTGAGTTGGCTCATTGCCAGGATGACCTGCGGTGCGCCTTTGGTCACCCGGAAGGTGCGACCCTGGCCGTCTTTAACCGACGCTTCGGTGCGTTTACCGACCGGATCAAAGGGAACAAACTTCAGTTGCCGGTAATCCGCCAGAACCTGCTGGTCGGCAAGTCCGCCCAACACCGCCAGGTCGATGGCATCCTGGTTCTCGGCCTTGGAGGCCAGTGCGGCCGTTAAAATCAACGCCTGCGATTCTTGAGCGTCGAACAGAACCGGCTCGCCTAAGGTCAATTTGTTCTGGGTGAGGGTACCGGTCTTGTCCGAACACAGAATGTCCATGCCGGCCATCTCCTCGATGGACTCCAGCCGGGTGACGATGGCCTTTAGCTTGGCCAGTGCCCTGGCGCCTATCGCCATCGTCACCGATAGCACCGCCGGCATGGCCACCGGAATGGCCGCTACCACCAGGATCAGTGTAAATTGCACCAGGGTGAGCACCGGCGCGCCACGGTAGAGTTGCACCAGGAGAAGCGCCGCGGCCAAACCCAGGCTCAGGTAGATCAGGTAGTCGCCGATGTGTAGCACCGCTTTCTGGAAATGGGAAACAGACTTGGCTTCGGAAACCAGTTTGGCGGTTTTACCAAAGTAGGTCTCCGCGCCCGTGGCCGTGACCACCGCGACCATCTCGCCCTGCTTGGTCACCGAACCGGAGTAGGCCACGTCGCCGGGCTTCTTGTTTACCGGCAACGACTCGCCGGTCAGGGCCGATTGGTCCACGCTCAGGTAATCGCCTTCGGCCAACTTGACATCGGCCGGTATGATGTCGCCCAGTCGAAGACGGACGATGTCGCCCGGCACTAGGCTGTTGGCGTCCACTCCGGTCCATTGACCGTCGCGTCTGACCCGGGCTTTGAGGGCCAGTTGTCTCCTCAGGGCGTCCACGGCGTTGGCCGCCTGATGCTCCTGCCAGAAACCGACCACCGCATTGAACAACAGCAGCAGCAGGATGATGATCAGATCGGACCAGCGCCGATCAACAGCCGACAGCGCGGCGGCGATCTCGATCATCCAGGGAATCGGTCCCCAGAAATAGGAGAGGAACTCCCGAAGCGGGTTGATTTTCTTTTCGGGCAGGGCATTGGGACCGTATTGCTGCAGACGCTTCTGTGCCTCGGCGCTCGACAGCCCTTTTGAAGAAGATGATAATTGCTGCATGAGGTCGTCTATCTCGGCCTCTCGTGCGTCTTCCGTGCTGATGGATGTTTTTTCCAGGCCGATGCCTTTCGACCGTTTATTCCGGTTATTCCGGAGAACAACCCACCTGACGAGGGCCGCAACGCCGATGATCACCGCAAGCAACCCCGCAACCATAAAGACCACACCCAACCAGCCGTTGCCGTTGACTTCCATACCCACCATGCCGGAGCCCCAATGTTTCCACCAGACCTGCCACTGGTCCCGCAGATAATTGAAAAATGTCTGTAACAATCCCATCAGCTATTCCTCCTTAGCCGCAGTCTATGTTGGAAATTAGACCCGCAACGCGTCATGATCCTGTCAGACCTCCTTTTTGACCAGCATGAGCGACGCGGGCAGTTTGCGGATAATCGCCTCGTTTGTTTTGCCAAACAGGAAATGTTCGAGACGGCCTTCACGATGGGCCAGCATGATGACCAGATCGATGTTCTCGCTTTCGACGACCTTTTGGATCTCGTCGACCGGCTCGCCTTCTTTGACCCATTCCTTCACGGTCAAGCCCTCGGCCCTTTCTGTTTTAATCATCCGATCCAGTTCCTTCTTGGCATCAGCGACCATTTTGCGATACTCGTCTTGAAACGTCGGGGCCGGAAGATTCCACCCGTCCATGTTGAAAGGATCATGAATCACGTGCAGGATATACAGTTTGGCCCCGAATTTTCGAGCCAGGGAGATTCCCGTTCGCACCGCCTTGAGGCAGTGCCTGGTGGATCGACTGACAACCAGAATGTTGTTGAAGGTTTCCATTTTCTTTTCCTTTCTTTTGGGGCGTTGATTTCTTTCATCTCAATGACCCCCAAGCGGGGGCCGGTACTATCAAACGTTGCGGGCTGCAGTTCTGATGCGGTCCCTTACGGGGGGTGTTGATTGGTTAACTACTCGACCAGGACGTTCACGACCTTTTCGAACTCCAGCGTCTTGTTGAAGAAATAATCGGCCCCCAATTGCATACATTGCTTTCGGTACTGCTCGAAATCGTAGTTGGTGAGCATGATGACCGTGATTTCGGGGTGGGCCGCCTTGATTTCTCTCAGCAGCTGGATACCGTTTCTCCCCGGCAACCGGATATCGAGAATCACCGTGTCCGGCTTCTGAGCATCGAGTGCATTCATCGCCTCTTTTCCGTTTCCGCTCTGGCCCACAATCCGAATTTCTGGATAATCGGACAGCAGCGAGATCAACCGCTCCCGCACCTGTTTTGAATCATCGACAATAAAGACCCGTTTCATTGGCCGTATCCTCTTTCTTTCTTCTGACCTCAACTATAAGACTCTCGCATTTATCCGAAAATCGGATATTGTCTGATCTTTGCGTAGGAGCGCGCCTAAGCACTTTGTCGGTGTTCGTCCGACGAAGAAAAAGGAGATAAGGCTCAAGGCCGAAGGTGAAAGGCTCAAGGCAAAAAACGAGTCTGTAGGCGCATGCCTAAAGGTTGGAGGGTCCAGGATCGGGGCAGAGGGCGAAAAGTTAGAAAGCGGGAAGATTACCGCGGAAGGAATAAACTCAGAGCTTACAGACAGGAAGGCTGAAGGTTAAATGGAGCGGTGTTTTGAGCTTTATGTTTTAAGCGATTTTTAAGTTTTTCGCCCTCTTATTTCAATCCACCAGGCGATTTTGAATCGCGTAATGGGTGAGTTCCGCGTTGGTTTTCATCTGCATTTTTTCCAACATGCGGGTGCGATAGGTGCTGATGGTCTTGATGCTTAGTGCCAACTCCTCTGCGATTTCCGTCACGGTCTTGCCGGAGGCGATCAGGGCCAGCACCTGGAACTCGCGGTCGGATAGGGTGTCATGGGGCAGCGTGTCGGTTTCGCCGCCCAGGGCGAAAGCGATTTTTTCGGCCAGTGTCGGGGAGATGTATTTGCCGCCGCGGTGCACTTTGCGGATGGCCTGGATCAATTCGGCCGGTGCGCTTTCCTTGGTCAGATATCCGGCGGCACCGGCCTTGAGGACCCGCAACGCGTATTGGGCCTCGGGGTGAACCGTCAGGATAATCACCGGAATGTGGGGCAAATCGACTTTGAGCTGCTTTAAAACGTCCAGACCGTCCATGCCCGGCATGCTGATGTCCAGCAGAATCACGTCATAAGGTTCCCGGCGGACCTGGTTCAGCAGCTCCCGCCCGTTTTTGGCTTCGGCCGCGACCACAAGGTCGGCGGCTTCGGCCATGATCTGTTTCAGGCCGGCTCGTACAATGGGGTGATCGTCGGCTATGATGATTCTAAGCATGCGATACCGTCTTTCCGTTTAGCGGTACGGCCACTGTGACGCGAGTGCCCTTGTCCTGAATTCCTGTAAACTGTATGCTCCCATTTATCCCATACACCCGTTCCCGCATTCCGATCAAGCCCAGAGACGTGGGACTGCTGATCTCCGTTCTCGCTATACCCTTGCCGTTGTCAGCGATCTCCAGCATCAACTGATTTTCTTCCTCCCAGAGACGAACGCCGATTTCAGTGGCAGAGGCATGGCGCAAGGTATTGGTCAAGGTCTCTTGGAAGATCCGGAACAAGGCTGTGGACTCGTCTTGAGTCAATTTGTCGGCCTCGGTGTCGAGGATGACGCTGCAAACGATGCCGGTTCGGCCCTGGAAATCCTCTGTCTGCCATTGGATGGCCGCCGCCAGGCCGAAATCGTCCAGGATGACCGGTCGCAGCTCTGTACACACGCGGTGCAGGACCTGCAGGGTCGCGTCAATGACCGATCCCATGGCGTCGAGTTTGGCCTGCAGCGACGGGTTCGGGCCGGGCAGGTGCTTTGCGAGCCAGGCCAGGTCCATTTTGAGCACCGACAGGGTCTGGCCGAATTGGTCATGCAACTCGCGGGCAATGCGGGTTCGTTCCTCTTCGCGGACTCTTTGAAGGTGGTTGGCCAGGTGCCGCAGCTGCTCACGGGATTGTCTGATTTTTTCAGCGGCCTGCTGTTCGACTTCGTGCAGGTTTTCCAGGGCGGCCGCCATCTCGTTGAACGCCCGAGCCAGCCGGCTGAGTTCGTCCTCTCCTTCCACAGGACCGATGCGGGCAGTCAAATCGCCTCCGGCCAGCCGACGGCTGGCGGCCGTCATGGCCCTGACCTGCCTCAGGATGAAGACCTCGCTGCCTTTCCAAACGAACAGCAAGGCCAGCAACGTCGCAACGCCGAGCAGGCTCAAATTGCGGGCGAGGGCCCGGTTGGCAGCGGCAAAGGCAATCTTGCTCGGTATTGATGTCACCAGGATGATTTGGTTTTTTTTCAGGGGGCCCACCAGAGGAGAAAACGCATAGATCCGCGGGATTCCGTCGATGGTTTCAGCTTCCAGGTAACCAGATTTTCGGGTTAGCAAGGTCTTGACGATGTCAGCGTCGACTGGCACGCGCCGGGACCACGTCGCGTTGTCGGGATCGTAGGACAGGCTGTCCCCTTCTTGGTCGATCTGGATGATGGTTGCGCCTTGGGGCAGGTCGTTCGGGACGTCAAACACCATCCGATTGAGGCCATCCAGATCCAGTGCCGCAAACAAGACCGCTACCAGCTGTTGTTCTTTTTGATCCAGCACCGGTTGAGCCAGAAAGAGGACCGGCGCTTCCTGGTCGTAACCCAGGTGATAATCCCCTATGGCAAAGTCCCGAAATTCCTTGGCCCGAACGAACCAATGGCGCTGGGCCAGATCGGGCCCGCTTGGAAACGGATGCGCGCTGCAAATCAGTTTACCATCCGGCCGGACCGCTCCGAAATTGGCATATCCCTGGGACCGGTTCAGAATTCGGTCGAAAAAGTTGCGACATTTAATCGAGTCGCCGCGGCTTTCCAGGAAGAAGTCGGCCATTGTCATCAGCAATTGTTGAGCTTCTCCCAGCACGCGGGCTTCCTGAACCGCGGCCAAGCGGGCCGTTCGCAGGGCGTTTTGATGAATGGCGCGGACTGCGTCCCGTTTTTGCTCCGAGGCATTGTAAATACCCAGTGCCCATCCCGGAAGCGCCGTGATGAGGATCAGAAGGTACAAACGAGTCTTGAGGCTCGCGAAATGTGAGATCTCCATCGGTACCCTGATTACCAAGCTAAACCCCCGGCTAAGCAAGGGAGAATAAAAAAAGCTGTGCTGAGGTATTTATAAAGAAAGCTCCATTTCGTAGAGACCAGGGAGTTGAGATGAGATGGCCCTGATAACTAATGTCATTAAAAGGCCATGGGTCTTCGCCTTGATTCCGAACTTACCTATAAGGCAATTCCTCGGGCGTGGCGTTTCGCCACCATGTGGTGAAACGCCACGTATTTAAGGGCCCCGGCAAAAAATAATTCCACCTTTTGCATGCGCGTATCGCTGATGTGCGCTTTCAGTAGTAGCCGGCAGACTCCCCGGCGTTCCAGAACGTAACCGAGAGTATTGCCGAGGACACAAGCCAGCACTGCCAGGGCGAATATGCTCACGATGGAGAAGTCGAGGGTGAAAAAAGCCGACCGGAAGGCGCTGCGCTCCGGTCCGTTTCCGTCCCGGGTCATTCCTCCGATGTCGTCCCGATTGACTTATCGGTAAAGTCACTGCTGCGATTTTTTATTCAAGTCCTTCGGCTGCCTTTCGTTAAGCAAGCCGCTGATCGTTTCCTTGAGATCGTCGATCGTCTCATGGTTGATGACGGTGTAAACCAACACTGGATAATCCGGATGCCTGCGTTTGATGTCGATCAACAATTCATAGCTGTCGAAGTCTTCTGAAAGGCAATTCAGCAACACCATGTCCGGTCGACATTCATCGATCTGTTCCCATGCCCCGCAAGCGTCATCCACAGTCGTTACATGGTAGCCGTCCGAAATCAAGGCTTTCGAAACCAGCCGCCGGATTTGCTTTTGGTCGTCTGCGATGAGAATGCTGGCCATTGCGCCTCCTTTCATAATCATTTCTTTTTTCTTCATTTCCCGACAGGCTGAATTTTCCGCTGCCTTCTTTGTTAAGGCGGAATTGGTTACCATGCTTTATGACGCGAATTAATCCTGACACGTGGAATTCGGCTTAAAATAATATGCAGGCGTACCTCTGCGGGCTTCGGATACAGCTCCGCACCGTCGACAACACCTTCAAATTCGGTTTAACTTATTTTAATTTTAAATTTTTTCGTTCCCAATCGGGAAACATAAAAAAACATTGTCTTCAGTAGCAGGCTTTAGAGGAACCGAGAGACGGGAATTGGGTGGTCCCACTACTGAGGTCGAAGGTTATGCCATTTGTGCATCGGTGACATGATTTATCGACTGCGCACCGAAGAATTTTGACATTATGATCTCTTCCGGAGTGTAAATTGTACGTTCCATGTATCGTCAGCAGTTCCACATTGCTTATCGTTGAAAATTGTGACGTAAGTACATGGGGTGGATCATGTATTCGACCTATTTGAGCGATGTATTCAATGTTGGATGGAAGGATTGTCGAGATCAATCATCATGCCGCATAGCCGGACCTGCCACCAAAGGCGCGAATTCAGCGGCCGTCATTACAGAAAGAGATCGTTGGATGAGATATGCAGAAAGGCGGTAATATATTTAATAAAAAGATTGTCCTCAAATTCCTTAAATCCGGTGAGCACGGTTTCGCGATAGGAGGCCACCGTCGCGTCTTAGGCCGCTCGTTTCCTGCGCGGTATGGCCACGTCTTAAACCACCCTCGAAGACAATCTCTGATAGGGATTGTCAATCTGTGTTCGGGCCTTTGGAATCGGCTATGGCAGGGCAAGCCGGCTGCCGGCGGCCACGGCCACCTCGAAGATCGGGTTCGGCATCACCCCCAGTGCCACCACCAAACCGGCCAGCACCAGGCCCCACAGGTTGCTGTAGACGGGCTCGGCCTGTACGGCCGGTGTCCGTTCGGTCTGATCCTCAGTGTAAGCGTGGCGGACGATGTTCAGGTAGTAGTAGATGCCGATGGCCGTGTTCAGGGCGGCGACGACAACCAGCCAGTTGTAGCCGTGGTTCCAGGCACTGGCGAACAGGAACAACTTGCCCATGAAGCCGACTGTGGGCGGCAGGCCCACCAGTGAGAAGGCCCCCGCCGCCAGTACGAAGGCCAGGATCGGCGACCGCTTGTAGAGGCCGTTCAAGTCCCCAAGTGTGAGGTTGCGTCCGTCGGCTGCCACCCGACACACCACCCAGAAGCAGGTAAAATTCATGACGATGTAAGCCAGGGTATAGAATGCGGCGGCGTCCAGGCCTTCGAGCGTACCGGCCACCAGGCCCACCATGAGGTAGCCGGCATGCGCCACGGCCGAGAAGCCCAGAATGCGCTTTAGATCAGTCTGCACCAGGGCGGCCAGGTTGCCGTAGGTCATGGAGACTGCTGACAGGACGGCCAGCACCTGCGCCACCTGGGAGCCGGGATGCAGGGCGCTCAAACGCATCAAAATCACCAGCACGCCCAACTTGGGTAGCGTGGCGATATAGGTGGCGGTCTCGTTGCTGGCACCCTGGTACACGTCCGGGGCCCAGAAGTGAAAGGGAAACAGCGCCAGTTTGTAGAACATGCCGCCCATGAAGAGCGTGATCCCCACCACGGCCAGGGGCTCGGCCGACCAGTTCCACGTTTTTGCGGCCAGGTCGACCAGGTAACTGGAGTGCTGGGTCGCCAGAATATAGCTGAAGCCGTAGAGGGCCAGGGCCGTGGCGGCCGCCCCGAAGAATATGTATTTGATGGCTGCTTCTGCCGCCCGCCGCTCCTGGCGACGGAGCGCCACCAGGGCGTAGAGGCTGTAGGAACTCAGTTCCAGGGACAGGTAGATGGTGATCAGCTCCACCGATGAGGCGAGAAACATCAGGCCCCACGCCGACAGCGCCATCAGAAGAAAGTAGTCGGCCTTTTTTTCTTCTATCAGGCTGGGCTGACGGCGGGCGTTGAGTACCGCAACCGCAAAGCCCATGCAGACCAGGATCTTGAAGAACTGGCTCAGCCGATCGATGCGGTAGGCGCGGCTGAGTATCTCCCCCTGGACGTTGAAGTTCAACAGCGCCAGAACGACTCCCAAACCGGCCATCACCGGCAGCCAGTTCTCTACCCGGGGTTTTTGCAGGCGCGGGCTCAGGCATTGAACGAAGAGCAGGGCCACCAGCAATAACTGGTAAAGCTCGATCCATACCAGGTTGAGTTCACTCGCCACGGTTAACGCTCCCGCACCCGGTCCCGCTCAATTGCGGCGGCCGGGCTTATGATGAGGGGCCCTAACTCGATTACCGGCCGAAGCCCGGTGACACCGGTCACTGTCGTGGTCCGGTGCTTGACCTGTTTGACCAGGTTTTCCAGTGAAGGGTCCACCACATTGAAAAAAAACCGGGGGGCCAGTCCGATGTAGATCACGAAAAAAGCGGCCGGCAGTAGGTAGACCCATTCCCGTGCGTTCAAATCCTTCCAATGCCGGGCACCGCTCGGCGCACCCCAAGCCATTTTCTGGGTGAGTCTGAGCATATAGGCCGCCGCCAGCAAGGCCCCGGGGATCATGGCCAATCCGATCCAAGTCTTGTTCTGGAAGGCACCCAAAAGCACGAGAAACTCGCCCACGAAATTGTTGGTACCGGGAAAGCCGAATGAACTGAAGGCGAACAGCCCCCATAAGGCCATAAAGGCCGGTAGATACTTGCCCAGGCCCAGGTTGTGGCTCACCTCGCGGCTGTGGCTGCGCTCATAAACGGCGCCGACCATCATGAACAGAGCGCCGGTCGTGATACCGTGATTGAGCATCTGCAGCAACGCCCCCTGCAAGCCCCTAAAATCGAACAAGAATATACCCATGGTCACGAAACCCATGTGGCCGACCGAGGAGTAGGCGATGATCTTCTTGATGTCGTTTTGAGCCAAGGCCACCGCGCTCCCGTAAATGATGGAGGCCAGGGAGACGGCGATCATCATGGGTGCGAAGTATTGACTGGCCGCGGGGGTCAGCGGCAGGGAAAAGCGCATGAAGCCGTAGGCCCCCATCTTGAGCAGGATGGAGGCCAGAATCACGCTGCCCGCCGTGGGCGCCTGCACGTGCGCAGCCGGCAGCCAGGTGTGGAACGGAAACATGGGGACCTTGATGGCAAAAGCCAGCGCCATGGCCAGAAAAGTCCAGTACTGAAAATAAAAGGGGTAGCTTTTTGTCATGAGTTCGGGGATGTCGAAGCTGCCGCCCGCGTAGCGGAAGGCAACGAGTGCCACCAGCAACAGAGTGGAGCCGACCAGGGTGTAGAGGAAGAACTTGATGGAGGCATAGCGCCGCTCGGGACCTCCCCAGATCGCAATCAGCAGGTACATGGGGATGAGCATGGCCTCCCAGAAAACGTAGAAGAGAACGAAATCCAAAGCCGTGAACACGCCCAGACAGGCACTGGTCATAAACAACAGGCAGAAATGGAACTCCTTGACCCTTTCGCGGATAGAGGACCAGGAGCACAGAACACACAGCGGCAGCACGGCCACGGTGAGCCCTGTCATCACCAGGCTGATGCCGTCCACTCCCAGATAGTAGGCCAGACCCCAGGTCTTGACCCACGGCACGCGTTCGACGAACTGGAAACCGCTGTCGGCCGCATCAAAACCGAGCAACGGCAGGCTCAAGGCCACCTCTGCCAAGGTAACGATCAGCGTGAACATCCGGATGGTCTTCTCCCGGCGCAGAAACACCACTGCCAGGCAGGCGGCCAGGGGAAAGAATACCAGCGTGGTGAGAACCGGATAACCTGCTTGCCACATCTTTCAGGAACTCCAACGACTTGAACGGTTTCGCAAACAAACTCCTTTGACGAATTCGTAAAAAATCGACTTCATAATGTTTTCGGTGTTTCTTATTTGGGGGTTTGTATGACGTATTTGTCGTTATATCGGATTGTTATGTCACTAAAAACTAAGCACCAAATACGGAACACTTTGGAGGTCCTCCACATTTCTCAACCCCAGTCGGCCAGCCACCAGACCAAGGTGAACACCAGCATTGCGGCCACCGTCATCCAGGCCAGATAATCCTGCAGACGGCCGGTTTGGATCCGGAGGAAAAACCGGCTCGTGGCGTGCACCGTGGAGGCGGTGCCGTCCACCGCCGTGTCGATGGCCTGGCGATCGAACACACCGGCGCTCCGGGCCGACCCCATGAGGGCCGCCAGGCCCACCCGCCGGTAGACCTGGGTCCAGATGTCGTCCACCGCCGCCAGTGGCCGTGTAAAACCAGCCACGAAGGCATTGCCGACGAACCGGTACAGTATGTCGAAATCGAGGTTGCGTGCCGGCAGCGGTTTGATGACGGTGTGCATGAAGAAGAATCCCAAACCGGTGAATCCCAGGAGCAAGACGGCCTGCAGAACCTTATAGACCTCGAAGGGTGCGTAGAACACAGGGTGGGGTAGGATCCGGTAAACCATCTGAGGATACACGCCCATGGCCAGGCACAGACCGGCGGCAATGGCCATGGCGACGTACATGTTCGCGGGAATGGGCTTGAGTTCGATCTTGCTGTCCGGCTTGGCCCAGAAGGCGAAGTAGGGCAATTTGAGACCCACCGAGACGAAAGTTCCCACGGCTGCGACCTCCAGCATGAAACCGATCCACTCGCGGTGGGCCGCCACCGTGCCGTGGATGGTCATGTTCTTTGTGACGAATCCGTTGAAAAAGGGCACCCCCGAGATGCTCAACGCCCCCACCATATAAAATATCATCACCCAGGGCATGCGCCGCAACAAACCGCCCAGCTGGTCCAGGCGGGCGGTGCCGGCGGCAAAGAGCAGGCAGCCGGCACCCATGAAGAGCAAGCCTTTGTAGAGAATGTGGGCATACGCGTGGACCGTGGCGCCATTAATGGTCATGGCCGTTCCGATGCCGATGCCGGCCAGCATGTAGCCCACCTGGCTGACGATGTGGTAGCTTAGAATGCGCCGGGCATCGTTCTCAATGGCGGCGTAGAGCACGCCGTAGACGGCCATGACGGTGCCGGCCACGGTCAGTACTTCGAATCCGGCGAATCCGCGCGCCAGCGCGTAAACCGCCGTTTTGGTAGTAAAGGCGCACATGAAAACCGCGCCGGTCACCGTAGCCTCGGGATAGGTGTCCGGCAGCCAGGCGTGCAGCGGCACCGCCGCGGCGTTGACGCAAAAACCGGTCAGGATCAGCCAGTCGAAGAACCGGGCGTTTTCCGGGCTGATGGCGATAAAGGCCAGGCTGCCCACTGCCCGGTAGCGCAGCAGCAGACCCGCCAGGATGAGAAGCCCGCCCAGGGTGTGAAACAAAAAGTAGCGCAGGCCGGCCCGGATGGAAACGGGTTTGCGGTTGAGCCAGACCAGAAAGGTGCTCGACACGCTCATCATTTCCCAGAAAATGAACAGTGTCAGGTAGTCGCCGGCGAACACGCAACCGAAAGAGCCGGCCACGTAAACACTGGCTGCTGCATGTTGAGCCCGATCCCTCAAGTGCAAGGCGTAAATCATGCCGATCAGCGCCTGGATGGCAAACACATTGGCGAAGAGCTTGGAGAGCCGGTCCACCCGGCCCAGCACCATTTCCTGGCCCAGGTAGGGGAGCACCCCGTAGCTGCCCTCCTGCATGTGGACCACCGCCCAAATTGCGATCAGGGGCGGAACCAGCAGCAGACAGCGCCACCAGGTGCCCCTGAAAAAGGGCAGCGCCAACGCCAACGCGAGGAAGGCCCAGGCCGGATGGAAAAACGGACCGTTAATCGTCATCCTTCTCCTCCGGTCGCTTCAGCAGGGGTTGAACGATCTTCTTCATAACCAGAACCATCGCCACTGAAACCACCAGGCCGAATACCGCCCAATGCCCGGGATAGTTGTCCAGAAAGTATTCTGCATGGCGCGGGTGGATAAAAAAGTTCACCACTATCGCGGCGCCCAGGAAGACGAACAGGCCGAGTTTCCAGGCCCCGATGTTTCCCTTGCGCAACCGATCCAGAAAATCCCCCAGGTCTTTGCTCATGCCGGTCTGCCTCCTATCGTCTGGCGAAAACGTCAAAAAACTGGGTGATGGCTTCGGGGTACAGCCCTAAAAGAACAGAGACCAGGGCTGTGAAACAAAGCGCCGTCACCATCGAGGCCGGTGCCTCGTCATAATGCTCCAGGGCCACTTCGGGGTGCGGTTTGCCGAAGAAGGCTTTGAGCACAATGGGGGCAAAGTACAGGGCGTTCAAGAGGGTGCTGGCCAGAAGCGCCGCCCACAACACCGTACGGTGGACTTCCATCGCACCGTTGACCAGGTACCACTTGCTGACGAAACCGCAGACCGGCGGCACCCCGATCATGGACAACGCGGCGACGGCGAACGCACCGAAGGTCCAGGGCATCCGCCGCCCCAGGCCGCCCATGTAGCTGATCCGCCTTTGACGGGTCGCCACGTAAACGGCACCGGCGCCGAAAAACAAGGTGATCTTGCTGAAGGCGTGGTTGGCAATGTGCAGCAAACCGCCCTTGACCGCCAGGGGGTCGAGCATGGCCACCCCGATGATGATATAGCTGAGCTGGCTGACGGTGGAATAGGCCAGCAGGGCTTTGATGTCGTCTTTGGTAATGGCGATAAGCGAGGCGGCCACGATGGTGAAGGCCGCCAGATAAGCGGTGGGCATCCCCAGTCCCAGATGGGCCATGGTGTCCACGCCGAAACCGGACAGGATGACGCGGGCGATAGCCGTTACGCCGGCCTTGACCACGGCCACTGCGTGCAGCAGGGCCGAAACCGGGGTGGGTGCCACCATGGCCGACGGCAGCCAGTTGTGCAGCGGCATAATGGCTGCCTTGGCGAGGCCGAAGATGTAGAGCCAATAGGCCAGGCTGACCAGGGCGGGATCGGCGTCCGGCGGAAAGATGCCGCGGGCGATGTCGCCCACGCGAAAATCCAGTGTACCGCATAGCAGGTAGGTGATGACCATGGCCGGCAGAAAGAACAGTTTGCTGCTGCCCACCAGGTAGACCAGGTATTTGCGGGCGCCTTCGTAAGCCTCATCGTCCTGGTGGTGCGCCACGAGGGGGTAGGTGAACAGGGTGATGATCTCGTAGAACAGATAGAGCGTGAAGATGTTGGCGCTGAAAGCCACTCCCTGGGCCCCGAAGATGGCCACCGCAAAGCAAACATAATAGCGTGTCTGGGCATGCTCGGCGAGCGAGCGCATGTAGCCGATGTTGTAAGCCGTGGACACCACCCACAGCAGGC
>CAWBCG010000041.1:0-38995 GCA_963787235.1 uncultured delta proteobacterium
CGATCTGACATGATTACGATCGTTTCCAAATTGAGCGCAGTTGACCTTTACCACATTGGGCTTGGTGCCGTTAGATTCGCAGTCATTTTTGTAAAACTTTTCAAAAATGTCCGAAAACGTTGTCTTACCAACTCCGGTATCACCAACAATCATTAGGTGCTGTTTTTGGGCAACTACGCAATGAGCAATAATATCATTAAAAACTCCGATTAGGCCCGGAGGAATAATGTGACCATCTATAACCTTAGATACGTAGTGTTCAGAAGGATTAATAAACTCATTAAGGTATTTTATATAGGTATCGTCAATCATTCGTCGTACCTTTCAACTGTTTTTTGGACTTGTTTCTCTGGTTAATGTTACTCACGATTACACCTGCAAGATTGGAAGCTTTCTTCAGCGTTTCATCCCTCAGGTGAGCATAACGTTGGGTCATCTTCGGGTCTTTATGTGTCAGAAGCTTTTGGAGTGTATACATGTCGACTTGGCCCGAGGATGCCAGCATGGATGCGTAAACGTGACGGAGGCCATGCAGCGGGCGAAAATCCTGGGGTAGGGCGGCCGCTTTTTTAATCCTGTTGACGGTCTTGCTGACATTAACCCGCATTTTCCCATTCTCGCCCGGGAATACATAAGGGCTTCGCGTCCGTTTTTGGTCTTTGAGCACAGTGCGCGCTGCATCGCTCAGTGGTATCGTCTGGGTTTTGACTCCCTTGGGATCCCGAATCGTGATGAAACCACGATCAAAGTCAACATCCCGCCATTGCAGTTTGAACAGTTCCCCACGGCGCATGCCGGAGAAGAGGGCGAGTTTCATGAGGTTGCCGACATCCTTGTTTTCATCTTCTTCGATCGCCTTGAGCAGTTTTTGAAGCTGGTCCGGGGTGAGGTCTTCGGTCTTGATGTTGTCCACAGTGGGTTTCTGAATCCTGAACGACAATCCGGTGCAAAGTCCCTTCTTTACACCGAAATTTATTATCCAGGTCAGGAGATTCAGAACATGCTTTACTGTCTGGGCGGATTTGGTTTTCTGGAGGTTTATCCTGATCCGGTCGACATCGAGTGCCACAAGGTCTGAACATTCTTTGTGACCGAATGCGTCTTTTAGATATTTGTCGTACCGACTCGCATCAACGTCCAGACCCTTGCCGGGTTTCCGTTGTTTATTATATTCTGCCCACAGTTTATCAATTGTCCATCTCCCTTTTTCGGCTTCTTTTTCTGCTCGTTTATGATATCGTTCCTCCTGATTGGTGGGGATTTTTCCTGAAATTTTTTCGGAGCGTTTCAGGGCAGCGCGCGCAGGGGTCATGGCGTCTTCGATCTGCCGTCCTGCTTTATCCTCGACCAGTTTGCCGTTTTTTCTGTACCTTATATAATAGATACGCTCCATTTTTCCGGTTGCGGGCGAAATGCCCATGATGTAATAGACACCGGGATAATCGGTTCGGAATCTTTCCATGGATTGATTCTCTGAATTTGGAAGTTAAATGGGAAGCCGGAAATCTCGCTTCCCCACACTATTCCCCACACGGGCGATGATCATACAGGAAAATAAGATAGGTCAAGGTAAATTTAATGTTATAATATTACAGCATGTTATATTTATTTAGTAATTGAGGGTAAGTAGATATAAATCGGGGGAAATAAAAATACCGGCCTCTCACGCCGGTAACCCGGGTTCGAATCCCGGTGGGATCACCAATTAAACAGATGGATTAAATTCTTCTCCTCTCTTTACGCAATCTTGAAATATAATATTTGGCACCGGAAAGTAAACCGGAAAGCTTAAAAAGGATTAGTTTTATTCCAACCATGTGCATAGGGACAGGCTTGAGCTTGGGCATTACGACCTTTCTGATATTTTTATGGTTAAATTACTATGGAAAGTTATCTGCCGGATATTTCTTAAGCGAATTAGGCTTTGCTATAGTTCTCCTTTTTTTGCGAGTTCTTAGACCCCGTAAGCGATTCAGACAGTCAGCCGCTTTTCGCAACCGTTTTTCCGGTCTCCGGCGCGTCGTTTTTATGAATCATGGCGACTCAAAAGGTCATGACCGTTTAGTACGGAGGTTCAAAATGCGTCGCACCCCATTGTTCATCGCGCTGGCATGCTCTTTTATTTTCGGTCTTGCACCCGAAGCACGCTCAAATGACAAGCTGTCGGTTTTTGTCAGCATCGTTCCGCAACGGTATTTTGTGCGACAAATAGGAAAGGAACTTGTAGATGTCCATGCTATGGTGCCGCCTGGCGCCGATCCCCACACTTATGAGCCCAAACCCCGGCAAATGGTATCCCTTGCCACGGCAAAGCTGTATTTTGCCATCGGAATCGAATTTGAAGCCGCAAGGCTGAAAAAAATACTCTCAACCAACCCGCAAATCAAAGTTGTGCATACCGATGAGGGCATTCAAAAGATTTCCATGACCGAAGGCACCCACCATAGTGGAGACCAGCATGACCGCAACGGACTTGACCCCCACATCTGGCTTTCACCGCCTCTGGTGATGATGCAGGCCCGCACGATTCTGAACGCCCTGCAGGAAGTTGATCCGGTAAATCGGTCCAAATACGAGGCGAACTACAAGGCCTTTATGGCGGAACTCGTTGATCTGGACGCCGATCTCAAGAAAATCTTTGCGGGTCGGCAGGGGCTTCGTTTCATGGTATTTCACCCATCCTGGGGCTATTTTGCCCGCAGTTACGGCTTGGTCCAGGTTCCCGTCGAAATCGAGGGTAAGAGTCCAAAACTCGCACAAATCATGGAACTGATTGAACATGCCAGAGAAAACAACATCAAAATCATTTTTGTTCAACCGCAGTTTTCATCCAAGAGCGCGGAGCTGATTGCCAGGGAAATCGGGGGTGAGGTCGCCATGGTTGATGCTTTGGCAGAAAATTGGTCGGAGAACCTGCGCGAGGTCGCCAACAAGTTCGAGGCGGCCCTGAAGTAATCAGTCTTTTTCCCGGAAGGCATCGCGCAGGAGCTTGGATTGACGGTTGAAGGCCTCGCGCGGGTTGGCCGAATCCTTCATCAAGGAGACTTCCTGGGTGATGAGGCGCGCGATATTCAGGATATGGGCTTCCTTTTTCCGCGCTTCTCTCTTGTACAGGGGATGGTCTCGATTGATATAGATGATGGTCCCCTCGGTCAGACACTCCGGCCCGTCTTCCCCTAAATGATCCAGGCAGCAGGTGACGCCCGTGTCGCCGAACTTGAGCCTTTTCACCACTGCATTCGGCGTGGCCATTCTCATGGAAGGCTTGCGCTCTTTTGGGGGTTTTTCGGCATCGGCCTCGGTCAAAGAATCCTCTTGACCCGAAACCGGAACCTCTTCAGCCTCTTCTTCTGTGATCGTTTCCGCGGCTGGTTCTTTCCGCCCTTTGCCGGCCTCCACAGCGGTCTCCCCGACGCCCGTTCTGCCTTTTTCCGCAATGGGGACGACACCGAAGGGCGAGAGTTCCGGGTTGAGTGACAGCGCCTGATGGACGCGCTGCAAGGCTTCTTTCAACGCCCGGCTGACCTTTTGGTTTTCACGTTTGGAGGCCAACTGGTTGTACACCTTCTGAACGTCGGCCATGATCTTGTGCGTCGATTTGAGGAAGGACTCGAATTCCGGGGTGTCTTCGATGAAGCCCGATCGATCGCTCGTCAATGGGAGAAAATCGGCATGAATTTCACCCCTTATCCGGGTGGCGGCCCTTCCCCAGGAAGCCATGTCGAACAGCTCTCGCCGAACGGTGACCCCCTTAACCTTGATCTCGATTCCCATGTTGTCTTTGGAGGCGGTGTGGGCCGGAAGAATGACGATTTCACCGTGAATGATACCGAACTTTGTACCTTCCATGACGGGGACGCGGTTTCCCGACCATTTCCGTGGCGTCACGCGATACCGGTTGACCCAGACAGAGAAGTTTTTGGCCCGGATGGGCACCCCTTCTGCAATCCGTTGAACAACGTCTTCGGGCTTGAATTCCCTTTTAAGGTCCACCAGGCGAACGGTTGTGCCGTCGCCCCTCTCGGGATCTGGCTCGAGGCGTGTTAGAGGAACGACCCAGGAGTCACCTTGTCCGAGCCAGCGGGTCCGGTCGAAGACAACCCGCGCCGCAAAGTTTTCTTTTTGGGTGGTTATTTCAAAGCGCGACGCTGCGGCCAGACTAGCGAACTTGCCGATGCCGAACTGCCCGATCCGGTCGCGTTTGAAACGGAGGGATATGGGATGGACGAGCTTTTCATCTGAACCGACATTGAAGTATTGCCCGAGACCTCTTAAATCCATTCCCTCGCCGTTGTCGGAGACGACGATCTCCTTGCCTGAGACGGTGACCTCCACGCGCGTTGCATCGGCATCATAGGCGTTGTTGACCAGTTCCCTGATCAGCTCGATGCTCTGTTCGTATAGCCGCTCGCCGAGGCTGAGAATGTGGCTTTTGTCGACCGTGATAGTGAGATGGGACGCTTCATCTGTCATGCCAGCAGACCCCCTCTTGGTGAAAAGCCTGTTGATGAGAAAATAAACTTTTTCAAAATAAAATAGTTGCTGTATTATGTCAATGAGTTAGCACGATATCTCTACAGGAGCCGGTATGTCTCAAAAAAGCCGTGTCGGGCAGATCGTTCGGGAATGGATATTGCATCGAAACCCCAATGGATCGTCGAATTCTACTCGAGAATTTCCAGGACGAGCACTGATGGGGCCGAGTTCGGCAGGCCGCGCCCTTGGCAGGAAGTCATTCCGATTCATTTTATTGATAACGATTGAAGACAAACCGGTGGTGATTACCGTTACACTTTTTGAAAGATAGGCCCCGAATGAAGCCTGCAGCGAAAAAAAAGGTAAATGTCACGGACTCGATGATATTGGCGGGCATACCGATCGCCATTATCTACTGGGTTCTTGATTCCATATTGAATATTTTCTTTTCGAACAGGTACAACATCATCGCCGAGATTTTCGGCCCTGATCTGTATGAAATTTACACTCGCGCTATCGTGCTGTGCATTCTGGTCATTTTCGGCGCCAATGCGCAGAAGACCATCAACAAACTCAAGAAAGCCCGGAATGACCTGCAGAAAACTGAAGACGAGCACCGGGCCTTCATTGAAAACCTGACCGCCGGGGTTTTCCGATTCACGATCGATCCGACCGGCCGGATTGTGCGGGCCAACCGGGCGATTGCCGGCATTTTCGGCTACCGCTCGGTTGAGGAGTTCATGGGCACCAAGATTATCGAACTTTTCCCTAATTCCGCCGGGAAAAATGATTTTATTTCTGAAATCAAGGGTAAGGGCAGCGTCAGCGGTCGCGAACTTGTCATGCGAAAGCGGAACGGGAGAGTTTTTTGGGTTTCCTGCTCTGCCGCCGTCATATCGGACGAAAGCGGAAAAATCAAATGGATTGACGGTGTCATCGAGGATATCAGCGTCCGCAAACAAGCCGAAGAGGCTTTGCGCGCAAGCGAGGGGCGTTACCGGCAATTGGTCGACCATGCACCGGCCGGCATTTGTGAGGTCGATCTCAGGACCCAAAAGTTTCTGCGCGCCAATGACCTGATGTTTAAACTGACCGGCTATTCGCGCGACGAACTGTTGGCCAAAAAAAGCGATGAGATTTTTACCGACGACAGCAGACGGTTGTTTTTCGAACGGCTGGCAAAGCTATGTAAGGGTGAAAACGTGGCGGATTCAGCGGAGCTGAAAATCCGGGACAAAAAAGGTGATGAAATCTGGGTGGTCGTCAACGACGGGATCTACTCCGAACCCGGCAAGCCCAAAACGGCGACGGTAGTAATGCATGACATCAACGAACTGAAGCGAGCCGAACACGAAAAGCGGTTGCTGGAATATCAACTCAACCGGGTGCAGAAAATGGAGGCCGTTGGAACCCTTGCCGGCGGCATAGCCCACGATTTCAACAATCTTTTGATGGGAATTCAGGGGCATGTGTCGATCATGCTCTCGATGACTGAATACGTCCACCCGTATTTCAACCATTTCCTTTCAATCGAGACGTACATCAACAATGCGACCGACCTGACAAACAAACTTCTTGGATTCGCCAAAGGCGGCAAATACGGTCGGGAAAGAGTCGCGCTGAAAGATCTTGTAAAGGACCAGATCAGCTTATTCGAGAAAACGAGAAAAGATGTCAGGATAATAGAAAATTACGAGAAAACCGGTTGGGCCGTCAAAGCGGACTCCTTGCAGATAAAGCAGGTGATAATGAACCTGATTGTCAACGCGTTTCAGGCTATGCCAAACGGGGGCGAACTGCGCATTATTACCCAAAACGTGGATATCGATAAAAACCCTTTGCAACACCTCCACGCCAAACCGGGTCAGTATGTCAAACTCACAATTGCGGACACCGGAGTCGGCATGGACAAGGCCACCATGCAAAGGGTCTTCGAACCGTTTTTTACCACCAAAAAGTTGGGACCCCATAAAGGGACGGGATTGGGGCTCGCTTCGGCGTACGGCATCATAAAGGATCACAACGGTTTCATAACGGTGCAAAGTGTGGAGGGCAAGGGGTCGATATTCCACGTGTTTTTGCCGAGATCAGCTGAAACTGCCCAAGTGGAAAACAAACCTGCCAGAAACGATGATACAAAGATAGAAACGGTACTGACGGTCGATAAGGAAGATGATGTTCGCGGTGTTTTGGAGCAAATGCTGAAAAAGTTGGGATTAAAAGTCCTGCAGGCCAGAGACGGCCACCAGGCGCTTGAGACCGCTCATCAGGCCGGTGACAAAGTCGATCTGGTTATTCTCGACGGCGAGCTTCCGGAGAACGTCAGCAATGATTTGCTGTTAGAATTGAAAAAGGGCAATCCGATGCTGAAAGTTATGATTTTGAGTCGCCGGGGTCCTGATGAAAGCCGGAATACGATAACGAAACTCGCTGCCAACGGCTTCTTGAAAAAACCTTTCAATATGATGCAGCTGACGACTCAATTGAGTGAAATGTCGGATCAATGATATGAACGGTGCCTCTCCTTGCATGTCAGTTTCCTCCTTAGTTGCAACGTTGGGGTTTCCAATGATTCTTTTCCCAATTAGTTGGGGATAATTGGTCAAGTATTCCAGGATTCAAGTTCCTATTTCCAACGGCATTGCGAAGCGTAAGGTTTTCAATACCAATCCGATGACAATTATTGTCAGTACAATGCTCGATATTTAACTTAAAATGGCCCGGTTTTTTTGACTGGATTAACTGACCGGTGTAGCGAGTAACTGTTTTTGTGAAGCTTATCTGTATTAAATTCGACTAGATAATAATAAAAGGCGTGTTTTGTAACCTGTTTTTTTACGATTTGCACGATAATTGCAAAGGTTGGACTGCCGCTGCAAGAGTCGGCAGACGCAAGTATGGAATCTGATCACGCACGCATGCGCACCGCAGCTGGTATCTGGCCTGAACTTACAAGGGACGGCCTGACCCTGGGGTAAGCATAAAACCCTGCGTGACAGCCTGCGGGTCGTTAAAAGCAGACACCTGTCCCTTTAGTGGTCCTGTATCTGAGTCGATCTACGATTGAAGCTTCAGCTGAGCGGATGAGCGGTCGACCCTGAAGCAGCAGGCTGCAGATTCCATATTATGAGGCTATCCGGTAAGCGCCGGATAGCCTCTTTAATTTTTGCAGGCTTTAGTATTGAACGGGTCGGCAGTATTGGACAGGTCATTGCGGGCCTGAGGCTCACCGGGGAATCAGGAGATCCCAATTCGGAGGCTCTTCTTCTGTTTTCGTGGACTCCTCGCCCGGTTCGGGAAATTTTTCTTTCTCGCAATTTTGTTCCTTTTCGATGAGGTTCCACATCGTCATTTTGACTGTGTTGCCGACCGTTTCAGCTTCGTCCCTTTTGTTGTGTTCCAGTATCATACTGATCCTGTTTTTCTGGTCATCGACAAAAGACCATTTCCACGAAATAACGATGTGAAAGGGATCGCCGCGCCATTCAGAGGGTTCGCCGAAGCGCTGTTTGAAACGTTTGAGCAGTTCGTCGTAAAATTTCTTAGACGAATCGGCATATTTCATCCGAAGGCTGACAATGCGGCTCGGAACAGTGCAGTTTCCGACCCAGATCAGTCCGTACTTGAACCCTTTCAGATCCCGCGCCTCAATCGCATCGATCGATTTGCTGTGACGCAGCGGCATCTTCGTTTGCATGTCGACGAGGTCCTGGTATTTTGAAAACTCATCTCCGAGCACGAACCCGGCCAGCCGGTGCGGCGTTTCGGCAAAACCGGTCACCGGCAGTACAAAAAAAATGCAGAGAACCATTACCTGGTATCTTTTCATGCTAACCTCTATTTAGTTTCCGTCCATAAATGGCCCATTTCCGCAATTTTGGCGTCAATCGGCGTAATCGCTTGTGCGGCATACAGTAGTATACCTCCGCGCAATTCTACCGATTTCCTTGAACTTGCGAAAAATGGCACATTTCTGCATCGGAAACTTATATGTGACCTTTATGAAACCGCAGATAGGAACTATTAAATTGATATCAGTTATAATCTTAAATTAATAGGGCCACAGCGGTGTGTCAAACAGAAAAACTGTCTTCTTAAAAGTTCTCTTTTTTTGCTTTCGATAATTGTATGTACATGAAATGCTGCTTGCAATACTATATAAACAGTTGCAATTATTATTTTTTGTGATTAAAATAGACGGTATCTTTTATTAAAATACACTACTAAAAATCGGCTGTTTTCCCAGTCATCCGGTCGGCGAGCCGAAAACCGTAGGACGGACTCGGAAGAACACCACCAAGTCGAGGATGGACACCATGAAACCTGTCGGCAGTAAAACGATTCCATCGGCGTTCTGTTTGGGATTATTTTTTTCTCTCCTGCTCACGTTTTTTGCCTGCGGGGGCGGTGACGATAAAAGCAGCTCTGCGCCCCCAACTGAAGTAAAACCCGTCAAGGTCTCCGGAACCCCTATCCCTACTGCCGGAGGTCTCCGGTCGATTGACGCATTTACTTGGGCACCGGACAGCTCACGTATCGCCTACATTGCCGCCCAGGATTCCAACTCCGAAGAGTTGTATTCATCGACACCAGATGGGGTTGCCAGTAACGTGAAGGTGTCCGGCGGCGGCACCGTGGAATCTTTTCTGTGGTCTCCGGACCTGACTGCTGCCAATCTGATCGCCTACCTGGCCGTTCAGCAGACCATCAATGTCAACGAACTCTATACGTCCACGCCGGAAGGTAATGATAATCAGAACGTCTCCGGTTCGCTTGAGCCCGGCGGTCGGGTGACGGTGTTTTACGACTGGGCTTTCTCGGCATCCGGTACCAGTCCATTGGTGTTCATGGCAGAAAAAGACAGCGCCACAAATGTTGAACTGTATGCTTCCTTCGACAACGGGGCCACCGTCGTCAAACTCTCGGGAGACATCATCCCAGCCGGTGGTAACGTCGTAGACTTCGCTGTATCACCGGATGGCCGTCAGGTGGCCTACAAGGCGGATCAGCAGGTATTCGGCAAATTCGAACTTTACGTCGTGCCGGTCTCGACCAACGGCGAAACGGCTATCAACGTCTCCCGTCAGTCGACTAATATACTCGAGGTTCGAGATTTTGCCTGGTCTTTCGACAACGAGACGATCGCTTTTCGGGCCTTCAATCCGGTTCCCAACACGATTGGCAACGTCGAACTCTTTACCGTTCCGGCATCCGGCGGGACTCCGGTGAGAGTCTCGGTATTCCCAAATCCGGACGGTGAAGTTAGTTCTTTTGATTGGGCACCGTCAGATCTGCTGATTGCTTACACCCAGAATACGATCCAAGGCTCCCCCGATAGGATCGATCTATATTCCACCCGCCCTTTTAGGCAGGATAACAATAAATTATCCAACACGACAGGTACCGGATCGAGCATCTCGACGGTCAAGAGCTTTAAATGGTCACCCGACAGTCTTCTGATTGCTTTCAACGTGGTGGTCAGGGGCTCCGGTCTGAGTGAGCTTCTGGTCGTCGATCCGGCCGTTTCATTCCCGACACCCGTACCGCTGTCCGGTACACTTCAGAGCCTCGGTGAGGTCGTGGGGTTTGAATGGTCACCGGACAGTATCCGCGTCGCCTATCGCGCCGATCAGTTCGTTGATAACCGGTTCGATCTGCTCACTGTCTTGGCAAACGGCAGCCGACCGCCCGATCTAATTTCGAGATTGGCAAACGACAGCAGCGAGGTAAGGGATTTCGCCTGGGCGCCCGACAGCTCTCGCATCGCCTACATAGCGGATCAAGACACGGTGGGGGTATTTGAACTTTACACAGACAATACCTTTGGAACCTCCAACCGGCGGGTTTCCGCGGAACTCAGCGTCGGGGAAAACGTCAGCGCACTTTTATGGGCGCCGGACGGTCAACTCATTGCTTACCAGGCGAACCAAGACGATATTAACATTGATGAACTTTATACTACGGTGCCCTAAAGACCTGCGAAGTCGTGTCTTATTTCGTCAATGTCTGCAAGAGGTGACTGTGTAAATAGTGAAATCACAATCAAGCAAAGTACTTACAGTCTGATAGATTGGGCCGGCTCCAAATTCCGATGCGCTTCAAACCACCTCATTGTAAGCGGTTACAGGGTGCCGCAGATGCAAAGCGTCGGGTGCGTAGACGTTTTGTGCTTCAAAGTGCCCGACAACAAAGCAGATGCGATACCCTGTTAACGTTTACGTCCATTCAATCAGATTGCATATCGTATAGAACGCGATCAGGGGGTTGACATCATTTTCTAAACAGATGCTGGTCTCTGCAATGCCGATTCCACCGCGCTTCGTTATCTCGCGTGACCACCTCGATCCTTTCGTAAAAACACCGCCGGGCGCTATGGGTTCGTCGCAGAATTCTTCTCCAATTCTTTGTCGATGATTTCAGAGAAGCCTTCCAGGCTGCGCTGTTTTAATTTCCGGCCGTTGATGAAAACCGCCGGAACACCGCGCACACCGATCCGGCTGCCCTGTTCGATATCCGAGCGGACCTTGGTAAGGGTCTCCCCGGACTGCCAGTCTTTTTCGAACTGTTCCATGTTTAAGTTGAGCTCTTTTGCAATCTCGCGCACCTTCGCGTCGTTCAGCTGGTTGTAGTTTTGAAAGAGCTTGTCGTGAAACTCCCAGAACTTGCCCTGTTTGTCGGCCGCCAGGGCCGCGCGCGCCGCCGTTTCGGCATACTTGTGCGATCTGACCGGGAAATTCATGTAGACTTCTTTGACCTTTTGGGGATATTTCTCGACCACCTGGTCGAGTAGAGACGTGAGTCCCTTGCAATACACTCACTCGAAGTCGCTGAAAACGGCCACCACCACCGGCGCGTTTTCCGGTCCCCGAAAAGGCGATCCGGAGGTGTCGATCTGTTCGACGAAGTTCAGCTCGACAATCTGGACGGTTTTTTTCTCACGGCTGCTGAGCAAAAGAACGTCGGATCCCTGGATATGCCACAAACGGTCGAACTCCTTGCCGACATCCATCGTTTCGTCCAGAGTGCCGTTCGGTTCGTAGACTTGGATCTGTCCTTTGTCGGTGAGGACGAAGACCTTGTTCCTCGATGTCGAAAAGGCGACATCCAGAGGCGGGTCCTTCAGGTTGAACGTCTGAATGACGTTCCAATCCAGGGCGGCGAAACAAGCCGGCAGTATGCAGAAAAGGGCAGCCAGGGTGCTGAAAAAAACAGTGACTCTAAATTTCATGATTTTCCTCCCGAACAGAAGTCTGTGCCTTTAATGGTTCCGTTGGATTGGAGCGAACCGATTTCCCGCACTTAAATGGCATTATCAATAAAAAAGCTCAAGCCTAAATATTAATCTGGTCTTGTCGAGAAAAAACGCTGAATTTTGGTGCTTGGCATTTGAGATTTTTGAATACCTCAACACCCGGGAATGTATCTCTAAAGATCACCTTTCCATATGCTGTTGGCCGTCTGCGTCCAAACCCGGTTCAAGAACAACGGTTGCTGCCTTGAATTTCAAGAATTAGTGTTTAGTCTATCCCAAATCGATTTAACCAGCCTTACTCAACTGCAATTTAATGAAAGGAGAACGCCGATGAAAGGTACGGAGAGTGTTCACAAGAAGGTTCAGGAGATGTGCGACTGTTATGCAACGACCGATCCGCTGCGAGAGATGTCGGTCCTCAAAAACGACGCCGACAAGGAAGAAGCGGCGGTGAAGTGGTTGGCACTGGTTGCGCTGCACGGTGTGAACAACAATGCGGAAAAAATATCCATTCGCCGCAGTGGGGATGGCAAGGTAACTGTTTATGCCGAGTACAGAACAACCGAACTCCCGTCTCCGGGCGGTGAAGTGGGGCAGAAGATTTTCGATGCGGTCAGGGGAATGACCCACATCGAAGGTGATAAGGGAAAGACCGACCTGGCCCTTGGGATGCGTGAAAGCAGCATCGATCTCAAAGTTAATTTAAAGAAGAAAGAAGGGGGGGAACAGGTCACACTGAGGTTCCCTGAATAAAGATACTGCGCCGTTGAATTAGCCGACTTCGGTCAATTCAACGGCAATTCTTGATTAAATCAGTTTTTTTGCCGCGGAAATGACGGCGTCGTAGTCAGGTTCTTCGGCCACCTCCTTCACAAGCTGGACATACCGAACGACTCCCTCGGCGTCGACCACGAATACGGCCCGCGCCAGAAGGCGCAGTTCCTTGATCAGCACGCCATAAGCATTCCCGAATTCGGCTTCACGGTGATCGGAAAGCGTCACGACCTTGTCGACACCCGCCGCTCCGCACCATCGCTTTTGGGCGAACGGCAGGTCCATGCTGATGGTCAGTATGACGATATCATCACTCAACTTTGCGGCTTCGCTGTTGAAACGCCGGGTTTCCATGTCGCAGACCGGGGTGTCGAGGGAGGGTACGGCAGAAATGATGACCACTTTGCCCCGAAAAGACGATAACCGCACGGGCTTCAACTCATTGTCCAGCGACTCGAAATCCGGCGCCGGATTCCCTGGTTTAATTTCCTGACCGATCAAGGTCAAGGGGTTGCCTCGCATTGTGATCAATCCGGCACGCTCGTTCATGTCAGCCTCTCTTTCTTTCTGATTGGGTTCAGTTATAAGGGCCTTTAAAACAATTTTCTTTATATTAACGCTGAAAAGTATCAAGTCAACGTGACCTCGCAGACGGTTCCAGACGCTCAAACCACCGGTCGGCATCGGACGCTCTTGTATCTTAACATCGGTCTGCGGGATGCATCTGCGGCGCCTCCACCCGTTTCTTGACTTAACCCGTGCCTGTGGTATGAACCTTTTAGGGGAGGAGAAGCTGCCCCTGTGTCTTGAACGGCAACAACTAGTCGTAATGGGGGGGACCGTGAAAAAAGTCATTGGCTTATGTCTTTGTGTCGTCATGTTCACGGCTCTTGCCGTGCCGGCGGTTTGGGCCGAATCGGGTGAAATGACCATCGGCTACCAGCTCATATTTAACCCCTGGAAGGTTGCGATCGCGGGGGGCGACTTCGAGAAGGCCACCGGTTATAAAATCAACTGGCGCAAATTCGACTCTCCGGGCAAATTGTTGCCGGCCATTACATCCGGCGACGTTCAGATCGGCCTGTTGGGCTCAACGGGTGTGGCGACGGCCATGTCGAATGGTCTCAACGTAGAACTGTTCTGGATCGCGGAGGGCATCGCCGCCGCCGAAGCCTTGGTGGTGCGCGACGGGTCGGGGATCGTCGCACCGCAGGATCTCATCGGGAAAAAATTGGCGACCCCCTTCGTGTCGACGACCCATTTCCACCTCCTCTTTGCATTGGAGCAGTTTGGCATCGACCCGAAGAAAGTGACCCTCTTGAACTTGCCGCCCAATGCGATTGCCGCTGCCTGGCGGCGCGGCGATATCGACGCCGCCTTTGTCTGGGATCCGGCCCTGTCGACCATCAAAAAGAGCGGCAAAGTCCTGATCACCTCGGGCGAGCTGGGACGCTGGGGCAAACCCACCTTCGACGGACTGGTCGTCGAGCGCGAATTCGCACGGAGCCATCCGGAATTCATGCGGCAGTTCGTCCAGGTCCTGGCGCAAACCGACGCCGCGTATCGCGACAATCCCGATGCCTGGACGCCGGATTCCCCTCAGGTGCAGGCGATCGTCAGTCTCGTCGGTGGTGAACCGAAGGACGTACCGGCGGTCTTGGCGAGTTACATATTTCCAACTCCGGCACAGCAAGTTTCCTGTGATTGGCTGGGATGCGGCAAGGACGGCGGCGCTGCCCGGGCCCTGAAAGCGACCGCCGAGTTTTTGAAGACCGAAAAGAAGATTCCTGCGGTGCTCCCCGACTACAGTCTGTACGTAAACGCCGGATGGGTTCAATCGGCTATCAAGGGCCGGTGAACGCTCACCGGCTCATCGTTAAATCTGCACCCGATTGGCAGCGGTCTTCCTGCTTCATTGATTGCACCCGCTTGCAGCACCGGACCGGTTGTCGATGTGAAACTGGCTGAAGGGCCTGCAATGAAAGTCGATCGAGGAATCTTTGGCCAAACTGGAAATCCGAAATGTTTCGCTTGCATATCCCGGCCGCAGAGCCGGTGAAGATTTTCTGGTCCTCGAAGAAGTCGATCTGGCCGTGGAAGGGTGGGAGTTCGTCGTTGTTCTGGGACCATCGGGATGCGGCAAGACGACACTGCTGAATCTGCTGGCCGGTTTCATTCCACCCACCGGCGGGCAAATAGTGCTCGATGGAAGGAAGGTGCGGCGACCAAACAAGGATCGGGGGGTGGTTTTTCAGAAGCACGCCCTGCTGCCCTGGTTGAACGTTCTTGAAAACGCCGAGTTCGGGCTCAGACTTCAGGGTGTTCCTCGAAAAGAACGCGAAACGGCGGCACGCAGGTTTTTATCATTGGTCGGGCTGGATGACTTTCGCCACTACCCGGTTTACAAGCTTTCCGGCGGAATGCAGCAACGACTGGGCATCGCCCGGGTGCTTACCAGCGACCCGCACATCCTTTTGATGGACGAGCCTTTCGGCGCCCTGGATGCGCTCACACGCGACACCATGCAGGAGCTGATCTTGAATGTTTGGGCCGATACCCGCAAGATGATTTTTTTTATCACCCACAGCGTCGAAGAGGCCCTTTTTCTGGCGACGAGATTGGTGGTCATGTCGCCGCGGCCAGGCCGGGTCATCCATTCTCTCGAGCTCGATTTTTCACGCCAATACCTCCGGGGCCGGAAATCGCGGACGATTAAATCCCAGCCGGATTACATCGCCATGCGTGAAAAAGTGTTTGCTATCGTCCGCAATCAGGATCGAACGCTATAGGTTTCCATATAAAGATTTTGGACTGCGTTATCGCCGGTCGATGGATGGCTTATACGACTTCCTCGCTCTGCTGTGCCAAAATTATGCAAGCGTTCACAGGGCACCGCATCTGCTTTGTTGTCGGGCACTTGAAGTACAAAAAAAGTACGTCTGCGCGCCCGACGCCTTACACCTGCGGCACCCTGTAAACGCTTACAATCAGGTGGTCCGAAGCGCATCGGACGTTGTGCCCCTGTCGGTTACAAAATCATTATTTGGAAGTCTATAGCAAAAAAGGTCGAGAATGCAGCCAACGGCATCGATATCGTTGTTAATGCGAAAATTGCAAAGCGTTAGGGTCCCGGTAACGGAGGTTTACGGCGCTCCCGGAAGAGGCCGCAGCCTGGCCATCAGTGTCGGGACGGCCTGCTGTCTAATGATTTTATGGTGGCTGGTCACCCGCCAGAAGTTCGTGGATCCGCTTTTTTTGCCCTCGCCCGCAGCCGTCTGGAATCGGGCGGTCGAGGTCGGCACAGCCGGCTTCGGGGGCGCCTCACTATGGCAGCACACCAGGATCAGCGTCTACAGGGTGTTTCTGGCGTTTTTCATTGCCTGCCTGACGGCGGTCCCGATCGGACTGGCCATGGGAATGAGCCGTATTTTCAGAGGTATTTTCGATCCGCCGATCGAATTCTACCGGCCAATCCCACCGCTGGCCTACCTGCCGCTGGTCATCATCTGGTTCGGCATCGGAGAGGTCTCCAAGGTCATTTTAATTTATCTGGCATGTTTTGCCCCTATGGCCCTGAGCACGCGGGCCGGGGTTCGATCCGTATCGATCGAACAGGTTCACGTGGCTTACTCGCTGGGGGCCACACGGTCACAGGTCCTCCGGCACGTGGTTTTCAGAGCCGCTCTGCCGGAGATTTTAACCGGCATGCGCATCGGCATCGGATTCGGGTGGACCACCCTGGTGGCGGCGGAAATGGTAGCCGCGGCGGCGGGTCTGGGCTACATGATCCTGAATGCGTCTGAGTTTTTAATGACCGATGTGGTCGTGATGGGAATTGTGATTATCGGTCTGGTCGCCCTTTCCAGCGACCTGTTGATGCGCTATCTTGAGCATAAACTGGTGCCGTGGAAAGGCAAGATGTAGGGAGTTCGACATGGCGACTTTTGAATTCGACATTGGTGTCATCGGCGGCGGGGCGGCCGGTTTGACCGTTACGGCTGGTGCCGCTCAGCTCGGTGCGAAGACCCTTTTGATCGAAAAGGATAAGGTACTGGGAGGCGACTGTCTGCACTACGGCTGCGTTCCGAGCAAAACACTGATCAAGAGTGCCCATGTCTACCATCAGATAAAGACCGTGGACCGTTTCGGGCTGCCGCTTGTGGACCTGCCGCCGGTAGACTTTCGCCAGATCGCCAAGAGGATCAAGTCGGTCATCGACACTATCCAACAGCACGACTCCGAGCAACGATTCTGCAAGCTCGGCGCCAAGGTGGTCTTTGGAGAGCCGCACTTCATCGACGAGCACAGTCTTCGGCTGAACGGCCAAACGTTTGCGGCCAAAAACTGGGTCATTGCCACCGGGTCCTCGGCCGTTGTCCCGCCGATTCCCGGTCTGACCGAGACGCCGCACCTCTCAAACCGTGAAATTTTCTATCTTGATCGCCTGCCGTCTTCCATGATTATTTTGGGCGCGGGGCCGATCGGGGTCGAAATGGGACAAGCGTTCAACCGCCTCGGCACGCGGGTGACGATCGTCGACCGTGCGAATCAGATCCTGGGAAAAGAAGACCGGGACATGGCCGACGCGGTCAAAGGTGTGATGGCTGCTGAAGGGGTTGTCTTTTATCTGGAAGCGGCGATCGAATCCGTTGCGGATCTCGGCCACCGGAAAAGGGTCGCCATAAAGACGCTTGACGGTCAACGTCTCGATCTTGAAGCCGAGAGGATCTTCATCGCCATGGGGCGCGGGGCCAACACGAGCGGACTCGGGCTTGAAAAAATCGGTGTCGAACACGACCGGCGCGGTATCAAGGTCGACCCGCGCCTGAGAACAACCCAGAAGCACATCTATGCCGCCGGAGATGTTGCCGGCGGCTACCAGTACACTCATGCGGCCGGATATGAAGGCGGCATCGTCGTCAGCAATGCTGTTTTTCATCTGCCGCGCAAGGCCGACTACGCCTATATGCCCTGGTGCACCTACACCAACCCACCGCTGGGCAGTATCGGGATGAACGAAACAATGGCCCAAAAAGCCGGTATCGACTACTCGTTGTGGACCGAGGAATTCAAGGACAACGATCGCAGCCTGGCAGAAGGTGAACAGGTCGGGAAAATCAAAATGATTCTCGATCACAAAGAAAAGCCGATCGGTGTCCAGATCTTCGGGCCAAACGCCGGGGATTTGCTCGGTGAGTGGGTGGCGATCCTCAATGGGAAAGTGAAGCTGTCCACCCTGGCAGCGGCGGTGCACCCTTACCCGACGATTGGAGAAATCAACAAACGGGTGGCGGGGACTTTTTTTTCGTCCAAGATATTTTCCGACAAGATCAAGAAGACACTGAAGTTTTTTTTCAATTTTAAAGGTCGCGCCTGCAGCCTGGATGAGCATACAACATGAGCGGATTGACCCGAGGCCGGGGCGGAAAGGCGGCGGCACGATTGTTTTACCTGAATCGAGTAAAGCCCGACCGACCTAACCGGAGAGTCGATATATGAAAGAAAACGGACAAGGTCCGGCCGTCAGCCGCAGCAAGGCGATTGTCAAGGCCATCATCCTGGCGGCGTTTATCGTCTGTGCCATTGTTCTGGTTCGCTTCACGCCGGTGAAAGGCTACTTGACGACAGAGCAGTTGGGGCGTTTTCTGGACGCGGCCGGTTTCTGGGCACCGCTGGTCTTTATTCTCATCTACACGGTGGGGGTTTGCCTTTTTGTTCCGGGGACCTTTCTGACCGGTCTGGGCGCCGCAATTTTCGGGCCTTACCTGGGGTTCATCTATGTTTGGTTTGGTGCGATGCTGGGTGCCAGCGCGGCTTTTGTCATCGGGCGCACCCTTGGCCGCGAATTTGCTGCTTCTCTGGTCGGCGATCGATTGAAAAAGTATGACGAGGCCATCGAACGCAACGGGTTTGCCACTGTGCTCTACCTGCGGCTGGTCTACTTTCCATTCACTCCCATGAATTTCGGCATGGGCCTGACGCGGGTGCAATTTTGGGATTATGTCGCCGGGACGGGACTGGGCATTGTCGTCGGAACGTTCATCTTTACCTTTTTCATCGGAACGCTCAAGGAGGTCTGGACGTCGGGAGACTGGGGGCAGCTGATCTCGTTCAAGGTGTTTTTCTCCCTTGCATTATTTGGTTTTTCATTCTTTATTCCAAAAATCATCAAGAAACTCAGGGGTGAAACCTGATCCGGATCGAATGCACCGTGGTGGCTCAAGAGGCTATGAGCGTTTAACCGACAAAACTGACCTAACCGACTCAACTGACACAACTGCTTTAATGCGAAAACAAGGAAGGCGCGTCAATTCATGCATCGTGGTGGGCCAAAGGGCCCTCGGGCTACCCGTCAAACCAACGAGGAGTGCTTATGAAACGAGAGGATTTTATGCAACGGATAACGGTTCACGGCCGGCAATACAGCATTGCGGACATCAAACAGCTGCAGGAAAACGGCGTGGCGGACATCGACCGGCTGCCGTTTTCCATCCGCATTCTGGTTGAAAACCTGCTGAGAAAACTCGACGGCCGCATCGTGCGGGAGGAAGACCTGCTCAATATCGCCCGCTGGCAGAAAACCTACAGCTCTCCGGTGGAAATCCCTTACCACCCGGCCAGGGTGTTGATGCAGGACTTCACCGGCGTTCCGGCCGTGGTCGATCTGGCCGCCATGCGCGATGCCGTCAAGGAACTGGGGGGTGACCCGGTGAAGATCAACCCCCTGGTGCCGGTGGACTTGATCGTGGACCATTCCGTTCAGCTCGATTACTACGGCAGCGACAGTGCCCTGACCAAAAACGTGGCCAAAGAATACGCGCGCAACGGCGAACGGTATGCCCTCCTCAAATGGGCCCAGAAAAGTTTCGACAATTTTAGAGTCGTGCCGCCCAATTCCGGCATCTGCCATCAGGTCAACCTGGAATATCTCGGCCGTGTGGTGGTCACCGAAGGAAATGACGACACGCTTCAGGCCTACCCGGACACTCTGGTGGGAACCGACTCCCACACGACGATGATTGACGGTATCGGGGTCATGGGCTGGGGGGTCGGGGGCATCGAGGCCGAAGCGGTTATGCTGGGACAGCCCTACTACATGTCGATTCCCCAGGTGATCGGTGTGCACATGACCGGCGAGCTCAAACCCGGGGTGACCGCTACCGACCTGGTGCTGGTGGTCACCGAGATGCTCAGAAAACACAACGTGGTCGAGAAGTTTGTCGAGTATTTCGGACCGGGAATGAAGAAATTGACCGTTCCGGATCGCGCCACGATCGCCAACATGACGCCCGAATACGGGGCCACCCTCGGTTTTTTCCCGGTGGACGAGAAAACCGTCGACTACCTGAAACTCACCAACCGCAAAGACCAGGCGAAAATTGTCGAGGCTTACACCAAGGCCAACGGACTTTTTTACAGCGGCACGGAAAATCCGGAATACAGCCAGGTATTGGAGTTGGACCTGTCCACCGTCGCGCCGTCGGTGGCTGGGCCCGCCCGGCCCCAAGACCGGATCGAACTGCCCGATTTGAAGGGCGCCTTTGCGGGCGTGCTCGGATGTGCGTACGACCGCGATGCCGATCTCGCGCATCTGTCGCAGTTCCACGATGAGTCCGGCTCGCAGACCATGCGCTCGCCGGTCTGCCATCCGGTCAATTCCAGGGCCTACGAGGTGAATCTTTTCGGCAGACCGGAGAGGTTCGGCGACGGCTGCCTGGCCATTGCGGCGATCACCTCCTGCACCAACACCTCCAACCCGTCCGTTCTTCTGGGGGCCGGCCTGGTGGCCCGCAAGGCCGTGGCACGCGGGTTGAAAGTTCCGTCTTATGTCAAGACATCTCTGGCCCCCGGTTCCAAAGTCGTCCTGCGCTACCTGGAAGATGCGGCTCTGATGCCCTACTTCGAGGCCCTCGGGTTTCATCTGGCGGCTTTCGGCTGCACCACCTGCATCGGCAACAGCGGTCCGCTGCACCCCGAAATCGAGCGGATCATCAAGGAGAAGAACCTGACGGTGGCTGCGGTCCTTTCCGGGAACCGGAATTTCGAAGCCCGCATCCATCAGAGCGTGAAGGCCAATTACCTGGCTTCACCCATGCTGGTGGTCGCTTTCGCCCTTGCCGGCCGGATCGATGTGGATCTGACCTTTGAGCCGGTGGGACTCGATCCCAACGGGGAGCCGGTCTACCTCGAGGACATCTGGCCTTCCAAGGAGGAAATCGATGGCCTCATCGACAAGCACGTCAAAAAGGCATTTTACGCTGAAGAGTACAGCCGGATTTTCGATGGGGATGACTTCTGGCGTCAGCTCGACACCGCCGAGAGTGAAACCTTCAAATGGGATGAACGATCGACTTATATCAAGCGGCCGCCTTATTTCGACAACTTCAAACTCGATCTGTCTGCAACGGCCGACATCAAAGACGCCGCCACCCTGATGCTGCTCGGCGACACCGTGACCACCGACCATATTTCGCCGGCCGGGGCGATTCCGGCCGCCTATCCGGCCGGCCGCTATTTGATCGACCAAGGGGTCGAGCCGGTCGATTTCAATTCCTACGGCTCGCGCAGGGGCAATCACGAAGTCATGATGCGCGGCACATTCGGGAACATCCGCATCAAAAACAAACTCGTGGCCCCGAAGGAGGGCAGTTACACCGTCAAGTTCCCGGAGAAGGAAGAGATGTTTGTCTACGATGCCGCCAAAAGCTACCTCGCACAGCCGAAATCGCTTATCGTTCTGGCCGGCAAGGAATACGGGACCGGTTCATCCCGTGACTGGGCGGCCAAGGGGACCACTCTGCTGGGGATCAAGGCGGTCATTGCCGAATCATTTGAACGGATTCACCGCAGCAATTTGGTCGGTATGGGGGTCCTGCCTCTGATCTTCAAGGACGGTCAAAACGTGGAGAGCCTTGGCCTGAGCGGAGAAGAGACCTACACCATCAGCGGGGTGGCCGGGATGACGCCGCGCAAGGTCCTGCAGGTCAAAGCCGTCAAACCGGATGGGACGTCAGTTGACTTCGAGACGATTTCCCGGTTGGACACCGACGTGGACCTCGATTACTTCGAGCACGGCGGTATTCTTCCGTTCGTTATCAGAAAATTGATGAAAAGCCTCTGAAACATGCAAGGCCAGTCTTATCGGATGACGCCGGGTAGCCGGATTTGAATCATCGCCGGAACAGATAATATTTCATAAGGGTTCAAGGGGCCAAGGATTCAAGGGGTCAAAATGCATAAAAACCACAAGAGTCTCAATTCAGACGGATTCGTAAAAATTATGACAAACACGCGACCACTCGAACCCTTGAACTCTTGAATCCTTGACCCCGTTCCCACCGAGGCTATAAAATGACTGTTTTAAGGCTAATGAACTTCTTTTCACGACCTAACCGGCAGCCAAGTCGCGTGGCAGTCCTGCTGTTGACACTTGCATTATCAATTTGTTGGGCATCATCCGCGGCGGCCGAGCCCGGCAACTGGGACGATGTCCTGAAGCGGGCTCGGGGGCAGACTGTCGACTGGTTCATGTGGGGGGGATTTCCCAGCACCAACGCCTATGTGAACGGCTTTGTGGCGTCTCGCGTCAATGAACTTTACGGGGTTAAGCTGCGCCAGGTGCCGGTGACCGATATCGCCGAAGTGATCAGCAAGCTGCTGGTTGAAAAACAGGCCGGAAAAATGTCGGGCGGCCCGGCCGACCTGCTTTGGATCAACGGCGAAAATTTTCGCACCGCCAAGCGCAACGGCCTGCTCTACGGTCCCTTTGCCGACCGCCTCCCGAACCAGGTCCTGGTCGACTGGAGTCAACCTTCGGTCTACAATGATTTCGGGGAGCCGGTGGAAAATCTGGAGTCTCCCTGGGGCAGTGCCCAGGTCGTGATGGTTTACGACAGCACGCGCACACCGACACCACCGGTTTCGATGGAAACGCTGCTCGAATGGGTCCGCCGCCACCCGGGACGGTTCACCTATCCGGCGCCGCCTGACTTTACCGGATCGGTGTTCGTGCGTCAGGTTTTCTACCATGTTTCCGGGGGTGCGGCCATCTGGCAGGAACCGATCAATGAAAAGCGCTTCACCGTGGCATCGGAAAAGACCTATCGGACCCTCAGGGAACTGGCGCCCTTCCTGTGGCGCGACGGTAAAACCTACCCGGAGAATCCCGAGCGGTTGTCGCAACTCTTCGCCGACAAAGAGGTGGACTTCGCCATAAGTTATCATCCGGCCGAGGCCTCGAAAAAGATTCTCGACGGATTGTATCCCCCGACGGTGCGCACTTTTGTCTTCGAGGAAGGGACCATCGGCAACACCCATTTTGTCGCGATACCCTTCAATGCCGCGCACAAGGAAGGGGCGATGGTGGTGGCCGATTTTCTTCTGTCTCCCGAGGCGCAGCTCAAGAAGGCCGATCCCGATGTGTGGGGCGATTTCCCCGCCATCGACGTCAAGCGCCTGGATCCGCAGTGGCAGGCCCGATTTGCCGAATTGCCACGCGGCGCAGCCACTCTGCCGGACGACGCGTTGCAGAGCCACCGGCTGCCGGAACCGCCCTCCGACATACTGATCCGCCTGGAAAAGGGTTGGGAAGAAAACGTGCTGAAGAAAAGATGATCACGCGAGATCAGTCAACCGATGCAAATGCCCGTACGCGCAGTGGTCCGGGGCGGTCCGCTGTGACGCTGTTGTTGGCGCCGGCTTTGGGGCTGGTGACGGTCCTTTTCGGCGGGGGACTCGTGCTCGGGTTTCTGCAAAGCCTCGGTTATCTCCCGGCTGCCGGAATGAAGGCCTATACTCTGCAGCACTTCGAGAACATCCTGGCCGATCCGGGTTTCTTAAAAAGCTTAGGGTTGACCTTTTACATCTCCGTGGTGTCGACGGTTGTCGCCGGTGCGCTCAGTATTTCGGCGGCCCTTTTTTTGATCGGATTTCGAGGACCCCGCCGACTGGTCGATTTCATTTTCGAGATTCCGCTCGCGGTTCCGCACCTGGTTATCGCAACGGCGGCCGTGTTCCTGCTGGCTCCCAGCGGCATGATTTCGCGGATTCTTCAGGCCGTCGGATTGATCGACGGCGCATCGCGGTTTCCGCTGCTGATCAACGATCCCTGGTGCATCGGCATCATCGTCACCTATGTCTGGAAGGAGGTCCCGTTCATCACCCTGATGGTCATGGCGGTGTTGAAAAATACCGGTAAGGAACTGCTGGAGACGGCCCGCACGCTGAATGCCAATCGCCGGCAATGCTTTCGCTACGTCTTGTTGCCGACGATCTTCCCCAGCCTGGGTGCGGCCTGCCTGATCGTTTTTGCTTACACTTTCGGAGCGTTCGAGGTACCGTATCTCCTGGGGCAGACATATCCCATGACCCTGCCGCTTTGGGCATATAGAAACTACAGCGACATCGACCTGATGGCCCGGCCTGAAGGTATCGCCACCGGACTCGTCATCGCAAGCGTGATTATCGCCGCCATCGTTCTCTCCCAGGCATTGACCCGCATGGCCCGGCGCAGAGGCGTCATCATATGAAACCTCTGAATCGGGCGATTATCGGCGGACTGATTTTCTTTACCGTCGGGCTGCCGTTTCTCCAACTCGTGATCTGGTCCTTCAGCAACCGTTGGTTCTATCCCGGATTGCTGCCGCAGCAGTGGGGATGGCGGGCCTGGCAGTACATCTTCGATACGGCCGGTGCCCAGATTGTCGGAGCCATAGGCCAGAGCCTGGCGGTAGCGACGGTGACGGCGGTGATTGCACTGTTGATCGGACTGCCGGCCGGCCGGGCGCTCGGCCTCTATGCTTTCAAGGGTAAGGACGTCCTCTCGGTCATTCTTATCCTGCCGGTTATCGTGCCGCCGCTGTGTGTTTCGATGGGGCTTCAGCACTGGTTCATCCGACTGGGACTGGCGGAATCCTTTTCCGGTGTGGTTCTGGTTCACCTGACATTTTGTCTGCCTTACGCCGTCTTTGTCTTGTGGGGGGTCTTTTCGAATTATAACCCTGAATTCGAAGACCAGGCGCGATCCCTGGGGGCCTCCACCACCGGTATCGTCCTGAGGGTGATGCTTCCGATGACACTGCCGGGGCTGGTGGTGGCGGCCTTGTTTTCATTTCTGCTCTCCTGGAGCCAGTATCTGGCGACGCTGATTATCGGTGGTGGAAAGATTACGACCCTGCCGATTATTCTTTTCGCGTTGATGACCAGCGGAGACCGTCCGGTCGCGGCGGCGGTCAGCCTCGTTTTCGTGGCGCCGGCTTTCTTGGCGCTCCTGTTCAGCGCCCGTTATATGGGCCGACAAAGCATGGCGGGAATTTGGTAATGGGTGATCTGGTTCTCGAAAAACTGTCGATTCGATACGGCCGCCGACCGGTAATCGCCGAATTCAGCCTGAAAGTGGCGGATGGTGAAATGGTGTCGATCCTCGGTCCCAGCGGCGCGGGCAAGACGACGATCTTGAAGGCCGTGGCCGGCTTGATCGAACCGGTCAGCGGTGATATCCGGCTCGATGGAAAATCTCTGGCGGGCGTTCCACCGGATAGGCGAAACACGATCATGGTTTTTCAGAAACCACTGCTCTTTCCCTTTATGAACGTGGAACAGAACATTGCTTTCGGATTGAGAATGAAGGGAATGGCCCAGCGCCAGGTGCGCAGGGCGGTAGAGGATATCCTGGTCCTCACGCAGCTGGCCGGACTCGATAAAAGGAAGGTCCATGAACTCTCCGGCGGACAGCAGCAGCGGGTCAGTCTTGCCCGGGCATTGGTGTTGAAACCTGCCGTGCTGCTGCTGGACGAACCCTTGAGCAACCTGGATGCCAACTTACGTCAACAAATGCGGGAGCTGATTCAAGAAATTCAGGAAAAGACGCACGTGACGACCCTCTTCGTTACCCATGACCAATCCGAAGCCCTGATCATGTCCCATCGCGTTACCCTGCTTTTGGACGGCAGACTGCGTCAGGTCGGCAGACCGCAGGATCTATACCACCGCCCGGTGGACCGTGAAGTCGCACGGTTTTTCGGTGGCACCAACTTTTTCGAGGGGCGAGTCAAAGACGGATTTCTGCACACCGGTTTCGGAGTTTTCGAACTGCCGGCGGTCAACGGCAACGGACTCCCGCTGACGGCAACGATTCGACCGGAAGATATTCTCATTTCGGTAACCAGCGACTTCGAACTGGAAGGGCAGGTGGAACGTGCCCACTTCGAGGGCATGGCTACCCGGCTCTGGGTGAAATGCCGCGGTGGACGTCTGGTGGTTTTGACCGGCAGGGGGGAGTTCTTCCCCGGTCAAGCGGTTCGTTTGCGTCTGCCGGCTGAAAGGATTCGGGTTTTCCCACCGGAAGCGGTTAAGCCGGTTGAGCCGGTTTAGCCCGTTAGGCCCGTTGGCCCGTTGGATTCGTTAACCGGCTAAACCGGCTAAACCGGCTAAACCGGCTAAACGGACTGACCATGAGCTTGATGACAGACTATCTGCCCCGGGTGCAATCCTATCTCAACGCTGGTGACTGGCGTGATGTGCCGGTCATGAACGGTCACCGTTTTACGGTCGCCCCGCTCGCCCAGGGAGAATACAACCTGAATTACCTGATTTCCTCGGAAACGAACGGCCTGAAGCTGGTGTTCCGGGTCAACATCGGCACTCAGATCGGGCGGTCGGATCAGGTTTCATACGAATACCGGGCCTTGAAGCTGCTGGCGGGAAGCGGTCATACACCCCGGCCCTGTTTCGTGGACGACACCCGAAAGGTTCTCGATCGGGGCGCGTTGGTGATGGAGTACCTTCCGGGGGAACAGCTGGACTACAAAAGGGATCTGGCGGCTGCTGCGGGTCTTTTCGCCGCAGTCCATCAGGTCGAGGTCGATCCGGCCGACAACCACCTGATCCGTGAAGATGCGCCGCTTTCACTGATATACGAAGAGTGCCGGGGACTCCTGGCGCATTACTTCGAATCGGACCTGGCCGATGCCGCGATCCGCGACTACTTGAATGAGGTGATCCTTTGGGCCGATTCCGTCCGTGTGCGGGAGAAGTACTTCACGAGAGATCCCTGGCTCTGCATCGTCAACACGGAAGTCAACTCGGGCAACTTCGTCGTTAACCACGAGCGCGGCTCGATTCATCTGGTCGACTGGGAAATGCCGCGTTGGGGCGATCCCTCGCAGGATTTGTGTCACTTCTGCTCACCGTTGACCACGCTCTGGAAAACCACCTTCCGGATGACGCCCCGTGAAAAGAAAGAATTCATCGATACCTATTGTTGCGGCATCGGAGACAAACACCTGCGTGACACGCTGCCCGATCGAATTCGACTTCGTGACCCGTTCGTGTATCTACGGGGCATCTCGTGGTCGGCCATGGGGTGGGTGGCCTACCAGACCGCGTTCTCCGGAATGAAGAATCCCGACACCTGGGAGACCTTGCAGCGCTACCTGGAACTGGCTTTCATCAGGTCCCTGTTCGACCCGTTCCTTTTGGAATAACTTTGCCGGTTTACTGGACGACGCAAATCTGTTATACAATGAAGGTGTTATGCATCTTGAACATTTCACTTCTATTTGAACTGGGAAGAAAGACCACGACCAGGCGCGGGTAACCTCTACATTATGATCGCCAAACGAACAATACTCGGGAATGAATTGATCAAAGAGATTATTTCCATCAGAACGGATACGCTTTGGAAAATGCTCGCTCAGAAAAAAGACAAAAGTCTACCCGGCATTACCGAAGAGGGCGCCACCGGGAAATACGACAACAAGGGGGCCATATTCATTCCGGGCGGATTGATTTTACAGGATGTGGACGAGAACCCCATTAGATATGAATCCTCCGGGGCCATAGACACCGGCTCGTTTAGTGAGAAAATCAAGTCGGCCATGCGATACGACAATGCCACCCTGCTGTTTCCGGATGGCGTTGTTTCCGGCATTAACCTCGACAGCGGTTTTTTCTCGAAAGCTGCCAGAAGAATATATACCTTCAAAAGCGCGGCGTTCAGAAGAACGATGAAAACCGGTCCGAAGATCCCCACCAGAATAAGTTCGGACGATATCATCCGCAGTCATTGTCCGACCTATTTCAAACCGCCTTACGGTGCCCGAACACGTATCAGCACGTGCGCGTCGGTCGGCCTGATCGATCCGCCCATGTTCTTTACCTATTGCAGCAATGAGCTCAACTTTACCCAGGAACAGGCCGAAGCCTTTTCCCGAAGCCTCGATGCGGCACAGGAGCCGGTAACGGCCAAGAGTGGAAAGGTGCTGTACCCTCCCTACATTGTCGTTTGCCACGACACGCGTTACAAGGAGAACAGTTTCACCGGACTGACGCGAATATTGGGGATTGGAAAATTTGGTGAGTTTTGCACCTTTTCTATAGAGGAAGTAAATCCGACCCTGCTTGGTGAACTCAAACGCAAGAATCAGGAGTTCAGTCCGGAGGATGTCTTCGCCGAATACGACGGCATAAAGGTACTGGGAGTGCTGCGGATCTACGCTCCGACGAATGCCGGGAAACGATCCTTAAAATACGAGCTTCACGTTGTGTCTCCAAAAAAGGACCTGAATATCAGCCCCGAACAGATAGAGCAAGAGGCGCGGAGCCGGTATCACATCGATTAAGGGCTCACTCAACAATTCTAACCTCGATCCAATCGTTTTGTTTCACCTCTTGAGAGTCATGAGGCGGCGAAAGATAGCCTTGACGGTGGGGGTGAGGCGCGATCGGTTGTAGGCGTCGCCGCACTGGCGAATGGCCTCGGCTGCCGTCGGGTAAGGGTGAATCACATTGGCCAGTTTGCCGAGCCCCATGCCGCTTTGCATCGCCACCGTGATTTCGCTGAGCATGTCGCCGGCATGGCTACCGACAATCGTCGCTCCCAGAATTTGATCCGTGCCTTTCTTCACGTGTATCTTCACAAAACCCTCCGTCTCGCCGTCGACAATGCCCCGGTCGACGTCGGAGAACTCCCTCGTGAATGTCGCAAACTCGGTGTTTCGCTCTTGCAGGTCCTTTTCGTAGAGCCCCACATGGGCCACTTCGGGATCTGTGTAGGTCACCCACGGAATGAGGAAGTTGGAGAATTTGTCACGGCCGAAAAACAGGGCGTTGCGGATCACCAGGCGTGCCATGAAGTCGGCCATGTGCGTAAACTGGTACTTGCTCGCCACATCCCCCACGGCGTAGACATTCGGATTGGTGGTTTGCAGCTTATCGTTTACGTCGATGCCCATGCGCTCATCGTATGACACGCCGGCATCCTCGAGGCCGAAACCCCTGACCGCCGGCTTGCGTCCCGCTGCAACCAGCAACGCGTCGAATTCGAGCGATCTTTCGGTTCCATCGCCGTCTTCTATGACAACCGTCACCGGAGGCTTTCCGCCGCTATTTTCCACGCTTTTATATTTGGTGTGAAACGCGAAAGTGACACCGTCTCGCCGCAGCGACGTTTCGACGATCCTGGCCGCGTCCGTATCCTCTTTTTCAAGGATCTTGTCGTTGCGCGAAAAGACCGTCACCTGCGAGCCGAAGCGTTGGAACGCCTGGGCGAGCTCCATACCGATGGGGCCCGCACCGATTATGCCGAGACGGGCGGGCAACTTCGTCAGGTTGAAAACCGTGGCATTGGTGAGATACGGCGCTTCTTTCAGCCCCGGAATGCCCGGGATGGCCGCAGTGCCGCCGGTGGCCACAACGGCTTTGGCAAATGTTAGCGTCTTGCCATTGACTTCGATGCTGTTTTTTCCGGTAAATCTGCCCCGGCCGAGAAAAACGTCTATCCCGAGCTGTTCGGTGAAGCGTTTGGCCGAGTCGTTCGGCGCAATGCCGGCCCGGATTCGGCGCATGCGCTCCATCACGAAGCCGAAATCGACCGTGACCTGGCCGGTGACCTTGACACCGAATGCGGCGGCGTCGCGCACAGCCGCGGCCGCCTTGGCGCACCGCAGCAATGCTTTCGACGGCACGCAGCCCACATTGAGGCAGTCGCCGCCCAGAAGGTGAGACTCGATCAGCGCCACACGCGCACCGACTCCCGCAGCGCCCGCGGCAGACACCAAGCCGCCGGAGCCGGCCCCGATCACCACCAGGTTGTAGGTGGGCTTGGGCGTCGGGTCCAGCCACGCTTTCGGGTGGACGAGATCGAGGAGTCCGGTGTTGTGCTCATCGAGCGGCGAGATGCCGCACGCTTCGAGGTCAACCTGTGCAAAGGAAGCCAAGTCCGGATCGCGCTCCGGAATGGCAGGCTGGAGCGTGAAGGTCCGGTTTTCCGCTGCTGCGAGCGGTGCGATGAAATCCGCCCAACTGACGGCGCTGCCATCGGGTCTGCGGGCCGCCATGCCGTGGTCCTCATCCGCGGTGAAGCGGTAGAACAAGTGCTTGTTCTTAAACGGGTGGGCGTCTACAACATGGTGAAACACGCCGGCATTCAGCATTATGTTGCCGATGCGCAAGGCGTCCGCCACGTCACCGGCAATGCCCTCGTTCACCAGCTTCTCGACCGCTTCACTTCCGACGAAGCACTTCGGGTAAGTCTTCGGAGGGATGCCATATTTGCGGTCGCGGATGTCGAGAACGCTCCTCACGCGTGCGGCCAATTCTTCGAGTTCGCCGCTATCGAACGACGCCTCGGCGTCTGTAAACTCTTCCTTTCCCATGGCGATGTCCCTCCATTATCTTTTACGCATATCCAATTGTTCCAATGACCGATGTGCGCGCTATTTCACTACTCCCGGCCAGTTCATGTCCGCTTTTTGAATATACCCGGGCACGTCTTCCAACCACTTCACTTGAATTTCCTGGTTGTAGTTCAGGTAGAGCTTGCCATCGACAATTTTCCATGCGTTCGGATCGATATCGGCGGTCTTTCCCATCGCCACGGCATAGGCACAGTAGCCACCGTACTGCGGGGCGTACTTATCAGGATCGGACTTAAAGAGGTCACGGTTTGCGGCCGTAGCAAAGAACCATTTAGCGCCCATCCATTCGTATTCAAATTCCTTTTTGCCCTCGACCGGTTTGCCATTTGTAAAGTATGCAACCGGGTCATACCCTTTTATGGCCTTGTTGCCGAAAAACGTTTTGTTGATCGGGTTCTTGGCTAACACGGCTTGCGGCAGGACCACCGCAAAGACGAGCAGAGCCACCACACCAAAGATAAAATAACGTGTGGAAGTTGTCATGTTTTTGTCTTCCTTAATTTGTTGGATATGAAGCAGGTATTTGGCGCATGAAAGAAAATCGCCACCTTAATACCAGTTTAGGGTATGGCCGATGGCTACGGACGTCAAGGGTGACAAAAAAAACGTATCGCCCGAAGAAAAAGCGGTCTTGATAGTCTGTGTGTGGCGCCGGGCGCCGGGGCTAAAAATTATAAAACCTTAATTAGAGGGTAGATGCCTGCACGCTATGTAGAGATTTAAGAGACCCCGGTCTGCGTGTTCCGGACATTCGGATCTTGACAATCTTTATATCGAACACAAGTTTCGCCACTGTGGGTCGAAACGGTTCTGTTCAAACCTCATAGGTAACCGTTCACAGGTTTGCAAAGTCCGATGCGCTTACAGGGTGGCGCAGATGCAAGGCGTCGGGCGCGCAGATGTACTTTTGTACTTCAAGTGCCCGACAACAAAGCAGATGCGGTGCCCTGTGAACGCTTACCATCATAGAGTGCAATTAATAAGGAATAACCGCTGCGACGGGGTTTGGAGGAGGTGAACATGCCCTATTCGAACGAGGAAAATCTTCCGAAAGTTGTCCTGCCACAGTGCTCTGTCGAAAAGATCCTAAAGGGGCAGAGGGCCTTGGTTACAGGTGCCAATTCGGGTATCGGCAAAGCCATCGCTGTGGCACTGGGGCAGGCTGGCGCGGACGTGGTCGTCAACTACGTGCGCGGCGATGAACAGGCCGACGAAGTGGTCAGGGATATCCAATCCTGTGGCAGCCGCGCCTATGCCCACAGGGCGGATGTTTCCAGTGAAGAAGAGGTCGAGCTCATGTTCCGGAAGATGTTCGATGAATTCGGTACGATCGATATCCTGATCAATAACGCCGGCCTGCAGAAAGATGCCCCGTTTGAGAAAATGACACTCGACCAATGGAATCTCGTCATCGGCGTGAACCTTACCGGCCAGTTCCTCTGTGCCCGCGAGGCGGTTCGTGAATTCAAGCGCCGCGGCGTGGTCAAGGAGATATCCTGCTCAGCCGGCAAGATTATCTGCATCAGCTCGGTGCACGAGGTCATTCCCTGGGCCGGCCACGTCAACTACGCCGCATCCAAAGGCGGGGTGATGCTGCTAATGAAAAGCATGGCCCAGGAGGTGGCACCGTACCGAATCCGAGTGAACAGCATCGCACCGGGGGCTATCCGCACACCAATAAATAAGGCGGTTTGGTCGACACCGGAGGCCTATGCCGCCCTGATGAAGCTGGTGCCGTACAAGCGCATCGGCGAACCGGAAGACATCGGGCGGGCGGCGGTCTGGCTGGCCTCCGACTATTCGGACTACATTACTGGAACCAGCCTGTATATCGACGGCGGAATGACTCTGTATCCGGGTTTTGAAGAAGGCGGTTGATAATTTAAAAAAACTCTGCTCTAAAATGATAACCGTTTACAGGGCTGCATAGTCCGATGCGCTTCAAACCACCTCATTGAAAGCGTTTACAGGGTGCCGCAGATGCAAGGCGTCGGGCGCGCAGACGTACTTTTGTATTTCAAGTGCCCGACAACAAAGCAGATGCGGTGCCGTGTGAACGCTTACCTAAAATGATCGACAGGATTCACGGGAAACGATCCGTTTGCGTTTCAGTTTACTTACCCTGACAGGATATCCGGTTCATCGTGCCGTCTAATCCCCGCGAATGGTTGCTCATCTTCACGCGTTATCCCGAACCCGGTGCCACCAAAACCCGGCTGATCCCCTTGTTGGGACCGGAGGGGGCCGCCAAACTGCAGCGGCAGATGACCGAGCATCTCCTGAGCAATATAAGCCGGCTCGTCCGGACACGACCGCTTGTGGTCGAAATCCGTTTTGCCGGCGGAGACGCCCGCCTGATGCGAAACTGGCTGGGGGCGGATTTTCTCTATGCCGCTCAGGGAGACGGGAGACTCGATCAGCGCATGACAATCGCCTTGACGGCGGCGTTCGATGCCGGTGCCAAAGCCGCCGTTCTCATCGGTACCGACATCCCGGGCATCACCGCAGAGATTATCAGGCGGGCGTTCGACGCGCTTCGGCGCAATGATGCGGTATTCGGACCGGCGGCCGACGGCGGTTATTATCTGGTCGGCCTGCGGGAAGGGGTACTCAAGCGGGCATTGCCGACGCTTTTTGCCGGACTGCCGTGGGGCACAAACCGGGTGCTGGCCCTTTCACTGGAGAGGGCCGCGGAGCTGGCGCTTTCCGTGGCGCTGCTGGACGCCCTCGAAGACGTAGACCGCCCGGAAGACCTGGCCGTCTGGGAGCGGTTTCGCCGCCCCGAAAATCTCCGTTGTCATCCCGACCCTTAACGAAGCCGCCAACATCAGCGAAACAGTGCGGCGGGCGCAAAGCGCCCGCAATGTCGAGGTGATTGTCGTGGACGGCGGCAGTCGCGACGACACAACCGAAATCGCCGGCCGACTCGGGACTCTGGTACTGGCCGCCGAAGCGTCACGGGCTCGTCAGATGAATGTTGGCGCCGCTGCCGCCACCGGAAATATTCTACTTTTTCTGCATGCCGACACGCTTCTTCCCGAAGGTTATGACGGTCAGGTTCGCGGGGCCCTGTCACAGCCGGATACGGCCGCAGGGGCTTTCGCACTCGGCATCGATTCGCCGCTGCCCTCTCTGCGCATCATGGAGCATGTGGCCAACTGGCGTTCCCTCTTTCTGCAAAAACCATATGGAGATCAGGCGATTTTCCTGGCGGCCGAGACCTACCGGGCCATCGGCGGGTATCCCGATCTGCCGATCATGGAGGATTTCGAACTGGTCCGCCGATTAAAGAAAAAAGGCCGCATCATCGTCCTGCCGGCCTCTGTTACCACATCGGCCCGACGGTGGCTCCGCGTCGGCGTCTGGAAAACCTGGTTCGTCAACCAGGCGGCGATTACCGCCTACTTTTGCGGGATCGCTCCCGGCACGATAGCCCGATTTTACAACCGCGAAAAGGGGATTAAAAACAAGTAAACTTTCCGGATTGCATGCCGCTTACCTGCCGCCGGCCGCCGTCGGCCACAAGTAGTAGAAACCGGCCGCGATGTCACTTGCCTCTGAAGCCGGCAAACCCAGGTCGATCAAAGCCAGTCTCTCATCACCGCCGGTCCAGGTGCTCTGCATGTTGTATATGGTGTCGTTCTCGTACTTCTCCCGGCGATAAACCACGACTTGGGCATCCTTGTCGAGACCGGCCAGTCCACGGGCCTCGTCGACGGCATCACTCAGGTATCCGACGCGATCGACCAGCCCCAGCCGCTGGGCTTCGTCGGCCAGGTATACGTTGGCGCTGGCGATCTCGGCCAATCTCTTGGCATCGATACGGCGATGTTGTGACACCAGGTCGAGGAACCGGCGTGCCAGTTTGTCGGTCATCTCCTGAAGGATTTTCTTCTCTTGCGCGGTTGCCGCTCGAAATGGCGAACCGATATCCTTGTTCGCTCCGGACTTGCTGACCTGAACTTCCACGCCGATTTTATCCATCAGGCCGACGACTTTAGGCTGCAAGAAGAGAACACCCACCGATCCGGTGATGGTGGTCGGATGCGCCACTATAACGTCTGCCGGCAGGGCGATGTAGTATCCGCCCGATGCCGCCACATCCATCATGGCCGCGACCACTTTTCTGCCAGTCTTCTCCTTGAACTGAACAATTTCGTGGTAGAGAACGTCGCTAGCCGTCACCGAGCCACCCGGAGAATCGATGACGAAAAGCACGGCACCGACGTCTTCGTCCTTTTCCGCTTTTTTGAGTTGGGCAGCGATCTCCTGCACCATGCTCGGTTTTTTTCGAATCAGTCCGCTCTCGACATCGTCGGTTATTTTTCCTTTGACGGGGATGAGAAGAACTTTACCCTTTGTGCTGCCCTGCAGGGTGTACTCTTCCAGCGGTTCGCCGTTGTTGCCAAATATACTGATCCTGGGGGCGGCGCAGCCGGAGATGGCCACTATCAGCACCAACAGGAAGACGACGGAGTTTAGGTGTGTTTTCATTGTTGCTATCCCTTCAGGGTTGCTTCTGGTCATTCACCTGTTCTTTATGGCTGCAAGCGATGACCCCTGTCAAACGAGGCCGAAGGCCGAAAGCATCGGAGTGGCATATCACTTACATCCGATTTCCGCATAAGAATTCGTTTTAATTTGATAATTCCCTGTAGCCTCGCTACGGGATCACCACAGATTCCCTCTCCCTGGGGAGAGGGTTAAGGGTGAGGGGATAAAATCAAACAGCTTTGATAACCCTGCAGCTTGCTGCAGTGAGATTCATTTGCATCCACCTGCAGCCGATGGCCACTCAGGGTTCGGCGACGTTGCAGGTTGCGGTTATCGCCTGAGGTGCCTGACGGCATTCTCCTCGGCAACGATTACCTCGTCGGCCATATTCAAAAAAAGCCCATGGGCGACGATGCCGGCCCGATCAGCGAGTTTGGTGGCCAGCATCCGTGGGTTTTCGATTGGACCGAAATTCGCGTCCAGGATCACGTTGTTCTGGTCTGTTCGAAAAGGGTTACCTTTGGCGGTCCGACGCAATTCGACGCTCGCTCCGATCGATGTCAGATAATTTTCGATGCTTTTAACAGCGAAATCAATGACTTCCACAGGAAGCGGCCAGTGGCTGCCGAGACGCGGTGACAGCTTGCTCTGGTCGACAATGAAAACAGTGCGCCGGCTGGCCTGGGTCAGGATTTTTTCACGCAGCAAAGCGCCCCCTCCGCCTTTGATCAGGTTCAACTCCGGATCGACCTCGTCGGCCCCGTCGATAGTCAAATCGAGGATCGGGTGCCGGTCGAGGCTGGTCAACGGGATTCCCAGTTGCCGGGCCTGCTTTTCTGTTTGAATCGAACTCGGCACGCCGCACACATTATCAATCTTTCCGGCCTGTAGCAATTCGGCCAGGCGTTGCAGTGCATGCGCGACGGTCGAGCCGCTTCCAAGGCCCAGCACCATTCCGTCTCGTATCTGCTCTACGGCGGCATCGGCCGCGCGGCGTTTGAGTTCTTCCCGGATGTTCATGGCGATCGGTTGAGTCTGTTGAGCCCGTTAGGCCCGTTTAGTCCCGCCGCGGCGGGATTGATCCCGTTAAGACCCGCTATAGCGGATCGAGCCAGTGGCCAAGGATTTATCCCAATGAAGCACTACTGCTGGTTCCGGTTTCTGAGTTTCAAGTTTCAAGTGTCAAGTTTCTGCACTACAGTTTACAACCGACACCCTCTTCGAGGGCCTGGCTCAGATCGCCGGTGATGTCGTCGATGTCTTCGATGCCGATGCTCAACCGGACAAAGTCCGGGGTGACCCCCGCCGCCAGTTGCTCTTCTTCACTCAACTGTTCATGGGTGGTCGAGGCGGGGTGGATGACCAGACTCTTGGCGTCGCCGATGTTGGCCAGGTGACTGAACAACTTTACGCTTTCGATAAATTTGACGGCCGATTCTCTGCCGCCGCCGATCCCGAAACCGACCAAGGCCCCTTGTCCGTTCGGCAGATACTTGTCCTTCAGGTGATAGGTCGGCGAGGATTCCAGGCCCGGGTAACGAACCCAGGAGACACACTTGTTGTTTTCCAAAAAGCGGGCGACCTGCAGGCCGTTTTCCGAGTGTTTGGCCATGCGCAGAGACAAGGTTTCCAGTCCCTGAAGAAACAGCCAGGCATTGAAGGGGCTCATCGCCGCGCCCATGTCCCGCAGGCCGATGACACGCGCCCTCAAGATGAAGGCCAGACTGCCGAAAGTCTCCACGAATTTCAAACCGTGGTAGGCCGGCTCCGGTTCCACGAAGGCCGAAAACCGGCCGGAACCCGCCCAGTCAAAGTTTCCCGAATCGACGATCAACCCGCCGATGGAGGTGCCGTGACCGCCGATGAACTTGGTCGCGGAGTGTATGACGATCGCGGCCCCGAATTCAAACGGACGTAGGAGATAGGGCGTGGTGACGGTGTTGTCGACCACCAGGGGGATGCCGTGCCGCCGGCCGACTTCCGCGATGGAAGCGATGTCGACGATGTTGAGTTTGGGGTTGCCGATGGTTTCGGTAAAAAAGGCCTTGGTCTTGTCGGTAACGGCCCCTTCCCAGGCCCCTGGGTCATCCGGCGGGACGAACTTGACCGTGATGCCGAGCCTTTTAAACGTGTGGCTGAAGAGGCTGACCGTGCCGCCATAAAGATCGGTGGACGAAACGATTTCGTCGCCGGCACCGACCAGAGTCAGCAGTGCCAGCGTTTCGGCCGCCTGACCGGAAGCCAGTGCCAGGGCACCGACGCCGCCCTCCAGCGACGCGATGCGCTGTTCGAGCGCGTCGACCGTGGGGTTCATGATCCGAGAGTAGATGTTGCCGAATTGACGCAGTCCGAAGAGATCGGCCGCGTGAGAGGTGTCGTCGAACGTGAAAGACGTGGTCTGATAGATGGGCACGGCCCGGGCCTTGGTCTCTTTGTCGGGTGTGTGGCCGGCATGCACCGCCCGTGTGGCAAACCCTTTAATGTGTTCAGTCATGGATCATCTCTCCTTAGTCACGTGCTCTTGAGCATCATTACAAAAAAATAAAGTTTAGTTCTCAAAACGAATCGAGCTTCTCAGGTTGGCCGATCAGTCATCCTGCAGTATCTGCATGCCTTTCATTGCGGCGCCCCACAGGCCGCTTTCCTCATCGGCATTCAGGAACACCGGAATCCGGTCCAGTACGTGCGACATGACTTCCGTTTTTCGAAAAGCACGGGCGAATTCCCGGTGGGTCACCAGTTCGGGTAATTTGGCGGCGACCCCGCCCGAGATGTACACGCCGCCGAAGGCCACCACCGCAAGGGCATAGTTGCGGCTGACCCGGCCGAGGAATCGTGCCATCCACCTCAGGGTTCCGGATTCATCGGTCAGTCGGTTCGCCACTTCCGCCGGTTCGAGGCGTTCTCCGGTCAAAAAGTGATGCAATCGACTTAGACCGCCACCGGAAACGACCGTTTCAGTTCTGATATAGGGCTCGCCGGTCTCTTGAAGCAGATAGTGCATGTATTTGACTTCCGCTGCCGATTCAAACGGAAAACTGGTATGACCGCCCTCGGAGGCCAAGGCCGTGTACCCCCCTTTTTCCAACGGTATCAGAGCCGCCTGGCCCAGACCGGTGCCCGCTCCGATGACCGCCAGCGGCGCGGCGGGATCGACCGTGCCCGCAATAATTCGGCGGGCGGCATCCATCACCGGCGATCGGCAGGCAAACGCCTGGGCCACGAAGTCGTTGATCAGAGCGCATTTCTTGAGGCCGACTGCTCCGGCCAGCTCGGTCAGGTCGATGTCCCAGTCGATATTGGGCGGATCGCTGTAAGTCTTGTTTAGGATCGGCCCGGCGACGGCCATCACCGCCACATCCGCTGCCGAGGCCGGCAAATCGAAATTTTCTTTTTCCAACTGATCGAGCATGGCTTTCATTGAATCAAATTCGTCGGTCTTCAGCCAGAGCGACCGTACGAGATCCAATTGCCGGTCTTCACCGGTTCTGAAAGCGGCAAAGCGGCTGTTGGTCCCACCGATGTCGGCAGCCAGAATGGTCTTCATAATGGTTTCCCTCATTTTTTCCGGATGCATTTGGGCAAATCTTGCGGCAGTAGTTCCGCCGCCTCCGTATCCAGGAGCCAGATGATTTCCCCGCGCTGCGGAGCGATCCTTTGAGGCGGCAGTTGAGCGGATGCATCCAGCAATAGCGAACGAACCACGACTGCTTTTTTCGATCCGGAAATTAGATACACAATGCAGCGGGCCCGATTGAGGATCGGCAGCGTCAGGGTCAGACGCTCGACGTACGGTGTTCCGCCCTTAACGGCCGTCACCCAGCGCGTCGTCTCCTCTGCACTGTGGTCGCCGGGAAATATCGAGGCCGTGTGACCGTCCTCGCCGACACCCAGCACGATCAGATCGAAAACCGGCTCAGCGTTGGAGAAGCGGCTGAAATGGCGTCTCAGTTCATGCTCGTAATCGTCGGCGGCCGCAGTGGGCGGCTTTCGCGAACTCATGGGGTGGATGTTGCCGGCCGGAATCGTCAGCTGATTCAGGAAATCTCTTTCGGCGCTGCCGAAGTTGCTGTCCGGGTCGGTTACCGGCACCAGGCGTTCATCGACCCAGAACAAGTGAGTGAACTGCCAAGGAATACCAGAGCGATAGGGATCCTCGGACAGGAGCCGGTGCATGGGTCGCGGCGTGCTGCCTCCGGACACGGCCACCGTGAATAGCCCCGTGCGGGCGACGCTCGCAACGGCGATGCGTTGGAAAAGTTCGGCGCCTTCTACCGCCAGGTACTCGATGCCGGCGGTGACG
>CAWBCG010000042.1:0-12284 GCA_963787235.1 uncultured delta proteobacterium
ATTAAATCAAATTGATAGAAAGAGAGCCGCAAGGCTCTTTTCTTATTTGTGATGTACAAGGCAGCGGTTGGGTGCGTTATCTTCTCCAAATCCCCTACTAAGATCACCAAGATTTAACCGGCTCTGCATTGGCCGCCGCCGTCCACAAAACCCTAAACGATTGCATTACAGAAAGAAAAAGACCTGAGATCGCCACTTTGTAAAACGTAGAAAATGGTTGCGGATCGGTTGCACAATGAGGTAGAATTTTCGAAACTCTTTAATTATCAAGAATCGATATTGCTGGCTGTAATGAAAGGCGATAGAATGTGGTCGAAATTAGCGATCGGAACTCTGTTTATTGGTATTATTTTGTTGGGATACCATGTTTTGGGCGGTGTTTTAGGCTTGGGCTACTCGGATCAAATCAAGTTTGCACCTCAAAGCCCGATCGGTTTTTTGGGACCCGAACGGTTTGAATGGATCAACAGTCTTCCAAACGAGATGGTCCAGAAGTTTGCCCATTTTATCGTTCAGACACCTCTTTACGCATTGATATTCGGTATGAGCCTGCTTTTTTTCATTATTCACTTTATCGTACCCGACAATAATTAATCCATTACTTCCACAATCAGTCACTTCCTGCCCCACTGGCCATCACCGGTGAACTTGGTTTGGGGGCATACCGCCAGCGACTCGCGTGCATATCACTGGTTTTTGCAATCATCCCCAAATAGGAACCGGGCCGGGTCGAAGAGCAAGAAGCCGCCCCTGGATTTTCACCAAGAAACACCGATTATCATAAATTATCGGTTATTACAGAGCCGTCTGACGCCCGGCCGCACGACGGCTTCGCTCTCGTCCAACTCCTCCGCAACCATGTCGGGTGAAAGGCCCCAGAAAAAATGGGTTCAAACACCCAGAAGTCTATTTTATTGCCGATCGGACACTTACTGTAAAAATTTTGTAACATATTAAAATTAAACTATAAACGATGATTTCTGCTTGCTGGTATGTCTTTTGTATAATCACTCTGAATCTTCCATTAAATTCCAATATCCGAGGAGGAGCAGATGAGCGGACAGCAAAAGGCAGGCAAGGACCTCAGACAAAAATCTCGACCGGCCGTTGTCATCCGGACGACGCTTTATGAATTGGTCGAAACGGTGATCGATACCGTCGGTCCCGAAGAAAAACAATCGGTTACGCCGGTGATGCTCGAATTGCTTGGGTTTTTTTGTTCCAACGTGAATGTTGTCGATGCCTGATTCCCGAATAGCCTCAACAGTTCGATTCCATGCACCACGCGCCGTCGTAAAGCTACGCTCGGTCGCCCATCGGCATATACTTCGGCACCTAGTACAATGATGGCGTCGTGCCTCCTTGACAAACGATCTTCTCCCGTAGTTTTTCGATCTAAAGAATTCAACTAATCATAACTATAATGTTTAAAGTCGGATGGTTGCGATAAACTTAAAGCACAGGAGGAAGAATGGGGTGGCATATACTGGCCGAAACCACATCGTCGGACTTAACGATTACGGCTTAGACGCTGGAGGGAGGGCAGACAGTTAAAACATCGAATCGGTACTACTGATTAACTTTAAGAAACTTTCCTATCTTCAAGTCTGCCAAGGGAGCACTGGACCATTTGCTGACCCTGATCCATCCCCTCCGGCGTTCTTCGTTGTCTCTTCTGTCATTTGCGCCCCTTCTTTCCAGACCTTTAAAGAAGAACCGTTGAATCTGCATTCTCCGGCGCCTTTCCTTCCCTGAACGTCTTTCAAGGAACGCTCGATCGACGGTGACCATGATAGGCCTCCTAAAGTTGAGGGTCAGGTAATCCAAATTGCCAAAACTCGCCGATTTGATTTTTTAATTTAAACCAAAATAATAATTAAATCAACAAAAGTCGATGACGAACACAATTAAAGTATCACGTGAAGCCGGGTTATCGATCGACAACCCGGCACATGATCCCTTTTGTCTGCAATTCGAGAGCTTGTTTCTCGGCTTGGCTTTTTCGCGTAAAAGCGCCAACGAAAACCCGATAGCCGTGGTTGGCGTATTCGACCGTATAGGCTGAGAAACCAAGGGTTTCCAGGCGATTCTTCATCTCGATCGTCAACTCCCGCGTTTCGAACTCGCGGATGAGGTTTGCAAATCGTGTTCTCTTGACGACCGCATCTGATAGCTTGAGCTCTTTTTTGGCTGACAGTGCCTCTTTCACAGATGAATATTGGCCGGATAAAACACGCCACCAGGAACCGCCGTGATTTTTGAGATAGACATTCACGATGAATGGGTCCAGACCCCTCTTGCGAAAATCGGCCGCGGCATTTCGGGCGTTTTCGAGGGACCGGCAGCTGGAAAGCTGAAGCGAATACGGCAGGGAAGGGGGCTGTTTGGAAATGGTAACCGATTTCGAAGCCGATATCGGCGTTGGCGCTTCCCGTTCCTGAAGTTGATTACCTGAAGGTAGCTCTGTGTTAGCCGTCCATGTCGATGCAGGCACGATTTGCGGAGAGACGGTGACGCGATCCAGCACCGCACTCATGAGCGCTGCTTCCCGTGGTGGACCGGCAGACGGTGAAGCCGCATCTGTAATTGGGACCGATGCGGAGGCCAAAGATGGTGAGGCGTCCGCTTCATTCATCAGTCTGCTGATGAGTGCCGATTTCTGCCACTGTCCGTTAAACGATGATGACACTGAGGGCAGCGGCGGTATTTTGGCCGCTGAATTGTTTTGGGAGGTCGTTTTGGCGGTTCCTATATCGCTGGTCATCGGCACGATAGTATGCGAAGTGGATAAAGCGGTTTCTTCCAATGAGTGGGATGGGGGGGGTACGATTTTCTTGGTGACGATAATAGAAAAAGCGGTGGCCGGCAGAGCCGGCAGAATTGGGGGCTCGGCATGTATTTTTCTTCGAACCACAAGCTGTCGGGCTGAAGAACCGGTGAGCGACATCAAGCGTACCTCTACGGGAAGTCGCGTCGGTAGCAGCGTATGAGAATTATCCTGCAGACCGAAAAGTTTGAGGCCGCCAATCAACATGAATGCCAGGACGGCGCCCACTGACCATAAAATGAATTTGAACGAGCCCCTGATTTTCATATGGTTCGGCAATGGTTTCGACATGAGTGCGACGATCCAATCGTTGACCACTAAACATCATATTCGATAAGGGTGGAAAGGCACTTCCGACGGCATCATCGGCTTCTTTCGGAGATCCGGTTTCGATGCGCGGCCGATCGACTCTCGTGCTTCTATAAAAGCATTTTCTGACTGATTTTGCAAATTCTTTATAAATTCTTAGTAATGCCACGACGATTCGTTCTTACCGAAACACTTGTTTTTTTATCGAATCTGATTATTTTTCAAAGTTAAAAATCAATCAATGTTGCTGCAATGTAAAAGTTGGACAAACCACGGGAGGATAAATGGAGAAGCATCACAAGTTTTCGATCTGGTACGTGCTGCTGGGGATTTGGGCCGTTCTAATCCTTCACAATCTGCTCGTTTCGACCCTTTCCGTTCGGACGATACCGTACAGCGAGTTTCTGGAACTGCTCAAGCAGGGCAAGGTAGCCGAAGTGGCAATTACCTCCAATCAAATCCAGGGCAAAATGAAGACCGAGGGCGGCGGCATTCCGGCCGGGGCACTCTTTCGGACCGTGCGGGTCGATCCTGATTTGTCCAACATTTTAGAAGGTTACAACGTGACATTTAAAGGAGAGATAGAATCAACCTTTTTACGGGACATCTTTTCGTGGGTGGTCCCGATCTTTATCTTCGTCGGCATCTGGTACTTCATGATGCGCCGCATGGCCGGCCAGCAGCAGGGCTTCATGAGTTTGGGCAAGAACAAGGCCAAAATATATGTGCAAGAAGAAATCGACGTGCGCTTCGCCGATGTGGCAGGTGTCGATGAATCCAAGCAGGAGCTGGTTGAGATCATCGAGTTTTTGAAGCAGCCTGAAAAGTTTACCCGTTTGGGCGGCCAAATACCGCGCGGCATCCTACTGGTGGGTCCGCCCGGCACCGGCAAGACAATGCTGGCCAAAGCGGTGGCCGGCGAGAGCGGTGTCCCGTTTTTCAGTCTCAGCGGGTCGGAGTTCGTGGAAATGTTTGTCGGTCTGGGAGCCGCCCGCGTACGCGACCTGTTTGTCCAAGCCAAACAAAAAGCCCCTTGTATCATTTTCATAGATGAACTCGATGCTCTCGGTAAGGCCAGAGGGGTCGGAATGACCGGCGGGCACGACGAGCGTGAGCAGACCCTGAACCAACTGCTGGTGGAAATGGACGGGTTCGATCCTCAGGTGGGCGTGATTTTGATGGCGGCCACCAATCGACCCGAAATTTTAGATCCGGCGCTGCTGCGGCCGGGACGCTTCGACCGCCAGGTACTGGTTGATCGCCCGGACAAAACCGGACGCGAAGCGATATTGAAGGTTCATATCAAGAAAATTAAGGCGGGCCCGGATGTTGACCCGCAAAAAATCGCCGCAATGACGGCCGGGATGGTCGGTGCCGATCTGGCAAATCTGGTAAACGAAGCGGCGCTTCTGGCCGTGCGACGCGACCGGGATGAGGTGGGAATGGCGGAGTTTGAGGAGGCGGTCGAGCGTCTCGTAGCCGGTCTCGAAAAAAAGAACCGCCTGATCAACAAGAACGAACGTGAGATAGTGTCCTACCATGAATTGGGGCACGCTATCGTGGCGTTGGGACTGCCGGGAACCGATCCGGTACAGAAGATCACCATCATACCCCGTGGTATTGCCGCCTTGGGGTACACCATGCAGGTTCCCACCGAAGATCGGTTTCTGATGAAAAAGACCGAATTGCTGAACCGCATTGCGACCCTGCTCGGCGGGCGGGCGGCGGAAGAGATTATCTTTTCAGACATTTCCACAGGGGCGCACAACGACTTGTCGCGAGCCACCGACATCGCTCGCAGTATGGTGACGCAGTACGGCATGAGTGCGAAAACCGGACAAGTTTATTTAGCGCGGGAAAAACGGGGCCAGTTTCTCGATGTGCCGGGGTTTGATTCACCGGCGGAATACAGTGAAGCCACGGCCGAACTGATCGATGCAGAAATCAAGGAAATCATTCAAGCGCAGTACACGGTTGCTCTCGACATTCTACGTGACAAACGGCCTCTGCTCGAAAAAGGAGCCGTTCTACTCCTGGAAAAAGAAACGATAACCGGTTCCGAATTACAAGAACTGGGCCGAAGTTTGGAAACAGTCGAAGCCTGATCTGCAATGATTTTCGAAGACGAAAGGGTATCGGCTTTTTGGTATTTACGAAAAAATGCGGGGCGGAGTTTGGCCGTTTAAAGTGTTTGAAGCAGGCTTTGAGGGGGCCGTTCGACAGCAGAAACGCCGTGATGCGGATAAGGAGAATCAGAAATGGAAGACCGAATTAAATTGGGGGTCAGCGCCTGTTTGCTGGGAGAAAATGTGCGTTGGAACGGTGGGCACGCCAGGGACCGTTTCATCACCGACATTCTTTCTCAATATGTCGATTTCGTTCCGGTGTGCCCGGAGGTGGAAGCCGGGTTTCCCGTGCCCAGGGAAACGTTTCGACTCGTCGGCGACCCGGCAAATCCGCGATTGGTCACCTCGAAAAACAAAGTCGATCACACCGATCGGGTGAGCCGGTGGGCCGCGAAGCGTGTTGCGGAGCTGGAAAATGAGAATCTTTGTGGATTTATCTTCAAAAAAGATTCGCCCAACAGCGGTCTGTTCAGGGTCAAAGTTTACTCCGATTCGGGCATGCCGGTGAAACAGGGGGTCGGGCTATTTGCCCGGGCTTTTACGGAACGGTTTCCCCGCGTACCCGTAGAAGAAGAGGGCCGTTTGCACGATCCAGTGCTTAGGGAAACCTTCATCGAACTGATCTTTGCCCTCAAGCGCTGGCGCGAGATCCTGGCACAGAAGAAAAATATGGCGAACCTGGTCGACTTTCACACCCGGCATAAACTGCTGATCCTCTCGCATAGCCCGCAGCATTACCGTGTCATGGGGAAGCTGGTGGCCGATGGAAAGTCTTTACCGGCCAGGGAACTATACGAGCGGTACGAGCAGCAGCTTATCGATGCTTTGCGGCTGAAGGTGACGATCAAAAAAAACGGCAATGTCCTCTACCACCTGCTGGGGTACTTCAAGAAAGAGTTGTCGAGCGACGAAAAACAGGAACTGCTCGACATTATCGATCAGTACCGGCGCGAGGTCGTTCCGCTGATCGTGCCGATAACTCTGATCAACCACTACGTGCGCAAGTATCAACAGGCATATCTGCGGCAACAGACGTATCTGAATCCGCACCCCATCGAACTCAAACTGCGTAATCACGCGTGAGGTTTGATCCATGAAAACGGGGCCGTCCTCGTTGTGGGTTTCCCCCGTTGCATCGGCAGCACCGCTGGGCTATCGATTGAGTCCATTGACAAACATTGATTCGTCACTATTTTTAAGCATAAATTTAAGGGTGCTCATCACATTTTGGAAAAGGCGTTGTGGCTAAATAGTAACGTTAATATTACATTGAGAAAAGGAGGAAGCTATGGACGTTAAAGATTTTTGTTCTGGAATGGAAATGGAACTCACCGCATGGAAGGCGAAGCTCTACGACACCTGGCGCAAATTCGACAAACTCGGCACGGCCGATAGAGAAAAGATTCAGCCCAAAATTGAAGATCTTCACATGATTGTCGAGGAATTGTCCGGACGGCTCGAACAGTTAAAGGTCGAGTGCCCGACCGACTGGAGCCCAATGAAACAAGACATCGACAAAGGGCATATCGACATGCGCAGTAAATACGAAGAAACGATGGAAGAAATTGGAAAAATCTTCGCCGGTTTCGATACCCGGATAACGCGCCTTGAATTTTAAAAGGTAACAGTGCATGGCACTGTTACCTTTTTTTTTTGAGTAGTGTGAGCCAATATCCAACATCGGTATTGGACAGATGTTCTCTGGCGCCAATGGATTCGTTGATATTGGCAGCTCGCCCCAAACAGACGGTTTCATGACGATAGTCGGTTAATAGATGCTGTCTGAGCGCTTTACCTATCGGCCGGAAGGATACAATCCATGCCTCAACCGACTTATTCCCAGTCGATCGAACCCACCCGTATCCAGCCGCTTAATCAGAAGAAGATGACCGACGGCGACTTCGTTCTTTACTGGATGCAGCAATCCCAGCGGGCCGAAGAAAATCATGCCCTTGAATATGCCGTTGAACTTGCCAATCATCTCGATCGGCCGATGGTGGTGGTGTTCGGACTGACAAACGGGTATCCCGAGGCCAATCTGCGTCATTACCGTTTCATGCTGGAGGGTTTACGCGAAACGGCCGCCACTCTGGCCAAGCGTGGGATTCAAATGGCGGTGCAATTGGGCTCACCGCCCGATGTGGCCCTGAAGGCGGGGCAGAGAGCGGCTGTCATTGTCTGCGACTGCGGCTATTTGCGTTTTCAGAAGGCCTGGCGTCAAAGCGTCGCACGCAAGGCCGCCTGCCGGGTTGTCCAGGTGGAAGCCGACGTGGTCGTTCCGGTTGCGGTTACCAGCAGCAAGGCCGAGTATGCCGCCCGGACTCTGCGGCCGAAAATCACCCGACACCTGAACGAATACCTGAAAGAGTTTCACGTCGTGCCTCTAAAGAACAGTTCCCTGGGGCTTGACATAAAAAATTTAAGGTCGAACCTGAACCTTGAGGCGATCGACTCACTGCAGTCCAAACTGGATGTCGATCGTAGCGTCGAGCCGGTCAACCTGTTTTTTAAAGGCGGCGCCCGCGAGGCCAAAAAAAGGCTAAAAAAATTTTTAAACCAAAGTCTGAAGCATTACACCGACCACCACAACCAGCCGCAAACAGATGATATTTCCCACATGAGTCCCTATCTTCATTTCGGCCAGGTCTCCCCCCTGTATGTGGCGCTGCAGGTTAAGGCCGTAGACGGCCGATCGGTCGGCTTGGAGGCTATCGAAGCATATCTTGAGCAGTTGATTGTGCGAAGGGAACTGGCGGTCAATTTTGTCAACTTCACTCCAAACTACGACACATACGGCTGCATACCCGGCTGGGCTTCGCAAACGCTGTCCGACCATCTGTCGGACGAACGCCCAAATTGCTACAGCCGGACGCAACTGGAGAATGCCGAAACTCACGATCCTTACTGGAATGCCGCCATGTTGGAGATGAAACATACCGGTTTCATGCACAACTACATGCGGATGTACTGGGGGAAAAAGATACTCGAGTGGAGCCGGACGCCGCAGCAAGCCTTCGATACCACCCTTGCGCTCAACAACAAATACTTCCTCGACGGGCGCGATCCGAATTCTTACACTGGTGTGGCCTGGATTTACGGCGTTCACGACCGGCCTTGGCCGGAACGGCCGATCTTCGGCAAGACGCGCTTCATGGCGGCTTCCGGTCTCGAACGAAAATGCGACATAATGGCATACGTCAAAAAAATTAATAAAACGATCGGAAAAGACTGAGAAATTGGATATCGGAATGACCATCATCGGCGCGGGAGTTGTCGGCTTGGCCGTTGCCGCCCGATGTTCACAGAAGCATAAAAATGTCTTCGTGATCGAGAAAAATGAAAAATTCGGTCAGGAAACGAGCAGCCGCAACAGTGAGGTGATCCATGCCGGGATCTATTACCCGCCCAGCTCGCTCAAAGCGCGCTTCTGCGTGGAGGGCCGACAAATGCTTTACGCTTTGTGCGAAGCAAGGCGGATTCCCTTTCGAAATTGCGGCAAGCTCATCGTAGCGACCAATAAGAACGAAGAAGACTTCCTGGCATCGATCGAAGCCAAAGCGCGGGCCAATGGCGTCGAAGACCTGCAATACCTGAGCGGTGATCAGGTGGTCCGGATTGAACCCAACGTTAGGGCGGTTTCGGCCTTATTTTCTCCGTCGACAGGCATTATTCACTCGCACCGTCTGATGCGCCATTTTGTCGCACAGGCCCAAAGAAACAACGTCCAGTTCGTCTATCGGTGCGTTGTTGAAAGGGTCGAGCCCTTAGCCGGACCGCGCTACCGGGTTCACGTGCGCTATCCCGACGGACAGACGGAAAAATTTACGACCCGTTACCTGGTCAATTGTGCCGGTTTGGAGTCCGATCGGATCGCCGCCAGTACGGGGATCGACGTTCACACTCACCAATATGAGCAGTTTTTCTGGAAGGGGGAGTACTTCAGCGTGGCGCCGGCTTCCGGGACTATCAATCACTTGATTTATCCGGTCCCGCTGCCCAACAATGAAGGGTTGGGCATTCATGCCACAATTGACATGAGCGGAAGGGTCAAATTGGGCCCCAACACCATTTTTCTCCCGCAGCGCAGCTACGATTACACTGTTGACGCAGCACACCGGAATGATTTTTTTGCAGCGGCGCAGCGCTACTTGACAGGTTTGCGGCTTGAGGATCTTACACCGGACTATGCCGGTATTCGCCCCAAGTTGCAGAAACCGGGCGATACGGTCAGGGATTTTATCATTCAGGAGGAATCTGCCAAAGGGATGCCGGGTCTGGTCAATCTGATCGGCATCGAGTCACCCGGGTTGACGGCCTCGCCGGCCATCGCCGAGCATGTTGCGCACCTGCTGCCTTGAGCAGGAGTGATCGGTGTTTGAGGGGTAGCTAAATGAGGAGGCCTGATGCGCTGTCGATTACCACCAGCGCGGCAGAAGACCGCATGGGTAAAACTCGGCATGCGAGGCCGAGAGGGGCTTGAATTTTAAAAGTATTGTTTGCTTTCTACAACATGTTGTGTTATTGTCGTCTTTACAACACAACAGAGAGGGGGAAAATAATTGACCGATCCAAAAAGCCGCTCAACCATGAAACCATAGGTTGCCATTATAACGGCACGATATGTCAAGGGTTTACAGACTCGATGCCTGTAAGCCCTTGTTATCGTGGCAGGCCAGGAGGGATTCGAACCCCCAACACCCGGATTTGGAGTCCGGTGCTCTACCATTAGAGCTACTGGCCTGTATTGCTAAACCGGATAGGGCGCCAGCTTGAGTTTGAGATATATATATCTGTGCCCGGCTCATGACAAGGCTTAATACCCGGCGTTTGCCTGTTTCGAACGGGTCCGCGGCCTTCGTACATGTGAAGTTTTATTCATATAATTCACTCCTCGATTCCATAATATCATCCAGCGACGACATCGTTCTCTTTCACTAACCGTACGAATATAATGTAAAAATTAAAATTGCATACCCTGGCACAAATCATGCTTTTATCTTTTTGAACTGTATAATTATTATGGTCAACGATCACCGAGAGACGAAGTATGGAAGCCAAAACGATCGAGTGCCGACATTGCCGCCAGAAGCATGTGTTGCTGCGTGATTCGCAGACGGGTATGTGGGAATTAACGGTAGGACACGCCTCTATCAGCAATTCATCTTGGGAGTATCTGAAAGAAACCTGGCTGGACATCCATCACGGCGGATGCGCGGACAAGCCGAACACCCTCGATATATGCACGCGTGTGATGGAAGCTGTCTAATCCGTTGGAAGAGAACTATCCGGTTTCAGTGATCAGCATCGTGGCTGGGTCCAAAATCAGACCGGTTTGTTCCCCGACGTTTTCCTGGCCTTTCAACGCCCTGATATGAATGTCTTTGTCCTGCGGCTCAAGGTAAAGAATCACGTCAAAAAGATCCACCAGACCGGCCATTTGGGTCGGTATACCTTTGGGATCCGGTATTTCGTGTCGGTGGGTGCGTACGGTGAACCAGGCGTGACAGCCTCGTTTTTGGGTCAGTTCCTTCAGTTCTACCAATGGAAGGCGAACGGTTTGATCGAAAGGTAGACCGTCGATGATAATGACATGGGGCGTAAAGATGTTCTGCTCGATCAGATCCGTTAGCCGCTCGTCAAGTTTGGGGACGCTGAATCCCTCCACCCGGAAGGTCATGATAAACCGGTGTGGCAACAGAGTATCCCAAAGTTCGTTTGCCGGTTTGACATTGTACTGCCGTGCGATGTGATTAAATACCTCGGTATACCACAGGTTGACCTTTTCCACCGGGTCTTCTAAGCTGATGTGGAGGACATTCCAGCCCTCCAAAAGGGAATTGAGAGATATTTGCACCAGCAGAGCCGTTTTCCCAACTCCGGCCCTCGCCAACACGGCACCGAAACCACCGACCGGAAGAAGGCTTTTTTGGGGATCTTTTTGCATGAACCGCAACGGATTGCGCAGGATTAGGTCGTTTTTAAGCATGTACAGGCTCCTTTCCTTGAGGTAGACAAGCCGGTTCGATTTCGCAAACAACTGCTGCTTGTCGGCCGAAACGGCACCCGTGACTTTGCGGTGACCCACGCGACGCACTGCGGTGCTCGCCAAAACGACACCGGCACCGGGAATACGCCTGGGTTCGAGCCGCACAATCTCTTCCCCATGCGTCTGCTTTCCCAGTTGCTTGATTTTGTATTCCATCGGCATCGCAAGTATAAAATCGCATTGGGTCGACAAGGCGCTTTACAATCAAACAATAGACTCTACGCCACTTTCTTACTTTCGAGCACTTTTTTGGCAAGCTCTTCAGTGATCGACTGCGGCAACTGCTTGTAGGTGGAAAACTCCATCGTAAATTGCGCTTTGCCCTGGGTGAGTGAACGCAGAACAGTTGAGTATCCGAACATTTCCGCCAGCGGCACCTGGGCCTCGATCACACAAATGACGCCTTCGTCCTGAGCGCCGAGAATCATGCCGCGGCGCTGGTTCAGTGACCCCATGACCGACCCCTGAAACTCGGTCGGACTTTCTACCACGACTTTCATTATCGGTTCGTGGATAACCGGATGGGCCTTTAGATAGGCTTCCATAAATGCGGAACGCGCAGCCGCCATGAAGGCGATCTCGGATGAATCGACCGAGTGGGCAGCCCCATCGTCAAGTACGACCTTGATACCGGTAACCGGAAATTCCATCTTTGGTCCCTTTTTCAGACATCCGCGAAAGCCTTTTTCACAGGCTGGAATGAACTGGGTCGGAATGGCCCCGCCGAACACCTTATTTTCGAAGACGAACTCTTCGCCTTCGACCGGTTCTATGTATCCGGCCACCCGGCCGTACTGACCGGCGCCACCGGTCTGTTTCTTGTGGGTGTAGTTGAAATCGGCCCTGCGGGTGATGGTTTCACGATAGGCGACCTGCGGTTGCCCGGTTTCCACGGCGGCGTTGTACTCACGCCGCATGCGCTCCACATATACCTCGAGATGAAGTTCACCCATCCCCTCTATAATCGTTTCGTTCG
>CAWBCG010000043.1:0-45010 GCA_963787235.1 uncultured delta proteobacterium
TGTGAGCCGGCTGTTGCTTCGGTTGAAGCAGGCGCAGCTGTTTGAGGCGTTTAGCGGGCCTTGCCCCATCGCCATAGCACACAAAAGATGAACGCTTTCGAGGTTTTCAACCGGCACTGACCATTTTTTCAAAACCGGGCCCGCGATGGGGTTAGGCCCGCTTGACGCCGAGTTCTGCGCCGTATGAAACCGGAGCAACAGCCGGCGGTGCGGATCATGTGTTGTTGGAAACAAAAGTACGCAACATCTGGACAAGCCAAATTCTATTTTCGTGTTTTATTTAGGGAGGAATGGCTTCAGCCGGGATCAATCGGTTCGCTTCTGCGATATCAGGTCGAGGATTTTGCCATCATTTCCTGAATTTTCAGCGACAGTTTTTCGATCCTGAACGGTTTTTGAATCATGGGACAGTGTTCGCTATCCATGATGTCGGCACCGTCTTTGTCAAGCGAATAACCGCTGGCAATCAGGACACGGACGCCGGGGTTGATTTGTTTCAGGTGCAGGTAAGTCTCCTTGCCGCTCAGACCGGGCATGATCATGTCCAGCACGACGATATCGATGTCATTTGCCATTTTTTTGTAAATCTCAATGGCTCGTTCGCCGCTTTCAGCCACCACTACCGAATACCCGAGCAGTTTGAGACCCTCGCGGCACACCTCCCGGATCTTGTCTTCATCGTCGACCAGCAGAATTGTCTCCCGGCCCAATACCTGCCTGGGTGAGGACATAACGGAAGCAATGATTTTTTTCTCGGTGGCCGGAAGGTAAATCATGAAAGTCGTGCCGCTGTTTTCTTTGCTGACCACCCGGATATGACCGCCGTGGTTTTTAATGATGCCGTAAGCGCTGTACAAACCAAGCCCGGATCCTTTGCCGAGCTTTTTTGTGGTAAAGAAGGGGTCGAAAATTCGCTGCAGGGTCGATTCATCCATTCCGATACCCGTGTCGGAAATCGTAATTTTAACGTATCGCCCCGGCTTGAGGCTTGTTGAACGGGTTATAACACTTTTTTCCGTCAGGAGGATGTTTTCGCTCTGCACGTGCAACTCGCCGCCATCTGGCATGGCATGTCCGGCGTTGACGTAAATGTTCAGGAGGACCTGTTCGATCTGGGAAGGGTCGGCTTCGATCGGCAGAACATTAGGGACGAGTTTCTCGGTGATGCGGATGGCTTTGCGCGTTCGGCCGAACAACTGGTTTTGCTTTTGGAGCAGGGTGTTGACATCGGTGGGCTGGATTTCCAGGGCGCCGCCCCGGACGAAGGTCAGCAACTGCCGCGTCAGCCCGGCGCCGTCCTGTATATACTGTTCAACCGTTTTCAGCTGGCTTATGAAGGGGTTGCCTGCTTCCACTTTGAAAAGCATCAGTGAGACGATGCCCTGGATTCCCATGAGCAGGTTGTTAAAGTCGTGCGCGATTCCGCCGGCCAGATTGCCGAGGGCTTCGATTTTCTTGGCCTGCAGAAGCTGAGTTTCCAGGATCTTGCGGAAGGTCTTGTCGCGCGCCACGCCGTAGGTCCCGATCAGCTCTTTGCGAGTGCCGTCGCGGCGATATACCCCCGTGGCATTCAACTCGGCGACGGCAAAGTCACTCAGCCGCCCGATTTCGGATTCTTTGCGGGGACCGGGTTTCAGGCGCACCTCAAAAGCGGTAGTCGCCCGCTTGCCGGTGCGCCTTTCGTTGAATCGCCAGCAGGCTTTGTCAAGGTCGGTTTCATATAGCATCGTTTGGTAGGATCTCCCTACCAAGTCGGTCGAGCGGTAGCCGAAGAGCTTTTCGGCAGCATTGTTGATAAAGGTAAAACGGCCGCGGGCATCCAGGGTGTAGATCATATCCGGAGAATTTTGCACCATGAAGCGGAAGCGTTTTTCAGAGGCGCGCAGTCGATCTTCCATTTCCTGGTTGATTTCCTGGAGGATTTTCTGCCGCAGGGCATTGTCGATCGTTTTGACCAGCTCTTCGGTTTCGAATGGTTTTTTCAGGTAGTCGTAGGCACCCTCGCGCAGGGCCTTGACGGCGGAATCCACGGATGCTTCTCCGGTCATCATGATCACCGGGGTATCGGGCAGCCGGTTGAGAATGTGCTCCATCAAACTGAATCCGTCGTGATCCGGTATGCAGATATCTAGCAAAAACAGATCATAGTTTTTCTGGCCGATGATCTGGAGGGCCTCCGTGCCGGATGTTGATGCCGTCACTTCGTATCCCTTGGGCTGCAGCAGTGCTTTCAAGCTCTCGCACATTCTCTTCTCGTCATCCACGACGAAGATCGCGGCGCGTTCGCTCATATTGACCTCACTCCGGGATGTTACGACCTGAAACCGGTAACGTGATCCGGAAAGTCGTTCCTTTGTCCTTGCGGCTCTCACAACTGATCGTACCATTGTGGCTGTCGATAATGTCTTTGCTGATCGACAGACCGAGCCCTGAATGCTCCGGGCCCTTGGAACTCCAGCCGGGTTCGAAGAGACGGGCAAGGGTTTCCGCCGATATGCCGGGACCATCGTCGCGGATGGTGATGACGATGTCACCGTCGCCGGCACCCGTTTTGTCCGGCTCGTAGGCGGTGGTCATATAAATACGGCCGCCTTCCGGCATGGCTTCTACAGAATTTTTCAACAGATTGATGAACACTTGGCTGAGATGGCCCTTGTCTCCCGAACACGGTGGTAAGTGCGGATCCGGTTCAAAATTCAACGTAATGTGAGCGTGTTCGAGAACGGACTTGGTCAGCAATTTCGACAGATCCTCAATGATACCGTTGATATCCAGAACCACATCGTCGGTACCCGTTTTATAGCGCGATTTTGACAATTGTGCAATAATACCCGGTATTCTTTCGATTTCTTCTCGGATCAGCGCAATTTCGTCTTTCACTTCGGGATGGCCTGCGACCTTTTCGGAGAGAACAGCCAGGTAGTTTTTTACAATTCCAAGCGGGTTGTTGACTTCGTGGATAACCCGATGGATTGCTTCGTCATCGAATGGTTCACCCATCGCCCAAGTAGAAGGCGGCCGGACTTCGGTGCCCTCAGTTTTGTCGAGGAGCGCTGCGGCCTGGGCGGCGAAACTGTTCAGGAGGTCCAACTGTTCCCACAGAAGGGGAAATTGCGGTTCGTCGATCCCGGCGCAGATGACACCGATCCAGTGCCCGTCATAAGTCAGCGGCAGGCACAACATGCCTTCCGTATTCAGCAGGCGGACCAATTGCTCATCTGCGATCGTGATCAGGTCATTGGTGAGATATCCGAAGGAATCTATAATCTGGCGGTGACTGAGCGTCAGTGCGGGCAGGTTCCCGCCAGTTGCAACCGGCAGTTCAACCCGACCGATGGGCCACTGAAGTGGGTCCGATTCGGCGGGCTTGCCCATCAAAGCATCGCGGTTCGGGTCGTAGGTGAAAAAAAATGCCGCAGCGATATCAAAGAGAATTTTGAAAGCCTGCAGCAGGTTCTTCTGCGTTGCTGCCACCCCGCTGTCGGTCTGCGTGTGCTCGAAGGTGAGATGCTGGACGGACAGTTTTCGGAATTCTCCGAAAATACTGTACACGGCGGCGTCCTGTTCCTTATTAGAAGGGGACGGATCTTTTACTAGTGCTTCTGCGGTCAGGTCCACATCTTCCAGAAGCGCGTCGGTTTGTTTATTCGCTTCCACGAGGATGCGGTCGAGTCGGTCGGGCGGTAGACTGACGCCCAGGGTTTGTATCAGATCGATGTGATCCGCAGCTTTCCCCTGATAGCAAACGGTATTTGCGATAAAAATGATTTTTACGAGAGGCAGTGCGTCTGCGACAGCTTTGGGGGTGAAGTGGTGATACAAAACCGCATCGGCCACGAAAGGATTGGTTTTCAGGGTCCGAACGACGTTCCAACCGGCTTCGCAATGGTTGGTGCCGATACTGTCGTTTTCGGCCGGAAGCGCGCTGTCGGTTTGAACCGACTTCATGAAAAGCGGCTCATAGTCCTTTTTAAAATTGGACCAGAGCAACAGTTTGCCGACATCGTGGAGCAAGCCGGCGATGTAGGCATCATCCGCAAGCTCCGGAAATAGGTTCTCGCCGAGCAATCGGGCAATAACCGCACAGCGCAACGAATGGTACCAGAACTGATTGAAATTGGCGTCGGTCTTCCACAACAAGGGATTCGACAAGGGATTGCTCAGACAGAAAAGGGCCACATTTTTGATGGTTCCCGGGCCCAATTGAGACACGACCTGCTCGATAGCATTCAAACTGGAGGTCTTCGGGTCTCCGCCGCCATACAACCGCATGATTTTTATCGTCAGGGCGGGGTCCATTGTCGATAGTCGGGTTATATCCCGGGAGGCCGCAGTGCCGCTGTCACAAAGGCGGTTGAGCTTGATTAATACCTTAGGATGGCACGGCAGTGGAATGGCTGTGTTGATTTTGCTGAATATCTTGGGTGGATTCTTCACTTATTTAAGTTGGTATGCAGCCGACGGTAAAGTGTTTCCCAAATACTCTATCCCAATTTCCACAGGGGTATGGCACTTCACACCACACCTCAACCACTTAAAACGGCCGACAAACGACGGCAAACAAGGACCCTCGGACCGGCTTCTCCATTATCATGGATCTCTGTAACGTACTGTCGCCAAGGATTTCAGCCGGTTAATCCGGCACCGCCCCACCCTTGGGCGACCTTTTCCAAGGGCCCGATCGCGTTGCACTTTGTCGAGCACACGCGATCTGAATAATGATGTATTATACACGTAAACAAATTGTTGTGCAAAATCATGCAATAACATTGCCAATATAAAACGCGTGAGCGCGAGCGGTATCCCGGTGAAGGGTTTCCCGGGTGGTTTCGCCGGACATCAAACGGCTGTTTGCAGGGCGATATTTGCAGGTCTTTTCGCGGGGACAAATAAATTCCGGGGTGATTTTTATGGCCTTATCCGGAATTGACGGAACGCGGGCTGGCTCCGAAAATATATGTTTTTTCAACTTTGCTTCTGTGGTATGCGGGGTCACGAATCGGAGTCTATAGCCGTATCGACTTTCGGTGCGACAGGTTGAAAGAGACCACGGAGGCATATCCGGTATCTTGTATTCGGCACGTCCCATGGCCAGTTACGTGAGATGAACATCGAATCGGTATTCTGGGCAATAGCCCTGACGCTTTTTTTAGGTGGGCTTGGGCTGCCGCTGCCCGAAAATCCCATTTTGATGGCCGGCGGGTATGCCATCTTCAAACGGGTCACACCGCCGGCCGCCAGCCTCACTCTGTGGTATCTGGCGATTATAGCCGGCGACGCCCTTCTTTTTGCCGTTTCTCACTGGTTCTTCACCCGCCCGGCGGTTGCGGCGTTTCTTAAGCGAATCGGCGGTGCCCATCGTTTGGAGTCCTACCGGAAGACTTTTGCCGTTCGTGGCGGTTGGACGCTGTTTTTGGCCCGCTTTACTTTCGGCTTCCGTGCCGTGGCATACATCGCCGCCGGGGCGGCCCATTATCCCTGGAAACGGTTTCTTTTCGTTGATGGGCTTTCCGTTGCCCTGCAGGTGATGCTGTTTGTCGGGGTCGGCTATTTTGCGGGTGAAAGAATCGACTGGGCCGAACACGCCACTCATAAGATCGTTTTGTTTTTAGGCATTCTGGCGGTAATCAGCCTTCTGATCACCTGGCTGGCGTCTTATCTGGTACGCTTGTTTGCCGACCGTAGTCGATCCCAAAATCAGTCCGGCGTATCGGAGGCCAGATTAAACTCCTCGGGCCCAGAAGGCGGGCGAAAAAAAGAAGGCAGCGAATAGCTTAAGGCGACTGGAGGCGGCATTCACTGGCACACGATATCGGCGTGCTGACGGAAGGTGACCGTCACCGTCTGTCGATACGCTTTACAAACTGTTAAAAAAGTTGGATGACCTACCAGAACCCATCAAACCGATTGAAATTCGTCTGCGACACTATCGGAGGTAACGGTTTCCAGTGGAGAGCGTCGCTGCCGCTTGCTTTCTGTGGGGCTCTTGGGGTATAGCGCATTACAAAGGTCTGAGCGGCGGCCAACCTCAATTTTGCGAGGATGACCAGTGAACCGGCTTTTTTTATGTCGTAAGGAAATCGATTCGACCAAAGGCGTTAAACTGCGTTTCCGGCGGCGGGAACTTTATGAATGTTCGATCGCTGTCACCTTTTTCAGCAACCCCGAATCAGAGGAGAAACGATGAAAACGTTACCCATTGCCGAGTCATTGAGCACCTTGCGGGAAAAGGTCATGGCAAAAGGGTTTGCAAGTGCTACCGGCTGTTATGTCGACAAGGCCAGCGGCGCCATGATCTATGATGTGGAGGGCAGGGAATACATCGATTTCACCGGCGGAATCGCCGTGATGAACGTCGGTCATTCGCATCCCCGAGTGGTGGCGGCGATCAAAGAACAGGCGGAAAAATTTACGCACACCTGCTTCATGGTTCTGCCATACGAACCGGCGGTGCGGCTGGCACAGAGGCTTTGTGATATCGTTCCCGGCGCTTTCGAGAAATCGGTCATGCTGACCAACAGCGGTGCCGAGGCCGTTGAAAACGCCGTGAAGATCGCACGGTACCATACCGGGCGACAGGCGATCATCGCATTTGAAAATGCCTTTCACGGGCGCACTTACCTGGGCATGACGCTGACGAGCAAAGTCAAGCCCTACAAGTACGGCTTCGGACCGTTTGTGCCGGAAATATACCGCATGCCCTTTGCCTATTGCTACCGCTGCCCGTTCAACCTCACCTATCCAGGCTGTGCGGTCGCCTGTGCCGATCATCTAGAGGATTTTTTCATTTCCCATGTAGCCCCCGAAGTTACCGCGGCCGTCATTGTCGAACCGATACAGGGCGAGGGGGGCTTTATCACTCCCCCGCCGGAATATTTCCCCAAATTGAAAAAAATCTGCGAAGATAGCGGCGTCCTGTTTATTGCCGATGAAATTCAGACCGGCATCGGCCGCACCGGCACCATGTTCGCCATGGAACACTGGGGCGTCGAAGCCGATATCACCACGGTGGCCAAAAGTTTGGCGGCGGGTATGCCTCTGAGCGCCGTCGTCGGCCGGAAAGAGATCATGGATTCCGTTCATGCCGGCGGAATCGGCGGGACCTACGGCGGCAACCCGGTCTGTTGCAGCGCCGCCCTGGCAGTTCTGGACGTCTTCGAAACCGAACACCTCCTGCAAAAATCCCGGGAACTGGGACTCAAACTCCGCAGCCGTTTGGACGCGTTTAAGGACCGTTACGAGCTTATAGGAGACGTTCGAGGCATCGGGCCCATGCTGGCCATGGAACTGGTCAAAGACCGTGAATCAAAACTGCCGGCTGCCGATAAGGCCAAGGCCTTGGTTGGCGCTTGCCGTGAAAAAGGCTTGCTGCTGCTCTCCTGCGGCAGTTACGGCAACGTTGTTCGGCTGCTGATGCCCCTTGTGATTACCGATGAACAGCTTGAGCGAGGACTTGCCATTCTGGAAGACGGACTGGCCGGCCTGACGAAATGACCGGCTGGCCGAAGGATTTGGTTTAGAACTTAACCGATCTCTGCTTGGTTAATACGAAAATAACACTGGGTAAGGCGTTGCGTACTTTTGCTTCCAGCACCCGTGGTGAAGTGCGCCGCCGGCTGTGGCTTCGATTTCATACGGTGCAGAACTCGGCGTCAAGCGGATCTAACCCCATCGCCGGCCCGGTTTTAAAAAAAGGTCGCTACCGGTTGAAAGCCTCGGAAGCGTTCAGCGTGTGTGTTCGTAGGCGATGGGGCAAGGTCCGCTAATCGCCTCAAACAGCTGCGCCTGCTTCAACCGAAGCCACAGCCGGCTCCCATCGGGGGCATGACAGACGCTGAAACGGAAGAACCCATAAATTTCATGCACCGTGGCGGCCCGAACCAGGGTCATGAGCGTTTAACAATTAAAGAGGAGACGAACCCATGAAAAGAAGTAAAAGCGTGTTACTCAACGTAAAACTGTGCTTGGCGGTGGCGGTTGCCGTGCTGATGCTCGGTACCGGCGCCAGCCTGCAGGCTGCGGATGAGGTGGTCCGGATCGGTAACATCATTCCTCTTTCCGGTCCCTCGGCGTCGGTCGGGCAGCAGGGGCGGAATGCCCGTGAAATGGCGGTCGAAGAGATCAATGCCGCCGGCGGCATCAAATCCCTCGGAGGGGCCAAGCTGGAGATGCTCTACGCGGATTCCGAGTCCAAACCGGAAAAAGGGGTGTCGGAGGCCGAGCGCATGATCAACACCGAGAAGGTTCACATCCTGACCGGCTGCTGGAATTCCGCCGTCACCTATCCGACGACCGCCGTGGCCGAGCGATACGGAATTCCGTTTGTGGTGCCGGTGTCGGTGGCCGACAAGATCACCGAGCAGGGCTTCAAGACCGTCTTCCGGATTGCCGCCAAGGACAGCTGGTGGACCCGGGACCAGTTCGCTTTCCTGAAAGACATGCAGGAGGAGTTCAAGACCGAGATCAAAACGCTGGCATTCGTTTACGAAAACGGGGACTGGGGCAAAGGGTTTGCCAGCCAGTGGCGGGCCTTGGCCGAGAAAAACGGTTACAAGATCGTGCTTGATGAGCCCTATCCGTCAACAACTACGGATCTGAGTCCGGTGGTGCAGAAGATCCGCCGGGCAAGGCCTGATGTGCTGATGCTGGTATCCAACGCAGCCGACGCCATCTTGCTCACCAACACCCTGGCCGACTACAAGGTCAAACCCAAGGCGATCATTGCCAGCGGCGGCGGGCATGCCGACCCGTCCTTTTTGAAGGCCACCGGCAGCAACGCCCGCTATCTCTTCGACATCGTCGAGTGGGAGACAGACGTCAACAAACCCGGTGTCAAGGAGATCAACGAAAAATTCAAAGCCCGCTACGGTTACAACCTGGCCGGTGAGTCGGTGGACGCCTACATCGCCATGTACGTGATCAAGGATGCCTTGGAACGCGCCGGTTCTACCGATCCGGTGAAGATCCGCGAAGCCTTGGCGAAAACCAACTTGCGCAGCGGTCCGGCCATGATCGCCTCCTACGATGCGATCGAGTTCGACGCCACCGGCCAGAACAAACATGCGGCCCTGTCGATCGTTCAGATCAACGACCTGGGCAACGGATTGGAACGCATCACGGTATGGCCCAAAGGAGCCCGGCGCGCCGGATACACACCGGTATTTCCCATGCCTTAGTCCTGAGTAAATAAATTCGTTATCGAATTTATGAATCGATAGACTTAACAGGCGATCGGGAGGCGGACATAAAACGTCTTTCCGCCTTCCGGTCGGATTTTTCCTCAGGGCAGGAGACCCTCATGATGTATATACTGGAAGATGCCATCAACGGCATTCTGATGGGGTCCATTTACGGGTTGACCGCTTTGGGCCTGACCGTCATTTTCGGGGTGCTTAAAGTCATCAACTTTGCACACGGGTCGCTGCTGATGGTCGGAATGTACGTGGCCTATTGGACGGTCGTGCTGAGCGGTCTGCATCCTTATCTGGCGCTGGTGTTCGTCATTCCTGTCATGTTTCTGTTTGGTTACTACCTGCAGGACATCCTTATCAAGCCGATCTTCAAGGCTGAAAAGAACGTTCGGGAGCCGATCACGGTCATCATCGTCACCACCGGCCTGTGGTACGTTCTGGACAACTTGACCCTGCTGATTTTCGGTCCCCAGTACCGCAGCATACAGGGCAATCCCCTGCAGGGCAAAATGCTGGAGCTCGGTCAAATGTTGATCTCCGTGCCGAAGCTGTGGGGTTTCGTGACCGCCATCCTCACGGCCTCCCTCATCTACCTGTTTTTTCAAAAGACCCGCATGGGGCGGGCGATCCGGGCGACCAGCCTGGATAGGGAAGCGGCCAGTCTGATGGGGATAAACCAGTACAAGGTCTACAATGTGGCTTTCGGAATCGGAACGGCCACGGCGGGCATCGCCGCCGTCACACTGGTGCCGTTTTACAACATTTTTCCCACCGTCGGTGTTCTTTTCGACATCAAGGGGTTCATCATCGTGGTCCTGGGCGGGTTGGGCAGCATCGGCGGTGCGATCCTGGGCGGCATCATTGTCGGACTGATCGAGTCGGTCGCGCCCCAGTTCATGACAGCCACCTGGACCGAGGCCATCGTTTACGGTTTGTTCCTGTTGTTCCTGTTCGTGAAGCCATCCGGGTTGTTCGGAATGAAATACGACTGGTAAACTTGTATCCCAAGAAAAAGGCGAACGGCATGACGAGAGAAAAATTCAACACCATTGCCCTGGCAGGAGTTGTGATCGTCGCTTTCGGCCTGCCGTTGGTGGTTCACAGTGCCACCTATCTTCACATCCTGGTCCTGCTCTGGTTGTATGCCTATCTCACCTCGAGCTGGAACCTGGTCGGAGGTTTCGCCGGCGTGCTGCCTCTGGGGCATGCCGCCTTCGTCGGTATCGGTGCCTATACCTCGACCGTCCTCTGGCTGCAATACGGCATCAGTCCCTGGATCGGCATGCTGATCGGTGGATTGCTGGCCACGATCGTCGGCATCATCATCGGATTGCCGACCTTGAAAATGCGCGGAGCCTACTTTGCCCTGGCGACAATCGCCTTCGCCGAAGGCTTGCGGGTGATGGTGGAAAATATCGATCGCCTGGGCCCATTCGTGCTGAACGGTCCCCGCGGTTTGCAGATTCCGCCGCTCGAGACCGGCCTCTATAGTTTCATGTTCATCAGCAAGGTCCCCTACTACTACATCATCCTGGTCATGCTGTCGGGGGTGCTGGCGTTCACCTGGTTCATTTCACGCTCCAAGCTCGGCTACCTGCTCAACGCCGGAGGAGAGGAACCGGAAGCCGCCATGGCCCTGGGCATCAACGTGGCCCGCACCAAACTCATCGCCATGGCGATGAGCTCCTTTCTCACGGCTCTGGCCGGTACCTTTTACGCCCAGTTCACCCTCTATATCCATCCCAAGAGCATCATTTCGTTGGACCTGTCCTTTGAAATTGCCTTTATCGCCCTGATCGGCGGGCGCGGATCGATCGCCGGTCCGGTGCTCGGGGCCCTGTTGTTGCGACCGGTCAGCGATTTTTCACGGATTTACTTCGGCGATACCTTGCCCGGGATGCACCTGATCATATTCGGGGTCGTGCTGATCCTGGTGATGCTTTTTCAACCGCGGGGACTGCAGGAACCGTTGACCCGGATCTATAACAGGTTGCAGGCACGGCTTTTGGCGTCAAAAGCCATGGAGACCTAACAGATGAAGATTCTCGAAGTGCAGCACCTGACCAAGGACTTCGGCGGGTTGCGCGCCGTCGACAGCCTGGACCTCGATATCGAAGAAGGCGAGATCCTGGGGTTGATCGGTCCCAATGGTGCCGGTAAATCGACGGTGTTCAACTGCGTCGCGGGTGTCTTCCCGCCGACCAAGGGGCACATCTATTTTCGCAGCGAGGAGATCAGCGGGCGCAAGCCGTGGGACCTCTGCAAGTATGGGCTGGCCCGGACCTTTCAGATCGTTAAGCCCTTTGCCTCCAAGAGTGTCCTCTACAACGTGATGGTGGGAGCGTTCGCTATCACCGATAAAACAAGCGAGGCCCGCGAAAGGGCATTAGGGGTGTTGGAATATCTGAATTTCGAGGATCGCAAGGATACGCGAGCCGGCAACCTGACCATCGCCGACCGCAAACGGCTTGAAATTGCCCGGGCGCTGGCGACCGAACCCAAACTGCTGCTGCTCGACGAGGTGATGGCCGGCCTGCGGCCGTCTGAAGTGGACGATATGGTGTCCATTATCCGTCGGTTGCGCGAACAGGGCGTCACCATCTTTGTCATCGAACACATCATGCGCGCCATCATGGCCCTTTCCGACCGGGTCGTCGTCATTCAATTCGGCCAGAAGATCGCCGAGGGATTGCCGCAACAGGTCGCGGCCGACGAGAACGTGATAAAGGCCTATCTGGGGGAAGAATATGCCGTTTCTTGAGCTGAAGAACATCGACGTCTTTTATGGCGATGTGCAGGTGGTTTTCGACCTGTCCCTCAAGGTCGAGGAAGGCGAGGTGGTCAGCATCATCGGCAGCAACGGCGCCGGCAAATCGACCCTGCTCAAAACTATTTCCGGCTTGATGACGCCGGCCCGGGGCGAAATCCTTTTCGAAGGTTTTCCCACCCACGACCAGCCGCCCGAAAAGATTGTCGAGCGCGGCATCGTGCAGGTGCCCGAGGGGCGCCGGCTTTTTACGCTCATGACCGTTAAGGACAACCTGATCGTGGGTGCATACAACAGCCGCGCCGACCGGCAAAAGGAAAAAACCCTCCAAGAGGTTTTGGGCCTGCTGCCCCGGCTCAAAGAGAGGGAGTCACAGTTGGCCATGACCCTTTCGGGTGGAGAGCAGCAGATGGTCGCCATCGGAAGGGGGTTGATGGCCCGGCCCAAACTGTTGATGCTCGACGAGCCGTCACTCGGCCTGGCGCCGATTCTGATCAGGAATATATTTGAAACCGTTCGCAAGGTTGCGGATCAGGGAACAACGGTGCTGCTGGTGGAACAGGACGTGAAAAATTCTCTCGGTTTGAGCGATCGTGGATATGTGCTGGAGCACGGTCGGATTGCCATGGAAGGAACGGCCAAAGAGCTGCTGCAGGACCCGCACATCAAGACCGCTTACCTGGGAATATAGAGATATGTGCCGCTTGTCCGCCGGCCGGCCGGTGTGCCGTGGGAGGGTGGACAGCATTCGTCGGACGGTTTTCCTGCCGGCGTACCACCTGGCCGGTGCCCCGCAGAGCAATCGGCCATGGCGGTAGTTGCGAAGATTCTTAGTTCGAAAATAGAATTTGGGTTACATCTCTAGCCAAACATAACCGGCTCAACAGGCCTAACGGGCTCAACGGACACAACCGAATAAGGTAGGCACCTCCGCCCGGATGAACGATTTCGAAAGACGGCTGAAACTCGCAGCCAACGGGCTCTAAGACCGGACCAGGCCCGTCTTCAAAAAAGAGTGTGGTTTGTTCCTTAAAGTTTGCTCCTTCCATGCAGCTTTGGCGTTGGGTCCGGCCTAAGACCCCATAGCGACTCAGACAGTCAGCCGCTGTTCGCAACCGCTCATCCGGACTCCGGCGCATCGTTTTCATGCATCGTGATGCCCCAAGAGGCGGCATAAGCGTTTAATCGATAAAATCGATAATACCCTTTAACTGACAAAACTGACCTAACCGACTCAACTGACACAACCTTCATATAACGAAAATAGAGTTTTCATGCACCGTGGCTGTCCGTAGGGCCGTGATGTTGTAATTCAGAAAAAGAGGATCAGTCATGAAGGGATTTTACAATCGACTTCTTTTTATAGACGTGGGTGAAAAGACATTCACCGTTCAGCCAATCGAAGACGACCTGCTGAAAAAGTGCCTGGGGGGAAAGGGCTTGGCGAGTTTTCTGCTGCTGGCTCACAATCCAGTTCAGGTGGATCCCCTGGGGCCCGACAACCGGCTCATCTTCGCGACCGGACCGGTGAACGGCAGTTCGGTGTGGGGTTCCTGCCGGCACGGTGTCTACACCAAGTCTCCGCAGACCGGTTTCTTCTCTGAATCTTATGCCGGCGGCACCGTCGCTGAGCATATGGCGTCCACCGGATATGATGCGGTGATCATTCACGGGGCGGCTGAGCATCCTGTCTGGCTGGAAATCACTGCGGAAACGGTCGAATTTCATTCGGCCGTCGACCTGTGGGGTCGGGACACGTTTGCCACCGAAGACGCCGTTAAACAAAACATCCGGGAAATGCGTCCGGGGGTCAAAAAATGTGGTGTGGTGACCATCGGGCCGGCCGGCGAAAACCGGGTCTGTTTTGCCGTCATTGAAAACGACTACTGGCGCAGCGCCGGCCGCACCGGCGTGGGCGCCGTGATGGGCTCCAAAATGATAAAGGCGGTGGCTTTTCACGGCGACCGTAAAAAAGAATGGGCCGATGCGGATCAACTGGTCGACTTCTGCCGTGAATTCGCCCGGCGCAATAAAGACAACCCCGGTGTAAAGGCCTATAAAACCAAGGGCACCCCCATGCTGGTGGACATCATGAACGATGTCGGTGGTTTCCCTACACGGTATTGGCACAAAGGCAGATCCGAGAACCGACATGGATTCAACGCAGATGCCCTGCATGAGCGCTGCGAGGTAAAGCCGCATGCGTGTTTGAAGTGCTTCATGGCCTGCGGTCGACTGTCCGTTGTCAAAGCCGGCCGCCACAAGGGCCTCAAAGTCGAGGGGCCGGAGTATGAGACCATTTATGCTTTTGGCGGGCTGTGCGAGGTTTGCGACATCGAGGAGATCGTTTTCTTAAATGACGTTTGCGACCGTCTCGGGATGGACACGATCACGGCGGGAAACCTTGCCGCCTTCACCATTGAAGCGGTGCACCAGGAACGGCTGACGTACGATATCGATTATGGCAAAGTGGACGGGATCGCGCAGCTTTTGGAAGATATCGCATACCGCCGGGGGATCGGTGATGTTTTGGCACAGGGCATCCGATTCGCAGCAAGAGAATGGCGTATGGAAGAACAGGCCATCCATGTCAAGGGGTTGGAGCCAGCCGGCTATGATCCCCGGATCCTGAAGGGCATGGGCCTGGCGTACGGTTCATCGGACCGGGGGGCCTGCCATCTGCGGGCCACTTTTTACAAACCGGAGCTTTCCGGACTCGTCGACCCGGACCAGATCGATGGCAAAGCCGAAATCTTTACCGAGTGGGAAGACCGCCTGACGATCTTCGACACGCTGATCCTGTGCCGGTTCTACCGAGACCTTTACCAGTGGGAAGAGCTCTCAACGATCATCGGGGCGATTACCGGTCTTCGGCTCGATGCGGCGGCAATGCGGCGCCTTGCCGCCGACGTGACCGATGCCGCCCGGCGCTTCAACATCCGCGAAGGACTGCGCCCCGCAGACGATCGGATACCCGAGCGTTTCCACCGTGAGCCTTTGCCCGAAACCGGTAAGGTGATCACAACCGAACAGATGGAACAGCTTCTTGGAGACTACTACCGGGCCCGAGGTTGGAACGAAAAGGGCGAACCAATGCCGGAAGAATAAGCGCGTCATTTTTATGCGCCGGGGTGTCCAGGGCCATGCGTGTTTAGGTACTAGATGGTCCCCCGCCGATTCGGCGTCACTGCTTTTCAATGCTGAAGACGAAGCCTTTTGCATGTTTTTTCACGATCGCTTCGATTACCGTGCGGGCGTCATCTTCACGAGCTTCGACAATGATGTCCATCCAGCCCATCCCGGTTCCGGTCCGCAAGATGATGCCTCTGCCGCTTTCGGCGATGGTGCTCGCAATTTCATCCCTGACGGCCAATTGGTGCTGAGACGCAAAATCATCTCCGGCCCATCGCATAACGATCCGCAACTGACCGCTGTCGAATCCGCCGTTGCTCTGACGGTCTTCATCACTTGTGCAGCGGACTGCTGCAAACACGATCAATATAACGAGGACAGATATTCTCATCTTTCATTTTTATCAGATTTGTGGGAAAATAGCACCCTTAGTCGAGTCCTGACGGGTCAATGCGGAAAGGTTGGGGTGCAGAAACATGAAACTCAATGGAATCATGGGCGTTTTTTCGAGTGATTTTGCCGTGGATCTGGGCACTGCCAACACGCGCATCTACGTCAAGGGAAAGGGGATCGTATTAAACGAACCGTCGATCGTCGCCGTTCGAACAATCAGCGAGTCGAGAAGCAAAGCGATCGCTTTTGGTTTGGAAGCCAAAGAGATGCAGGGCAAGACACCGGCCGATATAACCCTTATACGCCCCATTCGCGAAGGCGTCATCGCCGACTTCGAAGCAATCGCCGCCCTGCTCAAGTTTTTTATTCGCAAAGTCCACAGCCGATATAAATTCGTCAAGCCAAGAATTGTCTTTGCCGTGCCGCACGCCATAACCGAGGTTGAAAAGCGTGCCATCAGGGAAACCGCCGAAATGGTGGGCGCTCGGGAAGCTCCTCTGGTCAGTGGCCCCATTGCTACCGCCATCGGCGCCGGGATGCCGGTCACAGATGCTACCTGCAGCATGATCGTCGATATCGGGGCTGGAAAGACAGAAGCGGCGGCCATATCGCTGCTAGGGATCGTCCAATGCCAGTCGACCCAATCCTCGGGCGACCAAATGGATTTTACCATCAGCCAACACCTCAAGAATTCTTACGATCTGCTGGTGGGCGAGCACACGGCCGAGAATATAAAGGCGCAGATCAGCTGCTTCAGCGATTCGGATCAACCGAATGAGGAAATAGAAATAAGGGGCCGCGACCCGCACACCGGAATCCCCAAAATCTTGACCATCCCGACACAGGAAATTTGGAGGTCAATGTCCGGCCAGATCGACTCTGTCGCCCACCAGATAAAAACCGTGCTGGAAAATATCCCCCCCGAGCTATCGGCGGATGTCATCGACAGGGGCATCACTTTAACCGGTGGGGTGGCCATGCTCAGAAATCTCGGACGCTACTTGGGGACACAACTCTGCCTTAATGTGAAAATCGCCGCGGATCCTCTTTCGACAGCGGTACTAGGTGCCGGACGGCTTCTCGAAGAAGATAAGCTGCTGGAAAGGGCATCGATCGATTAACTTTTTTTGTAAGCGTTCACAGGGCACCGCATCTGCTTTGTTGTCGGGCACTTGAAGTACAAAAGTACGTCTGCGCACCCGGCGCCTTGCATCTGCGGCACCCTGTAAACGCTTACAATTAGGTGGTTTGAAGCGCATCGGACTCTGCAACCCTGTGAACGGCCACCTTTTTTTTATATCTCTTGCACATTATTCCCCTCATCTCTTTTATCATATATTTCCAAATATTCGTTGCGGCCCTAAGCTAGTAAGACGGCCTGCCCGGTGCGGATGCGGCTTAAGGACTTGACGGCACCGCAAAAAACCTCATTATTAACATGGATTTTATTTCAAATCCTGATACCTATTGGATAGCGGATTTATCTGCTACAGTTTCATTCCCATCGGCAGCGCACCCAGCGGAGGCGTGATGGACTTTTCGATTCCCGCAGAGCTCGCGGCAGAGTTGAAAGATTTCGATGTGTTTCTCAAGGAAAAGGTATCGTCGAACCTGCCGACCTGGTACCGGGAGGGAATTGTTCCACGAAGCTTTTTCCAGCTGATGGGGAGCGCTGGATGGTATGGATACCGCTGGCAGGACGAACGTCTGGTCAAACGACCCGGGTTGCGTGAGACCTTGATCCTCGAGCGGATTGCAAAACTGTCGCCAGGGGTTGCGGTTGCCGTGTTGATCGTCTCCGACCTCGGATTGACGGCACTCAATCTATTCGGTACCGACGGGCAGATAGAACGTTTCGGGGCGGCAGCCGTCAAGGGCGAAAACCTGATCTGCTTCGGCAATACCGAGAATCTGGCCGGTAGCGATGCGGCCGGCATCGCCATGTCCGCCGAAAAGACGAACGGCGGCTGGGTCTTGAACGGTTCCAAAGCATACACGACCAACGGACTGGTCAGCGATCTGGCCGTTGTCACGGCGGTAACCGAACCGGAGGCCCCGCGCAACCGGCGGATATCGATGTTCTTGGTCGAGTTGGATTCGGAGGGGATCAGCCGTAAAAAACTCAACAAACAGGTCTGGATCCCATCCGATTTGTCGCGGATCGAATTTGATCAGGTCTTTGTTCCCGATGACCACCTAATGGGAAATCAGGGGAAAGGCCTCCAGCAAACGCTGACGGTTTTCACAAACAGCCGGATTCCCATCAGCGGCCTGGCCCTGGGAACCGCGGCAGGGGCTTTTGATTTGGCTGTGCAGCGGGCAAGGAGCCGCACGGTTTTCGGCAGACCGATTGCCGAGTTCCAGTCCAAGGCCTTCGAGATCGCCGATTACTATGCGCGTCTCGAGGCCGCCCGGTTGATGGTCTATCACGCCGCTTCGGCTATGGACAGCGGGACTGATTTCAGGTTCGAGGCCTCCTTGGCCAAGTACCTGTCGGTTGAGATTGCCAAGGAGGTATGCCCATGGGCGGCCGACCTGTTTGGTGCCGCATCGGTTGTGCGCGAACACCCGGTGCACAAATTCCCCATGGACGCCTGGGCCGTATCGCTGGCCGAAGGAACTCAGGATGTGCAGAAGCTGGTCATATGTCGTGAAATCATGAAGAAACGGATCCAAAACGACGGCTAAGGGTTCACGCAAAAATAAAGGGTATACCGTATCCATTGGTTGTGACTTTTGGACTGTGGGTAACCAGGCAACCGATCAGTTTAGATTTAATAAATGTCAAAAAAATGTTTAATTTAGATGACATCACCCGGCAGGTGCGGCATAACTGCGACATTTCAGATGCGCAGCACGCAGGACTCTATTCCATATGCGGTCTGGCCTTGCGGTTGAGGGATCTCTACAAGTGGGAAAACCGGCTGCCCCCTTGGGTCGAAAAGGATTCCGCCGAAATTCTGGATTGGATCGACGCCAGAGAAAACAGGTGGGAAAAATTGGTCGACATGAAGCCGGCTGACCTTGCCATCGGCGGCCGACGGTTCGATCTTTTCGACACCTCTAGTATAAACGCCGTTCTCGAACCCCGCGGCCTGTATTACGGTGCCGGTTATGCCCACAGCCTGAAGCCGACCTTTCTGCTGGCCCGACTCGAGCAAACGTCGAAGGTTGACGGCCACACCGTTTACACCCTCGGGCGCGAGCTGGCGCGCGATCTGCTGACCATCCCGGCTCTTTCCCAGGACGACGGTATCATCCTGCGACGGGAGGCGGCACAGCTCTTCTTGTGGGACAAGATTTTTTACATCAAAAAGTCGGGTCGTCCAGCCCTCAAATTCGCTTTGTTTCATTGTGGTATGAAGAATCCGCCCAATGTCGAGCTGCAGCGCAACCTGGACAGAATCCTGGCCGTACAAAGCCAAACCTACATCTATCATGAAATCGGTGAGAGAGAAGACACGGTTTTCGACCGCGACAAGTGGCGTGAGATCATTGCCGCCTATCCCCACACACCGGTTGAGCTCGCGGCCCGTGCGATAAAAGATCTTCTGGCCGATACCGGTGAAAAAGGTCCGCTGTACCATATCGTGAACCAAAGGGATGCAGCCGCCTTGGGACTTTTCGTGGCTTTCTTCGATGGCTTGGGAAAGGAGTTTTTCCCGGAACTGTTTGTCGCTTTTCAACTTTTTACCGGATCCGGCGACTGGCAGCTGATTGCCGAAGCGGCCGCTGCCGGCAACCGCACCGCCCGGCAGAATGCCGAAATTATTCAGGAAAATCACATGGAAGGGCAGCGTCGGCAGGACCCGCAGTGGGCGGCGCGGGAAATCGAAAGGTGTCTGCTCGGCGGTATCGGTACGCGCAGGTAAACCGGCGCCGATGTTCTCTGCGGTACACGCGGGTCTTCAGATCACGCCCAGCTGCCGGAGATGCCGAACGGGGTCGGGTTGCAGAACAGTGACAAGAGGTACGGCCACCGGACAGAAATTCTTGGTGAAAATAAGAGTCCATGCAACGTTTCTCAAAGAACCGCTCGCCACCGGTGGTGAGGGCACTGGACATTTTTTATTAAAATTCCATTGTGTGGATTAAGTTCGAGATGCCCTTCCCATGATTGCCGTCACAGCCGATATCGCCATCGATGAAACCGAAATCCACATGGATTTTGTCCGCGCTTCGGGCCCCGGCGGTCAAAACGTCAACAAAGTGTCAACGGCCGTCCAGCTGCGCTTCGATATTCGGAACAGCGCTTCTATTCCGTTCGAGATTCGGGAACGGCTGATTCGCCTGGCCGGTAAGCGGGTGACCGCCGAGGGGGTGCTTATCATTCATGCCTCGCGGTATCGGACTCAGGAACGCAACCGTCAGGATGCGGTCGAGCGTCTTGTTCAACTGGTCCGGCGGGCCGCTGAAAAACCGAAACGCAGGGTGAAGACGCGGCCGACCCTGGCATCCAAAGAGCGTCAGTTGGCGGAAAAACGACGTCGCAGCCACATCAAAAAAATGCGGCGCATTGTTACGGGAGACGATGTCTGATGGATTAATTTTGCCGTGAGCAACTGAACCGGATCGAAGCCATGAGACGTTTTGGAGTGCACGAGAGACGATGAAGGAAAGGAGAGGCGATGAAAAAACCAGCTTATCCGACTTTGTTCAAGTCCAAGAGCATCGGCGGACTGCGTCTGAAGAACCGGATCACCATGGCGCCGCTTTACCTGGGGTATGCCGCAGAGGGCGGCAGGGTGTCGCCGTTGCTGGAGGCACACTACCGAATGATGGCTCAAAGCGGAGCGGCCATGATCGTCGTGGAGAATTCCAGTATCACACCGGCCGGCAGCGGGTCCTCTCGGACTCTGCGCTGTGACCATGACCGTTATGTCGGTGGACTGGCAAAAATCGCCGCAACCATCAAAGAGCAGCGGTGCCGCGCGGCGCTTCAGATCAACCATGCCGGGCGCTTTGCCCGCTCAATCGAGCCGGTGTCTGCCTCAGATGTACCGGCTTTCGGACATACTCCCCGGGCATTGCTGAAAAAAGAGATTACGACGATTCAGAAGCAGTTTGCGCGTGCCGCCCACAGAGTCCAAAAGGCCGGATTCGATTTGGTTGAGCTGCACGGTGGCACCGGATACCTGCTAAGCCAGTTCGTTTCGCCCAGGACCAATTTGCGAAACGATGCCTATGGCGGATCGATCGAAAACCGCATTCGTTTTCCGATCGAGACACTCAAACGAGTCAAAGACAAGGTGGGCGATTTTCCGGTCGGCTATCGCCTTCTGGCCGACGAGTGGCTACCCGGCGGCCTGACAGTAGCAGACGCCGGGGTTCTGGCTTCGGCGCTGGCGGGAAACGGCGTTGCATACCTTTCGGTCATGGGTGGAACCTATGAATCTTTTTTCTTGCCCGATGTGGTCAAAAAATCACGCCGTCCCGGCTACATGGTGGCGCTGGCCCAGGCCATCAAGGCGGCGGTGAAGGTGCCGGTGATTGCCGCCGGCAGAATATCAAGCCCGGCCAGGGCCGAAGCCATATTACGTGATAACAAGGCCGATCTTATCGGTCTGGCGCGCATGCTCTGGGTCGACCCTCACTGGCCGCAGAAAGCCCGTCGTGGCGATGATCGCAAGATTCTCAACTGCAATACCAAATGTGACGCCTGTTTGCAGTTGGTAATGAAGGGCCAGCCGGCCATTTGTCCACGGTGGCCGAAAGAAAAACGGGCTGCCTACCGTGAACTTTTTCAATGAGACTGGATAATGGCTTTAGACGATGAGGTGGCTTGATATGTCCGGTTAAATTTTGCTGTGATCGATCAGGCGGGAACGGTAAAAAATGAGCGCGGATTCAGAAACCATAAGATATGCACCCACAGAAATTGTCATTACAAAGGAAAATGCCGTCTTCCGTCTCGATGCCAACGGCTGCTGGCATAATAAAAGCGGTCGGTTCCGGAACAAAAAAATCATCGACTTTTTTCACGCGTCAATCCGTAAGGATGACGGCGGTTATTTTTTATTTCAAGACAGGGACAATTTTACGGAAAAAGTTTATTTCCCCTATGAAGACACGGCACTGTTTGTTTTTGACGTGATTTTGAGCGACCCCATTACGTTGGTGCTCAACACCGGCGAACGGTCATCGCTGGAGCCACAGAAACTATATACTCAAAACGACGGCCTGTATGTCACGAGCGGTGAGCACCGGGTAAAGTTTACCGAACGGAGCCTGATGGCGATTTCGGGTCTCATGACATTCGAAGATGAGAACTATTTCATCCGTCAAGCCGGCCAGAGATACCTGATTGCGAAGCGCTGAGCGCAATGATGTTGAAAAACGGGTGGTTAAAGTTCTCCACCACCCGTTTGCTCTTTACGAACGACAGGTCTTTTTTCATCCATGGGGAAATTGTTGTAAGACCGAAATAGCAGCTGATCCCGCCGCGGAGACTTTGCCGGCCCCCCGAACGGCGATATCGATCCACGGGACTGAACCGGTTTTAGACGCACGCTAAGCAGCGGCGGCAGTGGCCGGGTCAAACGGTGTACCCGGTGGATAAGCCCGTTGGGCCAGTTCGCGGTCCAGCATCAGCAGACCCGACTTGTCCTGGCCGACCATCTCAATTTGATCGGCTATCTTTGAAGCATTGGCTTCTTCCTCGACCTGTTCGTCGGAAAACCAGGCCAGCAGAGGTTCGAAGGAGTAGTCTTTTTCCTCCCTGGCAATGGTTGTCAGGTCGTTGATTTTACCGGTAATGAACTTTTCGTGTTTGTAGGCATCTTTGAAGGCCTCCGACGGTGACGACCATTCGGTTTTGAGCTGTTTGAGATCTTGTAGTTCGATTTTACCGCCCCTATCGATAATGTGATTGAAAAATTTCATGGCGTGAAGCATTTCCTCGTGCGCTTGGCAGCGCATGTAATGTCCCATGCCGTCGAGGCTGACGGAATGGAAGTAGGCGGCCATGGAAAGGTAAATGTAATAAGATTCGAGCTCGTTTTTTATCTGGTCGTTAATGGCCTTGTTCAGTCTTTCACCGATCATTGTGCAACTCCTTTCAAATGCTGCGTTGAATAGCCAGGTAATGCGAAATCTCCCCATTTTCATCCCTTACGGGGGCGATCTTCCACTCCATTATGAATTCCGAGCCGTCTTTGCGGTAATTAACCGCCCGCCCGTGAAAAATTTTGCCTTCGGATATGTCGCGGCGCAGCCGATCCAGCACATCGCGATCCGTTTTTGGACCCTGGAGAATCGTCGGCGATTGTCCTATGAGCTCATCTCTTTCGTAACCGGTCATATCGGTGAAGGATTGGTTGACGAAGACGATGGGATACCCCGATTTGTTCTCAGTGATCATGATGGCATCGAATGAATGGGTGATGGTAACCTCGAAGAGCCGTTTCATCAGCCCTTTAAATTGCTCGTCATGATCAAAAATAGTCATAAGTTCAGAAGGTTGTGTCATTAAACGGTCTCCTTTAGGTGCCGATTACGTGCATTTTTACTGTTAGCCTGTAAATTAATCATCGCCGCCGCTGCCGCAACCCTTAATTGAACATGAACGCCCGGTCTCTCCATCGAAACAGAAGCTTTAATCATTATACGTTCAGAATATGTTCAGAACTTGTGTCCATCCACGATTTCGACAAATACGACAAAATTCTACCTTGGGTCGTTGTTCGAGATTCCGCGCCGTTCGGTGCCGACGGACCCGGCGCAGTGTCGTCACTTGCATGCCCCGGATGCGGCTGAGAGATCTTGGATTAGGATTTTCTTGACAGGAGAGTTAACGGACTTAATTTCGAGATGAGGAAAATAAACACTTCTTTAGCATTAGAATTGAAGTATGGTTAATCAGTTTCCTCAGACAGTAAATGGTAATCAGCCATATTACCATCTTCTACCTCCTTAAACGGGTGGCTCACGGCAATCGAGCCGCCCGTTTTTTACATCCCCACAGTGTGTGATCTACGGGCTCACTCAAAAATAATGTCTCGTGCATTACCGGCCGGGCGACTCAACGTTCAAAATTGTGACCTTTTTTTGTGAACTCTGAAAGAGGTGAGGGAGGAAAAAAACATGTGGGCACTGCTAGACCGAATTCCCTACCCGCTGCTGATTCTGTTGGCCGTTTTCATGCTGCTGGCGCCGTTTCGTCCGATGCCGCACGTGTTGGAAAAACTGATTATGCTTAAAAATGGGGCGCTTAACAGGCCGGTCGACATCTTCGATCTCTTTTACCACCTCCTTCCGACCATTCTGCTGGCACTCAAAATATTCAGGACCTATTATCGCTGAAGTCCGTCTTTGGCTCGGTTGGCGGTTATGGGCCCCCGGCCGTCGCCAGGGGTTCGCGGTGCATGAGAGACTTCAATTTTTCGATGTGACGTTCTTCTTCGGCAACGATTTCATTGAGCTCCTGCAGGGCTAAATCGTCCTGGATAAATGCTTCGAGCATCTGGTAGAAAAGAATGGTGTCCTTCTCGAATTCGATAAATGTCGCGATCATTGCGTTGATGTGGTCGATGCGGCTGAAGTCGACGTCTTCCAGTGAAAAGCTCTGGCCGGCCAGGAGATTTTTGAGCAGATCGCGTCCCATCTCTTCGGCCATCGGATCAGGTGGTTCCAGGGTGAGTTTTTCCTGCATTCTCGAGAAACAACGGGCATGCCGGGCCTCTTCGTCCGCCATCCACTCCAGTAGTAAGGACAGGTTGGGATCGGATAGCTTTTTAATAGCCCCACGATAGACGTTTTCGCCGTTTTTCTCCAAGCGGATGGCTATGTCCAATACCTCTTTTGCTGAAAACACCATTACCTCCAAGATTTTTCTTATGATTAGCGAATGGGGAGAAACCATTCGTTCGCCGCGAAATCGTGCGCTCAAAAACGCAGCGTTTCACGGATACGACAATTATCCTCAGAGCATTATGTGATCTATACAAGAAACCGCGGGTGAGTTCAACCGCGTCCGATCAAAACCAATAACAAACTGAAACCCAAATGAATATGATCATCGTATTTCTCAGCCCTCACTTTCCATCCCACTACCTCCAATTCTGCCGGCAACTGAAAGCGGTGGGTGCCAACGGGCTGGGTAACGGAGACGAAGTTTACGACCAGCTGCTGCCGGAGATTCAGGATTCACTCCACGAGTATTACCGGGTCGAGGACATGCACGACTACGATGCGTTGGTCCGCGCCTGCGCATATTTCACACACCCGATCGGTTTTTAAGCTTGACCTCAATCAACTGAAATTATATAATAATCAGTACTTCACACGAAGAAAAAAAGTCAACCGCTGTGATCTATACCATCACGAATGCGGCCTTTATAATCCTCTACCGGTCTGTTTTTTAGCATTATGATCAATTGGCGACATAAGCTGAATTTTGCACGGGAACGTGAGGCATCGTTTCCTTATGAACGTGCCGACGCTCTCATTTCGCCGAACCAACAGTCGGTTCTTTTCTTGCTGGAGAAGGCTCTCGATGAGCGCTACAGCGTTTTCAGCAAAATCAGACTTCAGGATGTGGTGCGCGTTAACTACGACCTTTCGCCCGGGCAGCAGAAGGCGGCCATGAAGCGACTGACATCGGAAACGCTTGACCTCGTGATCTGCGAGAAAGGAAATACTGCCATCCTCGGAGCCGTGCTACTCGACGGTGAGGAGGCATCTCCGGATAATAGTCGTGTCCGACAGGAAACGGATGTCGATCTTGTCCTGGCAGCCGCCGGCATTCCGGTCGTTCATCTGAACGCCTCAAAAGCCTACAGCCTCGATGACATCAGGATCGAGGTGTCTCGTACGATTTTCCTGAAATGGAAAATACATAGTGCAGCCCAACTCTCGGAACCTGTCAACGATAATGGAATGAGTAAAAATGGCGGGTTCGGTTTCTGTTCCGTCTGTGGTGCTGCCTTAGTCAAACGCATCGCCAGAAAAGGCGCCCATGCCGGAAAACGCTTTCTGGCCTGTTCGAACTATCCCCGGTGCAAACAAGTGCGACTTGTAAAAAACGATGCCCGCCTGCGTGAAGCCCAGAAATAGATAGAGTTTCACGTTTATTTCATTTTGCTCTATGCGCCTTTATACATGAGTTTGCACCCTGCCGTCGCTTCTTGCCTCCTCCAAACTTAACAATCACGGCCCTGCGGGCTGCCACCGTGCAGGAAAATTATAAAATCTTTTGGCACTTGCCGATTTATGCCGATTGTTTTATGGTTAATCTCGTCCGCGATTCTGCCAAAAGTCAGTGAGAGGGCCGACGCACGCCGTATTCACCCGCGCACAGGAAAATAATATAAATCAATGAGGTTTATAGACAAAATAAAACAGAGCGAGACGATAAAGGGGCTCTTCCTGGCTCACCTCATTATATTGCTGCAAATCCTTGTCGTCGCCTTCATCGGGATGACGGTGGTTTTTATCGGTGGACTGGCTCGGTATCTGCTGTGGGTTCTGCTCGGCGGAGGCGCCCTCTTTCTTGTCTTGGCTTACGTTATATACCGTCGCTTCAGAACGAGCGGGCGTGACCTCATCAAAAATCTCGATGTGTCGACATTGCAGGGACGTCCTTTCGAAATCCGTTTTCTTGGCGGGTTGATGTCTTTCAAGGTGGGTGAGTCCGATAACTTGCCGGCGTTGGAACACAAAGTCAGCCGATCGGTAGCGCAGCTGGAAGACACGGAGACCATCCGCAAACGGGAGTTGGCCGAATTGGCACAGCTGTTGGCCGACGACTTGATTTCCCCCGAGGAGTTTACCAGCGCCAGGCAAAAAATCATGCGGTCTAATTAATTCCGGGACCTATTGAACGAACTCGAATCCGCCCCTCCAATCACAGCTGAGATCCAAGCTTCGCAGGGATGCAAGGGATTGGGTAATTTTCTCGATATCTATTGCCGGATTGAACTTGTTGCTTCTTGCCGGCTGCAAATGAGCACTTTTACTTGGCCGAGAAGATCTGATCGAAAAAAAGTTTCATGTCGGCCCACGAGCGACGATCTGCCGAGGGGCTGTATCCCAAGGGCGCCATGCCCTTCTTGTCTGCGTCCGGATTCGTAAAGGCGTGCTTCGCGCCGCTGTAAACGATCACCTCATAATCCAGCCCGGACTTTTCCATGGCTGCAAGATAGTCCTGAAATTGCTGGGGTTTGACGAATGGATCTGCGCCACCCTGGCAAATCAGGATTCTGGACTTTACAGCGGCGGAGCTTTGTGGGGGCATCTGAAGGGCACCGTGAAAACTGACGACACCGCGTATCTCGGCCCCGCTGTAGGCCAGCTGCTGGACCGTGCTGCCCCCGAAACAATAGCCGATGGCCGCGATCCTTGATGGGTCCGTCTGCGGCTGATTTTTCAAGACCGCGAGCCCGGCCAGGGCGCGCTGGCGCCAGAACTCGGTGTTTTTGCTCACCTGAGTGGCCCATTCACCGGCTTCTTTTGGATGCTCGGTCACACGCCCTTTTCCGTACATATCCGGGGCAAAGGCGACATATCCAAGGCCGGCCAGCTGTTCGACCCGCTTGCGGACGTAGTCGTTCAAGCCCCACCACTCATGAACCACCAATACGGCCGGCCGTCTGCCTTTGACCGCATCGTCGAAGGCCAGATAGCCTTGGAGGGATTGTCCTTGATCCACGTAGGCGATGGTTTTGGTTGTGATCCCGGCCTCGACGGTGGATCCGAACATCGCGATTAGTATCGTTATCAGTGCCAGAGTTGTTTTATAATTCGGTTTCATGAAAGCTCCCTTTCGTTTGCTTGGATGAGTGGTTTCCTCAGCAACATCTCTTCTCAACTACGTAAACCAATAAAAATCTGATCTCCCGGCTCCTTCGTAAAGGCTGACCGATAAACGCTGGTTAGTGCTGACCCTGCTTGCTATAACCGTCGATTCCTGTTAGAGGATCGGCTATGACACGGGTCGAAAGACCGTTTAAACGTGTCAAAATTAACGGAGAGGTGATGAACGATGCTGCTCGAAAATATGGCTTATACAGAGGTGGAGACATATCTGAATGAAAAGGATATCGTTCTCGTACCCGTCGGCTCCGTTGAACAGCACAGCCCCTATGGCTTGATCGGCACCGATTTTATCGTGGCCGAGGCGATCGCCCGCACGGTCGGTGACAACCTGAAACTCATGGTGGCTCCGACCGTCTGCTACGGTGTTTCTCCCCATCACATGGCCTTCAAGGGTACCGTCGCGCTGAGCCCCTCGACGCTGATCATCGTCGTCGAAGATATCGTCCGATCGCTAGTGGCCCACGGTTTTAAGCGCATTCTCTTCATCAACGGTCACGGTGGAAATATCATTCCACTGGAGACAGCCTTTCGTCAGCTAAAGGACGAAGGGCTGTCCGGTTACTTCGATGTGTTGTCATGGTACATGGAAGCCGGTGTTAAACAGGCCTGCCGGGAAGCCTTTGGAGACGGAGAGGGTCATCATGCCACTCCCAGTGAAGTGTCGATCACCAAGCACCTAAGGCCATCGGCGTTCAACGGCAAGGCCATCACCGAACAAAAGGTCGAAAAACCTAAATATTACTGGCCTCTGACAGCCGTAGAGATGAGAACGTTTTTTCCCGATGGCCGGATGGAATCCGCACCTTGGCTTGCGACGGCGGAACTGGGAAAACAAATCGCCGCCAAGGCTGCAGAAGACTTGGAAAAAAAGATAAAGGATATCCTGAGCCTGAACGTCCTCTGAGCACCGTAATTAGGATTGTTTCTTGATCTCTTCCAGGGTGTCGAGATCGCAGACATCGAAAACACGCCCGCAGCCGCCGCAGAGCATTTCGCACTCATCAGTCTGACGACCCCTGCGGCGTTTCAACGGATAGCGGCAGTCGGGACATTTGAGTTCCGTTTCGGTCTCCCTGTTTTTTGGTGATTCCGTCATCGCATCTCGCTTTCTGTTCAATTCCGTCTTTCTCAAGCCGCACACCACGCTTATCGGTCGTCTCAATTCGGACAAACTGATTGACCAAGTCGACATCCGGCCGATCGGTCGGGGTAGACGATTCTCTGCCCCGTTTGGGTACCGCTCTGATGGCGAAGTCGGTTTTATGCGACCTTGTCGTATACGCCGCGATAATTGACGTACAGATCGTACACTCTTCTTTTAAGCCTCTTAATTTTTTTAGAATCTTCAGGGCTTGACCACCTGGGTTCGCTGATTGAAAAGAGTGCATTGGAGAGTTCGTCGATAACATGTTCGGTGGCTTCGCACCATTCACTCGTGCAGACGCGTGCCATATCGCGGGCCTCGGTGATATCTTTATCCAACATATCAAGAGACTTTTCCAGTGCCTCAACGTAAGTTTTCCAAGCACTGACCATCTCGGTTTGAATTTCATCTTTCGGCATGGACATGGAGAACCTCCTTGGTAATATTTACGATACAATTGTACCGGCTTGAACTTTAATCATAATACCGGGTAGAAAAGGGGTCAAGGAGGCCAGGGGGTAGAGGATTGGGCTAGCCGTTTCGTAGAACGGCTCGCAGGTTCACCTGCCGGTTGTGGTATTCGAGGTAGTAGAGCGTGGCCCCGACCGGGGCGAATGAGAGCAGTAAAATGTTCAGGACCGGTACCAAAAACAGCAATCCAAATCCCAGATGAAACGGCAGGGTTTTCAGCAAGAATCTGAAACGCACTGAAAAAGGTTGCAACCGGCGGGCCGGCACCAGGTCGGTATTGTCCCAGGTCAGGAAGATGACGGCAACGCCGGAGGTTATCAGCGTCAGCGCTGGTCCCAGAGGCGTCAACCAGCTCAAAATCATCAGCAGAAGAAGGATCAGCACCGGAAGGGTCGTTCGCGGGATTTCCTGTCTGAACAGAAAAAAGTACTGTTGCCACAACGGCTTGGACAGCGGGACCTGCTCCTGCCCGGAGACGAGGCGCTCGGTGATGCGCGACATGGCATCCATGATGATGACGGCAAACAGCAGTTGGGAACCCAGATAGGCCAGAATAACGGCCACACCTGTCAGGAGCGCAGCCAACAGCCACGAGACCATATGCCAGAGCCACACGAGCCAGGCGCTCGCCGGTTTGACCCAGATAAGTTTCAAAATCTCCTGGTGGTGGTACAGAATGAAACCGGCCGCCAGAACGGTCAGCAAAACAACCAGGATAAGGCGTACCAGGCCGAGCATCAGCAGTTTCGGGGTCTTAACGGCCAGATGCAGTCCGCGCAGGTGGTAAGATATACCCTTGACGAAATCCATTCTACATTTCCTTGTGCCGAATTTTTAAAGAAACGTGCGCAACCAGAGACAATTCATTTAGTTCAGGTAACCCCCCGGCATTGACGGGGGGTTGCCTGAACTAAATAAATTGTTGTCGTCCGTTGCAATATGGTATATTTTTATTAATATAGAGTGTTTGGCGAATTTACCACAGTTTTTTCGGTTTCGAGAGGAGGCAAAATGAAAGTCAAGATCGATTACGATTTGTGCATGGGCGACCGGAATTGCAACAAAGTGTGCCCGGATGTCTTTCAGTATGACGAGGATCAAATGCTCTCCACGGTTCTCGTTGATGTGGTGCCGGCCCATCTGGAGGATTCTGTCCGCAAGGCCGCCAAAGAATGTGCCCCCGGTGCCATAATCGTAGAAGAATAAATCTGCTGGCATGGTCGTGCACTCAAAAAGATACCGTTTGCGAGCGGCAATCCCCACGTTGACACAGTGCGCAGGCGGTCGCCTTTAGGTATCTAAGAATCCGGCAAACTGCGAGTTATTGAGTTTGCCGCAATCAGACAAGTCACCAGCTTGCATTAATTTGCCATGGACCCAGAGAATGTAAAAAACCTTGACGACGCGCTAAAAGATTACTTCAGTCAGTACGAGCTTGAAGATTTGTGCCGCCGGTTCGGCGTCGTCTTGAACTATTCCGGCACCAGTCCCAACCTCCGTCGGCTCGCCGAGGACCTTCTCTCCAACCCGCAGACCGACCAGAATCGGCAATTCCTTCACACCCTGATCGGCGAATTGCTGAAGAGATGTCAGGAGCAGATCCAGAACACCACCCGCGAGGACAACCTATACCACAAACAGATGATCCTACAGCTCGATCAACTCAAGCTGTCTCTGAGCCCGGACAAGGCCGGCGCACCGACACTTGAAAGCTACCCGGAGCCGGGGGCGTCGATCCGATCGAATCTGACGGAGTTTTTCGGCCGTGCCGCCACAGCCGTCACCGTCGTGGACGCCGATCCCGCTGCCGGTACACTCGACTGCCTGCAGAAAGTGGCGCATCCCATTCGGCTTTTGACCAAGGAGCCCATGGGCGGCTTCGACCAAAAATTCGTCCGGGTGCTAAAGATCTTAAATGAACGCGGCAAAACGATCGAGATGAGACTGCACCCCGACATTCACGACCGCGTCATTCTTTTCGACCGCCGATGCTGGCTTGCCGGCGGTCCTCTAAAAGACGCCGCCAACACCCCTTCTACATTGATCGAGGTCATCGATAACCGGGACGCCATTTCCGACCGCGTGGAAACCATGTGGCTGGCGGCCGAATTGCTCATCATCGGTTGAACCGGTCATTGGTGACCTCGCGACGCCTTAGGGTCACGGCAATAAATAATTCCACAAGATTGCGCCGGATTTGGGTTCTTCTACAAGGCACAGCCAGCGGCGCATATCGAGATACGTGTCGTTGGATGTAACGCAGTAGACGGACCAAAAGACAAGCAAGATGTGGAATTATTTTTTGCTGGGACCCTTAAGAACGCGAACTCATCAATTGAATAAAATATGGAAACCGTCCCACCGCTTTAATTCTCCGTGCATCCATCCCCTGCCACGACAGGCAAGGGGGCCTTAACACCGCTTTCCGTCATTTACGCTCGTTTTTTCGCGCCAGAACATCGATCTGCTTGGCCATAAAGACCAGTTCGCCGTTTTCTATCTGGGCATGCCGCTTTGCAATCCAGGCCTTGAAATGATCGGGATCGATCTCGGGGTGATGCGCTAATTCTTCATCGATGGTGTGGACGATATGGTGCAGGAAATACGATTCCCGCAGCGGGTAGCGGCGGCGGCGGGGATAAACGATCCAGTCGGATGCGCCGGCCGCCAGTATTTCGATTTTGCACTGCAAGAGAGTTACAAGAAGCTGGCGCCCTGTGCGGCTGTCGCCAGCCGGGCGTCCGCCGACAGTGCGCTCGTCCATACTGCGATGGTATAAATGGATGACCCGATCGTCGAAATCCGGCGCGATCGCCGGCAAAAGGACTGTGTCGCCATCGAAGTTCAAGCTGAGAAAGAGCAGCCCACCGCTTTCGAGAAGCCGCATCATGCCGGGCAGAAGCGTTTGAATGTCGACCAGGTCCATGAATGCATGAGCCAAAATGAGACCGCAAGAATGCGACGCCGCTTCTGAAACAAGTGTATGTGCATCGCCCGTATTTATATTCAGCCGAATTCTGGTGTTTCCAACCTCCAGCAGATGAGAGGCGTCTTTTTTTCGGGTGACGGTGAAACCTACTCGCTTCGCCCATCGACTCAAACGGCGTCGGGCTGCCCGGGTGCAGTCCGGATTGATATCAACGGCTGTATATAGCGATGAGCGGCGCATCAATGGTCCTGCGGCCATCCGTTCTATCATCGTACCGATTCCAGAGCCGATTTCCAGCACCCGCAATCGTTCTACCGTCTCCTGGTCAGCCAGTGCACTCTGGAGTCTGTCCCAGACAGTGCGGTTTATCGAACGATCATCGATTGTTTTCTTAGCAACGAGGTAGTCGATGAAGTCATATGTCTGCGGAATCGACATCGGTTATGCTGCAAGAGTTTTCAGAAAAACGTGAATTTTCTCCATGGTCTCCTGCCACCCGGGATGCGCGCGGAAGGTCGCCAGGGCCCTTCGGCTCATGGCATCGAGTCGATTGCGGTCGGCGTAAAGGTCTTCGACGACCGTTGCCAGACCGGCCGAATCACCAGGAGCCACAAGAAAACCGTTTTCTCCATGTCGAATAATTTCCCGGGCGGCGCCGGCCGACGAACCGACTGCCGGCAACCCGAAGGCCATTCCTTCGAGAAAGACGATGCCGTAGGCCTCGTGGGAGTATGGCAGGACCAGGAGGTGGCTTTTTTTCAGAATGGCGGCCAGAGAAAGGCCATCCCGGACACCGAGAAACCGGATATTCTGAGACAGGTCGCAGGCGTCGATCCGGGCGCCGATCTTTCGGGCATACGGTTTGTTCATGGTCAGACTGCCGACGACCGACAGGCGCCACAATCGCATCGAGACCGCGGCCAGCGCGTCGATTAAACGGTCGAGACCCTTGTGCGGCAGCACATTGGCCAGAAAAAGCAGCCGCAAAGGACCCTTTTCTCGTGAGCGTGAGGTGATGGCATCGGTCGAATACAAGGACCCGAGTCGGTCCCCGGCGGGCCGGGCGATGATGTATGGGCAGGCAACGGCACCGCGGGCCCTCGCTGCGTCACGGGTGGTCCGGCTGTTGAAAATACAGGCATCGACGGATTGCAGGTACTGCTTTTCAACCACTCGAAACACGGTGTTCTGACAGTTTTTTCGGGGTTGGCTGCTCAGCACCTGGTGCAGGAGCGCCACAACCGGTCCGTTGCCGACAGCACGCAGACGCCCGTTCTGAAGGAAAAGGGACGGATGGCAGAGACCGTCCTGCAGCAGGACATCCGGTGGACGGCGTCTCAGTTGCCGCAACAGAGACCGCGAGTAATTGCCGGCCAACTGCCGTCCGTAGCCCCGTCCGGGGGTGAGCGAAAAAATATCCACAACATGCCCCCGGCTGCGCAGGTAATCGACCAGGATGCGGTCATAGAGAGTGCCGCCGGTCAGGGTTTTCAGATCGCCGATGATTACCAGCCCAACCCGCATCAGAACTCTTTTCGATATTCGGCCCAGGCAAATTCGTTTTCCCAGATTCTGACGGTGAGGCCCTGCAGGTGAGAATCGAGGGATGCCGCCAGTGCAACGCCCATCATCCGGGCCAGGTGCTCCAGGCTCGGGTTGAGACCGGCGAATTCGGGCAGGGAATTAAGCGTCTTATCCCGGTAGCGGTCGACCTGTTCGTCCAAGGCGGCCGTCACGGCATCGATGTCGATCAAATAGCCGTGTCGATCCAATTGACGGCCTTTCAGGCGGAATTCCACTGCGTAGTGGTGTTCATGGAGTTCATTTTCCGCACCCCATTCGCCGCCGATCAAAAAGTGCCGGGCGGTAAATTCACGTCGAACGGCGACTGCATAGCTCTCTTTGCTCCTCATCTTTCCTCACATTGGCGAATTGCCGTAGGTCAGTACGACCTGAACGGCTGATTCAGGCTGCCGGTCCAGCAAATCATAGGCCTGCTGAGCCTTTTCAACCGGAAAACGGTGGGTGATCAACTTGTCCGGCCGAACATTCCGAATCATATCCCAGACCACCGACAACCGACGTTCTTTGGACCAGCGGCCCGACATCTCGGGGGCGATGGTGCTGACCTGACTGCTGATCAAGCGGATTCTGTTGCGGTGGAACGCTCGGCCAAGATCCAGGGCTGCGCGGCGCGTCCCGTACCACGAACCAACGATGATTCTCGCACCGAAACCGCATAAGGAAACGGCCTGGTTCAGGGTTGCCGGGTCCCCTGAGAGTTCATAAACGAGATCGGCTTTGCCCTGCAGCGCCTCATCGTCAAGGATATGGTTCGGATCGCCGATGTTCCCCTGGATAAAGGGATCGAGTGCCTTGTGTGCGCCGACCTCCAAGGACCTTTGGCGTCTGAACGCATAGCGGTCGAAGGTTACCAACTCGGACAGAGGGAAACGCGAAAGCAGGGCGGTGGTCAAGAGGCCGACGATGCCCTGCCCGAGCACCAAGACCCGCTCGCCGATCAGCGGTTGTCCGTCCATCATAAAGTTGACGGCGGTCTCCATTGCGGGCACGAAGAGCGCATTTTCGGGATTGAGATCCGTCGGTAGGGGAATCAGCGTCAACGGACTTGCCATATAGTGACTCTGATGGGGCTGGAACGAAAAAACCCATCTGCCGATCCAGTTCGGTTCGACACCCGGCCCGGCGGTAACGACTTGGCCGACGGCGGCATATCCGTAACGGAGAGGATAACCGAAAGTCCCTGACAACGACGAAATAGTGCTGTCGACCGGCCAACCGTCAGGCACCAGACCCCGGTAAATCAAGAGTTCGGTGCCCGGACTGATGGCGCTCATCCGGTTTTGCACGAGGACCTGGTCCGCGTCGACTTCCGGAAGCGGTTCTTCGATCACAGATACAGCGAAAGGTTTTTCGAATATGACCGCCGTTCGTTTCATGTCGAATTCCAATCCGGCTGTGCCCACAGGATCATGTCGTTTCCCAGTTGTTGATAGGCCACCTCGACAAGCGGAACAAACGGGTCCATTCCCGTTCCACGGTCATCGATGGCATTCAATCCGCCGATCAGTTTCGGTGCGACGGTGATGATGATTTGGTCGACAAGCCGGGCCCCGACAAAGCTCGTTATGACCCGGGCGCCGCCTTCCACCATCAGGATGTTGATCTCATTTGCATCGAGAATCTTCATCAGCGCCCGCAGGTCGATTTTTCCGTCTATGGCGGTTTGACACGGCAGTACGATTGCACCGGCCTTCACCAGGTTTTCGCGTCTGGTTCCGTCGGATTCTGGGTGGCTGATGATCCAGCACGCGCTGTCCTCTCTCTGCAGCAGTCTTGCATCTGGCGGTGTTCGCAACCGGGTATCGAGAATGATCGGCCGAGGGCTGTGACCATCGACGAGTCGGGTGGTCAATTCCGGATTGTCGTTCAAGACGGTGCCGATACCGACCAAGATGGCGTCGCTGCAGGACCGCAGTCGATGGGTCAGGGTCATCGATGCCGCGCCGCTCAATCGAACCTGGCGTCGGTCGCGTGCAGCGATACTGCCGTCCAGGCTCTGGGCGTATGTGAGAATGACGAAAGGCCGACCCCGCTTTCGGCGAAACTCTTTGGCGCCGTCCAGCTGCTGTTTCAATCTGTCGAGCATTTCGATCCTTTCGCTGCGAGCCTATGCTCACGTTTTTCATAACAGGAAAGCGGCCCATCGCCAAGATGATAAAAGAACCTCAATCGAAAAAATGAACCTCAAGATGTGTGCCGAGCCGTCATTCCCAGATATTTTTCTTCCGGTCGCCACAAGGACAGATTCCCGGAGCCGGAGATCAACAAGGCGGCCGCAGCAACCATGAGCAGGCACCAGATTGGATCGCTTCCCTGACGGCTGATCCAAAGACCACTCAGCAGCAGGATCGGCAATGCCGCCAGTCGCCCCATTACGCCGAGGGAGACCATGACAACCGACAGCAAAAGAATCGATCGCGCAATCGGCCCGAAGATATAAAACGGACCCTCTGCGTTTCCGCTGAAGAAGGCGGCCGTCTTTTCTAAGGCCACTAATGAGCTTAGCAAAACGACTACCCTCAAAACCATCGGCAGCCGCTCTCTGAACAGGCACCGCCACCTTTCTTCCCATGGGGCCGGTTGCGAGGATCCTGTCTTTATTCGGCCGCTGACCACCAGCCAGTCCCGGAGAAATCCCGCCAAAAAAGGTACCATAAAAACCATGGCCGTAATTGTCGTGGCCGGCGGGCGATATATGGGCAGCAGCGCTGTCGCCAAGAAGCCCATGTTGAAGCCGGCGACAAGACGCGCCGCCGGCCGGGGTTTAAGGGGAATCACCAAACGGCCGGTGCGGCGTCTGACCCGTATTCCGGCCGAAAAAACATAATAGGCCAGGGCCACTGCAAGGTAAGAAAGGGGCAACTGGTTCAGGGCGATACCGGCCAGAACGGCGGTGAGGAGCCCGAGGGCATCGAAGAGGGTGTCCAGTCTTTCACCCAAGCGGGTGACACGGTCTGTGTGCCGAGCAACAATCCCGTCCACCAGGTCGAGCAGAGCTGCCGTTATGTAAATAACGCCCGGAAGCCAGGCAAAAGAGTGATGAATCGAAAAGGGGATCGTTGCCGGCCAATTCCAAAAGCAGGCCAGCACGGACACGAGAACCCCTCGCACCATCGTGATGCCGTTGGCGATACCCAGGTGTGCCAGCACTTGGGTTTCACCGGGACGGTGGTTGAGCGGCAGACCCGAGCGCAATACGGCCAACACATAGATCAACGGCAAGAGCGGCACGACAAACCGTGTCCAGTCGAACGGGATCTGCCAGTGGAAACTTAATATCAGATTAAAGACGATGACGGCGCAAAAGCTTATCAGGGCGGTTGTCCACCAGTACATGCCGAGACTTTTGGGGATCCGCATTTATTATAATGTCCCTTTGCCGAACAGCGGTTCTTTCAGACACGAATTAAGTTTTTTATATAAGTTATTTATAAAGGTCCCACTCAAAAACAATATTCCATTAGTATTAAAATTAGGTGGGCGCCTCCGCCCGGATTAGCGATTGCGAAAGGCGGCTGAAACTCGACCGCCAACGGGCTCTAAGCCCGGACCTTTCCCGTCTTCAAGTAAGGAGGTCGGGTTTGTCCCCAATGCTATTTTCTTTCATGCGGTATCGGCATTGGGTCCGGTCCAAGACCCCGTAGACGGCTCAAACACTCAGCCGCTTCTCGTAACAGTTTATCCGGCTCAACGGGCTCAACCGGCTCAACCGGCTCAACGGGCACAACCGCTCATCCGGGCTCCAGTGCATCATTTTTATGCACCGTGGCGGCCCGAAGGGCGATGAGTGTTTAACACCGAAATTGCGGGATAGGGCCATTTATGAACGGGAACGGGCTATGAAATACCACATGGACAACCGAATAGTAAACAGGCATTGCGGAGGGATGGGGATGATTTTGCTGCCGAAAGCGTCGGGAAAAGTCGGTGACAACGACGCGTCGGCGACGATCGTGGAGGGCCGTCTGTCGAAATGAAATCCGTCGCCTCGACGGAATCGAAACTGCACTATAACCGTTACGTGATAATCACGATGCCGGCGATTTCCTGCAGCTTTTCCCTGACCCGGTCGAGAATGATTTTGGCGGGATCACAGGTGGAACTATCGTCAGGATGGGTGCTGTAGCAAGAGCGGAGTAGCTCTTCGTTGCCGAGCCAAAGGTCGAAATCGTCCAGTATGAATTTTGCGACCTTCTCGTAGAATCGCTGGAATTGTTTGTCAGTCATTCTTGAAAGAATTTCCTGATGGCCGCCGGGCAGGTCCGAAATAACCTTTTCAGCCGCATCGTCCAGGGTCTTCGGCATCCGGTACCGCTGTTTTCTGACAAACATAATGGTATGTGAGCCCTTTGATAACTTTGGTGATTTTTACCGGTTCAAAAAGCAAATTATATGCCATGTGAATCGAGGTAAAACGGCATGACGCCAAAATCGCCGTCGGTGAAGACTATAAGCAGTAGGCTCACTGTTTCGGTCTTTCCCGCAGCGCAATTTTTTTGGAGCGAATGGCCTGTTTCTGACCAAAATTTGACACTTTTATCTCATTCTGACGGGTATCCGACAGTTGACGCCGGTGCGGCATTGACGTTTGGTCACGCTGTGCTTACCATGCCGGCACTACCGATATTCAAACAGAGGCAGATCCGTAGTTTTCGTTCGCGTCAGAATTGCTTGATTTTGTGCCTTCAGAAAGACCGCCGCTGCTGTTAAAAGGAAATTCATTGCAATGGAAAAGAAAAAACTACCCCGCATCACGATTCTCGGAAAACGCATCATCCTGTCATTGCTCGCTTTCATGCTCATCTGGCCCCTGACGGTCGGCGTCTACACCCTGATTTACAAAGGCTACACGCTCATCGACCGCACGACCTTTCCGAGCTTAGATGCCAAACTGAAGGAGATGCTCGACAAAACGCCGCCCGATGCGCCGGAAACTGAAAAAGGTGTGGCGCTTTCCATGGCGCTCCGAAACCGGTTGAATAAGGAGATGACTTCGGCATTCGGCTGGTCGGTCAACGATTTGTGGATTTCTCCGACGCGCTGGCTCGACAACCGCTCCAACCGGCAGAAAGGGACGATTTTTGCAACTCGAATGCTCTTGGGTTTTTCCGCCACCCACCTTTCCAAACTCGGCGCCGTCGATGCCGAAAATCCTTTGCTCAAGGAGGCCAGGGAAAAACGATTTGCCTTCAGCGAGGACAGTTGGTGGTTGCCGTCGACCGAAAGTGAGTATCGTAAAGGCATTGCACTCATGCAGCAGTACGAGGCCGACCTTCTCGCCAACAACGCCGTTTTCAATATGCGCACTGACGACCGCTACGATCTTTTGAGTTTTATCACCGGCAAACAGTTTCTCGATCAGCCCCTCGGGCTTCTGGTTCAGAGCAACAGCGAAGTGCCGTATACCGAACTCGATGACAGAATTTATTACACTCAGGGGGTAGTTTTGGTTCTGCGCGATGTTTTAACGGCACTCTTCCATCTCTATCCGGAAATCAGCGAAAAAGGTGGGGCCGAAAACATACGGATCGCGATGAGAGGGATTGATCAAATTTGTGACTTCGATCCGCTGATCGTGTTGAGGGGTGCCCATGACTCCGTCATGGCCGATCATCGTGGCAAGATGGCAAGGTACCTGATTGAAGTGCGGGAACGGCTCAACGATGTGGCCCAGTCGATCAATCGTTGACAGGGGGAGCGATGGCCCGCTGCAAATCCCGATTATAACCGTAAAGATAGATCCAGTCGGAAAGCCGCGCTGTATCCAACTTGCACTCTTAGCGGGTCTCGGGCGAAATAAGCTTCATGGTAGACTTCAGCTGCCTGAATTCGGCCGGCGTCAACGGTTGCCAAGGCTCGGTCGGCATGAATTTAAGGGAAGATCTCACCGAAGGTGAAAACACCTTGCCGGCCTGAATTTCGGGTGACTGCATCAGGAATCCGAAACCTTCCCCAGCGTTTATAAGAATGTTCAGATCGTCGCTCTCTTCCATCAATTCGACCATCAGCAAATTCTGCACCAGACTGCCGCCCTTGAGCCATCGCTTCCCGGTCCGCCCGGTAAATATTTCGATATAGGGGCTGTAGAGCTCCACCGCCGCATTGCCGGAAGTCAGAAGAAAGGCTTCGGGCACACTATAACGACCATCTTCAAATGGTATCCAGTCCGTCACCATTTTCATCTCCAACGGTTCGTATTCTGCACGAACTCCCTTCGTCTTCGGAACGCCGAAAACCGGGTCGTTGCCTCGCCCGACAACTCTCGCTCCGATAAGGTTATTTTTATATTAAACGTTCATGGCCGCTTGAGGCACCCACCTTATTTTCTTATTAAATTAAACATTAATGCGTTAGAAGGCCCGGTACAAGTCCTGCTTGTCAAAGAGGGATTTATGGCTATTATAAAGTGGAACCGTTCTTAGAAAACCAAACGGATCTTAAGTTGCACTGTTTTAAGACAAATAAGCACAATCCGAAAGGAAAAAAAACCTATGACAGAGCTCAACGATGCCCAGCTGTTGACCGTCGTTCAAAACGTGGTTGAAAAATACGGCTGTAAAATCGCAGATTTCGATTTCGATAAAAAGATCATCAACCTTGAAGGTCCTGAGGATGCCAAGGCGGATTGCGCCCGTGCCATCGTTGAAATTTTGGGTTAGACAACGGGCTTCGCGAACCATTCTTGAAAGTGTTCAACCAATAAGCTGTTAACTGTTAGAAGGAGGTGGCTGTGAGCCGATCGATTCCGCGCATCTCAAAAGAGCAACTGGCAAAAATGATCGAAGAAGAGCGGTTGACGGTGATCGATCTGCGCTTGAACTGGGAAACGAGCACCATGAAGATCAAAAATGCCGTGCATGAAGATCCGCGCACAGCCACCTGGTTTGTGAACTACGACCGTGATCAGGCCATCGTGCTCTACTGTTCCACGCCGGAGCAGAAGACCAGTCGCGATGTGGCCCGCAGCCTTCTTGAGAAGGGTTTTACAAATGTAAGCGTCTTGACTGGCGGGTGGTTTGTCTGGGAGGCCTCAAACTTGCCTGTACAAAGAAAAACAAAGGAGCCGCTGCCCGAAAAATTAATCAAGGGCGTTATCTCTGATTGACCCGCGAGACGGCGTCTATCGGCCGGTAAAATCCATTGAAGACTGTCAATCAGAGCACGGCAACTAAAATTTGCGGGCTGTCGACGCATGTTAACGGCTCAATTGTCGGTGCATGCACATTCACCGTCACTGCATTGGCTCTGAGGTCGGCCGCAGGACCTTCTTTGTTCCAAATAGAAGATCATTGCCTGGTGGGCGACTTCTTTCAAGACGGGATCCTGAATGCCGAGCAACCAGGATTTTCTCCTTTCGATAAGGGCCCATAAAAGCCCGATGACTGTCAAACCGGTGTATAAGATGATGTGGAGTGCCGTTTCCAGACGGATTGGCAGCAGGATGCTGAGTAAGAGAACGACAGGCACGGCCGACATTAGTTGAGTTCGAATGGTGGCCGAGATATGATCTTGGCGCCGAATCGTCCACAAATAGAAATCGGCCCTTTTTCTGCTCCAGAATGTTTCACCACGACTCAGGATTTGCATGACATTCCCCCTTGAGTAGCGCTGTTTAGAACTTTAAAGATTAACTTAACTATGCATTGAAAACTGTCAATCACTGTGACTGAATCTCAACCGGGAGTAAGTGAATCGACGTGGCACGCATCGAGTTGAACCTGCCCGATAACTTTTCTTTCTCTACCGATGTTCGCGTGCGTATAAGCGACATCAATTACGGCAACCATCTCGGCAATGATGCCCTTCTTTCTTTGGTCCACGAGGCCCGGTTGCAGTTTTTGCAAAGTCGGGGATTCTCGGAATTGGACATCGACGGCTGCGGATTGATCCTGACCGATGCCGTCATCGTATATAAATCGCAGGGCTTTCACGGCGACCTGTTGACCATACTTGCGGCCGTGGATGACTTCAACAAATACGGCTGTGACTTTTTTTTCAAAGTCATCCAGAAAAACTCGGGTAAAGAGGTGGCCCGTGCCAAGACAGGTATCGTTTTTTTTGACTACAACCGTCAAAAGATGGTGCCCGTACCGTCGGCTTTTCTGGACGCATTCAGGAAAAGAAACTTTGCAATTTGACGCCTGTTGGACCCATGAGGGGCAAAATACCCGCAATCTTTTAACCAGAGGAGGATAAAATGACCGTAAAACTAACCTGGTACAGCCACGCCTGTTTCCTGATCGACACAGGCGAGGAAAAACTGCTGACCGATCCATTTCTGACCGGCAATCCGATGGCGCCGGTCGAAGCCGATAGCGTTGTCGCGGATTACATCCTGGTGTCTCACGGCCACGGCGACCACGTTGGCGACACCGTCGCAATCGCTCAGAGAACCGGTGCTACCGTGATTGCCAACTTTGAAATTCAGAACTGGCTTGCGGGGCAGGGAGTGGATAACACTCATCCTCAGCACATCGGCGGTGGTTTCGACTACCCCTGGGGACGTGTCAAGCTGACGATGGCACAGCACGGATCGGCGCTGCCCGACGGAAGTTACGGCGGCAACCCGTGCGGATTTCTTTTCTACATTCAGGGTAAAAAAATATATCACGCCTGTGACACCGGCCTGTTTTACGACATGAAACTCATCGGAGAAGAGGGGATCGATCTGGCCATTCTGCCCATTGGTGACAACTTTACAATGGGCCCGGTCGACGCCTTGAGGGCCGTCAAGTTGATCGAGCCGGCCCGGGTAGTGCCGATACATTACAACACCTTCGACATCATCAAGCAAGACCCTGACGACTGGGCTGAAAAGGTGCGCGGAGAAACGAAAGCCGCCGTGACAGTTATGAAGCCCGGCGACACGATTGAGCTCTGACCGCAGATGATCTGGAGGGCTGATACACCAGGAGACAACCGCTATGGATTTGACGGCTGAAGACCGGCGCCTTGACGATCATCGCCGACGCCGTGCAAACTGGAAAAAATGGGGACCTTATCTGAGCGAAAGGGCCTGGGGAACGGTACGGGAAGACTACAGCGCTGACGGCAGTGCCTGGGAGTATTTTCCCCATGCGCATGCGGCGAGCAGAGCGTATCGTTGGGGAGAAGACGGCCTGGCCGGGATTTCCGACCGGTATCAGTACCTCTGCTTTGCCCTGGCGCTTTGGAACGGAAACGACCCGATATTGAAGGAGCGTCTGTTCGGTCTGACCGGCACCGAAGGCAATCACGGCGAAGACGTCAAGGATTATTACTTTTACCTGGACAACACTCCCACCCACAGCTACATGAAATTGCTCTACAAGTACCCGCAGGCGGTATTTCCGTACATGGACCTGGTGTCTGAAAACAGGCGTCGCGGGTTTCTCGACTTCGAATACGAACTCCTGGATACGGGTGTCTTTGACGAAAACCGCTATTTCGATGTGGGAGTCGAATACGCCAAAGGCGGACAGGAGGATATCCTCGCTCTGATCACCGTGGCCAACCGCGGACCGGAATCCGCCGTTTGCCATGTCTTGCCGACACTGTGGTTCCGGAACACTTGGAGTTGGGGTTACGACGGCAGCCCTATGGGGGATGTGCCCGAAAAGCCGATTCTCAAGAAGATCGAAGGACCTGCGGCAGTATCGACGATTGAAGCAGTCCATCCCGCCATCGAATCCTATCATCTTTATGCCGACGGTGCCCCGGGGCTTCTGTTTACCGAAAACGAAACCAACACCGAAGGACTCTATCGGAAACCCAATGGCTCGCCCTATGTCAAAGACGCTTTTCATCGCTTCGTTGTCGCCAAAGAGGCCCGTGCGGTCAATCCAGCCCAGAAGGGGACCAAGGCCGCCGCCCATTATGTCATCGATCTGCGGCCCGGAGACATCCGTCGCTTTCGGCTTCGCTTGACTGCCAATCCGCAGCCGCAGCCATTTGAAGACTTCGATGAAACGGTCGCACGCCGCCGGCAGGAGGCCGACGCGTTCTACGCGGCTGTTCAAAAGACGGGGCTGAGTCGCGAGGAAAAGCATATTCAACGGCAGGCCTTGGCCGGGATGCTCTGGTCGAAGCAGTTCTATTATTATAATGTCGAGCAGTGGCTGCACGGCGATCCGGCCCATCCGGTCGTCGAACCTCAACTCCGTCGGCGCAACAATCAGTGGGACCACCTCAACAACTTCGATATTATCTCTATGCCCGACAAATGGGAGTATCCCTGGTATGCCAGCTGGGATCTGGCATTTCACTGCATTCCCTTTGCGCTCATCGACACCGATTTCGCCAAGCGACAACTGGTTCTCATGGCCCGCGAATGGTACATGCACCCCAATGGGCAGCTGCCGGCTTACGAGTGGAGCTTCGGTGACGTTAATCCGCCGGTGCATGCATGGGCGGCCTGGCGGGTGTACAAGATAGAGGCCAAACAGAGGGGCACGGCCGACCGCCGATTTCTGGAAAGCATCTTTCACAAACTGCTGCTCAACTTCACCTGGTGGGTTAACAAGAAAGACGAGGAGGGCAAGAACGTTTTTCAGGGAGGATTTCTCGGCCTGGACAACATCAGCATCTTCGACCGCAGCAAGCCGCTGCCGACCGGCGGTCACCTCGACCAGTCCGATGGCACTTCCTGGATGGGATTCTACTGCCTTGAAATGCTAAAAATTGCCCTTGAGCTCGCCAGGGAGGATCCAGTCTACCAGGACACGGCCTCCAAGTTCTTCGAGCACTTCCTGCGGATCGCCAACGCCATGACGGGTAACTACCGGCACGGTTTGAGCCTCTGGAACGAGGAAGACGGATTCTTCTACGATGCCCTGCATCTGCCCGACGGCCGTGTCATTCCTTTGAAAGTTCGGTCCCTGGTCGGACTGATGCCGCTTTTGGCCGTAGAAACGTTGGAACATGATCTTGTGGAGAGTCAGCCGGTCTTCAAACGCCGGATGAATTGGTTTTTCAGAAACCGCAGTTACCTGAGAGATCGAGGTCACGTCGCCTGCGTTCAGGCGCCGGGTGCGCAGGCGCGGCGGCTGCTGTCGATCGTCAATCGCGAACACCTGGTCCGGTTGCTAAGGCCCATGCTGGATGAAAATGAGTTTCTCTCCGAATTCGGTATCCGCTCCCTCTCCAAGATCCATCTGAACCACCCGTACAGTTTTCGCGTCGATGGCCAGGATCACACCATCAGCTACCAGCCGGCCGAGTCGGAAAGCGGTCTTTTCGGCGGCAATTCAAACTGGCGCGGACCGGTTTGGTTTCCCATCAATTATCTGCTCATCGAAGCCCTGCAGCGCTTCAACCACTATTATGGCGACTCGTTAAAGGTGGAATGCCCCACCGGCTCGGGCCGACTGATGACGCTCGGCGAAGTGGCCGCAGATCTGTCGCGACGCCTCATCCGGCTGTTTTTGCGTGACGCTGACGGTTTGCGGCCGATTTATGGCGGGGTAGAGGTATTGCAAAATGACCCTCATTGGCGGGACTTGATTCTTTTCAACGAATACTTTCACGGCGACAATGGCGCCGGCCTGGGGGCCGGTCACCAGACGGGCTGGACCGGTCTGGTGGCCAAGCTCATACAGCAGTCCGGA
>CAWBCG010000044.1:0-17801 GCA_963787235.1 uncultured delta proteobacterium
GCCTCTTCCTCACCGGTGCCCTTTACTTTGATGAGGGATTGATCCTTTTCCGGGGTAATGCTCGCGACCGTTCCCTGAATCTCGGCCCTGACCTCTACCTGCTTGTGATACAGGAAAGCCGACGGGATCTTGTGCCAGGCCCAGACGTAGTCGATCCGCATGGTGGCGAAGTAAACCAAGAAGATGATTGAAAAAATGACGAATAAAAAGACCCCGACCCAGAAATAGTAGGTGCTTTTCGGCATTGCGCGCCGAACTTTTGTTTCTCTTCCCATCAGTTTCTCTTCTTCTCAATGCATGCCCCTGCCGGGTCAGCGGCCGGTTTCGGCATGATAGCGACCCACATGGCTCAGGCCTCCGACCGGAGGCCTGAGCGCTGTCATGGAGCGTGTGCCTTCAGCGGTTTACTTGATGAGTTTGATCCATTCGGTGCTCTTGATCCATTTGTTGTAAATCTGATCGTAGCGTCCGTCGTTTTTCATCTGCCGCAAAAAGTTGTTCAGCCAGTTCAGAAAGTCGGGGTCACCCTTGCGGACGGCCCAGGCCAGCGGTTCGTAGGTGAACGGCTCGTCCAGGAAGATCATCTTGCCTTCTCCTTGCTGGGCCATGAAGGTCGCGCAGAAGGGCAGGTCGTAGACCATCGCATCGGCCTTGCCGGTCAGCACCTCCATCGCCGCCTCGGACTCCCCCTCGAAGGACTTGTACTTGGCCTTGGGGATCAGGCGCTTGACCGCCTGCTCGCCGGTGGTTCCCAGCTTGGAAGTGACAGTGAATTTGGGGTCGTTGAGATCCTTGTACGACTTTGACCTTGCCTTCCCACTTCTTGTTGAGCAAAATCGTTTGACCGACGATGATGTAAGGATCCGCGAAGTTGATCTTCAGGTTGCGCTCCTGGGTCACGGTCATGCCGCTCATGATGATGTCGAACTTCTTGGTGACCAGGGCCGGAATGATGCCGTCCCAGGCCGTGTTGACCGGCACGAACTTGACCCCCATGGCCTTGGCCATCTCTTTTGCCATATCGATGTCGAAACCGATGAAATTGCCCTGTTTGTCGGCCATCTCAAACGGCAGGTAACCGGCTTCGAAGCCGACCCGCAGCTCCCCGCGCTCGAGGATGTCATTTACCGTCGATTTTCTTGCGAGCTCGATGTCATCGGCAAATGCAGCGGTCGAAGAAATGAACGCCAGTGCCAGCAGTGCAGCCAATCCAGTCAATAAACCTCTTTTCATGCTTCCCCTCCTTTAGTTGTGTTTTGACAGACCCTTCCGGCGATTGCCATCCGGCGTCCTTCTCAGTAAAAACTTCCCTTCTTTCAGCAGTTCCCGGAATACCATGCGGGTGCTCCAGTGGTGACGGCGGGGGATCTGCTCCTTCTGGATATCGACGATCAGCGTGTATCTGCATTTCGGGCAGATGACATCGAAATATGCTGGTTTAATTCCTTGGGTGCCGTCATGAGCGGCTCCGATCGATGTCAACACGTCGAAGCGCGCATCGGTGAAAAATATCTGTTTGTCTATAACATAAAAGTCAAAGATGTAAAGCGTTCTTTGTGCGCCGGCGTATCGAAGCCGGCAAGCCGGGAAAAGCAGACCGGTTCGGAAGGTTTGCTGGCAGAAGGAGTTTTTTGGTCAACAAGGTAAATCTTGACATCGCGGCATTCGGGCGGCTATGGATATCTGTCACGTCGATGGACACCAAACTGGAAACCACTTGAGGGGGTCATTAGATGTCCGGTAAAAATGGCATTACTGCAGAAGAGTTGTTGAAAATTCCGGAAGTCCAGGAGGTCACCGGCTCCGTCTCTCGAGAACTGGTTCAAAGACGGCGCAGCCAACCGGCGGTGTGCGATGTTTTCAACCACCCGTTCACGGCCTTGAAAACCGACGACCGCTACCGATTCGAGATCGACAGGGAAGCCCGCAAGCAGTTGCCGGATATCATCGGCAATACGGTTCAGGCCCTGGTGGGTCTAGACGCCGCCGATGAGGCTTTTATCCAAACCTATTGCCGGCAGCGTAACATCGGGATCGTATTTTCGGGAGGTCCCGCGCCGGGTGGGCACAACGTGATTGCCGGGCTGTGGGACGCCGCTAAAAAAGCCAATCCGGATACGAAAATATTCGGTTTTATTCTCGGCCCCGACGGTATTATCGAAAACGAAGCCGTCGAGCTGACGGCGGCGCATGTAGACGCCTACCGCAACCTGGGCGGATTCACCATGATCAAAACCGGCCGCACGAAAATCGACACCGCCCAGAAAATGGCCCTGTCGCGCGAAACGTGCAAGGCCCTGGCACTGGATGCGTTGGTGATCGTCGGCGGCGACGATTCCAATACCAATGCCGCATTTCTTGCTCAGGAACTCCTCGAAGACGGGGTCCAGGTTATCGGTGTCCCCAAAACCATCGACGGGGACATTCAGGTCCGGGATGCAGACGGCCACGTCCTGTGTGCCATGTCTTTCGGATTCCACTCCGCTGCCAGGGCCTTTGCCCATGCCGTCAGCAACCTGTCCAACGATGCCAGCTCGGACGTCAAGTACTGGCACATCTGCAAGGTCATGGGACGGGTCGCCAGTCATCTGGCCCTCGAGGTCGCCCTGCAGACCCATGCCAGCATTACCCTGATCGGCGAAGACCTGGCCGACTTCGTCGACCAAGGCCGCATCGAGAAGGCGGAAAGAAACAACACCATCGACTACACGGCTTACGGGATGACCCTGCGCCACCTCTCCCGGGTCATCTGCAACGCGATCGTCCGACGGGCCGCAGTGGACAAGAGCTACGGCATCATCGTCATTCCGGAGGGCGTGTTGGAGTTCATCAACGAGATTCAGGTGTTCATCATCAAGCTCAACACCATCATAGCCGAGTACAACGCCACCCACGACACCAGTTTTCATGCGGATTTTCCGCTCCACGAGGACAAACTTGAATATCTACGCCGGTTGGCCAAGCGCTCCCGGGAGGACAGCTCGTTCACCGTCTGGAACACCCGCGACGATGACCTGTTCAACGACATTCCCGAGTTTTTCAGAGACGGTCTGCTGATCGAAAGAGATGCGCACGGCAACTTTCAATTCTCTCAGGTCGAAACCGATAAGGTGATCATGGGACTGGTGAAAGACTACCTGAACTTCTTGAAAGAAGAGGGGATATACCGGCTTGGAATCAAACGGGAATTCTATCAAAAAACATTAAAAAGGGGTGGTCTCGATCCGGACACATACGGTCCGGTGCTGTTCGAGAATTACAGAAAAGGGGTCTTTCTGCTGAGAAAATCATCGATCATCTCTCTCAAGACACTGGAGCAGGCCCTGGCGCGTGAAAACGCGCTGACCCAAAAAGGCGCCATACCGCCGGCGGTTGAGAAGATTTTCCGAAAATCGGTCCCTGATTTCAAAACCCAGACCCATTTTTATGGTTACGACGGCCGGGGCACCGACCCCACCCGGTTCGACTGCAACTACACCTACAATTTGGGCCTTACCGTTTACAGTTTGATCGCTAACGGGGCAACAGGCCAAATGGCGGCCATAAAAAACCTGGAACACGATTTCGCTCAATGGGAACCGCTCGGCATCCCCATCGCGCCGTTGATGCATCTCGAGGAACGACAGGGCAAACTGGCGCTGGTGATTGAGAAGAGCGTCGTCGACTTGGAATCGAATGCCTTTAAAGTGGTCAAGGCATTGCGGGAAAACTGGCTCGCCGCCGCCCCGGGGGACGACGATTATCGCCGACCGGGTCCCATCCGCTTTGGCGGTCAAATTGAGGAGGATCGGCCCATCACGATGAAGCTCAACGCGATCGATAAGATTCCTGATTGACCGACGGTGTGCCGGACGATCAATTTGTGGCGTAGGTGACAGTGAAACCCTTGGATTCAAGGGATTTTTTAATGCTGTCGGTCTTGCAGGGCGCCAGTCGAAAGTAGTAAATGCGGTTGCCGGTCTGATGGGCGGTGATGCCCACGTTGATGATATCGCCGCCGCCGTCGTTGATGATCTGCAGCGCTTCTTTCAACGCTCCCGGCTCGTTCTTCATGACCACGTCGATGCGTGAACTGCCGGTCAAAATGCCCATCATGTCGATGAACGTCCGCAGGATGTCCGATTCGGTGATGATTCCGACCAGTTTCTCGCCCTCAACAACCGGCATGCCGCCGATCTTGTGTTTGTAGATCAATTGCGCGGCAATTTCGATGTCTTCCTCAGGACCGACCACAATAGGATCGCTGATCATCAGGTCGGAGAGGGAAACATCGCCCACCATGGACGGTATCAGCCCCTGCTTCAGGTCGGCCAGCGTCACAAAACCGCGCAGGACGTTGCCGCCGGAGACCACCGGCAGGTGACGGATGGAATTCAGCTTCATCAACTCCAGGGCATCGGTTATGGAAGCGTTCGCAGTAATCGTGATGGGATCCGGAATCATCAGGTCGCTGATCTTCATAACCCCTCCCTCTGTGAGATCGGAAAAAGGTCACCCGCCACTCGGCGGCAGCCGGTCGAAAAAAGTCTTCCGGGTTGTAATCGCCAAGTCGTTCAGCACCTTGCCGGCTGGTAGCTGCACAAGGGTTCTTGGGCCATAATATCCCCGGTGGCTTCGAAAGCCCGCGCCCTGCAGCCGCCGCAGAATTTATTGTACTCGCAGAGACCGCACTTGCCTTTCAGGTCGTCGTAGCGGCGCAGTGACTGAAACGTCTCTGATTGATTCCAGATTTCGGCGAAGGATGTCCGGGTCACGTCGCCGGCCTCCACGTTTAAAAACCCGCAGGGTTGAACGATTCCCCGATGTGAAATGAAGCAGAACCCGATTCCCCCCAGGCAGCCGCGTGTCATCGCGTCCAGTCCGTGGGTCTTGGGTGTCACGGTTTTGCCTTCGGACCGGGCCCGCTGCCGCAGGATCCGGTAGTAGTGGGGCGCACAGGTCGCCTTGAGTTGCAGCGGGGTTTTGTCCCGCTGATCGTAAAACCAGTTGAGGGTTTGTTCATACTCCTCGGCCGTGATTTCCTGATCGATGATATACTTACCGCGCCCGGTGGGGACCAGAAGGAAAATATGGTGGGCCACGGCGCCGAGTTCCACCGCCAATTGCTGGATGCGGGGAATCTCCGCCAGGTTCGTGCGGGTGATGGTGGTGTTGATTTGGAACTCGAGGCCGGCTTTTTTGGCCATCTCGATTCCTCTCAGCGCGCTGTCGAAAGCGCCTTCGACGCCCCTGAAGCGATCGTGTTTTTCGCGGCTGGCGCCGTCCAGGCTGATGCTGATGCGTTTGATGCCGGATTTGACCATCCGGCGCGCGGTCGACTCGGTGATCAGGGTGCCGTTGGGTGCCATGACCATCCGCAGCCCGAGATCGGTTCCATAGCGGGCGATATCGAATATATCCGACCGCAACAGGGGTTCTCCGCCGGTCAGGATGACGATCGGCCGGCCGACCGCGGCGATCTGATCCAGCAGCCGCAGGGCGGACGGCGTATCCAGCTCGCCGCTGTAAGGACCGCGGGTGGCCGCCGCGCGGCAGTGCACGCAGTTCAGGTTGCAGTTGCGGGTGGTTTCCCAGGCCACGAGCCGCAGAACCGGGGTTTTGCCTTCTTCCGGTTGGGACCCGGATTGGGTCTTGATGCTGTGAGGATGCATGGTGCTCCGTTTAGTCGGTTAGGCCCGTTGGGCCGGTTGGCCCGTTAAGCCGGTTAGGTCAGTTATGTCAGTTGGGCCCGTTGGGCCGGTTGAGCTAGTTGAGTTGGTTGAGTCAGTAAAGTTCATAGTTAAAATCGATTTTATCCTTCAACTGACCTAACCGGCTAAACCGGCTAAACCGGCTAAACGGACTCAACCGGCTAAACCGACCTCATCTCCCGGGCGGCCTCCATTGCAAAGTAGGTCAGTATGAGGTCCGCACCGGCGCGCTTGATGGCGGTGAGCGTTTCCATCATCACCTTCCGGCCGTCCAGCCAGCCCATTTGTGCCGCGGCTTTGATCATGGCGTATTCACCGCTGACGTTGTAAGCGGCGACCGGCAGGTCGATCTCCTCGCGCACGCGGCAGATGATGTCGAGGTAGGCGAGGGCCGGTTTGACCATGATGATGTCCGCGCCTTCCTCTACGTCCATGGTGACCTCACGGATGGCCTCGATCGCATTCGCGGGGTCCATCTGGTAGGTTCGCCGGTCACCGAATTTGGGGGCCGAATCGGCGGCTTCGCGAAAGGGTCCGTAATAGGCGGAGCAGTATTTGGCGGCATAAGACATGATCGGCACGTGACTGAAACTGTTTTCATCGAGTGCCTCGCGGATCTCCGCCACGCGGCCGTCCATCATGTCCGAGGGGGCCACCATGTCGGCACCGGCTTCGGCGTGCGACAGGGCGGTGCGTGCCAGCAGATCGAGGGTGGCGTCGTTTGCGACCATCCGGCCTTCGACCACCCCGCAGTGTCCGTGGCTGGTGTACTGGCACAGGCAGACGTCGCTGATGACCGCCAGATCCGGCAGAGCATCTTTGACCGCTTTTATCGCCCGCTGGACGATGCCGTCCCGGGCATAGGCGCCGGTGGCCAGCTCATCCTTCTTGTCGGGAACACCGAACAACAGAACGGCCGGTATGCCGAGTTCGACGGCCTGCCGGGCTGTCTTCACCAACCGGTCGATGGAAAGTTGATACTGATCCGGCATCGAGGGGATGGGGTTTTGGACGTTTTGACCGTTGACGGCGAATAACGGCAAGATAAGGTCGTCGGTCGCCAACCGGGTTTCACGGATCATGCGCCGAAAAGCATCGTTTTGCCGCAACCGCCGCGGCCGATAGTCGGGGAAGAGCATGGTGGTGCGGAGCTCCTTCAGTTAAGTTGGGCCGGTTTGGCCCGTTAGCCGGTTTGGCCCGTTAAGCATTCGGCCGACGGCGAGTTATCATGGTGGGCCCTTGTCATTAACCGGCTGACGGGTTCAAACGACTTAACCGGCAAACCGGCCAACGGGCCCAACCGGCTAAACCGCCTAAACCGGCTCAACGGGCCTAACGGGCTAAACGGGCCAAACCGGCTAACCGGCACAACCGCCTCCGGCAGCGGCCGCGTCGGCGATTTCCTCATCGGTCAGGTAGCAGGCAGGGTCCGGGGCCCACACATCGCCGGTGACCGCCTCGGCCCGCACCCTGAAGTTCCCGCCGCAGACGTCCAGCCAGAGGCAGCCGGCACAGCGGCCCGTGACATGGTTTTTCTTTTCTTTGAGACGCATCATCAGCGGTTCGGAGGTGTCGGTCCAGATCTCGGAAAACGGCTTCTGCGTGACATTGCCGAAGCTGTGGTGGCGCCAGAACTGATCGGCATATACCTCGCCGTCCCAACTGACGCAGCCGATACCGCGGCCGGAGCTGTTGCCTTCGTTCATCTTGAGCAGCTCGAGAACCTCTGAGGCCCTGGCCGGGTTCTCCTTCAAGAGCCGCAGGTAAAGGTAGGGGCCGTCGGCGTGATTGTCGACTGTCAGGACCTCTTTAGGTTTGCCCTTCTCGTGCAGCTGCCGGGTACGGTCGATGATCAAATCGACCGCCCGGCGGGTCTCCTCGTGGGTCAGATCGTCGGCCACCAGTTTCGAGCCGCGGCCGGCGTACACCAGATGGTAGAAGCAGACGCGCGGGATGTCCATCTCTTCCAGTAAATCGAAGATAGCCGGGATTTCGTTGACGTTGAACTTGTTGATCGTGAACCGCAGCCCGACTTTAATTCCGGCCGTCTGGCAGTTCCGAATGCCTTCCAGCGCCGCGACGAAAGCTCCCTTGACGCCGCGAAACCGGTCGTTGATTTTCTGCATTCCGTCCAGGCTGATCCCCACATAGGAAAGGCCGATCTCTTTGAGTGTCCGGGCCATGGGGGGGGTTATCAGGGTGCCATTGGTGGAAATGACGGCCCGCATTCCCTTTTTTACGGCGTATTCCGCCAGTTCGGGCAGATCCTTGCGCACAAGAGGTTCGCCGCCGGAAAACAGCAGCACCGGAGCGCCGAAGCCGGCCAGATCGTCAATGAGGTCACGACCCTGCGAGGTGGAAAGCTCGTTCGCAAAGGATTTGTCCTCGGCATGGGCATAGCAGTGCACGCATTTAAGATTACACCGTCGTGTCACGTTCCAGACCACGACCGGTCGCTTGTCTTCTGAGAACTGCAGCAGGTGAGAGGGCAGACGCGACGAGTGACGGCCATAACGAAGGGCATCCGAAGGCTCGACGGTTCCGCAGTAGAGTTTTGATATTCCAATCATGGTAATCCGTTCCGGGGATGTTGACGGAAACGAGCTATGGCAGGTTCAACTCCGTGGCGAGGCTGTTACGAATATAAGTTTCCGGATTCAGCAACGCCTCACGGTTGATGAAAAATCGATTTTTGCCGGTTTTCTCCCGCACCAGCTTCAAACCGTGTTCGAAATCAATGTTCAGCTTTTTGTAGAACTCGTCCAGATGCATATCAGATGTCACGAACTTTTCAATGATGAAATCAATGGCATCCTCTTCCAGCACGATGTTTATGTCATGGTTTTTGAAGAAATAAAGTTCAATTTGTTTGACCTCATCATAGTAGGAGCGTATCTGGCGGATCGCCGTTCCGACGTCCACGGCGTGACGGGAATAACAATTCGCCACGGTGGCGATGCGCGCGGCGGTCATGGTCAGGCTGAAATTTTCGACCAGTTTGCCAGTGTTCGACTTGAGGTAGTCTCTGATGAAGGCCTGCTCTTTGCGACTCAGCTTTTCGAAGGTTCTGTGCCGGGCATCACTGTCTTTCGCAGCGATCATTTCGGCCAGCGCTTCCTCGGGTTTGCGGATTACGTGCTCGGTGACCGGAAATTCCCGGATGACGGTCGATGGCAGTTTTTTTTCAAAGGGCAGCAGGGCTCCTTCCACGGCGCTAACAAGCCCTCTGGCGCCCGTGTTTTCTTCGCTAGCGATTTGGGCCAATATTTTCAGAGCGTCTTCATCGAACTTGATGTCAATCCCGTAGGCGGCGAAATCGAGTTTTTTCCCAAGCATGATCGGGTTGTTCGGGTTGTGCAGGATCTCGAACAAATCGGCCTCGGTTAAATTCTCGAAAATTGCCCGGACCGGCAGGCGTCCCACAAACTCGGACTCGAATCCGTATTTGATGAGATCTTCGGATCTGACGTGCAGGAGGATGTCCAAATCTTCTGTCGCGTTTTTTATGGGAGCCCCAAAACCGATTCCTTTTTCGTTTAGACGTTTGCGAATGATCGCCGGCAGATCGACAAAGGCCCCGCTCATGATGAAAAGGATGTTTTTGGTGTTGAGGACGCGTTTGTTGCGCTTGCCGGTTTTACGGTAACTTTCAATCTCCTGAATCATCGAAATCGGGTCATGGGCGACCTTCAGATCGACTTCGGTTTCTTCCATCGGTTTGAGAAGACCGCGCTGAACGCCGGTGCGGGACACATCGGCGCCGAAGTGCTCGCGGCCGCCGGCGATTTTGTCGATTTCGTCGATGTAAATGATGCCATATTGGGCCAGATCGGTATCGTCATCGGCCTCCCGCACCAGGTCCCGCACGAGGTCTTCGACGTCTCCGCCGACATAACCGGTCTCACTGAACTTGGTGGCATCGCCCTTGACGAACGGAACCCCGATTTTCTCGGCGATCAGCTTGATAATGTACGTCTTGCCGACACCGGTTGGGCCAAGCATCAGGACATTGTTTTTAATGCTGCCGATCATCATGCCGTTGGCATCGGCCGGTCGACTTTGGGAGCGTTTGATGCGGTTGAAATGGGTGCAAATTTTTGTGGCCAGAATGGCCTTGGCCCGATCTTGCTTGACGATGTACTGATCGAGGAAGGCGATTAGATCCTCGGGCAACAGGTCAAAATTGATTTTTTTTGTGGAATCGGAGGAGGGCTCCGGTTTCTCTATCGCCAGCGATTGGTGCAATACGACGGGCGAGACAATTTTGACATTGTCTTTGAATTTTTTAGAGAGAAACTCACTGATTTCCTTCTCAATTTCTTTGGGATCAGGTATTTTTTCGTTGTGCGATTTCATAACGGTGCCAGTATAATCACATCTGCCCGGAATTGCAACCTGGCCGGTTTATTGCGGATGCACCCGACGCAAGGCCAGGGTGGCATTGACGCCGAAAAGGAGCAGCGCGCCGATCCATCCGGCTGTGGTCAAGGGCCCTTCCCCTGTCATAACGGGTCCGAGCAGCGCCGCCAGAAAAATTCGTGTCGATGATATGATGCTCCCCTCGACGGCAGTGATGTAACGAAAGCCGATGGTGATCAAAAACTGTCCGGCGATACCGGCAGCGGCGCACAGAACCAGATAATAGAGGCGGATTGAATCCGGCCAGAAAAAGTGCTTGTGAAAAACGGCCGCCGTCAAGAGTGATCCCAGGCCGAACATGAAAAAAAGCACCGTGTTGGCATCGTGGTAACGGCGGCTCACGCTCAGATACATAATGGCGAAGGACGCCGACACACCCGAGGCCAATCCCCAAAGGTTAGCCAGCTTAATGTCGATTTTGGCGGGAGCCAGAATAAGCCAGATGCCCGCGAAGGCAACCGCTACCAGTGCCAGTGCCGTCGGGTCGCGCTGGTCGCGCAGCAACCCCCATGAGAGCAGGGCGACAAAGACCGGGTAGGTCATATTCAAGATATTGGCCTCGGCCACCGAGGTGTATTTAACAGACATGTAAAAACAGTATACCGCCACACTGTTGGCCACGGTTCTTCCAACCAGAAGGTGGTAGCGCTGCGGGCGTGGTGGTTGGCTTCTGAAGACCATAATGGCACAGACCACCAGGAATCCGGTCAGAAATCGGAAAAATGCAAAGTAAGAGGGATCGATCGAGACCTCGGCTTGGGACCATCTGATCACCACCGTCGAAAAGTAAAAGCAGAAGGCCGATGCGAATACCGCCAGTTCGCCGAGAAGTCTGTGGGTTGGTTTTTTCATCGGGAAGTGATGTTACAGTGCCGAGCGAGTTTAACACAACGGTTTTTTCATTGGTTGAGCCGGTTAGGTCAGTTAGGTCGGTTTAGCCCGTTGGCCGGTTGAGCCGGTTCAATCGATAAAATCGATTATATCCATTCCTATTATGGATTGAGCCACATTCTGTTCGGGGTGTCCCTGGAAGTTGCCGCGGGCGAGATCGTCTGCTTGCTCGGCCGAAACGGTGCAGGTAAAAGCACAACCATGAAAAGCAGTATGGGCATTACGCCGCCGCGCAAAGGCTCTATCGAATTCAAAGGCACAAATTGCACGGGGTAAAAACCGTATGTGATGGCCTGCAGGGGAATCGGTTATGTCCGGGACGATCGGCGGGTCTTTGCCGATCTGACGGTCGGTGAAAACCTGGAAATTGCCGAACGACGAGAAGATCGTGCGGATGCCTGGACCAAGGAAAGAGTCTACGAATTTTTTTCCGGCTCTGCGTGATATCGATACGCGCCGGGCCGGATTTTTGAGCGGCGGCGAGCAGCAGATGCTCACCATCGGGCGGGCGCTGATGACCAACCCGGACCTGGTCTTGCTCGACGAACCGACCGAAGGCCTGGCGCCCTTGATCGTCAATATGCTCGAAGAGCAAATCATGCGCTTGAAGGAGAGCGGACTGATCGTGCTTCTGGCCGAGCAGAATCAGGTCGTGGCGCTGCGGTTGGCCGATCGCGGCTACGTCATCGACAACGGCGTCATCCGCTATCACGGAACGTGCCGGGACCTGGCGGAAAACGAAGAGGTCCGCCGCAAGTATTTAAGCGTTTAATCACACCTAAACTGGGCGGTTCCAGGTTTCAGGGTTCAGGCCAGCGGCTGGGCTGAACCTGGAACCTATATGTCAATGGCTGTCAAAATATTTCATTTGACAGTGGCATTATGACACTATATCATGCAGTATCATGACAGACTATTATGCGAGAGACATTACCGATGCCGTCAACACGGCCCTCGAAAACATGCCGGTGGTAATCGTTACCGGGATGCGACAGACGGGTAAAACAACCTTCCTTTGTTCACAACCCGATCTTGTCGATCGCGTCTACGTTAGTTTTGATGACTTTGCCGAGCTGGAAGCAGCAAAATCAGACCCGGATGGATTTGTCAGCCGCAGCCGGCCTTTAACGATAGACGAGGCCCAAAAGTGCCCTGAGATATTCCCTGCCATCAAGAAAGCCGTCGATAAAAAAAGGATTGCCGGTCAATTCCTGCTTTCCGGTTCTGCAAACTTTTCCATTTTAAAGAGTATTACCGAGAGCCTTGCCGGGCGGTCCGTATATCTGGCGATCCATCCCTTTAACCGCCGTGAAACCAGTCGGAAGATAGGGCGGGATCCTTTCATAAAGAAGTTTTTTGAGAATCAGGACCAAGGGCTGACAAAGGATAGCGAACCCATACGTCCTGAGGAAGTTGCGCTGGGCAGTATGCCTACCGTCTGCCTTCAGCAAGTTAAAGATCCGGCCATATGGTTCATGGGCTATGAGCAGACCTACCTTGAACGGGATGTGAGAGAATTGAGCCAGGTTGGAAATCTCACGGCGCTTCGAACTTTGCTGCGACTGACGTCCTTGCGGACGGGTCAGCTGTTGTCTCCGAGTCAACTGGGGCGTGATGCCAAGCTGAGCGCTGCAACTACGTCCCGTTATCTATCCCTGTTCGAAGCATTGTTTTTAATCACCCGGCTCTCGCCCTATATGGGAAACAGGTCCAGTCGTCTCATTAAGTCGCCTAAATTATATTTAAGCGATGCGGGGCTGGCAACCTATTTGGCTGGACTGGACCTGTCGGCGTCCATTCACAAAGATCCACTCTGGGGAGCCATTTTTGAAACCTATGTCGCCCAGAACCTGCTGTCAATTCTGAGTGCCAAATGGCAAAAAGCCTCGTTGCACTTCTGGATGGTTCAGGGCCGCCATGAGGTGGACTTCGTCATCGAAGCGGAGCGCTCATGTATCGCATTGGAGCTAAAATCGGCGGCCAGGTGGCAGGAAAGGGATCTTGCGGGTCTGAAAGCCTTTTTAGATGCAACACCGCATTGCAAGGCTGGGATTCTCTGTTATAATGGTAAAAATGCGGTAAGACTGGGATCAAAACTCTGGGCTTTGCCGATCAGTCTCGTCCTTTCGTGATAATGAAACGTAACCGTGTCGATCCGGTTATCGGCAATTTGGATGACGATGTTCCTGTCGGTTTCGGGAGGCATCGAGCCGGTCCGGGCGGAATATGTGATCAAGTGATAACAATGAAAACCATTTGCAGATGTATCGTTTTTACATTGGTTCTCTTTATTGCCGCTGCTCTTGGGGAAGCAAATTTCGCATGCGAAGACAAGTGTCAGGTGGAGTTGGACCAATCTATCAAGAAGTGTATGTCCGAAATAGATTTTAGCTCGTCAAAATATGATCGGTGCATCAACAATGCTTTTGTCGTCTACCGCGCATGCATGCGTGATTGTGTCGAAGACGATTATTTCCAAAGAAGAAAAGACTCACCGTAACCCTCAACTATTTTTCGAGCCATCTTTTTTGTAGTTACTTTTCTGATTCTTTCGAAATTAACTGGTTTTTCTTCTGTTTTGACATTGACTCTCAGTTCGAAAATGCTCCCTTTAAGGGGCCTCATAATAACTTTATTATTTTCGACTTGATACAGAATTTTATCCTCGGCTTCGAGTTTGAGAAAAGCCTGTATTTCCTTGACACAAGTCAGGTCAATGGCTTAAGTTATTAAGCATGTTTTTAAAAAAAACGGGCCTTGTAACAACTACCCTGATGCAGGGGAGCGATTCCGTGGATATAAATAATATTTTTAGTATTATCAGCAAGTTTAAAGCTGAAAACTCGAATAGATATGGTATCAAAAAAATTGGAATTTTTGGTTCAGCAGCTCTAAAATCGACCAGCCCAATCGGTGATATCGATGTTGTTGTTGAACTTGAAGATCCGGACATATTCTGTCTTATCGGTATAAAGCAAGACTTGGAAGAATTATTAAAAAGCCACGTTGACATTGTACGCTACCGGAAAAATATGAATCAATATCTAAAACACAGAATTGAGAAGAATGCCGTCTACGTATGACAAAGAGCTAGCACTTGAGATTTTGAAGCAGATCCTCGAAGCTTTAAAAAAGATCGAAAAGAGGTTTCGGCCCATTACTTCACCCGAGAAATTCACTAACTCGGAAGTGGGGATGGAAAAACTGGATTCTATATGCATGCAATTGATTGCTATAGGCGAAAGCTTGAAAAATTTCGATAAGGTGACCTCAAAAAAAGTATTGTCCAAATACCCTGAAATAAATTGGAAGAGGGTAATTGGCATGCGAGATATTATCACTCACCATTATTTCGATGTTGATGCTGAGGCCATATTCGACGTTTGTCAAAATCACATCGGCAAACTAAAAAAAACCATTTCAAAAATTTCAAAAGAAATTTAAGTCTCCCCCCAGAGGCCAACAACTGGGAGTTTTTTCTTTCTATCAACGACTTTTTAATTGGGTGTCGCCGTACCACCCAATGTCCCTATTCTCCTCACCTGTCAACGAAGAATGTCCCACTCTTTCCTGAGTCTCTGCGGTGAATAAGTAATACCGCTAAGGGTTCACGAAAAAATAAGTTCGCAATTTTGGGCGTTGAGGCGTCCGCCTGGCAAGGCGCGAAAACGCAGGAATATCTGGATATTCCGAGTTTTCGCAACGTAGCCAGACGGGATGCAAAGGCGTCCAAAATGTGAAGTTATTTTTGAGTGAGCCCTAAAGGTGGGTTAAACGCCGTCCAACGCCTTGCGGACGGTGTTGAGCAGCTGCTCGCCGGTGTAGGGTTTGCGGAGATAGCCGTTGGTACACGCTTCAATGACTTCCATTGTCTCCTCGTCGGGAGAATAGCCGGATATGATGACAACTTTGACGCCCGGGTCGGTTTGAAGGAGCTCGTACAGGCAACTTATGCCGCCCATCCCGGGCATAATGAGATCAAGCAGAACCAGATGGATTTTTAACGTTTTCTGCCGATAGACACCCAAGGCCATTTCGCCTCCGGAAGCCGTCAGCACCGTGTAGCCGGCCCTTTCAAGCCGTTCTTTGCCGGTTTGTCGAACAGCTTCTTCGTCATCCACCAGAAGGATGGTCTCATTTCCCACCTGGTATTCCTTCTTTTCTTCGACCGGCTTTTTCTCCATGCCGGGTTTGACCTCCGGCAAATAGATTCGAAAACTGGTCCCTTTGCCGGGTGTGCTGCGGCATGTGATCCGGCCATCATGGTTCTTGACAATCCCGTGAACCATAGACAAACCAAGCCCCGTTCCTTTTCCCGGAGCCTTGGTGCTGAAGAACGGCTCGAAGATTTGCTCCAGGGTATCCTTGTCCATACCGTGGCCGGTATCCGAGACGCTGAGCAAAACCCAATCCTGTGAAGGAGATGTGGATTGGGTTCCACTGTGTTTTTCGGGGCGCCTGCGGTTTGCCGTCATGATGACAAGCCGGCCCCCATCCGGCATGGCATCCCTTGCATTGACGGCCAGGTTCATTAGCACTTGCTCAATTTGGACCGGATCTGCATCCACCAACTTGAGATCTTCTTCGAGGCGGAGGTCGATCTCGATCATCTTGGGAATCGTCCTCTGCAGCAACTGGTGGGCCTGATGCGCTTGATCGTTGAGATCGATGGGCCGCTTGTCACTTTTTATTTTGCGGCTGTAGGTGAGCAGCTGCCGTATGAGTCCCCCACCCCTATCAACGGCGCCGATGATTTGGTTGAGGATTCTAAAGCTGGGCTCGCCTTCATGTGTTTTTAGCAATAGCAGCTCCGAAGAAGCCTGGATGGCCTGAAGCAGGTTGTTGAAATCGTGGGCGATGCCTCCGGCAAGCGTGGCAACAGCTTCCAGTTTCTGGGCCTGTTGTAATTCTTTTTCGAGCCGCTTTTGCTCATTCATCATTCGCACGGCACGCGTCATGTACCGAACCCGCTGAACCAAAATCACCCATCGGCGGATTCCCAATACCGGAAGAAAAGACTGAAGCGTCTACAGTCAAATGCACAACTGGAACGCCTCGAGGATGACATCAAGCTGGACATAAAGGAAGTTCTCCAGCGGATCGCGACCAGCCGGGACGAGATAGAGGCCAGCCGCTTGGCGAAGGACGCGGCGGGAAAAGTGGTGGAAGGGGAATTCACGCGGTTCGATATCGGTCAGACGAGCAATGAAGAGCTACTGCGCGCCCAGGATCTGCTTGCGGTGACGAGCCGCAGTTTTTTTCGTGCGATTGCGGATTACAATATCGCGCTGCATGACCTGACCCGGGCCAAGGGAGAACTACCTGATGGCGTCACGATAGAAGACGCTACGAGATGAGAGGTTGGGGGTTCCGGGTATAAGGGTTCAGGGTTCAGCCCTGCCGCTGGCTGCAAGCACCCAGTTTGATCGAGAAAGAAACTGTGCCATTTTGGCGTAGTTTCATATAAGGGTTCAAGAATAATGGAACAGGGTTCAAAGGTTCTCCGTTCCCCGTTCAGGGTTGAAGGAATGAGGTCCTTCTATAAACGCTGAACCCGGAACCCACCAATTCACTTCACATTCAACCTCCTGGCAAGTTTATGTAAATTACTTCTGTGTATTCCCAACCGACGGGCGGCTGCGGCCCAATTTCCCCGGTTTGCTTCAACCGTTTCGAGGATATACTCCCTTGTAAATTTGTCCACGGCTTCTCTGAGCGTTAAACCGTCTTTTGCCCCGATTTTCACGGAATGAATGGTCGCGGTTTCATTCTCCGTTATCCTAGCGGTACTCATATCCAGATTTTCAGGTAGAATAGTGACTTCCTGCCCCTCGGTAACACCCAACGATGTTTTCAAGACGGCACGTGTGATGATGTTCTCGAGTTCTCTGACGTTTCCCGGCCAGCTGTATTTCTTGAGCGTCTCCATGGTCTGACGGTGCAGAAGAAACCGCCCCGAGCCGACCCGCCTTTGCGCCAATTCACAAAAATGACCTGCCAGTAAGGGAATGTCATCGATTCTCTCTCTCAGCGGCGGCACCCGCAGGGGGTAGACATTCAAGCGATGATAGAGATCGACGCGAAAATGACCGCTTTTAACCGCACTTTCCAAGTTTCGATTGGTGGCGGCCAGGATGCGGACATCGACGTGCTTGACTTTAGCAGTGCCGAGTTTTTGAACCTCGCCTTCCTGTAAAACGCGCAGTAGTTTGGGTTGGACGGACGGTGGTAATTCGCCGATCTCATCGAGAAACAGGGTCCCGCCGTCAGCGAGCTCGAACTTGCCGATCCTCTCGGTTGCGGCGCCCGTGTAGGCGCCCTTCGTGTGCCCGAAGAGTTCGCTTTCAGCCAGGGTTTCCGTCAAATTGGCACAGTTCACGTACAGCAGCGGCAGATCGCTTCTCTCAGATGCCGAATGAATCGCTCTTGCCACCAGTTCTTTGCCGACACCGGTTTCACCGGTTATTAAAATCGAAAAGTCAGATCGTGCGACCAGATCGATTTCCCTGCGCAGTCGATCCATCGCCTTGCTGGCGCCGAGCATCTTTTTTCCCTTATCCAAAAGAACTTCACGCATCAGGTCTTTGGCGATGAGTCCCATTTTCTCGGCGCTGATTTCGAGTGCCCGCATCAAGTCCGTCGTGTGCATTTCGGCACCGGCCAGGGCGCCGATCGCACTTAAAAACCGCATGTCCAGAGAATCGAAGGCGGTGCTGTCGATGGCGTCGGCCGTTAACGCACCGATCAATTCGTCGCCCGCATACAAGGGACAGCCGAGGCACGAATGAATTCTTTTGCCCG
>CAWBCG010000045.1:0-113623 GCA_963787235.1 uncultured delta proteobacterium
AATTTTGCCCTGCGCAGCCTGGTGGGTCCGCAGCACTTTTATGCCGGCATGTCCGACAAGGATTTCGAGCTGCTCACCCTGGTCAGGGATATTCTGCAGCGAGGATCGGCCCGCAGCCCGAGCCTGCACGAAACCTTGGAGGCCGACGCTGTTTTTGTACTGGGAGAGGACGTCACCAACACCGCCCCCCTGCTGGCCCTGAACCTGCGTCAACTGCTGCACCGCAAGGCGGTCCGCATCGCCTCAAACGTGCGCATTCCCCAATGGAACGCCGCCGGCGTCCGCGAGGTCGGCCAAAACGAAAAGGCATCCCTTTATATCGCAACGTCACGGAAGACCGAGCTTGACGAGGCGGCTGCCGGAACCCATCGCGCGGCCCCCGACGGTCTGGCGCGCCTGGGGCTGGCCGTGGCCTCGGAGCTGGATCCGGCGGCACCGGCCGTGACCGATGCCACCGACACCGAACTTTCCCTGGCCCGGGAAATCGCCCGGGCCCTGCGGGAGGCCGAGCGGCCGCTGGTGGTCTGCGGCACGTCCAGCGGCAGCCGGATGCTGATTCAGGCCGCCGCTAATGTGGCCGCAGCTCTGTGCGCCGGCGGGCGATCCGGAGAAATTTTTCTGACGGTGCCCGAATGCAACAGCCTGGGTTTGGGTCTTCTGGGGGCCGCCGGCGGCCTCGAAACCGCATTCGAGGCACTTAAGAAGGGCCGGGCCGATACGCTGGTCGTCGTTGAAAACGATCTCTTCCGCAGGATCGACTTCAATGCGGCGACAGCCTTGCTGGATGCCGCCGAACACGTTGTGGTCATCGACCACCTCGACCACGCGACCACGCGACGGGCCGACTTGGTGCTGCCGGCAGCGACCTTTGCCGAGGGGTCCGGCACGCTGGTCAACAACGAAGGCCGCGCCCAGCGCTTTTACGGTGTGTTCGAACCGCCGCCGGACGTTCAGGCGAGCTGGCGCTGGCTGCGGGACCTGATGGCGGCTGCCGGACGATCCGAAGACGTCCGCTGGCAGGTTCTGGACGACGTGGTGGCCGCCGCGTCCACGGCGATACCCGCGTTGGAGGAGCTTATCGCAGTGGCACCGCCCGCAGGTTTCCGCACTACCGGCGGCCGCATCCCGCGCCAGAGCCATCGTTTCAGCGGCCGAACGGCCATGCATGCCGATATCAGTGTCCATGAACCCAAACCGCCGCAAGATGTCGATACCCCGCTGGCGTTTTCCATGGAGGGTCACGACAGTCCGCCGCCACCGCCGTCGCCGTTGATCCCGCGCTTCTGGTCGCCGGGCTGGAATTCAGTGCAGTCCCTCAACAAGTTTCAAAGTGACATCGGAGGTCCGCTGCGCGGAGGCGACCCCGGCCGACGTCTGATCGAGCCCCAAAATGCCGGACCACCGACCTATTTTACCGACATTCCGCCGCGACGAGAGCCCCGGCAGGGCGGTTGGCAGTTTGTCGCGCTGCATCACATTTTCGGTTCCGAAGAATTGAGCCTGCTGTCGTCCGGGGTGGCCGAGCTTGTGCCGCAACCCTATCTGGCGCTGCGCCCGGAGGATGCCGCCCGCCTTGGCGTCACCGAGGATGATCCGGTGACGGTCACCATCGACGATGTCACCCTCCAGCTGGCCGTCAAGCTCGATCCCGGCCTGACCGAAAACACGGCCGGTCTGCCGTCGGGCCTGCCGCGGATGCCGGTGCTGAGCCTGCCGGCTTTCGGCACGATTGAAAAGGGGATAGAAGATGAATGAGATTCTGCGGTCCCTCATCATCGTGTACGCGGTCCTGGCCGGAGCCCTCGCCGTGAGCGCCGGCCTGATTTGGCTGGAACGGCGACTCCTGGGGCTCTGGCAGGATCGTTACGGTCCCAACCGCGCGGGACCCTTCGGGCTGCTGCAGGTGGTGGCGGACATGATCAAGATCTTCTTCAAGGAAGACTGGGTTCCGCCGTTCGCCGACCGCCCGGTTTTCGTGGTGGCGCCGGCGATCGTCATGATCACTACGCTGGCGGCCTTTGCAGTCATCCCCTTTGCCCCGGGCATTGCCGTGGCCAACCTCAATATCGGCCTGCTGTTTTTCCTGGCCATGTCTTCGCTCAGTGTCTACAGCGTGGTGCTGGGTGGCTGGGCCTCCCAGAGCAAATACGCACTGTTGGGCTCCCTGCGCGCCACGGCCCAGCTGTTGAGCTACGAAGTCTTCATGGGTCTGTCGTTGCTGGGGGTGGTGATGCTGGCCGGCTCCTTCAACCTGAGCACCATCGTGGAAGCCCAGAGAGGGCTATGGTTTTGCATCCCCCAGTTTCCGGCCCTGGTGATATTTCTGATCGCCGGACTGGCCGAGACCCATCGGTTGCCCTTCGACCTCCCGGAAGCCGAAAGCGAACTGGTGGCCGGCTATCACACCGAATACTCCGGCATGAAGTTCGGGATGTTCTTCGTGGGTGAATACCTGGGCATCACTCTGGTTTCGGCCATGATCGTGGTCTTGTTTTTCGGCGGCTGGCTCGGTCCGGTGCTGCCGCCGATCGTCTGGTTTCTGGGCAAAACTTTTGTGTTTATCTGCGGCTTCATTTTGTTTCGAGCCGCTTTACCGCGGCCGCGCTACGACCAGCTCATGGGGTACGCCTGGAAAGTGCTCCTGCCGCTGTCCCTGTTGAATCTGGTGGTGGTCGCGGGGGTGCTGCTGGCCCGCAGCTAAAGTCGAAATCTTGGGATTCAAGGGTTCGAGGAGCCAAGTGAAAAAGACCATTCAAGCATTCCCTTGAATCCTTGGCCCTGGAATCCTGGAACCCTTGTGGCAACATCAATCAACAAAATGAAGTATTTGCCTGAAGGCGAAGCTTTGTTTTCCATTCCCCGAGGGGGACAATAAGTGTGGGAGAATAACTGTTGCTGAGCATCTTGAGAACAATGTGGGCCGTTTTTGTGCACATGTTTCACCGCCGGGAGACCGTCCAGTATCCCGAGCAGGAAATCTACCTGCCCCCGCGCTTCCGGGGACGGATTATTCTGTCGCGGGATCCGGACGGTGAGGAACGGTGCGTGGCCTGTTACCTTTGTGCGGCAGCCTGTCCGGTGGACTGTATCGCGCTGCAGGCCACCCAGGACGAACACGGCCGGCGGTATCCGGCGTTTTTTCGGATCAACTTTTCGCGCTGCATCCTGTGCGGTTTCTGCGAGGAAGCCTGCCCGACTTACGCGATTCAGCTGACACCGGATTTCGAATATGCCGAATACAACCGTCAAAACATGGTCTACGAGAAAGAAGATCTCTTGATCAGCGGCCCCGGCAAATATCCCGACTATAACTTCTATCACGTGGCCGGTCTGGCCATCGGCGGCAAAGACAAAGGCCAGGCGGAAAACGAAGACCCTCCGGTGGATGTCCGCAGCCTGCTGCCCTGACCGGAAGGGTGTCTGCCAAGGAAAACCGATGAACGCAGTCTTTTACATAGCGGCCGCGGTGGCCGTGGTCTCGACGATTATGGTGATCAGCCGGCTCAATCCGGTTCACGCCCTGCTCTACCTGATCGTTTCGCTGATGGCGGTCGCCATGATTTTCTACCTGCTCGGCGCCCCTTTTGCCGCGGCTCTGGAGGTGATCATTTACGCCGGCGCCATCATGGTACTCTTCGTCTTCGTCGTTATGATGCTCAATCTGGGCCCCCAGACCGTTGCGCAGGAACGCGGCTGGCTCACGCCGGACATGTGGTGGGGCCCCAGTCTGCTGGCGGCAGTGTTGCTCGCCGCGCTGGTTTATGTTCTGGGGTCCGGCGGCGAGGTTTCGGTGGGCAGCCGAGCAGTCGACTCCAAAGCAGTGGGAAGGGCACTTTTCGGCCCTTATTTGCTGGGAGTGGAACTGGCGTCGCTTTTGCTTCTGGCCGGCCTGGTGGGGGCGTATCACCTGGGCCGCCGGTCCCCGGACCCACAGCAGCGAAGGGGGGAGGAATAGATGGCCACGGTGCCGTTAAATGGTGTGATGATACTGGCGGGTATATTGTTCATGCTGGGGCTGGTCGGGGTGCTCGTGCGCCGCAACATCATCTTCATGCTGCTGTCGGTCGAGATCATGTTGAATGCCGCCGGACTGGCGTTCGTGGCGGCCGGGTCCAGATGGGGTCAAGCGGACGGCCAGGTCATGTTCGTGTTCATCCTTTCGATGGCCGCCGCGGAAGTCTCGGTCGGTCTGGCCCTGGTGCTTCAGCTCTACAACCGCCTGAAAACCCTGGACACGGACGCGGCCGCGAGAATGCGAGGGTAATATGCTGGATTATCTATGGCTGATTCCGGCCCTGCCTCTGGGCGGATTTCTGGTCTTAGCGCTGCTCGGCGCTCGGCTGCCGCGCGGGCTGACAGCCGTCGTCGGCGCCGGTTCCGTAGGCCTGGCGGCCGTGACGGCTTCGCTGGTGGCCTACGATTTTTGGGTCGGTGAGCCGCCGGGCCACGCCTACACGCAGACGCTCTGGGTGTGGCTGAAAACAGCCGGTTTCAGTCCGGCGATTGCATTTTACCTCGACGCCCTGTCCGTGGTGATGATGCTGGTAGTCACGTGGGTCGGCTTTCTCATCCACCTGTATTCCACCGAATTCATGATCGACGAGGAAGGCTACAGCCGCTTCTTTGCCTACATGAACCTCTTCGTGAGCGCCATGCTGACGCTGGTACTGGCCGACAATCTGCTCCTGCTCTACCTCGGCTGGGAAGGCGTCGGCCTCTGCAGTTACCTGTTGATCGGCTTCTGGTACACCAAGCCTGAAAACGGTTATGCCGCCCGCAAGGCCTTTGTGATCACGCGGGTCGGCGATACGGCCATGGCCGTCGGTCTATTTCTGCTCTTCACCCATCTGGGCACGCTGCAGATTCAGGATGTGATGACGCGTGCCCGGGAGGTTTGGCCGGAGGGCTCGACCCTGCCGATCGCCGCGGCCCTTCTGCTGCTGGGGGGAGCCGTGGGCAAATCCGCCCAGCTGCCGCTGCAGACCTGGTTGCCCGATGCCATGGCCGGCCCCTCACCGGTCAGTGCCCTGATTCACGCCGCCACCATGGTTACCGCCGGCGTTTACCTGATTGCCCGCACCCACGTGCTCTTCACCCTGGCGCCGCCGGTGCTGACCCTGGTAGCGGTGATCGGTGCGGCAACCCTGTTGCTGGCAGGCTTCAGCGGCCTAACCCAGCGGGACATCAAACGCGTGCTGGCCTACTCCACCATCAGCCAGATCGGCTACATGTTTCTGGCCCTGGGCGTGGGGGCCTGGTCGGCGGCCATCTTTCATTTCATGGTCCACGCCTTCTTCAAGGCGCTGCTGTTTCTCGGCGCCGGATCCATTATCCTGGCACTGGATCATGAGCACGACATGTTCAAAATGGGTGGCCTGCGCCGCCAGCTTCCGACGACGTTCTGGACCTTTCTGATCGGCAGCGGCGCTCTCGCGGCCGTCCCGCTGATTACCGCCGGCTTCTACAGCAAGGACCTGATCATCTGGCAGTCTTACGCCTCTGCCCGTGGAAGCTTGTGGTTGTGGGCCGCCGCTCTGGCCGGCGCTCTGCTGACGTCACTGTACACCTTTCGCATGGTGATTTTGACCTTTTTCGGTCCCGCCGGAATGCAGGCCGGTCGCAAACCCGGCTGGCGCATGAATCTACCGATGATCGTGCTGGCGGTGCTCTCGCTCGCCGCCGGTTTTATCGAGTTACCGAAAAGCCTGGGAAATCTACCGATCCTGTCAGACTTTCTGAGAAGCGCCCTACCGGCCGTGGTGGTAATGGCCGCCAGGGAAGGACGGGAACCTCTTTTCGAGCTGATTTCCGGCTGCGTCTCCCTGGGCGGGATCCTGGTCATCTATCTGCTGCTACGCAAAGCCCCTCGGTTTACCGAAAAGTTGGTCCGGACACCGCTGGGCGCGGCCCTGCACCGCTGGTGGTTAGTTGGATGGGGGTTCGACGCGCTATATGATTGGACGATTGTCTCCCCCTATGTCTGGCTGGCGCGCATCGGCCGCAACGATGTTGTCGATCTCTTCTACCACTGGATCGCCTGGGTGAATCAAGTGGGCTATCGCGCCGTGAGCGCCACCCAGACGGGCCGGATCCGTTCCTATGCCGTAGGTCTGGCCATCGGTGCGGTCTTCGTCATCGGATTGGTGGTGATCTTATGATCCTAGTATGGATGATTGCAATACCGACGGCCGGCGGATTGCTGGCCTGGCTGCTGGGCCGGCGGCATGCCGGATGGCCCCGCTGGGTGGCCCTGGCAACGCTTGCGCTCGACCTGATTCCGGTCCTGATCCTGGTAAACCGAAGCCTCGCCGGTGACGTCGCCATATCCGGCGGGCCGTGGCTGGTGAGCTTTGATCTGCCGTGGATCCCCGCGCTGGGTATCCGTTTTTTCCTGGCCGCCGACGGGCTTAGCCTGATTTTGCTTCTGATGACGGTTTTCGTGGGCATCATGGCGGTGGCATCGGGTTGGACCGAGATTCAGAACCGCACCGGTTTCTTCTACTTCAATCTGCTGTGGGTCCTGGCCGGCATCTCCGGGGTTTTTCTGGCACTGGATCTTTTTCTCTTCTATTTCTTCTGGGAAATGATGCTGGTGCCCATGTACTTTATCATCGTCATCTGGGGTCACGAGAAGCGTGTGTACGCGGCGATCAAGTTTTTCCTGTTCACCCAGATCAGCGGCCTGTTAATGTTCGTGGCCATCCTGGGTCTCTACTTCATTCACGGCCGCACCACCGGACAATACACGTTCGACTACCTGCACCTGTTGGGCACTTCCCTGTCACCGGCAGCCGCACGATGGTTGATGCTCGGTTTTCTGGCCGCGTTTGCGGTAAAACTGCCGGTCGTGCCGCTGCACACCTGGTTGCCGGATGCCCACACCGAAGCGCCGACGCCCGGCAGTGTCATCCTGGCCGGATTGCTGCTGAAAACCGGTGCCTATGGCCTGCTGCGCTTCGTGGTGCCGCTGTTTCCGGCCGCAGCCCTCGACTTCATTGCCCCGACGGCCATGGGCCTGGCGGTGGTGTCGATTCTTTACGGGGCCCTGCTGGCCTTTGCCCAGACGGATCTCAAGCGGTTGGTGGCCTACACCAGCGTCAGTCACATGGGATTCGTGCTGCTGGGGGTCTTTGCCTGGAACCGGCTGGCCCTGCAAGGGGTCGTGATGCAGATCGTCTGCCACGCCGTCAGTACGGGCGCCCTCTTTATGCTGGTGGGTTCCCTTCAAGAGAGACTGCATACCCGCGACCTGAACCGCTTGGGTGGACTCTGGTCGACCGTACCGCGCATGGCGGCCGCAACAATGGTTTTTGCCCTGGCCTCGCTGGGACTACCCGGTTTGGGTAATTTTATCGGCGAGTTTCTGGTGCTCGTCGGTACCTATCATACCAACGTCACGGCGACTGTTCTGGCGGCTGTAGGGCTCATCGGCGCCAGCGTATACGCCTTGTGGATCATGCAACAGGCATTTCACGGCCCCAATCAGCTGGACTTGAAACCGGCCGACCTGTGCGGCCGGGAAACCGTTGCCATGGCCGCCATGATCATCGTGATCGTGTGGCTGGGTCTTTATCCTCAGCCGGTGCTGGACACCGCCCGTTTGCCGCTGCAGCACCTGCAGCAGGTCACCACACAGGCGCCCCTCAGCACTCCTGCAACCGCCATTCGACCGGCCTCCACCCGAGGTCCATTTCAAGTGACTGCCGTTGTTCAAGAAAGAGGCCGGCCATGAAACTCGCCGATCTTATTCCCATTCTGCCGTTGATCATACTGGGCGTCAGCGCGGTTGTGGTCATGCTGCAGGCGGCCCTGCACCGGAATCACAAAGCCGCCGTGTTCCTGACCTTGGCAGGACTGGTCCTGGCCGGGGTAACCCTGCCTGCCGTTTCGCAAAACGCGCCTCTCCGCTTCACGTCACTACTGCTGATCGACCGATTTGCGATCCTTTACATCGGGCTGCTGTTTGCGGCCAGCATCGCAACGGTGCTGCTCTCCTACGGTTATCTGCAGCAGTTCGACGGCAACCGTGAAGAGTACTACATTCTGCTGTTATTGGCCGCGGCCGGTGCTACAGTGTTGGCCGCCAGCGATCATTTTGTGGCCTTTTTCCTGGGGTTGGAAATCTTGAGCGTCTCCCTGTACGCCTTGGTTGCGTATCCGCACCTGACGGAGGGCCACATCGAAGCCGGCGTCAAGTACCTCATCCTGGCCGCGGTGTCGTCTGCGTTTGTGCTGTTCGGCATGGCCCTGGTCTATGCCGCATCCGGCACAATGACCTTCGGCCAGTTCGGCGCACTTCTGCACCGCCTGCATCCTGAAGAAATGAATATGGTCATGCTCACCGGAGCGGGGTTGCTGGTGGTGGGCATCGGTTTCAAACTGGCGGTCGTCCCGTTTCATCTCTGGACGCCCGACGTCTACCAGGGTGCCCCGGCTCCGGTGACGGGATTTGTCGCCACCGTTTCAAAGGGCGCCGCACTGGCCCTGCTCATCCGCATCTTTCCACCGGCCGACATTCAGGCCGGCGGTCCTCTCTATACCGTGTTCGCTCTGATCGCAGCCGCTTCCATGATGGCCGGCAACTTGCTGGCTCTGCTGCAAAGCAATGTCAAACGCATCCTGGCTTACTCCTCCATCGCCCACCTGGGCTATCTTCTGACGGCCTATCTGGCCGGCGGCGTGCTGGCCGTAACGGCAATCACCTTTTATCTGATCGCTTACTTCGTCACCACCCTGGGGGCGTTCGGAATCGTGGTCTTATTGTCCGGACCGCAGCACGAAGCCGAGCGCCTGGATGACTACCGCGGGTTGTTCTGGCGCCGGCCCTGGTTGGCGGGCGTTTTTACGGCCATGCTGCTGTCTCTGGCCGGAATCCCCCTGACGGTCGGATTCATCGGCAAGTTTTATCTGGTGCTGGCCGGTGTGGGTTCCGCCCTGTGGACCCTGGTGATCATCCTGGTAGTGACCAGCACGATCGGCTTGTACTATTATCTGCGCATCATTGTTGCCATGTTCGTCCAACAGCCGGATAAAAAAGATACCGGGCCGCCAACCCCCTTGTCTCTGCCCGGTGCACTGACCCTGGCAACCTTGACGGTGCTGCTGGTCTGGTTGGGAGTGGTCCCGGCCCCGGTGATCGACCTGATCCAAGCCATGATCGGTTGATTGACGACAGTCACGGGAAAGCCGAAAACCGGCCCCTATGCGCGCTCAAATAAGCAGTGATCATTTTACGACAAGCGGTTCGGAAAACAATGAATTGCTGCTTATATAGGCATGAATGCAGTTAACCTCCCTTCATTTTTCCACCTTATCCCCTCGCCATGTTCAATCGCCGAAGTCAAATCTACTTGCCGGTCTCGACATCAGCCCCGGCAGTGGGTGCGGAGATTCTTCGTCCGGTAAAACTTCGATAAATGGTTTCCAGACCAAACGCCGCTATCAGCATAAATAACAGCAGCAATAGCTTTTGGGGGGTATTCTGCGCGATGCGCCACACCAAAGCGCCGAAAGCCACCAGACAGGCCAAAGCGCCAGCAACCGAAATCCAGCGCTGACTGCCGGTTTGGCGATGCAAGCGCACGTTGGCCGCGTTGACGGCGGCGAATATGAGCAGAAAGCCGGCGCTGCCCATCATCGAAATGCTCGACAAATCAAGGAAATTAGCCGTTAAAAGCGTCATCACCGACGTCAGCAACAAGCCCTCTAGTGGTTTGTTCCAGATCTTGTGCTCGAGGAAGTCGGGCAATTCGCCGTCCTTGGCGATGATGTAACTGACGCGGGCGGCTCCGTACAAGGTCGCGTTGATGGCGGAGCCGGTGGACAGCAGGGCCGCAACGGCAATCAGGGTGTATCCCAGGTTTCCCAAAAAGGGTCTGGCCGCCGCGGCCAGAGCATAGTCTTTGGCCGCTACGATCTGAGCCACTGGCAAGTTTCCGGCCGTAACCAATGAAACCAGGACGTACAAGGCAATGACGAACCCGACGGATGCGTAAAATGCGCGTGGCAAGGTCTTGTGCGGTGTGCGTACATCCTGGGCCGTGTTGGCAATCAGCTCAAAACCCTCATAGGCCAGGAAGATGATCATACCACCGGCAAACAGAGACACCGGATCCGCCCAGTTTGCCGGCGTCAGACGCTGGAGCTGAACACTCCACAGACCGAAGGCGATAAACAGCAGCAAAATAGCGACCTTGATTCCCACAATCCACTCTTCGGCTCTACCCACCGCCTTGGCGCCAAAGACGTTGAGCACTGTCAGCCCGACCACCACCGTGCTGATCAGTACATGTTTCCACACCGCCTGAACGCCGGCCGGGAAGAATGTTTTGCCGTAGCTTCCGAAAGCATAGGCGTACAGTGACAGCATGACGATGTAACTCAGCCACAGCAGAATGTTGAGTCCCCCGGTCAGCAGGCCGGGCCCAAAGGCCTGATTCAGGTATTCCACCGTGCCTCCCTGGCTGGGATAGGTTACCGAAAGTCGCGCGTAGGCGTATGCGGTCAACAATGCGATGACGCCGGATAGAAAAAATGCCAGGGGAACGCCGCCTTTGGCCATCTGCACGGCAAGACCCAGCACGGCAAAAATTCCGCCGCCCACCATACCGCCGACACCAATCGATGCGACGGACCAGAATCCCATCTTATTCACTTTTGTTCTCCTTTCTGGATCTGCAACTGATTGGTTCTATTTATAAAAACGAAGATGGGCACTCGTTACGTTATACACAGGCCTCATATTCGGCAATCGGTGTCCATCTGATATTTCTGTAGGATCGCACACCCTTTTTCTGTCGGACAGAAACCGACAAAAAAATACCATTTCCCCCTACGCAAAGATCAGACAAGGACCGATTTCCCGCAACCAACCCGGTTATTAAAGTATAATTGGTATGAAAATAGCCAAAAGAATGAAGACTCAATACAACGTCATTGCAGAATTCCTGCATTGAAACCTAAGATCGACTGAATTGCCGGCAGTCAAGCCGAATTGTCAATCGAAAACTTACAGAGCAATCGATCATGTCGAAAGATCCCATTAAAACGTTGAGATACCTGAAGGCCGTTTTTATTGCTGTCGTCGGCTTAATGGTTTTACTCATCGTCGCGACACCGCTTATGGTTTCCGATGGTATTGTTCTATTCGATCGGTTCGTCTTCGAAGAAGGAGCAGTCGAAACGGTCCTGATCCTCGTCTTGTTCACGTTGGCCTACCTGGCATCCCGCGCATACCGCACTGCCGTTGCCGCCTATAAAAAGCGGCTGCTGCGGCTTGCCGCTGAGAAAAATGTTCTGGCAGACCGACTCACGGACGCCTTCCGCTACATTGGAACCGTCAACGTTCAACTTCAGGAAATCCGCTCCGTATTCTCCGGATTGAAACGTCTGCCCGAGAACCGAAGACAGTTCAAGGATCTGCTAAGCATGTTTGGCAGCAAAATTCTGGGTATGATGAACGTCGATTGGGTCACGATCCGAATCGTCGACCGCCGTATACTCAGAACGATTATCGAGCATCGGGAGGTTCGCAAAACCCAACCGGCCTTAGAACCACATATCGGTAACAGAGCAGTTGTCGAGGGCAAACCTGTCGCCGGCTATGTGATTGTGACCGGCGCTAAAGCCAACCTGTCTATTGTGGCGGTTTGCATCCTCCCTCTGAGTCATCTGGACAAAGAGGAAACAATTCTCATGCAAGCCCTTGTTGACGAAATCGAGATGCTCTTTATCATTTCCAATCTATACCCGGAAGTCAAAGATGATTTTTTCACGAATGAGCCCGGCACCGTTTCACCGTCCGGCTGAGAACGAAGTGACACTGATTACTGCGGTAAGAATAGCTCATAAATTTCAGTAGCACATGACTGCGGATGATTCAACGCCCGCTTGGACCGACACTCCTGTAGGACAAACAATGACAAGTCGTCAGGGGTTGTCTCCTACTCAAATTTCAGAAAGACACCGATGGCCGTAACCGATTCCAGGGATTAATATATCCTCATCAAGAAAGAAGCCCGTTCGATACGCACGAGGTGCTTAGGGTTCACGAAAAGATAAGGTCGCAATTTTGCGCGTTGAGGCACCCGGCTGGCTAAAATTTATCAAAAGGAAGGCGTCCGTCATGGAGAAACGATCCAAGTTTTCAATCCGATACTATCTTACTCTGTTCGCAGCGATTCTGCTGATGGAAACACTCTTCTTCTCCGGGCCTGCGGTTAAGGAGATGTCGTACAGCAAATTTCGCGATTTGCTGCAGCAAGACAAAATTGAGCAGGTGGTCATTGAACCCCATAAAATTTTCGGTATGTTGAAAGCCCCGCAAAATCATCAGAAATCAGAAGCGGATAGTAAAAAGGAGACACCGATCACCGTGCCCCGCAAAAAAACGCCTTGGCATCTTAACCTCAACCGCTTGTCCAAGGAGGCCAAAGCCCAGATCAAACGTCAGTTTACGGTGGTCAGACTCGAAGATCCCCATCTTCTCCAGGCTCTGCAGGCCCACGGGGTTGACTACCGGGGCAAAATCGAGTCCGACTGGCTGGGACATTTCTTTACCAACTGGATCATTCCGTTTGGCATCATGTTTTTGATTTGGGGCTGGCTGATTCGTAAAATGGGTCAAGGCCCCAACTTCTTGAATCTCGGCAAAAACAAGGCCAAAATCTATGAAGTCGATCCGTCTCTTAAGGTCACATTTGACGATGTGGCCGGCGTCGATGAAGCCGTCGAAGAAGTCATGGAAGTCGTGTCCTTCTTGAAGGAGCCCGATCGCTACACCCGACTGGGCGCCAAACTGCCCAAGGGAATTCTGCTGGTGGGACCTCCGGGAACCGGGAAAACCCTTCTGGCACGGGCAGTGGCCGGGGAAGCCAGTGTCCCCTTCTTCAACTTGAGCGGCTCGGATTTTGTGGAAATGTTCGTCGGATTGGGTGCCGCCCGGGTTCGCGATCTGTTCAAGGAAGCCAAAACCAAAGCCCCCTGTATCATTTTTATTGACGAACTGGACGCGGTCGGAAAAAGCCGCGGCCAGGCCCACTTTCCCGGCAGCAACGACGAACGGGAAAACACCCTGAATCAGCTGCTCACCGAAATGGACGGTTTCGATCCCAAGTCCGGAATCATCATCATGGGGGCCACCAACCGCCCTGAGGTCCTCGATCCGGCTCTTCTGCGACCCGGGCGCTTCGATCGCCAAATTCTCGTGGACCGACCGGACTTAACCGGCCGGGTGCAGATTTTCAAGGTCCACACTCGGAGTCTGACCCTGAGCCGGGATGTCGACTTGCGGAAACTGGCCGGTGAGACACCGGGCTTTGCGGGTGCTGAAATCGCCAACGTCTGTAATGAAGCCGCGCTTCTGGCATCACGCCGTAACCATGACAACGTCTTGCAGGCAGACTTCCAGGATGCGATCGAACGCGTCATCGCCGGCCTGGAGAAGAAAAACAAGCTCATCAATCCCCACGAACGCGAAGTGGTTGCCTACCACGAGTCCGGCCATGCCATCGTGGGTCATTTAACCCCGGGGGCCGACCCGGTTCAAAAGGTCTCCATCGTCCCGCGCGGAATCGGGGCCTTGGGCTACACCATGCAATCCCCTCTGGAAGACCGGTTTCTCATGTCCCGTTCCGAGCTGCTGGGCAAAATCCAGGGCCTTTTGGGGGGACGCGCAGCCGAGGACCTCGTGTTCGGGGAGGTCTCGACCGGAGCGTCAAATGACTTGGAAAAAGTATCCAAGATCGCCCGCAACATGATCGTCGTTTACGGTATGAGTCGCCAGGCCCCGAACATGTCTTTGATCGACAGCACCCGGCAGTCCTTCCTGGGCCCGGAAGCGGCGGTGGTCAACCATTCCGAGAAACTGGAAGAGCTCATCGACCGCGAGGTCCAGGATATCGTAGAAAGCTGCTATAAGGAGGCCAAACAAGTATTGGCCGACCACTACGACAAACTCAAGGACATGGCCGGACAGTTGCTTAAACGCGAAAAAATCGATGAGAGCGACATTGTCGCTATTCTGGGGCCTCGCCCGCAGCAGAAGGCAGGCTCAGAGGCGGAAACGGAAGGGGAAAAGAAATCTGCGGCCGCGGAGCCCGTGAATGCCTAAAAAAAAAGAGCCATTTCGATGGCGGCAGACGATTCGGCGGAGACGGAACGGTGTTGTTGCTGATACCGGGAATGGGCACCGATCAGGGGTGAAGGGAGTTGAGCGGACGTTGTTGAGATACCGTGGTTATCCCGTGTCTTCGTATTTCCGGCGCTGAGCATGATCCTCGGCCAACAGTATGTACATGGCCGGGACGACGAAGAGGGTGAACAGGGTCCCGATGGAAAGGCCGGTCATGATCACCAGCCCCATGCTGAAACGACCCACTGCGCCGGCCCCTGATGCCAGGACCAGGGGCAGCACGCCCAGGACCATGGCGGCGGTAGTCATCAGAATCGGCCGAAGTCGGATCCCGGCGGCCGTCTCCACGGCTTCACGCTTGGGCCTTCCCTCGCTTTGCAGGTCGTTGGCAAATTGAACGATAAGGATCCCGTGCTTGCTGATCAATCCGATCAAGGTGACCAAGCCCACTTGAGTATAGATGTTCAGGCTCGCCCCACCGACGCCGAGGCTGATGAAAATCAAGGCTCCGCAAATCGACATGGGAACACTGATCAGTATGATCAGCGGATCGCGGAAGCTTTCGAACAGCGCGGCCAGCGACAGAAAAATGATGATCAGCGCAAATATGAAAGTGACGACCAGTTGGCTCGATTCCTTTACGTACTGACGGGACTGGCCGCTGTAATCGATGCTGTATCCCTGGGGCAATACCTGGCCGGACAACTCCTGGAGTTTTTCCAGGGCCTGTCCGAGCGTGACACCGGGCACCGGCACCGCTGAAATCGTGGCCGAGTTGAGCTGCTGGAAATGATTGAGCGATTCCGGGACAACGATCGTTTTTAATTTCACGATGGTCGACACCGGAATCCTCATTCCCGAGGCCGTCGTAATGTAATAGTGTTCGAGTTGTTCGGCGTTCAGCCGGTAGCGCTGCATCACCTGGGGGATCACCTTGTATGAACGGCCGGAAAGGGTAAAATAATTGACGTAGTTGCCGCCGAGCATCGATCCAAGGGCACTGCCCACATCGCTCATGGTCAGGCCCAGCTGGGCTGCCATGTCGCGATCGATGATGACGGTTATCTGAGGCTTGTCGATTTTAAGATCGTTATCCAGGTAAGCGAACATGCCGCTTGCGCGGGCTTTGTCCATCAAGGACTGCGTCACCTGGTTCAGTTGATCGAAGGAATCCGTGGTGCCGATCACGAATTGAACCGGCAGCCCTCTTCCGCCTCCCGGCAATGGCGGCCTCTGAAAGGCCACGGCCCGAACGCCGGCTATGCCGTTGAGCTTTTGCTGCACCTTGGGCTGCAGCTGCATAGCCGTCAGTTCGCGCTGGTCCCAGGGTTTCAGCACCATACCCGCAATGCCCGAGTTGAGACCGCTGTTGCCGTCGAGTTGGAACACGTGGTCGGTTTGGTTATACCCCGCAAAAATCTTGTATACCTGCCGGGTGGAGAGCTGCGTCTGCTGCAGCGCCGCATCGGGTGCTCCGGTGATCGAAGCGATGATGACGCCCTGGTCTTCCTGAGGCGCCAGCTCGCTTTTGGAGGAAGAGTAAAGGAAATAGATACTGCCCAGAACGATCAGGGCAAACACCACGATGACCGGCAGGTAATTGAGCGCGTCGCGCAGGATATGTTCATAACTCCGACGCAAACGGTCGAATTGGCGATCGACAAAAGCCGTGAAGCGATGACGGCTGCCCTTATCATTGGGTTTGAGGAACCGTGAGCACATCATCGGCGAAAGCGTCAATGCAATCACAGCCGACACGGTTACGGCACCCGCCAGTGAAAAAGCGAATTCGGTAAAAAGCGCACCGGTGAGACCGCCCATGAATCCGATGGGAATGTATACGGCCACGAGCACCACCGTCATAGCCACAATGGGTCCGGCGAGTTCCCGTGCGCCCATAACGGCTGCCCTTGCGGGCGGGGTGCCCTCTTCCATATGGCGGTGCACATTCTCTACCACGATAATGGCGTCGTCCACCACCAGGCCGATGGCCAACACAAGCGCCAGCAGGGTCAGCAGATTAATCGTGTAGCCGAGGGCCAGCATGATAAAGAAGGTGCCGACAAGCGACAGCGGTATGGCAATGACGGGTATGATCACGGTCCGCACCGATGCAAGAAAGAGAAAAATGACCACGGTCACGATCAACAGTGCCTCCACCAGGGTGGCAATCACGTCGTGAATCGAGCTGTCCACGTATTTAGTCGCGTCGTAGACGATGCGGCCGTTGAGCCCTTCGGGCAGCTGCCGGGCGATAGACGGAAAGACCTTGTGGACATTGGCGACGACGGTCAGCAGATTGGCAGTGGGGGTCACCTGAATTCCAATGTAGACGGCTCTGCGCCCATCAAACGCTACCGCCGTATCATAGTCCTCCGCTCCCAGGCTGACATGGGCAATATCACTCAGCCGGATAATCGCGCCGTTTTGTGATTTGACGACCAGGTCACGGAATTCGTCCACCGAGTGCAATCCCGTGTCGGCGGTCAGATTGATCGTCACCATCTGCCCCTTGGTTCGTCCGAGGGCTGAAATAAAATCGTTGGCCGCCAGGGCATTGCTCACATCGCTACCCGTTATACCGTACGAGGCCATCTTCTTGGGATCGAGCCACGCCCGCATGGCGAATTGCCGTCCCCCCAGGATTTCGGCGGTTTGCACTCCGGACACAGTCTGCAGCTTAGGCTGTACGACCCGAATCAGATAATCGGTGATTTTATTGGTCGGTAGGGTATCACTGTAGAACCCGATATACATGGAATCGATGGTTTCACCGATGGAGACGCTGATAACCGGCAACTGGGACGCCCGCGGCAGTTGATTGAGCACGGCATTGACCTTGGTATTGATCTCGGTCAGTGCCTTGTTGGAATCGTAGTTCAGCCGCAGATAGGCCTGGATCGTGCTCGCCCCCTGGGTGCTGGACGAACTGAGATAATCGATGCCGTCGGCTTGAGCGATGGAATTTTCCAGGGGCGTCGTGATAAATCCGGACACCAGGGCCGGATCGGCCCCGGTATACACCGTCGAAACGGTCACCACGGCATTCTGGGTCTCCGGAAACTCCCGCACCCGCAGCAGCCCCAGGGAACGCAGGCCCAACACGAGGATGAGCAGGCTGACCACCGTGGCCAGAACCGGCCGTTGAATGAAGATGTCCGTGTACCGGGAGCGGTTTTCTGGCATGTTACGGATCCGTCGGCTGGGGAGCCGCTTCGTTGCTGGGTTGAATTTCGTTATTGATGGTGACTCTGCTGCCGTTTTTGAGTTTGAGCTGACCGCTGGTAACCACGGAGTCGCCCGACTTGACCCCCTCGAGAATGGCGACCTGATCCCCCCGCGAGCGCCCCACCGTCACGAAGGTCTGCTTGGCGATCAACTCAGGCTCGCCTTTCGGACCCTGCGCAGCCTGCTCGACGACAAACACAGTTTCCCCATATGGATTATAGGTCACGGCCGTCTTGGGCAGCGTGATATAATGCTCCGTCTGACCGGCCTGGACCTGCACCGAAGTAAACATACCGGGCAGCAATTCGTGTTTGGGATTTGGAATCGTTGCCTCGATCTGGATGTTGCGAGTCTGGGGATCAACCTTGGGATTTGTAGCGGTTATTTTGCCGTCGAACTTCCGATCCGGGTAGGTGTCGGTTGCGACGGTCACCGTCTGTCCCAATGCGATCCGCGCGATATATTGCTGCGGCACAGAAAAATCCACGTAAACCGGGTCGATGGATTGCAGCGTGACAATCTGGTCTCCCGGGTTCAGATACTGTCCGGCAGTGACGGTGCTGATGCCGAGGCGACCGTCGAAGGGCGCCCGGATGGTTTTCTTGTCGACAATGGCAGTCTGCTGGTTCACTTGGGCCTGTTTGCTCTTCAGGTCAGCTTCGGAGACATCCAGGGTTGCCCGGCTGATGGCCTTGACGGCAAATTGTCGTTGGTCGCGCACAAAAGTGGTCCGCGCCAACTCGGCCTCGGCTTTCAGCGAGTTCAACAGGGCCTCGTCCGCATCGGCATTGAGCTGCACCAATACCTGACCTTCGTCAACATTTTCGCCTGAACTGAAATAGACGTCGCGCACGAGTCCGGCGATCTCCGTCGTCACCTCGACGCCCTGTTCCGCCCGCACCGTTCCTACGGCATTGAGCTGCGGCTGCCAGGTCTGCTTCTCGGCCTTGGTCGTGGAAACCGTCACCGGCTGGCCTTGATGGGCACTCATGGCTTTTTCCACCATGTGCGCCTTGATCGCCTTATAGCCGAAAATCCCGCCGAACAGCAGGCCGACACAGGCCAGCATGATGAGCATACGCTTGGTCATTTACGGCTCCAATGGCTGCTTTGAGGTGTCATGGCGTTTCACGTCCTTCCCTGCCGTTGAGGTGTTGTCATCCGGTATCGGGGCGGAGAACCACCAGCCGCCGCCCAGGGCTTGAAACAGTGCGGCCGTGTCCGCGAACCGAACTGCCTGGACCTGGATCAGCTTGATGAGCGCCAGCTGGTGCTGACGCAAGGCGACGAGCAGCGAAAGGTAACTTACCGCACCGAATTGAAACTGCTTCCGGGTCAATCTCAGGTTCTTTCGCGCCGCTGCTTCCGCTATCGACTGGGCCTTTAAGGCGACGGCATCCAATTCCAGGGCCCGCAGGACATCGGCGACATCGCGAAACGCCTGCAGAACCGTCTGACGGTAGAGCGCCAGGGCCTGGTCGTAAGCGGCGATGGCCGCCCGGCGTTTGGCGAGCAGCTCTCCGCCGTGAAAGAGAGGCTGCGTCAGCCCGGCCCCCAAATTCCAGATAATCGTATCGGCGCTGAAAAGGTCGCCGAACTTGTTTGTTTCCGAACCGTAGTGGCCGGTAAGGGTTATGTTGGGATAGAGATTGGCGGTGGCCACTCCCACCTGAGCGCTGGCCGCGTGCAGCAGGGCCTCGGAAGCCTGGAGGTCGGGACGCTGGCGCACAAGGGCCGACGGCAGGCTGACCGGCAGGTCCTGCGGCAACTCGAGCGCCTGGATGTCGAACCGAGGCAGCGACCCGGCATCGCCGGGGAATTTTCCCACCAGAACCGCCAATTGGTGTCGCGTCTGGGAAAGCGCATTTTCGAGGGGCGGCAGGGTGGCCCGGGTCTGTTCCAGCTCTGTTTGCTGGGCCAGCACATCGGAGCGCGAAACGGCGCCCAACTGGAATTGACTCTGGACCAATTTAAACGCCTGTTGCTGCTCCGCCAGAATTTCCCCTGTGGCCCGGAGCTGGGCCCGCAGGGAGGCCTCCTGCACGGCGGCGGTGACGATGTTGGCCGCCAGGGTCAGGTAGGTCCCCTGCAACTGAAAGTACTGGTAATCAACCTGGGCCTGCAAGGACTCGAGTTCCCGCCGCGCCCCGCCGAAGACATCAAGGAGATAAGAGACGCTCACCGAGGCGTTGTAGAGTTCGAATGTCGTGCCGACGCCCGTTGACTGCCCGAAGGAGGCGCCAGAAAATCGCTCACGGCCGGCGGACAGATCGGCGTCGATGCTCGGGAGCATGCTGGCACCGAACTGGGCGCGCAGATTTTCGCGTGACCGGCGCAGCGCGGCTTGGGCAGCGGCGGTCGTGGGATTGTCGGTCAGTGCGAGACGGATCAGCCGGTCCAGAGCCTCGGAATGAAAAAGGGTCCACCACTGCTCCGGAATCGTCTCACCCATCTTGAAACGTTGGGCTCTTCCGCCGACAACCGGTGCGGAGGCGGTCTCCGCCGGAAGAGCCGTGGTCGTATAGGTTTGCGTGTCCGGCGCAGCAGGGCGTTTGAAATCAGGGCCGACTGCACAGCCCATCAGAACGGTTACGCACACAACAACCCTCGCCTTCATCCAATGCACTGCCTGCATCCTTTCTTATTAAATGCCGCCACACCCTGCCCGTGTGGCGGCGACCAGACCCGTCGTCCCTGAATAAAAACTCACCACCGCAATGCTGTAATCGACATCGATTACCGAGGATGCGGTATCCCGCTCAATGACATTCAGTTCTCAGCCTCTTTCCGTCCATAAACGGCCCTTTTCTGCAATGTCTGAAACCACCACAATGCTCGTAATGAGATCGTGGATCCGGGGCACGCTTAAAACTGATTAAGGTTTAATAGGCATCCTCTTCACGGTATAACAATGGGGTCAACAGGGTAATTTCACTTGTTTCATGACTGAGTCTCCTCCATCCAGGAGCGCTCGTTTTCGGACCAGACCTGGGCGGCAGCAATTTGACAGGCGGTTTGTAACGATGGCGGTACCTGCAGCCGGCGTGACAGTCGGTTAATAGACGTTTTCGAAGACTGTAAAGAGCGCAAACGAATGCCTATTTAACCAGTTCGTGCGTGATATATTCATAGAGTTCGTTCGCTTCGCTGTCGGAGATCTTCGACGGTGGAAACACCGGCATCGGGCCTGGCTTGCCGTGGGGCAGTGTGGGGTCGCGTAAGAAGGCGAGAAAAGTCTTGAACTGGTCCAGCTTCGCGGACCCCTTCAGAGGCAAATTCGGCATGATCGCATTGGTGCCTTTAGGATGGCACGCACTGCAGTTGGTCGCAAAAATTTTCCGGCCGGCGCTGTAATTTGTCGGGGCGGATGATCCCTTGATTCCATATACCAGCTGGCCGCCGAAGTACCCGAGCACAACCACCGCGAGGAAGCACAAGGTATAAAGTGTCACGGCCATTTTGGAAGCCGGGCCTTTTTTGTGGGCAACGAAGACGGCGAGCAGTAGAAGTACAGCCAAAAGGGTTGCCGTGGCCAGTTTCACCTTGATCGGAAACAGCCAGGCGCCAGCGTAAAAATGCTGCCAGTCCATGTAGCCGAAAAGCATGGTTGGAAATATCCAAATGAACGCGAGGATAATGCAATGCCGAACGGTCTGCTCCAGATTATGACGTCTGAAGATCACGGCGATGTAAATGAAGACCAGCGAGGCGACCACCAGGCCGATGGGCATGTGGACTTCGGTGGGGTGAATCGGATGGGTATAGCCAAGCTTGGCGAGGAATTCGTAAATAGGATCGAACATCGCGTTAATCCTCCTTGATCGGTATGTACAGGCGGCACCCAGAGCCGAGCCGGGGGCCGCGTCTCCTTGCCTTCGTTCCAGACCGGTCAGAACATCAGCCAAATCAGGGCGTAGAACGTATTGTTGTCGGAGGCATCGCGACCGAATCCGTCGTAATCGGAACTGGCGCCGTTAAATTCCTGATAAAGCGTGTACTGCAGGGAAAACTTGTATTTTTCACGGAAGACGTAATCCGCCTCGAAAATAAAACCTTTGCTGTTGGGGGATCCGGTGCGGCTGCCGTCTACCGGGTCGGGGGAATACAGCGCCGGATCGGTGTCTCCGTCAGTCAGGAAGTACCCCACCGAGCCCCCAATGGGGCCATAGCCACTGCGGTAGAAGTAGTTTACGTTAACCTTGAACTGATCCAGATTGGAATTGGGATTGTCTGCCAAACCGAGATCGTAGCTCCCGTCCAAGTCTTGTTTTTCGTGGATATAGGTTCCCTCAACCGAAAACAGATGGGGAGACGCAATATACTGATACTGGGCATCGAAGGCGACGTCCGTATAAGTGTCGTTCGTTCCGCCGGTACTGCTATCCGGCTTGACCTTGGCGTAGAGCCCGTAGGTACCTACCTCGGCTGAATTGCCGCCCCAGTTGTGCTGCAAGGCAAACCGCCAGTACGGTACGGCGCCGTCGGTTTCGGTATCGACCTCGTTGCCGGCACCCAGAGGCCGTGCAATGCCGTCGGCTGTGGTGCGGTAGACTGTAAAGGCGCCGTATACCAGATTGTGCCAGAAAGCGTAAGCTCCAAGTCCTCCCACCTGGCCGGTCAGCCCTCCATCGATCAGCGGGGCTGCGGCAGGAGTGGGTGCCACGGCCGAAGCGGCGTAGGGAAATCCCCAGTCCGGGGTGCTGTTCCAGATGTCCTCGACCGTCGGGCTGTTGTTGAGGGTGAAGCCGACGTTGAGGTTGGTGCCGCCCGGTGAGAAGTGTCGGGCGTAGCGGACGTCCGTCAAGTCCAGGGCGATGTCGTTTGCAGTCCCGTCATATGTCAGCTGTGCCAGCGCACCGAAGTGATCGACGATTCTGCCGCCGTAGAAGAGGGATGCCTGCTGCGGGAAGTTCACTTCATCGGTAGCCGAATCCGTCGCATTGTCGAAAGGCGCGATTCCGCTCGTCAATACGCCGTTATTATTCTGAAGCAGGGTCAAAGAGGCTTGAAACATGGCGGCAATGGGCGGACGCCATGGCTCCGAAGGGCTGACCGTGCTGAATGTAAAGCCGCCGAGTTTGAACTGTCGACCGAATGGTGTGAGCTCGGGAAAGACGGTGTGACACATTGTGCAGGACATGCCGGTCTGGCGGGCAAAACTGGGAACGGCCCTGGCTTTCATTGAAGTGAGCAAAATAAAAAGGCCGGCAACACCCAAACACAAGAGAATTATCCAGTGACGATACCGATTCATGACTCTCCCCCTTTCAAAACTCAATCAACTTGGCTGAAAAAACGAAGATGTCGAATCTGTGGGGCCGGAAAGGTCTATCATTTCCCGACTGCTGCTTAAATCCAGATGAAACGCTTCCCTCTATTTCTTGAAAGATTGTTTCATGTAGTCGGTAATCGCTTGGATTTCATCCGAAGACAGACTGAAAGCCGGCATCGGGGGGCGACCGTTGCGGACGGTGTCGCTGATTTTTTTGTCGACGTCTCCCTTCCAAAATTCCGGGTTGTTGAAATCAGCCGGATGTTTACTGAAGGCGGCTGCTGCAGGTCCATTGCCCTTTCCGTCTGCACCATGACAGATCGTGCATTTTTCCTGAAAGAGCTGCTTCCCCTGGGAAATGTCATCCCCCAGGGCCGTGCCGGCTGCCAGAAATGCCGTCATTAGAAACAAGACACCCACAAGCCATGTCGTCATCCTTCTCATTGTTTCCTCCTTTCTGTATGGGGCTAATTGCCGTAACCGCTTTTTTAAAATTGGAACTGCCACCCTCGGTCGTTTCGGAAAAGGAAGCATTTGGTTCGATTGCCATATGCGCCGGCCATTATCTGGCGTGTCTGTCGCACCTGAATACCGTTTTGACGGCAAGCAACCGACGCCTTCAGGCGCATGGGTGGCGAGAATGTGTAAGCCCCTTTAAACCGGTTGGCACGGTGTCCCTTTAGGCGACTACGCAACTCCATCGGCTTGGTTTCGAATCGGTCGGAGGGGTTGGCATCGAAAATCGGTACAGTTTCTCTTTCCTTACTCGTCGGCCGGTTGAGGGCGTTAGAAATGTCTTCCCGGTCAAATAAGCAACCGACCCACAAGGGAGCTCGGACCGTTGAGCAGAGACAGGTGGCATCATTACCGGTGGCGATGGTCTATTCAGCATTCCGCTGGCGTAGGGATGGGTTGCGTAATTGAACTAGTCATAGAACTGTGCACAATTAAGCGCTATACGGTGAAGCATGTATTTCGGGTTCAATTTGAGTGTAAACGGGCTGCCGGAAACCCGACTCCGTTTTGTTGAAATGCAGGCGGGAACTATTTTTTGTGCAGCAGGCCGACAGGGTCAATATTTTTTTATTGGCTGATCTGGTAATGTCGGCTGCATCGTAGTCTTCGTTTGACGAGGCGTGCGGTCAGCTCAAGGTCGGCGGGGATCACCTCTTTACCCACCCCCATCACTCCATCTGCCTGTAGGATAAATATCGACAGAATTCATCTCACGATTCCTACTTTAGAATCAGACCGAAACCGATACCGCGAAAATGCTGGCGGCACTATTATCCGTTCGCAGACCAAATTTATCGGTCGTTTATATCACATCAACTCGTAACACAGGAGGAATGGACCATGTTTAAGAAACTGTTATGCCGGCAATCGGCGGTCGCGGCGTTTTCGGTGCTGCTTCTCGCCCTCTTGATTGCCGCGGTTCCGGTTATGGCCGCCGAACAACCGTATCCGCCCGGCGCACCACCGTCGTTCGCCGACCTTGCGGCCAAGGTTAAAAATTCGGTTGTGAACATCTCCACCACGCAAGTCGTGCAGGGAAATCCGATGAAGGATTTCTTCGGACCGGATTCTCCGTTCGGGAAATTTTTCGGGGACCAATTCTCCGGCAAGATGCCTCACGGGCCCATGACAACCCATGCGTTGGGTTCCGGCTTCGTGATCAGCTCCGACGGACTGATTCTCACAAACAATCATGTCGTTGAAAAGGCCACTGAAATCAAAGTTAAATTGCAGGACGGCAAGGAATACGACGCCAAAATTGTCGGTCGCGATCCCAAAACCGACCTGGCCTTGATCCAGACCAAGCCGGGCAAGGACTTTCCGAAACCGGTCGTACTCGGTGATTCCGATAGCATTCAGATAGGCGATTGGGTCATGGCCGTCGGCAATCCGTTCGGATTGGGCGAAACCGTGACCACCGGGATCATCAGTGCCAAGGGGCGCATCATCGGCGCCGGTCCCTACGATGACTTTTTACAGACCGACGCCGCGATCAATCCGGGCAACAGCGGTGGACCGCTTTTCGACATGAACGGCGCCGTCGTCGGCATCAATACCGCCATCGTGGCCCAAGGTCAGGGCATCGGCTTTGCCATCCCCATCAACCTGGCCAAATCCCTTTTGCCGCAACTGAAAGCCGGCAAGGTCATCCGTGGCTGGCTTGGCATCATGATTCAGGACCTGACACCCGAATTGGCCAAATCCTTCAATATCAAGGAAACCAAAGGGGTGTTGGTCGCGAACGTCTCCGCCGACAGCCCGGCAGCTAAAGCCGGAGTTCAACAAGGTGACGTGATTACAAGTTTTAACGGTAAAGCAGTGCAAAGCAGCCGTGAGCTGTCGCAGATGGCGGCCGCTACAGCGCCAAACAGTCGGGTCAAAATCGACATCATCCGTAACGGAGCCCCGAAAACCATCGAGCTGACCGTCGGCACAATGGCCGAAGAGGGACAAGCCGCGGTCTCTCAAACGGAAAAGACCAAGTGGGGTATGACGGTTCAGCAATTGACGCCTGAACTGGCCCAACGCCTGGGGTTTGATTCGAACGCCAAAGGTGTGGTGGTTTCAGCGGTGCAGCCGGGTAGTCCGGCCGACGCTGCCAATCTGCGGCCCGGCGATCTGATCGTCGAAGCCAATCGTCACAAAATCGAAGACCTCCAGGGGTATCAACAGGCTGTCAAAGGCGTGAAGCCGGGGAACAATTTGCTCCTTCTGGTGCAGCGCGACAGCGGCAGCTTCTTTGTTGTCCTGCAGTCTTCGAAAAACCAATAACAAGGCGCGTTCGTGCCTCGCTTCCGGTCTGAAAGACGCCAAGTGGCATTTGCTCTCTCGGATGCGAGGTCACGAAACGAACCATCTTCCGGTTTCGGCTTGCCGCCGGAACAATCGACGGTCCGGGCGCCAGCAGGCACCCGGACTGCAAAAAAACATAGGATGCGAACCAACACCCTCGTGTTCGCCGAAATGGAGGTTATCATGTTTCCGAAAATAAAGCGTCAAATCATCAACAAGGGTTTAACCGTGCCCTCTAAGTGTCTGGTGTTTCTGGCTGCCATTGCCTTGTCGCTGGCCGCCTGTTCAAGAAACGATGCAGCTCAACCACCCCCCGCAACGGCCCAACCTCCTCTACAGGTGCCTGCAGTGGTGAAAAAAACAGTGGCCCCGTCCGATAATTTGACCACGGCCATCGAACAGGTGGCGCAAGACACCATACCGGCTGTTGTTCACATCGAGGTCACCGAGCACCAGGAGGTCGCCAACCCTTTTTATCAATACCGCAATGACCCCTTTTACAAATACTTCTTTGGTCTTCCAAATAAAATGCCCAAAAAATTCCAACGCGAATTGATGGGTTTGGGCACGGGCATGATCATCGACTCCCAAGGCCATATCCTGACCAACTACCATGTCGTGGGCGGCGCCAGCAAAATCCAGGTAACTCTGGCCGATGGGTCGCAGTATCCGGCCGAGGTGGTCGGAACGGACCCCAAAACGGATTTAGGGGTGATCAAAATTTCAACATCCGGATCCCTTCCCCATGTGACCTTCGCAAATTCCGATGACGTCAAAGTCGGCCAATGGGTGGTCGCGATCGGTCATCCCGAAGGACTCGACCAAACCGTCACCCAGGGAATTATCAGCGCAACCCACCGCACCGGCATCACCGACCCCAACGACTACCAGGATTTCCTGCAAACCGACGCGCCCATAAACCCGGGCAACAGCGGCGGACCGCTGCTCAATCTCCAGGGACAGGTCGTGGGTGTCAACTCGGCGATTTTGTCGCAGTCCGGCGGATCCGAGGGGATCGGTTTCGCCATCCCGAGCAATATCGCCGACCACGTTGCCCAGGCGCTGATCACCTCCGGAAAAGTCGCGCGGGGCTGGATCGGTTTGAGTCTCCAGGATCTGAATCCTGAATTGGCCAAGACCTTCGGCCTGCCATCCATCAGAGGCGTTCTGGTCGCCGACGTCATGAATGGCGGTCCGGCGGACAAGGCCGGTGTGAAACGCGGTGACGTCATTCTCGATTACCAGGGTAACGCAACACCGGATACGGCAACCCTTCGCAACGATGTGGCCAACGCCAAAGCCGGTCAGGAAGCGACTTTGACGGTTTGGCGTGGCAATCAAAAGCAGGATGTCCGCGTTCAAATCGGAAGTGAAGCTGAAGCCCTGAAAATGCTGACAGCTTCGCTGGAAAATCGATTGGGCGTGGAAGTGACAAACCTCACGCCAAAGGAGGCCCGTCAATACGGCATGGACCATCCGGAAGGTGTTGCCATCCAGTCCGTCGATCCCAAAGGCCCCTTGGGCAAAGTCGGATTTGAACCCGGGGATGTCATCGTGGCCGTAAACCAGGAGCCGATCGACGACGTGAGCAGCTTTGCCAGCTTGGTCACACGTTTGCCTCACCATAAGAAAGTCATCCTGCAGGCCCTCAATCACCGGAACGGACAAGCTGCTCTCGTGCCGGTCGATGTGCCTTGATGAAGAGAATCGGATAAACAACTCGCCGAAATAGCTCGAAAGGAGACGAACCATGAATCGTTACCGGCATGCGCGGCCGCCGGCCCAACCACGCAAACGCCTCAGATCGTTCTTGAGAGTCGTGCTGCCGCTGGTAATCCTGCTCGGGGTTTTTCTGCACAGCGACATTGCTCGCGCCGCCGGCCCGGAAAGCCTGGAAACAAATGGGGACGTATTGCGCGCCACTCTTAAAAATGGGCTGAGAGTGGTGATCGTCCCCAATACGCTGGCACCGGTGGCAACCACCGTGGTGAACTATCTGGTCGGCTCCAACGACGTCCCTCCGGATTTTCCTGGAACGGCCCACGCCCAGGAGCACATGATGTTTCGGGGTAGCCCGGGCCTCTCCGCCGATCAACTCGCAGCGGTCACCGCCGCGCTGGGCGGTATGTTCAATGCAGACACCCAGCAGACCGTAACCCAGTATTTTTCCACCGTCCCGGCGAAAGATCTGGAAACCGCTCTGCACGTGGAAGCCCTGCGCATGCAAGGCATCATCGACAGCGACGCCGGCTGGAATCAAGAACGCGGCGCCATCGAACAGGAAGTCGCCCAGGATCTTTCGAGCCCGGAATATGTCTTCTACAGCAGGCTTGTGGCGGCTTTGTTCAAGGGCACCCCTTATGCCCACACGCCTCTTGGGACCAAAGCGTCCTTCGATCACACCACCGGCACCATGCTGCGCGAGTTCTATCAAACCTGGTACGCGCCGAACAACGCCGTTTTGGTGATAACCGGTGCCGTCAAGCCTGAAAAGGTCCTGACGCAGGTGAAGCGCCTGTTTGAAAATATCCCCGCCAAAGAAATTCCGGCACGCCGCTCCAGCCGTTTAGAACCCGTCAAACCGCAGACCCTTCGCCTCGCGACAGACCGGTCCCATGGTCTCGCGGTGATCGCCTTTCGAATGCCGGGTTACACCAGCCCGGAATTTGCCGCGACCCAGGTGTTGGCCGATCTGCTGGGCAGCAAGCGCGGACGTCTCTACACCCTGGTCACGCAGGGAAAGGCATTGTCCGTTGAATTCAGCCTGGATGCCATGCCGGAAGCCAGCATCGGGTATGCTGCCGCCGCCTTCCCCAAAGGCGCGCAAGGTGACGCTCTGCTCGAAATGCTCTGGACCAAAATCAAGGAACAGCTATCCGACGGATTGACAACGGATCTGGTGCAGTCGGCCCAGCGGCATGCTCTCACCGAAAGCGAAATGCAGAAATCCTCCGTCCTCGGTCTGGCGATGAGTTGGTCCCAAGCATTGGCCGTGGAAGGGCTGCAATCTCCCCGGGAAAACCTGGATGCCATCCAGTCCATCACGGAAAAAGAGGTGACCGCCGTAGCCAAAGAATACCTCGATCCTCTCCGGGCCGTCCGCGCTGTTTTAACGCCAAAGTCGTCCGGCGCGCCCTCGGCTGCGAATTCTTTAGCCCATATGGAATCCTTCGCCCGGCAACCGGCAAAGGGCGTTCAGCTGCCGGATTGGGCGGCGACCTCCCTGGAGCAGTTGAAGACACCGGATTTTCATCTTCAGCCGCAAGATCGCGTCCTGCCGAACGGCATTCGACTCATCTTCCTGCCCGAGTCCGTCAGTCGCATCGTCTCCATCTATGGTCACGTGCACAACATCGCGGCATTAACCGAACCTCAGGGTCGGGAAGGTGTCGACCAGGTACTGGACGAGCTCTTCTCATACGGCACGACCACAATGGATCGCATCCATTTCCAAAAAGCTCTGGACGACATCGGGGCTTCCGAGTCGGCAGGAACCGATTTTTCCCTGGTTGTATTGAAGGATCACCTCGAACAGGGCGTCAAACTGCTGGCGGACAACGTGCTGCATCCGGCACTGCCGCAAGATGCCTTTACTACCGTGCGGGAACAGGTTGCCGCCGCCGTGGCCGGTGAACTTCAGAGTCCAAACTACCTCTTCCGGCGCTCGCTTCGAAAAGCGCTTTTTCCGGCCAACGATCCTACCCTGCGGCAGGCGACCCCTGCGTCGGTTCGCTCCCTGATCCTGCCCGACGTTCGAGATTACTACGCCACCGTTTTTCGACCCGATTTAACAACAGTGGTCGTCATCGGCCCGATTACCTTCCCGAAAGCCGAAGCATTGATTTCGAAGTACTTTGGCCAGTGGCAGGCCAACGGACCTCGACCCCGGATTGCTCTGCCACCGGTGCCCTTGAATCAGAGCGACACCATATATGTTCCCAACGACGCGCGAATCCAGGACAAGGTTGCACTTTCCGAGACCCTGGGTGTGAACCGCTCCAGCCCGGATTATTATGCCCTGCAACTGGGCAACCATGTCCTTGGCGGCGGCTTCTACGCGACCCGCCTGTACCGGGACCTGCGGGAAAAAAACGGACTTGTCTACTTTGTGTCCTCTTCGTTTGACATCGATAAAACCAGAGGTATCTACCTGGTTCACTATGCCTGTAATCCGGTCAATGTTTTAAAAACACAACGAATTGTTCAACAGAACCTGGAGCAAATGCGAACGGAACCGGTATCGGCAACGGAACTTCGGCAGGCGAAGGCAATGCTGCTCAATGAGATTCCCCTGGCGGAATCGAGCACCAAATTCATTGCCGAAGGATTCATCTCCCGGGTGGAACTCGGCCTGCCGCTCCAGGAGCCATCCCTGGCGGCACAACACTACCTGGCGCTGACTGCCGAGCAAGTCAAGGCGGCTTTTGCCAAGCGGTTGCGGCCGGAGGAACTGGTTAGGGTGACCGAGGGACCAAAGCCCTTTTGATGATCAGGCTTCCTCGAAACCAAGGAAGGCTGGTAGCATAAATTTGTTCACGTCGAACAGATCTGTGTATCCTTCTTCGCCGATTCACGTTTGCCTTCCACTTCGTTGATGGCCGCCGCAGCGGCAATCAACGACAAATGTGTCAAGCCTTGAGGGAAATTGCCCAGCATCTGACGGCTGCGCGGATCGTATTCTTCCGAAAAGATGGTCAGATCGTTGCCTGTCTTAAGGACGGTTTTGAAAACGGCGTGGGCCTCATCGAGTCGTCCTTGATATGCCAGGCACTCGGCCAGCCAGAACGAACAGCAGCAGAACACTCCTTCGGCACCCTGCAGTCCATCGCCGTCTGAAGCATATCGGCGAAGAAGACCGTTATCTTCCAGCTCTTTTTTCACCGCATCGGTCGTGCGGATCATGCGTTCGTCACGATAATCGATAAATCCGGTTGTAGGCAGAAGCAGCAATGCCGCGTCCATCAGTGGATAATTGAAAGCTTGAACGAAGACGCCGCGCTGATCGTCGTAGCCCCGCTCTTCGATTGCGCGACGCATCTTGTCTCGTTCATCTTGCCAGACATCGAGCGGTGCAGCTCGGCCCAGATCCTGAGACAGGCGAATACCACGATCCAGGGCAGACCAGCACATGGCCTTGGAGTGGACAAAGTGCCGCGGATCACCCCGCATCTCCCAGATACCCTGATCCGGGTAAATCCAGTTCCTGGCAGCGCTATTGACGAGACTGATCAGAAATTCCCAGTAATCATCATCAGGAGAACATCCCTGCTGGTGCCAGAGCCAGGCCAGTCCCAGCAACTCACCATACACATCCAACTGACGCTGGCCTTCGGCGGCATTTCCGATCCGCACGGGTCTTGATTGGCGGTAACCCTCGAGAGATTCCAACCGATACTCATGCAGGCGGCGTTCTCCGCCAAGTCCGAAGAGAACCTGGACTTCCTCCGCGCTGCCGGCCGCCGTGCGCTCGATGAACCGACGGAATCCATCGGCCTCCTTGATGTAGCCCAACTTGGCGAGAGATCGCACTGTAAAATACGAGTCTCGTATCCAGGAAAAGCGATAATCCCAGTTGCGCGAGCCCCCCATGGTTTCCGGCAAAGAAGCTGTCGCGGCTGCCGCGATGGCCCCGGTCGGGGCGAGGGAGAGTCCTTTGAGTATGATGGCCGATCGTTGCATTTCTTTCTTATAAGAACCGGCGACAACATCTCGACCCGACCAGTTCTTCCACCACGCTAAGGTTGCCTCAAGACGCTGCTCCTGCTCTGCAGGATCCGGTGGCTCGACCAGATCCTCATCCAGATCTTCGGGTGGGCGCCAGAGTATCGACAGATGTGCCCGCTGTCCCTTCTCGACCCGCCACTTTCCCTCCAGATGGTGCCGGTGCTTCATCTGCAGATCAAGATCACTGGAAATCAGCAAACCGTTGTTGCTCCCTAATGCGATGAAGTAATCCTTGCGCTTCTGAATCCAAGGCTTTACCGCCCCGTAATCGAAAACCGGCGCGACGTCCACGGCGAATTCGATATTTCCTTCGAGTCCCTCGAGGATGCGCAGAATTTGCCTGTGCGGATTGTGCTCGCCGCCTTTGTGCATCGTCATGCAATCCAGAAGGCGCGCTTCACCATCTCTGCTCTTAAAGTGCGTCTCCAGCACCAAGGAGTGAGAACAATAACGTCGGGAAACTTCGTATGCTGAACTGGGCACCATCTGGCAATAGCCGCCTTTGCTCCAATCCAGGAGACGGCCGAAACAGCTAGCGGAATCGTAGCGGGGCAAACAGCACCAGTCAATAGATCCGGAGCTGGAAACCAGCGCCGCCGAATGGCAATCGGCAATATAGCCATATTCTGCTATGGGAGGATACGGGCTTTTGTCAGACATGTTCATACTCCTTAATGTTTCTTTTTCAAAGCTTTGTCAAGATGTTCGCGTCACCGGCATCGGCGGCATTACCGTCGGTGCCGCCATCCCTGTCAAATCTTCGGTTCAGCGGCAAAAATCAATTAGACCGATGCTGACGCAGTTTTTATGAAATTTGATGGTGGTTTCATTATGGCCTATGATACACAGGCGTCGGTGGACACAGCCCATCATGTGGTCGTAGCCTTGTCATATTTGAACAGGAATTCTTGTATTATTCACCCTCGGTTCTATCTGGCATGTAAGGAAGGGATTTGATGGACCTGCAAAGCATAATGGAATGAGCCCGGTATCGGTCAAAAAGTTCATCGTCCTCAATGCCTTGGGGGCGCTGGTCTGGGCAGCAGCCATCGTACCCGGCGGTTACCTTTTCGGTTGTGCTTTGCTGGTATATCTGGGAAAGATCAAGCATTATGAAGTGTGAGTATTTGCCATTATCGCACTCCTTGGTATATTCATTTGGACCGTGCACTTTTATCACCGGAGAAAACATACACCATAAACAAGAAGATAGGCGGCATCATATGTACAAGCCTTTTTTTGAAGGATTTCAGCGTTATGAAACTTAACTGGCTACTTGTACATCTTTTGCCATCCATTGGATTTATTCTGGCGTTGGCCTTTTTGTCTCATATTTTAAGGGAGCGAAGATCGCCAACCAGCACACTTGCATGGCTTATGGCTATCATTTTTATCCCCTACCTGGGAGTGCCGCTTTATCTTATTTTTGGCGGACGAAAAATGATTAGCAAGGCTGAAACAAAACCGCAACTTTTATTCGACAAGTCAAAAACTTGCTGCGATTCTTCTATTAGCGGCGCGTATTTGTTTGAGCCTGGCGATGGTATTTTCCCCCCATCAACGTACAACCACATCACGTTTCTGCCAGAGGGCGAACAAGCTTTTCAAACGATATTAGACCTTATTCAGAATGCCCGCCACACCGTTTATATTGCGACTTTCATATTAGGGAAAGATCAAACCGGCAATGCCATTGTGCATGCCCTTGCGAAAAAAGCTTCACAAGGTCTAAAAATTTGTCTCCTTTTAGATGCCTTGGGCTCGGTGAGAATATCCAAGAAGTTTCTATTGCCGCTTTTAGAGGCTGGCGGCCGGGTGGCCTTCTTTATGCCGATGATTCATTGGCCTTTTCGGGGACGAGCTAATTTACGTAATCATCGTAAAATGATCATCTGCGACAATCAAACCGCTATCATTGGTGGAATGAACCTTGCCTCAGAATATTTAGGGCCACAAGCCTCCATGGAGCGCTGGCAGGATATTTCGTTGTTGGTTCAAGGCCCGGTGGTCAATCATTTAGCCGACATTTTCAGTTCGGATTGGAAATTTGCAACCAAGGCCTCACTGAATTACAGTACGACTTCCCGGCAGACACTAAAATCAGGGCACAACAGTGTAACCCAGTTGGTTGCAAGCGGACCGGATGTTCGCAACGATTCACTTCGCAATGCGTTCTTGACCGCGATTTTCAGAGCAAACCGACGCATCTGGATTGTGACTCCGTATTTTGTACCTGATGAACTGGTGCTAGAGGCCTTATCTATAGCACTCCGTCGCAATGTCGATGTATCCATCATAATTCCGCAAAAGTCCAATCATCGTTTAGCGGATCTGGTGCGCGAAGGATATTTAAACCAGATTCAGGAAGTCGGAGCCCGTGTATGGCTATACGAGCCACGCATGTTGCATGCAAAAGCATTTATAGTAGATGATATGCCTGCTATCATAGGATCGGCCAACATGGACATGCGAAGTATGTTGCTAAACTATGAGATTGCCCTGTGCATTTACGATTCGGATGCAATCACACAGCTCGAAACCTGGATGCTTAATTTAAAGGCCGACTGTTCAGCTCGAAAATTAAAACCCAAAAGCTCGTTTGGGCTCATTGAAAGCATGGGAAGACTTTTTGCTCCTTTGTTGTGATAGCCCGGCCCAATACGGGACATATTCGGAATGAATTCTAGGTTGCGCAAAATATTAGGCCCCGGCCTCAGCCTGATTCTTTTTGCGGCTGCTGTCTGGCTGTTGCACAATGAATTGAAGGTGTATCATCTCGGAGATATCCGGCGCGCTTTCGATGCAATTCCTGGAGCACATCTGTGGTCGGCTGCTGGGCTGACTATATTAAGCTACGCTGTGATGACCGGCTACGATGTGCTCGCCATGCGCTATATCCAGTATCGGCTGTCTTATTCAAAGATTGGCCTGGCATCCTTTATCGGATATGCCTTCAGCAATAATATTGGAATGTCCATGATTGCCGGGGCTTCCGTGCGGTATCGTCTGTATTCAGCCTGGGGACTGTCAGCCCTGCAAATTACCCTGGTGGTTGCGTTTTGCACACTGACGCTGTGGCTCGGATTTTTTACTCTGGGGGCTGCAGTATTTCTGTTCGATCCCCCGCAGATCCCGGCAGCCATTCATCTGCCGCTGGCCTCCCCACGCGCAATCGGCCTTGTCATGCTGGCCCTTGTCGTGGGGTTTGGGATAACGGCATCCGCCCGGAAAACCGCGATTTCGATTCGCGGATGGAACATCCCGTTGCCTTCCGTTGATCTATTGCTTTGCCAGCTCATCATCGCGGCGCTGGATTGGATGCTGGCAAGCCTTGTGTTGTTTGTGTTGCTGGCTCCAGGCACCGCGATATCCTATCCGGAATTTTTGGCTGTCTTCCTGCTGGCCCAACTGGCTGGGCTTGTCAGCCAAGTCCCTGGGGGACTTGGCGTGTTCGAAATGGTTATCGTACTGATGCTGTCCGCCAGGTTGCCAGCGAATCAAATTTTCGGCACCTTGTTGGGTTATCGTGCGTTGTATTATTGGTTACCTCTAGTCGCAGCTGCACTTTTACTCGGGTTGCAAGAAATCCTACGCAAACGGGAACGGCTGGATGTCTTTCTTCGGCTTTTTGAACGCTGGGTGTCGCCAATGGTTCCCCAGGTATTTGCTTTTGCAGCCTTTATCGGGGGCGCCATTTTACTGTTTTCCGGCACTACGCCGGTCGTTGGGCAGCGCATCGCATTTTTAAAAAAGCTGGTTCCCCTGCCCTTTTTGGAGCTTTCGCATTTTATCGGCAGTGTTGCCGGTATGGGCCTGCTGTTGCTGGGTCGGGGATTACAGCGTCGACTTGATGCCGCCTATCATGTGACCGTCTGGTTGTTGATCACTGGCATCGCTGCTTCTTTGGTCAAAGGGTTCGATTACGAAGAAGCTGTTGCGCTGTTTTTAATTTTGTTTGCCATCTGGCCGGCGCGCCGGCATTTCTATCGCAAGGCATCCTTGTTCAGTCAGCCGTTCAATGCCGGCTGGATTGCAGCCATCCTGATTGTTGTGGCCGGTTCCGTCTGGCTCGGTTTTTATTCCTATCGCCACGTCGAATACGCCGACAGTCTGTGGTGGCGTTTTGCCATCGGCGATAATGCCTCCCGTTTTTTGCGTGCCATGGTTGGGGTCATGGTGCTCGGGCTGTTTTTCGCGGCGGCGCGCCTCTTGCGGCCGGCCCCGCCGCCACCGGCGGAGACCAGCGGGCGGGAACTCGAAAAGGCCTGCACTATTGTGCGCAATTCGGTTGAAATGTCCGCCAATCTGGCCTTGCTCGGTGACAAACGTCTTTTGTTCAGCCAGGAGGGGGATGCGTTTATCATGTATGCCGTGGAAGGCCGCAGCTGGATTGCGATGGGAGACCCGGTCGGCCCCGACTTGCGCTGGTCAGATCTCATATGGGAGTTTCACGAATTATCCGATCGCTACGGCGGTCGAACGGCATTTTATGAGGTCGGACATGAACGTCTGCATTTGTACCTGGATCTGGGACTCTCTTTATTGAAACTGGGGGAAGAAGCCCGCGTACCTCTGACAACCTTTTCGCTGGAGGGCAGTGCCCGCAAAGGACTGCGGTACATCAAACGAAAACTTGAAAAAGAAGGTTGTCGCTTCGAGGTGATGCAACCGGAATCGGTGGCAGCCCATCTTGAAGAGTTGAAAAACATTTCCGATGCCTGGCTGACGGAGAAAAGTGCCCGCGAAAAGGGGTTTTCCCTGGGATTCTTTCAGCTGGATTATATCAGGCGCTGTCCGGTGGCTTTAGTGATTCGAAATAAACAAATTGAGGCTTTCGCCAATTTATGGACGGGGGCGCAGCTGGAGCAACTGTCCCTCGATCTGATGCGGTATCTGCCTGAGGCCCCCGAGGGTGTAATGGAGTTTTTGTTTGTTTGCCTGATGCTGTGGGGCAAGGAGCAGGGATACCGCTGGTTTAACCTGGGCATGGCCCCCCTTTCCGGCCTTGAAAACCGGGCTTTGGCACCGCTGTGGAATCGTCTCGGCGCTTTTGTCTTCAGGCACGGCGAACATTTTTACAATTTCCAGGGACTGCGCCAATACAAAGACAAGTTTGATCCCGAATGGCGGCCGAGATATCTGGCTTCACCCGGAGGTCTGGCGTTGCCCCAAATTTTCGCCAATTTAGCGACGCTGATTTCGGGAGGCATCAAGGGAGTCGTAGCAAAATGAAAGCGATAATGGTCTCTTTTTGACCCTAACCGCCATCAGGAGAGGGTCGTGTCGGATGCATCGCACTCGATTGAGGCTTCGGCGGCCGGGTCCAGACGGTAGAATTTCTGCAGTTCAGTGTAGAGGTCTGGAATCAGACGCTTCATTTCCTGAGGGGTATTGAAAAAGGCCTCGGTGGCCACCGCAAAAAACTCAGCCTCGTTGACCGTTCCGTAAGGTCGCAGCACAATCGACTCGACCCTCGCCCGGTTTCTCAGGTTGAGAAAATGACGACTCATCACCAGAGCCCAGGGGCGGTAGTCGGAGCGGGCCTTCAGTCGCGGGGTGCCGTCGAAGACCCCGTCGGTGCGATCCAGAACGTGGGCGAATTCGTGGATGGCCACCGCGTGGTGCCCACTTTGCGGATGCGACAAACCTTCGATGACCGCCGGCCAGGAAAGAACCACCGTACCCCAATCCTGGGCTTCGCCCAGCAGTCCGACGTCTTGGTCGCCATGGGTAAAGGTGAAAGGATACACGATGATCTCGGTCAACCGATCGTAGTAAGACAGCCCTAAGGACCGAACGAGCCGCACTGCGCAGGCGGAGATGACCACGCGCACCTCGTCTGTGATCTGCATGCCGCCGGCGCCGATGAAATACTTCTCCTGCACAAATATCTTGAGAAGTTCCAGAAATCTTCGTCGGTGCCTCCCGCACAGGTGCTTGTAAAAGGGCACTTGTCGCTCCAGGATGACTTCCCAAGGCTCGGGAAACGGTTGCCTGACCAGTCTGCTTCTTCGCATCCTGCGAATCGGTCCCGTCATTCTGATTTCTCCCGTCAGGTGTCAAGATCATGCTTTATCGCAAGGAACTGCTCTTTGTCGATCTCTCCCCGGGCATAACGTTTCTTAAGGATCTCCAGGGCGTTTTCGCCTTTGGGGATGGCAGTCATCCGGTTTCCGCCGTGGGAAAAGATCCATTTGACAAGCGCAATGACGGCCACCAACACGGCACCCCACCAGGCTACCATGAAAACGATGCCGAGCCAGCCGGAACCGTACCATCCCCAGCCCATCGAACCGGGTCCCATATGGCCCCAATAACCGTGCCATGGTCCCGGTGTGTCGTTGAAGGATCCGAAATTACCCCACATAGCGCGCCTCCTTTGCGAACGAAAAATCGGCCCGGCGGACATCCGCCTCCCGGTTGTTTACGGCGGCGGATAGCCGCAGGCGTCGCGGTTTCAATACTTGGAATTTAAATCCAAAGCGGCCGATGGGGTATCAGTGTCGGACCGATTTTCTTGTCGGCGAATGCCGCAATTTACTGTCTGTGTTTGTCCTACGCCGGGATCGGTTCGCGTTGCGGAGAATTACTGTCCCTCAAACCAACAGTGGATCATCATTCGAATCCGGTCCCTTCGCAAATCGCCCATTCCGGCATTTCGCCACCCGGCTTCGGGCATGATTACAATTACCGCGTTTCGACTTCGTGAATGCGGGATTTTTTCCCTCAATATACCGTATCCACGGTATTTATTAGAGGCGACTCCTGAAGTTTTCTGGACGGGCAACGATGCGGATGGAACGGCGGAACCGGTGCGGTCTCTTTGGTCGAAGCCTACCGGACCGGCTCTGCTCATTGATCTCACCAACTCCGGGGACCTGGATGAGGAAACGGGCGGCGTCAAGAACCAACGTTCGGTATCGCAGCCGCAGCAGCCTGGCGGTGCTTCTCATCGTTTGGATGGTGGCGGCCTGCGGGTCTCAAAATCCGTTGTGGCCGGCGGAAACACCGCCCCTGCCCGCCGACCGTCTTCTGCGGGGCTGGCGACATATATCCGAAAAGCCGGGATCGGATCGCTCCAGCCCGCTGACCCTGGATCAGACCATCGACGAAGCCCTGCGGGCCAGCCCCGAACTGGAGCAGATTCGACAGCGCATCGATGCCGCCGGCGAGCAGGTCCGCCAGGTAGAGGCCTCTTTCTACCCGCGACTGATTCTGGGGGAGACTTTCAATACCACCGACAACCCCGTCTATGCCCTGATGAACATTATCAACCAACGGCGCTTGCAGCCGGATGTCAACTTCAATAAACCCGGACGTCAGCAGAATTTTTCCACCCAAGCCGCGGTGCAATGGTCGCTTTTTGAAGGCGGTGGCCGGTTCGCCAACCGCAGCGCCGCCCTGTACGATCGCGAGTCGGTGGCCTCGGATCTGCTGGCCGCCCGCAACCGTCTGGTGGGTACCGTGACCGCGACCTATTACCACTGGCTTCAGGCCCTGGATTTTATCGGCGTTGCCGAGCGATCCTTGAAATCCGCCGAAACCGACGAGCAGTTGGGGGAAGCACGCTACCGGGCGGAAATGGCCCTGCCCAGTGAAGTCGCCCGGCTCAAAGCGCGCACCGCAGCGGTGCGGGGTAACCTGGTCACGGCCCGGACCGGTGCTCGCCGGCTGCAGGCGGCACTCGAACGTTTGCTGGCGCGGCCCATCGAACCCGATGAGGTACCCCATCCACCTTTCGAGGTTGAGTCCGAACCGACGGAACCCCCTGCCGAAACATCGGATGGGCTCGTCCGTCAGGCCCTGATCCGGCGCCCTGAACTGGCCGCAGTGCGTGCCCTCATCGAGGCCGCCCGCGGTAGGGTGCGTGCGGCCCAGGGCGAATTGTGGCCCCGCCTGACCTCCGGCGCCTGGTACCAGTGGGACTCCGAAAATTTCAGCGGCAGCGCCGAAAGCTGGATGATCAACCTGCAAGCCACCTGGTCGCTGTTCGAAGGGGGAATGACCCTTTCCAAAATCCACCAAGCCCGGGTGCAGCTCAAAGAGATCGAGGCGCGTGGACGCCAGGTTGCATTGGACATCGCCTTGGAGGTCCACCAAGCCGCCCTGGCCGTTGAGGAGGCGACCGAGAAGGTCAAGGTGGCCGCTGAACAGAAGAAGTGGGCTGAAAAGGCGCTCGAAGAAGTTCGGCACCAGTATCGCAATCAGGTCGTAACCGTGGATGCACTGCTCCAGGCGGCAGTTGCCTGGAACCAGGCGGAAGCCTCTTATACGGCGGCGGTGTTCGACATACGCATCGCCCGGGCCTTGCTGCGGAAAGCCCTGGGGGATTTTTACGACTGGATGGGGACCGGTAATGGATAAACGACTGGCGGAAAAACTGCGTCGTATCGTGCCACAGGTTGCCAAGGGCCTCGGCCTGCTGGCGTTGCTGGTGGTTTTGATGCTGTGGCTTTCCGGCGCCTTCCTGCGTAAAGTGGCACCGGGTCCGCCCCGGCCCCGAGGGAAACCGCCGGCTTTGACCACCCACAAGGTCGCCCGACGATCGTATCCGCTGATCATCGACCAGGTGGGCAGCCTCCAGGCCCACACCCAGGCCCAAGTCTCCAGCCGTATCATGTCCCAAGTGAAAGAGATCCTGGTTCAGGAAGGCGACATGGTGGTTGGCAGCGATACTGCCGGGCAATCGTCGACGGTTATGGCCCGCCTCGACGACCGGGACATCCGGATGCAGCTGCGGGAAGCCAGAGCCCAGGTCACAGCTCTGCTGCGGGCCAGAGAAGCAGCAGTGGCCAAACTGGGTGCCGCCGAGGCCCAGTTGAAATCCGCCCTGGCCGATGTAAAAGAGGTGCTCTCCGACTTTCTAAGATACCAGGAGCTTCACCGAAATCAGGCCGCAACCGGCCAGCAGCTCGAACACGCCCGGGCCAACAAACAGATGGCTGAAGCGAGGGTGCAGGCCGCCCGTCAAGAGGCGAAAGCTGTTGAGAGCGAGATCGAGCGGATTGACGCCCGGAAAAAGCAGGCCGAAGCCGCGGCGGCCGGCGCTCAGGTGATGCTGAGTTACACCGCGATCCAGGCCCCCTTCAGCGGTCGGGTGGTTAAAAAAATGATGGATATCGGCGACATGGCCGGTCCCGGCCAGCCCCTGTTTTTTCTGGAAGTTCCATCCCGGCCCGAGTTGCACGCCTTTGTATCCGAGTCGCTGATTCCGCGTCTGAAGGTCGGACAGGAGCTGGGGGTCGGCGTCGAGGCCCTGGGTCGGCACTACACCGGAACCTTGCGCGAAATCATCCCCCAGGCCGACCCTGTCACGCGAACGGTCCTCGTAAAAGTCAGCCTCCCCGCCGATGTGGACCTTGTCAACGGCCTGTTCGGACGTCTGGCGGTGCCCTGCGGAACCTACGAGACGTTGGTGGTCCCTGAATCCGCCGTCCGCGAAGTGGGGCAGTTGCACCTGGTCGAGGTGCTCGACGTCGAAGGCTATCCCCAACGCCGCTTCGTTACTCTCGGCAGGCGCCATGACGGTCTGCTCGAAGTTCTCTCCGGCGTGAAGGTCGACGAGGAGGTCGTTGTACCATGATCGAAAACCGGCCTTCCCATCGATGGATCGGTTTTCTGGTGGAAGCTTTCCTGAAGGGCAACCTGTCCGTCATCCTGATTTTCATCAGCTTGATCGCGGGGGGAATCGCGCTGTGGATCACCCCCCGGGAGGAAGATCCCCAGATCGTGGTTCCCGTTGCCGATGTGCTGGTCAGCATGCCCGGCGCTTCCGCCCGTGAAGTGGAACGACAGGTGGCCAGCCGACTGGAGCAGCTGCTGTATCAGATCGACGGCGTCAAGTACGTCTACTCCATGAGTTTTCCGTCCCGGGCGGTGGTGACGGTGCGTTTTTTTGTCGGGGAGGATCGCGAGAGGAGCTGGGTAAAGGTCTACAACAAAATACACAGCAACATCGACCGCGTTCCGCGCGGGGTGACAGGCTGGGTCGTCAAACCGGTGGAAATCGACGATGTCCCCATCGTGAACCTGTCTCTTTATAGCGACAGGTACAGCGACTACGAGCTGCGGCGGATGGCCGAGGAGCTCGAGATCCGGTTACAGGGGGTCGAAAATGCCGGCATCACTTATCTGGTGGGGGGAAGGCCGCGACAGATCACCGTCAGTCTCTCCCCCCAGCGTATGGCCGGCCACGGCATATCGTACCAGGATATCCGGCAGGTCATCCAGGCCGCCGATGCGGCGCTTCCAGTCGGCAACCTCGTCAATGAAAATCGCGAAGTTCGACTGGATGCGGGTCAGTTTTTCGCCTCGGCCGATGAGGTCAGTAATCTGGTGGTCGGGGTTCGGTCCATGCGGCCCGTGTACCTTAAGGATGTCGCAGAGGTGCGCGACGGCCCCGCCGATCCGATCGCTTACACCCGTCTTGCCTTTGGAGAAAACGCCGATACGACCATCGACCCGGTCGGAATCGGTGCGTTGCCCGAACCGATCGAGCGCTTCCGGGACTATCCGGCGGTGACCGTCGCGGTGGCCAAGCGCAAGGGCTCCAACGCCGTGTGGGTGTCAGAAGGGGTGCGCGAAGAAGCCCGGCGCTTTGCCCGGGAGGTTCTGCCAGAGGGTGTTTATCTGCGGGTCACCCGGGATTTCGGCAGGTCGGCCAACGACAAGGTCAACGACCTGGTGGAAGCGTTGGCAATTGCCATCATCATTGTGCTGGCCCTGTTGACCTATGCCCTGGGGTGGCGGGAGGCGCTGATCATTTCCCTGGCGGTGCCGGTGACCTTCAGTTTCACCCTGTTGATCAACCACCTGCTCGGCTACACGATCAACCGGGTCACCCTGTTTGCCCTGATTCTCTCGCTTGGTCTGGTCGTGGACGATCCCATCGTGGACGTGGAGAATATTCACCGCCACTTCGCCATGCGCAAGGAGCCGCCGTTTGCAGCGGTGAAGCGTGCCATCAATGAGGTTCTGCCGCCCGTCATACTGGCCACCCTGGCGGTCATCATTTCGTTTCTGCCGATGTTTTATATCACCGGCATGATGGGTCCTTACATGGCGCCCATGGCCCTCAACGTGCCGGTGGCGATGCTCATGAGCCTGCTGGTCTCCTTCACTATCACGCCCTGGCTCTCCTTGTACGTGCTCAAGGGCGGTTATGAAAAGCCCCGAAAAGCCCTATGTGCTGGAAGAAACCCTTCTCTATCGCATTTACCGTGCCGTGGCCATGCCCATTATCAGTTACCGGAATCTCCGGTGGGCGATTCTGGTGCTGGTGGTGGTGCTGCTGACATTTTCGGCCTGGCTGGTGATTTCCTTCCGGGTGCCGCTCAAGATGTTGCCCTTCGACAACAAGAACGAACTGCAGGTGGTGGTGGACATGCCCGAGGGCACCACCCTGGAGACCACCGAAGCGGCCACCCACGCCCTGGCGGACTACCTCGTCCGGGTTCCCGAAGTCACCGACGTGAGCACCTATGTGGGCACCCACAGCCCGGTGGATTTCAACGGCCTGGTGCGGCACTACTATCTGAGACACGGCGCCAACGCCGCCGACATCCGCATCAATCTCGTCGCCAAGAAGCACCGGGTCCAGCAAAGCCACGCCCTGGCCCTGCGGCTGCGGGACCGGCTCACCGAGATCGCCCGCCGCTGGAACGCCAATATCAAGATTGTGGAAGCACCTCCCGGCCCTCCGGTCATCGCCACCCTAGTGGCCGAAATCTACGGGAAAACCATCGGTCAGCCCCACGAAGATTTCATTGCCGCGGCCTCCAGAGTCGAGCAGCTGATGCGGGAGATTCCGGCGGTAGTGGATGTGGACGACACACTGCTGGCCCCGGAAGCCAGGAGCGTATTTGAAGTGGATCGCACCAAAGCGGCCCTGAACGGCATCCTGAACCGTCAGGTGGCCGAAGCCCTGCAGGGGACCGTGATGGGAGCAGCCCCCGGAGCCCTGCATCTGGGCAACCAGATCAATCCGCCTCCCGTCACGCTCCGTTTTCCCCGTCGCGATCGCATGCAGAAAGCCGATCTGAACCAGCTCATGATCGGAAGTCAGTCCGGCGCCGGTACCGGGGTATTCCTTTCGGATCTGGGCACGTTCCGGGACAGCGTCATCGAACAGCCCATCTATCACAAGAACCTCAAACCCCTGGTTTACGTATTCGGCGATACTGCCGGCCTACCGCCGCCGAAGGCGATCTTCATGCTCGAAGACCGGACGGGCAGAGATCCTGCGCTGTCCGGCGTCGATATCTCGTGGACCGGCGAGGGCGAATGGCATATCACTCTTCAGGTCTTCCGCGACCTGGGCATCGCCTTTGCCGTAGCCGTGCTCGGTATCTACCTCCTGCTCCTCTATCAGACACGGAGCTACCTGCTACCGGCCATTCAACTCATCGCCCTGCCTCTTTCAGTGATCGGCATCGTACCGGGGTTCTGGCTGTTGAACAAATTGGCCACCCATCCCGTGAGCGGGTGGCAAAACCCCATTTACTTTACTGCCACCGCCATGATCGGCATGATCGCCCTGTCCGGTATCGCCACCCGCAACGCCATTCTGCTGATTGATTTCGTGGAAAAGCGCAAGGCCGATGGCAAACCGCTGGTCGACTCTCTCATTGAAGCCGGGGCGCTGCGGACCCGCCCGATCATTCTCACTTCTCTGGCAGCCATGCTGGCCGCCTGGCCCATCACGCTGGATCCGGTCTTCTCCGGATTGGCATGGGCGCTGATTTTCGGCATCGCCGTCTCAACCCTTTTTACCCTCTTTATCGTTCCGATGGTCTACTACATGGCCTACCGCAAGAAGTTCCAAACGTCAGAACCACCGTCGCCGCTCTGAAGCGGGTCATAGATCGTATATCAAGAAAGGGGTGTCCGTCAGGAAGGCGTTTGCGACCGCGTTCTGTTGTCGAGGCGGCAGTTCCCAAACCGATCACGTGTTTCGCGGGAAAGCCTCCCGGGAAACCTGCGATTGACGTTGATTCCCCATGCATGCCCGCCTGCGTTAGAAGTCGTCGTCACCACCGGCATCGGGTCGGACACCTAAGCGGTTGCGGCTGCCTCCGGATTCCGGGGCGTTTTCGGACCGCCGGACGCTTTTCCGGCCGTGGTCTTCCCTCCGTTTCTCGAAACGGTCTGCAACCGTTCGTTGGAGAGTTGTTTATCCGAATCAAGGTGAAAATTTTTAACAAAAAGAAAATACGCAAACCACTTTAATAGCGGGATCGAAAGGCAATATCCCGGTTGAACGGGCAAACATCCGTCTCCAGTGTCAGCGTGTCTTTTGGCGGCAGACCCATGCGCGGGCGTTTGGGTTTATTTGAGTTTGGCCCGCTCGTATGGAAAAGGCCACGGAAGATCCGTGTCGAGGGACCTGGCGGCGTGCAGCGGCCAGTAAGGGTCCCGCAGCAGTTCGCGGGCCATCACGACGGCATCGGCCTGACCCGTTGACACGATCTGTTCGGCCTGGACGGGCTCCGTGATGCAGCCGACGGCGCCGGTGGGAATGCCGACCTCCCGGCGGATCGCGGCGGCAAAAGGTGTTTGATAGCCGGGTCCGGCGGGAATGACGGCATCCGGCACCAGACCGCCGCTGGAACAGTCGATCAGGTCGACCCCGAGTGCCTTCAGGTGGCGGCACAGCTCGATGGCGTGGTCCAAATCCCATCCGCCGCTGACCCAGTCCGTGCAGGAAATGCGAACAAATAGCGGCAGGTTCTCCGGCCAGACGTTCCGCACGGCCTCGACCACTTGCAACGGCAGCCGGCGGCGACCTTCCGGCGATATACCCCACCGGTCTTCGCGCAGATTGGACAGCGGGGAGAGAAACTCGTGCAGCAGGTACCCGTGGGCCATGTGCAGCTCGACGACCTCGAAACCCGCTTCCAGACTGCGCTTCGTTGCGGCCGCAAATCGGGCGGTCACCGCTTCAATCTCCTCGGCTGTCATTGCCCGCGGCACCGGTGAACCGCCATCGAACGGAACGGCACTCGGCGCCAGAGGCCGCCAGCCGCCGTTCTCTTCGCCGACCGGCCCGCCGCCGCGCCAGGGAACATCCGTTGAAGCCTTGCGGCCCGCATGGGCCAGCTGAATGCCCGCGACAGCACCTTGGGCCTTGATGAACGTCGTGATGCGCTCGAAGGCCCCCGCCTGCGCATCCGACCAGATGCCGCTGTCCCAGGGCGAAATGCGTCCCTCCGGGGAAACGGCGGTGGCCTCCACGATCACAAGCGCAGCCCCGCCCACCGCCCGGCTGCCTAAGTGCACCAGGTGCCAGTCGTTGGGCATGCCGTCAGCGCTGGAATACTGGCACATGGGGGAGACAAAAATACGATTTTTGAACGCGATCGTCCTCAAGTGAAACACCGAAAATAATTTGGTCATCTTCGATTCTCCTAAATGGTAAAAATGAAATAACCCTCTCTGTGTTCTTCGTGGCTCTGCGGTAAGAATCCGCCGTCCTCACGACCGGCCTATTCAACCGCCATCCGAACCGCATCGGCCTGCTTGTTTCCCCGCAGAATCAGAACCAGCGGCAAAGTCAACGCAAACGCCACGGACACCAGGAAGAACACGCGGTTATAAGAGATCATCGTGGCTTGGCGCATGACTTCGTTGTAAATGAGTTGAAGGCTCTGCAGGTGGGCGGTGCCCGCGGCGGATCCATCGTTTAACATGGCCTCTGTCAGGCTCTTGGTCCACCCTGCGACCGCGTCCCGGTAAGGTGTCAGATTTTTCATGAGCTTGGCGCCGGCAGCAATCGTGCCGTCGTCCAGCCTGGTGGCCACACCGGCGATGCCGACACTGCCGAACACAAGGCGGACGACGTTGTAGAGTCCCGTGGCGGCCTGCATTCGCGGCTTGTCGATCGTGGACAAGGCGGCGGTGCTCAGAGAAACAATTATCATGCCGAACCCGATACCCTGGATGAACTGCGGCATAACGATATCCCAGAACCCCACATCCAGCGACAGCCGCGATAGCTGCCAGAAGGAGATCGCGCTGACGGCCAGACCGATGGCGACGAGAAGTCGCGCCCCGGCCCGGTTGTACAGCCGGCCGGTAATCGGCATAAAGAGCGCCATGGCAAGACTTCTGGGCATAAGCGCCAGGCCGGCGTCGAGGGCGGGATATCCGAGTAGCTGTTCCAGAAACAGGGGCATCAGGAAAAGGGTTCCGTATAGACCGGCGCCAAGGATGCCCCCGATCAGGGTCCCGCCGGCAAAGTTGGCATCCTTGAGGATCCTCAGGTTGACGGCCGGTTTGCGGGTGGTGAGTTCGTGCCAGACGAAGAGTGCCAGCCCGATGGCGGCGGCCACGGCAAGATACGTGATGAAATCGGAACTGAACCACTGCTTCTGTTCGCCCTTCTCCAGCATGATCTGCAGGCAGCCCAGGCCTATCGCCAGCAAACAGACGCCGATGAAATCGATGCGGCCCGTTTCTCGAATTAGATACGGCGGATCCTTGATGTAGCGCGAGACCAGCAAGAGGTTGATCACCCCTACCGGCATGTTGACGTAAAATATCCACGGCCAGGAGTAGTTGGTGGTCAACCAGCCGCCGAGAGTCGGGCCGATCGCGGGCCCCATTACCACCCCCAACCCGAAAATGCCCATGGCCATGCCCTGTTCTTCAGGTGGAAACGTTTCCCTGAGAATGGCTTGGGAAACCGGCATCAATGCGCCCCCGCCGATGCCCTGGATAATCCTGAAGGAGACCATGGAGGTCATGCTGCGCGCCATGCCGCACATGATCGAGCCGCCGGTGAACAATAACACGCTGAACATGAGGAAGCGCTTGCGGCCGAACCGCGAGGCAAAGAGCGCAACCAAGGGCATGATGATGACGTTGGAGAGCATATACCCGGTCGCCACCCAGGTAATCTCCTCGATCGATGCGTTCAGGCTGCCGCGCATGTAAGGCAGAGCCACGTTGACGATGCTGACATCGAGGGCGGACATTAGTGTGCCGGTCATCACCGTTAGCGTGATGAGCCACTTATCAACCGGCGGTTTCTCCCGGCTGTCGGTATCGGGCGCCATGATCTCATTTTCCCTTTGCGGCGATATCGACGTACGGAACGACCGAAAGTCCTGGATACAGCGGGTGTGCAGGGTCGGGAGCCGAGTCGAAGATGATTTTTACCGGTACGCGCTGGACGATTTTGACAAAATTGCCGGTGGCATTTTCCGGGGGTAGTAGACTGAAGACCGCACCGGTTCCGGGCTGCAGACTATCCACGCGGCCTTTGAATTCCACCCCCGGATAGGCGTCGACCTGGATATCAACCGGTTGTCCTGCCCTCATTTTTTTTATCTGGGTTTCTTTGAAATTCGCAACGATCCAGATTCTGTTTAAATCCACCAGGGCCAGAACCGGTTGGCCCGGCTGGACATATTTGCCCGGATCGACATTCTTCTGGGCCACGTTGCCGGGCAAGTCCGCTTTTACCAGGGTCCTGCGGAGATTGATTTGCGCCGTCTCCAGTGCCGCCTGAGCGGCTTCGATCTTCCGGTCCTGGGTTTTGACCTGGGCTTCCTGGCTCGCTACGGTCGCAGCCGCCTTTAAAACGGCCGCCCGGGCCGCCCGGGTGAGGGCCTGATCAACCAGCCACTGGGCATGAACGCTGTCGTATTGATTGGGGGATACCGTCTTTGCTTTCAGCATCTTTGCGTAGCGCTCAATTTCCTTGCCGGCAAAATTTTCCTGGGCTTGGGCTGATTCGGCGTCGGCCTGGGCCTTGACCAGCGCCTCCCGGCTCTCGTTCACGGCGGCCTCCAGTTCTTCCTTCTCGGCCATGAGCGCCAGCAGCGTCTTCTGCGATTGGTCGACCGCGGCAGCATAATCGTCGCGCTGGATCTGGAACAGCGGGTCACCGGCTGCGACGGCCTGGTTGTCGGTGATAAAAACCGTGGCGACCTTCCCCGCGACCTGAGCGCTCACCGGAACGATGGTGCCCGTAGTGTAAGCATCATCCGTGCTCTCGTGGGATAGATAATAAGGCAGCTTCGGCAAAAAATAGATGGCCACGCCGGCTATGCTCGAGACAATCAGTATCCAGAAGACCCACTTTCTGATCCGGCGTTTCTTTTGCCGCCGGGATTCCGAAATATCCTCCCGACCGCCTGTCTCAGCAGCGTCATTGCGCTGGTAGGACCCGCTTGAATCATCGCCTCGGAGTACACGGTCTGAAAAATGCATTCTATCGTCCATAATACCCTGAATTTTTGACGTTCACTGTCGGTTGCGGCCCGCAGGTTTCTTGTCGGCCCCGGCAAACAAGAGACCGGTTAGTAACGGTAATTTTTTATTGACAACATAGACAATGAAACGAGAAGCAAAGACGAAGCTCAGATGATAACAAGCGCCTTGCAAGTTGAAAATATTGAAGAATGAAAAGAGCTTTTAATCCCTTCCGGACCCGTCCTCAGAGATGCCTCAATAGGGCTAAAAGTGCCATCCAGCAGTCCTTCTGCCAACACTGGTTTTTAATATGTTAGGATCGATACATACAGAGGGGCTTCCCGCCCGATCCGGCCGGCGGAGCGGTGCGTTTGTTCAACCGCCCCCCGGCCGGTCACCCAGTGGATCGCCGACCGATTTACTCGGTTTTCGATCCGGCCTTTGGGGCCGAGGGGTCGATGATGTCCTTGTTGGTCAACACCTTGACCGAATTCACCCGGATCGTCTTGGATTTCACGCCTTCTTCGACGGTACCCTTGACGGTCACGGTTTTACCCTCCAAGCCGGTGAGATCCTTGCCCAAAATGAGGTACTCGCCGCTGTCCGTGCTCAAGGCGCACCCCTGATCGGTTTTGACCACCGCCCCGACCAGTTCCTCGTTCATGGCCAGAGCCGCCGATGCGGTCAACAAAAAAACGATTCCGATAACCATGGCCAGCAGGCCGATTCGTGTTGTGGCAGGTTTCATTTTAATCTCCTTTCGGCAATTGAGCCTTCATTGTGGTTCGGTGGATCGGCAACGAATGCCGCACCTGATTATCCCAACAATGGTGTCTCCCCGCCGTTTGCGCCATCGGTTTCCTTCTGATTGTCGCGTAAGAGGATCGCCCTTTTTCCTGTCTGAATTTGTCCTACGTAAGGCAGAATCTTTTTTTATCATTAATTTTTCTTGTCATCGCATTCACGGCGGGGATATTCGGATTCGGCGGAATTTCGGTCGCGGCCGCAGGTATCGCGAAAATAGTGTTCTATATATTTATTGCCATCTTTGCCGTTATGCTGATCACCGGATTGGTGAGGAAAATCGAGACGAGGCATTAGAAGGAAATTACAATGTGTTCTACGGTTTGAACCTGCTTTGTGTCAGTGCCAATTTTGTCACGTGCGTGGCGATTGGGGCCATGCTGGTGACCGTTCTCTTGAACTGTCCGACCGGAATCAGAAAAGCTCAGGTCGTTTTCGTCTCGCAGTATTTGTATGGAGATGCTCGAAGCGCGGCGTCGAGATCAGCAAAACAGATCAGCATTAACCCAGGATGATTAATCCTGGGTTAATGCCAAGGCCGATGACGAGAATTTAGATAATGACCATGTTCCCCAACCGAAAGCAGATTGAATAGTGACATACGAATAGAAACAATCCGCTCAGTGCCGATGGTGCTTTTTAATCGAACTCTTAATTTAACGGTGTTATCGTATCACTCTGTTTTTTTCTTGACCTCTTCCTTGGCCTCTTCGGCTTTTTCTTTTACTGCTTCACCGGCTTCCTCCATTTTATCGCCGGCCTTCTCAACGGTTTGATCGATTTTTTCCCCGGCTTTTTCAGCGGGACCTTTCTTCTCACAGGACAAGACACCAATGGATAGAAGGCCGAAAAGAACAGCGATCAAAAGAGTTCTTAGAGTAAACATATGCGACTCCTTCTGGTTTAGAGGTTTGATTAAGCAAAAAGAAGGCATTTATCTGATAGTGCATGACGGTTAAACTGGAGGCCGCCGGCCAACGAGGAAAAACACTACGGCCAATATCAGTCCAACGACGAACAAAATCCATGCAAAGTGCACGGCGGTGCCGGCTATACCGGTGAAACCCAACAGACCGGCAACTAATCCAACAATCAGGAATGTGACAGCCCATCCAAGCATGATAATTCTCCTTTCATGAACCTGCGGATGCGAATTGATAAAATGTTCTTATTGTTAATGGATGCGAATATCGTAGAATATTTTCGGGAGATTTCTTCCGATTTGACCTATAAAATGGCGCACTGATCGTGAATGGTCTATAAGTGGAATCCCGTATTTCGTTAGTAAAATACGAGTATTGGTAAATTCAATTCATCATTTTATATCTCATACTAATTCTGGCTATGATGTTTTTTTATTCGCCGAAAACACATTAAGAATAGCCTTGACAATTTCGCCTATCACAATGGCATACTGGGCCAGATGATCGGCGGTTTCATTGATTGTCAAAACTGTGTCGGTTGTTTCATGAGAAATGGTTCTAATGGCCTCACCGGCTTCACCGACACTTTTTTTTAACTCTTTAGTGATCTTTTCCGTATCCTCAGAGATAACATTAATGGTGGGAATGATTTGGTTGATATGTTCTTTATTTTTCTGCAGCAGGACAGTAGCTTCTTTAATCAACCCATTAATGTTTCTCAACGTCATGATCGCGTATCCACCGGCCACTACAATTAATGCAAAAACGATAAATATTCCAAGTTCATTCAAGGTGATGGATCCTTGCATATGAATCTCCTTTTTTCTAGTTTTGAAAAGCAGATTCCGTCAAACTCTATTTTTGAGATGACTTTTTCTTGTCTTCATCCTGTTTTTTCAGCTTTTCTTTGGCGGCTTCAACACCCTTTTGTCCGGCTTCGCGCAACATAGAGCTTTTTTCTGCAGTCGAAGCGGCTATTCTTTCCTTGGCGGCTGCAACACTTTCCTTTAAATTTACCACGGTTTCGCTGGTTCGATCGGCTATGATTTGTCTCGTTTCTTTGCCCGATTTTGGGGCGAACAGGATGCCTGCCGCAACCCCCACCGCCGTGCCGATGCCGGCTCCTATTATCATATTCTTGGTTCTGTTTCGTCGTAAAGCCTTAGCTCGTGAACGACGAGCTTCATTTACTTGATTTAACAACTCATTTAAGATCATTACGTATCCCCCCGCTTTGATAATATTCAAGACCATCGCCGGCCTCCTTCAGCTTATTTGTAGAAGAATGAATACCTAATTTGCCACCTGTTTCTTTTCGCTATTCACATATTCACATAGTTGACGCTTCGATAAAACAAGAACTACCCCCACCGCCATCCTGAGCGGCGGTATTCATCTCAGGTGGTAGGACTTGTTCGCTTAAAAGCTCAAATACGTGATCCGCAATGATGGCGTGCATGCTGGTGGTCGGATGCCTCTCATCCCAAAGAACGTAGCCCGCACCGTCGAAATTGTTCGGAACTTCGAAATTCGATGATGGATCGGTCGCATTGGTGAATCCGTAAGCGGCCGGGTCGCTTTTGACGGCTGAAGCAAAACCGACAGTGTCAGCCTTCAGAGCGAAAAAGACCACTTAAAGTTGTAGAATTGATAAATAACTGTAACTTAACACCTGGCTGAAAAGAACATATGGGTAAAATTACGTATCGCCCACATAAAAGACCAGTATATTGTTGATCCATCTTATCTGATGACCAGATACTGCTCCAAAACTCGATGTTTTTGATTACGCTAATAGTCCTGAAACAGGCGCATACAGGTCTCAAAAATTCATCCCTGTATCCCAAATACACAATCAGCCCCATTGCATTTTTGACAATAGTCCACAATAATAATGGAAAAATTCTATGATTTTTAAAGAGGAATTTTTTGTCCACACCAAGGGTGGCCTCATGTACGAGTTTTCCATTGGGGGCCAGAAGTTTACCTTTGAACCTTTATGATACCCGTGTGAGACTGTCATCACAGATAAAAGAACGCGCGGTTTTTGACGACTATCCACTCGATTTTCGAAGTGGTCGCCGTTAGGGCCGCGTTATTCTTTTTGCATTCTAAACCTGCGCCGTCTGATACCCATCGCGCAAGGCAATAAATTTCGAATCGGTAAGGAGATTCTAGTATAATTCTTTTCTAAGGGATTGGATTTGTATTGTGCCAATATGGCGCTATGGGTAGGATTTCGTAAAATTTATATATTCCTGCGATTTTACGTCTTGTCGACCCGGCGTCTCAACACCCAAAATTACCAACTAATTTTTTTGTGAACCCTTCATCGAAAAAATGTGGAGGTGAACATGTCGAAGCAATATGACGCATTGGTAATCGGTTCCGGTACCGCCGGCCAAACCGCAGCCTACGAATTGAATCGCAACGGTTTGACGGTTGGGATGGTGGAACACAGCCAACGGCCGGGGGGAACGTGTGCCCTGCGGGGCTGTCAGGCAAAAAAATGGTTTTATGAAGGTGTCGAGACCGTGGCTCGCTCCCGTCATCTTTCCGGTATAGGAATCACTTCCCCGGCACTTGCCAGTTGGCTGGAGCTGCGTAATGCGAAAAACCGATTTACGGCGCGGGTGCCTGACGATACGATCAACGGACTGAAAAAAGCCGGCATTGATTTTATACGGGGGCGTGCTCATTTCACTGACCGAAATAGCATTTCCGTGGGCCATCAACAGCTGTCCGCCCGCTTTATCGTTCTGGCCACCGGTGCGGCCCCCATGCGATTACCTTTAAAAGGCGCACAGTTCATGGTAACCAGCAGTGAATTTATGGAGCTGGACCGGCTTCCCCGCCGGATCATTTTCATCGGCGGTGGTTTCATTTCTTTTGAATTCGCTCATTTTGCCGTCCGGTTGGGGCCACCGGATACACAGTGCACGATTTTAGAGGCCAGACCGCGTCCACTGGTGCCATTTGACACGGAAATGGTGGAACTGCTGACGGAAGCATCTGCCGCGGAAGGCATCGACATCCACTGTGATGCGGACATCACCACCATTGAAAAGACCAGTCGCACGTTCACGGTGACGACGAGAGATGGAGATCGATTTGAATCGGATCTCGTCGTGCATGGTGCCGGTCGATCGGCTGACATCGATGATCTGAATCTGAAAAAAGCCGTCGTCGAAAGCGCACAGGGCGGCATCACCGTCGATGAGAAGATGGCCACTACAAATCCACACATCTATGCCGTGGGTGACTGCGCCGCTACCGTCCAACTGGCCCGAGTGGCGGACGCCGAGGCGCAGGTAGCGGCGGCTAACATTGTCAGTTGCCTTGAAGGCACTCAAAACGAGGCCTCCATGGACTACACCGCCGTGCCGTCGGTGCTGTTTACCTACCCCCAGTATGGTATGGTGGGCACCACGGAAGAGGCGCTAAAAGAAAGGGGCGTGGCTTATCGAAAAAGCTTCGGTAAAAATCTCACCTGGCCGACCTACAAACGCGTGGGATTGAAATCGGCAGCTTACAAGTTGTTAGCGGATGAAGATGGGAAGCTATTGGGAGCCCATGTGCTATCGGACAGTGCCACCGGTTTGATCAGCACCTGCACCTTGGCCATGGTCAACCGCATCTCCGTCGACGATCTGTATCGTCAAAGCACCATGACGCCCTACCCTTCCAGGGAGAGTGACATCATCTATATGCTAAAACCTTTGATTGAATGATGCAGATCTGACAATGAACGAAAGCTCGACATCGCCCACTGAAACCACTGTGTCGAACAGCCAACAGACGATGGGCCGGAAGCGTTTGGTTACTTTATCCATTGCGGCGCTTGGGGTCGTCTTTGGTGATATCGGTACCAGTCCCCTTTATGCCCTGCGGGAGTGCTTTCACGGAGAATATGCCATTGCAGTGACACCTGCCAATGTTATAGGTGTCCTTTCTCTATTGTTCTGGTCACTACTTATTGTTGTGACGTTAAAGTACCTTACCTTCATTTTGAGGGCGGACAATAAAGGCGAAGGTGGTGTGATTGCCCTTACCGCACTGGTCAGGTCCGGCAAACCTAAGAATTCCGGGCAACGGTGGGTCTTGCTGCTGGTCGGTCTTTTCGGAGCATCCTTGCTTTACGGAGATGGGATGATTACTCCCGCCATTTCGGTATTGAGCGCCATCGAGGGATTGAGGATCATCACGCCTGCCTTCAATCCATACGTCATTCCGATAACCATTATCATCCTGGCAAGCCTGTTCATGCTCCAACACCGTGGCACGGAAAAGGTAGGTGCTCTCTTCGGTCCTGTTATCCTATTGTGGTTTTCGATTTTGGCGATTCTGGGTCTATCGGCCATAATCGGAAACCCGAGGGTGCTGATCGCCGTGTGGCCCGGGTATGGGATTCAGTTTCTCCTACGAAATCAGATGACGGGCTTTTTTGTTCTTGGGGCGGTCTTCCTGGTGGTCACAGGTGTCGAAGCCCTCTATGCCGATTTGGGACATTTTGGACCGGGCCCGATTCGCTTGGTTTGGATTGTGATTGTTCTGCCGGCTCTTTTGCTCAACTATTTCGGGCAGGGTGCAAATCTACTTCGAAACCCAGAATTGGCCCATCACCCATTTTACAGCCTGGTCCCATCCTGGGCGATCGTTCCAATGGTGATTCTGGCCACAACCGCTACCATCATCGCCTCCCAAGCCGTCATCACCGGAGCGTTTTCCCTTACCCAACAGGCGGTTCAAATGAACTACCTGCCACGGCTTCGAATTGTGCACACGTCAGCCAAAAAGATCGGACAAATATATGTTCCGGTTGTCAACTGGTTCCTCATGATGGCCACTATCGGACTGGTGGCGGGATTTCAGTCCTCGAGCAAACTGGCCGCTGCTTACGGGGTTGCTGTTACATCCACCATGGTGATTTCAACCATTCTTTTCTATGTGGTGGCCAGAGAAAAACTGGGATGGGGTCGGTTGACCGCCGGAATTCCAACGGCGCTTTTCCTAGTGGTGGATCTATCTTTTTTCGGGGCAAATGTGAGCAAAATTCTCCATGGCGCCTGGTTCCCGCTCGTCATTGGCGCGTTTGTTTTTACCATTATGACAACTTGGGAAAAAGGCCGTCGAACCCTTGCGACCCAAATCAAGGCCCTGACACTGTCGTTCAAGGCGTTTCAGGAGAGCCTCCAACCGGAGCCTCCCCAGCGTGTGCCCGGCCAGGCCATTTTTCTTGTCGGAAATCCCGACCTGGTGCCCGCAGCCCTCATCAATAACGTGTACCATAACAAGGTTCTCCACTCAGAGATTGCCCTTCTTCACTTTTCCACCGAAGGTATACCAAGGGTTGCCAACCTGGAAAAGGTGACGGTTACCAAGCTTGGAGGCGGATTCTATAAGGTCATCGCCCGTCACGGGTTCATGGAAGAGCCCAGAATGCCAAAAATAATCGATTTGATGCGGGAGAAAGGCCTGGATTTCAAAATGGAAAACGCCAGTTTTTTTATCGGTCACGAACGCCTACAAACGAGTGGGACCTCCCGAATGTGGCGCTGGCAGGCAGCACTTTTCCGCTTTTTGTCCAGAAACGCGCTTGATGTCGCCGCCTTTTACGACATTCCCATTGAACAGGTTATCGAAGCAGGAGTGCGACTGCGGCTGTAATGAAGGTGGTCCCCAGCCTATCGCGAGGCAATTCGAGAGGCCAACGCCTAAAAAACCTTTGTTTTTAACAAAGGAGGACCAATGGTCGGCCAATTTTGCCGGGTCGAAAGACTACCGGCCCGCCGGCCGCGAAAACGTCGACACCCATCTCGGCACGGCCACCGCACTCATCAGGGTTTCCCCGGCGAGGCCGGCGGGTAGCGTTCGTCGACTTGCCTGACTTCCGACCGCACCCGTTGCCAGAGTTCTTTATAAGCATCGTCCAGAGACGGTTTCATGATGGCGAGCTGGCCCTCGCTGACGATGACCCGCTGCAACTCGGGGATTTGCAGCCGGGTGGAGGATTTGAGGTAGATCGGCTGGATGTAAAATATGCTATGGCCGATGGGCAGGATGGTCACCCGGCCGCGGATGACCTGTGAACCGGCCTGGTCCCAGAGGGTGAATTGTTGGGCGATTTCCGGTTCTTCGTTGATGATGGCAAAGGTTTGAGTCGGGCTGAGCACCAGTTCGCCTTTGGGGAATTCGTAGACGATGAGTTTGCCGTAGTTGGGACCGTCGCAGCCGGCGACCGCCATGGCCCGCAGGTTGTTGCGGCCCTGGGGAATCATGGGCACGAGAAGGAGAAAGTCGAGTCGATCGGGTTGGAACAGGTTGAGCGTGAGGTACTCGGGCTTCATCGGTTTGGCTTCGCCTTGGTCGATCGCGTCCGCGTAAGCCCACATGTCCTCTTCCTGATAGAAAACCTTCGGGTCGGTCTGGTGGTATTTGGTGTAGATGTGCATCTGAATGTCGAACAGATCGCGGGGGTAGCGGACATGCTTGCGGATATCCGGCGGCATTTCAGCCTGGTCTTTGAAGAGACCCGGGTAGATGCGGCTGTAGGCGCGCACGATCGGATCCGTTGAGTCGAAGATATAATAGCTTACCGACCCGTTGTAGGCATCCACGACGATTTTGACCGAATTGCGGATGTAATTGAAGCGCTTGCCGTTTTTTTCGGCCGGGGCGGCGTCCGGATACCAGCTGGAGGTCGTGTAGGCATCCTGGATCCAAAAAATCCCGCGAGAGGTGGTCACCATGTAAGGGGTCTGGTCCAGCATCAGGAACGGCGTCAGGGTCTGAATCCGCTCGACGACGTTGCGCCGGAAAAGGATCCTGCTCCGGTCGCTCATGCGGGTGGTGAAGAAGAGATTGCGGTCTTTGAAGTACCAGGCAAAGACCAGCCTGCGAGTCAGCGCGGAAACCGGAACCCCGCCGCTGCCCTGGTAGTCGGTCGTCACGTTGTCGTTGCCCTTGGGATAGTCCATTTCACCGGTGCTGTTGGGAGCGATGGCATAGGGCTCGGGCTGCAGTCCGTAATAAATGCCCGGCTGTTGAACACTCAGTCCGTAGTCGGAGCGGATGGGAATGCCCTGCATAAACCAAACCATCGGCCCACCGCCGCTCTGATTGGCCGGGGTCATGGCCGCACCGTAGCCGTGCGTGTAGGTCAGGTGACGGTTGATCCAGTTGTGGGCATCTCCCGGAAGATTCCGATAGTCGAGTTCCCTGGGGGCCACGAAGACCTGCGCATATTTATCCTCGATGGCATACCGGTCGACGGTCACCGTCGGGAACGTATAATAGGGCCGCAATTCCTGAAGTTGTTCCAAAACCGGTTTCAAGGTTGGAGCTTCCCAGAGCGGGATGTTGCGGAGCACCTTTTTGACGTGAGGATCTTCGTAGTGGGCCGGCAGGGCTTCGGGCGAAAAGTCGCGGACTTGGACGTCCTCGAGATGATAGGCCTGCAGGGTCGACTGTATGTTTTTGGCGATGAACGGCGCCTCGCGGGTAAACTCGTTGGGCTTGACGATGTATTTTTTTACGGTTTCCGGTAAAAAGCTTGAGTATCGGGCTCCCAGAACGACCAAAAATCCCACAAGCAGTGCAGCGAATACTTTGAAGCCTTTGTTGTAATGAATCGCCAGGACCAGACATAGGACCGCTGCCGTCCAGAAGAAGAGCTGCAACCATATCAACGGCACGGTGATTTTCAGGTCAACGAAACCGGGCCCGAAAAAGAGCGGCGCATAGCTGGTTTTGTAGACCAGCTCGTTGCGCTGGAGAATAAAATCCCAGGATTCGATCAGAAAAGTCGCCAACAGGACGATGCTGAGGTGCCATTTGGCCGCCGGTGGCAAGTGGCGATCCTGCCGGTCGAGAAACCGGCTTTCGGTCCAGTACAGCAGGGCTAGCCCTAAAAACAAAAGGATAAAACAGAGCAGCAACCTGGACTGAATCATCCGGTAGATGGGGAAGGAGAACAGGTAGTATGAAACGTCTTTGCCGAAGACCGGCTCGTTGACGCCGGCATTTGGTCCGAAAAAAAAGAACAGGAATTTATGCCAATGATGAAACGATGGAATCGCTATAACAGTCGCCAATACGAGAGAAAGAGGGATGTAAACAATGCGGGACCCGATCCTGAACTTTCGAAGCTTTTTCTTTTCGCTGGACGTTAATTGGGTCTTTCGGAGGTAACGCGCGGCAATTCGGAAATTAAAAAAGAAAATCAGAAAGAAAACAATCACGACTGCAGCGAATACAGCATATTGATAGAGCAGGCGTTGCCAAAAGTAAAAACCGTAACCCAGGGAGTCGAACCACCACAAGTTGACCAGGAAATCCATGGTGATCAGGCTGAAGAGAAAAAGCAACAGTCCCCCGACCAGGACTGCAGCCGCTATAACCGCCCATCGGGTTTTCCACGAACGCTTCTGTGTTGATGCCTGCATGCTGAAACCTCCTTCGACAGTGACCTATAACGATTGTAGTGGTGAAAATTAAATCTCCGTGCCGCTGCCCGGTAGTGGTGTTTGTCTGAGATTGTTGTAGGACTGGTCTGAAAGGTTGTGTCCGGATTTTTCTTACAGTGTGAACCGAGACAGTCGCCGGTATGCTGTCCGCAGCTCACCAGAAAGCCTCCAGGATGAATTCTTACCCTCCCGTTCGAAATCCTGGATACAGCATCATGCCGCCATCGACAAATAGTGTGGTGCCGGTAATGTAGTCCGATTGGTCCGAGGCCAGCCAGACCGCTGCTCGGGCGATGTCGGAGGTCTCCCCGATGCGGTCGTAGGGGATGAGTTGCAACAGTTCATGTTCGGCTTCGGGAGTTTCCCAGGCGGATTTATTGACCAGAATGTCAATGCTGCCGAAAGCCTCAATCATTTCCTTGAACATGACCTTCACCTGGTCCTCTTCGCTGACGTCGGCCTGGAACGCCATCGCCGTTCCGCCGCCCTCCTCGATGTCGTTGACAACCTGCCGGGCGACATTTTCGTTCGATACATAGTTTACCACTACGGATGCGCCGGCTGCAGCCAACGCCTTGGCAACCGCCATCCCGATTCCGCTGTTGGCTCCGGTCACTAATGCGCGCTGTCCTGCCAGTAAACGAGCTGGATCCTTAAGAGCTTCCGTCATTTTTTGGTCCTCCCGCCCCGGTTATGGAAAGGGTTTTTTCCTATTCGGTCAAGTCTATTAATAGAACCTCTGCCTGCCATAAGGAGATACGGTCCATAGTGTATTTTGGTGGAGCAAGCAGACTAAATTTTTACAAAGACGCAGGAAATCCGCAAGTAAATTTAACAATAAGAAATAATTCCACAAGATTGCGCCGGATTTGGGTTGGTCTACTGCGGCACATCCACCGACACGTATCTCGATAAGCGCCGCTGGATGTGCTGCAGTAGACGGGCCGAAAGACAGGCAAGATTCGGTGGCTTGAAGTTTCACATGGGCCTCATCCATCCGGCAGCAAATACATCTCTCAAATGGATCGAATACATGATACACCCCATGTACTTGCAAGGCAGTTTTGAGAAATATGCACCAAGAAGCTTCAGGCGAAACAGGCTCAACCAAAGATGGCATTTGGTGACTGTGAGTGAGGACGATGCGGTCTGTTATTTCCGGACGGGGATAGGCCATCATGCACTACATTCCTTTGACACTCCCTTTTTTCGTGGGCCTTTTTCTCCTCTTCGTCTTCTTGGTTATCTTGATCGAGATCAGAATCCTCGAATATGCCTATGAATTACTGGGGGTTAAAAGGCGGTATGTCTTCGTTTTGCTGTTTTTTTCTCTTTTGGGGAGCTACGTGAACCTCCCTGTCGGTACCATGCATGGGGGGGCCATGGAGTCAGATCAGGTCGTCTCATTCTACGGCATACAATACGTGATCCCCAGGGTCATCGAGTCTTCCCGAACCGTCATCGCCGTCAACGTGGGGGGTGCCCTCATTCCCTTTCTCCTCTCCCTGTACCTCGTCTTTAAGATGAAGCTCTATGGCCGCGCCCTTTTGGCGGTCTCCATCGTGACCATAATTGTCCACACCATGGCATATCCGGTCAGAGGAGTGGGCATTGCAGAGCCGATCTTTATACCCCCCTTGGTGGCAACCGTTGTTGCCCTCTTGATTTCGAAGGCGTATGCGGCTCCCCTCGCATACGTCGGGGGCAGCGTTGGAACACTGATTGGCGCGGATCTTTTGAACCTTGACCAGATCACTGGGCTCGGGGCTCCTGTGGCTTCCATTGGAGGTGCAGGGACGTTCGACGGGATCTTTATGACGGGTATTCTCGCTGTTTTGGTCGCCGCAATCATGACCGGAAAGCGGTCCTCTCCTTCATAGTCGAGGAACGACACCTGGATTTCAAACATCAAATATGTGAGCCGGAAGGACAGGTGTGGGAAAAAAATGGAGGCATCGGGAGATAAATGAAGAGAAACAAAACTGTCTTTTTTGTCGCATTGTCGTCCCTGTGCGTCGCAGCCTTCCTCGGAGGCTGCAGCAATATGCCGCTGCTCGACCCCAAGGGGCCGATCGGCGACGGCGAGCGATTTGTCATCATCGCCGCATTTGTTCTCATGCTGATCGTCGTCGTTCCCGTCTTAGTCCTCTCCCACTGGTTTCCATGGAAATATCGGGCCTCCAACACTAAAGCCACCTACATGCCGCAATGGAATTATTCCACCGCTATCGACTTGGCGATGTGGCTCGTCCCGATTGCCATCGTCACAGCCCTCGGGATCCTGTCCTGGAAGGCCACCCACAAACTGGACCCTTACAAGCCCATCGATGCCGCCGTCAAACCGATCCGGATCGAGGTTGTGTCCCTGGATTGGAAATGGCTGTTCATTTACCCGGACCACAATATCGCCATCGTCAACCAACTCGTTTTTCCCGTCGGGGTCCCCCTGAGTTTCAGGGTCACTTCCGACACGGTCTTGACCTCTTTTTTCATCCCGCAGTTGGGAAGCCAGATCTATGCCATGGCGGGCCGACAGACCCGGCTGCATCTTCTTGCGGTTGAACCGGGCCGCTATACCGGCCATAATCAGCAATTCAGCGGCCGCGGTTACGCCGACATGCACTTCAAAGCGATGGCCGTCTCACCTGAGCAGTTCGAGGCCTGGGTGCAGAAAACCGGACAATCGCCGGACGTACTCGACCAAAAGCGATATGAGGAACTCGAAAAGCCGACCGTCGGCCACCAGGTGACCTATTTCTCTATGGTCGAGCCCGGCCTGTTCGACCGCGTCATTCTCAAGTACATATCCGCGGAGGTGCCCCCCGGCACCTTGAGGACAGGCGCCGGTCCGGTCCAGACGAATACCGACGCGGGGGAGGAACGCTGACATGTTCGGAAAGCTAAGCCTTTCGGCCGTACCCTTCGAAAACCCGATCATTATGGGCGCCGTGGGCGGTGCGATTCTGCTGGGCATGGCGATCCTGGTCCTGATCACCTACTACCGGAAATGGACCTACCTCTGGAAAGAGTGGTTGACCAGCCTCGACCATAAAAAAATCGGCATCATGTACATCATCCTGGCCCTGATAATGCTGCTGCGCGGGTTCTCCGATGCCATCCTCATGCGCTCTCAGCAGGCCCTTGCCGCGGGGGCCGCGCAGGGTTATCTGCCGCCCGAACACTTTAACCAGATCTTCAGCGCCCACGGGACAATCATGATCGTCTTCATGGCCATGCCGTTTCTGGCAGGGTTGATCAACATCGTCGTACCGCAGCAAATCGGAGCGCGCGATGTGGCTTTTCCCTTTATGAATTCGGTCAGCCTTTGGTTGAGCGTCGCCGGAGCCTTGTTGGTCATGGTATCGTTGGGCGTGGGAGAATTTTCAAAGGCCGGCTGGTCCGGTTATGCGCCCCTGACCGAAAAGCAATTCAGCCCCAGTACAGGGGTGGACTATTGGATGTGGGCGTTTCAGATCGCCGGGATCGGCTCGCTGATGACCGGAATCAATTTTCTGGTCACGATTCTGAGAATGCGCGCTCCCGGAATGACACTCATGCGGATGCCGATGTTCGTCTGGACCGCATTCTTCACCTCCGTGCTGATGGCCTTCGCGTTTCCGGTTTTGACCGTCGCCCTTGCCCTTCTGACGCTCGACCGTTATCTGGGCATGCATTTTTTTACCAACGCCCTCGGCGGCAACATGATGATGTACGTCAACCTGTTTTGGATCTGGGGGCATCCCGAAGTCTATATCGTGATCCTGCCGGCCTTCGGCGTCTTCTCGGAGGTCGTCGCCACTTTCTGCAGAAAGCGGCTGTTCGGCTATCGATCCATGGTCTATGCCACGGCGGCCATCATGGTCCTCTCCTTTTCGGTCTGGGTGCACCATTTCTTCACCATGGGCGCCGGTCCCGACGTCAACATCTTTTTCGGCTTTGCGACCATGATGATCGCCATCCCCACCGGCGTGAAGATCTTCAACTGGCTTTTCACCATGTATCGCGGACGGATACGGTTCACTACACCGATGTACTGGACGCTGGGATTTATCTCGACATTCGCCATCGGCGGCATGGCCGGCGTTTTGTTGTCCGTGCCGCCCGCAGATTACGTGCTCCACAACAGCCTGTTCCTGATCGCCCACTTCCACACCATGTTGATCCCCGGTTCGGTCTTCGGCTTTTTCGCCGGCTATTACTATTGGTTCCCGAAGGCCGTCGGCTTCCCGCTGAACGAAAAGTTGGGCAAATGGGCTTTCTGGGCCTGGCTGATCGGTTTCTACCTTGCTTTTGCGCCTCTGTACGTGCTGGGTTTCATGGGCATGCCCCGCCGCATGGAACATTATGCCAACCCGGCCTGGCAACCCTATCTGATCGTCGCCGCCGGAGGCGTCGCCGTGATCCTGATCGGCATCTTTTTACAGATGATTCAATTGGCGGTGAGCATCAGGCAACGTCACGCCACGCGTGATCTGACCGGGGACCCCTGGAACGGCCGCACGCTGGAGTGGGCGACATCTTCCCCGCCGGCGGCCTACAATTTCGCGAAAACACCGATCGTGCATGACATCGACGCTTTTGCGGATATGAAGAAAAAAGACATCGCTTACAGGCCGCCGGACCGATACCACGACATCCATATGCCGAAGAACACCGGCAAGGGGTTTGTCATCGGTGTATTGTCATTCGTGTTCGGATTCGCCATGGTCTGGTACATATGGTGGTTGGCCGTTCTCAGCGCTCTGGGAATGATTTTCACCGTGATCGTCCGCGCATCAGATGATGACACCGAATTTGTCTTGCCGGCCGCCGAGGTCGAGCGGATCGAGAACAGGCGCTTTCGACAGTTGACCACCGCCGCGACCAACCTCCCGGCAGGTGGACAGACCCCTCTGCACCCTTTACCGGCGGTGTAACCGATGACAGCCGACACTTCGACCATTGACTCTAGAGATACCGGAGAAATTGAACCCGCCGATACCATGGCGAATCAAGCATTCGGCTTCTGGATTTACCTGATGACCGATCTGGTGCTGTTTGCGTCGATTTTCGCGACATTTGCCGTCGTGGGGCGCAACTATGCCGGCGGGCCCACAGGAAAGGAGCTGTTCGACCTTCGCTATCTGTTCGTTGAAACCATGTTGCTGCTGTTCAGCAGCGCTACCTTTGGTCTGGCTGCCTTGGCCATGCACGATGACAGGAAGGGTTTGGTTCTGACATGGCTCGTGGTCACGTTTCTGCTTGGCTTCGGGTTTATCGCCATGGAGATCAATGAATTCTATCACATGATCCTCGACGGAAATGGGCCTCAGCGCAGCGCCTTCCTTTCGGCTTTTTTTACTCTGGTGGGCACCCATGGGGCCCATGTGACTATTGGCCTGATCTGGATGGCGGTAATGATGGGCCAGGTCGATACCAAGGGGTTGACCACGCCCGTCCGTTCCCGATTGATACGCCTGAGCATGTTCTGGCACTTTCTGGATATCGTGTGGGTCGGCGTATTCTCCTTCGTCTATTTGCTGGGGGTCCTGTAAATGAATCAGACACCTATTGACAGCACCGGAGCACACCGCGGAAGCCTTAAATCCTATGGTACCGGATTCATTCTCTCAATCGTTCTAACGATCGTTCCGTTTGCGTTGGTAATGACCGGCACTGTATCCCATTCGACCGTTTTATTCGGCATCTTTGCCGCGGCTGCCGTACAGATCGCGGTGCACCTGCATTACTTTCTGCACCTGGACACCTCATCGGCAATGCGCTGGAATGTGATGGCTCTGGTATTCGCCGTTTTGATCATGATCCTCTTCGTCGGTGGGACGATATGGATCATGTACCACCTGAAGTACCGTATGATGGTGTCATGATTGAAAAGATCAAAAACTTTCTGCTCGTCGCCAAACCGGGGATCATCTTCGGCAACCTGATTACCGCTGTCGGCGGCTTTTTACTTGCCTCCAAGGGACGTATCGATATCACTATTCTGCTGCCGACTATCACCGGCATTTCCCTTGTCGTCGCTTCGGGCTGTGTTTTAAACAACTGCCTTGATAGAAACATAGACCGAAAAATGGCTCGAACCTGCAACCGCGTCCTCGCTCAACGGCTCATGTCACCGAGAGTTGCCGTCTTCTATGCATCGTTTCTGGGCATTTCAGGTACGGCACTGCTCTGGGCGGCAGCGAACATGCTGTCTGTTGTCATCGTGCTGACTGGTTTCGGAATCTATGTGGGCGTGTACAGCCTGTTTTTGAAACGCAATTCCGTATACGCTACATTGATCGGCAGCCTGGCGGGGGCCACACCTCCCCTCGCGGGATATTGTGCAGTCAGCAGCCGCTTCGACATGGGAGCAGTGATATTATTGTCGATCTTCAGCTTGTGGCAGATACCCCACTCTTACGCCATCTCTATTTTTCGATATGATGATTACGCTGCGGCCGCAATACCGGTGCTGCCGGTCAAGCAGGAAATGCCAATTGTAAAGAGGCATATCGCCGGTTATATATTGGCCTTTATGGTGGCCACGCTGACGCTGAGCTTCGGTGGGTACACTGGGTACAGCTACCTTGCGGTAGCGGCCACATTGGGCCTGTTGTGGCTGCACATGGCCCTGATGGGCTTTAAGGCATCCAATGACCGGCTCTGGGCCAAAAAGTTGTTTACCTTCTCCATTATAACCATATTCATTCTGAGCGTCATGATGTCGATTGACTTCACGGTGTCCGCCGCATCGGACATGCTCCTGACATATTTTCCATAGTCTAACACGCCGCAACGGGGCGGATTTCCATCAGCTCCGAATCCGACCTGATTCAAGGCCGGCTTGACGGACTCTCAAGCTGAACTTACCTCTTTATCAATTAAAGCTGGCAGCAGCGGCCAGCCGCAAGCGAGGTGAAATCATGAAATCTACAACCTTGAACAACATCCTGGTTGCCATCGACCTATCGGAAGCGACCCGCGATGTCATTGCCACCGCCATTATGCTGAACTTCACCCACAGCGCCAAGTTCTGGGTTGTTCACGCAGACGATTCGGCGCCCTATTTCTATTTGCCGGAAAACGGAAACGTACCCGATCCAGTAACCGTTGACACACAGAGCAATGACGCCGACGTCGTGCTGGCTGGAATCCGTGAGCAGCTGACCCAGGCCGAAATGGCCGCGGAATTCGTCCGGCTGGAAGGTCCTGCTGCCGACAGCATCCTGGAGAAGGCAAGGGAAATCGACGCCGACTTGATCGTAATCGGAGCCCACCGACATGGACGCTTCTACCGCATGTTTTTCGGCGATACGGGCGACGAGCTCATGCGCCACGCACCGTGTCCGGTGCTCGTGGTGCCGCACGAAAGCGAAAAAATCGTCTGAATCCTGGTACTGGTTTATTTCTTAGAGTAGCGAAGGACGCTCAAAAATACCGGAAGCACGAGAAGAACGAGCGGTAACTGGGCCATCAGGCCGGATATGATGGCGATGGCAAGGGGCTGCTGCATGGCCGATCCCTGACCGATGCCCAAGGCAAGCGGAAGAAGTGCCAGAATGGTTGCGAGAGTGGTCATAGCGATAGGCCGCATCCGGTTTTTCCCTGCGGATATGAGAGTGCCGGCCGTATCCGCCCGCGAAGGCAAATCGTGATATTCGGAGGCGTAAAAAATCCCCACCTCCGTTACGATGCCCACGATCATGGTCAAACCCATCATGGAGGTGATATTGAGTTCGGTTCCGGTAATCCAGAGCCCGATGAAAACCGCCGCACTTGCCGTCAAGGTCGTTAAGAGGATGGCAATGGCCACACGTAAGCTCTCATAGAGATAGAGCAGGAGCAGAAAGACCAGCAGCACAGCGGCCAGAAAAACCATGATCAGGCCTTTAAACGCAATTTGCTGCTGTTCGTATAAGCCGCCCAGGCTGTAGTATATGCCCTTGGGCAAAAGGCCGGGGCGATCGAGAACGGCTTTTACCCGGCGGATAACCGATCCCATATCCCTTCCGCTGATGCGGCCGGTGACCGCGATCATGCGCTTGAGATCATCGCGCATGATTTGGGGCTGCCCGGTGACAAGAGCTATGCTCGCTATCCTTTCAATGGGAAACAGATGCCCGTCGGGGGCCCGCAATTGCAGGTGTTTAACGTTCCAAACCGTTTCCCGCACCGTTTCGGGGACCCAGACCCTAACGCCGACCATCTTGGGTCCTCGCTGGACCTGGGTGGTGACCGTTCCGCTCAAGATTTCCTGCAGGGTTTTGGTGACCGATTCCGGGTCCACGCCTTCCAGGGAGGCCTTGACCCGGTCGACTTTAATGGTCAGCGCATCGCCGGCGAGCACGACCCCGTCGTTTACTCCAACCACGCCGGGGATTTTTTTTATAGCCTCGGCCACTTTGGGTCCCAGCCGGCCGAGCAGGTCTCCGTTATCGGAATAAAGCTTTATTTCAATCGGCTGCGGCACCGCGGTAAGATCACCGATCAGGTCTTCCATGAGCTGCGCCATCTCGATATGAATGCCGGGCACGGTGTTTTCTATTTTCGCCCGCACTTCGTCCATGACCGTCCAGATGGGTGGCCGGGGAAGGGGTTTCAGGCGGACAAAGAAATCGCCGTCATTGGCCTCGCTGAGCGTACCGCCCAAGGCAAGGCCGGTGCGCCTGGAATAAGTCGCCACGGCCGGCGTGGCGCTCAGAATGGCGCCGACCTGGTGCAGCACCCGGTTGGTTTCCGTCAGCGAGGTCCCCGGCGCCATCCGGTAATCGAGGATAAACCCGCCCTCGTCCATGGACGGCATAAAGCCGGAACCCACACGCGAATACCCCAGCCAGCCGAACAGCACGAACGGCAAAATGATGAGCAGGACCAGCCAGCGATGGCCCAGCAGCCGCTGCATGAGGCGTTCATATCCCCGGTGCAGGTAATCGATAATAGTCCCACCCTCTTTTTTCTCGGCATCCCTGGCGCTCAAAATACGATCGGCTAAAAGCGGTTCGGCGAGCCAGGCGACGAAAAAGGAGATAAAGAGGGCGGCGGCCATTGTGAGGGAAAGGGATTTGAAGAAAGCCCCCGTGACGCCCGACAGAAAAGCGAGCGGCAGAAAGATGATGATGGTCGATGCGGAGGAGCCCATGAGCGGCCGGGTGAACTCCCGGGCGGCCCGCATGACCTGTTGGTGATGATCGCCCGTGCTGCCGCGAAGCCGCCGCATGATGTGCTCCACCATGACGATGGTGTCGTCTATAATCAGCCCTACCGCCGCCGCCATGCCGCCGAGAGTCATGATATTGAAGCTCATGTGCATCACGTAGAGCAGCAGGGCGGTGGCCGCGAGAACGCTCGGCACGGAAATGACGGCGATCAAGGTGATTTTGAAGCTGCGCAGAAAAAGGAGCAACATTAAGGCCGCCAGCACGATGCCGATCAATATGGCATCGCGGACGCTCGCCGCCGATGAGAGAATCAGCTCGCTTTGATCGTACCATTTGGAAATCTTCACGTTGCGGGGCAACTGCTGGCGGAACCCGGCCAGCTTCGCTTTCAATTCACGGTCAATTTGCACCGTATTGCTACCCGGCTGCTGATAGATCTGAAAGATGACGGCATCATGCCCATCGGCCGTGACCTTGGTCCACCTCGGGGCCGTTGCCCGCTCCACCGTGGCGACATCTTCCAAAAGCACCACGCCGTCGGTTCCGGGACGCAGAGCAGTCATCCCGATGCCGGACAGATCCGCGAAGCGCGTGTCGGATATGCTTAAGTACAGCTTGTAGTGATCCTCGAGGCGCCCCACGGCCGTGATGATATTGGCGGCGGAAAGGGCCTTGGCCACATCGCCGATAGAAAGGCCGAAGGAGGCCAGTCGTGCCGGGTTCACCGTCACCCGGTACTCCTCCTGATCTCCACCGACAACACCGACTCTGGCAACCCCTTTTATCGTGGAGAGAAGCGGTCTCAACTGATAAAGGGCGATGTCGCGCAGATCAACCAGCGAATGGACGTCCGAAATCATGCTGTAGGCCAGGACCGGGAAAACATTCGGGTCCATGCGCCGGACGTCGAAGGTCGTCCCTTGGGGAAGCTGCGAGAGGCCCTGATTTATCACCGACTGCACCAGGAGCAGTTTGGAGACCATGTCCTGCCCCCACTCGAAACCGGCGGATATAGTTGTTTTCTCCGTCTATTCCTCGGTTTTTCAGACTTTCCAGGCCCAGCCGCGCTTGGTCGAGGGCTTGTCTCGCCTGAATCATCTGGTCATTGGTCGCAAGTCTCAATTTGCGCTTGCCCTCCATCTGCCGGTAGCTCTCCCGGGCAAGCTTATGGGCATTCCTGGCCTGGTCGAGCTGGAGCATCGTATCGGGACTGGGCTTGATTTTGAGTAATATATCCCCTTTGGACACCTTCTGGCCCTCGTTCACCATAATGCCGAGCACCTGACTCTCGAAAGGAATCGAGACGGTCAGCAAGGCGCCGGGGGCCGCGATAATCGAACCGTAGACGACAATGGTCTCGGAAATCGACCCCTGCTTCAAGGGGGTGGTGTTGACACACGCCACCGGTTCGCCGGCACCGGTATTTCCCGCGCCCAAATTCGAGCCGCCGCCCTCGGAGGCCTGGACGTCACCGGTATGAAGGCCCCAAAAGCCGATTGGCGGCCACGAGTTGATGACCAGGCCGGCAACAATGCATATAATCAACAATTTCACTTGGACGCCTCCGTATTTCCAGGGTGCTCCAGAAACTGTCCCGCTTCGATTTCAAGCGCAACGAACTGATCGATCAACTGAAGCTGCAGGTTCAAGAGCGATATGTGGTTTGCGATCAGTTCGTCGCGGGCGTTGTAATAGGTAAGGACATCGGCGCTGCCCTGCAGCAAAGCGTTGTGATACGTTTCGACCAACTGCTGCTGGGTCGGAAGATAAACCTCGGTGGCCCTGATTTGGCGGTAGGTCGATTCGATATCGGCCCTAAGTTTTACAATTTTCGACTGGGCTTCGAAAAGCCGGGCGATGTATTCGTCGAAAAGTTGTTGCCTGGTCGCACGTTCGATGGCAACCTGGCCTTGATTTCTGTCGAAGAAAGGCAGACCAATCGTGATGGCAAGACCCCGGGTGACGACGTTTCCGGTATCCCTGGCCTGGGAAAAATCCGTGGTTATTCTCGGGAATTGACCCAGAACCGCCGTTCGCAGACGCTCCTCCTGGCTGGCGTAGCCGATCTTGAGCGCCACCAGGTCAAGGCGTCGGTTTGCGATCCCGTCTATCAGTTCGTTGCTTTGGGGAATAGCAGCCTCTTTCGGAAGCTCGATTTTCTGTCGCAGGTATAGGGATCGTTCCGGCCCGAAACCGATAGCGTTGAGGAGCGCAAAGCGCTCTTGCGCCATATTTTGAGCGATACCGAGCACCACGAGATGCACCTTTTCGAGCGAGGCCTGGGCGGCCGATAGGTCGATAATTGTCATATAGCCAAGATCCACGGCACGCTTTATCGCCTTAAAATTATCCTGCAGCCCTTTTTCCTCATCCCTGGCCACCTTGAGCTGTTTTTGAAGCAAATACAGCCGGTAGGCGTGCAGTTTCGCAGCTTCGGCCACCTGCCATTCCTGCCAGGCCACATTGAGAGCGACAGAAGAGGCATTCAGCCTGGCCGCTTCGATTCCCGCATCCCTGGTGATCAGGGCATTGATATCATACCCGAGGCTTAGCCCGTAGGCCGTCACCGTTCCCTGCGTTGTTCCCGCAACGGGGAAGTCCAGGCTGCCGGAAAACTGGGGATTGGGGAGAATTCCCGCCTGAAGGAGCTGCGCGGTCGAGATCCCTTCCTTATCCCGCTCCGCCCTCAGCCCGGGGTTTATGAGGATGGCCAGGATAGCAGCCTCCTCCGGTGTAAGACCCTTTTGTTCGTCTACCTCTACAGGCCTCAGGATAGGATGCTTAATTTTCCGTGCTTCAACTTTAATGAGATCCATGCTAGGGGCTGAGAGTCTGCTCGCAACGACGTCACGATCCAGCGGCATTTGGCGATAAGAAGAACAGCTTACATCGATAAGCAGCAGCAAGGACGGAATAAGTATCAGATGGATAGGAAATTTTATGCGTGACATGACACTAGTCTATCGCGCCCTGTTTGCCATCGGCCTGCCTTGTGGCAGCCGTTGGGCGAAAATTATCCATCACTCCGATTGATTGCCTGGCATCAAGTGCCCCCGCCGGACAAGTTTCAAGGAATTGAGTAAACGATATTTTTCCGGTTTAACTGAAGTCATAAATCCAGACTGTATTTCTACGATTCAGAGTGCAGAGAGATGAACCTCGAAGAAAGACGTTGCCAGAGCAAAACCGGTGGCCGATGGCGCCATGAACGCGAAGGGTGCCTGAAATCGTCTTTTTGGAAAGTATATTACAATGAAGCTTTCCGGAATCAAGCCGAAATTGATCTCCCGACCAAAATACGGATAGAAATACTATGTGCTTTTCCTGTTGGTACGTAGTTTACCCCATACAAAAGAAGAATGCTTTTCGGTAAAAAGTGTCACCGACATGTAGAAGACCTTTTCCGATGCGGTGAAACGCAGCCAGGCCCTCGAGAACTGAAACAGTTGGACAATGGGGCTCGACGGGCATTGCTACGGCCAGGGACCCGTTGGATGGCCTGATGAATGTTAAAATGGGCAGGAAGGGTGGCACGTGAAATATGATCGCGGAATCCGTTGGCTCCACGCCGGGATCGCTCTGGGCGTGCTCATCCAACTATCGACCAGTCAGCTGATGACAGTTCCCGAACCGGGGCCATCCCTCTTCATGGTGCATCGTTGGTCGGGCATCAGTATCTTCGCCATGGTTATCCTCCACTGGCTCTGGGGCGTGGGGGGGCACATCACAGGGGGATGGGGGCACCTTTTCCCGTGGTTTTCGAAAGCACGGTTTGGGGCCCTCATGTCAGACATCCGGGCCTTGCCGGAGTGGGTGCGCGGGCGATTTCCCGATCAACGGGTCCATTCCGCGCCGCTCGTGGGCGCTGTCCACGGATTGGGATTGCTGGTCGTCACAGCCATGGTGGTGACCGGGGCGACGCTTTTTTTCGGCATGGCGCCCGACGGTTCAATGTCTTCTGCCGTGAAGACGGTAGCGGAGATCCATGGCTTCTTCGCCAATTTCATCTGGGTTTACTTTATTGGCCACGTCGCCATGGCCCTGTTCCATCAGCTAAGGGGAGAGCCTCTCATCACGGACATGTTCAACCTGAAGGTAAAATGAATCAATGGTGCCGACGATTTCGGTGGGGGCGAGGAAGACGAGCGCGATGAAAATGACGGGGCGGAAGGAATAGACACAGGTTGAGGCCTCTCTCACGATATGGATATCATAGACATCATAGCGATTCTGATTACCTTCTCGGCCGTCTTCAGCTATTTCAACTATCAATATTTTCACCTTCCCAGGACCATCGGCCTGATGCTGTCGGCGCTGATCCTCGCTTCGGGATTGATCGTCGCTGGGCAGCTCGGTTGGGATGTAAAAAATCAAGCCCTCATTATCGCTCGAAGCATCGATTTCAACCGTGTGCTTCTTAACGGCATGCTCGGTTTTCTGCTCTTCGCCGGCGCGCTGAACGTGGAGCTCAATGAGCTTATAAACCAGAAATGGGTTGTCTTTTCCCTGGCCACCGGCGGGGTTATCCTCTCCACCATCATGGTTGGCGGTTTTGCTTGGGTGGTGTTCGATGTTCTCAAGTTTCACATCCCTTTCATGTATTGCCTGCTCTTCGGCGCGCTGATCTCTCCCACCGATCCGGTGGCCGTCATCAGTATCTTGAAGACAATGCACGCACCGAGGAGCCTGGAAACCCAAATGGCCGGGGAGTCCCTTTTTAACGACGGCGTCGGCGTTGTCGTCTTCATCGTGCTGCTGAGAATTGTAACCGGTGGGCATGGCTCGGGGGTCGAAGATGCTCTCCTACTCTTTGCGGAAGAGGCCATCGGGGGAATCCTGTTCGGCCTTTGTGCGGGGTATATCGCCTATCAAATGCTCAAGCGCGTGGACAATTATCAGGTGGAGATCCTCATTACGCTGGGACTGGTCACAGGGGGCTACACGGGGGCGAACGCCCTTCACACCTCGGGTCCTCTCGCCATTGTCGCCGCTGGTCTCATGATCGGCAATCAGGGTCGATCATTTGCCATGTCGGAATTGACGCGCAAGAATCTGGACACCTTCTGGGAACTGATCGATGAAATCCTGAATGCCCTTCTTTTTATCCTGATCGGCATGGAAGTCTTGGCTTTGGAGTTTAGGCTTCAGCACTTGATGGCCGGTCTCCTTCTCATCCCTCTTGTTTTGCTGGCCCGTCTGATCAGCGTGGGGATCCCCTTCAGTCTTCTGCGCATTCGAAGATCTTACGGATCCAACGCAGTAAAAATTTTGACCTGGGGCGGCCTGAGGGGAGGGATTGCGGTGGCGCTGGCTCTTTCCCTGCCTTCCGGTCCGACCAGGGGCGTTATTCTAGTGGTTACCTACATGATCGTGGTTTTTTCCATCGCAGTACAGGGGCTTACCATCGGGAGGCTCATGCGACGATGGGAAAAAACAGATTATCATCAAAACCCTTAAGTGCCCCGACAAAAAATAATTCCACATCTTGCTTGTTTTTTGTATCGCGCGACTGCGTTTCATCCACCGACACGTATCTCGATAAGCGCCGCTGGATGTGCCGTGTAGACGAACCCAATTCCGGTGCTATTTAGTGAAATGATTTCTTACGTGACCCTGGCATAGTTCTAAAAAGGCTTTTCGATGAAATATTATCAATTGGGGAATTTACAATGAGAAAGTAAAATAATGCTTATGATAATGAGAGAATACAGCCTTTCGGAGCTAAAAATACACCCTTAACCCTGTTTTCCCGCACGGAATAATTTAATAATAAATCTCCAAGGAGTTACCTATGCTGAATCCATTTGAAATAATCGAAAATAAAGATGCCGTACTGGTGGTTGACGTGCAGAAAGACTTCTGCCCCGGTGGGGCCCTGCCCATAAAGGACGGCGATGCAGTCGTGCCGGTTCTCAATCAATGGATCGATGCGGCGTTTTTAAAGGGAGCAACGGTTTACCTCACGCGGGACTGGCATCCGGTAAATCACCCCAGTTTCAAGAATTTCGGGGGGCCCTGGCCGCCCCACTGCATTCAAGATACCGATGGAGCGCGTTTCCATCCTGATCTGAAGCGTCCCGAGAATGCCGTCGTGGTGACCAAAGGAGTCCGATTCGACTTCGATCAGTATTCTGTGTTCGATCAAACCGGACTCGGCAAGCGGCTGAAAGGGGATCGGGTTCGCACCCTGTGGGTTGGGGGTCTCGCCCAGGATGTCTGCGTTCTGCATTCGGTCCTGGACGCTTTGAAGGAAGGCTTCAAGGTGAAGGTGATTGGTGCGGCGACCCGTCCGGTCAGCGAAAAAGATGGTCGGGAAGCGATCGAGAAAATGAAAACCGCCGGTGCCTTGATTATTTAAACGCTGTTTGTCGAAGGATGAACATTCCCTCATCGACATGTCAACAGACCTTAATCGGACAAGGTGAATATGGAAATGCGCTACAACTGGCTTCCCTGGAAATACATCCTCAGGCGAGTGGCCAAAACCGGTGGATTTGTCGATCCGGTGGCGCTGCTGGCTCAATTCAACAAATTCGCGCAACCCTCCGAGGTGGCGGCCCCGGTGGAACTGCTGCGTGCTGGAATGATATTTCATGCCCGGGGACTGATCAATGCCAGGACCATTCAGGGCAATCTGGACTGGGTTTGGCCGTTCTGGGTCAAAAAGCAGTTTGATCCGCTCGACAAAGCGTTCGTGCCACGTTCCTTTGCACTCACCCATGTCAATCTCACGAACCGCAACTGGACCGCAGTGGGAATGCCGGACTGCGCCGCTTATCCAATCATCGATCCGAGAGGTCTGGTAACGCCATTTTTCGATGGGTGGTCACTGGATGCGTGGGTGATCACTGAAGAGGGTGAAGCGTTGTTGCCTTCGAAAAGCCGGCAGCCGCTTCAGGTTCAGTTGACGGAACCGAACCGTCTTGCGGTAAAAACGGAGTTCACATCGGCGAACTTGACTATGCGATCTGAAGTGGACGTGATACCGGCCGAAGGAAAACCGTTTTGCCGTATCCGCTACTCGGCGGTTTCGAAGCTTGCCGGTGCATTTATCGTCGCATTGAGGCCGTTCAATCCGGAAGGCATCAGCTTCGTTTACCGGGTCGGCGTGGATCCTGAACGCAGGCAGTGGACCATTAATGATGCCGGCAGTGTTGTCTTCGATCCACCCATGGAGCGCCATGTGGTTTCCGATTATCGGGAAGGAGATGTCTACTCGGGCTTGCTGCAGAAAAAAGATAAGCTGAGTAAGAGGTGCGCGATCGGAATGGCCAGCGCGGCGGCGATCTACCGACTGCAGCCGGACGAGCCGCTGACCGTTTCCCTCAATGTGGCGCTCGACAAGGATCCGGAAGCACTTAAGACGCCCGCAATTTGGAATCCAAAGGCATCCTGGGAGGAAGCCTTACAAGGCGTCTGCCGTTTGCACCTTCCGGATGAAAAGATGAAGGCTTTATATGATGCGGCGGTGCACACGTTGGTCCTGCTCTCGCCTCTGGAGATCTACCCGGGACCGTTCTATTATAAACGTTTCTGGTTCCGGGATGCCGTGTTTATTCTGAATGCGCTGCTGAGTGTCGGACTCCACGATCGGGCCGAAGGTGCCATCGATCAATTCCGGACACGCCAGACAATCGCCGGTTATTTCGAATCTCAAAAAGGCGAGTGGGATTCCAACGGGCAGGTCTTATGGATTTTTCAGCGCTTCAGCGAACTGACCGGCAAGGACATACGAAGTTCCTGGCTTAAAGCCGCCGATAAAGCTGCCCGTTGGATTCTGAGAAAACGGTTGCCGGCAAATTCCGTAGAACTTCAGGCCGGCTTGCTGCCTGCGGGCTTCAGTGCAGAGCATCTCGGCAATAACGATTTTTACTACTGGGACGACTTCTGGGGCATAGCCGGGTTGAAAGCCGCCGCTAAAATTTACCAAAGGGCAGGCGATAACCGCCGAGCGGAAGTTTTTGCCCGCGGTGCAGAACATTTCGGGCTCTGCGTTGAACGCAGTCTTCTGCGCTCCGGAAAATACCGCCGGCACGATGCGATTCCGGCATCACCTTACCGCCGGATGGATGCCGGTGCGGTCGGTTCGATCGTCGCCGGATACCCGCTTCAATTGTGGCCACCCCAGGAGCCGCGCCTAATGAACACGCTGGAGTTTCTCCTGCACAATTGCTTCATCGATCATGCCTTTTTCCAGGACATGATCCATTCCGGGTTCAATATGTACCTCACCCTACATTGCGCCCAGTGCCTTCTGCGTGCCGATGATTCACGCTACCTGCCCCTGGTCGAAAAGGTTGCCGAGCTGGCTTCCCCCACCGGGCACTGGCCCGAGGCCGTCCATCCCCAAACCCTGGGCGGCTGCATGGGGGATGGACAGCATGCCTGGGCGGCAGCGGAATGGATCATGATGATCCACAACATGTTTGCGGCTGAAGAGGGCGATAACCTGATTCTTCTTCGTGGTGTGCCGCAAAAATGGTTGCAGCCGGATCATCCGATTAAAATCGGGCCGATTCACACGCGGTTCGGCGCCCTCGAGATCGTTGTCGAATCCGCCGCTGAAACAGTTGAAGTGCGTTGGAACGCCCATTGGCATGCGCCGCCCGCCGGGCTTTTTATTCGGCTGCCCGGCACCGCCCCGGTTCGATGGGACGATCCCGGAAATCGGAACGGCCGCATCAGCCTTTCAAGGAATCCCAATAATGGTTGACGCTCATTTCAACAAGACATTTTGTACGATTCCGATCCCCGTAACGAGCTGTATCGCAATCAGAATCAGAAGAAGGGCATTGTTTGCCAGATGAATCACGGGTAGAATGTCCGACTGGCCGCGCCGGCGGTCCATGCGCATTCCGGTCAGCCAAGCCACCAGCAACAGCAGCAGTATCGCCATGCCGATCCTGAAGTGGAGACTTTCGGTAAAAATTTCTCCGTAGGTGATGTATGTCATGACCATTCCGCCAAGGCCGCCGAGAGCCCAGACAGCTGCCACGAATTTTCCAAGTCTAACATGACGATCCCATCGAAAAACGGTCTTTTTGCCGAGATGCCGTGAGGCAAATCGCGCCAATCCAAGCCACAGGACATAGAGTGCCAGAAGTGCGGTCAGGCTTTGTACGATCGGATGAATCCAAAGAAGCATGGTACCTCCGCATGAACGTTCGGGGAATTAAACCGTTATTTTTTTTATTATAGGGATCGTAACCGAAGGCAAAAATGGGGTCAAAGCCGTATTGTTGGAATTTCGGAATGGTACTTTATTCGAGAGCGGGGCAAACAGAAGGCCTTGAAAACACCTGATGCCCGTTTCCGTGAACGGTTTGTCCCGAGGTCACTCGGCTGCTAAACGAGGGAAATGCGGCACGACGACCAGCGGCTGCAATAATCATATTTACAGAATATCCCGCAACGGTGTATGAAAATATATGAGATAGTGCATATCATGGAATTCTGATGGATCAGCGACCTTCCCATAAACAGATTAAGGAGATGACCGTTCGCTGGATGCCGGCCGATTGGAACGGCAGCGCTCTGCGCGTTCATACCGACACGACCGATTTTTTCGACATCGATTACGGTGACGTCGTGTTGCTGGACGGCAGACCCTATTTGATCCGCAACAGCGCCAAGGAAGGCCGTTTCGGCCTCGATGAGGAAGTAAAGCACTGGGTGAAACGGGCCATCGACCTGACTCGCGGGGAAATGTGCCTCGTCAAACTGGTATTTTATGAAAAGTTTCTTTCCACGGTCGGCAGCATCGAATTCGAGTGTTTCCGCAGCCCACGGAAGGAAGCTCGCATCCTTGAGCTCGTAAAGGCTCATCCAAATTTCATGCACGGCATTTCAGCCGTCGATGAAAAAGGCAACACGGTGAGGGTGCTCGAATACATCGTTGGAAAGTCGCTGTCCAATCACATAGCTGACCTTCATCAGAACCACGAGACCTATTTTTACGAATTCCTTCCCGGTATTCTCAGGCAATATGGCGAGTCTCTGGATGCAATCCGCTTTTTGCATGATCATGGCGAAAAGCACGGGGACATCCGTCGGGATCATATCCTGATCGATAAAAAGACCAACCGCTATCGCTGGATCGATTTCGACTACAACTTTCGCCACCGGGAAAACATATACGGCTATGACCTATTCGGGCTCGGAAACGTTCTCATTTACATCGTCGGCCAAGGCGATGTGCTGCTGAATGATCTCAAGCGTCGGAATCCCGACCTTCTGTCCCGGTTGAGCGACGCGGATTTGAACATTATTTTTCACAACAGGGTGGCAAATTTAAGGAAAGTTTACCCGTACATCCCCGACACGTTGAATCGAGTGCTCCTCCATTTTTCCAATGGTGCCAACTGGTTTTACGAGCGCGTCGATCAGTTGATTCATGATCTTCGCCCTGTGGTTGCCGACATGCACTGAAGCGCAGGGTGCTGTTTTCACCGGTTCTTTAAGGAGCTTGCGTTATGAGAAACACAGAAGAAGCCTCGTTGAATAAAAATTTTCTGATCGCCGTAGATGATTCGGATAACTCACGCCGGGCCGTTCAATACGTGGGATATCTTCTCGGCCACATGAAAGGGGTTCACGTCACTCTGCTGCACGTTATTCCGGAACCCGAGGAGGATTATTTCCCCGAAGACGAGCAAAAACGGCAGTGGCTCAAGAAATATCGAGAAAAGTTGGATGCCATTCTGGATGAATACGGGCGAATGCTGGTTGCCGATGGTTTCACGGAAGACGCCGTGGAAAAGCGTCTTTCGCTGCGTTATTGTCCGTCAATGGCCGAATGTATTCTTGCGGAAAGAGACGAGCGCCAATATGCCACTATCGTTGTGGGCAGACAGGGACTGTCCCGCAAGGAAGAGTTTTTATTCGGGAGCATTTCGAGCAAGATTGTCAACCATGCCCGCCATTGCACGGTCTGGGTGGTGGAATGACGCCTCTGTGTTCGACGAGCGGCAGGCCAGTGCTTCGCTTTACCGCCTTTCTGAAAACATCGGTTTTTTCAGGTCAGCAGAAGCGATGCCGGGATATGCGTGTGGAATTTCATTGTGATAAATCGGCATCGATCGCAAAGACGTACCGTTTCTTATTCTTCCCGAATCCACCGCCGGGCCTTGTCGACCTCTTGCATGTCGAAATAACGGACCTCAGCCTTTGTGAAAGGTTTGATAAAAACAGTTATCCCCTTCTCCCATCGGAGCCTCTCCCACCACGGCCAATCGTTCGATGTCGCCGAAGTGCCTGGCCGCAAATTTGGTGTCTTCCCAGAGGGCGCCGGCCGTCCAACCCTCGAAATCATGCAGCTCTGCATTAAGGCGGATTTTTGAGCCGTTTTTCATCAAGCCTTCGAGCATGGGAACGAAGTCGTCGTAGTCCTTTTTGCGCAGCGTTTCCCTGACCTTGAGGGTTACAACTTTACCCACCGGCGCTTCTTCCAACTGAATCTCATCAAAGCCTATTCATAATTTCCACCGCTGCAGAGGTGCGCCGCCACATTCGTAAACGGCAGACACAGCAGGGCGGTCTGAAATATACTGTCCAAATCTTCTCAAACTGAGGGTTCGAACCTATTTATACTCCGACGGTTTCATGCATAATAATCGAAAGTTATTCTTGATATTAACTGAAAGTCATTTTTATAGACGAAGTTTCTCTGCACAAATTCGAGCGCGTGATCTGCAATGCGTAAGGGAAACTTGAAGAAAGGAGACAGTATGTTGTACATCGGCCACTTCTCTTTTGACGAGTTGGAGAGAGACCAGAAACAGCGCCACGGCTACTTTACCTGTGTGGTGGATTCGACTGACGTGGAACAATCCGTAGAAGAATTTAAATCGCTGATTGAAAGAATGAAAGCAAAAAACAGTCATTTCGCTGGTATTGCCGAGGTCTATATCGAAGATATCTTCGAGATTCAAAAGATTCCTGAAACGGCGATGATGATCCGCATGCAGTCTTCCGACGGCGAATTTCCGGAATCAGTCAGCCGATCTCTTCCGTTTGCTGAAAACCAAGGAATCACTGCGTACGGTTGGGCACCGGACGTTCGCAAGATTAGAGCGGCTGAAAAAGACGAGGTTCTGGAGATGGAGCCTTTTTTGAGCTTCGGGTAATCCAATCCCCCAATCTAACTGATACTCTGCAATCGTTGACCTTGAATGGCCGGCTCCGATAGGTACCGGCGACAGTGCAAATAAGGTTATCACCCTATTTACGTTCCGTGTCGTCAAAGCATAAGATCGAGAATGTTCAAATGAAAAGTTCTGATTTGTTTAAAATCGATTAACTGAGACAAAAAAAGGAGATGAACTATGGAATCAGCGGACGCTTACCGAAAAAAAGCCAAAGCCAGATTAGATGAAATTGGCGCCAAAATCGATCAGTTGAAGGCAAAGGCCGAACAGGCTGATGCAGATGCTCGCATAAAGGCGGGGCAAGAAATTGACCAGCTCAAACAGCGCAAGCAGGAAATGCAAACCCGATTGGACAAATTGAAAGAATCCGGTGAGGCCGCTTTTGATGAGATTAAAGCGGGCACTGAAGAGGCGTTTAAAAACTTGACCTCTGCGGTGGAAAAAGCCGCTTCAAAATTCAATTAGATAGGAACGAACGGTCATCGGTCGGTGATCGTTCACGCCGGAACGGGCTGCATCACCTTGCAGCCTGCCGGAGATGCCGGTGCCCGGCTGACTCGCAGGGTTACCGGCACCTCCTACCAAAGGAATGGCTTGCAGCATTTCGATGGTCACACTGGCTGTTGGCGAACATTTCCCGCCGCCGAACCAAGGAAAACCACGCCCTCCCCTACAAAGTGCTTCGTCAAAGACCTCACGGTTGGAATTCCTCTTTAGCACCCATGAAACAGGCCCGTCGACCTCGTTATGGTGCCTCCTCCGCCAGCGTTTGCGCAAGGTTCGAGGTCGTTTGATCACCGATGTAGAGCTGCTGGGTCGGATATGCGAAATCGATGCCCTCTTTCTCAAATGATTCAAATATCGCCAAGTTAATGGACTGCTGGATGTCCATGTAGCGGTTGTAATCCGGGTTCAGGACGTAGTAGACCACTTCGAACTTCAACGCGAAATCTCCGTAACCTTGGAAGTGGGCACGATCGAACCGTACCGCTTCCTGTGATTCGATGATCTTTCGAATCGTCGCGGGAACCTGTTTCAGTTTTTCGAGGGGCGTCTGATAGGTCACGCCGATGGAAAACACAACCCTGCGCTCGAGCATCCGCGTGTAGTTGCGGATTCGGCTCTTGAGTAAGTCGTTGTTGGAAAACACGAGGTATTCCCCGGACAGACTTCGCAGACGGGTGGTTTTCAATCCGATGTGTTCCACGGTCCCCATGTAGTTATCGACGATGATAAAATCATCGATGACGAACGGTTTGTCCAGTACAATGGAGAGAGAAGCGAACAGGTCCGAGAGAATGTTTTGAACGGCCAGGGCCACGGCGATGCCGCTAATCCCCAAACTGGCGATCAGCGGGGTGATTTGCACCCCGGGAATGTTGTCAAGGATCAGAATCGCAGCCAGAACGGCCAAAACCAGCTTTACGATGAAGCCGGCGGCCCGGAGTGTCGTTATCCGGGCGGTATTTTTTTCGAGTTTGCGTCGCTGGGAAACATTCAGGTAATAATCCACCAGTGAGTTGGCCCAAAGGGTCAGCTGGAGAATAAGGGTTATCAGGGCGATGCTGAAAATCCACGGCGAAAAGCGTTTCGGCAGATCGAGCACCTGGAGGCCGGCATACAGCGAAAAGATCGTGACAAACGTCAGCTTGGTTCTTCGGGCCATGGTGGCGGTCATCTCGAACACATCCCAACTTGCGTGCTGCACTCGGTTGGCAAGGTAGCGCACCAGTCCCCATTTCAAAAGACGCAGCACGACCAGTGCAGCCAGGGCTACGGCCAGGGCCGTCAACCATTCCTTGACCGAGTTGTTCCAAAAACTCACACTCAGAAATTTCATATTGCCCCAGTAACTCATTTTCAGAAATTCCATAACATTCCCTCTCTTGCTGCTGTTGGCCCGAGGAGCAATCGGAAATAAATTTTTTAAGTATAAATACCCCCGCCCGACGTGTAAATAGTCACTTTACCCTATTTTGGACTTGACAGCTCCTATGAATCATCAGCCTCCTCCGAACAACAACATCCTAACGTTGGGGAAAGATGAGGGCGCCCAGGGGGCTGAATACATCCGGGCCTGTCCCGAATTAAGAGGATTTTTGAATTTTCGACATCGTCGACCAAAGTTATGATTATAACAAAGGTGACAGGATTTATCTCCTCAATAGCCTTATCCGGACTAACAGCCGCATCCGGACAAAAAAAGTTATCGGCAGCGCAAACGGATCGCGCATCGGCGAAAATAAATTGCACTACGGCATATGGCGACCGAGTCATATTGCGGTGGGTTAAAGGAGGATGAAATGGTCAAAAGCGAGTTCGACGAAAAATATCCCCATCTTGCCGGGCCCATTGAGTACAAGGACGCCCCCATTCACTTCACTTTCGTTCTGGACGGTCGAGAGGAGCCGGTCAAGATCGTCGAGCCGAAGATTGACCTGGCGTTTCCGGACGGTGCTCGTCTTCTGGTGGACGAAGCGGAGACGCGCCTTTGCGATGTCGTCTTCCGCTTCGATCCTGACGCAGACAGACCGTATCGCCTGAAATTCAGGGTTCAGGACGAGGTCCGCCACGAGAAAGGCAGGCTCTTGACGTACTGCGCCCGGGTTGCCAGGGAAAGCGACATGCACGCGGTATATCGTGAAACCATCGTAAATCGCGGCAATATCCACGCTTACATCGAAATGACGCGCGGGAAAGCCAGACTCTTGGTCCACTACCTAAAAAGCGTCGAATTTCAACGGACCCCTCATTGATGTAACGGCTCCCCCCGCCTTCGCCGCCGATTTAAGGGCCGAAAAGCCATTCCGCCTTGGAGCGCGGCTTATTGAGAAGGCTTGACCAGGAAAAGGAGATCCGACCATGGGAAACAATGAAGACAGGTCACAGACAGGCGCGTTGTAGGCAAGTCCGGGCAACTTTTTACCATCCCGTCCCGAACTTGAGCAGTTGGGTGTCGCTGCTCTTTGGCTCGGCGTTGACCGTGCTCTGGTTGACAGCAATCGCTTGTGGCGCCTCGGATTCATCGCGAAACGAAAAACAGGATAGGGGCGTTCACGAGTTTCCGGCCAGCCGAGTGATCTGAATGGCGGTAAATGACAAGCAGGGGCAGAAGATCGCGGAAATCCAGATCTCGTGGTAAACGGGCTCAACCGGCTAAACGAGAACCTAACCGAACTAACTGAAGAACAAACCCGACCTCAACTTTCCCCCAGTTCCTTTTCGATGATGCGGTGCTTGAACCTCTGTTGCAGTCTCTCGAGCCGGTCACTGATGCCGACGGGATGCATCTGAGGCTTCTTGATCGATTTGGTCTCAGGGGTCAGCTTTTCGAATTCTTCCTTAAAACGGCTGCGAATGGTTTCAAGCGATTCCCGCTCGCCGGTTCGTTTTCCGCCGCGCATCACCGTTCTCAGCAACGGTTCACCCTCCAGCATCTCTTCGCGGAGCGCAATCGTGTCCACGGTCAATCGACCATTTTTTTCTTTTCGAAATACCTGTTTCGGGGCGACGAGAGTCTTTTTACCGGAACTGAGCTTCATAACCGGTCGGCCGTCAGACTGGACGAGTTTGTAAGCGATGTCTGTGTACGGGCTATCGGCCGAAACTCCCATTCTGTTACCCATTTATTTCAGGATGTTGTCGAACCAACTTCATTTTGAAGGGTAAACCGCGTTACAACAATACCGTAAACCCCGAACATCCCACCTGTTCATGGTGTATTAGGCGCGTGTTAGTGATCAATATTTCAGTTTACAGCGGAATTTCTTTAGGTTATACAAAATGAAAATCTCGGAGGTCGTCATGGGAACCAAAAAGAAAGTCGTCATTGCCGAAGACCACAAGTTGTTTCGCGAAGGTCTCAAATCGATGCTTTCCGCAAGAAACGACCTGCATGTCGTCGACGAGGCTCAGGACGGGTTGGAGGCCATCCGCTGCGTCAAGCGGAACAAACCCGATCTGCTCCTTCTGGACCTTTCCATGCCGCGGTTGAGCGGCATCAGTGTAATGAAAGACATCAAGAGTCAGTTCCCTCAACTCAAAATTCTTGCACTGACGATCCACGAGTCCGATCAGTACGTTCTGGAGGCATTCGAGGCCGGAGCCGACGGTTACTGCATCAAGGACGCCGGCCGTAATGAACTGATGGTGGCCATCGACAGCGTTTTGGAAGGGAAAACCTATATCAGCCCGGGGATAGCCGATAATGTCATGGAAGGCTACTTGGAAGAAAACAAGCGATTGAAAACCAAAACGACATGGGATACCGTCACCCAAAGGGAAAGAGAGGTGCTGAAGCTGCTCGCGGAAGGGTACCTCAACAAGGAAATTGCCGAATTTCTCCACATAAGCGTCAAAACCGTCGAAAAGCACCGCGCCAACATCATGAACAAACTCGACCTGCACAATGCGTCGGCCCTTACGGCCTATGCCATCGAAAAGGGCCTGGTCGCGCAAAAGATCTAATCGTAGTCGCAGGTCATCCGAGGGCGAACTCGATGGTATCCCGTCCGTTCAATTCAACCACCTCTTCTCCACACCCCACCCGAATAGGATATTCTTTGTTTCGCAGCGATGTAACCTTTACGTGGTCGCAACAGATTTCGAGCCGGAGGAAATAGCCGCGGTAGCGAATTTGCAGCCGCAGTTTGGCCAGCTCTTGGGGCAGACATGGATTCAACCAGAGCACGTCCTTGCGGGTCACGATACCCGTGTAGCAGCGCTGAACCTGATCCACCGTTCCGGCCATGGCACCCAGGTGTATGCCCTCCGGAGTGGTTCCGCCCTGGATGTCCGTCAGGTCGCTGAAGAGCGCCTCGTTGAACATCTGCCAGGACCGCTCTCTATCCTGACGGGCCAGTACCCACGAGTGAACCACCCGGCTCAGTGTCGATCCGTGAGCCGTTCGGCGAATGTAGTAGTCGATATTTTTCGGGATCGTTTCATATTTGAAAGGATAACCGAGTTTTTGGAAAATTTCCTTCAGCTCCTCGGACGAAAAAAGGTAAAACAGCATCAGCACGTCGGCCTGCTTCGACAAGCGATACCGGTTAGGGGTGTCGCCTTCGGCCTCGAGAATCCTGTCGAGACGCTGGATGTCGCCGTATTTTTTGCGGTATCTTTCCCAGTCGAACTCCTGCAACCGTTCGTACCCATCGAACTGGCTGATGATGCCGCCTCCGTGAAATGGAATTCGCATCTTCGAGGTAATGTCTCGCCAACGGTCGAGTTCTGAGGACTGAAGATCCAGCTTTTCCCTGATCCACTCGGAGATGTCTACGGGCAGGATTTCCAGAATTTCCAGCGCCCGATCCAGGACCCACACCGCCATTACGTTTGTATAAGCGTTGTTGTTCAGTCCGGGAGAATCGGACTGCGGGTATCCTTCGTGGTACTCGTCGGGTCCCATCACGCCGAGAATGTCGTACCGGCCATGTTCTCGGTTGAAGGTGGCGATGCTGCTCCAGAATCGGGCGATCTCAAGAATCATTTCCGCTCCGTAAAAGGCAAGGAATTCCGTGTCGCGGGACACCTGATAATACAGGTAGACGTTGTAAGCGATGGCGGCACTCACATGCCGCTGCAGCCGACTGTTGTCCGGGATCCAGCGGCCGGAGCGTGGATTGAGATGAAGCTTTTGGCTTTCCTCGCGGCCGTCGCTGCCGCTCTGCCAGGGGTACATGGCCCCCTGATAACCGAGGGCGCGCGCCGCCGCGCGCGCCGCGTCCAGGCGCTGGTAGCGGTACATGAGCACCCGCCGGGTGATTTCAGGCATCCGCCAGTTGAGCAGCGGGAAGATGAAGAGTTCGTCCCAGAGGATGTGCCCCCGGTAAGCTTCGCCGTGCCAGCCCCGGGGCGGCACCCCCACATCCAGGCGCATGGCCATGGTATTGACGGAAATGGTCTGCAGCAGGTGGAAAATGTGCAGGTGAAGGACTTCGCTGATCGGTTCTCCATCTTGTCCGTCCTTGTACTCGAAGCTCATGTCGAAACGCTGCCAGAGATGGTCCCAGGTCATCGCGTGGCTATGGAGCAGGTTTTTGAAGCCGCCGGCCTGCCGTATCGCCTTGCAGGCCCCCAGGCCCGCTTCCGAGATGGCCGAATCGCGCGACGTAAACACCCCGACCACTTTTTCGACGGTAATCGGGACTTCCTTCTCTATTTTCACGCCAATCATTTGGGCAATATATCCCTTTTCTGCAATCGTGCGACGTTCGGCGGACAGGTTCCGCCCGTTGCGGTAGATCCTTGTCCTGGCTGCCATCGCCACCTGCAGCCGGGATTGATGGGTTTGGACTTTCAGGCAGATGCCGTCTTCGCCGAATTGGTTCGATTCCAGGGGGTCGAGATGCCTGCTGTTCAATTTCCGGTAGCGTGCCACACCGTCATTGATCACACTGCCGTCAAGGGCGGAGCGGAATTCCAGTCGGCCGGACCAGTTCTCGGCCGTGAGTCTCATCTCCTGCCCTGCCAAATGAGGAAGGCTCATGTGGACCAACCGCCGGAACGAGACGCAGGTGCGGCGGCCCTCGCTATCCTCAAATCGGATATCGCGTTTCAGGATGCCCTTTTTGAGGTCCAGTTCCTGGCGGTAATTCAGAAGATCGACCTTGCGGATGTCGAACCAGGAACCCTCTTCGATTCGGAAGGAGAGCGGCAGCCAGTTGGGCATGTTGACCAGATCTTCGTTTTCCAGGATATGGCCGTCGATTTCGGTCTTCATGCGGTTGTAACCGCCCGCAATGTAAGTGCCGGGGTAGTGAATATCATCGTCCGCGGCTTCCTCAGCGGCTCCGCGGGTACAGAAATACCCGTTTCCGAGTGTGCAAAGGGTCTCGCGCAACCTCTCTTTTTCCGAATTGAATTCTTCGTATACCAAAGACCATCCGCCCATCATTCACCTCCACTGATCGCGGCCGACAGGTTTTCGAGAAATGTCAGAACCTCTTCCGGATCGACAAGACCATAACTGGCGTAAGAGTGCCGCTCTTCGCCGCCGTGAACCACGATTCCGACGCCCTGCTTCTGCATGACGCGAAACGCATCTTCGTCGGTCACGTCGTCCCCGATATAGATCGGTCGCACCGCTTCGCTATGGAGACCCAACCGCTCCATCAACCAGAGTACGGCGCGGCCTTTGTCCCAATCGACGTCGGGCTGCAGTTCGAACACCTTTTTGCCGCGACCCTTGCGAAGTCCGCTGTGGCGCTGCAGGACGACGTCCACCTTGTCTTCGACCATCTCCACCTGGCCGGCGGCCACCCGCCGGTAGTGAACCGCAACGGAATACTTCTTGCGTTCCACCAGAGCGCCCTGGATGTCGGTCAATAGTCTACGCAGCTCATTCTCGGCCTCATTCAGTGCCGGCAGGGCTTCGCAACCTTTTTCATTTCGGATGCGTTCTTGTCCCGGGCCGTCAATTTCAAATCCATGGCTGCCGGCATAGTAGAGACCTTCAAGGGCTACGCGCTCTTGCACGTCCTTCAGGCCGCGACCGCTGACGATCGCCACGGTAGACCGCTCGGCCACGGTTTTCAAGATCGCCCGCATCTCCGGGGCCAGGTAGGCCTGCTCGGGCCTCTCCACGATCGGGGTCAGTGTGCCGTCGTAATCCAGAAACAGGGCGGTTTTATTGCCCTCGAGCCAGCGAATGATCTCCCCGATCCGATTCACTGCAGAAGGCAGTTTGGAGGTCCCGCGCCGCTGCGGGAAGGTGTCGACATCGATTTCGGATAGGTCGCCGACCACTCGGTCGGCACCGTGCTCCTCCAGGTTTCGACCCCGGCCGGTCGAATCGACGCCGATGACGAAGCCGAAACCGCCCCGTCGACCGGCTTCGACCCCGGCAATGGCATCCTCGACCACAACCGCCTGCTCCGGAGAAACGCTCAATTCCTCGGCCGCCTTCAGGAAGATGTCCGGCGCCGGCTTTCCGGCCAATCCCAGCTCTGCAGACGCTTTACCGTCCACCCTGACATCGAAAAGGTCCTCGATGTCAGCCGCAGCAAGGACTTTTTGGCAATTTTTGCTCGAAGAGACCACCGCGGTCTTGATTTTCATCGATTTCAACTGCCGGATGAGTTGCACCGCTGCCGGAAAAACCTTGACGAGACCCATGTCGATGAATTCCTGGTAGATCTCGTTCTTTTGGTTACCGAGCCCGCAGATGGTTTCACGCCGAGGCGGATCATCAGGAGATCCGGTGTCGAGTTCGATGCCGCGTGATTCCAGAAAACTTCTGACCCCGTCGTATCGCGGCTTTCCATCCACATACCGCAGGTAGTCCTCCTCTCGATCGAAGGGGCGATACGGTTTACCTTCTCGTTGCCCCAAGGTTTCCAGGTATTCGTCGAACATTTGCTTCCAGGCGCGGGCATGGGCCTCGGCCGTGTCGGTGACCACACCGTCAAGATCGAAGATGACGGCCTGTACCCAATGTTTGATGTTGCGCCTTGACCGATCTGCCTTTTCGTCAACCATCATTCTTATTCCTCCAGAACCAACATTCTAAAAAATGTAACCGTTCACAGATTGCAAAGTCCGATGCGCTTCAAACCACCTAAGTGTTAGCATTTACAGGGTGCCGCAGATGTACTTTTGTACTTCAAGTTCCCGACAGCAAAGCAGATGAGGTGCCCTGTGAACGCTTACGAAAAAATAGAGTCTTTCATGGCCTAATTACTTTTATACGATATACGAAGCGATATTCAGTTCGAGTGACTTGCCTTTCTAACGGGCGGATGAGGGGGCATCCGGTTCGGATCTTCAGGCGGCGGTTCTTCCATCGGCGGCTTCGGCGTTCGGTTCGGCGGCTCCTCCACAGGCGGATTCTTCGGCGGCGGCGGGCCATTGGGCGGTTTTTCGGGCTCTTTTACAGGCGGTTTTTGGGGAGCGTTGGGCGGTTCTTCCACCGGGGGCTCCGGTCCCACGCCACGGTTCGGTCCATGCTTCGACTCCTGCTTGTTACCTTGATGGTCTATTTTTTCTGCCATATATGATTCCTACCTGATATGATTCCTACCTGAAGCCTCTTCCTTCTTTTCGACGGCCTGCCGGCGTCTCTTCACTTCAACGTCGCAGTCAATCCACATTCAGAGGGTTCGAGGTAAATATTTAGCTCAAGAATCGACTCGGCGCAATCAGGTAAAACCAGTATTCCGCATCGGATTTTGGGGTATATTCGTCTTTTGAATGAAAAAGTATACTCGACCATCTGGCGCTTCAATTCTGGCCGGGACACGTGCATGCAGTGGTGGGTCCCAACGGGGCCGGAAAATCCACCTTGGCCCACACCATCATGGGGCTCTCCGGATATACGGACTTTGCGAGCGATATCCTCTTTGAGGGTGAATCCCTGAAGGGTCTCACCATCCATCAACGCGCGTGCAAAGGGATTACCATGGCCTGGCAGGAGCCTGCCTGCTGCGAGGGACTGACTGTGGAAAGTTTTATCAGCATCACCGGTCACCATCCGGATATCGATGCCGTGGTCTTGGACCTCCCCGATCACTTCGACGGCGTCATGCCGCGGGTATCGAGAAGCGGGAGGCTCGAGTTATTTTGAACAGTAGTGATGCCCCAAATTCAATAAATCTATCGGGTTCGAAACAAAACCTTCTCGGCTCAAATTGGCACCTTTTTACCCGTTTTCATTTTATTTTGAACTTTATAAGTGAGTATTTTTATCACGTTAAGGAAGATTAATTCTTCTACGAAGGAATACCCCCACGCGATACCGGCATTGGCCCAGCCCACCGGTGTGATTAGAAAGCCGTACACTGCCAGCAAAGTTCCTGCTATTTGAGTGAGTTCCAGAGGGATAAAGAGACTGAGACTCGGAAATGGTTTGTTCCAAAATGCAGAACGCGTGCGGGTAAGAAATATGGTCATATGACCGGCGACGAGGAGCTTCAAAAATATCATCGTTTGAATTACCTCCTTAGAATAATCCGTATGTTCAAACAAAATATAGAAGAAGATAAATGAGGAAATCACTCCGAACAGACCCAACACACCGGCCATTGAAAGAACCCTGGGCATATCCCATCGCACCGGACGGGAGGGAGTCTTGGCATTGTCCCACGCGATAGCGATGATCGGTATATCATTCAATATGGCCAGGAGAATAATCATTATGGCATTAACAGGATAAAAATTGAAGAACAGGACAGAAATGGCGATGAACAGCAGCAGGCGGATAGTCTCGGTGATACGGTAGGTGGCGTAGCTTATCATTCGTTCAAAAATGCGGCGGGCTTCCTCGACCGCCCTCGTTATCACACCCAGACCGGATGCTGTCAGAACGAGGGCAGCCGCTGAACGGGCTGCTTCAGCAGCTTCCGGAACAGCTATGCCCACATCGGCCTGCTTCAAGGCAGGCGCATCGTTTACCCCGTCACCGGTCATTCCGATGATTATGTCTTTAGACTGAAACGCCTTGATTATATTAAATTTGTGCTCGGGGGTGACTTCAGCGAAGCCATCCGCTTCGGTAATTTGTTTGACTACCTCCGGATCATCTGCCCCTTTTCCCTCTCCAAATACATCCGTGGCAACTTTTATATTCTGTCCTAAATTAAGTTGTCCTGCAACCTGTTTGGCTATCGCCAGGTGGTCGCCGGTTACCATCCGAATATCGATTCCATGCTCACTGGCTGCCTTCACTACTTTCGCAGCATCATCCCTTGGAGGATCCAGCAAAGGAAGGAGGCCCAGATATTGCCATTCCTGCCCTTCATATTTCCTGGCCACGCCAAGCGCGCGGAAACCATCACGGCCGAGGTCATCAACCTTGGAGGCAATCTCATTGTTCATTTTCTTGTCAGAGCCGACGAGTTTCAAAATGGCTTGCGGTGCACCTTTGGCAACTGTAAAAGCCTTCCCTTCATACTTGATATCGGCATCAGCCATTTTTCTGGTAGGATCAAACGGGCGCAATTCGCTGATCTGATAGTTTTCAAGCTCCTTTGTGTCATCAAGACCTTTAAGCACTGCTTGATCAATGGGATCTTCAATGTCTTCATCGTGCCTTATTGTTAGGGCAGCCGTTAATATGAGGTCGTGATTGTCCTCTGCGTCAAAGAGGACAGGTTCCTGTAATTCAAGCTCATTTTTAGTGAGGGTACCTGTCTTATCCGCACAGAGCACCTTCAAGCCAGCCATCTCTTCCATTGCAGGGAGTTTCGAAACAATTGCCTTCCATTTTGCCAATCTCCCTGCGCCTATAGACATGGTGACAGAAAGCACTGTCGGCAGGGCAACCGGGATTCCTGACAGAGTTAGTCCGAGCGCAAAAATAATGACTTCAATTACGGGGTCTTCCCTGAGTAGTATACTGACCAAAGCGATCGTGACCACCAGAACGCCGGAGGATGCCATAAGAAAGTAGCCTATTCGGAGCACGGCCCGTTGGAAGTGTGATTTTTCCTCAGCCCCGGCCACGAGTTCTACTGTTTTGGCGAAACGGGTATCCTTTCCCGTTGCAAACACGACAGCTTTGGCTTCGCCCTGCTTCACCGTCGTGCCCGAATACACACTGTCTGATTCTTCTTTGTCTACCGGAAGAGATTCACCGGTAAGAGCTGATTCATCCGCGCTAAGATGCTGATTCTGCAGTAGTTTTACATCTGCCGGGGTCACATCACCTATACGCAGGGTGACAATGTCACCCGGTACAAGAGTTTTTGCGGGGATCGTCCTCTGCTTTCCGTTCCTGATAACCCGGGCATTCAAGGCCATCTCTTTCTTGAGGGCCTCAATCGCTTGATTTGCTTTACTTTCATGCCAGTAGCTGACCCCGCCATTCACAAGCAGCAACGCCAGGATAACACCAAACTCCTCCCATCTTTGCACTGAACCAGCTAGAACGGCGGCTATTTCAATCATCCATGGTATAGGGCCCCAGAAGTAGGACAGAAATTTGAGAATCGGATTTTTCTTCTCTTCTTTAATCGAATTGGGTCCGTATTCGTCTATCCGCTGCTTCGCCTCCTCAGTGCTCAAACCCTGCTCAGGGTCGGCCCCGAGGTCAGCGAGGGTCTCCTGAAGCGATTGCTCTTCATAGTGGGATTTCTCGGACCTTCTCTGCCGGTCTTCTTCATCTGCTTGGGATCTTTTTTTTTGCCGATCGGCTTCTCTGTCCTTTCCTCTTCGCGTTTCGCGTCTGGAATCATCAGCAGCGGCTTTATTCTGTTTTTTTTTCTCTTTGCCTTCCTCCTTTTGGGCCAGCTTCTTCTGCTTCTCTCTTTCTAATTTTGCCTGCTTCTCCTTTGCTTTCTGGTCCCTGGCTTGTTTCTCCGCCTCGGCCTGTTTTGCCTCCATTTCAGCCTCTGCCGCCATAGCTCTCTTTTCGGCTGCCTCTATTTCAGCAAACACAGCCTGCTTCTTCGCTTCTGCAGCTTCGATTTCGCGCCGGATCCGGTCAAGCTCCTCCTGGGAGCGGTTTTTTTGGTCTTCAGCCTTCTGCGCTTCTTCCTTTGCCCGTGCTTTATCTTTTCGAATCTGCTCCGTTTCACTTTCGGTACGATTCGCCTCCCAGTGGGCAAGTTTGGCTTCTTTTTCCGTCAGTTCGACTTCCTTGCGGATCAATTTCAATTCCTTTGAAGCCAATTGCTGTTCTTTTGCTTTCTTGTCATCGGTTTGATCGTTCATTATCTCACTCCTAATGGGCGCGGGCCGTTTCGGTTACGACGCCGTCCATATCCAGAATCGCCGCCACGTATCGGGCACTCATAGTGCTCTTCGATGATGCCGGCCCAACGGGCAAGCTGCATGACCTCGCTGTCGGTAAGGGCAAAGGAACCCTGTTCCTTTTTAGAGGTCGAAACATTCTTGGTGGCGCCGGACCCGCCGCTGCCGTAGATGATCTTGCGCTCTTTGGCTCCCAAAGTGCGGCTGATAATCGGCAGAAAATCCTCTTTTCCGATAAGCGGCTTGAACACCATAAACTCATCCGGGGTGACTTGGCCCTGCACCACGCTTTCCCCCAGGCCCCAGGCGGCGTTGATAATCACAACATTGCGGAAGCCGCTTTCCGGATCGAGCGTAAACATCACGCCGGCAGAGGCTTTGTCGGAGCGAATCATTTTCTGCACCCCCACCGACAGGGCCATCTTAATGTGACCGAATCCCTTGTCTTCGCGGTAGCTGATGGCCCGATCGGTATTGATGGATATCATGATGTCTTCGCCATTCTGACGGCTTCTCTCACCATTTGAGCACTGTAGCCCCATTCATTGTCATACCAACTCATGACCTTCAACAGATCGCCGTCCACCACCTGGGTCATGGTCGGATCGACGATCGATGCACGCGAATCTCCGATAATATCCGAAGAAACGATCGGATCTCCGGCTACGCCGAGAACCCCCCGATAGCGCTGGCTTTCAGATTCTTCCCGAAAAATGGAGTTGACTTCTTTCGGGTTCGTTTCACGTTCGGTCAAAAATACAAGGTCGGCCAGAGAACCGACCGGCACCGGGCCGCGCACTGCGACACCGTCGAATTTTCCGCTGTATTGGGGAAGCGTTTTGGTCGTGGCTTTGGCCGCTCCGGTGGTGGTCGGCACAAAATTAACGGCTGCCGCCCTGCCACGCCGCCACTTATTTTTTGGCCCGTCTACGATGCTCTGACTGACCGTATAAGCGTGGATGGTGGTCATGATCGCTTTTTTGATCCCGATTCTTCTGCCGACGATTTCGACCACCGGCGCAATGCAGTTGGTCGTGCAGCTCGCACACGAGATCAATTCCGGATTGCCCTCCGGTCGGTTGACACCGTGGACCACCGATTCAACCTCTCCCGTTTTTTCGGGGGCCGAAAGAATCACGCGCTTGGCACCCGCCTGCAGGTGCTTCTGCATCCCTTCCTTTTTCCGGAATATCCCCGTACACTCAAATACAACGTCAATTCCGAGTTGGCTCCAAGGAAGCTGCGCGGGATCCTTTTCATGGAACATACGGTAATTTTTTCCATTGATTACAAGGCTGTCGTCACCGGCTTTCACCTGCTTTTCATAGCGGCCGTAGACCGAATCATATTTCAGCAAATAAGCGAGATTGTCCGGCGGCAGCAGATCGTTCATCCCCACCAGCTCAAGTTCAGGGGTTTCCATTAAGATCTTGAGCGTGGCCCTGCCGATTCTTCCCAATCCATTGATGGCGACTCTATGCATATTTTCTCTCCTTTCTGTATCCCGGTATTGATGGGCAAAAAATTTTTCACGGGGCGTATTTGTTCTCCAAAGCGGCGATTCCCGGAAGATCCTTTCCTTCCAGAAACTCGAGAAAAGCCCCGCCGCCGGTGGAAACATGGGTCATCTTATCGGTAACGCCGGCTTGCGCGACCGCCGCGCCCGTATCGCCTCCGCCGACAATCGTTGCAGCATCCAGGCCGGCCAATTCCCGAGCCAATTGCATCGTTCCTTTTGAAAACGGCTCTTTTTCGAAAACGCCCGGCGGACCATTCCACACGACCATTCGAGCTGATTTCAATTTCTCTTTGAAAAGATCCAGCGTTTTCGGCCCGATGTCGGCGATGATCCAGTCCGTCGGAATTTCATCAACGGAAACCACCCGCCGTTCCGAATCGGCACTTATTTCGCCCTTGACGATCAAGCAGTCGACCGGAAGCGAGATCTTGTCTGCTGCCTGCTCCAGGATGCGACCTGCAACCTCGATGCCTTCTCTTTCAACCGGAGATTTGCCGACATCGATTTTTTTGGATTTCAGAAAGATGTTGGCCATCGCCCCTCCGATCAAAAGCGAATCGGCTGTTTCCAGCAGTTTTTCGATCACCCCCACTTTGTCTGAAACCTTGGCGCCGCCGAGGATGGCAACAAGTGGATGTTCCGGGTGTTCGACAACCCTGCTCAGTGTCTCGATTTCCCGTTCCATCAGCAATCCGGCAACCGCAGGAAGATAATGGGCAACCCCCTCGGTGGAGGCATGCGCCCGATGGGCTGCGGCAAAGGCATCGTTTACAAAGATTTCGGCATGGCGGGCCAACGCCTTTGCAAAGTCAGGATCGTTGTTTTTTTCTTCAGGATGAAAACGCGTATTTTCAAGCAGCAGAATCTCACCTGCGCCAAGATCTCCGATTGCGGCCTGCACCTCAGATCCGATGCAGTCACTGGCCTTTTTGACTTGCCTTCCCAAAAGCTTTGAAAGACGATCGGCCACCGGATCGAGCCGAAGTCCCGCCACCACCTTGCCCTTGGGACGTCCCAAGTGAGAGCAAAGAATGACCGATGCGCTTTTTTCGATCAAATATCGAAGGGTCGGCAGGCAAGCCTTGATCCGAGTATCGTCGCTGATGCGACCGTCTTCCAAAGGGACATTTAAATCAGCCCGCACGAGTACGCGCTTTCCGTATGCATCGATATCTTTTATAGTTTTTTGCATGCTTTACTCCTTTTATTCGCCGTACATTATAAATATAGCATACGCCAAAATTGGCGCTTCCAGATCGACACCTTGCACCATGTCCGTTTAATCGCAGACAAATTCCCGGCCGCCTTGGCTGCCTCGCCGAATGAAGCCCAAAATTCAGTTGAAAACAAAAGGGCAACACCTCTCTTTTTCTGATAGAATCATCAGGCGGCAGAATAACCATACCTGTTATAGAGATTCCCCTGGAGATCGTCTTTAAGCAATAAGGCGAATCATGCATTTCCCGAAAAAATACTGTGTAAGTCCTTTGCCAGGAGATCAGTTATATTGAAAAACTAAGCATTTGAATTCTTCTTCCGTTCCCTTCCACGCTTCCATCGGTCAACGGTTGTCTTTGCAATAACGATCGATTTCTTCAACCGATACTTCTTCTGCTCTTTTTGTAGTGGTATCGAGCAATTGCTTCCTTGAAATCCGCCGGCGCTCGGCTTCTTTTTGCAATGGATGAAAATGGGTTTCACACGTCATGTGATCCAGGCAACCCCCCATATCGGACCCGTAGCCGGCGCATCGGGCGAAAATGCCCGATTCGGAATGGTCATATACCGCACTGACCCTATTTTCATCCTTTCGGAACAAAGTTATTTTGAAAAATATTTGGTAAGCGGGTCATCAAACGAAAGGAGATGTCCGAAACATGGCTGAATATTCACAAGTCGATAAGAAAAGGCTTTGGGAAATAGCAAAGAAAAGGCAATTGACGGCGGTCTACAGCGAGGGGGCGGCCGCCTTGAGGGCGTTTCCCGAGTATACCTATACAGACGACCACCCCCGCGGCGGGCCGTCGGGATGGGGGGTGTATTCTTACCCGGCAGGTCCTTCGCAACCGGGAGAAGTGACCGGGGGCAGCCCGCAGTAGCCGGCGCCGACGCTTCCGATTGAATGGTGAACGCATTTCGATCCTCCGGCTGATTTGCCAGCAGCATCTTGGAGCGTGTTAGTTACCATTTAGCCGGTGAGACAATTCCGGACAATCGGGTGAACCCCGTATTGCGCATCGGTTTTGCGTGTAGACCCGAAAGATCCGACCTTCGTCTTGCATTGCGCCTGACCGAATGAAAACACCAGCGCCGGTTCGGCGCGCAGGCTGATGATGGATGCAGGCTTTCTCCACGTTTATATGCTCAAAGGCGGATGGAACGATTGGCGTGAAGTGCGATATCCGGTTGAAAATAAGTAAACCGCCAAAATCATAAGCCCGACTGCATCTATGGATCCGCTTGGCCGATATGCCGGGGAGGGCTGCGACCCGCTGTAGGCAGGAGGGTCGGCGACATGTTTCTTTTCTTTTCACGCTCTTGGGGAAGTAGTCTTCTTCCGGGTTCTCGACTTAAACCATCATGAATCTCAAGACAGTTGCAGTACCCAGTATTTAACGTCCCAATACAGGATTCACCCGATTTACACGACCCGCCAACACGATAAGCTGTCGAGGAGTTATCGGATTGGGCAGTTTATAACCGACGACAAACGACAAGGAGGAGAAGACAATGGGACGAATTGAGAACAAGGTTGTCGTTGTGACCGGCGGAGCGCGCGGTATCGGACATGCCATCTGTCTGCTGTTCGCCCATGAGGGTGCAGCGGTAGCGGTTACCGACGTCATCGACGACGAAGGCCGACAGGTGGTCGATCTAATCAAAGAGAAAGGCGGCAAGGCCGACTTTTGGCACCTGGACACTTCCCGAGAAGAAAACGTGGTGCAGGTCTTTTCAGAGGTGGCCGATCAATGGGGGGGCATCAACGTGCTGGTTAATAACGCCGGGATTTCGGGCCCCAACAAACCGACCCATGACATCGACGCCGAGGAGTGGGACCGGGTGATCCGTGTCAATGTCAGGGGGGTGTTTCTATGCACCAAGCATGCGGTGCCGTACATGCAAAAGGGCAAGGGCGGCAGCATCATCAACCTGTCGTCCATCTACGGCATTATCAGCGCCCCGGATTTGCCGCCGTACCACGCCTCCAAGGGAGCGGTACGACTCATGGCCAAAACGGATGCCCTGCTCTATGCCGGGGACGATATCCGCGTGAACTCCATTCATCCCGGCTACATCTGGACCCCGCTCGTGGCGGATCTGGCTGAAGCATCCGGACAAGGCGTAGACGAATTTCGCCGCGAACTCGACGCCAAGCACCCCATCGGCCACGTCGGCGAGCCGGATGATATCGCTTACGGCGCTCTGTACCTGGCCGCGGATGAATCCAAATTCGTCACCGGAAGCGAGCTGGTCATCGACGGCGGGTACACGGCCCAGTAACCCCTTCGAGAGAGTCTGATCGACCCGTGACTTACCGGTCGCGCCGAAAGAGGCTTTTATACTTTGAACGGCTATAAGTTGCGATTTTCTTTAGCTCCCTCGCCCATTGGGAGAGGGTTGGGGTGAGGGTAAAAAAGCGCAGATTGTGACCGCTCAAAGTATAAAAAGCTGCAGGTCGAAAAATGTGATGAGAGATCGAGTGGAAATGAACAAAAATACAACGGAGGCTTTGCATGGGCATCGAATACCTCAGCCGGTTCTTCGACCCGCGGTCAGTGGCCGTCGTCGGCGCCAGTGACAGGAAAAACAGCGTCGGGCGTACGCTGATGGAAAACCTCGCCCAAGAGGAATTCTCGGGAGAGGTTTTTCCGATCAACCCCAATCATCGGGAAGTGATGGGAATGGCCTGCCGCAAATCGGTTACCGAGCTGGACGATGCGGCGGACCTGGCCGTGATCGCCGTTCCGATTGCCACGGTGCCGAAGATCATCCGTGAGTGCACGCAAAGCGGCATCAAGGGAGCGATCGTGGTTTCCGCAGGAGGCGGTGAGGCCGGTGAGGAAGGCCGTAAAATCGAAGAACAGATCAAACAGGAGGCCGCAGCCGGACCGGTTCGGCTGCTGGGCCCGAACTGCCTGGGCTTCATCCGACCGGAAAAACATCTCAACGCCAGTTTCGCGAAACAGATCCCCCTTGCCGGGAACCTGGCTTTCATCTCCCAGAGCGGAGCCATCGGGACCGCCATTCTGGACTACTCCATCCGCGAACGTTTCGGGTTCAGCCATTTCATCAGCGTCGGTGCCATGGCCGACCTGGATTTCGCCGATCTGATCGATTACCTCGGCCATCACCCCCGGGTGGAGAGCATCTTGCTCTACATCGAAAGCCTGGGGAGGATACGCCCTTTTATGAGTGCCGCGCGGGCGATCTCGCGGATCAAGCCGATCGTGGCGCTGAAGTCCGGACGCACTGAGGCCGGGGCTAAGGCGGCGGCTTCGCACACCGGTGCGATGGCCGGCGAGGATACCTTCTATGACGCCGCCTTCGACCGGGCCGGAATTGTCCGGGTCGAGGCCATCGGCGAGCTTTTCGACTGTGCCGAGCTGATGGCCAAGCAACCGCGGCCCGCCGGCGCCAAACTGGGTATCGTCACCAACGCCGGCGGCGCGGGTGTCATGGCCGCGGATGCACTGGCCCGGCTCGGTGGGCAGCCGGCGCTGCTCGGAGACGAGACGCTGCACCGACTCGATCAGGAGCTGCCGCAATACTGGAGCCGCGCCAATCCGATCGATATTCTGGGGGATGCAACGCCCGAGCGTTACCTCCGCACGGTGGAGCTCTGCACCCAGGCCGCGGAATTCGACGGTCTGCTGATCATCCTCACGCCTCAGGCCATGACCGATCCCACCGGCACGGCGCGGGAACTGGCCGATTCGCTCGACGGGAAGTCGCTCCCGGTTTTCGCAGCCTGGATGGGCGGCAGCGGCGTGGCCGAGGGGTTTCGACTTTTGAATCAGGCCGATGTCCCCACATATGAAACACCGGAACAGGCCGTGCGCGCGTACATGTACCAACACACCTACGGCCTCAAGCTCGAGGCCCTGTGCGAGATTCCGCCGCGCTTTCCCCGCGAACTGACCTTCGATCGAGACAGCGCCGAGCGTATCGTGTCGAAGCAACTGCGGGAAAACGGCCGGTTGACCGAAGCGGCGTCCAAGGAGCTGCTGGCGGCGTACGGCATTCCGGTCACCCGCACCGAGACCGCCCGCTCGCCGGAGGCCGCCGTCGAACGGGCCTCGGCAATCGGCTATCCGGTCGTGATGAAAATTTCGTCGATGGAGGTGACGCACAAATCCGAAGCCGGCGGTGTACGTCTGGATCTTCGCACCGCGGAGGAGGTCCGGCGGGCCTGGGAAGAAATCATGGCGGCATCGCAAACCCGGGAGACGGGTGCGCAGGAAGTGACCCTGCAGCCCATGATCGATCGGCCCGATTTCGAGATCCTGATCGGCGCCAAGAGAGACGACCTTTTCGGGCCGCTCATCCTCTTCGGTACGGGCGGCATTTTTACCGAAGTTCTGAAGGATGTCGCCTTCGCCCTGCCGCCGCTCAACCGCCTGCTGGCGACCAGGCTGATGCAGCGTGTTCAAATCTACACGCTCCTGAAAGGCTATCGCAATATTCCTCCCGCCGATCTGGAGGCCCTGGAGGAGATCATCCTGAGGCTGTCCCAACTCGTGGTCGATTTTCCCCAGATCGCCGAGCTGGACATGAACCCGGTGATCGTCAAGGACGGGCGCCCCGTGGCGGCCGACGCCCGCGTCATCCTGAAACCATCTTCCCTGAAATCCCCCGATCACCTGGTCATCAGTCCCTACCCGGCGCAGTATGAAGCGCGGGCGGTCACTTCAGACGGACTGGAGATTTTCGTTCGGCCGATCCGTCCGGAAGACGCACCGTTGTTTGAAGCCCTTTTCGACACCCTATCGAAGTCGAGCATCTACAATCGATTTTTCCGTCCGGTGAAATCGCTCACGCGCAAGATGCTGGTCGGCTATACCCAGATCGACTATGACCGCCAGATCGCCCTGGTGGCCTTGGAGGAAGACGAAAGCGGCCGAATGCTGGGGGTGTCGAGAGTCATCCGCACCACCGGCGACCGCAAGGCGGAATTTTCCGTGATGGTCGGCGACCCTTGGCAGGGAAAGGGGATCGGTGCGGTTCTATTGAAACGGTGTCTCCAAGTGGCTAAGGATCAGGGAGTTCGATACGTCTGGGGCACCGTCTTGCCGGAAAATAAACAGATGCTGGCACTGGCGCGCAAGTTGGGGTTCGACGTCGATTACCCGGCCCAGGGCGAGGTCGAGGTGCGCATCGACCTGGAGACGATAAAGCTGGACCAAGATTTCGGACAGCGGCATACCGATTGAGGATAAAAAACGCCGGTCAGCCCGATTGTCCGTGCTGTGAGCCGGTCTTATTCACAATCAGTGGGGTAAAACCCTTCAGATTTTAAATTACAAAAATCGGAAAACAAATGACCAAGGAGGAAAAATGAAGCGACTAAAAGGCCTCACAACCTTAGCGATTCTCTGTTTATTGGCGGGTTTCGCGTCACCATCTTCAAATGCCGCGGAAACCGGCCAGACATGGCGTTTGACCGAATTGCTGGATCAGCCGGTCATGAACATGCAGGATAAGGAACTCGGCGAGATCGAAGACTTGGTGATTCGGCGCAACGGGAAAGTCAAAAAAGCCATTATTTCGTTGGGGGGTCCATTGAGCCTAAGCGGTGCCGAGACAGACGTTCGTTTCCGCGCCTTGCAGCTCGGACCGGCGGGCGGAATTCGTTTGGACGCGACCGCTGAGGCGTTGGAGAACAAGCCGCGTTTCAATTACCGACAAAGCGATCTGTTTACCGGATATTATTCTATGCCGATTCCGCCGGCATTCAGGCGCGGTTCGCAAAGACGTCCTGAGAACCGTTACGACCCCTACCTCGGTCAAGAGATGGCTCCCGATAACAAATCTTATCCTGGTCCTGGTCCCTACTACCCTTATTTTTATAAGCCCTGGTATGGTTTGGGGGGCTATCATCCGTTGAACTGGACATATTTCCCGGAGCGGATGCTGGGGTCGAGCATACTCGATCGTCCGTTGCTCAGTAAATACGGTGATGCTGTCGGCAACCTGAAAGATCTCCTCATCGACTCAACAAATAAGGTGACCAAGCTTATCGTTTCAACCGGCGAGATCCTGGGCATTGGCGGCAGAGAGGTGGCCATACCCTTCCGGCCGCTGGGATTCAGCTTTGAAGGGGTCGAATACGATATTACCGCAGAGCAGCTCGAGAGCATGCCGGCGTACGAAAAATAGGCAGGCACGCTTAACGATTTGAAGGGAGGCGGACATTATGCCTTCCAGCGAAGCACTCTCGAAATACCGCCAAAAGCGCAACTTCCAGCGCACACCCGAACCCGAAGGCGGCAAGAGCGGTTCGTCGGAAAAGCCGCATTTCGTGATTCAGAAGCACGACGCCAGTAGCCTGCATTACGATTTGCGGCTGGAGATGGACGGCGTGCTCAAATCCTGGGCCGTTCCGAAAGGGTCCGTCAACCGACCCGCGGGAAAAACGTCTTGCCGTGCCCACCGAGGACCATCCCCTCGACTATGCCGATTTCGAGGGGGTCATACCGGAGGGCGAATACGGCGCCGGAACCGTTCTGGTGTGGGACACGGGGCCTTACCGCAACCTCAGGTCTGAAAAAAAGGACGGCGGGGTTTCCATGGCCGAGTCTTATGCAGACGGCAAGATCGAAGTCTGGCTGGAGGGCCGCAAAATCAAGGGCGGATACGCGTTGATCCGCACCGGCAACGACGACCGCTGGCTTCTGGTCAAGATGGACGACGACGAGGCCGACGCGCGACGGAATCCCGTCAGCACGGAGCCGACGTCCGTCCTTTCGGGGCGCACCCTGGAGCAAATCGCCGAAAAGTCAGGCGGTTGACGGTTATGATTGAAAAACTTTCCATGAAAGTCGATTCACGCTCCATCGAGCTGTCCAACCGAGACAAGGTCCTTTTCCCAGAAGACGACATCACTAAAGGCGATCTGATCGACTACTACCACCGGATGGCGGACCGGATCCTGCCCTATCTGGAGGAGCGTCCGGTCATGCTGCAGCGGTTTCCCAACGGAATCGCGGAGACGGGATTTTATCAGAAACAGGTCTCGGATTACTTTCCCGATTGGATCACGAAGGTAACCGTCGGGCTCAAGGATCGAGATGAAGTCCGATCGATGGTCGTCTGCAACGATGCCGCCACGTTGGTCTATCTGGCCAATCAGGCGTGCATCACCCTGCACGCCTGGTTGAGCCGGCGGGCAAGTCTCGACCGGCCTGATCGCATGATTTTCGACCTGGACCCGGCTACCGACGACTTCGCCGCGGTTCGCGAGGCGGCCCGACACCTGCGCGAGGTCATCGAACACGTCGGTCTGACGCCGTATGTCATGACAACCGGCTCCAAGGGTCTGCACGTCGCGGTGCCGCTGAAGCCCGGTGCTTCCTTCGAAGCCGTGCGCGATTTCGCGCGCAAGCTGGCGACTTACGTGGCCGATCAGCATGCGGATCGCTACACCGTCGAGCCGCGGAAGGAAAAACGTGAGCAGCGGCTGTTTCTGGATTATCTGCGCAACGGATACGGCCAGACCGTGGTCGTCCCCTATGCCATCCGAGCCAAGGCCGGCGCCGCCATCGCCACGCCGCTCGACTGGGAAGAGCTCTCCGACAGCAGCCTGAGGTCGAACCGGTACACCCTGCGCAACATTTTCAGGCGCCTCGGCCAAAAGGACGACCCCTGGGCCGATATGGGCCGCAACGCTCGCGGACTGGCGACGCCGCAGAAGCGTTTGGCCGAAATGATCGACGCTGTCAAATGACGACTCGACCTAAAGCCGAAGAGAGTAAACAAAAAAGATCGAGATAAAGACTGCGTAATGGCCGCCATGACCACATTCTCCCCAGGGTTTCAAAAGCCTTGACCGCGTTGCGGTCGGTACATTTCAATCCGCATCACAATAGAGTTTACACCCCATAGACCCTTCGAGAAGATGCCTATACGGTGTTATTAAATTTCGTCGTCCATTTGCGGAAAATCGATGATGTGACCCGGTGTTTGAAGAAAAGCACGAAAGTCTACGCAGACCAGGTAGCGTTGTTAGAAGAATATAGGGAAAGCGGAAAAAACAGGTTGGAAGATGGATTTTCGAGAGAGAAGCTGCCAAGGAATCAGACAGCTGGTGCAAAAATATAAACAAGAGTTTCGGATCCCGGAAAACCTGAATCATTACGATGTTGAGGATTATCGTGCCGCCGAGAAACAGTTCGTGAGGTTCTGTTTGAAAAACGGCAGTGCGCTGGAAACGGATCTCTCCAGGCACTCAGATTAACGTGATTTCGCCGACATCCCCAGCTGACCATTTACTCACGGAGACTCGCCATGAAAGCCATCGTCGTTATCTGCGATCCGAACCGGATCGATCCGTACCTGATGTCATCCCTTCAGCAACTGTTTCCGGAATGCGAAATCAAGATCGTCTTCAAGGAAAAAGGAGATACGGAAATGTACCCGATCGCGTTAACCTTCAAGAAAGCGCATGGCTGACTTTGGCAGGAAACTTTTTTAATGCAAGACGCATGTATTTGGGCTAAGCGCCGAATTTCCGCAGTCGTCCCGCATTGGCCAGCGCCAGCGGCATCAGATCCTTGGCCGGGAACCGCGGTCCGAGTCCGCCGGTCATGCACGCGCGTTCTCCGAAATGCTCGACATGATCCGGCCGGGGCAATATGCGGAATGAAAAAGAACGGGCACGGGATGCCAGCTGTGGCTCCTGAGCACCGCGGGCGTGGAGTGGTCCCCGGTAACGATCAGAACATCCGGTTTCAGTTCCAGCAAACGCGGCAGATGCCTGTCCACCTCTTCGATAAGAGACACTTTGCGGTCGAAATCGCCGTCCTCACCGGCGCTGTCGATTTTCTTTACGTGAACGTAGAAGAAGTCGAAATCGGCCCATCGTTTCTCCAGCGTTTCCAGTTCTTCCGACAAAGACGCCCCGGTCTCGAGAACCTGCATGCCGATGAGTTTGCTGACGCCGCGGTACATGGGGTATCCGGCTATGGCGGCAGCACGCAGGCCGAAAACATCTCCCATCTGCGGCCACCGGGGTTTTTGCGAGAACCCCCGCAGGAGAACCATGTTGGCGGGCCGTTCGTCTGCGAGGTGTTCGCGGGCGGCTTCCACGAACCGATGGACCAACTCGGCTGTCTGGTGAGCTTCCGGCGAGCGCGCCTTGGGTTTCAAGGGCTGCACACCGGTCTCCTGGGGATCGGTATCCTCAATTTCTCCGTTTAGGTTTCCCCCCCGCAGCACCGACAGGAATCGATATTCCTTGACGGTTTCGACGAAAAGCCGCTAACATCCCCCTATTACGTTGCATCCGCCGGAGCGGCGGTATGGCCTTCCCGGCGAAATGGGCAGCCGCCTTCCGCATTGCAGCGTTCGGCAATGTCGCAGCCGGTGCTCTGGTGGTCACGCCGAAGGTGAAAATTGAGCCAACTCGATGTCTCGTTGAGCGCCCAATTGCGGGGAGCGACAAATGTGTGGGCCATCTCCGGCGCCCGGCCTGCCGCCGCCAAGCGGTTGTATACCCGCACCCAGACACAGGGGCGATCCGGGTATACCTCGCAGCGGCCGTTGCTGCTGCCGCCGCAGGCCCCGTTGCGAATGTGCTTGGGGCACTGACTTTCCGGACACAAAAAGGCGAGATGTTGGATGCCGCAGTCCCCGCAGCCCTTGCAGGAGAGCAGCCACTTCTTTATGGGGTCTTCGATCAGGAACGCCAGCCGACGTCCGCCGGGTGTGGCGTCCAAGCGGGTGCAGACTGCGCGCAAGCCCGGTGCCAAGGGAGACTCGAAACGGAAAAAGAATTCATGCATCAGCCGCAATGTTTGAAAGTGGGTTTTTTCAAGGAGCGTGGCCCGGCTTCTCGGTGCCGGCAAGGTAAAGGAGAAGGAGTTATCCGAGGAGGTTTCGTCAAAAACATTAAAACCGTTTTTTTGGGGGTGGTCGAAGTCGGGCAGAAATTCCCGCCAGCGATTCTCGATTTGTTCCATGCGGTCCAAAATGGCCGCCAATGTGATAAAACTTTTGTGCACGCCGCCGACGTGAACGCCCTGGTAGCCCAAACCTTTGAGCACCACCGCCAGTCGGGCCGCTCGTTCGACCGCAGCCGCCTCACCCTGCTCCTTGTCCTGCCACTCCTGCCTTACCGCTTCAAGCAGGTTTTCCGTGACCACAGCGCCTGGTATAGCGCCGCGGTTCATGATTTTGGCCGCCGGCGGACGCAATACGTACACTGAGCCCAGAATCGGAACAGGCAGCCCGAACACTTGCCGGATCTGCAGCAGCTCACGGAATTTGCGAACATCATAACCCACCTGGGTAATGACAAAGCGCGCACCGGCGGCAATTTTCTTGCAAAGCTTGTAATACTGGGCGAAAGTCTCTGCCTCGGTGCTCTTGAAGGGCGAGACGGCACAGCCCGTACAGAAGCTTTCATCAGACCGCGCTTCGCGACGGCTGCGTTCCCCCAGCATCTTGAGAAAGCAGATCAGGCTGGTTGAATCCATGTCGAAAACAGGCATACCTTGCCCACCGAAGCCACGACCTGAATAGTCTCCCGTGAGGGCCAGGATGTTGCGCATGCCCATGCGTGCCAGCTGAAGTGCGCGGCTTTCGATGCCGCCCCGGTTGGCGTCGCGGCAGGTGAAATGCACGATGACGTCCATGCCCCGATCAACGATCTCCTTTCCGATAACATCCGGACTGAGTGACGGGTTGCCGCCGGGATTGTCCGTGATTGTTACCGCCGAAATCCTGCCGTCGTCCAGTGCATCTTCCGCGATCTTCTTGACCGTGTCCAATGCCAGCCCCTGGTAGCTGGCACCGGGCACAAGCTCCAAGGTGATCACGAAATGATTCGGATTCGCGATGTCGGTTTGAAAGTTTCGGCCCATAGACCCTCGCGTGCAGCGCTAAATTTAGATATCCCCTTGCAGCCAGACCGTCCCCTGACGCACTGCAAAAAGGTTTGCCGCGGTCCGGCTGTAAAAGGATGATATCCGGGTATCCCAAGTGGTCCGGATGATTGTATCGTTTTTCTCCCTATACCCGGGAAAAAATAGTGCAATTCTCATCTCCGGTTTCTTACCACCCCACTCCTCAAAAAGATAGGTTGAAACTTGAACGATGGGAAGGATCAGACTTTTTACTGGAAATGCCTTCTGGCGACTTTATAAGCTGACAATGTCAGATCGCGTTCTCCTATGTTCACACATAGGGGTTATACCTAGTAAAATGAGTGTTCCACCTTATTGCAATTCACTTTAAAACATTATTAAGTATTTAAACATAGCATTGCAGCGTTGCTTTACTTTCACCAACTCGCTGCAGAGTTGACCCATTTCGTGTTTCTAGAGTTCACTTCAATCCTGTTCCTATACTCTTGCTGGGCAAGAACTCGATCCAGAAAGCCAGACGCTACCCTGAAGCTCACCCAGGGTCTGTATATCAATAAAATCTGTCGTGGCGATCAGATCAGCGATGCCATGCTTAAAAACCGTCATCGAGAATAGGGTTCTCTACACAAAAAATGCCGAATTAAATTCGTGGCCGCGTGTGACGGCAGCCTGCCTGCCTTCAAAAGCCGGTTGCCCAGGGAGGGAACAATTGGTGGAAAAACGAAATATTAAGCGCCATGGCATAGACGCATCGACCGTCTGCAGCCACTTTGCGACGTCTATAAACAGAAATGTCTATGACGGCAAAATGCTGAACTATTGTGAAGGCGGCATGTGCATCGAATCCAATGCCGATTTCAAAAAAGGCGCCATCGTGCTGGTAAAAGTAAAGGCCCTTTTCAGCAATGCCGGTCATCCGAGCCTCATGGAAAGTTTCCAAACGATCTCGTTGGCGGAAATCAAATGGTCGAAGCCTTCGCGTGATGCCGGAAAGTCTTTATACGGCATGAGCGCGTTAAAATATGGTAAGCATGCACAGGGCACCGCATCTGCCTTGTTGTCGGGTACTTGAAGTACAATAGGTCGTCTGCGCACCCGACGCCTTGCATCTGCCTGCCCCGTGAAATGCGAAGCCTATTTTACCGGGGCGGCACCCTGTAAACGCTTACAATTAGTGGTTTGAAGCGCATCGGACTTTGCAACCCTGTGAACGGTTACAAATATTGAGATCGAGATGCCTTGTGATCGGCGCACAACACATGAACCTCAAAGGTACCTTTTGGCCGCATCCCGCCTTTGATTTGCGTTTCGTCTCATCAGGTGTGGCCCAATTAGGCCACTTTCAATGAACGTTCGCTCCTATCTATGCCATCCAAGCGCTATCCGATTTTGCGATAGGATTGCATCGATGCGTTTTCAATTACCGACAGATTACCGGTCGCTTACATTCTCCAGCCACACAAAATACGGTATTGACGGAATAGTCACCGACGGAAACTGACGGTAATTTACAGTTGAATTCCCGATGCATATGAAGGGACAGGCTTCCGTGTTCGCCGAACGGTTTCCGCCGGATTGTCGACAGTCAGCCGATAGTGCCTGTCCATAAAAGACTCTTTTATCCGCTGGGCCACTTCAAAGACGGAATTCACAGTAGATTTTCGGCTGCTGCGGGAGTCCGATACGCCTCGCGGCAGATTCGGCTTCGGAGGGCTGGAGTCTATGCCGAAAAAATATTCTCATGGGCGGACCGGGCCTCTGCGAAATTATTGCCCTGCGTGAGGAGAAGCGCATGTTCAACCGCAAACTCAAACTCTTCCGGCTGTTCGGTTTCGAGGTGGGCATCGATCTGACTTGGATCGTTCTGGCGGTCCTGGTGGCCTGGTCCCTGTCGACCGGATATTTTCCATTTAAATATCAGGATCTGTCGACCCGGCAGTACTGGGTCATGGGCGTCATCGGGGCCCTGGGCCTGTTTGTGTCCATCGTCGCCCACGAGTTCTGCCACTCGCTGGTGGCGCGGCGCAGGGGCATGCCCATGAAAGGAATCACCCTTTTCATCTTCGGCGGCGTGGCCGAAATGAACGAAGAGCCGCCGAGTGCCCGGGACGAATTCCTCATCGCCGTGGTGGGGCCGATCTCGAGTTTTGCAATGGCGGCCATCTTTTACGGATTCAATCATCATGGGGGAGACGGCCGGCTGGCCGACGACGATCAGCGGCGTCATGGGCTATCTCGGCATGATCAACGTCATCCTGGCCGTCTTTAATCTTGTGCCGGCCTTCCCGCTGGACGGCGGCCGGATACTGCGCGCCGCGCTCTGGGCCTGGAAAGGCAACCTGCGGTGGGCGACCCGACTCGCCTCACAGTTCGGCGAAGGATTCGGACTGTTGCTGATTGCACTGGGCGTGCTCCGGGTTCTCGGCGGTTTTTTCGTCGGCGGCATGTGGTTTTTCCTGATCGGCCTGTTCATTCGAAGCGCCGCTAAAATGTCATACCAGCAACTGCTCACGCGCCGGGCCCTGGAAGGAGAATCCCTGCAGCGCTTCATGAACCAAGACCCGATCACGGTTTCTCCCGAGACCAGCGTGAAGCAACTCGTAGAGGACTACATCTACCGCTACCACCACAAGCTATTTCCGGTCGTTGACGGCGACCGTTTGATCGGCTGCATCACCACCCGTCAGGTTAAGGAGATACCACGTGATCGATGGAGCGGGACGACCGTTGGCGAGGTGGCCGAAAAATGCAGCGACGAAAACACGATCGCGCCGGAAACCGACGCCGTGAAAGCGCTGGCGAGCATGCACCGCAACGGCGCCGGCCGCCTTATGGTGGTCAAGGACGGCCGGCTGATGGGGATCCTTGCGCTGAAGGATCTGCTCAATTTTCTTTCCATGAAGATCGAACTGGAAGAAGGCCGTTAAAGGAGACTACCGATTGCCCCCACTCATTGCGAAGAACTTACTCGACAGTTACCAGCGAACTGCTGCGAGAAGAAAGAAGAGCCGGGTTGCAAAAACCGGATTCTTCAATTTACAGCGGTATTTTGCGGGAAGAAACAATAAACCGGAAACCGAAAAAACAAGGAGGATTTCATGAGTCGAATTGCCGTAATCGTCACCGATATGTTTGAGGATTCTGAGTACACCGAACCGGCAAAGGCGTTTCGCGAAGCCGGACACACTCTGGTTCATGTTGGGCTGAAGGCCGGAGAAACCGTTCATGGTAAAAAAGACAACACGGCCGTGACCATCGATGAAGCCGTTGAAAAAGCAGCGGTGGACGACTTTGACGCTCTTCTTATTCCCGGGGGGTATTCCCCCGACAAACTGCGCGTGGATGACGATGCCGTGCGGTTTGCCGGTGGTTTCGTTCGCAGCGGCAAGCCGGTCTTTGCCATCTGCCACGCCGCGCAATTGCTGATCACCGCCGACGTGCTCCGCGGCCGCAAATTCACCGGCTACAAGTCCGTCATTCAGGACATCAAAAACGCCGGCGCCGAGTTTCTCGATCAAGAGGTCGTCGAAGACGGCCGTCTCGTCTCCAGTCGAGACCCCGGAGACTTGCCGGCATTTATCCGCGCGTCGCTGCGGCACCTGGAGCCTTAACCAGCCGGTGGGGAGCGTTCGCCGCCCACTACATTGGATTCAGCCGCTGAATGGGGGATACGGAGTATTCCCGCAGCGGTCATGAAAGTGGTAGCGAGCGATAGGAGGTTCCCTATGGCAACAGTGGTCGAACACATCGAAAACAGATCGGACCGGCGGTACGAAACAAATGCGGCAATGACTTATTTTTGCTTCTCTTCCAAGAAAACGCCGGCCTTTGCAACTAAGTTTAAAGTCTTCCGTAGGTTTCGGTGATCTCCCGCAACCGCTCGACCGTCTCGGAATCGAGCGCATCCCCTCCAAAACGCCACAGCCAGTTGCCTCTGCGGCTCGCGGGACGGTTCATCCGGGCCTCCGACCCCAGCCCCAACACGTCCTGGAGGGGAACGATCACAGTTTCGGCTGTCGACATCATGGCCGTCCGGATGAGTTCCCAGTGCAACTCCTCAACCGGCACTTCCCGGCCCAGGTAGCGGAATAGATTGGTTTTGGTTTTCGAATCGGCCTCTTTTTCGAACCAGCCTCTAATGGTGTTGTTGTCGTGGGTGCCGGTGTAAACGACACAGTTCGGCTCGTGGCGATGCGGCAGAAACGATCCGTTCGGGAAGTCCTCGCCGAAGGCGAAGAGCAGCACCCGCATGCCCGGAAAGCCGTAACGGTTGATAACCTCGCGGACATCCGCCGTGATGGTGCCCAGATCTTCGGCAATCACCGGCAGTCTTCCGAAGCGTTTGACGAGTCGATCGAGAAACTCTTCGACCGGCACCGGCACCCAGCGACCGTTGACGGCGGTCTTGGCGCGGGCCGGCACTTCCCAGTAGGCAATCAGCCCGCGAAAATGATCGATTCGCGTGAGGTCGTACAGCTGCAAGTGATGCTGCATCCGATCAATCCACCAGCCGTATTCTTTTTCCTGCAGCCTCTTCCAGTCGTAAACGGGATGCCCCCAGAGTTGCCCGGTGGCGCTGAAATAATCCGGCGGCACGCCGGAGACGGCTTTCGGCCGTCCGCTGCGGGTCAGTTTGAAGCACTGCGGATGGGTCCACACATCGGCGCTGTCGAGAGGCACGTAAATCGGCATGTCGCCGATCAAGCGGATCTGTCGACGGTTGCAATAGCGTTTGAGGGCGAACCACTGCTGAAAAAAAAGGTACTGCAGAATCTTTTGGTTGCGAATCGGGTCCTTGAACGTTCGCCTGGCGGCCTGCAGGGCTTTCGGTCGTCGTTCACGCAAGGAGCGGGGCCATTCAGGCCAGATGCGGGGGCGGTAATGGCTGCGTAAGACCATATAAAGGGCAAAGTCGTCGAGCCAGTCGGCCTTACGACAGAAGCGTTCGAAATCGGCCGTGTCCCCCTCGGTGCCGAATCTCTCGCAGACCCGCTCCAACAGCCGTTGTTTGAAACGGACGACCCGGCTGAAAGCAACCTTTTGCTCAGACCATCGCCGGCCCGTCTCCGATTCCGATTGCTGCAGCAGGCCTTGCCGCACCAGCGACTCCGGACTGATCAGAAGCGGGTTGCCGGCAAAGGCCGACGGACTGTGGTAGGGCGAATGCCCGTAAACGCTTTCGGTCGGATTGAGCGGCAGCACCTGCCAGAGCCGTTGACCGGTCTTCATCAGAAAATCGGCAAAATGGAAGGCCGAGGGTCCCAGGTCACCAATTCCGTAACCGGAAGGCAGGCTGGTGGGATGCAGTAGAATGCCGCTCGATCGCACGCTCATGGTATTTGCTCTCCCAGAAGCAGGGCCACGGGAAAATGCTGCAGGGCGTCGCCGACAGCGAATCCCGGTGCCCCTTGTATCGATTGCCGGGTAAAAATGTTTCGCCAGGAACGCGGGGCTTCGGGCGGAAGGTTGACGGCGGTGTCGCGCCAGACATTCTTGCCGAGCGGGTCCTGGTCCTCACCCACCAGCGCGGTAAGGAAGCGCGGCACCACCGCGACACACCACTGCCCGCCGGCCTCGCGGGCAAAAGCAACGATGTGGCCGCGACAAGTCCCGCTGGCTTCAAGCGGCAGGTAGCGCCCGGACTGGAATACGTCCTTTCGTTGTCGCCTGGTGGCGAGAGCACGGGCAATGACAAAGAGCTTGATCCTTCCGTCGTCTCTGTTTTCCAGCAGTCCCGCCACCTGTTCCAGCGGATCGGAAGTCTCCCTGACAATTGATTTCAGCAGCCGCCGGCGTTCGTCGTAGGCCACCGGCCGGCGATTGTCCGGGTCCACCAGGGCGAGGTGCGGCAGCTCCGTGCCCTGATAGAAATCCGGAACACCGGGGGCTGTGATTTTCAGCAGGCACTGGGACAGCGAATTATACAGCCCGAAAAAAGCGATTTTTTTGCAGAACGGCACGAAGGCCGGCATAAATTCATTCCGCGGCGACGGGTCGAGGATGCTTTCCACGAATCCGGCAAGGGCCGTCTCGTATGCCTCTTCGGGTTCGAGCCAGGACGTGTGTTCACCGGCTTCCCGGGCCGCCTTGATCATGTAGGATTTGATCCGTTCCACGAACCGGTGCGTCACGGGTCGACCCTGCGGCCAGGCCCCGATCAAGGTCTGATAAAGGAGGTACTCCGTGTTTTTGTCGGGAACCTTTTTCGGTCCCTTCCGCATGCGGTGACCGCGGGTGAATGTATGCCAGGCTTCGATCCTCGTTTTCCATTCCGTCGGTATTTCGGACAATACATTCAATCTGGCCCGCACGTCTTCACCCCGTTTCGAGTCATGGGTCGCGGTGCTGTTCATGGCATGGGGCCAGTACTCCGCCCTTCGCACAATCGCCGCGTGAAACCGCTCGACACTGCAGCCGAAGCGATCCGGCGCACTGCCGACCTCGTTCAGGGACACGAGCCGATTATACCTGTAGAAGGCCGTGTCTTCGGAGCCTTTGGCCATCAACGCCGCCGACAATTGCTGGAACGCCCGGACGGCCCTCCCGCACTGTTTGAATATCTCAACATCGTCAACGGCTTCGTCGAAAGGAACGTTTTCGAGAAGCAGGTTCCGGAGAAACTCGGATTCGATGTGCAGATGCGGATACTCGAGAACCGCTCGGGAAATCGCCGCCTCAACGACAGCCCGGTCGTCGGAGCGACCATTTTCTGTTCCAAGGTAGGTTCGATAAATGGGAAACCGCGCAAGCACCTCTGAGAGTGCACTCTTGAGTCGGCTCAAGGTCAGGTTGTCGGCAAAGCACTTCAGGGCGGATATTTTTTTGATCCTCCGCGCGAGGTTGTCGAGGTCTCCGGCCATGCGGGATGCCAGAACCCACTTTTTGGCGGAATAGACCACGTCTTCGAAAGATTCCGTCCGTCCACTGAAGCCGGTGTAAATGTCGGTGAAGCGAGTTTCATTTTCCCGGAACACGAACAGTGCATTGAGCCAGTGGGCGAAATCATAACCGGTGGTTCCTTGCACCGGCCAGCCGAGGGAGAGTGGCTCTTCGGGTGCGAGGATTTTTTCCACCAGGATAAAAGCGTCTTCCCCGAGGCACCGGCGCAATCTTTGAAGATACTCCGCGGGGTCCGCCAGGCCGTCGACATGATCGATACGCACGCCGCCCACGCTCTTTTCGGAGACCAGTTTTCTCAGCAGCCGATGGGTGTAATCGAAGACCGCCCTTTTCTCCTGGCGCAGGGCGATCAACTCGTTGATGTCGAAAAAACGGCGGTAATTGATTTCTTCGTTGGCGACCTGCCAGTAGCAAAGTCGAAATCGCTGTTGCGACAGAAGCCCGTCCAGCCGCTGGTAGCTGTGAATGTTACCGGGCTCTCCGTTGAAACGACGCAGGGTTTCGGAGAGCAAGCGCCGGATGAGGGTATTGCCGCAGAAAAGATTCCACAGGGTTTGCTTTATGGCGCGGCTGTGATCTTGCCGAACCCCGGCA
>CAWBCG010000046.1:0-12486 GCA_963787235.1 uncultured delta proteobacterium
AGCGCCATTTCGCGGACGAGATGATCGACATGGACGCCGGCGCCCCCGTAAATATGGGGCGGATATTCATTGGTGAGCAGTAGGATGTTCATAATGACGGTATTCCATTCTTTTGATGTTTGAGCTTTCGCCCTGAATCCTCGATAATTCTCGACGCCTTGAATTCTCCCAGACTAGTACCGGCTGTCCAGCGCCCGATCCAGGTTGAAGGCGGCACTGATCAAGGCCAGGTGGGTGAACGCCTGGGGAAAATTGCCCAGTGCTTCCCCCCGCGGACCGGTTTCCTCGCCGTAGAGGCCGAGGTGATTGGCATAGCCGAGCATTTGTTCGAACACCAGTCGGGCCTTATCCAGTCGTTTTCGATCGAAACGTCCGGCGCGCGTCAAGGCCTCCACCAGCCAAAACGAACACATGTTGAAAGAGCCTTCCTCTCCCAATAAATCATCATTCGCATTTTTCGGGTCATAACGATAGACCAGACTGTCCGAGGTGAGGCCTCCTTCGCGGGGAGCTTTGACAATGGCCTCCAGGGTTTTGAGCATCCGCGGATCCGTGGGTGATACGAAGAATACCAGCGGCATGATGAGGTTCGAAGCGTCCAGGGCCTGGCTCTCGAAGGACTGCACAAATGCCTGCCGTTCCCGATTCCATCCTCTGCGCATGATTTCTTCGTATATCCGGTCGCGATTTTTCAGCCAGCGCGATCGATCCGCCGGAAACGAGCGCTTTTCGGCCAAACGCAGCCCCCTGTCCAGCGCGACCCAGCACATCAATTTGGAAAACACGAAGTGGCGCCTTCCACTGCGGACTTCCCAGATTCCTTCATCTTTTTTTTGCCAGTTATCGCAGACATAATCGAGCAGGCGGCGCAGATACATCCAGAGTTCGTAAGAGATGGGGCTGCCGTATTTGTTGAAGAGATAGACCGAATCCATCAATTCCCCGTAGATATCCAGCTGCAGTTGGTGGTAGGCGGCATTGCCGATGCGAACCGGAGCAGAACCGCGGTACCCCTCCAGGTGGTCGAGGGTTATCTCGGTCAACTCATGTTGCCCTTCGATGCCGTACATGATCTGCAGGGAGTCGTCTTTTTCGAGTTCATGGCTGCGGGCCGCCAGCCATCCCATAAATCGGGCGGCTTCATCGGTAAACCCGATGCGCAGAAAGCCATAGAGCGTAAAGGCCGCATCCCGGATCCACGTGTAGCGGTAATCCCAGTTACGGTTTCCGCCGATCGCTTCCGGAAGGCTGGTCGTCGGCGCAGCGACGATGGCACCGGTTGGAACGAAGGTCAGCAGTTTCAACACCAGGGCGGAGCGATGGACCATCTCGCGCCACCGGCCGGTGTATGTGCATTTGGACAGCCAGCGCCGCCAGAAATCGATGGTTTGAGCGAAAACCCCGGCAGCTTCCTCTTCGGATATGCACTCCCGGCAGCCACCGTCGCGTTCGGCTTCCTGAAGGATGAAAACGGTCGATCGGCCTTCCTCGAGGGTAAACTCCGCCACGGCGGCGCCGTTTTGCGCCTGCAGGGGGATTCTGGTGGAAAGTGCCAGGCTCAGGTCCGCAGAGTGAAAAACAGCCCCTTGCGGTGTGATCCTCAACTCGTTACGATCGCGGGCGTAGTTGAAGGCCGGACGGCACTCCAACCGGAAGGTCATGCTGCCGCGCACGGACGTTACTTTTCGAAACAGTTGATGGTGATGATCCTCTTCACTGTGGAGATGTTCATGGGCCGTCATGTAATCGGTGATCTCGCCGACGCCATCGACCATGAGAAAGCGGGTGATCAGAACATTGGTTCCGGGCCAGTAGTGCTGCCGGCATACCGGCTTCCCGGCGGCCGGTGCGATTTTGAAGCGTCCCCCTTTGTCATCGTCGAGAATAGCGGCGAAGACGCTGGGGGAATCAAAGTGCGGAAAGCAGAGCCAATCGATCGACCCGTTCATTGCCACCAGCGCGGCGGTGTGCATGTCACCGATGATGCCGTAATTTTCGATCGGTTGGTAGGTCAATTGATGGCCTCCGACGGTAATGCAGTTTGTACAAATTGTGTAAGCGTTCACAGGGCACCGCATCTGCTTTGTTGTCGGGCACTTGAAGTACAAAAGGTCGTCTGCGCGCCCGACGCCTTGCATCTGCGGCACCCTGTAAACGCTTACAATAAGGTGGTTTGAAGCGCATCGGACGTTGCTACCCGGTGAACGGTTAACAAATTGTCATTTTATCCAAAAAACTTCGATAATATCAATAGGCAAGATCCTGAAGGGTAAACAACATAACAAAATCGACCTTGTCTTTTGAATTCACCAAAAGAGAAATCCAGAAAATTACGTTTACATTATGCACTAACTATTCGTTTCCATGTTGTTTATGCAGTGTTGGGGATAACAAAAGGCTGCAGCCTGTGAAAGTCCTGCCGGTCTGTCAATATACAGGATTTCGGGTCAGGATATACTCCCTATTGCTTATACACTTGCAGTGAGGGGCATGTATATAGTACCTGAGTTACTTATATTACCAGTGGGGGAGGTGACAGCGGCCTCCCGCATGGAAAATCCGATTGAACCGGAGAGGAAATTCAATGGCTCGGGAAGCCAGTAAAGAGGCAGTCGCAAGGAAACAACAGCAGTCGATTTACGCCAGACAGCGGGTCGTCGTCAGCGGCGTTACGCCGGAAATTGCCGATGGGCGATATCCCATCAAACGGGCCCGTGACGAAAGGGTGCGCGTGGAAGCGGACATCTTCGCCGACAGCCACGATGCCTTGTCGGCCGTCCTGCTGGTTCGCAGACAGAAAGACGACCGCTGGAACGTTCTGTCGATGCGGTCGCTGGTCAATGACCGCTGGTACGGTTCTTTCCTGGTCGACGAACTCGGACGGTATGTTTATACGCTGCAGGCCTGGGTGGACCGATTCAAGACCTGGCGGCGGGACCTGCAAAAAAAGGTCGCCGCCGGTCAGGATGTGGCGGTGGACCTGCTTACGGGAGCGGAACTGGTGGAAAACGCCGCATCCCGGGCAAAAGAGGAGGTTGCCGACCGGCTGAGAGGATACGGTGACATCCTGAGAGGGGACCGCGTCAAGGAAGTGAAAATTCGTACGGCCTTCAGCCGGGATTTGCTGAGGCTGATGATCATGAACCCGGACCGGCGCTTTGCCACCACCTATCACAAACAACTGCTCGTGGTGGTGGAACCGCGGCGCGGACGCTTCAGCAGCTGGTACGAGATGTTTCCGCGCTCGGCGGCGGCGGAACCGGAGCGGCACGCGACGTTCAAGGATTGTGAAAACCGCCTGCCCACCATTGCCGCCATGGGTTTCGACGTCCTGTACCTGCCGCCGATTCACCCTATCGGTCAAACCAACCGCAAGGGCCGGAACAATTCAACCGTCGCGGAGCCGGACGATGTCGGCAGTCCCTGGGCAATCGGAAGTCAAGAGGGCGGCCACAAAGCCGTTCATCCGCTTCTGGGAACCCTGGATGATTTTCGACGCCTCGTACAAAAAGCCGCTGAGTCTGGAATCGACATCGCCCTCGATCTGGCCTTCCAGTGTTCGCCTGACCATCCCTATGTCAGGGAACACCCCGAATGGTTCCGGCAGCGGCCGGACGGAACAGTCCAGTATGCAGAAAACCCTCCCAAAAAGTATGAAGACATCATCCCCTTCGATTTCGAATGCGATGCCTGGCAAAGCCTCTTCGACGAACTGCTGAGCGTCGTGCAGTATTGGATCGAGCAGGGGGTGCGCATTTTTCGGGTGGACAACCCGCACACCAAGTCTTTTACGTTCTGGGAATGGCTGATCCACACGATCAAGGTCGATTCTCCGGAGGTCATTTTCCTGGCGGAGGCATTCACCCGGCCGAAAATCATGTATCGCCTGGCCCAACTCGGGTTTACGCAGTCGTATACCTACTTTGCCTGGCGCAACACGAAGTGGGAGTTGCAGGAATATTTCGAGGAATTGACGACCCCCCCCGTGGCCGAGTTTTTCTGGCCCAACCTGTGGCCCAACACACCCGACATCCTGACCGAATATCTTCAAACCGGCGGCAGGCCGGCCTTTATCGTGCGGCTCATCCTGGCGGCCACCCTGGGAGCCAACTTCGGCATTTACGGCCCCGCTTTCGAGCAAATGGTCGACACCCCGATTGAGTTCGGCACGGAGGAATACAGTGATTCCGAAAAATACCAGATCCGCTTCTGGGACACGAACCGGCCCGACAGCCTGAAAGACCTGATTGCACGGGTCAACCGTATCCGTCGTAAGAATCCGGCCTTGCAGCAGGACCGGAACCTCTTTTTCATCCCTGTCGACAACGAACAGCTCGTCAGCTTCGGCAAGTACACCGAAGACCGTTCCAATATCGTCATGGTGGTGGCAAACCTCGATCCGCATCACACCCACAGCGGCTGGGTCGATATAGCACTTGAGGAGTTGCAACTGGAGCCGCAACAGCCGTATCAGGTGCATGACCTGCTCAGTGACGCGCGCTACCTGTGGCACGGCGGGCACAATTACATCGAGCTGAATCCCCAGGTGATGCCGGCGCACATTTTCAGAATCCGTAAAAAAGTGCGCACCGAACGGGATTTTGATTACTTCATGTAGAACGCTTACAGGTTCAGGGGTTCAGAGGTTCAAGGTTCATGTGTCTATTTTCGTATTTAACACTCATGGACTTGCGGGGCGCCACGGTGCATGAAAATGATGCGCCGGAGCCCGGATGAGCGGTTTAGAACAGCGTCTGACTGTCTGAGTCGCCTACGGGATCTCAGACCGGACCCTATGCCGATACAGCATGAAAGGATCACCTTTGGGACAAACCCGACATACTTATTTTAAAACGGGCTTGGTCCGGGCTTAGAACCCGTTGGCGGCGAGTTTCAGACGCAATTCGAAACCGTTTATCCGGGCGGAGGCGCCCACCTTATTTTCGTGTTAAACCATCATGGACATGGTTCGTGTCGTCACGATCCATGAAAACGATGATCTTCACAAATCAGCATTTTATAACCTTGAACCTTTAACCCTGAACCTGGAACGATCAGTCTTTATTCTATTTTCGTACTGAAGGAGAAAGTCCATGGCACAGCAACCTGCCGAGATTGCCACCCTCGCCGCACTCGAAGACGATCCGCTCTGGTACAAGGATGCCATTATCTACCAACTGCACGTCAAGGCCTTCATGGACAGCGACGGGGATGGAATCGGCGACTTCAAGGGGCTGAGCCAAAAACTCGACTATCTGCAAAGCCTGGGGGTGACGGCGATATGGCTGCTGCCGTTTTACCCTTCTCCGCTCCGCGACGACGGGTATGACATTTCCGAGTACTGCGGCATCCACCCGTCTTACGGCAACCTCAGAGATTTCAAAGCATTCCTGCGCGCCGCCCACCAGCGCGGTCTGCGCGTGATCACCGAACTGGTGATCAATCACACATCCGATCAGCACAGCTGGTTTCAGCAGGCCCGCAAGGCGCCGGCCGGAAGCAGTCGCAGAAATTTTTACGTCTGGAGCGATACCTGGGAAAGATACCAGGAAGCGCGCATTATTTTTCAGGATTTCGAAACGTCCAACTGGTCATGGGATGCGACCGCCGGCGCCTACTACTGGCACCGGTTTTACTCCCATCAGCCGGACCTCAATTTCGACAACCCTCAGGTGCACAAGGCCGTTCTGCGGGTGCTTGACTTCTGGCTGAAAATAGGCGTCGACGGTTTGCGCCTGGATGCGGTACCCTATCTTTATGAACGCGAGGGCACCAACTGTGAAAACCTGCCGGAAACCCATGCCTACCTGAAGAAATTGAGGGCGCACATCGACGCCCGGTTCAGAAACCGCATGCTTCTGTGCGAAGCCAATCAATGGCCCGAAGATGCGGCGGCCTACTTCGGAGACGGGGACGAGGGCCACATGAACTTTCACTTTCCCCTGATGCCGCGGCTTTTCATGGCATTGCACATGGAGGACAGCTTTCCCGTCGTCGACATCCTGGAACAGACGCCGGATATTCCGGACGTCTGTCAATGGGCCATCTTTCTTCGCAACCACGACGAACTGACCCTTGAAATGGTCACCGATGAAGAACGGGATTACATGTACCGCGTCTACGCGGACAACCCGCAGATGCGGCTGAACCTGGGGATCCGCCGCCGGCTGGCCCCCTTGCTGGCAAACCACCGCCGGCGGATCGAACTCATGAACGGTTTGCTGCTGTCGTTGCCGGGAACCCCGGTGATCTATTACGGTGACGAAATCGGCATGGGGGACAACATATTCCTGGGGGACCGCAACGGCGTCCGCACCCCGATGCAGTGGAGTCCCGATCGCAATGCCGGCTTTTCACGGGCCAACCCCCAACAATTGTATCTGCCGATCATCGTAAACCCCGAGTTCCATTTCGATGTCATCAACGTCGAATCCCAGGACAGCAACCGCCATTCCCTGCTGTGGTGGATGCGACGGTTGATTTCTCTGCGCAAGCGTTTCAAAGCATTCAGCCGGGGCGCCCTGACGTTTCTGCATCCCGAAAACCAGGCCATCCTGGCGTTTGTCCGCAGCCACGAGGACCAAAACCTGCTGGTGGTGGCCAACCTGTCGCGTTTCGTCCAGTTCGTCGAGCTCGACCTGTCGGCCTTCGTAAAGACGACACCGGTGGAGATGTTCGGCATGACCGAATTTCCATCCATCGACAAATCCCCCTATCCCCTGACCATCGGGCCGCATTCGTTTTACTGGTTTTATCTGCAGCCGGCATCCGTCCGCACCGAGGCCGACCGCACCATCCCGGAGACCGCCGGCGAACTTCCTCTTTTCGAATGCATGGCAAGTTGGCACGAGGTTCTCGCGGAACACGCCAAGCCCCGGTTCGAAAAGGTACTGTCTGCTTACGTCCGTTCCAAGCGCTGGTTCGGCGGCAAAGCCCGGCAGATCAAACAGGCCCGCATCCAGGAATGGTTCCCGCTTCCGGACGACAGGCAAGACACGGTCTTCATTTTCCTGCAGGTCGACTACGTCGGCAGCGAGAGCGAAACCTATGTGCTGCCGCTGATCTACGTCCCCGCTCGGCTTGCGCTGGAATTGATCCACGAGCGGCCCGAAGCCGTTGTCGGCCGGATAAAATTCCTTCAAAAAGCGGAAGAAGGGTTCCTGCTGGATGCGCCGGCCGAGATGGGCTTCTGCGACAACCTGCTGAAAATGATCGAACAGCGCCGCCATGGCAGGGGACGGTTCGGTGAAATCATCGCCCGTCCGACGGCCGCCCTGCAACAGATCCTGAAGCCACCTTTCGAGACACTGGCACCGTCGATCATGCGGGCCGAACAGAGCAACACCTCGATCCTGTATGGAGACCGGCTGATCCTCAAGTTGTTTCGTCGCCTGCAGGCGGGCGTTAATCCGGATCTCCAGATCGGACATTACCTGACCGAAAAAGGATTTGCCCACATTCCGCCGGTGGCCGGTTTTATCGAATACCGCAGCCCCCAAGGGACACCGAAAACGCTGGCTCTCCTGCAGGGGTATGTGGTCAATCAGGGAGATGCCTGGGAGTACACGTTGAACATCCTCGATCGGTATTTCGAGCAGATCATCGCCCGGGGGATCGCCCGCGAAAAGGCCCCGGTGCCCCCTGCGGGACTGCTGCAGCTGAGCAACGGCGATCCTCCCGCTGAAGTCGTCGAACTGGCGGATGTCTATCCGGCGTCGGTTCAAATACTCGCAAAGCGCACCGCCCAAATGCATCTGGTGCTGGCCGAAGCTTCCGTGGATCCCGATTTTGCGCCGGAACGGTTTACCAAGCTGTATCAACGCAGTCTCTACCAATCCATGCGAACCATCTGCCGGCGCAACTTATCGCTGTTGCGGCGGCGCCTGAACCACCTGCCGGAGGACACCCGTCCGGAGGCGACAGCCTTGGCCGACCGGGAATCGGCCATCCTGGAGACCTTTCGACGCTTGCTGGATATCCGGATCACGGCCCTTCGCACCCGTGTCCACGGGGATTACCACCTGGGACAGGTGCTCTACACCGGCAAAGATTTCGTGATCATCGATTTCGAAGGGGAGCCGGCCCGTCCGGTGTCGGAACGTCTCATCAAACGCTCTCCTCTGCGGGATGTGGCCGGCATGCTCAGATCTTTTCACTATGCCGCCTGCACGGGGCTTCAGGTTTGCGAATCACGCGGGTGGGTGCAGCCCGAAAACAGGGCCGCCCTGGCTTCCTGGGCCGACTACTGGTTCAAGTGGATGGGGGCCATATTCCTTAAAGAATACCTGAGCGTGGTCGGTGAAAACGCTTTCCTCCCACCAAATGCCGATGAGGTGCAGGTGCTCCTGGAAAGCTACCTGCTTGAAAAGGCGATCTACGAACTGGGATACGAACTGAACAATCGTCCCGACTGGGTCAGAATACCGATTTCTGGAATACTCCATGTGATGGGCAGTATCGACACCTGATGCTCACGGCAATGGAAGAAAACAAGGAGGGGTCCATGTCTCTAAAAAATCCGGCGACAGACACCGGCGACGACGACGTGGTCGGCCGCGATGTCTCCCTGCTGAGCGAAGACGACATCTACCTGTTCAACGAGGGCAGCCACTTTCGACTTTACGAAAAACTGGGTGCACACATCATCACGGTCGACGGGCGGGAGGGAACCGTCTTCGGGGTGTGGGCGCCCAACGCCGAGAAGGTCAGCGTGATCGGCGATTTCAACGGTTGGGACGACCACCGCCACGAGCTGACGCCGCGGGGTGATTCGGGCATCTGGGAAGGATTCATCGCCGGCGTTGGCCGCAGCATGCCCTACAAGTATTTCATTCAGTCCGCTTACGACAACATCCGGCTGGAAAAAGCCGACCCGTTTGCCGTCCATGGCGAAGTGCCTCCCAAGACCGCTTCCGTGATTTGGGATCTGTCCTATGACTGGGGCGATGAAAAATGGATGACATCGCGCGCCCAGAATCAAAAACCGGAGGCCCCCATGAGCATCTACGAGGTTCACCTGGGTTCGTGGATGCGGGTGCCCGAAGAAAACAACCGCTCGCTTTCCTACCGGGAGCTGACGCGGAAACTGACCGATTACCTTTTGGAAATGGGTTACACCCACGTCGAATTCATGCCGGTGATGGAACACCCTTTTTTCGGCTCCTGGGGCTATCAGAGTCTCGGATATTTTTCTCCCACCAGCCGCTACGGCACACCCCAGGATTTCATGCACCTGATCGATTCGCTGCATCAAAACGGTATCGGCGTCATCCTCGACTGGGTGCCGTCGCATTTTCCCGTCGACGGTCACGGGATCGGCGATTTCGACGGAACCCATCTCTACGAACACGCCGATGAGCGCAAGGGCTTTCATCCGGATTGGAAGAGCTACATTTTCAATTACGGCCGCAACGAGATTCGCAATTTTCTGATCAGCAGCAGCCTCTTCTGGCTGGACAAATACCATGTTGACGGGTTTCGCGTGGATGCGGTCGCCTCCATGCTCTATTTGGATTATTCCCGCAGTTCGGGGGAATGGATTCCCAACGAATTCGGCGGCAACGAAAACCTGGAAGCCATTTCCTTTCTACGCCGCTTCAACGAAGAGACCCATAAAAATTACCCCGGCACCATCACGATTGCCGAAGAATCCACCGCCTGGCCGATGGTGTCACGCCCGGTGTTCCTCGGTGGTCTCGGTTTCGACATGAAATGGGACATGGGGTGGATGCACGACACCCTGGCCTATTTTTCAAAGGATCCGGTTCATCGCTCCTACCACCACAACAAGCTGACCTTCCGTATGATCTATGCGTTTCATGAAAACTATGTGCTGCCTCTCTCCCACGACGAAGTGGTTCACGGTAAAGGGTCTCTCCTGGGGAAAATGCCGGGAGATGACTGGCAGAAATTCGCCAATCTGCGCCTGCTTTTCGGCTACATGTACGCCCAACCCGGCAAGAAGCTCGTCTTTATGGGCGGTGAATTCGGACAGTGGAGCGAATGGGCACACGATCGCAGTCTGGACTGGCACCTGCTCGAGTCTTCATTACACAACGGGCTGCAGCACTGGATGAAGGATCTCAACCGCCTGTACCGCACCGAACCGGCCATGCACGAATCCGATTTTTCCTCCGATGGATTTAAGTGGATCGACTGCAACGATGCCGTACACAGTACCATCAGCCTGATTCGGCGGGACGGTCAGGGCGCCAGCGAGTTGATTGCCGTTTTCAACTTCACGCCGGTGCCCCAGCACAATTATCGTGTCGGGGCCCCGCGCAGCAGTTTCTGGCAGGAGTTACTCAACAGCGATGCAAGCGTTTACGGCGGCAGCGGTCAAGGCAACCTTGGGTTTCTGGAAGCCGCGCCGGTGCCGTTTCACGGCATGCCCCACTCCCTGAACTTGACGCTGCCGCCGTTATCGGCCGTGTTCTTGAGGCCCGCAGAGGATCCGTCATGATGAGAAACCCCCGACTGGGAGCCACGCCCCTAGGCAACCGACGCTGCCGTTTCGAGGTGTGGGCTCCCCGGGCCGAAAGGGTCGAAGTTCGGTTGACGGCGCCGGAGGACCGCCGGTCGGCGATGGACAGGCACGGAGCAGGGTACTTCACGGCGGTGCTGGACGACATCCCACCGGGTGCCCGCTACGTCTACCGGCTGCATTATGCGGATTCGAGCACCAGGGAAAGGCCGGACCCGGCCTCGCGGCACCAGCCGGGCGGGGTGCACGCGCCTTCCGGAATCGTTGCCGCGGATTTCGACTGGGATGACGCCGGCTGGTGCGGACTGCCGCTGAGCCGCTATGTGGTTTACGAACTGCATGTGGGAACCTTTACCCCGGAGGGAACCTTCGACGGCGTCGTACGTCACCTGGATGACCTCTCCGATCTTGGCGTCACCGCCGTCGAACTGATGCCGGTGGCCCAGTTCCCCGGCAGTCGCAACTGGGGCTATGACGGTGTGTACCCATTTGCCGTGCAGAACTCCTACGGCGGTCCGGAAGGGTTCAAGCGTCTGGTGAATGCCTGTCACCGCAAAGGGCTGGCGGTGGTGCTCGACGTGGTCTACAACCACCTTGGGCCGGAAGGCAACTACCTGCGCGATTTCGGCCCCTACTTCACCGATTTCTACCGGACACCGTGGGGGGAAGCCGTCAACTTCGATGGGCCTCACAGCGACCCAGTTCGCCGCTATTTTATCGAAAACGCCCTTCAGTGGATCGACGAATTCCATGTCGACGCCCTGCGGCTGGACGCCGTTCATGCCATCATGGATTTTTCCGCCCGGCCGTTTCTGGAAGAGCTTGGCCGGATCGTGCACCGCAAGGCCGAAGAATTGAACCGGCGCATCTACTTGATCGCCGAAAGCGCCCTCAACGATACCCGTATCATCCGCTCGCGGGAACTGGGCGGATTCAATCTCGACGCCCAGTGGAACGACGACTTTCACCACAGTCTTCACACCGCGCTGACAGAGGAGCGCTCCGGATACTACCGGGACTACAATGGCCTGGAGGATCTGACCAAAGCCCTGCAGAATGGATATGTCTACACGGGTCAGCACTCCGCATACCGGCAGAGGACCCACGGCAATTCCTCCCGAAACGTTCCGGCCCGGCAACTGGTGGTTTTCGCCCAGAACCATGACCAGGTCGGCAATCGTATACAGGGGGGCCGGCTGACCGGTATGGTGTCCTTCGAAAAACAGAAGCTGGCCGCCGGCCTGGTGCTCCTGTCGCCGTTCATCCCGTTGATTTTCATGGGTGAGGAATACGGTGAAACAGCGCCGTTTCTGTATTTCGTCAGCCACGGCGATCCGGAACTGGTTGAGGCTGTCCGGAAGGGCCGCCGACGTGAGTTCGCCGCCTTCGACTGGCAGGCCGACCCCCCGGATCCTCAGGACGAGCAGACTTTTCTGCGATCCAAATTGAACCGGTCCCTGCGGCGGGAAAGCCACCATCGGACGCTGTACGATTTTCACCGGGAATTGCTGGGCCTGCGCACCCGGATTCCCGCCCTGGCAAACCTGAGCAAGAAAAACATGACGGTGTCATGCGACCCGCGGCAGAACCTGCTTTTGGTGCGGCGCCGCTTCGAGGAACAGGAGGCCGGCCTCCTGTTCAATTTCAACGATGATGCCGGAAAGATCCGGATCCATCTGCCTGCAGGGCGTTGGCGCAAAAGGATCGATTCAGCCGAACCCCGCTGGATGGGTCCCGGAAGCAGGGTCCCCGAAACCCTGCAGACGAATGGATCAACGGAGATCGAAATCGCGCCTCACTGCGTTGTGGTATTCTCCAGGGGGCGGTCAGACTGACGCAGTTGAGGAAGCCTTCGTTTACGTTTTCGGTTTCTTGACTGCCTTGTTCAGGGTGCGGAAAGTACACACTCCGCCTCAAAATCACTGTCGATGGAGACGAAAGAAGGAACCCGAAATGACGCAACACTGCATATGCATTCACGGACATTTCTACCAACCTCCGAG
>CAWBCG010000047.1:0-7714 GCA_963787235.1 uncultured delta proteobacterium
GTTTCTCGTTACCGGTCCCAGCATCAAAATATCACCATGAGTTCCAAATAAAACATGTCTGTCGATCTGTTTCGGATCGGGTTGGGGCCATCAGCATGATGGCTTCCACAAGGGATGCAGTATGTCTATTCAAATCCTCGAGATAAAAATATTTCTCCACAAACGTTAAGGCAGAACTCCTTGGGCCGGGTTATGAACCGCTGTATGCGGACCAGTTGTGCAGTATTCAAATTCCCAAATTGCTGGTTACAGGACAACATAGCATTTGATTATTTCACCGCCTGACAGATCATCTCGAGAAGCTGTTTCCTCACAGCGATCGAAGCGAAATCCCCGGTGCGCCGCATAACATGCATGAGGACAACGCACCTTTTTACAACTTATAGTCGTCCTTTCATTTTTGGAGAAGCACCAGCAAGCAGAATAATACTTCCCACTACAGAAAGAGTTTCACTCTGTTTTCTTCTTCACCTCTTCCTTGGCCTCTTCGGCTTTTTCTTTTACCGCTTCACCAGCTTTTTCAACCTTATTTCCCGTCTTCTCAACAGTTTGATCGATTTTTTCGCCGGCTTTTTCAGCCGGGCCTTCCTTCTCACAGGATATAATCGCAATAGACAGGCAGCCGATGAAAACAGCAATCAGAATTTTTTTGTAAATGGACATATGCCCTCCTTCTCTTTACAAGGTTAAATTCAGCAGAGCAGCAGCGACTGGCTTAAAAAGCCATATGGAAAGCAAAACCATGAGGGGATTCAGCGTCAAACGACGTCCCAAGATGGAAGGCGTAACGAACTGACCCTCAATGACGGTTAAAGCGAGAAAAATAACAGGTGGCCATATGATGTGAGACCATGCATCAAAGGTCAACAGAGAGACGACGCTGATGATGATCAATGAGAAAGCAGCGCCTAAATATGGAACAAAATTAAGCGTTCCGGCAACAACACCCCATAGGATGGGGTCTGGAAAACTCAAAAGCGTCATAGCTATAGCTGTCAAAACTCCAAGACAACAGATGAAACGCTCCGAATTTTACCAGCTCTTCCATGGCCTCGTTGATATTGGCTACCGCAGCCTGAAAATCTCCATCTCCGTTCAAGAAATCATTGCCGCCAATCCAGATAACGAAAAGTGCATTGGGCGATGGGATGTCCAGAGGGATGGTCCATGGCGCTTCGGATGATAATCCCCTTTTCGACCGGTTACCGTCGCCCGGGAGCCCAATTCAATTCTATTGAGTTTCCATATACATGATCCATCGTATGGAAATCTCGAGGTTCAAAACATATATTCTCTGTATTTATTAAAATAGCAGCGCGGATCCATGCTCAGGATGCAACACGGCTGTAATCATGCATAAGGAATTTCAGAGCTGATGGACTTTCTACCTATTGCCATAGACTGGCGGCATTCGCTGTCGCTCTTGACGCACTTGGCAATTGCCTATGTGCTGGCGTTGCCCATAGGACTGGACCGGCAAACCAGTTCGCGGAACTTCGGTCTGCGGACCTTCCCGCTGGTGTCGGTGGTGTCATGCGGGTTCATGCTGGTGGGTATGTCTGTCATCGCATCCGCAGACGGCGAGGCACGGGTGATTCAGGGCATCATCACCGGTATCGGATTCATCGGCGGCGGTGCCATCTTCAAGGGGAAGGACCACGTGACGGGCATGGCCTCTGCCGCCAGTTTGTGGAACACCGGCGCCATCGGCATAGCCGTGGCGTTCAATCGGTTCGAAATCGCCATCGCACTGAGTTTGCTGAATGTTGTAACGCTCTATCTCCTCGGTCGGTTGCAGAAATCGGTCGAGAAGCTTAATGAAAACGGAGTGAAGGACGAATAAAGGCGACTTGAATGAGAAAACCACTACTCGGTTAGAAAAGCCGGAGAGTGCTGAAAAAGCGGTACGCAAAGAAGTCGAGGAAATGGAGGTTGCCAAAATGGAATTTATTTTAGGTATCGTCATATTTATCGCTGACATCTGGGCGATCATTAATATCTTTCAGTCCCATGGGGCATCCACGGGGGCGAAGGTGCTGTGGATCCTGCTGATTCTGTTCCTGCCTGTCATCGGGCTCATCATCTGGTGGTTTGCAGGCCCGCGGACGTCAAGGCCACAGCGAGTATAGATCACATCAACGCCAAACGCGTGTCGTGGCTAGCGGCGATTCTTCTCTTCAACCGTGTGATGGGCCAAGTATCCCAACCCGACGAGACAACGCGGAAAATGTCGGACGTTTAGAACCGCTGCGGCTCGGGGCCTGGTCCCGACAACACGCCATCGGACTGCATAATCGGCTGGCGGTGGGGGCCCGGTCCAATTTCACTTCGATATACTCGAACGCTGAAATACGCCTGAAACGGGATTCAAGAAAAAATTGCCCGCTCTTTTTTACCCGGGTTCTCGCAGCGCCTGTGCAATTCGCAAACCTTGGCCCAGAATAAAGGGAATCAGACTCATCCCCAACACCAGCAGCCAACCCCTCAAACCCGGGTCCTGGGTTTTGAGAACCGCCGACAGACCCGGAAGATAGACCGCAGCGATCAACAGCGCTGCGCAGAGCGCGATCGATCCGGCAATGTAGGGGTTTCGAACGATGTCGTTGTCGAGCAGCCGCGATCCGGGATTCCTGAGATTGAACACGAACCACAGTTTTCCAAAGGCCAGCGTCAGAAAGGAGGCCGTGACGGCCTGTTTCTGCTCGAACCCGAGCAGGTAGAAGGCGACGATCAGTGCTCCGAGCACACAGGCCGCCACCAGCACCGACCAACCGCCGATCGCTGACCAGTGGGCCCGCGTCAGCACGGGTTCGCTGCGCGGCCGGGGTTTGCGCTTCATGACATCCGGTGCTCCCTTTCCCATTCCCAGCGCCAGGGCGGGAAAGACATCCGTGACCACATTGAGATAGAGGATCTGAAGCGGCAGCAGCGGAAGCGGAAGATTGGTAAAGCCGCCGACGGCAGAGGCAGCCGCCACCGCAACCACCTCGGCCACATTCGTGCACAGCATGAACATGACCGACTTGCGGATGTTGCCGAAGATGATGCGCCCCTGCCGCACGGCGGCCACAATAGAGGAAAAGGCATCGTCGAGCAGCACCATGTCGGCCGCCTGGCGCGCCGCATCGGTTCCCCTCCGGCCCATGGCCACCCCGATGTCGGCTTTCTTGAGCGCCGGCGCATCGTTGACCCCGTCCCCGGTCATCGCGACGGTTTCCCCTTCTGCCTGCATCAGCTGGATCAGGTGAAGCTTCTGTTCTGGGCTGACGCGGGCGAAGATGGCCGTCTCGAGAACCCGTCGGCGGTCATCGGAAGACATTTCGCAGGGGGACTTCAGTTCGCTTCCATGCATTACCGGCGGATTATCGTCGTCCCTCGCGATCTCCGTCTGATGCGCAATGGCGGCGGCGGTCGCGGGCTGGTCGCCGGTGACCATGACGACGCGGATGCCGGCATCGCGGCACTGCTCGATCGCCTGCCGCACCTTCTCACGGGGGGGATCGAGAAGCCCGATCAGGCCCAGAAAGCGTAATTTCTCATATGGCTCCTCCTCGGCATTGTCGACAACTTTGTCTGCCACCGCCAGCAGGCGCAGACCGTCACCGGCCATTGCCTCGGCTCGTTCATACCATTCACGGCGATCTTCTTCTTCAAGCGGCCGGTCGCCGTCAGCACCTTCTCCGGCCATGCGGGCGCAGGCGTCCAGGACTCTGTTCGGGGCGCCTTTGACGTCGACTTCGATACCCTGTTCGATGCGGTGGAAAGTGGCCATCATCATCGCGTCGGAATCGAAGGGAACTTCGCGAACCTCGGGTTTTTGCTCGAGCAGATCCTCTCGATTCATATTCAAAATGAAGCCCGCCCGCAGCAGGGCCGTTTCCGTGGGATCCCCCTGCTCCTCGTCGGGTTCGCGGTCGTTGTCCGTGTCGACCAATGCGGCATTGTTGCACAGCACGCCGACCTCCAGGATGCGGTGCAGAAGCGGGTGATCGGTACCGTTTTCTCCATCAACCGCCTTTCTTTCCTCGTTGAATTCGAATTCCCCGGCCGGTGAACTGATCCGGCGCAGTGTCATCTGGTTTTCGGTCAGCGTGCCGGTCTTGTCGGTGAAGATGACGCGGGTGGCTCCCAGGGTTTCGACGGCCGGCAGTTTGTTGATCAAGGCGTTTTTCTTAACCATCAGATACATGCCGCGTGCCAGAGCGATCGTCGCTACTATGGGCAGTCCTTCGGGTATCGCGGCCACCCCCAGGGCAATGGCGGTTTCGATCATCTTCTCGGTTTCCTGGCCGGCCAACAGGCCGACTCCGGCAATCGCAGCCGCAAGGGCGAGCGTAATCCACGCCAACCGCCGACCGAGATGGTCGAGACGTTTCTGAAGCGGTGTGGTCTCCTTTTCCGCACTTTCGGCCAGCTCCGAGATATGGCCGAGTTCGGTATCCATGCCGGTGGCCGTCACAACGCCCTGACCCGAACCTTCATTGACGGTCGTGCCTCTGTAGAGCATGGAGGTGCGTTCGGCCAGGGGCGCTTCGGCATCCGCCACTTCGACCTGCTTGAGAACCGGCACCGATTCTCCGGTTAAGGACGCCTCGTTGACGCGCAGGTTGTTGGATTCGACCAAGCGGACATCGGCCGGCGAAAGATCCCCGGCTTCCAGGACGATGATGTCCCCAGGAACCAGTTCTTCGGCCTGGATTTCCGTTTCAATGCCATTGCGGCGAACGCGGATGGTATCGCCACCCATTTCCCGGAGGGCCTCCATCGAACGAACCGCCTTCCATTCGGTGAGAAAACCGATGCCGGCATTGACCAGCAGCACGGCGGCGATAGCGATCCCTTCGGCCCAATGCTGAAAGGAGAACGCTACCGCCCCCGCGATGACGAGCACGATGATGACCATGCTCTTGAACTGTTCGATCAGTATCCGGCCGGCCCCGCGCCGTTTCGCCTCGCGCAGCCTGTTTGGGCCGTGACGTTCGCGCCGTCGTTGAACCTGCGCCTCGCTCAGGCCTTGATCCGGTTTTACGTCGAAAATTTTTAGAACCTGCTCGATCGGACGTGAAAAGTGGTCCGGCGTCTGTCGATCTCTTTGGCTCATGCCTCGCCCTTTGTGTGCTTATCGATGATGTTCATGTCCGCTTCCGAAGGTTTTACTATCGATTGATCTGAAACTAATCAGTGCCCCTAATGAAACCATTATGTCTATTTCTACTAAAAAGCTGGTTGAGAAGAATATTTAAATACGGCCAATCCCGTATCTTGTGTGCTCTTCACCCCATTTTCAACGGAGTATGACAGAGAGACCCGGAAACATCCCGGTCCGTTCAAAAAACTTCAAATTCGATTTTTTGCATATACGGTGGTCCGGCGGTCTTGATACCGGGTATACCCCATAGATTAATCACCGTTCATACAATATACATTAGACCAGCGTCGAGGGACCGTGGACTGGCCCGCGACGCACGCTCTGTCTATGGTATGGACAGAAGACAACTCAATCAATGGACAAAGGAGGTAAGCGCTATGTGTTATAATTGTGGATGCGGCAGCCCGAGCGATGACCACGGCAAAGGTCACATGGGCGTCGACCCGAATGGCAAGAGCATCACGGACAAAACCTTCGAAGCTGCCGGTAAGGCTTTTGAGATGAGCACGGAGGATTCAAAAAAGAACACCCACGAACTGTTGAAGAAATAGGCAATTGAAACACTGAAAGATCGAGGGCGGAGAATGTTATAACTCCGCCCTTCTTTCTATCGCCGGCGGGTATTCATTATCAACCGCGTTTCCAGTTTACACTCATCGTTGGCAGAATAGAACTTGCGGTGATCCCTGTCCCATCATGCCGAGAATACAGAGGGCCAATCCGTCTATCCTGGAGTGGAAAAGCGGCGCGTCGGGGTAAATTCGGTCCGCATCGATGTGTCAAAATGCCGAATCGCCTATCCTGCCGGCCACGTCCAGATTATCCCGTACATCGCGCACACCTAAAACCGAGGCGACGGTATCGTTCACAAGGCGACGGATCTCCAGGCTGGCCACCGTCCCCGTTAAGGTGGCGACGCCCCGTTTGACCTGGACGCTGACACTTTTTATACCTCCCACCGCATCACTTTCGAGTGCCGCCTGTATTTTTTCGGTAAGGTCCTCGTCACCTTTGACCTGGCCGGATACGACGGTCAGGTTGTTGCGCACTTCCAGCACTCCGCGTTCCCGCGCGGCAATCTTGCCGAGCCGTATTTTTTCTTTCAGGGTTTCGACGAAACCGTCGATGAAAACGACCCCGTCGGCGACGGCCAGGACAAAATCCACCGGCACGATGTCAGACTCCAGCAACAGCGTCGCCCGAATGCGGGCACGGATCGCCTCGTCGGTCGGCGGCGCGATTTTTTCCGGGAGCAGCACTTCGATCCGGTTGACTATTTTTTTCACCCCGGCCACTCCTGCGACATCTTCCTGGGCGAATGCGGACGCCTGGTAGGTTTCGGTCGAGCCCTTCAAGATGACTTTGCCATGTTTGACGTTTACTAGTATTTCGGACGCATCCAGCCGACGGTCTTCGCGAAGACGGTCGGATACATTTTTTTTGAGTTCTTTATCGCCTATAAACATGTTGCACCCTGTTTCCTGTGTGATCCGATGGACCTTAAAGCAGCGTTGCCGCTGCCGGCGAGTCGCGCCAGACTGCTGCACAGGTTGATTCTGTTTGTTCAGAAGCACATCGATTGTCCCCCTAAAGTCTCTTCCCCTCCTTGTGCCGCTGTTACCGCACACTTTTATCTTCTATTTTTAACTTTCGACGGTGCAGCCCATTCGACAATGGGGTTGAGACCCCATTTTGACCTAAAAATTCAGGGCTTCCGCATCCGGTTTGCAAGAAATAGATTGCCGATGACTGATGGTTGGATATTGCAGGGGGGTGTATTTCGTGGTTCTGCTGCAGGCCGTTCGAGAACAGGAAAAAAACAGGCACTCGATTCAATCGGCGTGACGCATAGATGCCCAATTCCCCTCGAGAGGCAGTTCCAGACAGACGGTCGTCCCCCGGCCCGGGCTGGAATCGAGGGAGAGCGACCCGCCGACCACCTCGGCGCGGTCACTCATGCCCTTGAGGCCGTATCCGCTGAGCGGATCGGTGCTCTGAATGGCATCTTCAGGATCAAATCCGCAGCCATTGTCCTTTACGCACAACCGCACACGATCGTTCGCGGCCGTTAAGCTCACCCGGATCGTGTCGGCCCTACTGTGCCTCAGGGCATTGTTCAGGGCTTCCTGGAGCACCCGGTATATCACGATCTTGCTGTACTCGGGAACGTCGTCATCGTCGAGCGCCAGTTTGGTTTTGATCCGGGTATCCGCATGTAATTCCCTGCTGCTGCGGCAGTACCATTTAATGGTGGCCAGCAATCCCAAATCGTCCAGCATGGACGGTCGCAAGTTCGTGGAGATCCGGCGCACCTCCTTGATGGTGTCGTGGATGTGGCCGGCGATTTTCTCCAGCGAGATGGTATCGCTGGGCGGGCTGTTTGTCATGGTCACCAGTTTTCCTTCGACGGCGAATTTGATAGCTGCCAGACTCGATCCGATGCTGTCGTGCAGCTCCTTGGCAATCTGCTTGCGTTCGTTTTCCTGGGTTTCGATGATTTTCAAAGACAGGTGGCGCAGGGCCTGTTCGGAGTCGCGCAGGGCCTTTTCAGTTTGCGTGCGTTCG
>CAWBCG010000048.1:0-16701 GCA_963787235.1 uncultured delta proteobacterium
CCGATTTCCTCTACCAGCATCTCGACCGTCCGGGAGAGTTCGGTGGTGCGCAGCTTCACCATTTTTTCCAACTCCGAGTGAGCCTTTTTCAAGTCCGCTTCGGCTTTAAGGCGTGTCATAACGTCAGTATGCCGCTGCTTGACGTCTTTCAGCTTCAAAGGCAGCAACAACAGATAACCCTGGTTCGGATCCTTGATGATGTAATCGTATATGCCGGCTCTGAGCGCATCCACCGCTAGATTTTCCGAACCGGTTCCCGTGAGCATGACAAACGGCGGCATGTCGCTTTTCTGCGGCAGTTTCCTGTAGGCGGCCAAGCCGCTGATGCCCGGCAGGTTTTGATCGAGCACCACGATGTCGAAAGATTCGCTGCCGGTTTGCAGGGCCGTGGGAATTCTCTCGGCCCGCTCGCACACGGTCACCTCGAAAGGTGTGTCCGCCTTCGCAAGAGCTCTTAGAAAGGCGACCTGATCGTGTTCGTTGTCTTCCACCAGCAAAATCCGGATGGGGGATGAGGGGGCTTTTTCATTCATAGAGGTTTCTCCGGTTCCTCCACCAGTAGAAAAACGATGGGGTCTTCGTTCAAAGCCTTTCCGCCCTTTGCCTTTGGCCTTTTGCCGTTAGCCATTCGCCTTTTCCCTCGTATTTTTCCCCTTGAACCCTGAACCTTAGACCTTCCACCTTCCACTTCTTCAGTAATAAAGGTCTTCGCGCGGAAAACCGGAATCGGCACTTTTTTCCACTTCCGTCGCTTCTAGCGGCAGCCGGATAATGAAGGTGCTCCCTTTTCCGGGTTCGGACTCGAGTCGCACCGTACCGCCAAGCTTATTTGCGGCCTTCTGAACGATCGCCAGGCCGATACCGGTGCCTTCATAAGCCCGATCGGTATGCAGGCGCTGAAAAATCCTGAAAATCTGCTCCCGGTATTGTGGTTCGATGCCGATGCCGTTGTCGCGCACGAAAATATCGATGGTGTCTCCGGGCGCCGCCTGCCAGCCGATTTCGATGCGCTTAGGGTTGCGCTCGTTGAACTTGACGCCGTTTGAGATCAGGTTCTGCAGGATCTGCTTGAGCAAGGTGCGGTCGATGGTGAAGTCCGGCCACTTCATTTCGACGGTAATTTCCACCTCGACCGGCAGAGCGAGCAGGGATCGGACTTCGGCGACCGTAAAGGGTACATCGGCGGCCTCCATTTCCAGCGGCACCCGGTCGATGCGCGAGAGGTTCAACAGATCGTTGACCAGATTGTCGCCCTGATCCACCGCCGTCTTCAACCCCTCCAGGTACTTTTTCTGATCGCCGGTCAGGGTGTCGGCCAGATCTTCATACAGGAACTCGGCATAATTGCGAATGGCACGCAGGGGCCCCTTGAGGTCGTGGGAAACGGCGTAGGCGTACTGGGACAACTCCTCGTTGACCCGCTCGGTTTCCGCGAGCTGCATCGTCAACTGCAACTGCGCCAACCGGACGGCCTCTTCGGCATTCTTGCGCTCGGTGATGTCGTAGTTGATGCCGCTTATGCGTGTCTGTCTGCCGTTCTCGTCGCGGTAAACGCGGCCGCGTGCCGCGAGCCAGCGGATTTTTCCATCCGCTCGTACGATGCGAAACTCTTCCTTGATGTGATCATCTGGGCTGTTGATGATCGTCGTACTGCTTGCAACGCTGCCGGCACGGTCCTCGGGATGGATGAACTCGAAAAAGCGCTCCGCGGCTTCAGGGCCTTCCCGAGGCTCCAGGCCGAGCAGGCGGTAGAGGTGAGTGTTCCACTTCGATGTTCCCCTCTTCAAATCGTAGTTCCACACGCCGAGTTCGGCTGCCTGGGCAGCCAATTGCAACTGTTCGTGAACCTCCTTCAGCCGCAAATTCTGCAGATGCGCCTCGCTGACATCGAAAAGAGCCAAGTGCCAGTGGCTGAACCTGCCTGTGGGGTCGAGTTTGGGCTCAACTTGGATGTGAGTATGGATCTCCTTCTTGTCAGTTGGGCCAATGATACGCATTTGGAGAGTGGTGGGGCAGTCTGTTGCGGTGATATTTTTGAGTCCGCCAAAATAGATGTGGTGATCTTCAGACTTTACAAAATTTGAAAAGGGAGCGCCGATCGGGGAGCTTTCTGACCCAACCAGCATCTGCCGGGCGGCGGAATTGACCCTTTCAATAATACCCTTTTTACTTAATTTCACAAAGGCCACCGGAATAAATTCCAGATAATCAAACAGTTCTGCCCCTACGGTTTCGAGATCCCGGCTCAGCTTTCGGAGCTGCTCCTCTTTGCTCTCCAGCTCCCCCTGGACTTCTTCGAGTTCATAACGGTAGTGATCGAGCTCATGGGTCAGCCGCAGAAGCTCCAATTGTTCCTCTTCCAGCAGACCGAAATCTTCACCCCCGGCAATCCGGTCTGCGATTTTTTGCAGCAATCTTTGTGCCGCCGCTGAATGTACTTTGTCCGAGTCAGTGCCCATTAAAAACAGTCATTGGTCAATGGTCAATGGTCATTTGCGAATGGCTATCTTTATTGCCGATAGATCTGATACAGCCATTGAGCAGCTTCGCGGCTGTGTCGATTTCTTCGCTAAGGGCGGCGAACAGCTCCTGGTCAACAAGGCGTCGATTCTTGGCTTTTCGCAGCCACATTCCCGTTTCAAATAGAGAGCCGCATACCTACCGCCTATCTGTCACATCCTCTATGGCCAGAAGGATTTTGTTCTGAGTTGGATCCTCCTCGCGCAGATGGCACCCATTCAGCAGCATTTTCCTTAAACCGATCTTCGTGAAACGGTGTTCGACCGGATAATCCTCGAAAGCTTTGCGCTGCTCGGTGGTTTCCTCCAGGAGCCGGCGCAACTCGGGGATGTTCCACTGGCCGTTGCCCAACTCGAACAGGCTCTTGCCTTCGGTCTCCTCCCGGTCCGTGCCGAAGTGGTTGAAAAAACGACGGTTGGCGGTAACCACCCGCATCTGTTCGTCGAGCACCAGCAGGGCTTCCCCGACGGTATCAACGATGCTTTCGGCAAACCGCCTGGCCGACTGAGCCTCCCTGGACTTCATCGCCTCGATCTCCTGCTGGGCTCTTTTCTGCGCATCGATGTTGGCGAAGGTCAGCACAACCCCCTCTATGATGTGTTCCTCTCTGCGGTGAATCCTGATGTTCATGCGGTACCAGTGCCCGTCCTCGGTTTTTACCTCGGATTCAAAGGGTGTCAGGCTTTTCAGGACTAAAGCGGCCTTATCGGAGAGGTCTTCGCCATCGAGATTGTCCGAAAAGTGCTCGAGCGGCCGTCCCACGTCCGATTCGATCAGGTTGATCAACCGGGTCACCGCTTTGGTAAAACGGACAACGCAGAGCTCTTTGTCCAGAAAGACCAGAGCGATCAGGGTGCTGTCGAGAGCGTCGGTGACGGCTTGGTAGGAATCGTCGAGCTCCCTTATCTTGACTTGAAGTTCGCTGTTGACGGTGTTCAATTCTTCATTCAGCGACTGGAGCTCCTCGCGGGAGGATTCCAGCTCCTCGTTGGTGCTCTGAAGCTCTTCGTTGGCGGACTGCATCTCTTCGTTGGTCGACCGGAGTTCCTCGTTCGAGGTCTCTAGTTCCTCCATAGCGCCGCGATATTCTTGCTTCGTTCGCGCCAGCTCCCGTGCCAGTTTGCCGAGTCGGTCCTTTTCCAGGACTTCCGTTTTACCGGGTTCGGGCGCTTCGGCACTTTTTTCCGGAGCTTCCCGCTCCTCTATGGCTACTATAAAAGCATCTTCGAACGGTGGTCGATTGAATCTTTTCACCGTCAGGTCGATCCACTGGTGCTCGCCGTTGGTCTTGACCTGCAGCCCCTTGTGGTGGACAGGTTTTTTTTCGTCGCCGGCCCTGCGAAGAGCGGACAACAGGGAAAACCGCAGGCCCTCCCGGGCCATGTCGGCCACATTCAAAAAGGGCTTTCCCGGCGCCAGTTCCAGGTATTTGCCCGTGCGCCCGCGAGTGTATAGGATCTCGCCGCTTTCGTTGACGATCACGCAAGCCGGAACGAACTCCTTGAGCAGGATCTCCTCGACGGCCTTCTCTGGGCCGATGTGAGCCCATACGGGTCCTTCCCCTTCGTCTCCCTTTTCAATGTCCTGCGCCGTCGGCGGGGTTTTTCCAGTCGGAAACCGGATCGGGGGCCGGTTGGCGATCTCGCGTTTTCGAAAAATGCTGTATTGCTTGCTGAACGGTTCGAAAAGTTCGGGAAAGCGGCCGATGCTCTCCGAGTTGCCCAGGAAGAGGATGCCGTGTTTTTTGAGGGTGTAATGAAAAAGCGGCACCAGCCTCTGTTGGGCCTCGGGTTTTAAATAGATGAGAAGGTTGCGGCACACCAGAAGATCCAGGTCCGAAAAGGGCGGGTCGCGCAGCAGGTTTTGCTCGGCAAACACCACCGATTCGCGGATTTCGCGCTTGACCCGGTAGCGGTCTCCCTCCTTGTCGAAAAACCGCCTGAGCCGCTCGGGGCCGACATCGGAGACAATGTTCCAGATATAGGTACCGGTGCGGGCCTTGTCGATGGCAAGCGGATCGATATCGGTACCGAAGATCTGCATTTCCTTCGAAACGTCGTTTTCTTGCATGTATTCTTTTAATATGATCGCCACCGAATAGGCTTCTTCCCCGGTAGAGCAGCCCGGTATCCATACCCGCAGCGTTTCGCCCGCCTTTTTTTTTGAAAACAATATCGGAAGCGCGTGTTTTTGCAAGTGCACAAAAGCCTCCGGGTCCCTGAAAAAGCTGGTGACCCCGATCAGAAGGTCCTGGAACAGGGCCCGAACCTCTCCGTCGTCCCGATAAAGGGTCTGTAGGTAATCAGATGCATTCCGGCTGCGGGTCACGGCGATTCTGCGTGCGATGCGCCGGTTCAGCGTGCCGTCCTTGTACAGGTTGAAATCGTGGCGGGTGCGATTGGCCAGAAGCGCCTTGATCTTTTTGAGCGAATCCGACTCTTTTTTGTTCCGTTTATCCGGAAGGGGTTTAATTTCCACCGGATGCTTGAAATACTCGATCAGCCGGCCGGCCATCTCGGCGGGAGTGATCACGAAATCCGCCAGGCCGGTGTCGATGGCACTGGCCGGCATGCCCGTGTGCCGGGCCGACGCCGGTTCTTGTACCACCACGATGCCGGATTTTTCCTTGATCGCGCGGAGTCCGTAGGTTCCGTCGCTTCCGGTGCCCGACAGGATCACGCATCCGGCGCGCTCGCCGCGCGCCTCGGAAAGGCTCTTGAAGAATAAATCCACCGGCATGTGCACCTCATCCCTTGCCGGCCGTTCTCTCAAATGAAAGGTCTCACCCCCTATAAACGGATCGCGGTCGGACGGCGGCAGGTAGACGCAGTTCGCCTGGACCGGCATGTCATCTTCGATCTGTTTCACGTCAACGGCTTTTTTTGTCTTGCGCTTGAGAATGTCCGGCAGCAGGCTGGTGTGTTTCGGGTCGGTGTGCGTGATCACCACGAAGGCCATGCCGCTTTCCTCCGGCAGGTTGTCGAAGAAAGCCTCAAGCGCCTCCAAGCCGCCGGCCGAGGCGCCGATTCCCACGATGGGAAAGGAGGCTTTCACCGGGGAAGATGCCACAGGACCACTGTCCTTCGCCGAGGGAGCGCCTGCAGTGGGTCGGGCTTTATCGGACGGCATTTTCTTTTTGCGGGTATCGCTTCGGATCTTTTTGCTTTCGATTGATTTTTTCCCCGCCGGTTTCCTCTTTTCGGTCGCCATGACACTTTCTCCTTCGGCTGGATGGCTCGCTGGGAAGCTGCCGCCGGAAGGCTTTTCTGCGTTGGAAGGTGGGGTTTCAGGCTGTTTCACGCCTTCAGCGGATTCAGGTGCTCTGATTCCCGGCCGGTATCGATTTGAGGGTCAGATATGGTAAGCCGCAGTATCGCGTCATCCTCTCAAAAGATATGGGCAGTATCCAGGTCTGTCCCCCGCAGCGGTAACTAACGGAGCCCTGAACATCAGTTAATTCGAATTTAATAGCCCAGACCTTAAAAATACGCAACAGCCATAGGGACTTGCGAAGTCAGGTCTTTTTTTCCACCAGCCCCTTTTCGATGGCGAGCGCCGTCAGATGCGGCACATTGTGCAGGTCGAGTTTGGACATGATGTTGGCGCGGTGCTTTTCAACGGTCTTGACGCTGATAAACAGCATCCCGGCGATTTCCTTGTTGGTGTAGCCTTCGGCCAGAAGCTTCAGGATTTCTTTTTCCCGCTGGGTGACGGCGTTCCAGGCGGTGTCGGCCTTGCGCTCTTTCCGCTTCGCCAGAAAACCATCGAGCACGTCTTTTGTAATGGCGGGGCTGAGGTAGATGTTGCCGGCCAACACGCTGTCGATCGCAACCAGCAGCTCTCGGCGGCTGTCGTTTTTGCTGCAATAACCGTCCGCCCCGGCTTCGAAAGTTTCCATCACGTAGTGTTCGGATTCGTGCATCGTCAGGACCAGGATCTTGATATCGGGCAGGTAGGCCTTCGTGTCCAACAGCACGGAAAGACCGTTCAAACGCGGCATCGACAGGTCCAGCAGGAGCAGGTCCGGGCGGAGTTTCTTGACCTTGCGAACGGCTTCCAGTCCGTCCACGGCTTCCCCCACGATGTCGAGGTCCTGCCGGCTGCCCAGGATGGCCTTCAGCCCCTCTCTCAGCATTTGGTGGTCTTCGGCAATAAAGACCCTTTTTTTGACTGTCATCGGCGCCTTCCGGTCTGGCATGATGTTTTTCCCGTTACCCCGTCATCATACACGTCGTTAAAATGAAAACTCAATAAGGTCGATGAGGTATTTCTTACCGATGGAGACTGTATTGGTCTTTCGTGCAGCAAAAAAACCGGTTCGGTAAAAAAACGGTTTCATCATTCAACTGTTCGATCTCATTTTTCCGCACGGTCTTTGCTTGCTTCTTCTTCGAGCACCTTCTCCTGCTCCCGGACCGCTTCGCGATGCTCCCGGTCGCCCCAATACCCTTTCTCCCGCTGGTCCAGTTCCTTGATGTCGGCGATGCTGCCGTAGAGCACCAGCGTATCCCCTTCGTGTATGCTTGTTTCAGCGGTCAAATTTCCGATATAGGTGCCATCGGGCCGCTCCACTCCCAGAACGTTGATCCCTTCTGCGCGCAGCCTGGCCATCGCCGAGCGTCTTGCCGTCCAGCCAGTCGTTGCGGGTGATTTTCAATTCCGCCAGCCGGTACTCCCCGGTGAGGTGCAGAAGGCTGGCATAGTCGGTCACGTTCAGATCGGTGTAACGCTTGAGAAGGCGCTCGATGACTCTCGACAGCCGCCGGTCGACCCATTTGCTCGAAGCGAAGGCCCACAGAACGACGAGGCCGCCGACAAGCAGCACGACTCTGATATGCAGGCTCGCCGAGTCTCCTTGTCTGACGAATGTCAGTATGAGCGAGGAAACAGCGGTGACCAGCCCCGCATTGCCGAGCAGGATCAGGAGCATCACTATTTTGCGCCGGACAGGGTGATTGACCACCATTTCCGACTCGCTGGTCGTGAATCCGGCGCCGGAAAACGCGGACCGGGCCTGAAATTTGGCCGATGCCTTCGTCAGGCCCGTATGAGTCAGGGCGATGGTGGCGACACGGGTGATCAGGATCGACATTAAAATCACGACCAGCAAAGATATGATGGCTATCAAAATTTCCTCCGGGATCGGGTAATCGAAAGGACGGCACTTTGAATTTCTCCGGAGCCTCTGTTTTCTCAGGCCGCACTACGGGCGACCTCGAGCATCGGCACCTTAAAAATCGAGGTGATTTCGCCAAGGAAGGCCTCGGACCGCATTTTTCATCGCTGCCCCGTCGTTTCGAAACCCGGCAAGACCGGCTTTTCGCCGTCGATATCGGTGAGCAGGTCCATGAGGGCCGCTTTCAAGGTCTCTTCGATGGTGGGGTGATAAAACGGCATGGCCGTGCGGTTGACCTCAGGGTCCTGCAGGCCGCCGATCTGGCTCAACTGATCGACGCCGGTTACGGCGAGGCCCATGCGCTTCAAGGCTTGCCCCAGCTCGAGTCCAATGGCGCCCAGTCCCATGACGGCCATGCGGGCGCACAGGTTTTCCTGTTCGAAGATTGTGTCGGTAGTCAGCAGGTATTCTCCGAGATCCGCCCACCGGCGGGGGATCACCGGTTTGGATCCGGTGGCGATCACGACGCTGCCGGCATGAAGTGTCAACGCGCCGACCCTGAGCACCGTCGGCTCGACAAACTCGGCCTGTCCTTCTATAAACCTGTCGCCCAACGGTTCGATAACATCTTCAATAATGCCGCTCACAAAAGCGTCGCGAAGCGTTCTCACGTGAGCCATGGACTGGGCGACATCGATGCCGAGGCGGTCCGCCCGGTCGATCCCCTCGTCGCCGAGAACCTGCCGCCGGTGGTAGTCGTCACCGACCTGGATCATGACTTTAGAGGGCATGCAACCCACGCGGGCACACGTGGTGCCGAGCGGCCCGCTGTCGATCAGTACGAAGTCTTCGGTAACCTTGCGAATCTCCGCAATGGCGTTGATGCCGGCCGTACCCGCTCCGATGACCGCCACATCGACGAGTTTTTCCATGACGCCGCCTTTCAAGATAACTACTTAGTGTGCTGATGACACTGGATTATGTGAGGCTCTATCCTTTTGCTTCCGGCAACCCGCAGTGCGGATCACCGCCGGCTGCCGATTCGCTTTCATACGGCGTGGAACTTCGCGCCGAGAAGATTCAATCCCATTTCAGGTGCCATTGCGGCCCGCAGGGGCATGAGGTTTTCACATATCAGTACCGCAGTATAGCAGCGACCGCCGCGTGCTCTTCGGGCATCCGTTCTTTATTGACCGCGTGGACGCGGCCTCCGTTCTTGACGGTTTCCACCACGGCCAGGTCCAGCAGGTCTTCGGACGCCGGATCGCCATCGGTTGTGACCGTCACCTGGTTTTTCTTTTGATCGAATACCCCCGGAAGCCTTTCGTCCAGGACGACGAACAGCACCTCCACCCGCCCGAAGGCGGCCGCGGGCACCACGGTTTGAACACCGGCTGCGGTATACCCTTTGCCCGCCAGTTCATGGTAGCGCCGGGCGTCATCCCTTTGGTTCTGTTCCAGAACGGGGCGGACGATCGGCAGGGCCTTCTGGTGAAGTTCATCTGCCCTGAGTCCGTCGGGGTTTCCGATGACGGCCTCTTCCATCACCCATTGGTAGGAAGTGGCCTCGCGGAAGATGGGCAGCAGGTAATCGACCCCGGCCAGGACCAGCGGGACCCCCCTGTCGGTCAGGATGGTTTCAAGCCCCCGATTCACATCCTGGAAGTAGCGCAGGATCTCATCTTTTTTGTCGTCGGTTCCCACCCCGTGGCCATGAAAAATGGCCGGTCTTCTGCCACCGCCGGCGGTCCCGGTGTGAAACTGGAGTTGGTACTGTTTGCTGTCGTACTGAAGGGATTCGGCAATTCCGTCCGGCACGTCCACCAGGTCGATTTCCATCACGCTGTACGGCGTGCAGGAGAAAAGTCGGACCTCGGTTTGGCTCAGCGCCAGGATGTAAAATTGCGCGTCGGCCGTGAGCATGGGAATCAAGGGTTTTACGACAAAACGGTTCGCAGCCGAAAAGACTTCCTCAAAGGCGATCGGAAGACGGTAGAACAAAAAGACATCGGGGGCGATGAACACCGCCAGCCCGTCGCTCTGGTAGCGCCAGAAGTAGTCGTTATCCAGCAAGCGCCGCCCCTCCGCGATCATCTCGTCGAGTTGGCTGTTTTTCGGCGCCCGCTCCTGAACGGTCTTTTCGGCCCGCCGCAGCAGGTTCTTGAACCGGATCCGCTGTTCGTCGGTGTTTGCGGCCGACGGATCGGTGGGCATGTACATGGAGATGCACACTTCGCTACTTACGGCCGTCAGTCGCTTCAGGTCCTCCATGGTGAAATTTTTCATTGATTTCCTCTATTGGGCAAAATGCGTGTTTATGGGGACATGGATAACAAATCATCAAAACCGGCCTCCATCTGCGTTCCACTTATGCTTTCGGGACTGAACGGCTTTACGGTTTCCAACCCTCGGGCGGTTCGACATGTGAATCCTCGACCTTCGATGCCCGGCTGCCGGGCTTGTCCACGATCTGCACCGTGCTGGCCTGGGGTCCTTGCTCGCCTTCGGACGGGAAATATCGAACGCCGGTGCCGATCTCCAGGCGCTCGAAGCCGCCGTGCAAAACGGCATTTTTGTGAAAGTAGATTTCCCGGCCGTCGACGGAACGGATGAATCCGTATCCCTCTTTGCGAAACAGCCGCACCACGAGGCCGAGCAGTTCCTGCTCGGGTGCCGATTTCACCTTCCCCTGCTGCATTTCCTTGGTTTTAACGAGTTGCCGTTGCACCGCATTGAAAGCCTCGGTGACCGCGGTCTGCAGGCGGTCGTCGATCTTCCCTTCGCCGGGCTCGTGCTGACCGATGAGTTCCTTGTTGGGAGGAATCCGCACAATCACCCGGACGCGGTAGGGGCTGCCGGAACGCTGGTGCTCCTGTTCTCTTTCCACGGTCACCCGGCAGCTGATGATACCGGGGTGTATGTCGTCGAGTTTGGCCGCCCTTTTGAGGATGTGCGTTTCGATCTCGTCGCTTTTTTCCACTCCGCGAAAGGTGATTTCGGGTGGCACTTCCATTTAAGTATATCCTTTCAATTTCCGAGTGATCTGCGATTTTCTTCTTCTCGGTTACATTTTAGGTGCAAGCATCATCCGGTAAAATACGGTCGAGGTGGTATTTTTGAGCGAACGAGAGTGTATCGATGCGTAAGCGGATAATTTTTCCCTTATTTGTAATTAAACCTCGTTACCATCCACCGCATGCCGATGGGGGTCAACAGGGTGGTCACGACCGCCATAATGACGACCGCCGAAAACAGGGACGCGACGATCGCCGGCGCCGGCTCGGGATGCGAAAAGAGCCCCTGGCGTAGAGCAATATCGGCTATAATCAGCTCGACGGCACCGCGGGCGTTCATGCCGAAACCGACCATCGACGCCTCTTTCCAGCTGCGGGTCAGCAATCAGATCAACCGACGATTTCCGCAAGGGCCGACCGCAGGTCGGGATAGCGGAACTCGAAACCGAGCTTCTGCAGGCACTCGGGCACCGCACGCTGGCTAGCGAGCAGTGCATCGCCGAACTCGCCGAGGGCCTTGCGGATAACGAAAGCGGGCGCCGGCATGATCGCCGGGCGGTGGAGCACGTCGCCGAGGGTCTTGGCCAGCGTCTCGTTGCGAACCGGCTCCGGGGCGCAGAAATTGATCGCACCTTGCGCTTCGTCGTTTGTCAGACAGAACATCATGGCCTGCACCAGGTCGTGCCGGTGCATCCAGGAAAACCACTGCCGGCCGTCTCCCAAGGGTCCGCCTAAAAACAGGCGAAATGCCGGGACCATTTTGCTCATGGCGCCGCCGCCGCGATCGAGCACGATGCCAAAGCGCGGGATTGCGACCCGTATGGTACCGGCTTCGGCCGCATGGGCTTCTTTTTCCCAGTCCACGGCGAGCCGGGCCAGGAAATCGTCTCCCGGCGGATGCTCCTCGGTGAGCTTTTCGTCTCCCTGATGTCCGTAGTACCCGACCGCCGAGGTACTGCACAGAACCTTGGCATTGCCGTCCAGGAGCGCGTTGACCAGATTGCGGGTGGTCAGGATGCGGCTGTCGACCATTCTCTGCTTGTGGCTTTCGGTCCAATAGCTGAAAATAGATACGCCGGCCAGGTTCACGGCGGCATCCGCCTTCTTCGCCGTCTCCTGCCAGGGGCCCTCCTGCGTGGTGTCCGCGGCAACATACTGAAACTGAGGGTGATCGATTGTCCGTACGGTTTTCGAGCGGCCGCTGGCCGTCACCGCGTGGCCGGCGTCCAGCAGCGCCTGGGACAGACGGCGGCCGACAAATCCAAGACCTCCGGTTATGAATACGTGCATCGGGTGCCTCCTTGTTTAAGGGTTCAGCGTTCAGGGTTCAAGGTTCTGCGTTCAAAGAATGCCTTTAATCCTTCAACCCAGAACGGGGAACGGGGAACCTTTGAACCTCCGGTTCTGGATACTTTCATCGCTCTAAGGGGCTTTCAGGCTGTTCTCCGGCTCCCAGCGTTCTTCGAGGTCTTTGAGGGTTTCGTTGTCAGAACGGCTATAATCAGACAGAGCTGCCCGAGGAATTTTGTCAGTACCCGAAAGCGAACGGCATATCGAAGCGCCTCGGCTTGTCCAGACACGCGATGTCGACTCCTTACGGAATGGCGCGCACCACGCCGCCGTCCACCCGCAGCGCCGCGCCATTGGTGGCCGAAGACAGGGGACTGCAGACGTAGACCACCAGGTTGGCCACTTCACGCGTTTCGGCAAAACGTTGAATCAGCGAGGTGGGGCGCATGTCTTCGAAAAATTGCTCTTCGACATCTGTTTTGTTGGAATTTTGTTCCCGTGCCAGATTTTCGATGAAGGTGTTGATGCCTTCAGAGAGGGTCGGTCCCGGCAGCACGGAGTTGACAGTCACAGCGGTCCCGCGGGTGGTTTCGGCCAGTCCCCGCGCCAGCGCGATCTGGGCTGTCTTGGTTACGCCATAGTGAATCATCTCCAATGGAATGTGCAGTCCCGATTCGCTGGAGATGAAGACGATCCGGCCCCAGTTGTTTTTCTTCATCCGCGGGAGGTAATGCCGGCTCAGTCTCACGCCGCTCATCACGTTGGTCTCGAAAAACGCGAACCATTCCTTGTCTTCGATCTCGGGAAACGGCTTTACATCGAAAATGCCCAGGTTGTTGACCAGGATATCGATCGACTCGAACCGGTCCGTGACCTGCTGCACACCTTCCGCCGTCGAGAGGTCGGCCGCGACGCCGCTCGTTCGCGCATGCGGCACTTCGGCGGCGATTTGCCGGCGGGCCTGCTCCACACGCTTCTGGGTGCGACCGTTGAGGATCACGTCGGTTCCCTCTTCGGCCAGCGCATGGGCAATGGCAAAGCCGATTCCGGCAGTGGAAGCGGTCACGAGCGCCGTTTTCCCTTCAAGATGTAAATTCATGTGTTCTCCTTTTCCGGCCGTGAGGCATGGTTGGTGAGATCACGGACAGTCACTTGAGCAACCTAACACCGACGATGCGGTGAATAAATACATGCTCGAACGTATTCGGGGTCCGAATACGCGTTAAATGCAGGCTGGTGGCGACTGAGGAGATGACCGGTTGACCACTGCCATGGAAATTTCCATGCCGCCGTCAGGAGCGATCCCGCCGGATCGGCGAGCCTTGTCGCAACCCTGTCAGACTGGAAGTCGAACCCTTACGTGAATCGGCAATGAATGCCGCGATTGTCGAAAATACGCGGCATAAACGGCATTAATTCGCCGTACGACCGAAGGCAGACGGTCTGTTCCGGCCGGTCAGTCGACCGCTCCCGACATCTTGCGGATTTTCCGCAACACATAGCGACGGCAGTCGTTGCCGCTGCCGGACCCGCAATCGATGTTTTCCAGGGGAACCTCCGCCCTGGCCGATTGGGCGTGGCCGCCCGCCGATCCCACCTTTCCGAAAAGCTTGCGGGCCATCTTTCCGGCGTTGCGCCTGAAACCGGCATTGCGGAAGATGACAATAAGCCGATGGTCGTAGATTCCGGAACTGATGCTCCAGGTCGCTTCCGCCATTTTTAAAAAGAAATCTGCTACTTGGACCAATGTATCGGGCTTCTGCACCGCACCCATGTGAACGACGGCAATCTGGTTGACGAACTCCAGGTCCTCCATGGCCTGGTGGAAGCGAGACAGGGTGGTGCGTGTGATCTCCGATGACTCTATTTTCTTGATGATGTTCAGGTTGGCAAAATCGTACAGGATACGGATTTGCCGATCGCTCCGTTCATGGTTCCGTCATTTCAGTTGGCGTCGTTTAAGTGGATTCGGTTTCGACTCGGTTTCGGTTGTGGATTCTTAATATACACCATATCTCGCCATCCACTTTTTTTCAGGGCACCGGTGTGTCCTCATGCGGCGCAATTGAAAAAAATCAGAGGTATACACGCTCATTTGGTCGGTGTCCCCCTCTGGGGGAAAGATGTCGTTAGACGTTTGATTTCATCGCTCTGATAATATGCTCAGTCCGTGGCCGGCATGGAATGGGTGGAACCCTGTATTCGACCGCGAGGCAACATGTAGGCCCATGCAGAGGGAGGCTTTTCAGATCTGTTCCGGAAGGTGGGTGATTTTCAGTAGCGACTCTTATGGGCCCATGGACCGCCAGGGTGCCGGAAATTTTGATTCATTCGTTTTGTTCATGCTCTCAGCCTGCCATTGGCGACGTTTATGGCGGATACATGCGATGCGGGGGGCAAATGGGTGGTCAACGGTATTTATTTTGCGCCGGTAGAGAGCGAACTTAACGAGTAGAATAAAGATAAACGCAAAACTTTCAAGAACACGGCACCACCGACTTCTAACAAGGAACGCGCATCGGGTTCCAGAAGAGAGGAGTTAAGAACATGACCGATATACCCAGATTGGAAGAAATCGCCAAAACCGTCCGTTATCTGATTTTAAAAACAACCACCGCCGCCGGGTCCGGCCACCCGACCTCGTCTCTTTCGGCGACCGATTTGATGTGCGGTCTCATGTTCGGCGGCGCTTTCCAGTATGACGTCAATCAGCCGGACCATCCCAAAAACGACCGACTGATCTTTTCCAAGGGACACGCCGCCCCCTTGCTGTATGCCCTGTGGGTGGCGGCCGGTAAGGTCACCGAGCAGGAAGCCATGACATTGCGCCGCTTCGACAGCCCTTTCGAAGGGCATCCGACCTATACTTTCCGATATGCAGAGGCTGCCACCGGCTCGCTCGGGCAGGGACTCTCCATTGGCCTGGGAATAGCGTTGAATGCCAAATACGTCGATCGTCTGCCCTACACAACCTATGTTCTTTTGGGAGACAGCGAGATGACCGAAGGATCCCAATGGGAGGCCGTTCAACTGGCGCGGCACTATCGGTTGGACAATCTTGTGGGAGTTTTGGACGTCAACCGTCTGGGGCAGCGCGGCGAAACCATGTACGGACACGATCTCGAGGCCTACCAAAGGCGCCTTGAGGCGTTCGGATGGCAAACCCGGATCATCGATGGTCATGACATGGAGCAAATCCTCGCAGCGTTCCGCCGTGACGGTGCTGAACCGGATCGCCCCTTGATGATCATCGCCCGGACTCTGAAGGGAAAAGGGGTTTCTTTTCTGGAGGATAAAGACGGCTGGCACGGAAAAGTCCTCGATGAAGACCAGCTGGCCCAGGCGCTTGAAGAGCTGGGTGAGGTCGACCCTCAAATTCAAGGCACCGTAGCACTGCCGGAGGATCGCCTTCCCGAGCCGCAGACGCCTCGAGCGGTGGATCCGGCGTCGTATCAGACCGGTGAAGAACTCGCGACCCGCAAAGCGTACGGCCGCGCGCTGGCCCGATTGTATCCGGCTTATCCCGACATCGTGGTGCTCGACGCCGAAGTGAGCAACTCGACCTACAGCGAGACATTCAAAAAAGAGTATCCGCAACGGTTTTTCGAGATGTTCATCGCCGAGCAAAATATGGCAGGTGCGGCCTGCGGTTTGGCTGCGCGCGGCAAGATACCCTTTGTGTCGACCTTTGCGGCTTTTCAGTCGCGCGCGTTCGACCAGATCCGCATGAGCCAGTATTCCACCGCCAACATTAAATTCTGCGGCTCACATTCGGGCGTGGCCATCGGCCAGGACGGACCCTCGCAGATGGGGCTGGAAGACATCGCCATGTTTCGCAGTCTGATCGACAGTGTGGTCCTGTATCCCTCGGACGCCGTTTCGACCGAAAAGCTGGTTGAGGAAGCCGCGCGCTACCATGGACTGGTTTACATCCGGACCACCCGCAACACCACGCCGATCATCTACGCCGCGGATGAAGAATTTTCCATCGGCGGCTGTAAGGTCTTTAAGAGCAGCGACGGCGACCGGGTCACCATCGTGGCGGCCGGCATCACGCTGCACGAGGCCCTTAAAGCTCAAACTGAACTGGAGCGTGAGGGCATTGCGGTCCGGGTCATCGATCTTTACAGCATCAAACCCCTGGATGTCGAAACACTTCGTGCAGCAGCGGAAGAGACTGGTGTGATCATCACCGTGGAGGACCACTATCCGGCCGGCGGGATTGGAGAAGCGGTCTGCGGGGCCCTCTCAGAGGACCCAGTACCGGTGTTTTGTCTGGCAGTGGATAAGATGCCCAAGAGCGGCCCCCCCGATAAATTGCTGGAGTTCGAACAGATCTCAAAGGGTGCCATCGTCGGCAAGGTCAAAGAGATACTTGGGGAGAAACCGCGTTCCCAAGCGTCTGAGACCGAAGTTTGCACCAAAGCCCCGGAGTGGGCCGAGCACGAACGGCTTTCCGATACCGATATGCCCTGCGACGACGGCCGCAGTGGAAAGCTCTGAGTGCCGATGGCAGTTTATTGCCCCCGCCGCAAGGCCGCGCCAAGACCCTGAGATATTGAAATTATCAACGGATAGGGAATCTTCCGATAGGATAAATCGGCCGGCCTTTCAGTTGTCTCATTACATGGCCGATATCCACCACTATGCCATTGTCACCGGCTTGGGGTTTTACGTGGATCTCGAGAAATTGTGCAGTCCCGGCTTTCCCTAAGTTTCCTACAGAGAGCGAAAACCGTATCCATCAATTAAAATGTGAAC
>CAWBCG010000049.1:0-51114 GCA_963787235.1 uncultured delta proteobacterium
TGCCGACTGGCTGGTTCAGTGGGTCAGAGGCTACAAACAGCCCAACACCAGTACACAAAAAGCCTGGAAGCTGGGGCCCATCGATCATTCCACCCCGGCCCTGCTGGTACCACCCGGTTATCCGTTGTGGTACTTCGGCAGCCAGGTGACCAAAGCGGAACGGAATAAATACAAGGAATTCAAGGACGCCTATGATGAACGGGATTCGGTTCTTTTCGTCGGGTCACGCGACGGCATGCTCCACGCCTTCGATGCTGGAAAATACCGCTACGGCGACAACCCGGATACCCCAGGAATAGAGGAAAACAGGGGCTATTTCAAATGGGAACCGAAACCGACTCCTCCTCCCGATTACTGTGCCAGCTATGCCGGTAATTGTCCCGACTACGGGACGGGCGAGGAATTGTGGGCCTTTATTCCGGCCAACCTCCTGCCGCGGTTGAAGAACAACCTCTTGAAAGCCGACGACCAGTCTTTTGTCGATGCCTCGCCGGCATTGTCCGACGTCTACATCGATTACTCTCCCAAAGACGGCCAGGCGGACACCTGGCGCACCGTGCTGCTGTCGGCCGAGGGTAACGGCGGGGACACGGTTTTCTGCCTGGATGTGACCGATCCCCTCAACCCGACATTCATGTGGGAGTTTGCCGCACCGGAACTCTTCCGCAGCCGTTCCTCGCCTGCGGTGGCTCAGATCGGCCGGATCAGGGACCCGAACGGGACCGACGCGGTCAAGTGGGTGGCATTCTTTGTCACCGGCAAGGTGGAAAATTCGACCCTGTTCCCGTCCATTTACATGATCGACATCGCCGACGGCAGCGTGCTGCGCCAGGTGGTTCTGGACGATCCTTTCGACCTTGACGAAAGCGGCACTATTGAGGGCGCCGAAGAGGTCGATTACGGCAGAGGCGGTGTCCCCAGCGGTCAGCCGGCCATCGTCGACTCGGACGAGAACGGGTACATCGACCGTCTGTACGTGGCAACGGACAAAGGCTTGATGTACAAGGTCAACATTCCGGATGACCCCAAAAATCCGGCAGCCCTGGGACATCAGCCACTGCGTGTTGAACATTGACTTCACGGACGAAGACAACAACACCATACCAAGCGATCAGCGCCTGCACCCCATTTACGCTTCACCGGCCATCGTGGTGAACAACGAGATAACAACCGGCGGCGACATCGCATACAAGGTCATGGTCTTATTTGGTACGGGTGACAATCCGTACTACGACGAGAATATCAATACCGCCACCACGCGCTACCATTTCTTTGCCTATGTGGACACAAACGAAAAGGGCGAGAGCGATCCTGCTAAACACAACCTCGACTGGTTTATCGAGCTGCCGGCCGGCAACCGGATCTTTGCATCGGCTTTTGCGGCAGCGGGCCAGATCTATTTCGGCACATCCACGGCCGAGACCGAGGACCCCTGCGAAGGGCATCTGACGCCCGAAGGCAACGAGGGCCGCATTTACGCGGTCACTCTGGAAGGGGTCGTTCTGCTGAACAAGGTGGTGGGCGACATCCGAACCTCACCCCTGGTGGAAGACGAACACCTGTACTTCAGGACGCCCACCGGGCTGCAGTCCCTGGGTTCCGGGATCTACAACAACGAGGTGCAGGCTGCCGGCGAGCCGACGATCAACATCCGCTCCTGGCGTGAAATCATCAATTAAGGCGCGCGTAACGCAACCCAAACGGGCCGGGCCCGTGGCTTTGCCGAACGGCACGGCCCAACGGTCCGGCCCGTTTTATCATAAAAACCTTCAAGACGGGCCATCGGGTTCGCGGAATCGACTGAACCATAACAAATGCCCCCTTTGTGAAAGGGGGATTTAGGGGGATTTTAAAATGCGGACAGGAAATCCCCCCTAGCCCCCCTTTTTCAAAGGGGGGAATTTCTATCCTTAAGTTAATGGCATTGAGTTAAAGGGTGAGCATGCAAACCGATCAGAATTTCCATTTTACTTCTCTGGATGTCTGCAAGACACTCATAAAACAGGGACTGCTGTCTTCAGAAAAGGCCGAAGAGATCCTGGCCAAGGAAGACGCCGTCAAGAAAAAGCTCGAACGAAAAGCGGGCAAGGCCTGCAGCGGCAAAGGCCGCTCGAACGGCAACGGCCAGGTCGACATCATCGACGTGATCGCCTCTTTGAAGGCACCCCGGGAAGACGGCCAGACCGGCCTGGTGGACGAGGACACCATTTTTGCCACCTTGGCCAAGGAGTGGGACCTGCCCTACAGGAAGATCGATCCCCTCAAACTGGACCTGAACCTGGTCACCAGCATGATTCCCCACAACTTTGCCGCCAGCCACCTGGTGCTGCCGATCGATAAAAAAGACAACACCCTTTTCGTGGCCACTCCGGTGCCTTTGAACCTCGAGGTGTTGGACGATATCCGGCGCGTGACCAATTTGAATGCCGAGGCGGTGATCACGCCGCGGTCGGATGTAAAGCGGCTGATCGACGAGTTCTTCGGGTTCAAACGGTCCATCGCCGCGGCCGAGGATCTTTTTTCAGGGCCTTCCGTCGATCTGGGCAACCTCGAACAGTATGTCCGGCTCAAGTCGGACGAGGACCTGCCCCCCACGGATCAGCACATCGTCAATGCGGTCAATCACATCCTGCTCTACGCTTTCGAACAGCGGGCCAGCGACATCCACCTCGAACCCAAACGCGAGATCTTGCTGGTGAGGATGCGAATCGACGGTGTTCTGCACACGGTCTACAAGTTGCCCAAGAAGGTCCACAATGCCATCATCAGCCGCATCAAAACGCTGTCACGGCTGGACATCTCCGAAAAACGACGGCCCCAGGACGGCCGGATCAAGACCGACAAGGGGGGTGTGGAGGTGGAGATACGGATCTCCACCGTGCCGGTGGCTTTTGGTGAAAAGGTGGTCATGCGCGTGATGGACCCGGATATTCTCTTTCAGGATCTGTCCGAAAACGGGTTCACTGCAACCGATCTCACCCGTTACAAACAGTTTATTCAAATGCCGCACGGCATCGTCCTGGTGTGTGGACCCACCGGCAGCGGCAAGTCGACAACGCTTTACTCCACCCTCCGCCGGCTCTCGACCCAGGAGAACAACGTCGTCACCGTAGAGGACCCGATTGAAATGATCCACGAGGATTTCAACCAGATCGGCGTGCATCCGGGGATCGGGGTCACCTTTGCCAATATTCTGCGCACCATCCTGCGGCAGGACCCGGACATCATCATGATCGGCGAGATGCGTGATCTGGAAACCGCCCGCAATGCGGTGCAGGCGGCCTTGACCGGTCACCTGGTGCTCTCCACGCTTCACACCAACGATGCCCCCTCGGCCGTGACACGCCTGCTCGATCTCGGCGTCCCTTCGTTTCTGATCCAGGCGACCCTGGTGGGGATTTTGGGGCAGCGCCTGGTGCGAAAAATCTGTCCCTACTGCAAAGAAGCGTTTGAAAAGGACACCGCCGAGCTGGCCGAGTTGGGATTGAATATCGGGAACAGGGGTAGTGTGACCCTCTATCGTGGTAAAGGCTGCATCAAATGCCGCACCACCGGTTATCGGGGACGGACCGGGATTTTCGAGGTTTTACCCTATACCGAATCCCTCAAGAAGTTGACAACCACCGATACGGATGTGGAAAAACTGCGCGGTCGCGCCCGCGAAGAGGGCATGTTCACTTTACGGGAATCGGCGATAAAGAAAATGATGGAGGGAACGACGACCTTTGAGGAAGTCCTCAAAGTGACGTGGGAGCAGTATTGAGTGTCGGTTTAGTCCCGCCTATGGCGGGATTGAGCCTGATTTAGCGGGTTGAGTTGCGGGTTCTGAGTGCATTTTGGTGAAATTATCAACTCACTTTGAAGTGACCCAAAAAAATCCCCCTTGAGCTTCCGATTTAACGGTTGTTCAAGGGGGATTTTTTTGCGAAATAGATTGGGGACAAGTGGTTTAAAAGACTTTTTTTACAGCTCCGGTGAAGAAAACTTTGCACCCGGATGAATGACATTCTTGGTTTGCGTGATGTACACCGTAGAGGTGGTGGCTTCCGTGCGCAGGACCACCAGTTGCCCGAAAACAACCGGTTTCAGGCGTGTTTTTTCGGTCTGCTGCGGGTAGATTTTTGCTTCATCCTGAAAATAAATATCGAAAATCTGGCCCGTCTTGACGCCGTCATTTGCGCCCCGGTTGATAAAGGCGATGACGTTGTCACCGAGAAGCTGGTTGTGCTCTTCGGCCATAATAACTTCTCCGACGATGCCCGGCGGTGGGGTAACCTTGGCGATCTTCTCCGGTTGGCGCTCGTAGGGCATCAGAAGGTCGTCTTTCTGGATACGTCCGAAAGCCTTGATCACCCGACCTACGGCATATTCGGGTTCGAGCTGGGTGATTTCGACTGTGCCCAGAATGTAATGTTGAACGCCAAGGTATTGATCCGTGACGATGTTGCGCACTTCTCCGAGCGTACGGTATATGGTGTACCGCTGCCCGGGGCTGAGAACCTGTCCGTCTTCTCGGCTGATGTAGACCGTATCACCGGAGGTGATCATTTTATGAATGCCGAGGACCTTAAAGATCCGACCGCTGGGGACGACCGCCGGGTCCCGAATGAAACCGACCCTGTCCATGCGTGAAAAGGCGAACTGACCGAGTTTTGACGACGTAGATACAGGTGCGGGCGTCGGTTGTGAGGTCGCAGCCGGTTTGCTGGCCTTGGCGACATCGTCGCGCCGATACAGCTGGATCCGCTGGCCGGGATAAATACGGTGGGGGTTGGCAATCTGGTCATTTCCACTCCACAGGTCGGGCCACAGGTAGGGCGTATCGGCAAATTTTCTGGAAAGATCCCAGAGGGTATCGCCCTTCTTTACAGTATAATAGATGCCGCTTTCCGTCTCGACGATTTCACCGGCAATGCCGGGCGTGTTCTTGGACCTGGCAGCGGGCTGCGCATCGGCCGCCAGACCGGAAACCGGCGTGCCGGTGATGCCGGTCGCCAGAAAAACTGCCGTCAGTCCCATCCCGAAAACTTGCTTCCATTTCATTTTCATTCGAAGCTCCAATTGTGAATCAATTGATGTTATCCCTATGAATTGTATATAATTTTAAAAGATTTAGGCCAAAAAGTCAAGAAATCCGAGGCGGCACAAAAAAACCCCCGTGCATGTTGCACGGGGGTTTTAATCCAGCCTGAAAATGGCTGCGACGATGATGGGTTGACCGGCGTCTTACATCATGCCGCCCATTCCACCCATACCGCCCATGCCGCCCATACCGGGTGCGCCGCCGCCGCCCATGGATTCCGATTTTTCTTCCGGTTTATCGGCCACCATTGCCTCGGTGGTCAGCATCAACGATGCCACGCTGCCGGCATTCTGCAAGGCAAAGCGGACAACCTTGGTCGGATCGATGACACCGGCTTCGATCAGGTCTCCGTAGTCATCCGTTTCGGCGTTGTACCCGAAGGCGCCTTCACCGTTTTTGACCTTGTCGATAACAACCGATCCCTCTTGGCCGGCATTGTTGGCGATCTGCCGCAGCGGCTCTTCGATGGCCCGCATGACGACCTTGACTCCCAGCTTTTGGTCGCCTTTCAGGCGCAGTTTTTCGAGACCCGGCAGGCACCTTACCAGTGCTACGCCGCCCCCGGGGACGATACCCTCTTCAACCGCGGCGCGGGTCGCATTGAGGGCGTCTTCAACGCGGGCCTTCTTCTCTTTCATTTCAGTCTCGGTAGCTGCACCGACGTTAATCACCGCTACACCGCCGATCAGCTTAGCCAGACGCTCCTGAAGTTTTTCGCGGTCGTAGTCCGAAGTCGTTTCGTCGATTTGGGCTCGAATCTGTTTGACACGGCCTTCCAGGGCGGAACGGGATCCGGCTCCGTCGACGATGGTGGTGTTGTCTTTGTCGATGGTGATCCGTTTGGCACTGCCGAGATCGTTGATTGACATGTTTTCCAGCTTGATCCCCAAATCCTCAGAGGCCACCTGGCCGCCGGTCAGAATGGCAATATCCTCAAGCATGGCTTTTCGGCGGTCGCCGAATCCGGGCGCCTTAACGGCCGCTACCTGAAGAGTGCCCCTGAGTTTGTTGACGACCAGAGTCGCGAGGGCTTCTCCTTCGACATCTTCTGCGATGATCAAGAGCGGTTTGCCCATTTTGGCCACCTGCTCGAGAACCGGCAGCAGGTCCTTCATGTTGCTGATCTTCTTTTCGTGAATCAGGATCGCAGGATTTTCGATCGAAACGACCATTTTTTCCGGGTCTGTCACGAAGTAAGGCGAAAGATAGCCGCGGTCGAACTGCATGCCCTCTACAACCTCCAGGGTCGTTTCCATGCCTTTGGCTTCCTCTACTGTAATAACGCCTTCCTTGCCGACCTTGTTCATGGCCTCTGCAATGATGTTGCCGATTGTTTCGTCGTTGTTGGCGGATATGGTGCCAACCTGGGCGATTTCACGTTGATCTTTGGTGGGTTTGCTCATTTTTTGGAGCTCTTTAACGCAGGTTTCCACCGCGGCATCGATTCCACGCTTGATGCCCATCGGATTGTTGCCGGCAGCCACCAGCTTCTGACCTTCTTCATAGATTGAGCGGGCCAGAATCGTAGCTGTGGTTGTTCCGTCTCCGGCCATGTCGCTGGTTTTGCTGGCGACTTCTTTGACCATCTGGGCGCCCATGTTTTCGAATTTGTCTTCCAGTTCGATCTCTTTGGCCACGGTGACGCCGTCTTTGGTAACCGTCGGGGACCCCCAGGACTTGTCAATCACAACGTTTCTGCCTTTGGGCCCCAGGGTGACGACTACAGCATCCGCAAGCGTACGTACCCCTTTCAACATCGATTCACGAGCTTTCATGTCATATTTGATAATTTTTGCCATTGTTGATTCTCCTCCATTCTTATTAAACTGAATTTAGCTCTTATTAATTGGCTCTTATTAAACTGAATTTAGCCGATTACACCAAGGACGTCGTCTTCGCGCATGATGAGATATTCTTCGCCTTCAATCTTAACCTCGGTCCCGGAATATTTTCCGAAGAGTATTCGGTCGCCTTTTTTTACTTCCAGGGCAGTCCGTTTGCCATCTTCACCGACCTTTCCGTTGCCGACTGCGACCACTTTGCCCTCTGCCGGTTTTTCCTTAGCGGTATCTGGAATAATGATACCTCCCTTGGTTTTGGTTTCTTCTTCTACCCGTTGCACCAAAATGCGGTCTTGTAATGGTCTGAGTTTCATACCGTTTTCTCTCCTTTGCACTAATTTTGTTTGAGTAGGTCAAATTAGACAGGTTGCGAGCCCTTGGCCGGGGCTCCAATGATATCGATCTGCAGATTCGATAAAAGCGATAAACGCGTCATCTGGACTGAATGTTGAATCATATTTTATTACAAATACTTACATTCGAATATGGCCACTTGATTTCGATAGCTATAATAATCATACTTTTTTTGTTGTAAAGTGATGTTTCGCAAAAAAAAGTGTATTTTTGTAAAAAATAATCCGTCACCCCAGCGGTGCATTTGAGGTACCCTGGAGCCTCTGCGCCAAACTCCGACGGTCGAAAAAAAACCGGAAGCACTAAGCGGCAGATGCGCTTTTTTGGTTTTCTCGGCCGGGTTCGGGCGTTATTTGTCGGATGATTTTGCTGGCGTGTCCGTTCCGGTGGAGCCGGTACCTGCCGGTTTATCGGCTTTGTTTTTAGCTGGTCCGCTGGCGGTAGAGGCGCGGGATTTGCCGGCATAGTCGGTTGCGTACCAGCCGGTCCCCTTAAGATGAAAACTGGTGTGTGACACGAGCTTGCGAAGTCTGCCGGAGCAGTGATCACATTGGGTAAGCGGTTTGTCCGAAAACTTCTGTATGACTTCTTTGATTCTGCCGCATTGACCACATTCGTATTCATAGATGGGCATTTAATACAATCCTCCGTAAAGCGCGGTGCTTACAGACATTACATGTCTATTAAACTTTAAAAAGTATACATTAACAAACGTTTTGTCAAGGAATCATCTGCGTTTCCATTCATTTGTATATAACCGAAGTCGGTCAATAGCCTTTCATACCGTCATAGGGTATACGCCACTCGTTGTAAAACTCGAGGACCTCGCCGAGTCCCGGCACCCTGCAGGCTTCGAGTATCTCATGGGTTTTTACATGAACTCGCTTTTCTTCTGCCAGTCGTTCGTCGGGTGCCGCATCGAAGTACTGCAGGAAACGGCTGAAGCGCACGATGTGGATCAGTTCATGGGTCACGATGTAGAGAACAAACGGGAGGAGTTGCAGGTCCGGTTTTTGCTTCAGGGCCGCCAAGATTGCATGATCCTGCAAGCATATCTTATACAGGTCGTATGTCGAACTGCCGAGCGCGCGATCGGGGTGGCGTCCTTCATAACGGACGATCTGGGCAAAAGGTCCCCCGACTACTTCGTCCGGGGCCAGTTCGGCTAATGTCTTGATGTCATAGCGCCGGTGGAGCCATTGGCTGGCCGACATCTTGTAGTAATTGCTGACGAGCTCCTCGGCCAGTGCAACGGCTTTGTTGACGATTCCGATCTGTTCCGGTTTGAATGTTACCGAAGTATCCATTTTTGTTTCTGCTGACGCAGGCCTTACGGGGTGTCTTTCGTTTAGATGGACACTTTTTTTGTAATCGTTCACAGGGTTGCAAAATCCAATGCGCTTCAAACCATCTAATTGTAAGCGTTTACAGGGTGCCGCAGATGCAAGGCGTCGGGCGCGCAGACGACCTTTTGTACTTCAAGTGCCCGACAACAAAGCAGATGCGGTGCCCTGTGAACGCTTACCTTTTTTCATTGTCGAGGCCGACTATTGATACTCACCGGAAATTCTTTTTCGAGCGCCAAGTCGCCGTCTGTCGAAAACACGAATACGGTGGCAAGTGTGAACCGATCGGCGTTCTCCTGATCGGTTACCTTAAAGCGAATAGTCCGGAAATTGTAAATGGAAAAGGCACTGCCGAGTTTACCGTCGGGTTTGCCGTATTGAAGGGGTACCGGAGGCAGGACCAGCCAGTCACTCGGATTATTTTCTTCGCTTTTCAGTACAACCACTGTCTGGCCAGAGATCTGTTGGGATTTCGATCCATCATTTCTGATGACGTATTCCACCCGCAATGCTTTGGTGTCCGGTTCGTACACGGTGATAAAATTTCTGACATCGGCCCCGATATCCTTGCTGTCCGCCCCTGCTGCTTTAGTCATGCGCTGATCGCCTTCAGCTGGCGGTTGATTCCCCGGTTTATCTTGGTCGGTCATTGGCGTTTTTTCACCGGGTTCGGTTTTGACCACCAGTCTATCGCCGGGATGAAGCGTGCTGTCGCCTTCAATGTGATTCAGACGGCGCAACTGATCCACCGATACGTTGTAACGGAAGCCGATGGCATAGAGCGAATCACCTGGCTCGACGGTATGATAAACGGTTTTTTCACCGTTGTGGGTCAATGCGGCCGTTTCGTTTTGTGATGGTTGAGCCGTAGCTGCGGCTGTTTCGATTCCATTCTGAGGTTTTAGGATCGTCTTTTTGCCGTCCGGATTGCCTGCGCGTTTGTGAGGTTGTTTGGTTCCGCTGGGTTTTTTCCCGTTTATCGATTCCGTCAATACCAGACGGGCCATCAAGATGTCTTTTTCATCACGCAGGGACTGCATTGCCTGTTTCAGTTCGACGACCTTATTTTCGAGTGTCAGAATGTCATCCGCCGCTTTCTGGTACAGATATACCAATCCCCCGGCGAGTCCACCCAAGGCCAGGATGATTAAGGCGGTAACGACGACAGCGGCTTTCAAATGGTTGAAGGCGATAGTTTTACTGTGCTCGCCTATGAACACCAGCGCCCAACGACGATCACTGCGCGAGCCTCTTATCGGCTTCTTGGGGGTGCGGCTCTTTCTGCTATCCATCATTGGCAGGGTCCTTCGTCCATCTATGAAAACTGATCAGTGCTTCTAAGGTGCCTGTGGATGGGCACTTTCCATCCAAACGGTAACCGAGGTGCCTCTTCGAGCCGCAAAGAAGCGGGCGGCATTGCCCTGGTTTACCGAGATTTCGAAAAATCCACGGCTGCCGACCAACACCAGCGGTTTCCCCGGCATCACGCTGCTATAGGTGGGGGACACACAATTGAGCCTGTGCCCGCCGATGGCGAATCGCAAGCTGTTATGATCGGCAGCCGGATAGTGACGCTTGACAAAAGGCCAACCGATATTGGTTATCAGGTTTCCGAAACGGTCGACGTCTATGACGGTGCCGGAAAGTCGGCCCCCATTTTCCAAACGGGGTTGGACAAGGTTCAGGCGCACGAGAGCACCGCTTTCAATTGAGGCACCCAACTGGTCGAGGCGCAGCCCCAGCGACAAGTGGGCGCCGACCGGGGCGAATACATCCCGGCCGTGAAAAGTGCGGCTGACCGGATTTAAGAAGTAATCCGTGTTTTCGACCTTCACGATCTTTTCGATCGGTTGCTTATCGAGCAAAGGTGTGAGCACACCGTTGTCCGGAGCCAGAAAGGTTTGCCCTTCTAATTGCAAGGCGACAACCGCGCGGCAGCTGCCGACTCCCGGATCGACCACTACGACGTGAACGGTTTCCGAGGGAAAAAACCGGTAGCTGCTCGCAATGGCATACGCCGCCTGGCGAACGTCCTGGGAGTCGATCCAATGGGTGATGTCGACGATGTTGGCCCGGGGGTTGATCTTCAGGATCACCCCCTTCATGATCGCTACGTAGGCGTCGTGAGTGCCAAAATCTGTCAAGAGTGTGATAACCGGCATGTCGAAAACGTCACGAGATTAAAACAGCTTTTTCTGTATCTTGAATCCCAGGTGGTGATAGGCCCCCTCGGTCGCTTTTCTGCCGGCGGAAGTTCTGGTAATAAATCCCGCTTTTAAAAGATATGGTTCAACGACATCCACCAGGGTGTCGGTTTCTTCCTGCAGCGTTGCGGCAATCGCTTCGATACCGACCGGCCCGCCGTTGTAGAATTCGATGACCGTCCGAATGAATCGACGATCGAGGTCGGTCAACCCTTTTTCATCAACGCCTTCCAACGCCAGTGCCGCTTCGACCGTGTCGCGCTTAATCGTCCCGTCGGAGCGAACTTGGGCATAATCCCTGACCCGCCGGAGAAGCCGGTTGACAATCCGCGGTGTTCCGCGCGATCGCGCAGCCAGTTCGGCGGCCCCGAAATCGTCTAAGGGAACATCGAGCAGGGCGGCGGAGCGCTTGGTGATCCGTATCAATTCCGCTTCGGTGTAAAAATCGAGACTGCGCAAGATCCCGAAGCGATCCCGCAACGGCGAAGAGATGAGTCCGATTCGGGTTGTTGCGCCGATCAGCGTGAAACGCTTGAGCCGAAAGCGATGGCTTCTGGCGTGGACCCCTTTGTCGAAAACAAAGTCGATGGCGAAGTCTTCCATTGCCGGATACAACAATTCTTCGACATTCCGTGGGATGCGGTGGACTTCGTCGACGAAGAGGACGTCGCCGTCTTCGAGGTGCGTTAAAATACCAATCAGATCGCCACCCTTTTCCAGGGCCGGTCCGGAGGTGACCGTCAATGTTCCGCCGGTCTCGTTGGCAATGATGTGCGCAAGGGTCGTTTTTCCGAGCCCCGGCGGTCCATGAAAGAGAACGTGATCGACGGGTTCATTACGCATCTTGGCTGCTTCGACCGCGATTTTAAGCGTTTCCACGATTTCTTTCTGCCCGACGTAATCGGTGAAACAAGCGGGACGCAATGACAGGATATCCGGTTCCTTGTCTTCGGGCAGGCAGGCGCCTGAGACTACTTCCCGGTTTTCGGTTGAAAATTTTAAAACATCATTCACGGTTTCGATTCTCCGCGATACACTTCTTCGAACAACTCTTCCGGAGTGATGATGGCGCGGTTGCGATCCAGAGCTTCTGTCACCAGCCGTCTGGCATCCGAAACTTTATGGCCGAGTTGGGAAACAAGGACTTCGATCACGGCATCGACCGTTTCCCCGTCGACCGACATCTTACGTGTTGCCGTCTCGGTCGGCAGTGCAAAGCGTTCCATTTTACCGCACAACGTTGCAATTATCTTCTGGGCGGTGCGGCTGCCGATGCCTTTGAGTTTTTTCAAAGCGGCTTGGTCTTTGGTCTCAATTGCGCGCGCGATCTCTCCAACCGGAATTGTCATGGCCTTGACAGCTTTTAACGGGCCGATGTCGCCGACGGATATGAAATGCTGGAAGAATTCTTTTTCTTCTTCGGAGTTGAAGCCGATCAAAACGGGCTTGGGTTGTCGCTCGGTCTGCTGGTAGTAAATGTATAGGGCCAACGGGTCGCCGACATTGCTGGAGTGCATGCGCTCGACCACATAGGCTGGCAGTAGAACTTCATAGCCCACTTGGTTTGCAAGAAGTAAAATTCGGTCTTCTCCGATTTTCAACAGGCTGCCTTCAAGGTAACCGATCATAGCGCGGCTTTATGTTTGATACTAACGACAAGCAAGATGATTCGATTCATTTTGACCACGTCACTTACTTTAGACAGTGTCGGCGGCCGCAGCGATACAGGCCGATCAGAGCCAGTCCGAGAGCGTCTGAGGCATGCAGCGGTCGGATAGGAGAGGACAATTTCAACAAGTTTCGAACGGATTTTTCGAGCTGCATTTTGGTGGCGCTGCCGTTTCCGGTCAAGACTTTTTTGGCTTCTCTAACCGGCACTTCCAGGGCCGTCATACCGATCTGCATCCCGGCGAGCAAAATAACACCTGAAACTTGACCCAGAATGATACCCGATTTGGGGTACTGTTTTAGCGAGAAAACATCCTCGACGACCATAAGGTCCGGCTTTTCGACCTTCAAAAGAGCGAAAAGCCGGTCATAAATTTCGCGCAACCGGCCAGGCAGGGGCGATTTTTTGGAGGTATTGATGCTGCCGTAGGAGCAGCCGCTGATATTGACGCCGGCTCCGTTGACGATTCCTATACCGGTTGACGACAAACCGGGGTCGATGCCGATGATTTTCATTCTCCCGAGTTATGCATAAGAAAACTACTTGATCTGGCTCAACTTCTGTGTCGCCAACTGAGCCTCGGTTGTGTTGGGGTACTTTCTGATCAAATCCTTGAGAATGAGCCGGGCGTTTGCTTTGTCACCGATGTTTAAAAAGGCGTATCCCTGCTTCAGCATGGCAGACCTGATTTTGTTCCCCTTGGGGTAGTCTTCAACGACCTTTTGGTATTCGACGATGGCTTTTTCGTACCACTTTTCCCGGTAGTAAATCTCCCCGATCCAGAACTGGGCATTGTCGGCATTTTTGGAATCCGGAAAGCGTTTGGTAAACTCCTGAAAGCCTTGCCGAGCCTTTTCGAGTTCACCGGCGTCGAAGGCCTGCTTGGCTTGATCGTAGAGCGCCTGCTCGGAAAGGCTCGCGAGCGGGACCCTTGCCGCAGGAACAATAGCCGGGGCAGGTTTGACGGCTGTGGATTTGGCGGCGCCACCCATGTCCAGGTACTGCTCGATGCTGGTGACACGGCTGTTCATGGCGCGCGTATCTTCTTTGAGTCGATCGAGTTCCGTTAATCCGGACGCATCTTTTTCCTGTTTGACCCGGTACTCGACTTCTTCGAGCCTGCCGTTGATCGCCCCGATTTGCTCGCGCATGGATTCGATCTCAACCCTGAGGTTAGCTGTTTGGCCGCGGATATTTTGTTCCTTGTTTTCGGTGGTTTGACCAAACTTTTCGATCTGTGCTTTCTGACGCGCCAGTTGTCCTTCCACGGCGGCCAACCGGTCATCGAGAACGATAACATCGGTGCGACCGGCACAACCCGCAATAACGATGATACAAAAAAGAAGATGGGTAAAATAATTTTGTTTCATGATGGTGATTCGATTTTCAAAATAAGGATGGTCGTAAAAAAATGATATCACGTTCGACGCGTTTGGCCTGGCGGCGACATGAATCAAGCGAAAAGCGGCGGATGCATGATACTTGGGCTCTTAAACGGGCGCCAAACACCCTGCACCCGCTTCGTTTACTCGCAGGGCACCGGTGGATCCAATTTGCGAGTTAAGCGAATTTCGTGCAGGCCTGAATGGCGCTTGTAAGGATTTTATCCCTGTCTGGCGGTTCGGTGAACCCAACCGCCAGACAGGAAGCATGATTTACCGGCTGCCTAATTGATGACGAAATTGTCTCGCCTGTTCTTGGACCAGCACTCTTCATTATGCTCGGTGCAAACCGGCCGTTCTTCACCGTAGCTGACGGTTGAAATGCGATAGGCTTCGACTCCCAAATCGACCAGGAATGATTTGGCGCTTTCGGCACGCCGTTCACCCAGCGCGAGGTTGTATTCGGCGGTACCGCGCTCGTCGCAGTTGCCCTCGATCGTGGTGTAAACATCCGGATAGGTCTTTAAAAATTCCGCTTTTTTCTTCAACGTCGCTTGGGCCATGTCATCCAGATTGGATTTGTCGAAGGCGAAGTAAATGTTATCACTCAGAAATTCGCTCTTCGCCATTTCAAACTCCTTCGCGGCCTTATCTTCAACCGGAGGGGGCGGCGGCGGTGGCGCCGGGGCCGGAGCCATTACTGGCTTCGGTTCTTCTTTGGTGACGGTCTTTTTTGCGCATGAAACCGTTCCCAACAGAACAGGAATTACCAAAAACAGGGCCAGAAAAATCCATAATTTGTTTCTCATCTTTTCCTCCTTTCAAATCCTCGCTTGTATTAATATTTACTTAAATTCGGTGACCAACTCGGACTTGACTGGTCACCGGACATGGTGAGCAGTCGTCTTTGGTCGGCACCGAAAGCGGTCATCACGTAAATCCTCGCGGGGCCTTCACGTGTTGAACTGAATGCTATCAGGCTGCCGTCTGGTGACCAGGAAGGTGATTCGTTATTGCCGGAGTCCTGAGTTAACTGCAAGGGTTGCCGCCGTTTCAGATCGATGGTAAAAATATCGTTACGGCTGCCGGCCATTGACGTATAAGCAATGCGATCTCCGGCAGGCGACCAACTCGGCTGGGTGTTGTAGTTGCCTTCGAATGTCAAGCGTTCGACCTGGCCGGTTTTGATATCCTGGATATAAATCTGCGGCGCTCCGGTTCGGTTTGACACGAAAGCCATTTTCTCAGCGTCAGGCGCCCAACTTGGAGAAAGATCGCTGGCCCAATTGTTTGTAATCTTTTTAATAATTTTCCCCGAACCCGTCAACAAATAAATTTCTTGATTTCCCGCGAAGGACATCGTGGCCGACAGGGTGAACTGACCGGGAACCCACGAAGGGGTAATGTTGATTCCCTTCTCTTCAATGGCCACCTTCTCGCTGCCCACCGTGCTGTGGATGAAAATGTCCGGTTTTTTGTTGACGTAGGTCGTGTAAGCGATCCACTTGCCGTCCGAGGACCAGGCGGGAGACAAACTGATGGTTCCGTGACGTGTGAACGGCACCGGGCTGCTGCCGTCGAAATCGCAGATATAAATTTCCTTGTTGCCGCTCCCATTGGAGACGAAGGCGATCTTGCTGTCGAATACGCCGCGTTTGCCGGTAAGTTGCAGGATCACCTCGTTGCAGAATCGAAGGATAATCGGCCTGACATCATCCACTGTACCGTGGTAGCGTTTGCCCAGCAGCCGTTTGCCCGTGAGTGTATCGAAAAGCCGTAGCTCGATATCGACGAGCGATCCGGTTTGCGACAAGCCGCCGGTCACCAGCAATTCGGCCCCAATTGTGGTCCAATTGCGGAAATTGATTTGGTTGCTCGTGATGACTGGATTGCCCGGTTCGAGCAGATAGGCGCCGCGGTCGAGCATGTTGAAAAAACCGGTGAAATCTAATGAATTTGTAAGGATATCGGTTGCTTTTTTTAGAAGAGCCGGATCTGTCCCATCGGGGTTCAGGGCCGCAAAAGCCGGTATGGCCATCGGTATTTTACGCGAAAACGGGTTGTTGATATCGATATAGTCGTATTGTCCGAAAACAACTGCGGGCAAGAGCAGAACAATGCAGACCGTCGCCACCCGTAAAATATGTCCACTCCCTTTGATCATGCGTATGATTCCTTGAGCCCTGTTGCTGCTGCAGGTTTATTGATCACTTGTAAGCATTCACAGGGCACCGCATCTGCTTTGTTGTCGGGCACTTGAAGTACAAAAATACGTCTGCTTGCCCGACGCCGTGCATCTGCGGCACCCTGTAAACGCTTACAATGAGGTGGTTTGAAGCGCATCGGACTTTGCAACCCTGTGAACGGTTACGATCACTTTATGCCCTTTGGCCCGAACCGGATGCCAACGGTATAATCGCCGCCAAACAGGCCCTTGGGCAGCGGCGGCAACGGGTTTGACTTGACGATCGCGCGATAAGCCGATTCATCCAGATAGGTGTTGCCGGATCTTTGATCGAACCAGATGTCGCTGATCTCTCCGTTCGGTTTGATTTTGAATCCGAGCACTGCCTCGAGGTCTGTCCGACCGCCGCTCATCAATTCGGAAAAGACCCAGTTTTTTTGAACCTGATAGGCAATTTCGGCCTGGTAGACCTGAACCCGGCTTCGAAATTGGCCCGAAGTGAGACCACTACCGCTCGGGCTGCCGATCACCGTTCCGGCCTGACCGGTGTCGACCCCGGTGTCCGTCTCCCGACTGCGGTCTTCTTTCTCAACTTGTTGTTTCAAGCGGCTCAATGTTTCTTCCAGTTTGGAAGGACGCGTTTCCTCGACTTCTTTTTCCATTTTTGAAACGGCGTCTTTGATCACCTTGGAAGGCTTGAACGTCTTGTGTTTCAAAGATTCCTTTTGTTTTTTCCCCGGTTTTGGTGTCGGTGCCGTCGATACTTCCGCCTCGGGTTTCGGCGGTGGTGCCGGGGGCTTGACAGGTACAGGTTTGACGACCGACTCCTTTTTTACGGGAGGTTTTTCGGGAACCGTTGATTCTACGACCGGTTTTTCGGGGGCAGGGGCCTTGGCGGCTCCGTTCCCCAAGGCCGGAAGCGAAACAAGAGTGACGTTGACGGCCGATGGAATGTATCTCCTTGAAGGCGTCAACGCCGGCATGACAACGAATACGGTCATAAGGACGATGTGGAGCAGCAACGATATTCCGATGTAAAAGAACAGCGTCCGGTTGCCGACATCGACGCTGGCGATTCGGCTCGAGGCTGCGTGTGACACGCGTTTCTTCATTGCGGCCACTACTTTTTGTTAATTTTTTCTTCTTTGGTTGGCGGTATGGTCACCATTCCGAGCTTTTCCACACCGGCCAATTTGATTTCGGACATGACCCGGACGACCGTTCCGTAAGGGATATCCTTATCCGCCTTCAGGTAGACCTCGCGGTCGCTGCGGTTGCTCATAATTCTCTTCAACTTTTCGTTGAGGTCGTCAACAGTCACCGGTACATCGTTTATAAAAACGGTGGCCTTATTGTCGATGGATATAATCAGTTGCTCTTTTTCCGCCGGCAGGGGTTCGGCTGTGGCCTCCGGCAATGCCACGTCGACGCCTTGAGTCATCATCGGCGCTGTTACCATGAAGATTATCAGGAGCACCAGCATCACGTCGACGAAGGGGGTGACATTGATGTCCGACATAAAACTGTTGTTGTTACCGCCGGATGTCAACTTTTTCTCCTCTCGATTCTCAAAATATCCCGCTCCACGATATTCAAAAAGTCGGCCGAGAAGCTCTGCAGCTCGGATTCGATGACCCGAATTTTCTGGTTGAAATAATTGAAAGCAATGACCGATGGAATGGCCACCGCCAATCCGGCTGCCGTAGCGATCAAGGCTTCCGATATACCGGGGGCAACGACGGCCAGATTTGCCGAGCCTTTGAGGCCGATGCTGCGAAACGAGTGCATGATACCCCAAACGGTGCCGAACAAGCCGATGAAGGGCGTCGTATTGCCGGTTGTGGCCAGGAAAGGCACCATTTGAGTCAAGCGGGTCATTTCGGTGTTGATCGCCCGGCGAAGCGTGCGTTTGACGTTTTCGATACCGGAAGTCTGGGAGCCGAGCGATGGGGTGTCGGAAGCCGACGGTAAGGGCATCGATACGGAAATGCCCGATTGGCTGAGCTTTTTGAGTTCCAGGTAACCCATTCTAAAAATGCGTGCGATCGGGCTGGCGTTGAGTTGTTTGGCTTTTACGAATGCGTTTGACAGATCCCTGCTTTTCCAGAAAAAATCGATGAATTGGGCCGATTCTTTAAGTGCTTTGCCGATGTAGCGCATTTTTATGAGTATGATGGCCCAAGAGGTAATTGAAAAAAATAACAGCAGCAGCAACACCAACTGAACCACTATTCCAGCATTTAGAAAAATGTGGATGATATCGATATCGGTTTGTGGCATTAAGGAAAAATCTCCCCGTCGAATTATAAATTCCGCTAATTTAAAGGTTTAAAGCCCCAGTGTCAAGAAGTTTACCGGTTTCGACAACGACCATGACGAAGCGGTCCGTTCTGAAAAATGAATTAGTGGGTTGCAATTCTCTCTATCTGTCTTTATTCACTGTTTAAGCTGGTGCATATTTACGATTTCATTAAGGGTACTAGTAAGTTTCCGATCCATAATTCGCCATTTTCTGCAAGTTCAAGGAAATCAAGGAATTGTGCGGAGGTGTGCACGTGCACGCCCACAAGCGATTCCGCCGGTTGACGCCGAATTTTTCGGAAAAAGCCCATTTAGGGTTAATTTAAATTCTCAAATTTTGCAGAAAGATAAAAGGTACGTATATGAGCCAAGTAGCCGATTTACTGTTTCAGGCCAGAATGCTGAAAGAGATCCCCCGGTCCGGTTTTAGCTTTCTTGGGTCCGGAAAAGAATCCGTGGCCGAACACACCTACAGCGCCACTTTCATTGCCTTCGTCATGGCCCAAAAAGAAGCCGATGTGGATTGCGGTCGGTTGATCGGGATGTGTCTTGTACACGATTTGACTGAAGCCCGTATCGGCGATCTGAATACGGTTAACAAAGAGTATGTCAGCTGCAACGCTGAAAAAGCCCTGCAGGACTCTTTGCAAGGCCTGTCTTTCGGGGATGCCGTGGAAGGCCTTATCCGCGAGTTCGAGGCCAACCAAACCCCTGAAGCCCGGTTGGCTCGAGACGCCGACCAGCTATCGCTCATCCTTGAACTCAAGGCGCTATCGGACATCGGATACAAACCGCCTGGAAAATGGCTGCCGGCGGTCGTCGACAGGCTTCAGACAGCCACGGGGCGATGGTTGGCCAAGGACATCCTGCAGACCTCCTGGGACAACTGGTGGTTCAAACATTTGGGTTGACAGAAGAAGCGCCAACACTTATTCAATTCATTTGGTTTAAAGCACTTAAACGAACTCGGAGGCATGCATGAACTGGTTCACGCAGACGTTTGCGTCTTCCATCGGCAAAAAGTGGTTGATGGCCATAACCGGTTTGGGATTCTGCGGTTTTCTCACGACACACCTGGCCGGCAACCTTTTTATCTACGGTGGTCGCGACGCCTTTAACTCCTATGCCGAGCACCTTCACAGCTTGGGTCCGCTGGTCACCCTGTTTGAATTGGGGCTGTTTACCTTTGCCGTCCTGCATGTCGGCAGCGGTCTGATTCTCTTCTACCAGAATTTTAGATCCCGACCCAATCGCTACGCCGTCAACAGCAGCGGCGGCGGGCGGACTATTGGTTCCTGGACCATGCCCTACACGGGTTTCCTGATCCTTGTTTTCGTGATCTTTCACCTGAGCAACTTTACCTTGGCCGATAAAACCGGCACCACTATCTACGAGATTGTCTCGCGCACTTTTGCCAATCCGTGGAATGTTGTGTTCTACGTTCTGGCGATGGCGGTTGCCGCCATCCACGTCAGCCACGGTTTTTGGAGCGCTTTCCAGACCCTTGGTGCCAACCATCCAAAATACATGCCGTTTATCCGGGGGGCCGGCATCGCCTTCAGTATAATTGTCGGTCTGGGATTCGGCCTGCTTCCGATTTACCTGTTGTCCATTGCCTGAAGGAGGTAACGCATGCAGCTTGATGCCAAAATTCCCGGAGGGCCCCTGGCCCAAAAATGGGATCGGCACCGCTTTGAATTAAAGTTGGTCAACCCGGCCAACAAACGCAAATACGATATCATCGTCGTCGGGACCGGATTGGCCGGTGGTGCTGCTTCGGCCTCGCTGGCGGAGCTGGGGTACAACGTCAAGACCTTCTGTATTCAGGACTCGCCGCGCCGTGCCCACAGCATTGCCGCTCAGGGCGGCATCAACGCCGCCAAGAACTATACCAACGAAGGCGACAGCATCTGGCGGCTGTTTTACGACACGGTCAAGGGCGGCGACTTCAGGGCGCGCGAGGCCAACGTCTACCGCCTGGCCCAGATCAGCAACAACATCATCGATCAGTGTGTCGCCCAGGGGGTGCCGTTCGCCCGTGACTATGGCGGCTTGTTGGCTAATCGCAGTTTCGGCGGTGCCCAGGTGTCCAGAACCTTTTACGCCCGCGGGCAGACAGGGCAGCAGTTGCTGTTGGGCGCCTACAGTGCTTTGATGCGCCAGGTCGCCTTGGGAAAAGTGCAGATGTTTCCGCGGCGCGAGATGCTCGACCTGGTGGTTGCCAACGGTCAGGCGCGGGGCATCGTGGTGCGGAACTTAATTACCGGCCAGATCGAGACGCACGCGGCCCACGCCGTGGTTTTGTGTACCGGCGGTTACGGTAATGTCTTTTTCCTTTCGACCAATGCCATGGCCTCCAACGTCTCGGCCTCTTTCAAAGCTTACAAGAGAGGCGCCTATTTCGCCAATCCGTGCTTCACGCAGATCCATCCAACCTGTATCCCTGTCCATGGCACCTATCAGTCCAAACTGACCCTCATGAGTGAGAGCCTCAGAAACGACGGGCGGGTTTGGGTGCCCGAAAAACCCGGCGACACTCGGGCACCGCAGCAGATCCCCGAGGATGAAAGGGACTATTATCTGGAAAGCAAGTATCCCAGCTTCGGCAACCTGGTCCCGCGGGATGTGGCATCACGCAATGCGAAAGAACAGTGCGACATGGGTAAAGGGGTTGGTGAAACCAAGCTGGCGGTTTATCTCGACTTTGCCGATGCCATCAATCGTGACGGCCGCGAGGCGATCGAGCGAAAGTACGGCAATCTTTTCCAGATGTACGAAAAAATCACCGGTGAAGATCCCTACGGGACCCCCATGATGATTTATCCGGCCGTACACTACACCATGGGAGGGCTCTGGGTCGACTACAACCTGATGAGTACCATCGACGGATTGTTTGTGCTCGGAGAGGCCAACTTCTCAGATCACGGTGCCAACCGGCTTGGCGCCAGTGCCCTGATGCAGGGGCTGGCGGACGGTTACTTCGTGATCCCTTACACTATCGGCGGATACATTGCCCGCACTTCATTCAGCAGCGTAACCCCTGATACCGTGGCTTTCAAGGATACGGCCCGGGAAGCGTCCGACAGGATCGAAAAACTTCTGAGTATCAACGGCAAGCGTACCGTGGATGATTTCCATCGACAGCTCGGACAGATCATGTGGGATTACTGCGGTATGGCCCGTAACAATCAGGGGCTCGAGAAGGCCCGTGGAATGATCCAGGAACTGCGGACAGAATTCTGGCAAAATGCAACGGTTCCCGGTGATGACAAGGACTTCAACCAAAGTCTGGAGCGTGCCGGGCGAGTGGCCGATTTCATGGAATTTGCCGAACTGATGGTCATCGATGCACTGGCGCGTCAGGAGTCCTGCGGAGGGCATTTCAACGAGGCCTACCAGACAGAGGAAAACGAGGCCAGACGGGATGATGAAAATTTCTGCCACGTGGCCGCCTGGTCGCACAGCGGCCCGGACAAGGACCCCGAGTTCCACAAGGAACCGCTTATATTTGAAAATGTTGAGCTGACTCAAAGGAGCTACAAGTGACGAAGAACATTAATTTGACGTTAAAGATATGGCGTCAGAAAGGCCCGGAGGCCGCCGGCACTCTGGAAACCTTCGAGGCCGCCGATATTTCGACCGACATGTCGTTTTTGGAGATGCTCGATGTCGTCAACGAACGCCTGACCCTGGAGGGCCGCGAACCGATCGCATTCGATCACGACTGCCGCGAAGGAATCTGCGGTACGTGCGGAGCGGTGGTCAACGGCCGGCCGCACGGTCCCCAGAAGGGGACCACACTGTGTCAGCTTCACATGCGCCATTTTGCAAACGGCGACACCCTGGTGATCGAACCCTGGCGGGCACGGGCCTTCAAGGTGATCAAGGACCTGGTGGTTGACCGCAGTGCCTTGGACAAAATGATACAGGTGGGCGGTTATATATCGGCCAACACCGGTGGCGCCCCGGATGCCAATGCCATCCCGATTTCCCAGGAAACCGCCGATCTGGCCATGGACGCCGCGGCCTGCATCGGGTGCGGCGCCTGCGTGGCGGCCTGCCCGAATGCATCCGCCATGCTGTTTTTAGGAGCCAAGGTGTCGCATCTGGCTTTGCTGCCTCAGGGAAAGCCCGAGGCGGCGCGGCGCGCTGCGGCCATGGTGCGCGAGATGGACCGGCTGGGATTCGGCAACTGCTCAAACGAAAGGGAGTGCGAGGCCGAATGCCCCAAGGAAATCTCGATCATCAATATTGCCCGTCTGAACAGGGAATATCTCAAGGCCCGGATCTTATCGACAGTGCGATAATGTTTTAGATCCGTCTATCTTGTTTTGATAGCAAAGAAAGGGAGATACCGCAGAAAACCGGTGGCTCCCTTTTTTGTGCGACATCATCCCGCTTCAACAGACCGGATTTTATGCATCAATCACGCCCCAGGCCTGATTAAAGACGTGACAGGTCTGCGGTATCAAGCCTCTTGCGGTGCCCAAGGGTGTGCCCTGGTACAGTGCCACTGATTGCTTTAGTACGAGAATAGAATCAGACCCGCAAATAGAAACTTGAAACTCGAAACTCAGAGCCCAGAACTAGTGGTGGCTTAAGGGCCGTGAGCGTTTAGTCGTTAAAGCGATGATATCCTTTAACTGACGAAACTGACTTAACCGACTCAACTGGCACAACCGCTCTAACACGAAAACAAATCAATGTGTTTAGGGAAACCGCAGGGAGGCATGGGTTAGGTTTTGGAGAGTCGTCAGGTGTCGGCGGACGATTCGAGCGGCAGGGATTGCTTTAAAATGTGGTCAACGGAAGCGGTTTTTTCACCCAACCCTCCTCGCTTAGCGGCACCAGGAGGGGATAGGTCGCCGAAAAAACCCCGGCCTCCGGTCGAGCCTCCAGAATCATTTTCCGGAATCGAATATGCCGATCATTTTCCCCTCCAGTCCGTCCGGAAACGGTTGATTTTGGTTGTTGAAATATTATTATTGAAAACATTGCACTGCGCCGGCAATTTAATCCTGACAGCACGTCGAAAGGAGACCTTCATGCATTCTCACGGAAACAGCGACGGACCGGCTATGAACCAGGCCATTTTCAATCTCGGCCTTCCGATGGAAACCATTTCGGTTTACCTGCTGGCATGCGGGTTGGCGGATGTCGGCAAACCGGTTACCACCAAAAATCTCACCGAACTCTGGAATGGTGCTGCGGACAGCCTCGATCAAGGTCTCCGTGAACTCGAGCAAAGAAACATCATCGCCCGCGTTTTATCCGATGGAAATGACCGCGCCGCATACAAGGTGAAGGAAGTTCATCACTGGAAACAGCTTTAGGGTAGGGGGACTCAGTCGTCTCCTGCTAACGTCGTTTTCCTCTATCGGTCGATTCTTCCCGAAACGCTTTCCGAACGCATTCCTTGACCCGGCTTCCCGGCGCCTCGGCCCATATGCCGGGGCACATCGACGCCATTATCCGCCAGTTGGCGACGTCTCTCAGCACGCTCTCGATAAACGGCCACCGTCGGCACATTTGGGGTTTGACCGGGTGGATGGTGCAGATCCGGTCCCAAAATATGCAATACCCGTCTTCTTTCTGGGAGAGCAGGGGTCTTTTTCCGGAAAGACGGCAATAGGTCGCTACGAAATATTCGGGGTCCTCACCGAGGAAAGAGGCAATGGCATCGATGTCTCGCTTCGATACAAAGGTGCCGCCGTAACCCCGGCAGCAGTCACCGCATTGTCGGCATTCGAAGATGGCTTCTGGCTCATTTGTCTTGGACGGCATGCCGGCCCTCCAGCGCTCTTTTCAAAGTGACCTGATCGACGTATTTGACATCACCGCCGACCGGCACGCCCGAAGCAATGCGGGTAACTTTGACGGGGCTGTCTTTCAGGCGGTCGGCGATGTAAGCGGCGGTCGAATCACCTTCAACTGTTGTGCTGGTGGCCAGAATGATTTCTGCGATGTTTTGATTCGCAATGCGTGTCATCAGCTCCCGGATTCGGATATCATTCGGCCCGACGCCGTTGATGGGGGAAAGTGAGCCGCCGAGGATATGGTAGCGACCGCTGAAGGCACCCGATTTTTCGATCGACACCATGTCGGCCGGCTGTTCGACCACGCACACCAGTTGGGGGTCGCGCGCTGGATTGCTGCAGATTCCGCACGTTTCGGCGTCGCTCAGACCGTAACACTGCTCGCACAGCCGCACACTGTTCTTTAGGTCCAGAAGGCTGCGGGACAACTGTTCGACGTCGATTCGCGGCGCCCGCAGCAGGTGCATCGCCAGTCTTTCGGCGGTCTTTTCACCGATTCCCGGCAGTTTGGAGATTGATTGGATGGCCTTGCGGATGGAGGGGGGATAATAGATCATGAGATCCCCGGAATGCTCAAACCACCTGTGAGTTTGGCCATCTCGGCGGAAACCATCTCCTGCGATTTGGTTAGGGCGTCGTTGACGGCGGCCATGATGAGATCCTGAAGCATCTCGACGTCATCCGGATCAACCACTTCCTTTTCGATCTGGATGGCGACGATCTGCTGCTTACCATTGGCGACGACCTTGACCATTCCACCACCGGCGGTGGATTCGATTGTCTTCTCGGCCAGTTCATCCTGCAGGCGCATCATCTTTGCCTGCAGTTTCTGGGCCTGCTTCATCATGTTTCCCATGCCTTTCATGACTCATCCTCCTTTATGATTGTCACACCGAGCACTTCACCATTGAAAATTTTAACGGCTTCTGCGACCAGCGGGTGGCTCATGGCCGCGTTTCTCAACTGGTTTTCCTCTTTTTTTTTTACGGCGCTGTCAGATGTTTCCGCAACAGCGTTCAGGACGATTTCCACCGCACGACCAAAAGTCTCCCGGCACACGTTTCGGATGATGTCCAGATTCTTGTTTTTTTTGATCATCGATTGGGTGAACCCGTTGCCGCCGACTTCGATTTCGAGCCGTCCGTCCGCCAACCGTCTCGGCCGACATTTTTGTAGATTTGCCGCCAGAGCCGGATGGTCGGTCGCTATGGCGGCTTGAACTTTTTTCCAATCCTGTTGAAGGTTTGCGGAAGATAGGGTTTCGGCAGCCGCTACCGCATCGATATTCGCATGCGTTGTCGGTCTGTCGTCGAGTGATTCGCGCTTGGCCACATCGGCGCCGACCCTGGCCGTCGGCTGACGCTTACTGTCTGCCGGCTGCGGGACAGGGTCGGCCGGTGAATCCTCGATTTGACGACGCAGGGTGTCGAGCTTCTCGATCAATGATTCGATCGTCAGGGTCGGCTTGGCCTGAAGCAGCCTGAAACAGGCCATTTCCACGGCAATCTTGGGTTGGGCTGAAAATTTGACGGCGGGCTCTTCCTTAAACAGCAGGTCGAAGAGCTGGTTCAAGTGTGCCGTTGAAACCGAGGCGACCTGCTCCTGCAGGTGCTGAATTTCATGTGCCGGCAGGTCGACCAGGCGGCCGGCTTGACGGCACAGTTTGACCACCATCAAATGCCGGAAGTGCTCGACAAGGTCGGCATACAGGCGCTTCATGTCATGACCGCGCTGGTGAACGACATCCAGGCTTTCGAGCACCTTTTGCGCATTTCCGTCGAGCAGTGCCTGCACGAGATCGAAAATCATTTTGCGGTCGATCACCCCCAGCAGGTCCAACACCTGCATGTCCTCTATTTTTACGTCCGAGCAGGCCGTTACCTGGTCTAAAAGGCTGAGGGCGTCGCGGATGCTCCCACCGGCTTCGCGGGCGATCAGCATGAGACTGTTCCTGGAAATGTCGAAATGTTCCAGCCCGCAGAGCTTCTGCATGTGGTCGGTGATCGAGGCAAGAGCGATCCGTTTGAAGTCGTGCCGCTGGCAGCGGGACAGAATCGTTGCCGGTATTTTGTGGGGTTCGGTGGTGGCGAAGATGAACATGACGTGGGCGGGCGGTTCTTCCAAGGTCTTCAGCAGGGCGTTGAAGGCCGGTGTGCTGAGCATGTGGACTTCATCGATGATGTATATTTTGTGAGGGCTGTGGGCCGGCATATACTTGACGTTGTCCCGCAGTTCCCTGACCTGATCGACACTGTTGTTGGAGGCACCGTCGATTTCGAAGACATCGACGGCCTTGCCGGAAGTGATCTCGCGGCACGACTGGCAGTCATTGCATGGTTCAGGAGTCGGTCCTGCCGCACAGTTCATGGCCTTGGCCAGAATTCGCGCCACGGTTGTCTTTCCAGTGCCTCGCGGTCCGGTAAAAAGTATGGCGTGGGCCACGCGCCCGGCCGCAATGGCATTGATCAGGGTTCGGGTCACGTGGTCCTGGTCGACAACGGCTTCAAAGCTCTGGGGACGATATTTTCGGGCAAGGACCAGATACGACATAATAACCCTTCAACAGGTTAAACCGGATATTGACCGGTTTGAAAAGACGAAGCCTGCAGCAGCACCCTTTTCGGCGGCGGCTGCCGGCCGCAGTCGGCCGGTTTCCTTTGAACTATACGGGTAGCGTCTGCAAACAATTGATGGCGGAGAGAGAGGGATTCGAACCCTCGGTGCCGCTTTTGACAGCACACACGATTTCCAGTCGTGCTCCTTCGGCCAGCTCGGACATCTCTCCACAAATCTGCGGGTAAAAAGAACGTGACTTTCATGCAGTTGGCGGAATAGGTGATTAATGGACGGGAACCAGCAAATGTGGCGGAGAGGGTGGGATTCGAACCCACGATCCCGTTTTTGACAGGATACCGCTTTTCGAGAGCGGGGCCTTCAGCCGCTCGGCCACCTCTCCGGCATCTTTTCCCGACCCAACGCGGTTGCCCTGAATACCGTTTCTGCACAATTCTGTCAACCACCTTATTCCCATTCATGGTTATTTGATGACACTATTGCGTGTCCAATTCATAAATGAGATTTTTTTTCGCTGGGCAAGGCCACACAAGGGTTTGCGGCGAGGCGTACTGGGGTACGCCGCAGCCGGAAACACGCGGAGAACGAAGTCCAGCGGAAAAAAGGCCATTTATGGATGGACACCACCTTATTTTACCTTGAACTCACCCCGCCTTTCTAGTATCAGATCGGCGTCTCGTTCGCCAATTGCGGATATGTCGGGAATACGCCCGGGCAAAACCCATCCGGTACGCACCTGATGGCGCCTTGTCAATAGTGTCCGTCCAGAAATAGTGGATTTTGGTTCAGGTCAAGGCCGCAGAGAATTTGAAACCGCAGGCGTAAGTCTGTTACGTAGAGGATTTCAAATTCGCGAGAACGCCGATCTGGGCCAAAACATGCTATTTATGGATGGTCTAAACAGATTGAACCCGCAGAGTGGGATCACGCAACGAAGCCTGATTACAAGGAAAGACCAACGATGGCCGAAGTCATTCCCTTCCGGGGGATCTTTTACAATCCGGACAAAATCAACAATCTGGCCGATGTCATAACGCCGCCGTTCGATGTGATTTCGGACACCGAACAAGAGGTGTACTACGCGCGCAGTCCTCACAATGTGGTCCGGCTCATTCTGGGCAAGACCTCTGCAGACGACACCCCGTCACACAACCCGCACAGCCGGGCGGCCGACTATCTACAAAACTGGCTTGCAGACCGGTCGCTTGTCCGCGACACCGCGCCGGCCTTTTACCTGACCACTCTCGACTTCACCATCGATAACCGGCCGGTCACGCGATCCGGACTGATCGCGGTTGTGCGACTGGCCCCGTTTGAAGCCGGCGTCATTTTGCCTCACGAGCGAACCTTCACCAATGTCAAGTCGGAGCGGCTGGCGCTTATGAAGGCCTGTCACGCTAATTTTAGTCCGATATTCGCAATGTTCCCGGATGACGCCGGGGACTTTATTAATGTAACACGGCATCTATCGTCCGAGCGGACACCGGATATCGCCTTCAGAGCGCACGACGGGTTCCAACACAAACTCTGGCGCATCGTCGATTCCGACAGCGTGTTGAACATCAGCGCTGCTCTGCAATCCCGAAAACTTTACATCGCCGACGGCCACCACCGTTACGAGACGGCGCTGAACTACCGCAATTGGGTGCATGCCGGCCAACCGGATCTCTCCGACGAGCATCCGGCCAACTTTGTCATGATGTACCTTTGCAGCATGGCCGACCCGGGGCTTGTCATCCGTCCGGCGCACCGCCTGCTCCGGGATGTGTCGTCATCGGCAATCGATCGTCTTTTGGTCGCGGCGAAACCTTATTTCGAGATCGAAACGATATCTTTCCGCGGGTCCGAGCTTGACGGCGCACTTGAGCGCTTCATCGGCAAACTGAACGGCAGCGGCATCGGGCAGTCGATCGGCATGGCCGTAAAAGATCGACGGGCCTTCTACTACCTGACGCTCAAGAATTCACCTGACCTCAATGACCTTTTCGGGCCTGACTGTCCGGGACCGTTGCGTCAGCTGGACGTCACGGTATTGACCCGCCTGATCTTGACTGAATTCCTGGAATTCGATCAGGCCCGTCTCGACAATGAAAAGCTTGTCGATTACACCACGGATGCCAGGGAGGCTGTCGGTCGTGTCTATCGCGGGGACTTCGACGCCTGTTTTATTCTCAACCCCACGAGTGTGGAGCAGGTCCGGGATGTGGCCGATCAAGGACTGGTGATGCCGAGAAAAGCCACTTATTTTTATCCGAAGGTCACCACCGGACTGGTCATCAATCCGCTGACCTCATAGCCTAATGCAGGACTTTGGCTGCAACCAAATCAGTGGTCAGCGCCGTCTCTGGCCGCCAAGTCTGATCGTGTAGAAACTTTTAGGTTTCGGTGAAAAATTCCAAATCGCAAATAGCAAATAACAAACAAATCACAATGACCAAGATTCAAAATGATGACGTCTTACCGCCCGGCCGCCTGTCAGGGCCTTAGCATCTTTTCGATTTCAGCGGTATAGTCACCGTTTTCCCGATAAATAACAAGGGGCGGCGCTACAACCATGCCGGGATGGCCACCTTTTACCCCCTCGATCAACACCAGTTTGGCATTGGTGGTGCTGCCGGAGTGAATCATGCGGCAGAATTTGGGTTCGATGCCGGACGACTGAATTTGGTACAGAACCTCGGCCATTCTTTCAGCCGTGTAGACAGTGGCGAATTTACCGCCGGTTCGTAAAACACGCCGTGCGGCAGCGATGACATCGGGCAAGGCGACCTTGATTTCATGCCGGGCAACGGCTCGCTGCGGATGTGGGTTCAGACGGCCGGAGTCGGTTTTGCGGTAGGGTGGGTTCGTGGCGACCCAGTCGACCGGTCCTGGAAGGCGCGCCGGGTCGAGCCCTTTCATGTCCTCGCATAAAATCCGAATGCGGGCCTGCATGCCGTTGACGCAGGCGTTGACGCGAGCGAGGTCGGCCAGTTCCGGCTGAATTTCAACACCGATGACAGTGGACTCAGCGTAACGGTAGGCCAAAATCAGGGAGATGATGCCGCACCCTGCACCCAGATCCAGGACGGTATCACCGGGACGTGGACGGATGTGATCGGCGAGGATGACGGCGTCGATAGAGAACCGATAGCCGTTGCGGAATTGGCGGACCTGCAACCGGCCATCGAAAAAAGTATCCGACGTGATTGCTTTCATGCTTTGGTTACAGCCTTCTTCGGAAATTATATGGTGTTCGTCCACAGATGGTAGGTTTCGGTTCCGGACAAGGCCGCAGCAAACTGGCGACCGCAGGCGTAGCTGGGCTACGTCGAGGATCGACAGGAAGCGAAGAACACCGTCCGGGGCCGAAAGATGCCATTTGTGGATGGAGACCAAGCCGTAACCGCCATTACGGGGCGGGGCCGATCTTGAACAGGATGTCTTCTATCAAGTCTTCGCTCAACGCGTCGTTTACTTTCCGGACGATCTCTTCCTTGAGAAAGTGAAGGTGGTGCAACCAGGGTGAACTGTTGACGTGCACCAACAGGATCTTTTCCTTGAGAGCAGCCGGCCGGGAGTTTTCGGCAATGATTTCACCAACGATCTTGTCCCACATCTGACCGATACGAGTGATCTCAGCCGCTGTCCGGGGAACGTGACTGTGCAGAATTTTGTCGATGACACTGCCGATCGGAACTGCCGAATGAATCTTTTCTCTTTTTTCCTTCATCGATTTCTTTCAAGCGATGTCGCCTGCAACCGGGTGGGCAGGCTGCCATAAGCCCAATTCAATTATCTAAAAAGCTTAATGTTAAGATTTGTAACCATTCACAGGGTTGTAAAATCCAATGCGCTTCAAATCACCTAAATTGTAAGCGTTTGCAGGGTGCCGCAGATGCAAGGCGTCGGGCGCGCAGACGTACTTTTGTACTTCAAGTGCCCGACAACAAAGCAGATGCGGTGCCCTGTCAACGCTTACAAAGATTTTGACAAGACCGGAGGGAAATAATACACTGACGACCGATAGCGCTGTCCAAAACCTTTATCGCAAAGTCTATAGCGTCGAATTCCATCAGATGCAACCGTCTATCGCAAAGACATCCATTCGAAAAATCATTCCACCGGCATTAGTCGCGTGGTTTTTCCGATTTTCGCTTGACTTGGTAGGATATGGTTCTATAATTGGGTGCTCATGTCGGTTCGTGAACAGCACTCTATTAACTACGTCATTTTCGAACGTTTTTATAACTTCTCCCTGCACCGCTTCTGGATAGATATTGCGAGTTTGTGCAACGGTGTCGGACTGGATGCATCAGCGTTCAAACTGTTACGATATATTTGAGTGAACCATTATACTCAACCGCGCTTTTGGGTCGGAATTTACTGTCGATTCGGAAGGCATTTTGACAGGACAAAAAATGAGTTGGGATTGGGAAAAGTTAAAGGAACAGCAGCATAAGATGGGTGGCGGTGTGCCGCCAAACGTGGATGAATTCGTCCAAAAGTTGAAAAACATTAAATTTCCGGGCGGCCCGATTTTGATCGTAGTTCTGTTGATTCTTGCGGCCGTCTGGTCGTCGATCTTTACCGTGAAACAGGATGAAGTCGGGGTTGTCCAACTCTTCGGGCGATATGTGAGGTCTGCTCAGCCAGGGCTGAACTTCAAATTGCCGCTCGGAATCGAGCGGGTCACCAAGGTCAATGTCAAGGGCATCCGTACCGAAGAATTCGGTTTCAGCTCCGGTGGTAACACAGCCCGCTCGCGTCTGGGGTCCAGCGAGACCGAAACCGTGGCGCTGATGCTGACCGGTGATCTGAATGTGGCGGTAGTGCCCTGGATCGTTCAGTACCGCGTTCAGGATCCATACAATTACCTGTTTAAAGTGCGCGACATCCGGATGCTGCTGGTAGACATGTCCGAGGCCACGATGCGGCTGGTCGTGGGCGACCGGAGCATCAACGAGGTCATCAACCAACGCGCCGAAATCGCGGACGCGGCCAAACAATATCTGCAGAAGGAAATGGACCTGGCCGAATCCGGAATCCACATCGTCACGGTCGAATTAAAGCGGACGAACGTTCCGGGGCCGGTGCAGCCGTCCTTCAACGAGGTCAACCAGGCGACCCAGGAAAGAGAGGAGTTGATCTACCAGGCCCGAGAGGATTATAACAAGGCCATTCCGGCTGCCCGGGGTGAGGCGGAGCGCACCATCAGAGCTGCCGAGGGGTATGCGTTGGACCGGGTCAACCGTGCAAAGGGTGATGCGTCCCGGTTTACGGCCTTTTACAATGAGTATGTCAAGGCCAAGGATGTCACCAGACGGCGGCTCTATCTCGAAACGATGAACGATGTCTACCCGAAACTGGGCGATAAGTACATCGTCGATTCCGACCAGAAGAACCTGCTGCCCCTCCTCAACCTCGGCAAACAAATACAGAACGGGATTGCCAAATGAAATTAACAGGTCCGATCATTTTGATTGTGCTGCTGGTTGTCGGCGTTTTCGTATACCAGTCGGCTTACATCGTAAACGAAACCCAGCAGGTGGTGGTAACGCAGTTCGGCCGGATTATCGGGTCCCCGGTGACCTCTCCTGGTCTAAAGTTCAAAGTGCCCTTCATACAGAATGCGAACTATTTTCCAAAGAATTTACTCAGTTGGGATGGTGATCCAGGGCAAATCCCGACGTTGGACAAAACCTTCATTTATGTGGATACTTTTGCCCGTTGGAAGATCGTCGATCCGGTGAAGTTTTTTCAGACCGTCAATAATCCGTTTAACGCCATCGGCCGCCTCAACGACATCATCGACCCGGCGGTGCGCGATTTCATCACGTCCAACCGACTCATCGAAGTGGTCCGCAACAGCAACCGTGAACTTAACACCACCGAGGTCGGTCGTGAAGATGAACAGACGGAGCGGCGGCCTTCATTGGCGGTAAATATCGGCCGGCAGAAAATCACCGAGGGTATTTTAAAAGAGTCGCAGCCCAAGCTCGCAAAATTCGGCATCGAACTGGTCGACGTCAAAATCAAACGTATCAATTATGTCGAAGAAGTACGGCAGTCCGTTTACAACCGCATGATAGCGGAGCGGAAACAGATTGCGGAAAAATTCAGGTCCGAAGGAAAGGGTGAGGCCCAGAAAATACGGGGTGACAAGGAGCGCGAGCTGAAGCTGATTACTTCGGAAGCCTATCGAGTGGCCCAGGAAAAAAAGGGAAAAGCCGATGCCGAGTCAACAAAGATCTACGCGGAGGCTTACGGAGTGGATCCGGAATTCTATTCTTTCGTCCGCACGCTTGAAATTTACCGCGAATCCCTGGACGTAAAAAATACGCTCGTGCTGTCGACTGATTCGGAATTTTTAAAATATTTCAAATCACTGCCCGAGTAGCGCCGATTTTGCCGGTTAAAAAAGCCACCGACCGCTTGTTTCAGGCGACCGGTGGCTTTTTTGTAATCAGAGAGAATCGCTGTGAGACCCACATTATTTGCCCTTTCGTCTCTGATGGCGTGTCTTGGCCAGTAGCTTGCGATGTTTGTGCTTTCTCATTTTTTTTCTTCGTTTCTTGATGACGCTGCCCAACAGACCACCTCCTTTCCCTCGATTTTTTAAACAATATCGTCTAACATGACGATTGAAGGCTTGTCCACTATTATTTTACATGATGGATACGTTGCCACCCTGTCGGGCGCAATCTATCAAGGCAGGCCGGTCCGGTCGGCACAATGATGCATGGACAGAATAACTGAAAATAAGCTTGACACCTGTAAAAATATTTATTAAAAATTGCGATTCTTTAAGACAGGAGCGAGGTACCGTGAAAAAATATACCGTCAGTGCAAAAAATTCAGACAACGAAGGTAAGTGGTGGGTGGTAGACGCGCAAGGCGCGGTTCTGGGCAGGCTGGCTTCCCAAGTGGCGGCCCGGATCAGGGGAAAACACAAGCCGGTCTACACCCCGCATGCGGATACCGGTGACTGCGTGATTGTCGTCAATGCCGATAAAGTGACGCTTTCGGGACGAAAATGGGACCAGAAGACCTACTATCGCCACAGTGGATACATCGGTGGGCTTAAGGAGATCACCGCCAAGAAACTTCTCGAAAAAAGGCCTGAAGATCTCTTGCGTCTTGCCGTTAAGGGGATGTTGCCCAAGAACAAGCTCGGACGAAAGCTCTTCAAAAAACTGAAGGTGTACACCGGCAGTGAGCACCCGCACGAGGCCCAGAAACCCGACGTGTGGACGCTCTAACCGACCTTTGATTCGCGCGTGGCAGCCTCGGCTGTTTGTCATACGCCCCCACGGCCTTCAACCAATAAAGTAGGCTTTAAGATAAAGATTTTGGCAAGGCCAGAGGGAGGCGGCTGTATTGTAATACGCCGACGACCGATAACACAGTCAAAACCTTTATTTTAAAGTCTACAACAAGAGGACATTCATGGCTCAGGAGACAATTTATTACGCGACGGGAAGACGAAAAACGGCAATTGCCAGAACATGGGTGAAACCCGGCAATGGTGATGTTACCATAAACGATCGTCCGCTCGACGATTATTTCAAGCTCGAATCGTCCAAAACTGAAATGCTCCAGCCTTTCGTCATCACCAACACCTCCGGCAAATATGACGTCAGGGTGCGGGTGCTGGGCGGCGGCGTCAACGGCCAGTCGGGCGCCATCCGTCTCGGTATCACCAAGGCCCTGATGCAGATCGATCCTGATTTCCGCCAACCTCTGAAGCGGGCGGGTTTCGTCAAACGCGATCCGCGGGCCAAGGAACGCAAAAAATACGGTCAGCGTGGGGCCCGGGCACGGTTTCAATTCTCGAAGCGCTAAAGAATGCGGTGCACACCGCCGATTTGACTTTACAGGGGGCCGGGATGATTTCCCGGCCCCCTGTTTTTATTGAGCCAACGCAAAAAGTTTTACCCATTGCAATCTAAAGAATTCTCATTTTCACCGAGATTTTCTTGGCATAATCTGCGGTTTGAATTTTTACCTGACTTGTGCCATAAAAATATGCGGCTCACTTTGAGTAAAGGAGAAGGATACCATGTCAGCCCGTCAAATTGATCTTAATTCGGATGTCGGCGAAAGTTTCGGAAACTACAAGCTCGGGCTCGACGAAGAACTCATTCCGCTGATCAGCTCCGCCAATATTGCCTGCGGGTTTCACGCCGGTGACCCAACGGTGCTGCGTCGAACCGTTGCCTTGGCCCGCGACCACGGGGTGGCGGTGGGGGCTCACCCGGGACTTCCGGACTTGATGGGTTTCGGCCGCCGGGCCATGGAGGTGTCTCCGGAAGAGATCAAGGATTACGTCACCTATCAAATCGGCGCCATTCAGGCATTTGCAGTTGCGGAAGGGGTGAAGCTTCAGCACGTCAAACCGCATGGTGCGCTTTACAACATGGCGGTTCGAAATCCGGCCATCTGGGAAACCGTTGCAGCCGCGCTGGCCGATCTGGATAAGGACCTGGTTCTGTTCGTTCTTGGCGGAGCCGACCGGGATGACCTGCGGGCCATGGGTGCGCGCCACGGAATCCGGATCGCCTTCGAGTTTTTCGCCGATCGGGCCTATAACCCGGACGGCAGCTTGGTGTCGCGAAAAACACCCGGTGCGGTCATCAAGGATCACGACCAGGCGGCGCAGAGGGTCCGTAAAATGGCGACCGAAGGCAAGGTAACCTGTGTCGATGGCTCCGACATCGCACTTCATGCCGACACGATCTGTGTCCACGGCGACAATCCGGCGGCACTTCAGTTGGTCAGGAAAATTAGGGAGACCCTGGCTGCGTCCGGGGTCGACATAAACCCACCGCAAAACCTCCTGTAATTATGGAATTTGAGCAACCGAAATTTCGGGCCATGGGGGACCGTGCCCTGCTCGTGGAACTGGGGGGTGACATCAACCGTGAAGTTAACCGCCGCGTACGGATGCTCTATTACAGTCTGATCGACTGTAAACTCGGTGGTGTTGTTGAACTGATACCCAGCTACGCCGCGCTGCTGATCGTTTTCGATCCCCTGAAAATTTCTCTTGCCGGCCTCAAGGCCGGCATCCTCCGGTTGATGGAAACCGCCGATCCTTCCCGGATACCCGAACCCAGGACCGTCAGGATTCCGGTCGTCTACGGTGGAGATTTCGGGCCGGACCTGCTTTGGTTGGCCGAATTCCATCACATGACACCGGACGATGTCATCCGGTATCATTCGGCGACCACCTACCATGTCTACATGATCGGTTTTACTCCCGGTTTTCCGTATATGGGGGAAGTGCCGGTCGAAATTACCACTCCGCGCCGTGATACACCCCGGACCCGCGTCCCGCAGGGCTCGGTGGGGATCGCCCAACGGCAGACCGGCATCTACCCCGTCGCAAGCCCGGGGGGCTGGCAGATCATAGGGCGCACGCCGGTCAGGTTGTTCGACCCTGCAGCATGGCCGCCGACACCGCTCGAAATAGGCGATGCCGTCAATTTCTATCCCATCGAAATGGAGACCTACGAAAATTGGCAACCGTAGCGGTCATGGAAGTCAAGAGTGTCGGCCCGTTGACAACCATCCAGGATCGGGGCAGGTTCGGCTTCGGTCGCTACGGCGTGGCACCGAGTGGGGCCCTCGACAGCGTGGCCATGCGGATTGCCAATCTTCTGGTCGACAACCCCGAGGAAGAAGCCGTTCTGGAAATCACCCTGCCGGGATTTTCGGCCAGCGTGCTGGCCGATGCAGTCATAGCCGTTACTGGTGCAGACCTGGGGTGGCGCCAAAATGACCGTCCGATAAGGATGTGGCAATCACACCGCTTTCACAAAGGTGACACGATCGCTTTCAGGGAGCTGAACTCTGGTTGCCGGGCGTATCTATCTGTCGGCGGGGGGTGGGAACTGCCGGAAATCATGGGCAGTAAATCAACCAACCTGTCTTCCGGATTCGGTGGCCTTGGCGGCCGGTCGCTGCAAAAGGGGGATGTCCTGTGGACGGCATCGCCGCACCTTTTTTTGGGGGCCGGTGGACGCAAGTTCGATCTGAACGCCGTACCGGCTTATCGCGGCTGTTGGCAACTTCGGGTTGTCTTAGGGCCCCAGGACGACCATTTCGATGCTGACGCGCAGGATCTTTTCTTAAATTCGGATTATCGGGTGTCGACCCACTCCGACCGGACCGGCATAAGGCTCCTGGGGGCGAAAATTTCTGCCAAAGACGGGATGGCCGAATCGATTCTGTCCGAAGGGGTGGTGGCGGGGACCGTTCAGATCCCCGGCGACGGACAGCCGATCATTCTTCTGGGAGAAACCGTAAGTGGTGGTTACCGCAAGATCGCCACCGTGATCACGGCCGATCTCCACTTGCTCGGACAGGTTCTGCCGGACGACCACATCCGATTCCAGGCGGTTACCATGCGTGAGGCGCGTCAGGGCCTATGGCGTCTGGAAGAAATGATCGGCCGGTTTCGGGACAGCCTGTCATGAACCGTATCTGAAAGCTACTTGGTGCCCTTCCAGAAATGGTAGATTTTGGCCCCGGCCAAGGCCGCAGCGATTTTGCAACCGCAGGCGTAGCAGGGCTACGTCGAGGAGTGCAAAGAGCGAGAACACCGGCCCGGGCCGAAAGATGCCGTTTCTGGATGAACACTACTTGGACCGACTCTTTAACAGCGCCTTCTTCTGTTTTTCGTATTCGTCTTTGGTGATGACGCCTTTATTGTAAGCCGCTTCGAGATCGATCAATTCCTGTCCCAATGTCGTCTTGGGCGATTCCTTGATCTCTGTTTTGGTTGTACTGCCGCAACTCGTCAACGTGACGCCCATCCCCATCATGGCAACTGCGGCAAATAAGATGACGGCAAATCGCTTCATTTTTCGTTCCTCCATTTTTTTCAGTTCGCGTAAGTGTAAATTACAGGGTTCAATCTCCGTGCTCTTTATCCGTAAGTGCCTGTTGGCTGACCAGACGAGCAATCAACACCGCCAGGTAAAGTTGTCCGAAAATGGCTTCCAGAGCCGCCAAATTTTTGGCCGGTTGGGTCACCGGCGTGATGTCGCCGTACCCGAGCGTGGTCAGCGTCACAAGGCTGAAATAAGTGAACCGGTTGGACTGGTCGCGTATCGGTTCCGGACCGGACGCCGCGTCGGCTTCGATAGAATTGTCGGCAAAGGAACCCGGCATCACATTTTCTACGATCGAAAATACGTTTGCCCACATCGCTCCGATCAGCAAATAGGCGCAGATGGCTCCGGCAATGGTTTCCCGTGTGATGTGTCGAGACCTAAACACATGGGCAAGAATGGCTGCCACGACCAGAATCAAGAACAGCAGGTCGAGAAGGTTTACCAATACCGATATGGAATAGCTCGGAAACCAAAAAGCATACCACGTGGTGGAGATGGCAGAAATCGCTATCACACTGAAAACCACCAGGAGCCCGCGTTTTTCACTGACCGATGATACGGCAAAAATCAATACGGCTGTCGATACGAGATCAGTAAGCAATCTCCTTTCGAAGAACGGAACGACGGCATACAAACTCAGCATAACCAACAGCAACAGCTGGAACCGCCATTTGTTTATGGATTCGGTCTTCATTTTTTTCGGATCTTTTTCGCATGAACGCTCGCCGCCGTCAAGCCCCCACTCAAGGCAGACCTACGAGAAGCGTCACACGGAATAGATCCCAGTATACCTAAGTTTGATTCCAAGCCGGTCTTTGTCTCACAACCGTTTACTCTTTACCCTTTCCGGTAGCGCTGCCTTTGCCCATTAGGTCCCGCGTGCCCATACCCCACAGGCTCAGAACCTTGGAGACGTCACCGAGGCTGGCGTCCAACATCTCCACTCGATTTTGGTCCACGACTTTTACGGACCCTGAAAAGGCTGTGGGCGCCCAGGGAACCAACACCGTCAGCTGCCCGTCGCCGTGATCCTCTATCACGTGGGCAATTTCTTTCCATCCTTCTGCGGAGATCAGCAAGCCCGGTTTGAAGGCCGCTGCCTCCTCCTTCGCAAAGCCCTTGGTCAGTCTCTTGAGAACGGCATAGGCCGGCAAACGACTCAGCACGGTGTGGTCGATCCAATCGCCCAATCGACTCAAGGCAGCCGAGCGCAAAGCGAGCCCCAACAGGAAGGATACCCCCACGATCAGGATCAGCGCAATCAAAACCGGGGCTTCGGCCCGATCGAATACTCCTTTCGGATTGTCGTTTCGGATTTTCGAGGTAAATAGCTCGTGACCTTTTGCCTATGCGTCCTCTTGACATCAAACACTTGATGCGATAACATCAAACATCAGATGTAATTCGTTATCATCGCGACGAAATTTTACAAAAGAATCCCGTATATTCATGGAGGTTTTATGCGCACCACTGTTGATATTGAAGAAGATGTCCTCCTTGCGGCCAAGGAAATTGCCCGGCAGCGAGGAAAGACACTCGGCCGGGTGTTGTCGGATTTGGCCAGGCAGTCATTGACGCAAAAGTCTCCCACATCCAAAAAGCACGGCCTGCCGCAGTTCCCAATCCAGCCTGATGCCGGTGTCGTGACCACGGAGTTCGTTAACCAACTGCGAGACGAATTGCCTTGACGATCTATCTTCTCGACATCAATTTGCTGCTTGCCCTGACTGATCCGATGCATGTCCATCATGCACTGTCCCATCAGTGGTTTGCTAAAAAGGGTCAGAAGGGTTGGGCGACGTGCCCTCTGACCGAAAACGGCTTTGTCCGCATTGCCAGTCATCCGAAATACCCCAACCGCCCGGGTGATGTCCGTGCAGTGTGTTCGATCTTAGACCAGATTTGCAAATCACCTTGTCATCATTTTTGGACCGAAGACATGAGCATCTTGGACATCCTTGAACCTGGTGCGATCATCACCCATGCTCAGATTACCGATGTCTACCTCCTGGGTCTGGCTTTCCTCAAGAAGGGCAAACTCGCCACGCTGGATCAGCGGATACCGGTGAATGCAGTTCGTGGCGGTAGTCAGGCACTTGAGCTTCTCATCGGATAACCGACTATCATTAGGGAGTCTGAAAATGGCCATAGCGAACACCACAAAAAGAGAAATTACCCCAACTCATCCCGGCGAAATGCTCAGGGAAGATTTTATGCCTGACTATGGTTTGAATGCGGCTTCATTGGCTTCCGCCCTGGGTGTCTCACGCCAGACCATCAATGAACTGCTGCGAGAACGCCGCTCCGTCTCGCCGGTCATGGCATTACGGTTATCCCGTCTGTTCGGCAATACTCCGGAATTCTGGTTGAAGGTTCAACACACAAGAGACATCTGGGAATCTGAGCGGTTGTATGAAAAGGAACTCAAACAAATTCACCCCCTCGATGCCGCTTGATTCGACATTATTTTTTCATCGTTTCAAAGCCCGACTTGCCCATGATGGCGATCGCCAGGATGGTACCGATTTCTGGAATCCCGACAGCCAGCGCACCAGAGACAATGGTTTTCCACCGGGTCGGCAGGTCGGAAGTTGCGACCAGTGGTATGAGAAGGGGGCTGCACCAGCTGGCGACGAATAAAATCACGCCGATCCGAAAACGCCAATTGGGCTGCTCGGGATCCTTTGCCATTTAGTCGTCTTTGCGCCTGCACTCTGAGTTTAATAGCGAATGTTAGAATTTTCTTCCGATTGGCTCTTGTAAAAATCCCCCCTGTCCCCCTTTTGTCAAAGGGGGGACAGGTAAAGGCTAGAGTGTGTTAAACACAGCTCTTGCGACAAGAAGGGATGCCTGTGCGTAAGCGTTACCCCCTTTTTAAAAAGGGGGCAGGGGGGATTTTCTACTGTTGCACCCACGCTCCAATCGGAACATATTTATGATAACAGCTAAAACCGTAATGTTGAGCGTTACATCGCCGAGGAACATACCTCGGGTTGAGCCGATTACCCACTTGGACAAACGCTCGACCATTTGCTTACTCGGATGCATCCCTTACGGCGTTCATCCTGCCGGCGGCGTTCATTTCCTTTTCGTCTTTCCGATCCCCCGTTTTCAAAATAGTCTGCATCGTAAACCTGCCGCCGATCTTCACCCCTGCGACGATCCACCAGGGCATCGGTCTTTCTTTGATCTATTGTGTCTCTCCGTTTCGGTGCATCCATTGTTATTGTTGTCATGCAGTTACCCGCTATCTTGTTAATTTCTGGTTTAAGACTTGGACACTTTTTGTGTTGAGTTCCGAAAGCTCACCTTTATGAATGGTGTCCAATTTTCCCAGTACCTGAATGGCACCCAATAGGGCTCTGAAGCGATCGGTTTTCATATAATCCTCGAGTGATTCCAAATCGGTCCATTTTTCCGCCCAGAGAAAACGGTTGGGTGTGGCCATGCATTCAAATATGCTGCGGTCGATACACCCGCCGTTACGTTCATGGTCGTTTTCCTGCTTATAGGAAAATATTTCAAATGCTTGTAAAAGTTCGTGCCGATGCTTGGATGGGATTGACATGAAAATTTCGAGACCGATCATCCATTGCCTGCCGTTCATTTTGGGGTTGTTTAAATTGAAATGTGGAGCAAGTTCGATGCCGGAATAGGGACGGGGGTGTTCTAGAACTTTTATACTTCTGTAATAATAATAAAAATTAGAAACAGGCGAGCCGGGCCAGTGATTTTTATTATGATTTGGTAAGGATTTTTTCGCGGTATCTTACGAATCGCAACATATTGCGAGTCAAATCTTGATAGTGGAGCGATTAGATTGCAATTCGTGAGGGAGGCTGTCTGCCTCGAAAAATATCCGAGAAGGCTTGGATCCGGGCTGGAGGTGTTGCCCTGGCAAGATTTTTTGGAAAAATTATGGTCCGCTGGAATCGGCGTTTGAAAATTTACTAAAATACAGATTGTTAAGCGTCATAATCGAACTTGACAGCTTTATATACATAATATTATGCATTTATGTATGAAAACAACCGTAGAGATATCTGACAGCCTCTATGAAGAAGCCCGCATAATAGCGGCCGGTGAGAAATCCTCTATCAAGGCATTGATCGAGGAAGGGTTGCGAAAGGTCATCGAAGAGCGCAAACACCGGCAACATTTCAAGTTGCGAAAAGCGACGTTCAAAGGAAACGGGCTTCAGGCAGAACTGGCGGATGCTTCATGGGACAAGATTCGTGAAAAGGTCTACGAAGGGCGAGGCGGATGATTGCCGTTGATACCAATGTTCTCGTTATTGAACGAGCTTGTCAGCGAGCACAACTTTCGCATCAGCACCCGCGTCTACGCAGCGGCGCACAAGACTCTCCTTCACGAAGATAATTTTACCTAAGAAAATCGTATTGCCTCGCACCGTGAATGATTCGTCTAATTTGAATTGTTTCGAATTTGATGACATAAAAGACAAGATAGTTCTCGATGATCAGTAACCTGTAGCCCAGTCTTTTTAGACGGTCGTCTTTGGGAACCACTCCCATTTCGGGAAAATCGGCCAGTTGTGAAATGGTATGGTCAAGTTTATCGAGCAGTGAAACCGCTGCTGCCGGTCGGTCTTTTGCGATGTAGTCGAAAATATCTTCCAAATCCCTGACCGCTGTTGCCAAATACCGAATAACAAATGACCCGCTCATTTTAATTTTTCTTTAAGCCTCTCGAACAGCTCATCATGGGAAATTCCTCTTTCACCGGATGCATCCAACGCCTCAGCTTCTCCGAGTTTTCTATACAGTTCAAGCGTGGTCTGCATCCGTTCGTAGTGTGCGAGACTCATCACGACAAGGTCGCCTTTCCCGTTGCGCGTGATGAACACGGGTTGATCCTCACGATGACAGATCTCAGAGATTTCAATGGCTCGATTTCGCAAGTCGGATATGGGTCGAATCACTGGCATATAACCTCCTTATCATAATTTTGATAAAGTTTTATCATAATAACGCAGAAATTAAAAACCAAATTTTCGTCAAGAATATTTACTGATACCGAGCTTTTGCATGCGGAAGCGAAGGGTGGAGGGATTCAGTCCCAGGATTTTGGCCGCACCTTTGGGGCCGCTGATGCGCCAGTTGACGGAGTTTAACACTGAAATGATATGCTGCCGTTCAACGGTCTGCAGGTCGACCGGTTGTGTTTGAGCATTTGAAGCGTTTTCAGGCGGCTTTGTTGTTTCAGCAATTTCCTCCGGCAGGCGAATGACCGAATCAAATGATGTGATAACCGCCCGTTCGAGGATGTTGATCAATTCACGCACGTTTCCCGGCCAGTCGTAGGCGGTGAGTTTTTCAAGTACGTGTGGAGGGATCTGGTCGACGTTCTTGCCGATGCGGGCGGCGATTTGCGGCACGAAATGGTTAACCAGTAAAGGGATGTCCTCTCGGCGGGTGCGTAAGGGTGGGACGGTGATCGGGTAGACATTCAGACGATAAAACAGGTCGGGGCGAAAGCGACCTTCGGCGACCTCTTCGGACAGGATGAGGTTGGTGGCGGCGATTACCCGTACATCCACTTTAAGCGGATTGGAGCCGCCGACGCGTTCAAACTGACCTTCCTGAAGCACACGCAGCAGCTTGGACTGCAACTCCAGCGGCAATTCGCTGATTTCGTCCAGAAAAATCGTTCCGCCGTCGGCCAGTTCGAAACGACCTTTGCGCAGACGGTCGGCGCCGGTGAACGCACCGGCCTCGTGGCCGAAAAGTTCAGACTCCACCAGGTTGGCCGGCAAGGCCGCACAGTTGACCTCGATAAAGGGTTTTTGCGATCGCCGGCTGGTGTTGTGAATCGCCCGTGAGACGAGTTCCTTTGCGTGCACGTGGCCGTCTGCCAAAGCTTTTAAGGCGCCGCAATCTTCGCAGGGCAAGGTGCGGTTCTCGGCGATCGCATAACATTTTTCTCCGATCGGAACGCCCTCCGGAAACAATTTCCGAAGGGTTTTGTTGATCCAGACGACGTTCAGCTCGGAATCGAGCAGCGCAAGCCCGGTATCCAATGTGCTCAGGATGACGTTCATCCGCTCTTTTTCATCCACCAGGGCCTTCTGAGCTTCCTGCAGATCGGTGACATCTTCGCCAATGCTCAATGTGCCCGTTATCCGATCGTCGGAATCCCTCAGTACGACGTGAAACCAGTTGACTTGCCGCAGCCGACCATCCTTGGTGAGCATTGCACGGCTTGCCTGTGATCGGAGTTGACCTTCCCGGACTTTTGCCAATTAAGGTCAAATTCGTGATATACGGTGGCCCCAGGACACCCAGATCCATCAAAGTGCCGTTCAGGTAGCCGACAGGCAAATGAATGCCGCTTAAAAAATCAGAAAAGTGATGATTAATGGACTCATGACAGAGCAACAAGCACCAAAATTCGAAATGACAAACCTGTTTGGGTCCTTGGATATTGAAATTTGGTGAGGATGTTGGTTATAGATAAAGGAAAAATCAACAACCTGCAAGCCGGTCTCAGGGTCATCAACACTTCTCGGTGAAAATAATAATAATACTATAGATTACACCAGTCACTCGGTGCCATGTAAAGGTTCGCCAGGAACCGCTACAAGGTCACGGAGTATAGAGGCCTGCCAGAACCGGCAGGTAGAGGGATAAAATCGGAAAAAGGGAAAGGATCAGCAGCACGACGATGTCCATGAGAACGAACCAGACGGCTTGTTTGGCGATGGCATCGAGGTCGCCGCCGATCAGGTTGGCGGCCGTGAAGAGGTTGACGCCTACCGGAGGGGTGGCCTGGCCGATGGCCAGTGCCGAAATGAAAATGACGCCGTACCACAGCGGATCGATTTTGAACGCTGCCAGCACGGGGATGAGAATCGGCATGACCAGATAGGAGATCGAGATGGCATCGATGATCATCCCCAACGCCAGCAGCAGCAGGTTGACCAGGATGATCATCACAGCGGCGTTGGGCGATATGCGGATAATGGCTTCGGCCGCCTGGTCGATGACGCCGATCACCGAAGCGGTCCATGAAAAAATACCGGCAAACACCACGATGAACATGATCACCGAACTGGTGACGCTCGCATCCACCAGGATATGAACCATGTCCCGCCAGGTTACGGATCGGTAGACCACCACGGCGACGAACAAGCTGTAAAAAACGGCTACCACGGCCGCTTCCGTCGGAGTGAAGATGCCGGCATAGATGCCGCCCAGAATGATGACTGGGGTCAAGATCGCCCACAGGGACTCCTTGAAGGCGAGCAGAATTTCCCTGGTCGAACCCCGGCGTTCCAGCCCGCGATAGCCGCGTCTGCGGGATATCAGGTAGGCCACCAGAAGGGTTCCGGCACCGGTAATCAATCCGGGAAGAATGCCGGCAACGAATAGCGCACTGACCGACACGCCGGTGATGTTGCCGTAGATAATAAAGGCGATGCTGGGGGGAATGATGATCGACAAGTCCGAAGCGTTGGCGATCGTTGCGCCGGCGAAGTGCTTGTCGTACCCGTGGCGGACCATGGGTTTCAGCAAAATCAAACCGACGGCCGCGGTTGTGGCCGGTCCCGAGCCGGAGAGCGCACCCCAGAACATGCAGGTCAGCACGGCCACCATGGCCAACCCACCGACCGCCTTTCCGACCAGGAGTTCGAAAAAGTGGGCTATTTTGGCCGCAAGCTTGGCCTTTTCCAGGATCACACCGGCCAGAACAAAAAATGGTATGGCAAGGAGTGGGAAGGAAGCAATACCGTTTAAAAAATTGACCCCCAGCATGCCGATGCCGAGGTTGAACTGATAGATCGTGACGACACCGGCGATTCCGAGTGCCGTTCCGATAGGGATCCCGAGAAACATGAGGACCAGGAATATGGACCCGATGACGACGGCTTCCATTTAGAGGTCCTCGCCGCGTTCGAGCCGTTCCAGGTGCTGGACCGCTTGCCGGTAGATGCCTGTAAATACGAACACGGACAGTACCGGCACCCCGGCGTAGTAAATCCAGACGGGTATGCCCAATGCGGCCGAGGTCGCCTGAAAAAGCGTCAGCTCCTCGTAAATGGCCTGCAGCATGTAGTAGTCGACCAGTAGGAACAGAATGGCGCTCAAGCCGGCACCGACCAGGATCACTATTTTTTTGAAGCGTTTCGGAAAAATATTGAAAAGGGTGACCATGCCCAGCTGACTGCCCCGTTCAAACGCTATTGCCGATCCCACGACTGTCAACCAGACGAACAGGTTGATGGTGATCTCCTCGGTGGCGGCAAAAGAGAAGTGAAACAGATAGCGACTCAAAACATTGATGAAGGCAATGGCGGCCATCGTAAACAGCATCAAGGCCGCAAGCCAGTAGTCGATTCGTATTCCCTTGATGCTCGGCGTCATCGGGTTGATTCTCCAATTTAATATCTGAATACGGAAAAGCCCCTGCATCTCATCCATTCGACGCGCAGGGGCTTTTTTTCTGAGGGATTACTTCGCCATGTCGGCTTTGGCTTTTTCGTAGATTTCTTTTCCGATCTTCGGCACCCACGTGTCGTAAAGAGATTTTGTGGCGTCGACGAACGCCTTATGCTGGGCTTCGGTCAGGTCGGTCACCACCATCCCCTTGCTCTCGACGAAAGCGACCGGGTCCGGGATTTCCATGGTGTAATTGAACTCGTCCTTGAGGATTTTGAGAGAGGTGCCGTCGTCGATGCCCGCGCGGGCGAGTGCAATTTCAAACCGTCCGGCCTCCAGGGCGGCCTCCTGGATGGCTTTCTGGATATCCTTTGGGAAGGCGTCGAATTCCTTTTTGCTCCAGTAGATGACCAGGGGATCGACCAGGTAGTTCCAGCGGGTGATGTACTTTTGGTACTGCCAGATCTGGACCGGGATACAGACGTCGGGCAGCGGGTTTTCCTGGCCGTCGACAACGCCCTGTTGAAAGGCGGTGGTTGCATCGCCCCAGTTCATGTTGACAGGGTCGGCGCCGAGCTGCCTGAAGATGTCGATGAAGATCGGGCTGCCCACAACCCTGAATTTCATTCCTTTCAGGTCTGCGGGCATTTTGATCTCGCGTTTGCTGTTGGTGATCTGCCGGAACCCGTTTTCCCCCCAGGCCAGCGGCTTCAGTCCCTTGCTCTCCATGGCGGCGAAAATGGCCTTGCCGGTTTCACCGCGCTCCATTTTGTCCAGATTCTGGAAGTTGTTGATAAAAAAAGGCAGGGAGAAGATGTTGGCCTCGGTGATGACCGGCGAGATGTTGATGGTCGACTCCATCGCGCACTCGATGACGCCGTTGGCCACCATCTGGGCCGATTTTAACTGGGCCCCCTTCAGCAGTGAGCTGCCCCAGTAAGGCTTGACGTTGATCTTGCCGCCGGTCTTCTGGGCCACCAGCTCTGCAAACTTGGTCGCCCCCATGCCCCAGTAGAAGTTAGGGCCGACGTTGACCTGCATCTTGTATTCCTTCTTGAATTCGGCGGCATGGCCGGCGGGTAGCAGCGCGAGCACCACCGCGGCGGCAAGCATCAGGACGAGACAGATTCGGGTTTTTCCGGATTTCATGAGCGGTCTCCTTTCGGTTTTATGGTCGCCAATCACTGTCAAAAATTCTGTAAGCGTTCACAGGGCACCGCATCTGCTTTGTTGTCGGGCACTTGAAGTATAAAAGTACGTCTGCGCGCCCGACGCCTTGCATCTGCGGCACCCTGTAAACGCTTACAATGAGGTGTTTTGAAGCGCATCGGACTTTGCAACCCTGTGAACGGTTACAAAATTCTTGTCATCAAGCAATATTCCCAATACAGTGTCAAGTCAAAAATCTTCTCTTTTGGTTCGGACCCCTGCGCTGTGATAATAAAAGACGATGACGGCACTCTTCGTATTGATGAAAATACTGGTCACCATAGCGATCGTGGTCGGGCTGTCGGTTGTGGCCGAACATGTCAGCCCGCGAGTGGCCGGCGTTCTGTCGGGATATCCGTTGGGCGCGGCGATCGCTTTGTTTTTTATAGGTCTGGAAATCGGTCCGGCTTTTGCCGCCGAGAGCGCCGTTTACACGATCGCCGGATTGGTCGGCAGCCTGTGCTTCGTTTACGCGTACTACCAGACGGCGTTGCGGTGTGACCGATGGACGATTCCCATTGCATCGACCGGTGCTACGGCGGGATATTTTGCTGTGATCGGGCCGCTTCATTCGATCGGCCTTTCGAAACTATCCGCTGTGCTGTTTACGGTCAGTGCCACTTTCGCGTTTGCTTTCATATTTCGAAACATCGAAGACTCCCGGATCGATCGGCCGGTCCGTCTGACCTTCCGGGTCCTGGTGCTGCGGGCCGCGCTGGCGGCCGTCATCATTCTGATGATCACCGGCGCTGCAAAATGGGTTGGTCCGCGCTGGGCCGGGCTTTTTTCGGCCTTTCCGACCACGCTGTTTCCCCTCATGCTGATCGTTCACATCAGTTACGGTCGGCCCGCCGTGAACACGATCATCAAGAATTTTCCGCGGGGACTGGGTTCGCTGATCCTCTATGCACTCGGCGTTTCTTTCTTATATCCTCGCTTCGGGGTATTACCGGGGACGATAGTGGCGTTCATGCTTGCCACTGCTTACCTTGTTGTGTACGGGACGGTGGTGATGAAGACGGGGAAATGAATGTCGAGGTTTGATGGAGGAGTACTTAATTTTTGAATCATCTCCCCAAAAGGTGATGATTCCGTCAGGGTTCAAGGGGTCAAGGATTCAAGGGTTCATAGATGCTCAAAACGAATAGGACGCAAATTGAGCAATTGTCGAGGTTGAAAGGATGCTTAAGGCTTTGATAAAGTCTACTGCAAACAAGCATTTAACCCTTGAACCCTCGAATCCTTGACCCCTTTCGCACAAAAAAATCGGTAGAACCTTCAGCTACCATTATAAAGGATAGGAGCATCTCATGGCCCTTAATATAGATGACTACCTCACCATGTACCGGACCATGGTTACCATTCGGCAGTTCGAGACCCTGGCGGGCGAGCTCTTTGCCGCCGGAAAGATTCCAGGCTTCATCCATCTGTCTCTCGGCCAGGAAGGCTCAGCAGTCGGCGTCTGTTCCTGCTTGCGCAAAGACGACTATCTGACCACCACCCATCGCGGCCACGGCCACATGATCGCCAAAGGGGCCGACCTGAAGAAAATGGTTGCCGAACTGTTCGGGAAAAAGACCGGCTACTGCAAGGGGAAGGGCGGATCGATGCACATCGCCGATTTTTCCCTCGGCATTCTGGGGGCAAACGGTGTGGTAGCGGGGGGGGTGCCGATCATTGCCGGTGCCGGTTTTTCGATCAAAATGCGCCAGACGGATCAGGTGGCGGTCTGCTTTTTCGGCGACGGTGCGGCCAACCGCGGCCCGGTGCACGAAGTAATGAATCTGGCGGCGATCTGGAAGCTGCCGATTGTCTTTGTGGTGGAAAACAACCAGTTTGCGTCGACCACTCCCCATCGCGAGGCTTGCGCGGTCGAAGATATCAGCCTGCGGGCCAAAGGTTACTCTATGCCCGGAATGACTGTGGACGGCAACGACCTGCTGCAGGTCAGAAATGCCGCCGAAACGGCGGTCGTGCGGGCGCGCAAGGGCGAGGGACCGAGTCTGATCGAAAACAAGACCTACCGGATCAGGGGACATTTCGAGGGCGACCCGCAAAAGTATCGCCGGCCGGCGGAAGTGGCCATGTGGGAAGACAAAAACGACCCGATCGCTCGGTTCAGCCACTTTTTGACTCAGGAGAAAATATTGACCGAAAATATTAAGGAAGAAGTATGGCGCGAGGTGGCGGCCGAACTGAGCGAAGCGGTGACCTTCGCGGACCAAAGCCCCTTCCCGGAGCCCGAGGAGGCGCTCGAAGACCTGCTGACAAGCTAAGAAGGGAGAAAGAATGCCCGACCGCATATTGAGTTGCTCGGCCGCCCTGGCCGAGGCCTTGAATGAAGAGATGACCCGCGATCCATCCGTGTTTATTATCGGTGAGGACATTAAGGCCCATGCGGGAATCTTCGGCCAGTTCAAGGGCATTCCGGAAAATTTTCCGGACCGCATCATCGACACCCCCATCAGCGAATCGGCCATCGCCGGAGTCGGTCTCGGAGCGGCATTGACCGGCCTGCGTCCGGTTGTCGATCTGCACTTTTCCGATTTCGTCACCTGCTGCATGGACGAACTGGTCAACCAAACCGCCAAGATCCGCTTCATGCTCGGCGGGCAGGTGAGGGTGCCGCTGGTCGTCTGGTGTCCGGACGGCGCCGGCCTGCGGGCGGCCGCCCAGCACTCCCAGTCCCTGGAAGCCTGGTTTGTGCACACGCCGGGATTAAAGGTGGTGATTCCCAGTGAGCCCGCCGATGTCAAGGGCTTGATCAAAGCGGCCATTCGTGACGACGATCCCGTCATGTTTTTCCAGCACAAGAAACTGTTCGCCAAAGAAGGTCCGGTGCCCCGGGGCGACTATGTCATTGAACTGGGGCAGGCAGCGGTGAAACGGCCGGGAAACGATGCAACCCTGATCGGCTACGGGTCCGGGTTCTATCTGTGCCAGGAGGCTGCACTACAGTTGTCCGAGATGGAGATCGATGCCGAGGTGATCGATCTGCGAACCCTCAAACCGCTGGACATGACCACGGTGGCGGAGTCGATCAAAAAGACCCGGCGGGCGGTGATCGTCCACGAGGCCTGTCGGACAGGCGGTTTCGGGGCCGAGCTGGCTGCGCGGATCCAGGAAGAACTGTTCGATTATCTGGCTGCACCGGTCAAGCGGGTTGCCGCCAGAGACGTGCCGATGCCCTTTTCACCTCCACTGGAAGATTTCGTCCTGCCGAAAGTTGCCGACGTGGTTGCGGCGGTTCGTGAAGTGAGAACGCGAAAATAAAAAAAAGTCGTCATCGTTGAGATGATCTATCGTTTTACCGGGGGGGGCAAATGAACACTCATATGATGGGATGGATCAATTCCGAACTCAAGGGAAAGGATACGATTGCCTGCCTTGTGAAACGGTTTTGCCTACTCATACTCGTCGGTCTCTTCGTCTGCTTTTGGCTGCACACCGATGCGGCGGCAGTTGAAACCACATTTCGCTGCGGGGGTGGTCTTGTTTCCGTCGGAGACACCACCGAGAAGGTGTTCGAGAAATGTGGTGAACCCACGAAGGAGTCCAAATGGGAAGAAGGGCGCAACACCTGGATTTCACAAATATACGATTACGAGAAAGAGCGCTATCAGCTCCCCGAGCTGATAAAGGGGCCTATCCTGATGGAACTCTGGACGTATGATCTCGGTTCAAACAAGTTCATCCGCTACCTGCATTTCGCAAACGGCCGTTTGATTCGGATCGAAACGGGTGAGAAAGGCGGCAAGTAAACGTGCAGTTGATCGATCCAAAGATTGTAAGCGTTCACAGGGCACCGCATCTGCTTTGTTGTCGGGCACTTGAAGTACAAAAGTACGTCTGCGCGCCCGACGCCTTGCAT
>CAWBCG010000050.1:0-100901 GCA_963787235.1 uncultured delta proteobacterium
CGACCAGGTAGTCGGCAAAATCGGTGGCATTAATAAATCCGGTCAGCGTGGCCGTGCGCATGACCTCACGGTTCACCTTAATTTTGGGGAGCATCATGGTATAGATCTCGAGGCAGGCCTGGAGGGTGTCGACGCTATCGAAAAGAAGCTCCTTGTCCTCCTGCAGGTCGCGGTTATAGGCCAGCGGCAAACCTTTCATGATGGTCAATAGGGCCATCAAGCTACCGAAGACGCGGCCGGACTTGCCGCGCACGAGTTCCGCTACATCGGGATTTTTCTTCTGGGGCATGATGCTGCTGCCGGTGGTAAAGGCGTCCGGCAGCTCGATGAATCCGAACTCCGCCGTCGACCACAGAATCACTTCTTCGGAAAGCCGGCTCAGGTGAACCATGCAGATGCTGGCGGCCGATAGGAATTCGAGGCTGAAATCACGGTCCGAGACGGCATCGAGGCTGTTAGCCGATATTTTGGGGAAGTTGAGCAATTCGGCCGTGACCTCGCGATCGATCGGATAGGTCGTCCCTGCAAGCGCCGCAGTACCGAGAGGCATGACGTCGGTCCGTTTCAACCCGTCCTGCATCCGTTCCGTGTCGCGCGTGAACATCTCGTAGTAGGCCATCAGATGGTGGGCGAACAACACCGGTTGGGCCCGCTGCAAATGGGTGTATCCCGGCATGACGATATCGATGGTCTGCTCGGCCAGGTCGACCAGCACTCTTCTCAGGTTTATCAACTGGTCGATGATTCGAACGGTTTCATCTCTTAGAAACATGCGCACATCCAGTGCCACCTGGTCGTTACGGCTCCTGGCCGTGTGCAGCTTCAAGGCGACTTTGCCGACCTCCTCCACCAGCCGGGTTTCAATGTGCATGTGGATGTCTTCTTGACCGGCATCGAATTGAAATGCGCCCCGGTCCAACTCTCGTTTGATCTTGCCGAGACCTTCGACCAGGGACACCGCCTCGTCCTCTGTGATGATTCCGGTCTTGGCCAGCATGCGGCAATGTGCGATGCTGCCGTCGATATCGTAGGAATACAGGCGCTTGTCGAAATCGATGGAAGCCGTAAAGGTTTCCACCCGACGGTCGGTTTTTTCAGTAAAGCGACCGCCCCATGTTTTGTTTTCCATTAACGGCCTCTGCGATAAAGTTTTTTTTATAAAGTATGACTTTAAGTTTCTATCGGTTCGACAGCATTTTTTGGATGCGCAGCCGAAGCGCGTTGAGCCGGATAAACCCTTCGGCGTCTTTCTGGCTGTATACGGCATCGTCCTCGAATGTCGCGAAATCGACCCGGTAAATGGAGGCATCGGACTTGCGGCCCAGAACCCGGCAATTGCCCTTGAAAAGCTCGAGTCGCACGACGCCGCTGACATTTTTCTGGGTCTCATCGATCAGTTTCTGCAGAACAGACCTTTCGGGCGCGAACCAGAATCCATTGTAAATCAGCTCGGCATACTTCGGGATAAGCCCGTCGCGCAGGTGCATCACCTCGCGATCCAGTGTAATCGACTCCATCGCCATGTGGGCCGTCCGCAGGATGGTGCCGCCCGGCGTTTCGTAGACCCCTCTGGACTTCATCCCGACAAAGCGGTTCTCCACGATGTCGACCCGACCGACACCGTGCCGCCCGCCCAAACGGTTGAGTTCCGCCAGCAAGGCCGGCGGTGAAAGCTGGCGGCCGTTGACGGCCACCGGGTCTCCGGCCTGAAACGTTACCTCAATGTCTTCAGGTGTGTCGGGCGCGTTGCGCGGTGACACCGTGAGGGTGTAAATGTCCTCTGGAGCGGCTTCCCACGGATCTTCAAGCACGCCGCCTTCATAGCTGATGTGGAGCAGGTTGGAGTCGGTGCTGTAAGGTTTCTCGTGGGTAGTGGGCACTTTAATGCCGTGCTTGCGGGCAAAGGCCATCAGAGCGGTGCGCGAGGTCAGGTCCCACTCACGCCAGGGCGCAACGATTTTGATGTGCGGTTTGTGCGCCAGATAGCCCAGTTCGAAGCGCACCTGGTCGTTTCCCTTGCCGGTGGCGCCGTGGCTGACGGCATCCGCCTCTTCGAGCTCGGCAATTTCGACCTGCCGCTTGGCGATCAACGGACGGGCCAGAGAGGTGCCGAGCAGGTATTGGCCCTCATAGATGGCATTGGCGCGAAAGGCCGGAAAGACATAATCCCTGACAAAAATTTCCTTTAAGTCTTCGATGTAGATCTTGGATGCGCCGGTCTTGCGGGCATTTTCCCTTATCTGGTCGAAATCGTCTTCTTGACCGATGTCGGCCGAAAAAGTGACCACCTCACATTGGTAGGTCTCGATCAACCATTTGAGAATAACGGAGGTATCCAAACCGCCGGAATAGGCCAGGACGACTTTTTTTATTTTTTCCGTCAACTTGCTTCTCCTTTATATTAATCCTGCAGCATCACTGTACCGCTGTCCTTTCACCGCGCACGAGGGTCGGTCAACACGTCGTCCAGGCAGTCGATCAGCCGATCGATCTCCTGCGTCGTGACGATCAACGGCGGCACGAATCGCAAGATGTCACCCTGAATCCAATTGATCAGAAAACCTTTTTCCAGGCATGTCTGAACGACCGGTTCGGCGTCGACGGCGAGTTTTAATCCCAGCAGCAGTCCCAGGCCACGCACCTCTTCGATGATGGGGTGCCGCTCCTTGAGCCGCAACAGCCGGTCGAAAAAATAAGCGCCGGTTTTGCGACAGGTTTCCGGAATGTCGTTTTCGAGCATCTGGCGCAGGACTGCGTGGGATGCTGCCGCCACAAGGGGCGTCCCGCCGAAGGTGGTTGCATGGGAACCCGGCCCGAAGGCCTCTGCCACCTGTTCACGGGCCAGCATCGCGCCCATCGGCAGGCCGTTGGCCAAAGCCTTGGCCAGGGTCATGATATCCGGCTCGATGCCGAAGTGTTCATAAGCGAACAGTCTTCCGGTCCGCCCCATCCCGGTCTGGATTTCATCGAAGATCAGAAGCGTGCCGGTTTCGTCGCAAAGCGCGCGAACGGCTTCGAGATAGCCGGTGCTCGGGCAGCGCACGCCGCCCTCGCCCTGAATCGGTTCGAGCAGTACGGCGGCGGTTCTGTGATCGAGCTTGGCTTTAAGACCCGTGATGTCGTTGAACGGCACAAAATCAAACCCGCCGAGCACCGGATCGAACCCCTTACGGATCTTCTCCTGACCGGTTGCCGAAAGGGTTGCCATGGTGCGCCCGTGAAACGACTTGTCCATGGCAATGATCCGGAAGCGGTCGGAATCGCCTTTCTCGTAGAAATACTTGCGGGCCAGCTTGATGGCCGCTTCGTTGGCTTCAGCCCCGCTGTTGCAGAAAAAGACCCGGTCCGCGAAACTGTTTTCCACCAACAGGGCGGCCACATCGGCCTGGGGCTGGGTGTAGAAAAGGTTTGAAACGTGCACCAACCGAGCCGCCTGCTCGGCCACGGCAAGAGTGACGGCCGGGTGGGCATGCCCCAAGTTGCAGACCGCAATACCGGCCACAAAATCGAGATAGGCCCTGCCGGATTCGTCCCAGAGCACACAGCCTTCACCTCGGGTCAATACAACCGGCAACCTTTTGTAGGTCGCCGCAATGAAGGCGTCGGCTTTCTTGATGGTCTCGCTGGGCATCTGTCAGTTAGCCCCTCGGGCGGTTGTGTCAGTTGAGTCGGTTAGGTCAGTTTTGTCAGTTAAACAGTCATGGCCCATCGGGCCGCTACGGTGCATGAAAATTATTGGTTCTGCCGTTTCAGCGTCCTGTCATTTCACCGATGGGAGCCGGCTGTTGTTTCGGTTGAAGCAGGCGCGGCTGTTTGAGGCGGTTAGCGGGCCTTGCCCCATCGCCTACGAACACACGAAATGAACCCTTCAGGGGCTTTCAACCGGCAGCGGCCATTTTTTTAGAAACCGGGCCGGCGATGGGGTTAGGTCCGCTTGACGCCGAGTTCTGCGCCGTATGAAACCGAAGCAGCAGCCGGCGGTGCACTGCACCACGGGTTGTTGGAAACAACAAATACGCAAAAATCTCGCATAGCCAAGCATTATTTTCGAACTAAAGGATATCTCGATTTTAGTGACCGTTTTATCATGCCATCGTCACTTCCGTGCCGATACCCCTGTCGGTAAAGAGTTCCAACAGGAGGGCATGACGCTTTTTGCCGTTGATGATCGGCACTTTTTCCACGCCCTGTTGCAGAGCCTCCAGCGCATAATTGATTTTGGGGATCATGCCGCCCGAGATGATCCCCGCCTTACTCAACTGTTGAACAGTGACCGCATCGATGGACGAAATCAGCTTGTCGTCAGCATCGAGCACACCGTCTACGTCGGTGAGGTAAATCAACCGACCGGCCGCCAGAGCCACTGCTACCCGGCAGGCCACCATGTCGGCATTGATGTTGTAGGTCTCACCGCTCTCGCCGACCCCGACGGGCGCTATGATCGGAATGAAACCGTGCTGCGCCAGGGTGTTGATCAAATCCGGATTGATGAGGGTCACCTCGCCCACGTGGCCCGGATCGATGATCTCCGGAGGCGTTTTTTCGTCGTTCTGAAAGACGATGTGGAGCTTCTTGGCCTGGATCAGGCCGCCGTCCTTGCCGGAGAGGCCTACAGCCTTGCCGCCCTGTCGGTTGATCTGGGCCACGATGGCCTTGTTGACCTTGCCCCCCAGCACCATTTCGACCACATCCATGGTCGGGGTGTCGGTCAGGCGCATGCCTTTGACAAAGGTCGATTGGATGCCCATTTGCTGGAGGACCGAATTGATCTGCGGTCCTCCGCCGTGCACCACCACCGGGTTAAGCCCGATAAACTTCAGCAGGGTGACGTCACGCGCGAAATCCTCCTTGAGCTGGTCGTCCACCATGGCATGACCGCCGTACTTGATCACGATGGTCATCCCGGAAAAGCGCCGGATGTACGGCAGAGACTCGATGAGTATGCCGGCAACCTGTTCGTTCATGGGCGGTCACCCCTGTTTCCTTGATGTTAGTTTTTGAGCAGCTCCGCTGTGTTTCATAAATTTTTTATCTGAAAATTTTATTTTGCCGTTCACCTACCGCCGATCGCCCTTCCCTCTTACCCCTTACCTTAAACCCTATACTTTGAATCTTATACCTTAAACCCTACACCTTTCACCCTAAACCTTACACCTGAAACCTTACACCTAAAACTTTAGGTCTTACAAAATATAGCGGCTCAGATCTTCATCGTCTTTGACCTCTTTCAACCGTTTGACGACATACTCATGCGTGATGACCACGCGCTTTTCGGTTTGATCGGGGGCATCGAACAGAATATCTTCCAGGAGGTATTCGAGAATGGTGTGCAGACGCCGCGCACCGATGTTCTCGGTGTTGTCGTTGACCTCCTCGGCAATCCTGGCGATCTCCCGGACCGCATCATCGTCAAAGACGATTTCCACCCCCTCGGTCCTGAGCAATTCCATGTACTGAAGCAGCAGCGCGTTTTTCGGTTCGGTCAGTATTCTGTAAAATTCCTCGTGCCCCAGGGAATCGAGCTCGACCCGAATTGGAAAACGGCCCTGCAGTTCGGGAATCAGATCCGAGGGTTTGGTTGCGTGAAACGCGCCCGAGGCGATGAAAAGAATATGGTCGGTTTTCACTGGGCCGTACTTGGTCGTCACCGTGCTGCCCTCGACGATCGGCAGCAGATCCCGCTGCACGCCTTCCCGCGAGACGTCGGGCCCTTGACCGCTGCTGCGCCCGGCGATTTTGTCGATCTCGTCCAGAAAGATGATGCCGGATTGTTCGACCTTTTCGATGGCAACCCGCACCACCTTTTCCATGTCGATCAGGCTCTGGGCTTCTTCTTGAGTCAGGATTTTCATGGCCTCGGCAACCTTGGCTTTGCGCCGCTTGGTTCCCTTGGGCAGCAGTCCACCGAGCATGTCCCTGAAGTTGATGCCCATTTCCTCCATGCCGATGTTTGAAAATATTTCAACCATCGGCATCGAGCGATCGGCCACATCCAGATCGACATAGCGGTCGTTGAGCCGGCCGTCACGCAGCATCCGGCGCAGCTTCTCGCGCGTGGGCGACACCTTGTCGGCCACCGTGAGCGCCGTGATCTCCTGGGGTCCCGGCGCGGCGGTTCCGGGGTTGGCCTCGGGCTGTCCGCCACGGGGAAGCAGCAGATCGAGCATGCGCTCCTCGGCGTTCTGTCTGGCCTTCTCCTGCACCCGTTCGGTCTCTTCGGACTTTCCATTGGTAACGGTCACTTCCACCAGGTCCCGCACCATCGATTCGACATCCCGACCGACATAACCGACTTCGGTGAACTTGGAGGCCTCCACCTTGGTAAAGGGCGAATCGGTAAACCGGGACAAGCGTCTCGAAATCTCGGTCTTACCGACCCCGGTCGGACCGATCAGGATAATGTTCTTCGGTGCGATTTCGTCCCGGAGATCGTCGGGCACCTGCTGCCGGCGCCAGCGGTTCCGCAGGGCAATCGCCATTGACCGCTTGGCCTTGTCCTGCCCGATGATGTATTTGTCGAGTTCTGTAACGATCTCGGACGGTTTGAGATGAATCATGGTGTCACCTGATAAAAAACGTTTCACGGCCGGGCCGGGCCTATAGTTCCTCGACCGTTATCTGTTGATTCGTGTAGATGCAGAGGGAAGCGGCAATTGTCATCGCCTCTTCCGCGATCCTGCGGGCTTCCAAATCGGTGTTGTTAACCAACGCGGTGGCGGCGGCCTGGGCGGCGACGCCGCCGGAACCAATGCCGATCAAACCGTCGTCCGGCTCGATCACGTCCCCGTTTCCCGAAATGAGAAACATCCGGGTGTCGTCCACGGCAACCATCACGGCCTCCAGGCGTCTGAGGTATTTGTCGGTACGCCAATCACGGGCAAGCTCCACCGCGGCACGCATCAGGTTGCCGTTGTAGCGTTCCAGTTTGGCTTCGAGCTGCTCGGAAAGGTTCAGGGCATCGGCCGCCGTACCGGCAAAACCGACGATGATCTTGTCATTGAAAATCCGCCTGACTTTGCGGGCATGATGCTTGATGATGGAACTCTGCAGCGTTACCTGCCCGTCTCCGGCAATCACCGTGTGCCCCTTGTGTCGGATGGCTATAATTGTGGTCCCGCGTGTTTTCATGGTTCACCCTCTCCGGCGGTCCACCGGAAGTCGTCGCGGCCCCGGGGTTTTGCATATGTCCGACCCGGCACCGGCACTGTATCGCCGTCTATTTTCTGGGATGGGCCTTGTCATAGGTCGCCATCAGTCTGTCAATGCTGACGTGGGTGTACTTCTGAGTGGTCGACAGGCTCTTGTGGCCCAGCAGTTCCTGGACTGCCCGCAGGTCGGCGCCCGCATCGAGCATGTGCGTCGCAAAAGTATGGCGCAGAACGTGCGGGGAAACCGGCACCATCAGACTGCACGCCCGGACGAGCTTGTCCAGGATGCGGGCAATGGAACGTGAACTCAATCGTCCCTTGTACTTGTTTAGAAACATCGGACCGTCCGATTCGGCCGGTATATCGGCTTCAGCCTCCAAGCGCCGACGGTAGGCGGTGATCGCCTTAAGTGCCTTTTTGCCGATCGGAACGATTCTCTCCTTAGATCCTTTGCCGAACACACGCACCATCCCGGTGCTGTGGTCGACGGCAAACACATTGAGACCCGCGACTTCCGAAACCCGCAGTCCGCAGGAGTAGAACGTTTCGAAAATGGCGCGGTTGCGCAGACCCGGCAGGTCGTCGGTCTGAATCGAATCGAGCAACCGGAAAATCTCGTCCACCACAAGGTAGCGCGGGATCGGATGGTCCTGTTTCGGTGTCAGGATCATATCCGTCGGGTTGCTTTCTATGATCCCCTGTTTCAAGAGGTGACGGAAAAATGACCTCAGCGCCGAGAGCTTCCGGCCGATCGTGGTTTTCTTGTTGCGGCGGTGGAGCAGCCCGAGATATTTTCGGACCGTCAAAGGATCCACCTCGGGCAAGGGACACGTCAAACCCGCTTGCGGATGCGACCGGCTGCCGTCGTCGATTGGTTCTATAACAAATTCAAAGAACTCCTGCAGGTCGTTGCGGTAGGCTCGAGCCGTGTTGGCCGAGTACCCCTTTTCGGCCAGCAGAATATCGATAAAGGATTTAATCAACTCTTCGACGGATCGTATTTCCATTGGCTAAAAGGCGATCAGGTTTTCCAGTTCCTGCCAGTCGTCGACCTCCATAAACGGGTGTTGTTCGCGGTTCCAGGGCTGCCGGTAGAGAACCGGCTCGATGCCTACTTCCTTAAGGTGGTAACAGGTTTCCAGCCGGTCTTCGACGAAAAAGCGGATGCCGCTTTCGAGGAGCACCTTGGCTTTGCCTTCGAAGGTACCTGTAGCCACCACCTGCACGGTCTCCGGTGCCATCCGCACCAGATCGCACATCCATTTGGAAATGGGCCCCGGATGCGGCCGTGCGGTAACGAAAAGCAGGGGACTGCGGTAACCGGCGATACGGGACAGCACTGCACCGGATCCGCTGATGGCCTCAAGCGGCGACTCGTATTCGCCCGCCATGATCCGGTTGAGAATGACATCGATAAGGGCGGGGTCCATGTCGATACACTCCGCCAGAAGATAAGAGGTTATGTCCTCGTAGCGAATGCCGTTGACCCGGTATTCCTTGCGGGCAATATCGAGAAAGAGCGCCATAGTGTCGGCAACCACTCCGTCGATGTCAAAAGCCACTGATGTCGGATCGATCATAACGCGTCCACTCGCGCATCAAGAAGCACTGTGGGTTTTTTTCTTTAACCGCGAAATACGACGCCGGTAAATGGTGGCCATCTTCTTGTCGCTGGCCTCGAGTGCCGCCTGACGCTGAACCTTGAGTGCTTTGATCTTCTGCTTCAGCTGGCGGACCTCCCCGCTCTTCTTTTTGCCGGGTTTGTCATCGGCGATTCCCCTTTCCACTTTGATGGCCGCGAGCAGTTCTTCCTTGTTCATTCCATGAACGCCCGTAATGCCCGAAATCGTCTTGGCAATCTCGCGCATCTCTTTGGCCGTCATCTTTTCCAAGGGTTTTTCCTTTTCCGCCTTTTTCTTTGCTGCCATGATCCGCTGTCGCTCCTTTCTCCTCCTGTCTACAAAACACAAAGCGGAAGCCGCAGAGCCTCCGCCACATCGTGTCGGTCCGGTCTTGTCGCTCAGACGGCCACTTAAAAACGGTCCGTCCTCAAAAAACACGGATGTCCAACTGTTGTTGGACTTAAAATTGGACTACATAAACCAATTTATTTCGGCATGTCAATAGCGAATAAGGGACTGCCGCTACTCCTGCGGCGGCGTCGCGCCGGCCGTGTTTTGGGGTTGCGGCTCATCGACCGTACGCGCCTTCTTGTAGAGTTCGATGAAGGGCGTCAGCAGTTCGAGGGGCAGCGGAAATATGGTCGTCGTATTGGTTTCAGCCGACATTTCGTTGACGGTCTGCAGGTACCTCAGCTGCAGGGCGGTCGGGTGTTTCTCGATAATCCGGGAAGCCTCGGCCAACCGGGCGGCTGCCTGGAACTCACCCTCGGCGTTGATGACTTTGGCGCGGCGTTCCCGCTCCGCTTCGGCCTGGCGAGCCATGGCCCGCTGCATTTCCTGCGGCAGATCGATGTGCTTCAACTCGACCGTGGCCACTTTGATCCCCCAGGGGTCGGTGTGGGTATCGAGGATTTCCTGCAGCTGGGTGTTGAGTTTTTCTCTTTCCGACAGCAGGTCGTCCAGTTCCGCCTGGCCGCAGACGCTTCGGATCGTGGTCTGGGCCAACTGCGACATCGCGTAACTGTAATTTTCCACTTCCACGATGGCCTTGACCGGATCGATCACCCGGAAATAGATGACCGCGTTGACTTTGACGGAGACATTGTCACGGGTAATCACATCCTGCGGATCGACGTCGAGCACCACCAGTCGGAGGCTGACTTTGACCATCTTGTCGATGATGGGGATCAGGATGATGAGGCCGGGACCCTTGGCGCCGAGGACGCGCCCCAGTCGAAAGACGACCCCGCGTTCGTACTCGTTTAGAATGCGCAGAGCGGCGGAAAGGAAAAAAATAACCAGTATGACGATGACGATAAGTGGATAAAACATGGTGATGCTCCCTTTTTAGTTCAACGGTTCGACTTCCAGGACCAGATTTTCGATGCCGATGACCCTGACCCGGGTACCCCCCACAATCGGCAGCTTGGCGGTCGCGTTCCACAGTTCCCCATGCACGAAAACCTTTCCTACCGGGGTGAGGGCCTGGCGAACTACCCCGATTTCACCGATCATACCGCTCGAACCGGTTCGGGGTTTCGACACCTGAGCCCGGAAAACGAGAGTGGCGACGAGTATAAAAAAACCGGATACCAGGACGATCGTGGTTACCAGCACGGCCAAGGAGAGCCTCATTTCAGGACTGCTCGACCTGAACAGCATCAACGAGCCAAGCACCAGGGTCACAATGCCGGCGATACTCAAGAGCCCGTAACTGGCAATCTTCATTTCAAGAATGAAAAAAACGATGGCCAGGAGAATCAGAAGAATGCCGGCAGTGTTGATTGGCAAGGCCTGGAGCGCGAAGAAGGCCAGGACGATGCAGATGCCGCCGATCGCTCCTGGAAAAATCGTTCCCGGATGGGAGAGCTCGAAGTAGAGCCCCGCCAGTCCGATCATAAGGAGAATGTAGGCGATATTCGGGTCGCTGATCGTTCTGAGAATTTTGTCGCGCAGGGTTTCGGATAAAACCACCTTTTTGGCTTCGGTTAGTTTAAGACGTCCCTTATCCTTGATGTCGCGTCCATCAATCTTTTGGATCAGTTCGTCCGTGTTCTTGGCGATCAGATCGATCACATTTTTCTTCAACGCCTCTGTTTCGGTTGCGGAAACGCTTTCCCGAATCGCCTTTTCGACCCAAGCGGCATTGCGACCCCGTTCTTGGGCGACGCTACGGGCCTGGGCCACCATGTCGTTGACCACCTTCTCCGACATGGTTTTGTTGATTTCTTGACCGCCGCCGCCCACCGGGTGCGCGGCACCAATGTTCGTGCCCGGCGCCATTGCAGCGATATCAGCGGCCATGGTGATCATCACGCCTGCCGATGCGGCCCGGGCGCCACTGGGCGACACATACACGGCAATCGGTATCTTGCTGGCCAATATCGCTTTGACGATGTTGCGCATCGACTCGGCCAGCCCGCCGGGCGTGTCCAGTTCGATGATCAGGATGGCGGCATCCTGGTCGTTGGCTGTGGTGATGCTGTTCGTGATGAAATCCGCGACGCCGGGTCCGATACCGGCGTTGACTTTGATAATATAGATATCGCCGGAAGCGGCGGCAGGCAAGATTTCCTCAGAACCCGGTAGTAAAAACATCAGCAGGACGATAAAAAATACCGCAGATGTCAAAATGGGCCGGTCCACTCCGGAGAGAATCCGCGGTTTTCTGCGTATTGTCTTAGCCGTATGTTTCATACATGTTCCGGTTTGTCCCTGCCCAAGCGACGTCAGGTCTTATGCCCCTGCGGCTCTGGCAACGGCAGGTCCATGGCTTTCATCAGCAGCTTCATGTCTTCCCACACCGCCCGCTTTTGCTCAGGGTTGCGAAGCAGGTAGGCCGGATGATATGTGGGCAGCAATTTGGCCCCCATACAATCGTAGAACCGCCCTCGAAGCCGCGAAATCGGGGTCGTGGTCTGCAACAGGGTCTGTGCGGCGAAAGCCCCCAGGGCGCAAATGAAATCCGGTGCGATAGACGACAACTGGCGCTTCAGAAACGGGCTGCAGGCATCGATCTCATCCGGTTGCGGGTTGCGGTTTCCAGGCGGCCGACACTTGATGATGTTACAGATATAGACCGACTCCCGACTGAGGCCGATCGCCTGAATGATTTTTGTCAGCAGTTGGCCGGCTGCACCCACAAAGGGTTGACCCTGCAAGTCCTCATCGTAACCCGGCCCCTCACCCACGAATACCAATCGTGCACGGCTGCTTCCGGCGCCAAATACGATATTCTTGCGACCGCTGGCCAGTTTGCAGCGGCGACAGTCCCCGAGATCACTGCGAATAAACGCCAGGGTTTCGGATGTCCCGTTAACGGAACCGCGAGGAACCGACATCCAGGAGTCGATAACCGCAAGCCCTCTTTCGGAGCAGTCGAAACCTTTCCATCCGATGCGGCCCAGCTGCAACAAGGAACGTTCGATATCGTCTATGGCGGCTAAGACCGCCTGGCGTTTGTTCATGGCATCCCCAAATCGATCACATCGAGGGTAAGGTCCGGAGCGCATGCCGGTTGTCCGCATCAAAAGGGCGATACGGCCCGCCAGCCATGCCCGCTGAGAGCCTTCGGATCACTATGCGTGCCGGCCCGGTTCGATCGGCGAGGATCTATGGAGGTCAGTTCCTGTGATCGACACCACGGAGCCCCAACCGCTCGACGATCCTATCTAATATAATATGGGCGATGGCGAGTTTGTCCATGACCGGTATGTTCTCGCGCGTCCCATCTTGAAAAAAAAGTGTGACGTGGTTGGTGTCGGATTCGAAGCCGGACTCGGGGGAACCGATCAGATTGCCGGCGATGATATCCAGGTTCTTTGTGGTCAGTTTCTGGACCGCGTTTTTCTGAAGATCCTCGGTTTCGGCGGCAAAACCAACCAGGACCTGGTGTGTTTTGCGCCGGCCCAGCTCTTTTAGAATGTCAACTGTCGGCTCGAGTTCTAGGGTCAGGGCCGCGCGGTCTTTCTTTATTTTATGCACAGCCGCAGATTGCGGGCGGTAGTCGGAAACCGCGGCCGTCTTGATGACGATATCGCAGTTCTCGAAACGATCCAGCACGGCCCGGGTCATCTCCTCGGCGGTTTGAATCCGAACGACATCGACATTAAACGGATCGGCCATCACGGTCGGACCGGTGACCAGTGTCACGCCGGCGCCGCGGTGTTCGGCGGTCCGGGCCACGGCAAACCCCATTTTACCGGTCGAGGGGTTGCTGATGAAGCGCACCGGATCGATTGGCTCGCGCGTCGGACCGGCGGTCACCAGCACCCGTTGGTTTTTCAGATCCTTGGGTGTCAGACGGCTGATCAGTCGGTCAAGGATCTGCGGCGGTTCCGGCAAACGGCCCGGGCCGACCGTGCCGCAGGCCAGGTCCCCTGCCCCCGGCTCCACAATACTGTAGCCGTCGCTTCGCAGGACATCCAGGTTCCGCTGAACCGCCCGGCTGCGGTACATGTGGGTATTCATGGACGGGCAGAGAACCACCGGCGCGGTAACCACCATCATCATGGTGGTGAGGGCGTCGTCGGCGATGCCGTTGGCCAGCTTACCGATCAGGTCGGCCGAGGCCGGTGCGATCACAACGGCATCGGCCTCGGTCGCCCAATCGATGTGCCGAAAAGACGTCTCGTCCGCCTTCTCGAAGAGACTGGTGCACACCGGACGACCCGAGAGGGCCTGAAACGTCATCCAGCCGACGAAGTGCTGTGCGTTGCGGGTCATCACCACCCTGACGGCGGCCTCCTGACGGGTCATAAGACGCAGCAGCTCGACGCTCTTGTAAGCAGCGATGCCGCCGCTGACGCCCAGAATGATATTTTTGTCTTTCAGGCCGTGGGTCACTTCAATCGACTTTCCGAAAGCTGATGTTGCGTGGTTTATCCCGACTATACAAACGATCGACAGACTCGTCAAACGATCTCGCTGCGGCCTGTCATCCGGCGACGCTTTTTTCGAGGTACCAGCGGTAGGTGGAATGGATGCCTTCGGCAAGCGAAATGCGGGGCGTCCAGCCGGTGCGCTTGAGCCGCGACACATCGAGAAGTTTGCGGGGCGTGCCGTCCGGTTTCGAAGCATCCCAAACCGTCTGACCTTCGTAACCGACTGCGCTGCTGACAATCTCGGCCAACTCACGAATGCTCAGGTCCGTTCCGACGCCGATGTTGATGTGTGACACGCGGGCCGACGCCGAAAGATCGGGTTCCGTTGCACTGTCGGCGCTCCTTCCCGACGGTCGGGGCTCGAATCGGCAAATCCGTCGATAGTTTTCGTCGGACAGGCCCATGATCGTGATGCAGGCCGCGGCCAGATCGTCGACGTGCAGAAATTCCCGCTGCGGGGAGCCGCTGCCCCACAAACGGACAACCGGACCCGAAGCGGCGGCACTATTGCCGCGGCTCTCTTTCGGGCCTTGCAATGCTTCGCGGATGTCATCCGGCAAAGGACCAAAAACAAGCGCGTCGCGTTCGATGCTCTCCTCCCTGTCGCTACCGGCCGCCAGCTTGGCGAGATGGTACTTGCGGATCAGCGCCGGCAGCACATGTGAGTTTTCCAGATCGAAACTGTCGTTCGGCCCATATAGGTTGGTCGGCATGACGGCCCGGTAATGGGTACCGTGCTGCCGGTTGTAGCTCTCGCAGAGCTTGATGCCGGCGATCTTGGCAATGGCATAAGGCGCGTTGGTAGGTTCCAGATAACCGGAGAGAAGATCCTCTTCCCGTATCGGCTGCGGTGCGTGTTTCGGGTAAATGCAAGAACTGCCCAGGAACAAAAGACGGTCGACGCCGTTTCTGAAAGCCGCTTCGATCACATTGGCTTCGATCATCAGGTTCTGATATATGAAATCGGCCGGGTAGCTGTTGTTGGCGTGGATGCCGCCGACCTTGGCGGCGGCCAGGATTACGTAATCGATCGGGATGTCGGCGAAGAATTTGTGCACGGCCCGCTGGTCCAGCAAATCCAGCTCCGCGTGGGTGCGAACGATCAAGTGCTTGTATCCGGCGTCTGTCAATCTGCGATGAATGGCCGAGCCGACCATCCCCCGGTGACCGGCGATGAATATCCGACATTCTTTCGACAACACCTCCGGCGACGGTGCGTTGTTGGCAGTATCAGGCATGGACAGCGTCTCCCCGTCATTCGAAATGATTGAAGGTTCGGAATCCTTCCTGGCGACAGAGGGAATCCCGTTCGGCCTCTCTCAGATCTTCGGCCACCATCTCTGAAACCAGCTGCCCGAAGCTGGTTCGCGACCGCCAGCCCAGCTTCCGGCGGGCCTTGGAGGCATCTCCCAGCAGGGTGTCCACTTCCGTAGGCCTGAAATAGCGACGGTCGACCGCCACGATGACCTTTCCGGTTTGATCATCGAAGCCTTTTTCCTCGACCCCGTCTCCTTTCCAGCGCAGCTCGTAGCCGAGTTCGGCGGCCGCGACCTCGATGAACTCGCGGACAGAATGTTGTTCCCCGGTGGCGATGACATAGTCTTCCGGCGCTTCCTGCTGCAGCATCAGCCACTGCATCTCGACATAATCCCGGGCGTGCCCCCAGTCGCGCAGTGCGTCGAGGTTGCCGATGTACAGGCAGTCCTGCAAGCCCATCTTGATCCGCGCCAGACCACGGGTGATCTTGCGGGTGACGAAGGTTTCACCGCGAATCGGGGATTCGTGATTAAAGAGAATACCGTTGCAGGCATAGAGGCCGTAGGCTTCCCGGTAATTGACCGTAATCCAGTAAGCGTAGAGTTTGGCGGCTCCGTAGGGCGAGCGCGGATAAAAAGGCGTGGTTTCTTTTTGGGGCATCTCCCGTACTTTGCCGAAGATCTCCGAGGTCGACGCTTGATAAAAGCGGCACTTTGCAGTCAGGTTTAAAATCCGGATGGCTTCGAGCAGGCGCAGCGTCCCAAGGCCATCCACGTTGGCGGTGTACTCCGGGGTTTCGAAAGACACCATCACGTGGCTCTGGGCCGCCAGGTTGTAAATTTCATCCGGCTGGACTTCCTGTATGATGCGTATCAGGTTGGTCGCATCGGTCAGATCCCCGTAGTGAAGGGCAAAGCGTCGATTTTTTTCATGAGGATCCTGATACAGGTGGTCGATTCGGGCAGTGTTGAAGGAGGAAGCCCGGCGTTTGATGCCGTGGACCCGGTACCCTTTTTTGAGCAGAAATTCAGCCAGATAAGCCCCGTCTTGTCCGGTAATGCCGGTAATCAAGGCACTTTTTGCGGTCATCATTCTCCTTTTTAAAGTACGATGTAAAATGTCGTTTTAGTATAACGGATGCAGGATTGGATGTCAGGCGTCGTCCGTCAGCCTTTAAGCGAACCGTTATAATTTAGATTTTTGAAATACTCGATCGTGCGCCGCAGCCCATTTTCCAGGTCGGTCACCGGATTCCATCCCAGTTTCTCACGGGCCAGGGTGATGTCCGGTTTGCGCTGCAGCGGATCGTCCTGAGGAAGAGGTTTGTAGACAATCGTCGACTTCGCACCGGTTAGCGTGATGATTTTGCCGGCCAGTTCGAGAATCGTGTACTCACCCGGGTTGCCGATGTTGACCGGTCCGGTAAAATCATCCGGGCTGTTCATCAAGCGGAAGAGGCCGTCGATCAAATCGTCCACAAAGCAGAAGGACCGCGTCTGGCGGCCGTCGCCGTAAACAGTGATGTCCCGGCCTAAAAGAGCCTGCACGATAAAATTGCTGATGACCCGTCCGTCGTTGGGATGCATGCGGGGACCGTAAGTGTTGAAGATCCGGGCCACCTTGATCTTTGTTTTGTGCTGGCGGCGGTAATCGAAAAACAACGTTTCGGCACAGCGTTTGCCTTCGTCGTAACACGAACGCGGACCGATGCAGTTGACATTACCGCGGTAGTCTTCCCGTTGCGGATGTACGGTGGGGTCGCCATAGACCTCTGATGTCGACGCCTGCAAAATCTTGGCCTTCAGCCTCTTGGCCAGGCCGAGCATATTGATGGCACCGTGCACGTTGACCTTGGTCGTCTGCACCGGATCGTTCTGATAATGAACCGGTGATGCCGGGCAGGCCAGGTTGTAAATTTCATCCACTTCGAGGTAGAGGGGAAAGGTAATGTCATGGCGCATCAGTTCGAAATAGGGATTTTCGAGCAGATGGACGATGTTGCGCTTGGTTCCGGTATAAAAATTGTCGACACAGACGACGTCGCAGTTTTCTTTCAGCAGCCTTTCACATAGAAATGAGCCAAGAAACCCGGCCCCGCCGGTGACAAGCACACGCTTGCGTAGATGCATGTTCCGAACCTTTCCTTTATATCATTTGTGGGCGGAGCGTGAGTACGTCCGCTTAGAAATGGCAGTCCCTCCGCTCATGGACGGGACCTGTCAGACCGAGACTGCCGTGCCCTTTTCGCCGTCCCCGTTTGAAAAGGGTATCGGATCGCAAGGAGTCGGTAATGTATATACCCAATTCGGGTAAAAAAAAGAACGTTTCGTGTCATGACGAAAAGGATATGGGTAAGATGAATTTATACCACAAACATGATCTCGATTCAATTAAATACCTAATATCCAACCGGATACATGTCGATCGGAGATTGGTTATTCATCGATGAAATCAAAACCGGCTAAATTGATTGACTTGAATTAAAAAAATAATCATGTTAGTAATAAACACAAATATAAAGAAGAATAACAATTTGATGGCATAAAGACTTACAGCATTTTTTTGACAGGGTCGTGCCGGCGGCGTTAGCCGGACCGACTGTTACTTCTTCGAATATTCTTTTATTGTTGAATCGGGATCTGAGGACTGATCCAATGATTGCGGTGGGTGCCGCCTGATTCGATGAACCGACTCTCTCTTGGCACGGCAATTTCTTTTAACATTTATCAAAGAAGAAAGGAGAACTATTATGGCTTTCAGAGATTTGTTTCTTCCCAAAATTGCCCATTCAAACCCCGAAGTTCGTATAAAAGCTGTCAAAGGTGAAAAAGACAAGGCATTATTGCAACGGGTCATTGAAAACGATCAGGATCCGGAAGTGGTCAAAACCGCCAAAAAGCGCATCGAGGAGTTGACTGCCTAAAAAAGTATCATGATGCTCAGTGCACGGAGCTGCCGAATGCCGGGTGGCGGAACAGAAAGAATCTGTCTCCCGGCGGCTCTGATCATCAACCGTTAATCTTACACGTTTGAAATTAGCATGGTCCGCTGGCCTTCGAGCACCACCCATAGGTTTTAAGGTGAAGGTTTCGGACTGTGTTATCGGCCGTCGGCGTACGCCAAAACAGCCCTCCCCCTATGGCCTTGCCAAAAACTCTATCTTAAACCTATTTCAAGTGATTTGTTAAATTCATCCTCTTTAAGCTCCCGACTCCGCTGGATCGACGGTTACCAATCGCGACCGCATTTCACTTAGGATCAACACGCATTATCGATTTACGTAGTTTGGAACCACATCGTCCCAAACGTTTCCATACAGTCGTCTCCGACCGGACTAAGGCGAAGGGCCGCTTTGGGTTGCGTGGTTGTAAATTGACCCTCAGCTTCTACACATGAGAAGTCATCCACGTTGACAATCATGAAAATGAACATAGTTGTTTGGTGGTCGGAACGCATTTTACGTTACGGGATTATGCCATAAGTTATTTCAGGGTGCTCGATTACTTTAAACGTAGTTTCAACGAAAAATAGAATAAAGACTGCTGAGGAGGATAGTATTGAGATCGCTAAAAGTTAACAACAGACTCGTTTTGCTGGATGGTGGCTTAGGGCGTGAATTGCGGTTCCGGGGGGTAGCGGTACCGAAGACGATCTGGTCGGCAGGAGCCTTGATGACCGACCCCAAGGTTGTGCGTCAGATTCATCGCGACTATATCGCTGCTGGTGCTGATATCATTACAACTAACACCTACGGCGTTATCAGGCAAGAATTGGCCAAAGAAGGGCTTGAAGATCGTTTTGCCGAACTCAACGTGCTTGCCTGCAATCTGGCCATTGAAGCGCGTGAAGCATCCGGACGGGAAGTCGTCATCGCCGGTTCCTTGCCTCCGTTGGGTGGTAGCTACCGTCCCGATCTGGTGGGATCGAGTCAGGAAATCGAGGCCCTGTACCAGGAGCAGGCTGAACTGCTGGCCCCATATGTCGACCTGCTGTTGTGCGAAACCATGTCAAGTGCCGCCGAAGGACAAGCTGCGGCCAGGGCTGCCTGCCGGACGGGCAAACCGGTTTGGGTGGCCTGGACGCTGCATGAAGATCGCTCGGGGAATTTGCGCAGCGGAGAAAACGTTGCAGTAGCTGTGGCCGCTCTGCAGGATTTACCTGTCAGCGGTTTCCTGGCGAATTGTTGTGCGCCGGAAAGCATTACCACGATCATGCCCCAATTGACTGAAACGGGTGCCCAATGGATCGGCGGCTACGCCAATACGTTTGCGCCCATTCCTCAAGACTGGACCCTGGACGGAGAAAAAGACACAGATGGCCTGCTGACGCTGCGCTCGGATCTGGGCCCGGAAGAATACAGTGCTCATGTCTCCGAGTGGCTTGCGGCCGGCGCCACCGTCGTAGGCGGCTGCTGTGGCACAAGACCATCCCACACAGCCAAAATGCGGATTCTACTTGACGAGAAGCTGTCGTGAAAGCGAGATTTTTAGAACAAAGTGGCTTAACTATTGCCGCCAAATGTCGTTTAAGGACGGACACTGATTGAAAAGGGCAGCCGCTTGGTGCGGCTGCCCTTTCTCGCATTTATTGAATGTATTTTTGGCTTGAGAGGCGGAGGTGATAGTCCCGCCATGGTCGATTTGACTCAATTCAAGACCATACTTTTTTAGCACCTGCCGCCATGTTGGGAACCCACTAACTTGCCTCTACCTGTTTCGATGTCGCCAGGGCCGGTTGCGGCTTGGCAGCGCCGGGCCCGGAGCCGGTAACCATACCGCCGTAGGACGAGACCTCGAAGTCCGGATAGGCGTTGCCGCCATGTTCTGCGAGATCGAGGCCTTCGAGTTCTTCTTCCGGGGAGACGCGCAGGCCGATGGTTTTGGCGATCAGTTTGAACATGATGAAGGTCGTCGGGAAAACCCATAGGAAGCAGGCCGCGATGCCCAGGAGTTGAACACCGATAACAGACAGCGACAGACCGTCTATGGCAAAAATACCCGCGGAAAGAGTTCCCCAGGCGCCGCAGACCCCGTGCACCGAAATGGCGCCGACCGGGTCGTCCACCCGTATTTTATCGAAGAAGAGCACCGAAAACATCACAAGCACACCGGCAACGGCGCCGATGATGACGGCACTGCCGGGCGTGACGGTGGCGCAGGGGCTGGTGATCGCCACCAGTCCGGCCAAGGCGCCATTGAGGCTCATGCCGATTTCAGGCTTGCCGAATTTAAGCCAGGAGGCCAGCATTGCCAAAATGCAGCCGGCGGCGGCAGCCAGGTTGGTGTTGACGAATATCATGGCGATGTCTTTGTTGGCCGCCGTGGTGGATCCGGGGTTGAAGCCGAACCATCCCAACCACAGGATGAACACCCCCAGAGCCGCCAGGGGCATGTTGTGGCCTAGAATTGGTTTGACGCGTCCGTCCTTGGTGTATTTGCCCATCCGGGGGCCGAGAACGATGGCGCCGGCCAGGGCCGACCATCCGCCGACCGAGTGGACCACCGTGGAACCGGCGAAGTCGATGAAACCCAGTTTTTCCAACCAACCACCGCCATTGAAGAGCCCTCCCCAGGCCCAGCCACCGAAAATGGGGTAGACGAGGGCGCTGATCACGAAACTGTAGATCAGATAACCGGAAAACTTGGTTCGCTCGGCCATGGCGCCCGAGACGATGGTGGCCGCCGTGGCGGCGAACACCACCTGAAACATCCAGAAGGCCAGCACCCAGGGATCGCCGCCGATTTTGAAATCGCTGAGAAAAAATCCCGTGGTGCCGTACCAGCCGGTGGCGGAAGCGCCGAACATGAGACCGAAACCGATGGCAAAGAAACCTAAGCTGCCGATGGAAAAATCCATCAGGTTTTTCATCATGATGTTAATGGCGTTTTTAGCCCGCGTGAAGCCGGTTTCCACCATGGCGAAGCCGGCCTGCATGAAAAAGACCAGTGCGGCGGCCACCAGGGTCCACACGTAATCTGCGTTGGTTTGCACCAGGTCGATGGCCGTGCGGTTGGATTCGATTGTGGCCGGTTCATCACCGGCCCAGGCCAGGGCGAAATTGAGGACGAGAATCAGCAGAGTAAAAATGACTTTTTTCATGGTGGATCAATGCCTCCTTTTTGAATTGATGCGTGAATATGCTAAAAGGGTGATTGAGATTTAAATCGCACTCGAACCGGTTTCGCCGGTCCGGATTCTGACCGCCTCTTCCAGGGTAGAAATAAAGATTTTTCCGTCTCCGATTTTACCGGTTTTGGCGGTCTGCTTGATCACGTCGACCACCTTGTCCGACAACTCGGCATCGACCACGATCCCGATCTGAACTTTGGGAACGAAGTCGACCTGATACTCGGCCCCGCGGTAGATTTCCTTGTGACCGCGTTGGCGTCCGAAGCCTTTCACTTCGGTGATGGTCATCCCGGTGACGCCGATTTTGTTGAGGGCGTCTTTCACGTCGTCCAGCTTGAACGGTTTGATAATGGCTTCAATCTTTTTCATGGAACATCTCCTGTTGCCTGATTAAAATGAGCGGTTATTCCGTTGGAACTTGTCGTGCCTATTCAGCAAACCATATGCCAGTTTAGCAGAGGGCAGCGATAAAATTATAAGATGTCTTAATTGCTGACTTTATTAATTTTTACGCACGAGGCCGGCGATCGTCTTAAAAAGACAATTTTGTCATTTATGATTAAATATAAAACAATTATGTATTTTTTCTTTTGCAAAAAAACAAATCCGTTCTTGCATAGGGGACGTTGGACGTGGCGCGGCAACAGAATAGATGGGCGTGTGTGGATACAATCGATCGGAAGCTGTGCGACGACGCGGCGAATCGCCTGAAAGCCGGTCTATGTGTGTTGCGGTGTGGGAACCTGAGGACGGGAGTCAGACCGGCAAGAAGGCGCAACCACGTGAGACACGGATGCCGCCGACCCTTTACTCTTTTTTCAAAGGCACTGCGGAAGCAAAGGATCAACCGGACTGGTTCTTGAAAGACTCCAGCGCTTCGGAGAGCAGCCGACGGATGAAGGACTCTTTATCTAAAGCCGTGAGATCCCGGAAGGTCGCGTAAGCGGCATGGGATGGCGAGAGTTCCGGCGGACACCCCCTGCTCTCCATCTTCAGGCGTTCGGCGTCCTGAATCAGCTTGACCAGTGTGTGAGCCTGGCAGGGAAACCGCGTGACCCAACCGAGCCGGCGCATCAGTTCGAAGCGCATCTGATCCACCAGAAAGAGGTGCGTGTCGACCACCTTTAGCTGATTTTGCTTGTCGAGTATGTAGAATTCCGCAGCCGTGCCGATATCCAGTGTGCCCATGATGATCTCGTAGAAAGCAAGCGTGCCGGCATCTCCGGGTCGGGCCAGGAACAGCAAGGTTTTGTTGGAAAGATCCGCAAGCTGTGAGGTGAGGTCGTAGGTCTCGTCGAAGCGTTTTTTCCAGGGACCGAAGGCCCGTTCGTGGAAAACTTGCGTGCGATATGTTTTGAGATCGACGATCTTAGCCATTTCTGGATCGGAAACGATGTTATGAGGTGTGGTGCCGCAGCCGGCCCGGCAATCGGTCGGATCGGGCCTCCGATGGCGATTGAAACCTCCAGCAGCCTCGCAGCAAGCCGTCGCACGATGATTGCTGCGACAGATTGAATCATTCAAGCCTTCGGCTCCACGTGTGTGTATAAAAGAATCGCCAAAGGAAGTCAAACCGCTATCGGATACCCAAATAAACTTGACCCCTGAGGGTTTTGCAAGTATGGTCGTAATTAATCCCCCACACACAAAAAGGAGTTTCAGGTGCCCGTCATTACGATCTCCCGTCAATTCGGCGCCGGTGGCAAGACATTGACCGACCAACTCGCCGCCCGCCTCGGCTATGAAGTCGCCAACGAGGAAATCATCGACAAACTGGCGCAAAGCACCAAATTGTCCGCCGACAGTATCCGCTCATTCGAGGTAGAAGAAAACGGCAAATTCCAGGTTACGCCACCAACCGGTTTTATCCGTCGCATTTTCGACCCGTCCAAGAATTTCATGGACGAGCAGCAATATGTCAAACTGCTCAACCGCCTCATTCCCCAGATCGCCGACAGGGGCAACATTATTATTTTAGGCCGGGGAGCCCAGTTTATCCTCCAGGACCGAAAAGACGTCGTGCATATCCTTCTGCTCGCCGATGAAGCCGACCGCGTGAAATTTATGCAGGCACATTATGAACTTACCCCGGACGAAGCGCGCCAGGCGGTCATCAAACAAGGCAAAAGGCGGTTGAAATTGATGAAGCTTTTTAACAGCGCGGACTACGATCAACCGGTTCACTACGATCTGGTGTTGAACATGTCGAAATTGAACCTGGATCGCGCCGTTGACCTGATTTGTACTCTGATCGAACGATAGAATGGCGGTCTGATGCCGCAACCTTCACCCCGCCGCTGCTCCTTCGCAATCCCCACGTACAAACAATACTTGCCAGCAGCAGACTCCGCATACGGCACGCCTCTTCCGTCATCCGATCGGCGCGTTCGATAATCCTTGATGCGGGTGGCGGTGTGCGGCTCCTCGGCTGGTTCTCAGTCCCACCGCCGGACAGGCCGGTCAAAGGCATCGTCATTATTCTCCACGGCTGGGAAGGCAGTGCTTCCTCTACCTATTGCGTGCGCACCGGCAACCGTCTATTCCAAAACGGTTATGCGGTTTTCCGGCTCAACTTCAGAGACCACGGAAGCAGCCACTATCTCAACACCGGCCTTTTCTACGCCTCTGCTCTCGATGAAGTATTTCAGGCTGTTCGCCGGGCTGCCGGCCTGATGGCCGGTGTCCCGGCCTTTATCGTCGGCTTCTCACTGGGCGGCAATTTTGCCTTGCGCATCGCCCGGCGTTGCCGTCGGGAACCAATCGACAACCTGCGACACGTCGTTTGCATCAGCCCGGTGCTCGATCCGGAAAAAGCGACCACTCGCATCGATGCGATCCCGTATATTCGAATTTATTTTTTAAAAAAATGGCGGCGGTCGTTGCGGCAAAAGCAGGCCCTTTACCCTCAGCGCTACGACTTCACACCGCTGTCGGCGGAAACATCGGTGCGTGGGCTGACCGATGCGCTGCTGGCCGGGTATAGCGATTTCAACTCGACCCGGGCCTATTTCAAAACCTATACGCTGCTGGACGACGCGCTGCACCACATCCCCCTTCCGCTCACCCTGCTGACAGCCGCAGATGATCCCATCATTGTGGTCGAAGACTTCGAGCGGCTCCGTATCAACCGTTTCACCAGGTTGTCGATTCAACACCATGGAGGCCACAATGGCTTTATCGAAGGTTTCGGTCTGCAATCATGGTATGAACCGCTGCTGGTGGAACTCTTCGACGGCGCCTAAAAAAAGATCAGAGGTATTGGGTCATGGGTTATAGGTCATGGGTTGTGGATGAAATCATTATATAAAAGAATTTTTATCCTTGACCCCTCACCCATTACCTTTGGCCCATTACCTGGTTTTTCGCGGCAGCATTGAAAAATCCACTCTCATGCATATGTTGTTCTCGTTTGAATGAGCAAGTGGTGACAATCAATTCGACTGAATCGGCCGACGAAAATGGCCGGACGGACCCGTTTTTCGGACTGCACGATTCAACGGTGACAAACCCTCGCGTGACCGGTCAAAGGAGGTATCAAATGGGTGAAGACAAAACGGTGAAAATTTTGAAAAGTGCTATCTTATTAGAAAAGAGGGGCCGCGCCTTCTACACGACGGTTGCCCAGCAGACCGATAAAGACGCCGTTCGCCGTTTCTTCGGACAAATGGCCGATGAAGAAAAAAACCATATCCGTGTGCTCTCCGAGCAATATCGGGTCTATTGTGAAACGAAAAGTTTCAAGTCCGGTGCTTATACCACGGAACCCGCCGGTGCCATCGCTTCGACGGTGCTGTCTAAGGAGCTGAAGGATCAAATATCGGCAGCCGGGTTCGAATCGGCCGCAATTGCGGCCGCCATGGCAATGGAAAAAAACGCCATCACACTCTATTCGCAGCGGGCGGAAGAAGCAACGGATCCCAATGAAAAAGCCTTGTACGAGTGGTTGGCCGATTGGGAAAAAACCCATTTGGCGCTTCTGGCCGACGTCGAGCGGGAAGTTACGGAGACAATCTGGAACGACAACAATTTCTGGCCCTTTTAATGGGCCATCTTCGCGCGGACGCGCAACTTAATCTGTTTGTCAGATGTTTTGCCGGGCTGGCCCGGACCGGATGGTTACCCGGAGGGTTGGATAAGGGGCACGAGCAACACCGCACAAGGGGCTTTTTCCAATATCGTCATACCGATGTAATCCACCCGGCCCAAGCTATATCGGCGATGCGGTTGATGACACCCGACCACAATCAGATCTGCGCCAATATTTCCGGCGATGCGGCAGACCTCCAGAGCGGGGTCGGCCGGAAAATAGTCTATGGCCACCGCGCTGGTGCCTGCCAGTCGCGGTGTGAGATCGGCATCGATCCTTTGTCGAACGGCCGATAGGACTTCGTTCATTTTCGGATCGGCATCGTCCATGTCCTTGAAATGATAATCGAGGGCATGAAATACATACAATCGGGCACCGTGAGCCTGCGACAGCCGGACAGCCAGATCAATGGCGTTCAGACCGGACGGAGAAAATTTCAAAGCGACAAGGATTTTTCCGAACATGGCATCCTCCCCACTTTTAGGGTTTACGAAAAAACGAGGCCACGGTTTTGGGCGTCGAAGCGCACAGTCTGCAAGGCGTGAAAACAAAGGAGTATTCGGGAGCCTGCCGGCAGGGCAGCTGAAACACCGGTCGAATTTCCGGACGAATGCAGTCAACGCCGGATGCTCTGATGGGGGTGTCCACTTACGGATTCAATGCAGAGACGAGGTCGGACGGCATCACACCCTTTTAAGCCGATCCGTACTGAGGAATGGGGCGGGGCGTTGGATTGGGAGCGCGATAGGTGCCGGATCAAAGTTGAATCTGTCAATACATCGGACGTCGACACCCTGAGACCCGGCCGGTTCGGTCAAAGTTTTCCGGCACGACCGTCATCGCAGGGTTCACCCATATCTTCCATCCGCGAGTGTTCGGCAGTTTCGGACAACTCGCATACCGGCAAAGGCTCTGGCTTGGTCATCGGTTGCTTGCAGCATTCCGGAACCGTCGCATCGGTGCTCTTCACTTTGACTTTGTGACCGCAGTTTTTACATTCGTAGTTTATCTCTTCTGCCATGCAGGCCTCCTTTAAAAAAAACAGACAATTTAACTATTCTTGTATGCCGCGATAGTACGGGATATTACCCGGTGTGTCAAGTCGTCTGCCGGCCTGCATCAATACGCGTTAAAATGAGAATTTGCCGGATGCAGTCGGGTGACCGAATTGAATATTTCGACGACAACCGCTAACGTCCTCATCGAGCTTTGTCATCGCCGGCATTGCCGTACAAGCGTTACGGACCCCGATCGACAGGATGGAAACCGAGCCGGTTGTCTCGGCCGTCACACCCCGATAATCCCCACCACGGCTCCGGTCATGCAAGTGGCCAGCGTGCCGGCCACGATTGACCGCAACCCCAGAGAAACGATTTCTTCCCGTCGTTCCGGCGCCATGGTACCCAAACCGCCGATCATGATGCCGAGACTGCCAGGGTTGGCAAACCCGCACATGGCGTACGTCAGGATCAGTTTGCTGCGAGGGGCCAGGGACCCCTCGGGCAGTCTACTGAGGTCGAGGTAGGCGATAAACTCATTGAGGACTGTTTTGGTTCCCATCAAAGCACCCGCCGTGGCGGTCTCATCCCAGGGAATTCCCATCAGCCACGTCACCGGGGCCATGACCAGGCCTAAAATCCGTTGTAACGTGACGGCTTGACCGCGCCAGTGCGGCACCAATCCCAGGATCAGGTTGAGCAACTGCACCAGGGCGACCAGGACCACCAGCATGGCGACGATATTGATCACAAGCGTGACCCCCTGAAGGGTTCCACGCGTAACGGCGTCGATGGCGCCGCTCGCCTTCTCGGGTGCGGCCATAATTCCTGAAGTGAGTTCACCGGTTTCCGGTACCATAATCTTCGATACGGTAATCGCTGCCGGAACGCTGATGATCGAAGCGGTCAATATGTGTCCCATGACATCGGGAATCGTTCGGCTCAGCAAGCTGGCATAGAGCACCATGACTGTGCCGGCAATGGTCGCCATGCCGCAGGTCATCACGGAAAAGAGCTCACTGCGCGTCATGTGGTTCAAATAGGGGCGGATAAACAGGGGTGCTTCCACCATGCCCACGAAGACGTTGGCAGAGACGCCCAGGCCTTCGGCACCGCCGATGCCCATGGTTTTGCGGAGAGCCCAGGAAAAAGCCCTGACCACCAGCGGCAAGACCTTCCAGTAAAACAGCAGGGCCGATAAAGCACTGATGACCAACACCAACGGCAGGGCGCGAAAAGCCAGGATAAAACCGGCGCCCGGAAACTTTTCATCGAACGGCAGCGGGCCGCCGCCCAGGTAACCGAAAACAAAGGCTGTACCGGCTGCGGTCGATTCTTCCAGAGACAGTACCAACCGGTTAAGGAGCAGAAAAAACGCTCTGAACAGGGACAATTTCAACAGTAGGAGTCCGACCACAAACTGAAGCCCAATGCCGATGAAAGCCGTTTTCAGACCAATGCGTCTGCGGTTTTCGCTCAACGCCAGGGCGATGAGGCCGAACATCACAATGCCGGCCATACCTTGAAGGAAAAATGACAATTAATTCTCCGGTTCGACGCCGGTATTGGGCGGATCTGTCGCTAAGGTATTCAGAAATGTTAAATTCCCAGCACCAAATTCCAATTTACAAAAATGTTTTACCAAATTGACAGCCGCGTGTCTATCCGGAACCCCTCTCGCCTGATTCTTTCGCCGCCGCATTGTTGTTGACAACACCGATCCGGTGCTGGAAAAGTGGTGTCGAACAGTCTCCAAAACAAAAGCGACCCATTGCAGGCGAAGGTGGTCGACATGCCGGTATGGATAAAATATATTGGGCTGGTGGTGCTGGCGTATGCGGCTTACTGCACGCTGGTGTTTGCTTTCCAGCGCCAGATGATTTTTCCGCGCAGTCACATCGGCTATGCTCCGGTTGCCCTTCCCGACAACCTGCCGATTGAAAAAATCTGGCTTACCATCCCTGGCGCCTCCGTTGAAAGCTGGTACATCCCTCCGACCGGAGGTCCGTCAAACGGCCGCAGGCCGGCCCTCATCTTCGCCCACGGCAATGCCGAGCGCATCGATGTGTGCACCGGCGAACTCATGCCTTTCACCGCACTCGGTATCGGCGTATTGCTGGTCGAATACCCGGGTTATGGCCAATCGACCGGCACACCGTCTCAGAAAAGCATCACTGCGGCCTTTATTGCGGCCTACGACATGCTGGCAGCGCGTCTTGATGTCGACCCCTCGAAAATCGTCTTCTACGGCCGTTCCCTCGGCGGCGGTGCCGTTTGTGCCTTGGCTGCAAAGAGATCGGCCGCAGCCCTGATTCTGGCGTCGACCTTCACCGGTATCCGCGCCATGGCGTCACGATACCTGGTTCCCGGGTTCATGGTCCGCGACCCTTTCGACAACCTGACGGTCGTGCGCGAATTCAGCGGACCGGTTCTCATCGTTCACGGCCGCTACGACGACATCATTCCCTTTCATCACGGCACGACGCTTCAAAAGGCCGCCCGTCGTGCGACACTCCTGGCGTACGACTGCGGTCACAACGACTGCCCGCCGAACGCTGAACGTTTCTGGCGCGACATCGCCAACTTTTTGCGCGAAGCGGGCATTATCGTTTGATGGCCACCAGCGAGGCCATCGGGTAGGGTTCACCGACCGCTGCGGCCGTTGTCTCACGGTAATAGACGACCTCCAGTTTTAAAAACCCGAGCAACAGCTCGTTGATCCTCAAAAGGTGGTCGTCGCGATGCGGACGCTGCGGAACGAAGTTCGGGCGTTTGAGGTAGGTTTCGAATATAAGGACCCCGCCCCCGGTCAGGGCTTCGCAAATCTGGGGAAAGAGCCTGCGGTTGAGGTATCGGATGTTGAGGACCAGGCTGTAGCGCCACGGCACGATATCGTATACGTCGAGATCGACGCAAGCCGCGCGTACCTTGGGATCCCGTCCGGCGGCCATCTTCAGCCCGGCCTCCGAGATGTCCAGGGCCTCCACCGCAAACCCCTTTTGCGCCAGAAAGAGTGCATTGCGGCCGTTGCCGGCCGCAATGTCGAGAGCGCATCCATGGGAGGCCAGGTGATAAAAATTGCAGACGATGTCAGATGGGTGGGTGGAAAGGGCCTCCCTGCGGCTGCGGTACTTGCGATTCCATTTGATCCGATCAGGGTGCAACGCCGGACCGCCTTTCACTGCATTTTATCGGAACATGTTCGAAACGGGTGAACCATCCGCTCGCGGCCGGCCGAAGCCGTATTTGCGCTGCAGGAGGTCAATGGTTTGGGGGCTCACCTTCAACTGCCGAATTTCGTCGGGTCCGATCCAGCGAACCTCCCGGGCATCGTCGCCGGCACTGATGGTGCCGGCCACATAATCTGCGACCAAATCCACGATCACGTAGTGAAACCGGATGCGACCCTGCGCGTCATGCTCGATGAGATCGAAGGTGTAAACCGGCGGGCGGGCGCGGACGGTTAGCCCGGTTTCCTCCAATATTTCCCGTTCTGCGGCCGCTTGAAGGGTTTCGCCGAGCCGGACCTTGCCGCCCGGAATGGCCCAAAGATCGTGGGACGGCGGTTGCCCGCGGCGAACCAAAAGAACGCGTTCCCCGTTGAATACCACCGCCCCCACGGCAACAACCGGGCATTCAGGATACCGACCGTCTGTGGGCACCGCTGGAAAATCAGGAGTTTTCGGCATAAAATGCGCACCTCATCAGGCAACGGTTCTCGGTAACCCCTACCTGTAGCCGGTTATCCGCTGTAGTCTACAGAAATCTCTTTTGCACAGAGATTTGCTGCTCATAAGGGGCTGTAAGCGATGCGGTAGATAGCGCCGGCGCGATCATCGGACACCAACAGGGCGCCGTCCGGCATGACCATTACGTCCACCGGTCGCCCCCAAGCCGTGTCGCCCTGCAACCAACCCTCCGCAAAGACCTCGTAGCGCTCAGCCCGGTTTCCGTTCAAGGTCACCCGGGTCACCCGGTATCCTATTGGAACGCTGCGATTCCAGGACCCGTGTTCGGCGATGAAGATGGAATTTAGATACTGCGGCGGGAACATACCGGCCGTATAGAATTTCATGCCCAAGGCGGCCACGTGCGGACTGAGTTTGATTTCGGGTGGCGTAAATTCGGTGCAGCGGTGCTTTACGCCATATTCGGGATCCGGGATGTCACCAGCGTGACAGTAGGGAAAGCCGAAGGTCAGGCCTTTTTCGGGTGCCCGATTCAGGGTGTCGGGCGGCTGATCGTCGCCCATCCAGTCTCGGCCGTTGTCGGTGAACCAGAGCACCCGGCTCTGCGGATGCCAGTCGAAGCCAACCGTGTTGCGGATGCCGCGCGCGAAGACTTCCAATTGTTGCCCGTCGGGCTTCATCCGCATGATGCTGGCATAGCGGTTGTCCGCACTCTCGCAGATGTTGCAGGGGGCCCCGACGGGAATATAAAGCCATCCGGCCGGCCCGAAAGCGATATATTTCCAACCGTGGTGTGCATCACCGGGGAAGCTGTCGTTCACCACCACCGGGGTCGGTGGCGCTGTCAGCCGCTCCTCGATGGCGTCGAAGCGCAGGACACGGCTTATTTCGGCGACATACAGGGCACCATCGCGGAAGGCGACCCCGTTGGGAGAATCGAGACCCTTGGCGATCACCAGCACCGCATCCGCCCGGTTGTCCCGGTTGCGGTCGAGTACCGCGAACACCTTCCCTTCCCGACGGGTGCCGACAAACACCGTGCCGGCAGCACCCAGCGTCAACGATCGCGCATTGGGAACGCCGTCGGCATAGAGGCTGATACTGAAACCCGGCGGCAGTTTGATCCTGTCCAGCTGAATTCCACCGGACGGTCCGGCCGCCGTGCAGGCAGCGACACCGAGTGCAACGAGGACAACAACGACGACTATCACGGGTAGCACGGATCTGATCGCGGCTTGCATGGGAACTCCTTCTCATACAGATTGATCTAATAGCGATCATATGGTGTCAATCTGTCGGCGTCAAGTCGCCGTGATTCGTTCTCGGATCTTCTTCTTCGAGGCCGTCGGCAAAAGCGGTCAACCGACCGCTTGACAGGCCGAAAGGTCTGCGTATGCTCCGGCATCAGCCGTGCGGCGAGGAGGCTGCCGGCACGGCAGGGGTGCTGATGTCTCAACATCAAAAAAAACCGCGCGAAACCCAGCATCTCCAACACGAACCATCGCCAATGAGAGGCTCCCCATGCCCTTACGCTCCAAGCTGCCCCAGGTCGGCGTAACGATATTTACCACCATGACCCAACTGGCCAATCAACACGGCGCCTGCAATCTTTCTCAGGGATTTCCCGATTTCGACGTGCCTTCCGGACTTGATGGAACTGGTGGAAAAACACATGCGCGCCGGCCACAATCAGTACGCCCCCATGCAGGGAGTGGCGCTCTTAAGGGAGAAGATTGCCGAGAAGGTCTTCGATCTCTACGGAGCCCGGGTCGACCCCGAGACTCGACATTACCGTGACCTCAGGCGCCACGGAAGCGCTTTTTGCGGCGATAACGGCTGTCGTGCATCCGGGCGATGCGGTGATCGTTTTCGAACCGGCATATGACTCCTACGTGCCGGTCATCGAGCTGAGCGGCGGGCGGCCGATATACCATAAAATGTCGTTTCCCGGTTACCGCATCGACTGGAACGCAGTCGCCGAGGCCGCAAAAGAGGCCCGTTTATTGGTCCTTAATTCGCCCCACAACCCGACCGGTACGATTCTAACGACCGAGGATATCGCCGCGTTGAGAGAAATCGTGCGGGGAAGCGATCTTCTGATCGTCAGCGACGAGGTTTACGAACACATCATCTTCGACGGCAGGCGTCACCAGAGCCTGTTGCGCGACCCGGAGCTGGCCGAACGCAGTTTCGTCATCAGCTCCTTCGGCAAAACCTATCACGCCACCGGCTGGAAGATCGGTTATTGCATCGCGCCGGCCGCGTTGACACAGGAGTTCCGTCGGATTCACCAGTTTCTGACATTCTCTTCGACCACACCAATCCAGATGGCGTATGCCGATTTCATGCAGCAAAAGAATATCTACAGCGATCTGCCGGATTTTTACCAGGAAAAAAGGGACACGTTCCTATCCCTTTTAAAGGACTCCCGCCTCCGCCCGCTCAGTTGCCACGGAACCTACTTTCAAATGCTCGATTATTCTGCCGTCTCGAACGAATCTGACACCGCGTTCGCCCGTCGGTTGACAACGGAATACGGCGTCGCCGCCATACCGCCGTCATTATTTTATCATGATAGAGACGATCACTGGGTGTTGCGCTTCTGCTTTGCCAAAAAGGACGAAACCCTCAAGAAAGCTGCGGAGATTTTATGCCGGATTTGACGGTAACGCTGATTCAAACCGAGTTGCATTGGGAGGACGTTGCGGCCAACCTGCGCCGCTTCGATCGTCTGATCGGCAGTCTGCAGGTTGCCACCGACCTGATTGTACTGCCGGAGATGTTTACGACCGGCTTCAGCATGAACGCCGACGCTTTAGCGGAAGACATGAACGGTCGCGCCGTCGCCTGGCTGCGTAATACCGCCCGGCACACCGCCGCCGCCGTGGTCGGCAGCATTATTGTCGCCGATAACGGACGGTTTTACAACCGCCTGTGCTGGGCGGACCCAAACGGCGAGATGGCGACCTATGACAAGAAACACCTTTTTCGCTACGCGGGTGAAGATAAGGTTTACACGGCCGGCAGTGCCTCGCTTCTGGTCGAGTTGAACGGCTGGAAGATCCGGCCTTTTGTCTGTTATGATCTGCGGTTCCCGGCCTGGACCCGAAACGTGAATAGCACTTACGATCTGGCACTTTTTGTCGCCAACTGGCCGCAGCGAAGGGCCGAGCACTGGAAGCTCCTGCTTCAGGCGCGGGCCATTGAAAACCAAACCTATGTCATCGGCGTCAACCGTATCGGCACCGACGGCAATGGCCTTTACCACAGCGGCGATTCCTCCGTCATCGATCCGGTCGGCAACATTTTGTTTCGCAGTGCTCACGCGCCTTGCGTCTTCACGCTGCCACTCGAGCGGGCTCGGCTCGATGACTACCGCCAAAGCTTTCCGGCCTGGAAAGATGCCGATCAGTTTTTGCTGCGGTAAACCTCGGTATCCAGGTTGACCTGTGTCTTCCAGTACGGATTAATCAGATCTTCGAATATCGATATGGCGGCCGCCGACCCTTGACCGGAGGCCGTCACGATCTGCTTGTAGCCCCCTTCCACGTCTCCGGCCGAGTAAATGCCGGGTATGTTGGTCCGGTGCCTTTCATCGTGTTTGATGAAACCATCCTCATTCAGCGCCACCCCGATTTTCTTGGCCAGTTCGACCGATGGTTCGTAGCCGATGGCGATAAAAACGCCGTTGGTTTTAAAGACGCTCTCTTTTCCGGATCGGTTGTCGAGCAGCAATACCTCTTCAACCCTTTCTTTGCCGCGGATCTCCTTGACTTCGGCATTCCACAACACCGGAATATTGTTGTCGAAGAGTTGCTTGGCCAGGAAATCCTGGGCCCGGAGTTTGTCGCGCCGGTGAACAAGGGTCACGTCTATTCCGAGGTGAAACAGGTGCAGGGCTTCGGTGACGGCGCTATTTCCACCGCCGACCATGATCACCTTCTTATCCCGGAATAGCGGCCCGTCACAGGTGCTGCAGTAGCTGACACCTCTTCCCGCCAGGCGCTCTTCTCCGGGAATCTCTAAGTGGCGATGCTTGGCGCCGGTGGCCAGAAGGACCGCTCGCGTTTCGAACTTGCGGCGGCTGGTCTGGACGATGATGGGATCTCCCGGTTGAATATCGAGCACCGATTCTCCGGGGTAAATCTGGACGTACTGCAAGGCGTGGCTGACCATGATGTCTACCAGCGTTTTGCCGCCGACCTGCGCGAAGCCGGGATAGTTTTCGACAATCGGCGTGGTGGCCACCTGGCCGCCGAGGGCATCGCGTTCGAGGACCGCGGTTCGCAGTCCACTTCGTTCGGTGTAGATGCCGGCAGCCAGCCCGGCCGGACCGCCCCCGACGATCACCACGTCGTTTTTGACCAGTTCGGCGTCGCTTTCCGGAATAAAAATGGTTTGAGGTTCCATTTTTTGAAGAGAAAGGGCAAACACCTCCTCGCTCTGAGCCCCCTGCCCGATGAGGATATCGTTGGCAAAGGTTTGAGGCACGCTGTGTGCGTTGTACTGATCGGCCAGATCCGGTGCGCTCTGGATGTCGACGATCTCGACGGAAACCATATCCGGTCTCTCGATGGCGGCCCGGATGGCATTGACGGCCTGCTGCGGACAGTAGGGACAGGTGGCGCTGACGAAGACCTTCACCCGTCGGGGTGTGTCGATCTTCTTCAGCACTTTCATTGTCTGATCATTCAAATTGCTTTTCCCCAACCCGACAAGTATGAGGGTTTCCATGAAGATACGTCCCTCTTCTCCCAACGGGGCGCCTATCCAGCGGATGTTCACCCGTTCCGGAGCGATCAGAAGGCTCGGCGACCGGTCGACCTCCCACTTGCGCGCCAACTCGTGATCCATTGGATGCTCGCGAAAGGTGATCTTGGATGTCAGTTCCCTGAAAGCGCGAACGATCTGGCGGTTGGTCTGAGAAAATACATCGTCTCGGCCCCGTTCGACAAACATATATATCGGAATCTCGTGCGGCAGTTTTTCAAAGGTCTGTTTCAGCTGGCGCATGAATTGATCCTGGTTGACCGCCGCGGCCTGGCTGTCCATGGTGGCTGTGTGTTCCAAATTAAATCCTCCTCGTGCTGGTGATCGTGTGGCTTGTTTTGTGCCTGAAATTACAATAATATTATGAATTTGACGGCTGTAAACTAAGTATCGCACCGCCTGGTGTCAACCAACTGGCGGGTCGACCGGAATCGGGCCCAACGGATTGATCGGGTCCGGCGGTCCGGCCGATGTCTCATGTCATTGACTCAACATGAAGTTTGTTGGCTGCGATTTGGAATTTTTCACCGAAACGTAAACGCTTGCTCTTCGATCTAAATGGAAGCGGCGACCAGAGGCAGAGCTCATTCGCGATTTTTTTTGGAAGCCGTTTCGGACAGATGAATAGCCAACGCGTTGGCTCCTACAGCGATACGGTAGAAAGATAATACGGGCTTCACTCGCCTGCGGTGCGAAGCAGCGCCGCGGCCATCATCAGGTCTTCGGCGGTGGTCACCTTGATGTTTGATTTACTACCGCTGATGAGGGTGACCGGGAGCCCGAGGCGTTCGACCAGGCTGGCGTCGTCGGTCCCGAGATAGCCGTCGCGTAGGGCCCGCTCATGAGCCTCGGCAATGACCGCGTATCGAAAGACCTGCGGAGTTTGAATGAGCCAAAGACCCTTTCGTTCCACTGTTCCCGCAATTGTGGCCGCACCGCTGACCCGCTTGATGGTGTCATAGACTGGTATGCCGGGTGCACAGGCACCGCTGGTCTCGGCGGCCTTGATGCAGGCCGTTATCAGAAGCGGCTCGACCAGGGGCCGCACCCCGTCGTGAATAGCCACCAGTCCTTTCTTGTGGTCGAGTGATTTGAGCCCGTTATAGACAGACTGCTGGCGATGCCGGCCACCGGCAACGAATTGTACCGTTTTTTTTATTGGTCCGCCGGCAATCAGCCGGCGACGGCAGAAGTCGAGATCGTCGTCCGGCACCACTATACAGATGTGGTCGATCAGAGGGCAGACATCGAATTTCATCAGTGTATGCACCAGTATCGGCCTACCGGCGACCTGCAGGTATTGCTTGCGAGTATCGCTTTGCATCCTCACGCCGCGACCGGCTGCAACGATAAGTGCAGAAACCATAATTTTTTACTTTAAGTATTTAAGTTCCCTCGGCAGCGGCACACCCTTGCCCATTGAATCTTCCCCGTAATTGATGCTGGCGAGAATCTCGATATCTTTTAGGGCACGCTCATCGCCCTCGAAAATGACTCTCTCAAGGTTCTCCTTTTGTATCTTCCCACCGGCCCATTGAATGTCGAGAACACTGCTGGCATCGAAACGGTCCGCCCCTGCAACCATTTCGACCTGACCGCCGTAATGCTGAACGATTTTGGCCACCAAGAGACTCGGCCGACTGTGGAAGCCGAGTTTTACCGGTATGCCCACGACAATCGACCCTCTTTCGATGTTCTCGTTGAGGATGTCACCGGCCAGTTTGGTGCCGATGTTGAGAAAGTGACAGGTGTAGTAGAGTCCGAAGTTGATGGTGCGGTCCAACAGCGCTTCAGTATCGACCAGCAGCGCCAAGCGCTCCTGCACCTGTTTGTAAATATTTTTGTAACCGGCATCATAGAGATGACGCTCGTAAAAATGGAGCAACCGTCCCATGACTTGAAGCAGGTGAAAAACGGCAGAAAAGTTGCCGCGCAGTTGTTTGAGCTTTCTCTTACCGAATCGGTAACCCCCGTGGATCACATAGGTGTCGAACGAAGACTGCAGGTTGTGAACCAGCATCTCGAAGCGTCTGACCTCGACCTCATTGATCTTGTCGGGAATGATAGCGCGAATTTCTTCGATGCTGTAGGGTTCATAAAACCGAAACTGGTCGAGGGTCTTGGCAATGCGGATAAATTCACTGGCAATGTTGACGATGTGCTGTTTCTGCTGGTTTCTGTTTTCGTCATCGATGTTGTACGGCAGCATTTCGGCCGTCACGACCTCGGGAAAAACTGAAATATCGACGGTCTCGGCGGGTTCGGGAATGTTCAGACGGCGGGCTTCTTCGATGATAACCGGTGCCAGATTTTTCAACGTGTTGGTCAAAAACACGAAGGTCGCTTCCCCTTCCCGCTTGAAATTCTCCATATCGACCAGGTCGTAAAAGATAAGGCGGTTCAGGATGTGCTTTTGGGAATAGCAGGCAAGGCTCAAATGTCTGACGGCCGCAGTCAGTTCTCGAAAAAAATACCATTCGGAGTTGTTCTTGGCCCCATGAAAATCGAGAAAATCTTCCAGCAATTGAGAATTGGATATAAGCACGGCGTAGAGCTTTTTACTCACGACGCCGGGGGTGGAGCGTTCGTCGGCCAGGAATTTGCAATACTTCAAATACTCGTGGGTAAATATTTTTACCCTCTCGACGAATCTTATATCACACTCGTAAGCAGCATCCATTGCGGTGCATCCTGTCTTAAGGCTCGCTCGAATATTGACGAAATTTCTCGCGCGGGCCGGCTCAACGACCACCCGCAAAGCGGGTGGCTTGGATTTCGGCCAAAGGCCGGAAAAACAATAGCACGTTAGTGCTTTAATCGTTGTGGTTGTAACCGGGTGCATGGCACCCGGTTTGAAAACAACCAATCAAATGAAACGATCAGGGGCGGCCGGAGCCGTTCGTAAGCCGAATTCTGTTCCCCCGGTCGGTTGCCCGACAGAGGGCGACGATCATTCATCTGTGGGTGCCGATTGCCCGACACCTCTTGCGACCTACCCGGGAGCTCGGGCGGGCCGCCCTCGAACGCTCCCCTATTTGGTCTTGCACCGGGTGGGGTTTACCGAGCTTCCCCGGTCACCCGAGGAACTGGTGCGCTCTTACCGCACCGTTTCACCCTTACCCCGAACCAAGCCTTCGCCTAGCGCGGGGCGGTTTACTTTCTGTTGCACTTTCCTTCGCGTTGCCGCGACTCCAGGTTATGGAGCACCCTGCCCTGTGGTGTTCGGACTTTCCTCCGGACGAATATCTCATCCGGCGATCGCCTGAACGACTCCAACCGCCCTTTTTATTCACACTCTTCTGCAGATATTACCTGATTTCAAGCCAAATGCAAACATAGGAACGAGATGACGCTTCAACCTTTGACGTATCCGGAAATCAGGGACCAAGTCAATCGGTTCGTTAATTCGATAACGGTTATACGAACCCAAGCTAAGCCTGCCGTGGCAGTGTGCTCAACAGGGCCGTTATGAATGAATGGGGGTTATTCGGTTACGGGATATATCAACCGTTCGCAGTGGGGGCATACCAATAACTTGTCGAAATGCAACAGATCGTGGAACATCTGGGGAGGCAAATTCACGTGGCAACCCAGGCAAACGGCGTTTTTGACAACCGCAATCGCCACGCCGCCGCTGTTTTGCTTCACGGTCTCATAGACTTTCAACAAATCCGGTTCGATAACGGCAATGATCTTGGCGCGTTCGTCGTTCAGACGATCGAGCTGTTCTTGAGCGGAAAAAGCGCTCTGGCGGATTTGTTCTTTTTCCGCTTCAATTTCTCGGGAAAGGTGCTTCACCTCATCCTCTTTAGTCGCAACCGACGCCTCCACCTGGTCCATTTCATCCAGGTGCGCTATCATCCGGTCCTCGACAGCCGACAATGAACTCTTCAAATCGTCGATCTCTTTCAGCGACGACTGATATTCCTTGTTGGTCTTTACCGACCGCAACTTTTCCTCGCTTTTTACGATCCGGGTTTGAATCACCTTGGCATCCGCTTCCTGAGCACGATAGGCCTGCTGGATTTCGGACAAACGGCCGGCTTCTGAAGTCACCGCCCCTTCGGATGCTTCGAGCCTGGCATCCAGGTCGGTCAAAAGCCGGGGAAAACCGGCGAGCCGCGCCTGAACAGATGCCGTCTCGATTTCAACTTCCTGAAGTTTCACCAAGTTGTCGAATTTTTTCTTGAGTTCCTCGTCCATGTGCACGTCCGAAAGCGGCAAAATCTTGGGGGTTAAAGATTTATAAACGGCTCTTTTTCCAACCCGCATGCGTTAATGGTGGTATCGAACCCGGCAGCGACGGCGGATTCCTGTAGGCGCTCGGTCAAAGCGGCGACAACGATGTGCTCTGATGCAAAATGTCCGATATCAATTAAACCGCGCCGGGCGGCCTCGGCATCGCGGGCATCATGATATCGCAGGTCGCCGCTGATGAAAACCTCGGCTGTGGAATTCAGAAAGCCTCGCACGAGGCTTGCTCCACTGCCGGTGCAAACCGCCACCCGCTTTACCGACATGCGCGGATCACCGACGACTCTGAGGGTATCCACACCGAAAGACCGTTTCACCTTAAGCGCCAGGGCTCTGAGATCTGAGGATTCGGTCAAATCGCCTACCCGACCGATTCCAAACGTCGTTTCGGGCTGCGTGAGCGGATAGACGTCATAGGCCATGGTTTCATAGGGGTGATGCGATCGGAGGTGAGCGATGACCCTCAAAAGATCGCGCTGCCTGACCACGGTTTCAATTTTGACCTCGGCCACATCGTTGACGCGGCCGTGTTCGCCTGAAAATGGCTCGGCGTCTTGGCCTGGCTTGAAGGTGCCTCTGCCGGGGCTTCTAAAAGAACAGCAGCTGTAAGCACCAATTTCACCGGCGGGACTTTCGAACAGAGCCGCAAGCAGCCGCTGCTCATGCTCCGCCGGAACGAACACCATCAGTTTGTGTAAACCGTCCGACTTTGCCGCCACGAACGGTGCGAGGTTGGTCAAACCGAGCCGGCCGGCGAAGATGTCGTTCAACCCTCCGGTAACACTATCAAAATTGGTGTGGGCAGCATACACCGCCAACCGATTTTGTGCGGCCTGAAGTATGCTTCGTCCGGCTGGTTCGGCAAAATCAACGCTCTTGAGCGGTCTGAAGATCAATGGGTGATGGGTGATCAGCAGGTCGACACTGTTCCGGCAGGCAGCCTCCACGACCAGCGGTAAAGGATCGAGCGCCACCCAGACCGTCTTGACACGCCAGTCTCTGTGACCCACCTGGAGACCGGCATTGTCCCACTCCTCCGCCAGTGCGACCGGAGCGAAGCTTTCCATTATGTCGATAAAGTCGCCTACCGTGGCGGCCATGGCCGTTTCTCCCTCAATACCGTCGACATCAAGTGGATCGACCGGGTCGAATCGTTTTCCGACGCACCCGCTCGGAACCAATCAAAAAGGCGTGGCCGACAATCAGCCCCGCCTCCTGAAACTTCATTCGGCCCATTCCGCCGGTGCATCTCGGTCCTCATCGATAAATTGGTTTTGGGCAACCGGCTGAAAGGCATTTTTCTTGGTATGGGCCCACCTGGGATCGAACCAGGGACCGACCGGTTATGAGCCGGTGGCTCTGCCAGCTGAGCTATGGGCCCTCAAATATATTAATGGTTGTACAGGTGTTAACACATAGGGTTTGGACGGCGTTATCGGTCGTCGGCGAATTACAAAACAGCCTTCTCCTTTTAGTCTTGCCAAAACCATTATCTTAAAGTTTATAGCTTTTCCAGAAGCGCTGGCAAGGAGTACAATACCATGCCACAGCCGCAGTGGTTACGATATCGAAACCACCACAAATTCGGGTAAAACCAAGACGGCCGCCCCCAGGCTCCAAGATGACGGTTGCAAACGGACACTACTAACCTTGCACAACCTTTTTGTCAAGCATAACCCAAAATTGCAAGCGGTTCTCGGCGGAAAAAAGAATCCTATAGAAACTCCCTTTAAAAAGAAATCAAAAGTGATTGGCAACAGGTGCTACGAAATTTTTAAATGTTCGTTTTCAATTTCAACCAAGCGTATAGATACAAAAACCCCTATACCGTGATATGGTATAGGGGTCAGGGATGATTCAACACTAAAAGTACCGTTTAATATTTATGCGCTAAAGGCTCTTACGTTTCGATGAAATGCTTGAGTTTCCGACTGCGGGTCGGGTGCCGCAGCTTCCGCAGGGCTTTAGCTTCGATCTGGCGTATGCGCTCACGGGTGACGGCGAAATCCTGTCCGACCTCCTCCAGCGTGTGATCCGCTTTTTCACCGATGCCGAATCGCATGCGCAACACCTTCTCTTCCCGCGGCGTCAGTGTGGCAAGCACTTTACGGGTCTGTTCGGCCAGATTGAGATTGATAGCGGCATCGGAAGGCAACATGAACTTTTTGTCTTCGATGAAATCTCCGAGGTGGCTGTCCTCCTCCTCTCCAATAGGCGTTTCGAGTGAAATCGGCTCACGGGCGATTTTCAGGACCTTGCGTACCTTCTCGAGCGGAATCTCCATCTTATCGGCAATCTCTTCCGGGCTCGGCTCGCGTCCCTGTTCCTGTACCAGGTAACGGGACGTGCGGATCAGCTTGTTGATCGTCTCGATCATGTGAACCGGGATACGAATGGTACGCGCCTGATCGGCGATCGCCCGGGTGATGGCCTGACGAATCCACCAAGTCGCATACGTACTGAACTTGTATCCGCGACGGTACTCGAATTTGTCGACCGCCTTCATCAGTCCGATGTTGCCTTCCTGAATCAGGTCGAGGAACTGCAACCCGCGGTTAGTGTACTTCTTGGCAATGCTGACCACCAGACGCAGATTGGCTCGGGTCAGCTCGCTTTTCGCCAGTTTAGCCCTCAGTCGCCCCTCTTCGACATTGGCCATCACCCTTTTCAAGGTTCTGTTCTTGGTTTTCAGCTCCTTTTTTCTTTCTTGTATGGCCGACTCGATATTGACGATTTCAGTAAACAGGTCGGTCAGTTCCTCTTTTTTGATGCTGCAGGATTGCCCGGCCCATTTTGCGAAGTGGGTTTTGGACTTCAGGTTCTTGCGGACTTCTCCCAGCGGGGCGTTCACAGTGCCGGCACGCCGGATCAAATTCTGGCTCATGCGGTTGAACCAGTCGATTTGGTCTATGATCAACTGCTCGATTTCATCGATGATGCCGCCTTCGAGACGCCATTCTTTCAACAGTTCAAAAATCCTGGCATTGCGTCTTTTGATGGCCCGTCGCACGCGCCGGCTTTCATCCGGCTTCAATTGCTCTGAAAAGAGTCTTTCGCGGAAAGCGTTGTTTTCGACGTGAAATTCCCTGATCGACCGAATCGTGTTCAAAAACTTTTCGGTTTGTACCACTTCATCTACATAGGTATCACCTTCGTCGATGTCCCTGAGAACATACTTGGGCCGCAGTTCCTCTTTTTCAATCCGGTCTCCGAGTTCGAGGATCGATTCAACGCCGGTGGCCGTATCGAGCAAAGCTCGCAGCACTTCCTGTTCTCCGGCTTCGATTTTCTTTGCTATTTCCACTTCCCCTTCCCGGCTCAAGAGCGTCACCATGCCCATTTCGCGCAGATACATTTTTACCGGATCGGTAACCGCGCCGAAATCAGTCACGGCGCGCTGGCGCTCCTTTAGTTTTGCCTGCTTGAGTTTCTTGGCCTGCTCGGATTTTCGAGCACTTTTTTCGTCCAGAATATCGATCTCGTGGTCATCGAAAAGTATCAGCGTCTCTTCGATCTGCTCGGCGGAAAGCATGTCTTCGGGTAGAACTTCGTTGATCTCGTCATAGGTGAGATACCCTTGCTTGGTGCCCTTTGAAATCAGGTCCTTCAGCGCTTTTTTGCTAATCTGTACACCATCATTGTTTTTATCGGCGGTCTTGTTGTTCAAAATATTGTCGATAGTCGTCTTGGCCCGTGGTTTTTCGGAAGATTTACCATCGACTTTTTTCTGATCGCGTTTTTTGGAATTTACCCGTAATTTAGCGGATTTACTAGTCATTAACGTTTGCCTCCCGCGGATGTCACCGGTTTATTACAAGAGCTTTAATATCTGTCGAGCAAGGCCATTTTCCGTTTTTCACGCTTGACCGCCAGTGCCTGCTTTTCAATCAGCAATTGCTCGAGCAACTTGTCGTCCTTGTTGCGAACGGCTTCTTTTATCCGGTTTTCGATATCCTGTTGACTTCGGTGCTTGCGCGCCGTTTCGACAAAATGTAAAATCTGTTTTTCACACCCCTCGATCGCCCAACCCTCAGCGTTCATAGCCACATCGGCAACAATCCTCCGATCCTCATCGGTCGTCAGGCCCGCCATGATGTCTGCCAGCCACTGGTCTTCCGCCGGTCCGGTCTGCGCACCGTCTGCCGGCACAGGCTTGCCCGCACGGTTGTTGGCGTCGAGAATTACTTGGCCAATCCGTGCTAAAGATTGATTTTCAAACAACGCCAGGGCGTCAAGGCTATTGATGATATGACAGGATTGCGGTACCTGCAGCATCATGGCGATAATCTGTTTTTCGACCCGGTCACCATGCCGAACAGTAATTTCGACCGTGGCGGAAGTTTTTACGTCATCCCCCGAAGCACCTGATTCCGGGCCCGGGCGTCGGCGCGATTCCGGTGTCGTTTGCTTGACAGTCTCCCGACGCAGTTTCTCAAGCAAGGCACGTTCGTCAATTTCCAGTCTTTCGGCCACCATTCTGACGTACAAGGACCTGGCTACCGTGTCGGAAACAGCGGTCAGCACCTGCTGGAGTTCGCTCACGACCCTTACCTTTCCCTCGACTGAGAGGCCGTTTTGTTTAACGGCGGTCTCGAGCAAAAACGGAATGATATCCATGGCTCCAGCAGCCGCAGCGTGAAACGCTTCCGCACCGTGTTCGAAAATAAAGGTGTCCGGATCGTAACCGGATTCCAAAACTAAAATTTGTGCATTGACGTATTCTTTGTCAAACACCTCGACGCTGCGTCGGGCGGCCTTGATGCCGGCCTCATCGGAGTCATAGACCAGAACGGCTTTTCCTTTCTCGCCGATATACCCGCGCAGCAACCGGACATGCTCGGCGGTCAAGGATGTGCCCAGCGTCGCGACCGTGTTGATAAAGCCGTGTTGATGCAGCGCGATCGCATCGAAGTATCCCTCGACGATGTAAACCGATTCGGTTTCCCGACAACGGGCTTTGGCCAGGTGGAGACCGTAGAGTGATCGGCTTTTGTTGTAAACCGGTGTTTCAGGAGAGTTGAGATACTTTGGCAGCGCATCGTCCATGACCCGGCCGCCGAAACCGATGACCTGCCGATTCAAATCGAAGATCGGAAACACGATTCGATCGCGGAATCGATCATAGAACCCGCCGCTGTTCTTTCTGGGGACGATCAATCCACTTTTCTCGATCACCGACGATGACAGGTGTTGCCCGAGCAGGTGCTTGAGGAGATTATCCCAACCCTGGGGCGCATAACCGATGTTGAAAGCGTCGATCGTTGTCTGAGTCAGTGCCCGTCTCGCAAGGTACTCGCTCGCCTTGGCGCCCGCCGGTCCCACACGCAGATTCTGTTTAAAAAAGTCCATTGCCAGGCGATTGGCAGACAGCACCTGCTCTTTTTCGTCCAGGCGGCGTTTCTGACCGGGGTTCATACGGCGGTCCGGTAGGACGATTCCATAGCGGCGCGCCAAATGTTTGGCGGCTTCAGGAAACGTCAACCCTTCCTGCTTCATGACAAACGAGAAAACGTTGCCTCCTTCACCACACCCAAAGCAATAAAAAATCTGTTTGTCGGGGCTGACGGTAAACGAGGGGGTTTTTTCGGAGTGAAAGGGGCAAAGGCCGAGGTAGTTTTTTCCGCCCTTTTTCAAAAGCACCTCACCGGAGATAACATCCACGATGTCGGCGGCATTTCGAATTTCGGCGATTTTTTCTTCCGGGATGAAACTGGTCAAGAAGAGCACCCTCCACTTCTCTGGAACATGGGAAATCGTCCTGCAATGGAGGTGATTAAATGGAATGAAGCTCAGCGAAAATTTTTAACATTGCCGGAACTCAAATACGACGCAATCGTCAATGCCCGGCGCCATCAATGACGTAACGATCTTTGAACGCCATGCACCCCAGCAATATTGTCAAATGAATTAGCAGACTAAAGTATTTTATCATACGGTTTTTGTCAAGTATTTTTTAAAAAAGCCGGTGGTCATATTTGACGCTGGGCGAGATAAGCGTTGGCACTGTCGATGGCCTGTTTCAGATCCAGCGTACCGGCATAGAGGGCCCGGCCGACAATCACGCCGCACACCCCCAACGACCCCAGCGGCAGAAGCTGGTGAATATCCGCCAACGAGGAAATCCCGCCGGAAGCCACCACCGGAATCGAAACAGACTCTGCCAGTCGGCGGGTTTCTTCGATATTTACGCCGGTCTGCATTCCATCCCGATGAATGTCGGTGAAGTTGATGGCAGCCACCGGACAATCTTCGAATCGACGGGCCAGATCGACCGCTCGGATACGCGTGGTCTCGGTCCATCCTTCGACGGCCACCATCCCATTGCGGGCATCGATCCCTAAAACAATACGGTCGGGAAACCGGCTGCAAATAGCCCTGACCCGATCCGGGTCTCTGACCGCCGCCGTGCCGATAACCACTTTTGCGACGCCGGCATCCAGATAATTCTGGATTGTCTGTTCATCTCGAATTCCGCCGCCGACCTGAACCGCAACGTCGACGCTGTCTATAATAGCGCGGATGGCGACCGTGTTGCGTGGGCCTTTTTCAAAAGCACCGTCAAGATCGACCACATGGATCAACTGCGCTCCCGCCTCGGCCCAGCGACAGGCCATGGCCGCCGGGTCATCGGAAAAAACGGTGGCCTCTTCCTTACGTCCCTGCAGAAGGCGCACGCACTGGCCGGATTGAATGTCGATTGCCGGTATGATGATCATGATGGATTCAGGCCAACGTGGAAGTATTCGGATGACAACGTGAGAAGAACCGGCCCAATGGACCCGGATTTCACTGAAAAAAACAGGCTCGGCCCATACTGCGGCAGCCACAAACCTGAAGTGCCGACAAGAACCGGACTATCTGCGAAACCATTCATCATTGCTTGGGAAATTTATCGAGCAGCTCGGTCAGACCGGCTTCCGCCATTTCGTCGGCTGACACCCAGCGTCCTTTTCTTTGCCAGAAAACCGCCACATTAAAAAGGTTTTCGCTCAACGTCTGCTGTGTTTCATCGACATAGCCGAACCAGACATCCGCACCGTCCGCGGACCGGATCAAATGGATGCTGAAGGCCACTGACGCCGGTTGCGATGCGGCGTACGGGGTCCCGACCCGCTCTTCATAGCGGTAAATGTAACCGGTCAAAACGGCATCCGCCTTAATGGACCGCCCGGCCTGAGCCACCAGTTTCCGTTCCGTGAGCATGCCCGTGCTGGAAGCGGGTTTGCTTTGATCAAACGACCGGCCGTGAGTGATCAACACGGCGGTAGAGTGCTGCCCGAGTATGCCGACCAATCGCTCGCTCAACCAGTCAACCGCATTCGGCGGCACCGGACCGGCTTCAAAATAATAGTCGCATAATGGGCATTTTATCAGCCCTGCTTCGCCGTAAATTTTGGCAAGATCGTCAAACGGCAGTACCAATATCGAATTGATGCCGGCGGCCGAACCGACCCTGACGGTTTTGACGCCGGTCGTGCTGCAACCGCTTGCGATGAGCAAGAGGAGGCCGAGCAGCACTAAACCAACCCGGCGATCGTTATGGGGCAGTTTCATAAATTTCAACCTGCCGGCTTTAAAACGAACCTTTAGATGAGCGAACACCTTTGATCCGCTCATCGAAGGTGGTAGCTTCGTCCAAGGCCCTGCCGGTGGCCTTGAACATCGACTCGATCACGTGGTGCGGGTTTTCGCCATAGTGAACATTGATGTGCAGGTTCATGCCGCAGCGGTTGGCGAAAGACCTGAAGAACTCTTTGGCCAGGGAAATGTCGAATTGTACACCGCTGCCCGCCAAACCGGCGCAATTGTATACCAGAAAAGGCCGGTTCGAGAGATCGACGCTGACACTCGTCAGGACCTCGTCCATCGGTGTGACCGCATGTCCGTAACGCTTTATTCCCGACCGTTCCCCGAGTGCCTGCCGGAAAACGTCACCCAACACCAAGCCGACATCTTCTACAGTATGGTGATGATCGACGTCCAGGTCTCCGCTGGCTGCCACCGTGAGGTTAAAAAAACCGTGCACCGCCAAAAGCGTCAACATATGATCAAAAAACGGGATGCCGGTCGATATGTCACCGATGCCGCTGCCGTCGAGGTCTACTTTGATGTGTATCTGAGTCTCTTTCGTGGTGCGGGTCGCTTCGGATGATCGCGTCATGTTTTTTGACATACCGTCCTTCCGGGTAAAAAAACCGCAAAATCGAAGAAATCGTTTAAATAACTATAAATAATTACATTAGATCCTCACCCCAAGTCAAGCATCAATTCTTGCCCACCGAATCACCAAAGCGATTTCCCGGCTTCGTGCCGAAAGAAACCTCATTGATTGTTACCAATGAAATGGTGTCAGCCAGCCTTGATCTGCCGGTCATTTTGGAATATAAATAAACTAGAATCAGAAAGGGAATGCAGAATTTTTTAGATCAGCAAAATGCATGCACCCCCTTTAAAAAAACCACAGAGACCGATGGTCGATGCGCCACCACAACACCTTATACAGCCGTGATTACTTGAGCTGCCCCCGTTACAAGGGCCGTCACAAAAAACACGTTGCCGTGTGTGCACGCTGCAACTGGAATAGTGGTTGCCTCGCATATCGCCGCTACCGTCAGCCTGAACTGCCTTTTGGGGTACCGGCCGAAGCGGGCGCCCGGCACAATCGACTTCCCGAGGACTAATCCGCTCTCAGGGATCCTGCCGTCGCATCGCCACCACAGCGTCTTTTTGGGCCGGCACGCAGTCACAGTGACCACCGATGTTACTGCGAAAATGCATGCACCGCCCTCCGCCCGAAGACTTGCGGGAAAACTTACAGTATTTTTGCTCCTCCCAAGCCGAGCCGGCCGAACACCTGAACATGGTGCCGAGTTCGCAGTAGTTATGACAATGGAGCTTGATACATTCGACCGAAAACTGGACCGATTTTTTCTGCTTTCCCATTGACACGATTTGCCGTTATCCTCTCGTTTTTTCCTTGCCCGCTCTCAAGAATAGGTCTCGCATAACCGTGTAGCCAACCGTTAGTTGCCGGCTGCACGCTGCACCAAAAAGTCAAACAGGCGAGACGAACTCATTGGTTTTAGCGAAAATTGAAGGAACCAACGTTGATGTGAGATAAAAGGGTCCCGGCAAGAAATAATTCCACCTCTTGCTTGTCTTATGGCTCGTCTACTGCGTTACATCCACCCACACGTATCCTGATATGCGCAGGTGGATGTGCCTTGCAGACAAACCATAATCCGGCGCAATCGCGTGGAATTATTTCTTACCGTGACCCTGAGCGGGTGACCATTCTATCGTATTCGGTCACCCCGTAAAAACGGGTGATTCATTTCATTACGATGAACCACCCGCTAAATGACGTCATACAAGAAGCGTCAGATCTTGTTTCGATCACTTGACACCATCATCGAAAAACGGTCGCTTCAAATTTTAATGAGACTGAAATGATTTTCGCCGTTACATTCGAATTGAGGATCAGCGCAAGGAGATATGGAAAGGCTCTGGAAACCCCCCGCTGCCTTGCGGCAAACGGTCTCCTTGCGCTGTAAGGAGGAAAGATGAATGCAGATTGTGCACACCTTTCTGAACAACCCGGGCTATTAGGCTGTTCAGTACTTAAGAGACAAAAGGTTGCCCGAGGTTACACGCTGCAGAAAGGAGCCAATGATCCGAATGTGTCAGCGCATCCTCGAGTTTGCCAGCCTCGCAGGACTTTACTCAAAAAGAAAGCCGCAGGCAAAACCCGCGGCTGACTGAGTGTTTTTTTGGTGGAGATGATGGGATTCGAACCCACGGCCTCAGCGTTGCGAACGCTGCGCTCTCCCAGCTGAGCTACATCCCCAATCGCGAGATTCATTTTTAACAGAGAAAATCGATTCGGTCAATTTAAAACCATAGGCAAGGTTTGCATGGCATCAGGTAACCGAGCCACAAAACCAGCGGTGAAATGGGTTTTTTGCGATTCAGAAGGTGGTGTTCAAGGCTGAGGATATTTGCTAAGGTGGGTGCCCGACTGTCCGCTGCCGGCCTGAATGGCCGTCCTTCCGATAACACCCCTCAACAGGCCGCCGTCCCCCTGACAGGGCATGTTTCGCGGCGGATCATGTGTTGCGAAAAATTCAAAGGAAACCACCATGACCTCGGAAATTAAATTACAGGATGCCTTTAAAGGGTATACCCGTGATCAGGACAAGATTCTCCCACCGGAGGAGACCGTGCGCCAGTTGAGAACAAAACTGGAGCAGCTCGACTTGGAAATCCTTGCTCAAACCGTCAGGATCGACAATGGTCGTCTGGACATCCCTGTCTTTTTCAGTTACTGCGGCCGCGACGCCGCTGCGCTGACCGGAACCAAAAAGCAGATGGGCAAAGGCGCCACTCCGGAACAGGCCGAAGCCAGCGCCGTGATGGAGCTGGCCGAGCGATTCAGCTTCTTCAGCTTTGCCAACAACCCGACCAACTTTGTCGAAGCGCCTCATCGGGAACTCACACAACGATGCACACCCTTTGAGATGATTGCCGCATCGGTTCACGACACTTCGTCGGACATTGCGGCGGCAAGAGAAATATTTGAAAGCCTTCCGCTGAAGTGGACCCGGGCCTTTAATTTCACCCGCAGGGAGACCGTATTGATCCCATTCGACTGGTTTTACGCCATCAATGCCTTCAACGGCCCGTCAGCCGGAAACTGTGTGGAGGAGGCCCTGTGCCAAGGAATTTGCGAAATCGTCGAACGGCATACCTCTTCGATTGTCAGTCACAAACGCCTCAATTGCCCCGCTATCAATCCGGATTCCGCCAGCGACCCATTGGTCAAGGAGATGCTCGGCAAGTATGGCAGGGCCGGGATCAAATTGTATGCTACCGATTTTACGCTTGAAATGGGCATTCCGACAATCGGCGTCCTGGCTTACGATCCGGCGAGCTTTCCAGACAAAAGCGAGATCGTCTGGACTGCCGGCACGACCCCGGACCCGCAAAAAGCTTTGAGCCGGGCGCTGACCGAAGTGGCCCAGTTGGCCGGGGATTTCAACAGCGGCACCCGCTACGTCGCCAGCGGTCTGCCGAAATTCACCCGGCTCGAGGACGCCGCCTTCGTCACCCACCCGGAGAAGACCATCGATCTGTCCGAACTGCCGAACATCTCATCCGATAACATAAGAATCGAGGTGGAACGCTGTATCGCCGAACTCTCCGCCCGGAACCTGGAAGTCATCGCGGTCGACACCACCCATCCCCTGCTCGGGGTCCCGGCCTTTTACACCATCGTTCCCGGGGCCCACTTCAGGGAGCGTGCGCTGAACACCGGTGTCGGCATGTTTTCAGCCAAACTGCTGGTCGAAAAACTGGGTCCTGCACGGGCCGTTCGAGAATTGGAGCGCTTCGAAAAACTGCTGCCGGACAAGTACTACATCAGTTTCTACCTCGGCACCTGCCACCTGACGTTGAGAGATCCACAGCTGGCGTTGCGGTATTTCCGTCAGGCCCTCGAACGGCAGCCCGGCCGACAGGACACGGCCGCTATTTACGCCTATATGGGAATTGCTTACAAGGACATGGAAGACTACCGTTTGGCGCTGAACGTTCTCGAGGAAGGGGAAAAATACGACCCGGAGCGAACGGATGTTTACAATCTAATGGGGTTTTGTCATTTCAAGCTGCAAGAGCATGCAGAAGCCATTGCATGCTTTAAAAAAGTGATCGCGCTGGATCCTTCTTCGGCCATCGACTACGCCAACATCGCCTCGAATTATCGGGACCTCGGGCAGAAGGAAAACGCCGTTCGCTATTATCTGATGGCGCTAGAAATCGATCCGTCCATTACCTTTGCACGCGAAAATCTCGAAAAGCTCGCCCAGAATCTGATCGGACCCACCCGCGGTTGAGGGTTCGGAGGCAGTCGGTCCGAGGCTCAGGTCTGATTGTTTTCGACCGCCTGCCGCAACCGCGAAATCATGTCGTCGATATCACCGGCCGTGACCTGCATCTCCTTGATAAGAGTTGCAATCCGTTGTCTGTCGGAAAGTTGCCGGTCGAAATGGGCCGAGATTTCGGTCGTGTCGCCGCCGTAAGCCTGAAACCGATCCGTCAGGGTTTCGACCAGTCGCTGCGCGATCTCCTCCAATAAGCGGAAAAGGTAGGTGAACTTCAGGTTTTCCCTGTAATCTTTGAATTGAAATTGAAGCGAATCTTCGGTCAATCGTTTCATCCGTCGCACACTTTTCTGGAGCGCCTTGACATGCGAGCCCTTGTGCACGGTTTCCTTTCTCTTGAAAACCGACTTGAAAAACCTGGCGACCGAAAAATAACCCAGCGAAATGAAGGCTTCGGTTTTTATTTGAGTTGAATACCCTAAAAACGCGACCAGCGGCGGCAGCTTCAAACCGGCGGATTCCTTGACGGCGGCAACGCTCGGAAGGTCCTGTGGGCTGAAATGTCGATCCGGGCGCCGATCGATGTCGAATCCGTTCAAAACGCTCCTCAATTCCGACAGTCCCTGGTCGACAATCCCCTCGTAAGGCTGAAAAATGGAGGTAATGTGATGTTGAATTTTTTCTTCTTCCCGGCGTACGAATTGAACGATCCCGGGATAAACTGTGTTTGTCATGGTCGTGTCGAGGGCCAGTTTGAATTCTTGAAAGACCAGGTACAGGGTGTTGAGGAAACCGTTGTCCTGCAGACTATTTTCGAATTGGGTGAAATCGACCCGGTAGTCACGGACAAATCCGATGGTTTGGCTGGCGCAAGCTCCGGAAGGAAATTCGAAGAATCGGTTGACGTCGGTGGTCAATTCTTTTTTGATTTTCGGCACGGCCCCGGCGATTGTCGTCGCAACAACCGTTTTAATCTGGCTGATTCGCTCCTGTTGATGGGCAATGCCGTCGGCAATCAGTCGGGCATCGCCGTCGCTGCGGGACAACAATTCGCGGTTGATGCCGATCCAGTCACTCACGCCGGCCAGGATAACGCCATGACGTTCGATCTGACTCTTGAGCATCAGTTGATAGCGTTTGCGAACCAATCTCTGTTCGAGATCTTTGCTGAACCGTTGCTGTTCGACTTTTGAAAAGTCGACAATTTCCCTTTGTTTGTCCCATTGCGCCAGCCGCAGTTGATCCTTTTCGCTCAAGCTCGCTCTGATCTCACCGAAAAGGTGGTAAAGTGCAGAAAAAGTATAGAGTTCAGGTGCGGACGCAATCAATCCCAACTCTCCGGACACCCGCCCTGCGAGGGTTTTCAGGTCGTTGACAGATTCGTGCTCACTGATGTCGGTATTGACCACGAAAAGAAGGTTTTCGATCAACCCCATTTTACGTATGATGGACAGAAACTTGATGTCGGCTTCCCGCACGCCAGTGCGGCTGCTGATGACATAAATAATCAAATGCGCCTGCTGGAGATAATCCTGAATCATGGCCAGATGCAGCGGATTGGGCGAATCACTGCCTTGGCAGTCGGCAAATTCGGTATCACTGTCCATATTCCGGCTCACCAACTCCAACTGCAAGTCTTTGAGATAAACCGCCAGTGCATCGTCGCTAACGAACCGCCAGTGGTCGTGCCAGTCGCCGTCTTCAAGAATCCTCTCGGCGTTCTCGGCCGACACAAAATCCCGGATTCGGTCATAGCCACTTGAGTAGCAGGTCAACAGGGCCGTGTTCAAATTACGGGCGCCCTGGGAGACCTGCTGTTCGACCGGAAGGCTGTCGAGCAGTGACCTGAGTGCCGTGCGCCATTCGGTATCACGGATATCGAATTGTTCCTTGTCGGCCAGTTTGTTTCCCGCCGGAATAAGGGCCAGGGCCGCAACTATTTCCCGGTTGGCCTCGCTCCATGATTTAAAGATCAACCGGGCCCTGGGATGCTTTCCGCCACGAATGCGGGTCACAATGGAAGTGACAACCCCGGCCCCACGCTTCAAATAATCGCCTCCCAGAAGAGCGTTCAAGAAGGTGCTCTTGCCTGATTTAATGGCTCCGACCACGGCGATGCGAAGCGTCTCTTCCGAGAGTTGGCGCTTCAACGTTTGACATGATCGACTCCAATCCTCGAAAGCGCTTTTGGGCATCCCCGGTATGGATACACCAGAGGAGAGCAGCGCCTCGAGGCCACGATTGATGATCAGAAGCTCTTTTTTGTAGTCACGATAACGATCCATTGTTCACGCTACTATTTATGGTTTCTACAGCACCGTAACCTGGTACGACTACCTCTCCATATTTCCGCCTAAATTTCGGCGGTTGTGCTGGTAGGGGTTTCGTGCTATGGAAGTCAAACGGATGCGACCGGAGCCTATGCGGGGCCGATGCGATTTCGGACGGTCGGTATAAGATTTAAAGGAAAAAGTCTGTCCATGTCAGAAAAAAACCCAGAATGTCCGCTGTACAATCCGCTCAACTGCAAAGAGTATCACAATCCCAAGCTATGCGCCTTTGTAAGAAAAGACAAGGCGTGTCTCAAAAAAAAGAAGCCGAAGGTCGAGCAAGATGCCGAGATGAAAGGTTAACCGGCTGAAGCCCGCCGTTTTATTGCTTCCCTCCTCACAACTCCCTCCTGCATCCTGCAACAAACCGATGGCCCGCTTGCCAGAGATTAACGGTTCGCTCAGGCATTTCCGGCCGTAGACGACAGCAGTGACGGGTCGATACCCAAGCGCTTCACGGCCTCCTCCCAGCGGCTTTCTATCGGCCGACCGAAGATGATATCTTCCTGTGCCGGGAAGGTCAACCAGGCGTTATCCCTAATTTCCGCTTCCAGCTGTCCGGGCCCCCACCCGGCACACCCCAGGCACAGAATAAAATCCTGCGGCCCGCGGCGCATGGAGATCGCCTCGAGGATGTCGCGGCTGTTGCTCATGGCGAGAGCCGGGCTGATAATTAAACAGGCATCCCAAGAAAAAGGCGGCCCGTGGAGTATAAAAATCTCACCGGTGTGAACCGGTCCGCCGATGTGAACCGGTAACGATGAGGTCGCAGGCGTATAGCCTATTTTTAATTCCTTGAAAATCTCTTCACACGTCAAGAAGGCGTGCGAACGGTTGATAACGAGGCCGATGGCACCTTCCTGGTTGTGTTCGCAAATGACTGTAACGGTTTGGTTAAAATTCGGATCGAGCAATCCGGGCATAGCCATTAAAAAGTGGCCCTTAAGTTCTCCCGCCATGGTTTCCATGATTGTCTCCAGACCAAAAATGCTTCAGGTTGGAAACTAATTACTGATAACCGTGCGGCTTGTCAAGTTGACGAAAAGTTCAATGATTTTGACAGTTCGGTGTATTTTTTCTATCCTCAGGGTTCGCTTAAAAATGACTGACCACATGGAGGTGGCATTGCAAAAGTTAAATAAAAGCATGAAGAAAATGCGCGCAGATGCGGAGTCGATCTTTAAGGCCGGCCTCGCGGCCGTTGCGCCTGAGATCGCGGTGGCGCGCTACTGCCGGATTGAAGACGAGCGGCTTTGGATCGGAAGCCGCTGTTACGATCTTGCCGAATTTAAAAACATCTACGTGGTCGGTTGCGGGAAAGCCGCCGCCGCTATGGCAAAAGCCATGGAGAGGCTGCTGGGCGAGCGGATCACAGCGGGTATCGTCGTCGTGAAATACGGTCACCTGGCCCATCTGAGCCGAATCCGGATCGTCGAAGCTGGCCATCCCGTTCCGGATCGCCGTGGCGAGGAAGGGGCCCGCGCTATCCTCGCTCTCGCGGAATCAGCCGGACACGACGACCTCGTTCTTTGCCTGATATCGGGCGGCGGATCGGCCCTCCTGCCGTTGCCGGCTGCCGGGCTGACTTTGACCGACAAACAGGCTGCGGCAAAGGTGCTCATCGCCTGCGGGGCGACAATTCACGAAATCAATGCCATCCGCAAGCACACCTCGTCCATAAAGGGGGGGCAACTGGCCCGGGCCGTGCACCCCGCAACGCTCGTAACCTTGATCCTATCGGATGTCGTGGGCGACGATCTGGATGTGATTGCCTCGGGCCCCTGCGTTCCGGATGCCAGCTCGTTCGAGGATTGCCTATCCATTTTGGACGAATACCGGATTGTCACCCAACTGCCGGAGGTTGTGGTTGACCACTTGAGGAGAGGGGCGGCCGGCGATATACCGGAAACACCCAAAGCGGCGGACCCTGTTTTTCGGCACGGATTTCGATTGATCGTCGGCAGTAACCTCGATGCCATCAAGGCGGCCGGCGCCGAAGCGGCACGAATCGGTTACCCGCCCCTGATTTTGTCCTCGATGATAGAGGGCGACACCCGTCAGGCGGCCATTTTACACGGCGGCATCATCAAGGAAGTGCTCAAGTCCGGTCACCCGGTACCGCCGCCGGCCTGCATCCTTTCCGGTGGAGAGACCACGGTCGTGATTCGCGGTAACGGTCGCGGCGGACGGAACCAGGAATTTGCACTGGCGCTTGCACCGCGAATCGCCGGCTGTACCGGCGTCGTTGCCTTGTGCGCCGGCACTGACGGAACCGACGGTCCGACGGATGCCGCCGGGGCCATCGTCGACGACTCGACGATAAAGCGGGCCGAAGCTCTGGGTCTGAATTACAGACGTTACCTGGAAGCCAACGACGCCTACCAATTTTTTAAACATACCGGTGAGTTGCTGCTTACCGGCCCCACCAACACAAATGTCATGGATATGCGGGTGATTCTGGTTTCCAACAACCAATGAGTCGCTCAATGCAATCGAGACACTTCAAAATTGACACGACACTAAGGTCAATTCTGAGATGGAAACGAGTGGCCCTCGATGCCGAGCAGTTCGTAGAGACTCAAATCGCCGAGGGCGTTGTGGAGGTTGCGGAGTAGAAGTTTGGATTGGGCTGCGCGGCGGGTGTTCTCGCCGATGATGATGCCGTTCGGGTAAGACTTGGTCAGTTCCTGCAGCCTGAAGACCGTGTTGACGGCATCTCCGATCACCGTGTAGTCCATTTTCTTGTCGAACCCGATGTTGCCGACCACCACGTCCCCTGTGTGCACACTGATGCCGATGTGGAGGGCGATTCCCATTTCTTTTTCGAAGGTCTTATTGATCGGAGCAATCGCCTCTTTCATTGACAACGCCGCAGCCGCGGCGTTGTCGGCATCCCGCACACTCGATACCGGCGCACCGAAAAGGGCCAGAAACCCGTCGCCGAGGTACTTGTCGACGATGCCGTTGTGCTTGAAGACAATCTCTCCCATGACCGAAAAAAAATTGTTCAAAATAGAGACGGTTTTTTGAGGTCCCATTTCCATGGCCAGTTCGGTAAACCCCCTGATGTCGATGTTAAGCAGGGTGACGGTCTTAACCTCGTCGACGACACCCCGGCCGGTGCGCTCGCCCTGAATGATGTTTTCCAGGACCGCCTTGGGCACGAATTTCTGGAACATCCGGCGTACGCCGCGTTCGTGTTCGGCCATCGAGACCGTCTCCTTGTAGAGACGCGCATTTTCGATGGCGATGCTGACCGATGCCGCTATCGACTGGAGCAGGTCTTCGTCGTTGGAGGAGAAGTCGCCGTTGATCTTGTTGAGGACTTCGATCACGCCGATCACCTTTCCTTGGGAAATCATGGGCACGCACAGCGCCGAGCGGGTCAAATAACCGGTGTACTTGTCGACTCCCGGAAAAAAATGCGGGGATTTCTGAGTGTCGTTGACGATGATCGCCTCTCCCCGGGCGGCGACATAGCCGGCAATACCCTGGCCGATTTTGAGGCGAAACTTCTTCATCGACGACAGCTGGGTGTTGAAAGCCACGGCCAGCTCCAGTTCGCTTTTCTCGAGAAACAGTAGCGATCCGGCTTCGACATTCATCAGAACCCTGACCATGTCCATAGTGTATTTGAGAACTTTTTTCATGTCGAAGGTCGAGGAGGCCAGCGCGCTGCCGACCTGTTTGATCGTTTCCAGCTCACGATTGCGTTTGAGGACAGCGGCCGAAAGGCGGTTGCGTTCGATCGCGATCGACAACCCGTTCGCGATCCACTCGATCAGGTTCTGCAGCCCGTCGAAGAGCCCTTGAGTTTTGGCGGAAAGCACCAGAACGCCGGTGACCACCCCGTCGCTGCGCAAGGGAGACAGGAGACAGGTCCTGCGACCGTTTTTCAGAAAGAGCTCCTCCAAGATGTCGTCGGCGTCGCGGTCGGTGTCATCCCCGCTGAACATCGCTCCTGCAGATCGGGTGTCATCGATGACGAGAGTCGTCTCCTGATTGAGGACTTTTTCGATGACGGTCTCCCTGTAATAGAGTTGCGCACCCTTCGTGACATCGGCAGGACCGTATGCCGTCATGTCGAAAACGGTCAGATAACCGGGTTTTTGGCTGTTTTTCGTCAACACCAGCGCAAGGTCGAAGCCAATGACGGTGTGCATCTCACCTAAAACGGCCTGGAGCAGCTCGCTGTCACGAAAGCTGGAGTTGATGATCTTGAAAATTTTTTCGATCGACCTGAGCTGCAGAAAACCGCGTTCGTTCTCCTTGATCAACCGCAGGTTCTCGAACGTGAAAGCGGCGTTGCTGAGAAGCGGTGTGAGCGCTTCGATGTCTTCCTGACCGTAAACCCGGGCGTCGTCCTTGCGCGAAAGCGTCAAAACGCCGATGATCTCCTTGCTGGTCTTGATCGGCATGCAGACAAATGATTTGGTACCGTAGTGCGGCAGATTGGCACGGCCGAAGCGTCGGTCTTTTTCAACATCCTTGACCACCAGGGGCGACTTGTTGATGACCGCATACTTGGCAATGCTGGTTTCGAAGTCGATGCGGTCGCCCAGCTTGACGTATTCACCCAGGCCGACGCTGGCTTTGACCACAAATTCTTTGCGCGCTTTTTTTTCGATGGTCAACACCGACCCCAGGTCCGATCGGGTCAGCATCAGGGCTCGTTCCAGGGTGACGTAGAGAATTTCTTCGGGATCGAAGGTGACGTAGCACAGCTCGGAGAGTTCTTTGAGGATCGATATTTCCGAAGCCTTCTTTTCAAGTTGATGAAAGGTGCTGCCGAACTGTTTCTGGAGAGCCGAAAAAGATTCGACGATGTTCTGCAGTTCGTCCGCCCCGGTCTTTATTTTCTCCCCGGCCATGTCGGCGAAAAAGTCTTTCGTCATTTCCTGGGAGATGGTGGCGATTTTGTCGAAGAGGCTTCTGAGGATGATGAAGCCGACCAACGAAAAAACCAACACCCCCATAAAAAAAACCGGGACATAACGATCGGTGAGGATATTGTACTTGTAGCCGAAGTAAAGAAAACCGAAAACTGGAAAGAGGAAAAAAAGGCCGAAGATGATATTGAGCTTGTAAGACAGGTTCTTGTCTTTCAGGGACCCTTCACCCAGCCATCTGTTTAATTTCATTTCCTGATCCTCTGGCGGGCGAAGCCGGCCGCCGGTCGAAATCAACTCGAGTTAAGACTTCAAAATTATACACGAAAACGCTGATTTCTTCAAGAACTATGGATTCTAGCGTCCCTTGACTTTACGGACATAGTCGCATATAGGGCCAGTCGTTTCAATTGCGATGCCATCGACATCCATTCCCGTTACGCGCCCGACTGGTAAAATCTCTCACGACAGAAAGGAACCTGGAGCGTGGAGCATACCGCGACCATTTCCGCCGAACTCAATATTGCGACGAAACAGATCGACGCCGTTGCCGATCTTCTCGGCCAGGGCGGCACCGTGCCGTTCATTGCCCGGTACCGCAAGGAAGCCACCGGTAGCCTCGACGAGGTTGCCATCACCGCCATCCGGGACCGGCTTCACCAGCTCGAGGAGCTCGACGGCCGCAAAGCGGCTGTGTTGAAGTCCCTTGAAGCCAACGGCCACCTTACCGACGAGCTTAAAGAGCAGGTGTCGGCCGCACCAACGCTGGCGGTGCTTGAAGATCTCTACCTGCCCTTTCGGCCCAAGCGACGCACCAAGGCCACCGTGGCCCGCGAAAAAGGCCTGGAACCACTGGCCCGGGAAATCCAGGAACAGATGGGTCGGGACCCTGTTCAACTGGCCGCCGCTTACGTGGACCCGCAAAAAGGCGTCGAATCGGTCGAGGCCGCCCTGGAGGGCGCCCGCCACATCATCGCCGAAATCATCAACGAAGACCCCCGGGCACGCGAACGCATGCGTGGGCTCTATCTGCGCAAAGGAATCATCCTGAGCAGGGTGGCCACGGATAAAGAGACCGAGGGGGCGAAGTATCGCGATTATTTCGACTGGAACGAGCCGGCGGCGACCGCACCCTCCCACCGGATTCTGGCCATGCGGCGCGGAGAGAAAGAGGATATTCTCAATTTGACAATGGCGCCGCCGGAAGCCGATGCCTTGACCCTGCTCGAGGATCTCTTTGTAAACGGAGACGGCCCTGACACCGCCCAGGTTAGATCGGCGTTGAATGACGGCTACCGGCGGTTGCTGGCGCGCGCCATGGAAACCGAACTGCGGCTGGCCACCAAACAACGCGCCGACGAACAGGCCATCCGCATCTTCGCCAGCAATTTGCGGCAGCTGCTGCTCAGTCCGCCGCTCGGCGCCAGTCGCGTGATGGGAATCGATCCGGGCTATCGCACCGGCTGTAAAATCGTCTGTCTCGACCGCCAAGGCAAGCTGTTGCACCACGAAACGGTTTACCCCCATTTGACCGAGAGACAAGATCGCCATGCGGCCGAAAAAATTACCGAACTCTGCCACCGGTTTTCGATTGAAGCCGTTGCGATCGGAAACGGAACGGCGGGTCGCGAAACCGAGGCCTTCGTGCGTAAAATCGACGCTCTCCAGACCATTCCGGTCCTGCTGGTCAACGAAAGCGGCGCGTCGATCTATTCGGCGTCGGAAGCCGCGCGCCGCGAGTTCCCGGACCTGGACCTCACCGTACGCGGTTCGGTATCGATCGCCCGACGCCTGATGGACCCGCTTTCCGAGCTCGTCAAGATCGATCCGAAATCGATCGGCGTGGGCCAATACCAACACGACGTCGATCAACCCGACCTCAAAAAAGCCCTCGACGATGTCGTCATCAGCTGTGTCAACGCCGTCGGAGTGGATGTCAACCGCGCCAGTGTCGAGCTGCTCACTTACGTCTCAGGGCTCGGCCCCCAGTTGGCTGCCAATATCGTGGCCGTTCGCAACGAAAAAGGGCCTTTCACCTCGCGGGCGGAATTGAAAAGCGTCCCGCGGCTAGGGCCCAAGGCTTTTGAACAATCGGCCGGATTTCTGCGGATTCAGCGTGGCGCCAACCCCCTGGATGCCAGCGCCGTGCACCCGGAGAGTTATGCCGTGGTCGACGCCATGGCCCGGGATCAAGACTGTAGTGTCGCCGAACTGATGCAGGAGGCAAGCCGCCGGAAAAACATCGACCTCACGAGATACGTCAATGACAAAATCGGCCTGCCCACCCTACGGGACATTCTGGCCGAACTCGACAAACCGGGCCGCGACCCCCGCAAAGATTTCGAAACCGTCGCCTTCGCCGGTCATGTCAACCAGGTCACGGACTTGAGGCCGGGCATGATCCTGCCGGGCGTGGTCACCAACGTCACCGCGTTCGGCGCATTTGTCGATATCGGCGTCCATCAGGACGGCCTGGTTCACATCAGCGAAATGGCCGACGCGTTTGTCAAGGACCCGACCGATGTCGTTTCCGTGCAACAACGGGTCAGCGTGACGGTCCTCGCGGTCGATCTGGAACGAAACCGCATCGCGCTCTCCATGAAAAAGGCCCCTGCACGCATAAAAGTCCCCCCGGAAAATAAAAAACCTCGCCGGCCCCAACGCGAGAATCGTAAACCGGCAGTTGAAAAAAAACAGAACCGCCCATTTCACAATCCTTTTGCAGATGCCCTGGGGCGCAAGCGTCGCAAATAGAAACTCGAAACCCATAACCTAAACTTTAAACCCGGAACCATTGGTGGCTTAAAGGTCATGCGTGTTAAGTCGTTAAAATCGATGACATCCTTTAACTGACAAAACTGACTTAATCGACTCAACTGGCACAACTGCCTTAATACGAAATTTGAATTTTCATGCACCGCAGCGGCCCACCGGGCCACGAGCGTTTAGTACAGAAAGAATAAAAAATACATTGCAGGACCAACGCATCCGAGCCGATTATGCGGTAAAACCGTTGACATCCTTCAACCGGCCAAACGGGCATAACTGTCTCAACCGACTTAACTTGAAAAGGTAGGCTTCAATTAATGCGGGCCGTGATCCAGAGGGTAAAGGAAAGCATGGTTTCCGTCGACGGTCGAGAAGTCGGCCGCATCGGTCACGGGATGCTGGTTCTGCTCGGCGTTCACCGGCAGGATACGGATGCCGGTGCCAAGGAACTGGCGCGCAAGATTTCTCACCTGAGGATTTTCGAGGATGCGGAGGGTAAAATGAACCGGTCCCTGCTGGATACCGGCGGGGAAATGCTGGTAGTGTCCCAGTTCACGCTTTACGGAGACTGCCGCAAGGGCCGACGGCCTTCGTTCGTCGAGGCGGCCCCACCCGCCTTGGCCGAACGGCTTTACAACTGTTTCGCAAACCGGGTGCGACAAGAAGGTATCATTGTGAAGACCGGAAGGTTCAGGGCGATGATGGCGGTGAGTTTGGTCAACGACGGCCCGGTGACCCTTATACTCGACAGCACGATTTGATGCCGGACGTACGTGCTATTCTCATGTTATCTCGAGGTGATCCATGAGCGCCCATTGCAGAAACCGGGTGTAGACTTGCCAGCTGTGCTCACCATAACCGCCGGCCATCAGATAGGCCCGCGGGATCAAACGCTGCTTTAAAAACCGGTAGACGGTCCAGTCGCGCGCGAAGAGCTGTTCGAGCGTCAGTTGCAAATCGGCGGTCGAGGGCAACTCGTCCTTTTCGTAAGGATCGGCCCCGGAGACAATCACCGCAATGTCGGGCCTCGGCCGGGTGGCCAGTTCCCGAAGGCCCTCTTCGAGTTTGACGAGATACAATTGGTTTTCACCGGCAAAGATCGGAATGTCGATATCGCTGGGGATAAAAGATGGAGTGAGCCGGCCGGCCGCATCTTGGGCGGGGCCGTCGAGCGGCCACCCGCGCCCCATGTGGATGCTGAAGGAAACGATCGACGGATCGTCGGCCGTCAGGGCCGCGGTGCCGTCGCCCTTGTGGGCATCGACGTCGATCACCCAGGCGGTCTCGATTCGCTTGTCGGCCTGCAGTTTGCGAATGGCGATCACGATGTCGTTGAGCAGACAAAAGCCGTTGCCAAATGACTTCTGAGCGTGATGCATACCGCCGCCGAAATAGAAACAAAAGCCCTTCTCCAGAGCCACGTTGCAGCACTGCCAGGTGCCGGAAACCCTTTCCTGGATACGCTCGAACAAACCACTCAGCGGCTGGGTGGCGCTGAGCGGATCATAGCGGTGATACTGCCCCTGCTGGTCGACAAGTTCGTAGGTCTTGATGATTTCGGTTTCCAATGCATCCGAAAACAACCGGTCGACGTAGGCCGGGTCATGTACCCTTTCAAGGTCGACGCGATCCAGCAGTCGATGGTCTTTTTCGATAAACCAGTCGGCAATCCTCGGCCCGAGCACGGGATGTGTCTTAAGGTTTTCAAACGTGCGCGCCGCCCGACTGTCTTTGATCGGAATTTGAATGCCGAACTCGTAGAAACTCGCCTTATGTTCCGGATCGTAGATGATCATCGATGTTCCCGCACGCAGCGGCGCTCGTCCATCCGCCGCAAACCTTCAAGCAGCATATCCATGAAATTGCCGATTGCAGAGGCGCTTTTTTCCTTTTCCGACAGGTCGGGATGAAATTTGAAGCGGCCTTCATTTTTCATCATGAGCTCGAAGAAGGCCTCCTTGCCGTTCATTTTCCTGTAGGTCGCCCCGATCAGTTCTCCCTGACGGAAGGCCACCTTGGCGGTACCATCCGGCAGAATCAAAGACAACCGACCTGTTTTCTGGTTCAGGTTCAAGGTCTGAAAAATTTCCGGTGGCGGCATTTCGGATAACCGCCCCAACATGCCCGATGCGATCTCCTCTGCGACGGCCAGATTCGATTTTGCCAGTCGCTGAGCCAGCAGTTTGGCCAGATACATCTGAATCGACGGAAAATTGTTGAGAATCTCCTTGAAGTCCTGTCCCTTTATGAAAATTATTTTTGCCGGTTCGACGACCTTTATCGTGGCCCCCACCGGTTCGCCGCTGATCAGGCTCATCTCTCCGAATACATCGCCTTTCTTGAGGGCGGAAAGCCGAACGCCGTCTTCGTCGAGTACATCCACTGCGCCCGAAAGAATAATGTAGAGGTTCTGGGCCGGATCCCCTTGCTTCAGGATAACCTCGTTTCGGGCAAATCGCTTGAGCTTCAGCAAGGCCACAATGTCACGGAGATTCTGGTGATCGAGGGCCTGAAATATTGAGAAGTTGCTCAGAATCCCGGCCACGGCATCAATGTTTCGGCTGCGATCTTTCGCACCGGTGGTGCCGTTGCCACGATGGCGCAAGCAAGGTTCTAACTTGATAACCCCTGAACAACCGCTGCACGCCAGCAGTTCCTCTGGAATGCGGTCGACGCTCTCGAACTCGATGAGAATGCGGGTGAGATCACCGATGAGCGTGCGACAAGTTTCTTTTTCATAGGGGGGTGTGACAATGGCGGTGGAAACGAAGGTCTTTTCCTGCTTCAATTCAAGCAGGAGGGCATTGCCCGATAATTTGAATTCGTCGCCCTCGGCATAAAAGGGGCATCGGTCGTTCTCGACCACTCTAAAAACAACTTCTGAGGTTCGCATACGGATGTCTCACAGATCAATTCGGGGGTTCAGGAGCATTCAACTTGAACGGCGCGATACGGCCGGCCGGCCGTTTGGACCACAGGCATCTCATATTTAAGTGATAGTATAACACTTTTTTAATCTGATCGGCAATCGCAAAGCAGCCTCCCGGCGACCGGACAAAGAGTCTGTTTTACGCTTTTGAACTCCTGATTGCATTCGGGTCTCGTCGAGACATGCTTGTAAAGGATTGCACGGGATTTTGGTTCGTCTACACGACTCATCCGGTAGCATGTATCGGGGTATGTGTCAGTGGATGCAGGCCGGTAGACGGGCCAGAGGACAATCAGGCTGACTCAATATTTCTTGCCGCGGCCCCTCAATCGTGCCTGAAATGCGGCTCTTGCGGGGGCATTTGTCACATAGGGATGTGAAGTCGTTTACACAGGGACTGTAACCATATCGGAAACCGGCTGATGACCTCAACGGTACCAAATGCATCTGTACGCTTATAGGGCACTTGCATGCGATGGGGATTGAACAGAGGCATGTTTTTTGCTTTAATACGATTTTTTTCCGGCTTCCTGCACCGTGGATGGGCACTAATTAGATGAGCGCCCACCGTTTCGCGCGGGTAACTGCTTTTCGATCCGAAAAAGTGCATTTGGTTTTAGAGTCTATATCGGAATCCAAACAGGCGGCAGTTGTATTGAGAATGTATCCGAAATACCGTTTCAACCTCGATCGTCGCTCCGGTAAAGACCGGCGCAGCGGCAAACGCTTTCAACTCGTCAAACAATTGATCACAGGGCAGCGCGCCAATGCGCGACGCAGCAGCGATCATAATCGGGTCGTCTATTTCGACCGGTACAGACCCAACTTGTTTCGCGTCATTGTTGCCATTCTGGTCTTGAGTGTGGCGGATGCCATTTTGACCGTCAATTTGATCGGACTGGGTGCGGTCGAAATCAACCCGGTTATGAATTATTATCTCAAGCTCGGACCACATACTTTTCTGGCGGTCAAATACGTGTTAACCAGCCTGTCGGTCTTCATTCTGGTAATTTACAGTAATTCCACCCTAAAAAACGGCCGGTTTCCCATCCGCTCGTTTTTCCCCTGGATCATCACCGCCCTGGTGTCCGTCGTGGTTTGGGAAATTTATCTGATGATTAAAGTCGCTTTGTAATGTAGGGGCCGACTTCGTCTTCAAAAGATTTTGAGTTGACTCAAAATGCGGACGCCGACCAGGCAGTAGCCTTCATAGGTAGCCTGCGGGGCTCTGGTGATATGCGTGATTTCGGATCGGTGAAAAACGGTGGGGTGATTGGCGGCAGGAAAGCGAAACTGAATTTCGATCTCCTGCCCCACATTGAGGTTCCGCAGAATGGCGGAATCTTCGGCTACGAGAAAACAGGTCCCGTTTTGGGATATATCTTTCAGTTTGAACTGCTGGACGGGAATGCCGCTGATCCTCACAACCGCATGGCACTCAGGCGTTGACTCACCTCTTTCTTCCGACCGCCGCTCCCCTGTATAATCGTTGGAGTCGTTTTCGCTCAAAACGGTTTTCTCCGATAAAAGTCGACTGTCTGTGACCGACGGATACGTCGCATGGAATCAATCCGTCAACGATTTTAATAGGCCATATTTCATAGAAAAGCAAGATGTCTTGAAACCGTGGCGGGCGTCACGTCTAAGGGAAGTGTTGAATTTTGAAGCATGACGTCAAAATGTCAACCGCTTTTGCCGATCACGTAATTTTGTTTGTTCTCCTTCCGGCATCCATTTCCTGCTGGGTCAATTTCCTCAGAACAATGCGCTATTTCGCCCACTGACGGCGATCATACAATCCACATAGGGAAAAAGAATTTTTTTATAACATATTGTATTTTATATATTTATATTGTTTTTATTTGTGTGGCACGCTCTTTGCCCAGTGTCTCTATAAAATTGTTAACGCTGTCAGAAGGCACCGGGAATGATAAAACCGAAAGAGCACAATGAAAAACGCAGCGAAGAACGCTACGGCTATCGCTGCCCGATTATCCGAGAAAACCTGGAAACGGGCATGGTTGTCATCGGCCAGATGCACAATTACAGCATCGGCGGATTCTATTTCGAATCCAACACCATTCTCCAAACCGGCGACATCGTTTTTCTGGGCACTCCGGATTCACCCTATCGGCTCGAGGCGCCTCTGTACGAATGTCACCGGGTCCAGATCAAATGGCGCAAAGCCCTGGTCCGCTCCCGTTACCGCTTTGCCTACGGCGTCCAACACCTCGATCCGATCGGCATCGACCCCGATTTTACCGAACGCTACTACTGCGATATTCCAGAATATTTAGACCTGATCACCGGCGTGAGCCCCGAGTTGAGGAGATTTGAAAGAAAACGGATGTCGTCTTCAGTCTACTTCACTGCAAGGGAACACCTTTTCAAGGGATTGATCCGCGATGTCAGTCGCAGAGGTATATTCATCGAAACCAAAAATAGGCTGAAGGTCGGGCGGTTCATACGGCTTGTCATTCCCGGCACGAAAATAGACAACGGCGTCATGCTGAAGGCCCGGATCGTTCACCGAACCCTATCCGGGTTCGGGGTCAAACTCGTGGGTATTCAGAAAATGTAACCTGAATTTCCTAACGTTTGCGTCATACTACTCATTTTTTTAGGTTAATCCGACACGCCTGCCGAACTTAAGAAACTGAGATTAAAAGAAAAATATTTTTAGTAAAATTTGCACGCTTTTTGCAAAGTATTACTTTAGAGAAATTCACTCAAATCCTCAATTTCTCTGTATTCCTCCTAAAGGGCAGCCATGGTGGCTGCCCTTCCTTTTTTCGACTTGACTTTATTCGACCAATTGTGGTTTTTCTCTGGTGGATCAAGGATCGTGGAAAGAGATACTCGCGCAAGATTGGACCGGTTTTGGGTTCGTTCAAAAGACACATCCACCGGTGAATATCAGGCTGTGGCCCGGTCGAATGCAACCCATCCGATAAATAAACAGACGGACACAAGGACCAGCAATAGGTCCCCTTATCTCTTGCCGAAACCCGACCCACCATCGGGCGCCCCGGCGACATTTGCCGGACAGCGAAGCCCGATCCACTTTTTTCATCGACGGAATCCAGATCCCATTCAAAGGAGGCTTGTGATGCCAATTCTTCCCAAAAAAATCATCATGGTGACCCTTTTTTCACTGTTTACGTCTCTGGTAGCATCTCCGATCGGATATGCCCAGACAATTCTTAAATGCGGTACGTCGACTCAACCCAGCCACATCTACAACCAGGCGGTCGAGTATTTCGCCAAGCTCGTGGCTGAACGGAGCAAGGGTGAAATCGAGGTTCAGCTGTTCCCTGCCTCCCAGCTCGGCTCGGAGCGGGATATGGTCGAAGGCCTGCAGCTCGGTTCTTTGGAAATGACCTTGACGTCTACCGGCCCGTTGGGAAACTTCGTACCCCAGATAAAGCTTTTCAATCTTCCCTTCCTTTTCAAAGACCGCGAATCCTGTTACAAGGTCCTGGACGGGCCGATCGGAACCGACATTGCCGCTCTGTTTAACAAGGTCGGCATCCGTTCCCTGGGCTGGTATGAAAACGGGTTTCGCAACATCACCAACTCCAAGCGACCCATCGAGAAGCCCGAAGACATGAACGGCCTGAAAATTCGCGTCATGGAAGACGATGTTTTTATCCTGACCATGAAGTCCTTGGGCGCCAGTCCGCTGCCGATGGCATTCGGCGAACTCTACACGGCCCTGGAGCAAAAGACGGTCGATGCTCAGGAAAATCCCCTGGCCGTCATTTACTCTTCACGTTTCTTCGAGGTGCAGAAATACCTGGCCATGACCGGACATTTTTACTCGCCGGCCCTGCTGCTGATCAGCGAGATTGCCTGGCAGAGGCTGACACCGGAGCAGCAGGGTATTCTTGCAGAAGCCGCAATTCAGGCCCGCGATTATGAGCGCAATATTTCGATGGAAGCAGATCAGACCCTGGAAGCCGAGCTAAAAAAAGAAGGCATGCAGGTCAGCCACCCCGACAAGGCCGCCTTCGTTAAAGCGGTGGCCGCGGTGTATGAAAACCCATCGGTCGTAAAGGCCATCGGTGGCGGTGATCCAACCGAAGGCCAGCGCCTGATCGACGCCGTCCAGCAAGCCACCCGTTAAGGTGGGCTCCTTCGTCCGGATGAATGGTTTCGACCGATGTTCGACATCATGGATTGTGTAATCAACTGGATTCTGGCCCTGCTGATGGCGGCCATGGTCGCCATCATCGCCGGCCAGGTCTGGTATCGGTTCGTATTGAACGACCCGCTGTCCTGGTCCGAAGAGCTCGGCCGTTACCTTTTCGTCTGGATCTCGTTTATCGGTGCGGCGGCCGGGGTGCGGTACCAGGTGCATTTGGGCATCGATCTGCTGCAGAAGCTCCTGCCGGCGAACGCCTACCGATTCGTAGTGATTAGCGTCAATTTGATTATCCAGGCCTTCCTGCTGGTCATCATCTACTGGGGCTTCAAGATCCTGGGGGTGATCAAGTTTCAGACCTCCCCTTCCATGAACATCCCCATGATCTATCCCTACATGGCGGTCCCGGTGGGCGGCATTTTCATGTTTATCAACTCGGTGCGAATTGCCGTGGCCGCTTTTCGGGACAGGATCCTGACGCCGGAGGTAAAGCTGTGACGGCCATCCTGTTCGTGTCGTTGCTGGTCTGTTTTGTGCTGGGGATGCCGATCGCCTTTTCCCTCGGGGTCGCATCCGTGACCACCCTTCAGTACGGTTCCGACCTGCCGCTGACTCTTGCCGCCCAGAGGCTGTTCACCGGCACCGATTCATTTCCCCTGATGGCGATCCCCTTCTTCATGCTGGCCGGCGAGTTGATGGAATCCGGCGGAATTTCCCGCCGGTTGTTCGATTTCGCCCACGCCATCGTGGGGTTTGTCTACGGCGGCCTGGCCATGGTGGCGGTGGTGGCGGCCATGTTTTTTGCCGGCATATCCGGTGCGGCGGCGGCCGATACCGCCGCCGTGGGAGCGGTTTCCATTCCGGCCATGATCCGCAAGGGTTACAAGAAAGGGTTTGCCGCGGCGGTGCAGGCGGCCGGCGGCTCGATCGGCGTCATTATCCCACCCTCCATCCCCATGATCATTTTCGGTGTGGTCGGCGGTGTTTCGATCGGCAAAATGTTTATGGGGGGATTTATCCCTGGTCTTCTCATCGGCGTTGGTTTGATGACCGTCAGCTATGTCCTGGCCAAAAAAGCCGGCTACGAGAAGGATGCCTTCATGGGATTTCGTAAGATTCTACGGACCTTTTGGGGGGCGCTTTGGGCCCTGCTCATGCCTGTCATCATTCTGGGCGGCATTCTGGGCGGCATCTTTACGCCGACTGAAGCGGCGGTCGTGGCGGCGCTTTACGGACTGGTGATCGGGTTTTTCGTCTACCGCGAGCTGCGCTTGAGGGACCTGCCCCGGATTTTTACGCGCGCTGCGATCTCCACGTCCACCGTCATGCTGTTGATCGCCACCGCCAACATATTCGGATGGATTCTGACGGCCGAACGGGTCCCTCAGAATGTGGCCGCCTACCTAGTGACCCTGAGCTCTTCCCGGTACGTGCTCTACGGCCTCATCCTGATTTGTCTGCTGGTCGTGGGCACCTTCATGGAAACCTCGGCCTCCTTGATCATCCTCACGCCGGTGTTTCTGCCGGTAGTGGAAAAACTGGGAATCGACCCGGTGCACTTCGGAGTGGTCATGGTCACGGCTCTGGCGATAGGTATGCTGACGCCTCCGCTGGGGATCTGTCTTTTCATCTCGTGCAACATCGCCCATATCCAGCTCTCTGAGATCGTACGGTATATTATGCCGTTTCTGGTGATCATGATCGCCATGTTGGTGCTGATCACCTACGTGCCTGATCTGGTAATGGTCATTCCCAACACCTTTGCAAAGTAAAGGTCTGAAATGACACTGGTCACTATCCCATTCGGCGGTCGACCAATCGGTTTCGAAGTTCCGGCCCCAAATTTGGCCGAGATATTGAGCCCACAGCCTTCACGGCCGTTGGAAAAGTTGCCCGCAGTCATCGAGGAAGCGCTGGAACGGCCTATAGGCCAGGAACCGCTCGAGCGTCGCGTGAAACCCGGCGACCGGGTGTTGATCATCAGCGACGACATCACCCGCCTGACCCCTTCCGATCGCCTGATCCCTCCCCTTCTGGCCCGCCTCAACCGTGCCGGTGTTCCCGACCGTCGGATCGCCTGCATCATGGCCCTGGGCACCCATCGTTACATGACCGAGGCCGAGATGATCGCCAAGGTCGGAGAGGCGGTCTTCCGCCGGATAAACGTGTTCAACCACGCGTGGCGCGACCCGGAGGCACTGGTGGATGTCGGCTTTTCAGGCCGCGGCACGCCCCTCAAGGTCAACCGGGCGGTAATCGAAGCCGATGTTGTCATCGGTTTGGGTGCCATTGTACCGCATCACATCGCCGGGTTTTCGGGAAGTTCCAAGATCATACAACCCGGCGTCTGCGGGGCCGCAACCACCGCGGCAACCCACATTTTATCCTGCGATGGAGGCGGCGACTCTTTTCTGGGTCACGAAGACAACCCGGTGCGACGGGATATGGACGACATGGCCGAGAAAGTCGGCCTGAAGTCCATCTTCAACGTGGTAATGGACAGCGAGGGCCGCGTCGTGGGTGTTTTCTACGGCGCCATGCGGGCGGCCTTCCAGCAGGGGGTCAAGCTGGCACGGGAGATCTACGGCATCCGCTATCACGAGATCCCGGACATCGTTGTGGCCAACTCCTACCCCTGCGATCTCGACTTTTGGCAGTCCCATAAGGCCCAGTACCCGGCTGTCCGGATGGTCAGACCGGGCGGCACCATCATCGTCTGCACCCCGGCGCCTGAAGGCGTCAGTCCGGTGCATACCGAACTGCTCGACTTCACCGCCTGGCCTTCGGACAAAATAAGAGCGGCCTACCGGCGCGGCGACCTTAAAAACGGGGTCGCCACGGCTCTGGCGATGGCCTGGGCCATGGTGCGGGAGAAGGCCTCCGTCATCACCTATTCTCCCGGAATACCGGCTGAAGACAAGGCGCGGCTCGGACACATCCACGCTCCGGACATCCAGTGGGCGATCGAAGAGGCGTTCAGACGACAGGGGCCGAAGGCGCGCATCAGCGTGTTGACCCATGCCCCCGACACACTGCCGATCGGGCCCGGCGCGGCGCTTGAGAAATCGTCGTGATCTCTCTGGCCGTCATTGCCGACGATCTGACCGGTGCAGCCGACGCCGGTATTCAATTCGGCCGCTTCGAAAGCCAGGCCCTCTTAGTGCCCTATCAAGAACTGGCCGCCATCAACCCGGAATCGTTCAAGGGGGTCTTGACGGTGTCTACCGAGAGCCGGAACCTGTCACCGACCGCGGCGGGAGAACGGGTGCGCCAAACCGGAATGGCCGTCGATCGGCTGAAACCGCAATTGATTTACAAGAAGATCGATTCCTGCATGCGGGGCAATGTCGGCGCCGAGGTTGCTGCGTTGGCCGACGTGTGCGGCTGCCGGGGCGCGCTGATCGCCCCGGCTTTTCCGGCCCAGGGGCGCACGACGCTTCACGATGTTCACTACGTGCGCAACATCCCGGTGGCCGACAGCGAGATGGCCCGCGATCCGGCGAGTCCGGTCAGAGCGTCCCGCCTCTCGGAGTTGATCGCCCGTCAATGCCGACGGCCGGTGGGCCGGATAGATGCGGCCGATCTCGACGGAAACCCCCGGGACCTGAAGACACTTGTCGAAGACCTGTTGAAGCAAGGCCGTCGCCTGATCACTTGCGATGCCGCAAATCAACGGCACCTGGAGGTCATCGCCCGCCTGGCCGGCGACCAATTTCCGCACCTTTTATTGTCCGGCTCCGCCGGCCTGGCTCAGGCGCTGGCCCGGTGCCGATTTGAAGAGACTGAAGCACGACCGGCATCAAGGGCTGCCGTGTGCCATCACCTGCTCTTTGTCTGCGGTTCCGGCTCCAATGTGCTCAGGTCGCAGGTCGATACGCTGATCCGTAAAACCGGCGTCCCGCGCTATATACTTGTTCCCGGCCGACCGACCACGTTGTCCGGCCGATCGAAGACGATTGTGAAGGATCTTGACTCAGGAGCGGTTGTCCTGCAGCTTGCACCCGTCGAATCATTGGTGTACGATAATTCTGCTGCCCGACAGCTGGCGGCAGAAATCGCCGCAATCCTCCGGTACCGACGTCCGGACGGACTTTTCCTATCCGGCGGAGACACGGCAGCGGCGGTTCTCGGCGCAATCGGAGCGAGAGGGGTACGCCTGCAGGTCGAAATTCTTCCGGGCGTCATCCAGGGAACGGTAATAGGCGGTGCCGGCAACGGCTTGCCGGCGATCACCAAGGCCGGCGCATTCGGTGAACCCGACACGCTGTTGCAGTTGTATGGCCTTTTGGCCGGTGGCCGTTCGGCCGGTTTAGCCGGTTGAGCCCGTTAGGCCGGTTGACCCGTTGAGTCGGTTGAGCCCGTTTAGCGGTGCCGGTTTAAGCCGTTTGGTATGCATTAAGCAAAAACCCATGGCATAGGCGGTTAGGATAGAAAACTTGATGCCGAATGCCGGCCGTTCGGAGTATGTGTTCGAAACAACCGACAGACTTACCGGCTCAACGGGCTAAACTGACTCAACCGGCCCAACGGGCTCAACTGACTAAACCGGCCCAACTGACCAAGAAGGTTCGACAATGACTCAAACTCCCAACAAACCTCTTTTAGGCATCACCATGGGCGATCCCGGCGGGATCGGCCCGGAGATCTGCGTCAAGGCATTGGCCGAACCCGATATCTACGACATCTGCCGTCCGCTTGTGGTCGGCGACGGTGAGGTCATGATCGAGGCGCTGAGGTTCTGCCGCCTGCCGCTGACGATCCAGCGCTGCGGCAGACCGGCTGACGGCCGGTACGAGTGCGGAACAATCGATGTGCTGGATTTGAAGAACATGCCCATCGGCCGTCTGCGTCACAAACAGGTTACCGCCGAACAGGGCCAGGCCGCATTTGAATATGTGGCCAAGGTGATTGAAATGGCGTTGGTCGATCAAGTCGACGCAACGGTCACAAGTCCGATCAACAAGGCGGCGATCAACGCCGCCGGCCATCACTACGCCGGTCACACGGAGATTTACAGCACCCTCACCGCAACCCCCGACGTCAGCATGATGCTGACCGACGGCAGTTTTCGGGTGGCCCATGTCTCCACCCACGTGTCGCTTCGCGAGGCCTGCGACCGGGTCAAAAAGGAGCGCGTCCTGCGGGTCATTGAGCTGGCGTACGATACCCTGCAGCGGTTGGAGATCAAGTCTCCGCGCATTGCGGTGGCTGGATTGAACCCCCATTGCGGCGAAGGCGGCCTCTTCGGCAACGAGGATGACGAGGAAATCGCGCCTGCGGTGGCAGCGGCCAGGGCAGCCGGGATCGATGCCGAAGGTCCGCTTCCGGCCGACACCGTCTTTTCCAAGATGCTGGGCGGCCTTTACGACTTGGTCGTGGTCATGTATCACGATCAGGGCCACATCCCGGCCAAGCTCGTCGGCTTCAAATTCAATGCCAAAAGCGGGGATTGGAGCAGTATGGCCGGTGTCAATGTCACCTTGGGCCTGCCGATCATCCGAACGTCAGTGGATCACGGAACCGCATTCGGAAAGGCCGGCGAGGGGCGCGCCAATCCGCAGTCCCTGATCGAGGCTATTCGCCTGGCCGCCCGACTTGCCGGCAGGCGATCATAAAATATTTGTAAGCATTCACAGGGCACCGCATCTGCTTTGTTGTCGGGCACTTGAAGTACAAAAGTACATCTGCGGCACCCTGTAAACCCTTACAAGTTAGATGGTTTGAAGCGCATCGGACTTCTTTTATCCTGGTTGCACGATAATCTTGACCACGCACTTGACCCATTCATCACCGTAGTGATCTTCGGCGACGAGCCGCAGGGGAAAACCATGGCGCTCGGGCAGCGGCTGTCCGTTGACCCCGTGAGCCAGAATGATATTATTCTTCGCCACCTCTTCCAGATGAAACCGTTCGATCTTTTCCCAGAGATCGGTCGGGCCGTGAACTTCTATCTCGCCGGCGCCGGATTTGAGCCCGGCCGCGCGCAGAAGGTCGATCAAAGAAAGGCACTTCCAGTTTCCCAAGTACGAAAATTCCCCGGGGCAAATCAACAATACCTTGCGCTGAAAAGAGGACCAGTTGAGGATGTCCCGGTAGGAGAGCGCCAGGGGACGTGAAACCGCACCGGATATTTCGAGCCGCCACGAATCCGCATCCACGTTGAACAGACTTTGCCCCATGGTTCCGAAGACATTGATCGAACTGACAGCCAAATTACGGATGTCCAGGTCGGCCGGATGTTTGTTGAACAGCAGGGTGGCGCGGGTGCCCGGCGGCAATATCTTCCGCTCGCCGGCCGCCAGCAAACGCCCCAAACCGGTTAGCCGGAAACCGCCGATAAGGCCCAGACTCATTAGAATTTTCTTTAAGACTTCGCGTCGTGTACGCATCCGATCTACTTTTCCTCAATAGAATTTTCATGCAGCGTGGCTGCCCGAAGGGCCATGTACGTTTAACTTGGATCCGTGAAAATCTAAACGCTCAACCTATGTCAATTACTTACAGCCGTAACCGTATTCCTGTAAAGGTTTGCCGTGCTGAAGGTGATTAGATGATGAGGACCTGATTTGTCTTGACAGTGACAACGGGTAATGCAAAAAAAAAGTGGCGATGCAAGGTTCATCGGCAATGTATAGGAGACACCAAACGGTTTCCATACCGGTATCGCAAGTTCACGGAAATTATTGAATGGCGTGAAAAGCAACATGTGCGCGCCGCACAGACGATTCCGGCGATAGAAACCGAAATTGCGAAAAAGAGCCGTTCGGGGACGGAAACGACACCAAAGGAGGAAGAGTATGAAAAAAATGGCGAAAGTTTTGATCGTATTGACCCTTATCCTCGGTTTTTTGGGCGTGGCGTATGCTCAGTTCGCCAAACCCGAGGACGCCATTCAATACCGCCAGTCGGTCATGTTCCTGATCGGCCAGCACTTCGGCCGTATGGCTGCCGTGGTCAAGGGGCAGAGCCCGTACGACAAGGCGGTATTTGAACAAAATGCGGCGCTCGTCGAGACCCTCGCCACGCTGCCGTGGGAGGCTTTCATGGTTCCCGGCACCGACAAGGGAAAAACCGGTTTGAAATCCTCGGCTTTCAAAGAAAAAGACAAGTTCATGCAAGATGCGAAGAAAATGGAAGCCGAGACCGCCAAACTGGCCGCAACGGCTCAAACCGGCAACATGGATGCCATCAAAGCCCAACTCGGAGAAACCGCCAAGAGCTGCAAAAGCTGTCACGACGACTTCCGGAAATAGCAATATATTTTTGTAGAAAATAGGTAGTGTCCATCCACGGTTTTATTATGGGCACTAATCAGTTTCCGATCCAGAAATGTGCAATTTTCTGCAAGTTCAAGGAAATCGGCGGAATAGCGCGGAGTCGCACTCGTGTACGCCGCACAAGCTGTTCCGCCGATTGACGCCGAAATTGTGGAAAAGGGCCATTTATGGACGGAAACTGTTTAATGGACAAGCAGATAGACCATGACACCGGCTATCCCGGCGATCACTGCCGCTGCCCAGGTGCGGCCGGTCGGCTCTTCGACGGCGCCGTTCCACGACCGGACGCCGGTGACCATCGGTGCCACCAGGTTTTCTCGTATGACAAAAAAATAAAATAAAATCGCAAAAAGGTGGATGGCGACCAGAGCGACGATCACCCCCTGATTCCACTCGTGAATATGGGTAATAAAATCGCTGGTTGCCTTGCTCACCCAACTATAGAGAGGGCCCTCGGTCATGATGTCGTCGTTGGCGAACAGTCCGGTCCCGGCCTGAACGAAAAGGGCCAGAAGCATGGCGACGATCGACCACCCGCCCAGTGGATTGTGGCCGAAATGGGGCGCTGAATCTTTTCGCAGAAGGCCCTTGGCGTAGCTCAATACCGCTTGCGGCCCGCGCACGAAATCCGAAAAGCGCGACGGCCGGCTGCCGAAAAATCCCCACCCCACACGGAAAAGAAGCAGGGAAAGAATCACAAAGCCGCTCAACTCGTGAATCTGCATTGCATTACCACCGATTTCTGCCGTCACAAAGGAAGTGCCCACAAAGGCCACCAGCAACCAATGAAACAGGCGGGTCGGAAGGTCCCAGACCGTCACGCGCTGGGGAGTAGAGCGAATCATTCCTCCAGAGGGGTCGATTTCGTTGCTGATCATTTTTGGATGTCTCCACAACAGGTTTTCTTCAAAGCGTGAATATTAAATATTTTAAAGCGATTATATTAAAATATGGACGTGAGATTTCATAAAATCGTACGCGATTTTATCCTAACCCTCGAATCCCTAAATCATCGAATCCTTGACCCTTCATCATTTTATTTGCTCAACAATCCGCTGCCTGTATTCTTCAAGTGGTACTTTAAGGCTCTGAATGGCCGACTGCCAGAAAGCCGGATTCGTAAAATCGACGTTCAAGGCCGCTTCGCCCCACATTTTCGACCGTGTCAACGCCCGATAGTCGCAGAAAGGCCTCGTACTTCGGCAGGAAGTCCTGGCCCTCTGTGTGGTAGAGATCTATCAGCGACCTGGCCAGTAGATACCCGAAGGTATAGGGGAAATTATAAAAAGTGGTATCGATGATGTAAAAATGGAGTTTCGAGGCCCAGAAATAAGGATCGGCGCCGTCCGGCAGCAGAGCCTCGCCATATATGGTGCGCTGGGCCTCCGTCATTAATGTTTTCAGGCGGGAGACCGACACCTCTCCATCCTGCCGCTCCTCGTAGAAAGCCTTCTCGAAGGTATAACGCGTCGTGATATCGAGAAGGAACACGGCCGCATCGGTCAGTTCGGTATCCAACAACCGGAGTTTCTGCGGTTCGCCGATCGACGGGTCCCGAGTGAGACCATCCATTAAAATGTGTTCAGCGAAAATGGAGGCGGTTTCGGCCAGCGTCATGGGGTAGCGGCGATTAAAGGGGCGCGTGCCCTGCAGCAGATGAGCGTGCCAGGCGTGCCCCACTTCGTGAGCCAGAGTCGTCACGTTGCCGAGGGTCCCGTTGAACGTCATGAACACCCGCTGCTCCTCGATCACGGAAGATCCGGTGCAGAAAGCGCCCGGCCGCTTGCCGGACCGCGCCTCGGATTCGACCCAACGGTCTTTGAGCATACGCCGAAAGTAGTCGGACAGCCCGGGGTAGGCTGCAGCAAAGGCTCTTGAGACCGTTTCGGTCGCCAGCCGCCAACCGAGCGGTGTCGACTCAGGCAATGGGAGCGGGGCCTCGCGCTCAAAGAACCAGATGCCCCTTCGGTCGAAATAACGGGCTTTTACGCGTAAAATCTCGCGGGCCGTATCGAGATTCTGAAAAATAGCCGCGTACATCGCCTCCAGCGTCTCGCGTCGGATGGCGGCCTGAAACAGGGCCCGGTCCATAATATGGGCAACCCTGCGGTGGGTGTTCAGGGTCAGACGGATCCCTGCAATGGCGTTCAGGGCCGCCGCGCACATGTCCTCGATCTGCTGCCAGGCGCGATTGCCGCCTTCAAACGCCGAGCGTCCGATGTCGCGATCGGGATCCGACATCAACGACCGCCACTGGGAAATCGGCCGCCGCTCTTTTTGACCGTTTTTAGCGATGAAGTCGAATTCCAGCTTGCCCGTCACCTTGTCGTACAGACGGCCCCAGGCCGACAGCCCGTCGACATTCAAATCAGAAGCCAGCGCTTCCTCCTTGCGGGACATGGTGGTGCGGGCCCTCTCGCGCAGGCGCTTTAGATAATAAGCGATCTCCTCTAAGTTGGGCCGTTCGCAAAAACCTTCGAACACGGTCTTGGGCGCCCGCTTGAAGACGCCCAAAACATCTATTTCGAATTTTTCGAATGCAGCGTATTGTCGAACCAGGGCCGCCCGTGACAGCGAGACGGCTTCATTGTGCGCATCGGCTGCCTCCAGGCACCCCAGATAGGAAGACAAATGCCCCAGGCGCCTGTAGAGGTCTTCGGCTATCAGGATGAGCGCTTCCCACTGGTCGAGGGTCTCTCCGCTGAAAGCCCTCAGTTCGGAAGACGATGTTTTGAGCCGCTCGATGTCGCGATCCAACCCGACCTTGAAGGCCCGCATCTCCGGTCCGTCGAACTCGGGAAAATAAGGGCCCAGATCCCAGATCACGCCTTTGTCATCATTCATTTTATCGCCTTCATAAAATTTTTCCCTCTAAATCGGTCCGGGTTTATTCAATATGGCGGATGGAATATTGATCTTGCCCAAATCGTGAATAGCGGCAGCCATGCGCAGGCCTTGAATGCGTTCCCAGGAAAAGTCCAGCCGCGTGGCGAAAGCGCGGCACAATTTGGTCACCCGTCTTTGGTGACCGGCGGTGTACGGATCGCGTTTCTCAATAGTGGTGGACATCGCCTGAATGATGGCGCCCATGTTTCTGCGCAGTCGATCATGGCTGCGGTTCAACGCCTGCTTCACTCGTCGGAAAGCGCTGGCGTCCGTGAAACGTTCGACGTATCCCCCGATGGCACCGTCTGCATCCGGATAGGCCGTGGTGGTTACGATCCAAGGCGCCTTTTTGCCGTTTTTGCAATGGGCCTTATCATCGAAAACCAGCTGTTCGCCCGTCGACCGGAGTCTCGACAACGGGCACTCAGGTGTGAAACAAAGTGCGCTGGGAAACACGTCATGGCACTTTTTCCCGATCAGACCGGATGCGTCGATGGCTGATAAGGCGGAAAATGCCCGATTGATAAAGAGAATAGTGAAGTGTCGATCGGTTATGATCAGACCATCGGGCAAGGCATCGAAAATCCGCTGCCAATCTTGATGGCCCAACTGTGTTTGGACAGGTTGTGAATATGAAGTGGTCGTCATTGTTTGATGCGCCGGCAATCCAATGTGACGTACCGAATCTGTTTCCGGTTTGAATTTTTTAGTCTTGACAATAAATGGTTAAACCATTACATACTTTCTTGCTTTCTCGTCTAGATATAATATCTTTGGATAAAGTTAAAACTATTTTTAAATCGCGAAAAAGAAAGTTTGATTTATGGCCACAAATCATAATGCGCTCCCTCAAAAAGGCGGTTTCAGAGCGGCCAGGCAAAATAGAATTTTTCAAGACATCGTTGAACAGATTCAAGAAGCCATACTCAGCGGTCAATATCAAACCGGCGATGTCCTTCCCTCCGAAAGGGAACTCAAAGAGACCTTTCAAACCAGCCGGGGAACACTCAGGGAGGCCCTGCGGGTGCTGGAGCAAAAAGGCCTCATCGAGATCCGCCTCGGGATGAACGGCGGCGCCTTCGTAAAAGGTTCCATCAGCGAACCGATGGCCGAAAGCCTCGGCCTGATGATTCGCTACCGCAAAATATCGCTGCTCCATTTAAACGAGTTCCGAGAGGATGTCGAAGGAATCGTTACCGCGAGGGCGGCTGAACGAGCGGACGAAAGCGATATCAAAAAATTGGATGGTCTATTGGCGGAAGCCGCGAAAATTATGGAGAACGGCAAGGAGCATTGGTTAGAATTCCTGGAGATCGATAAACAATTCCACCGGGAAGTAGCCCAAATATCCCGCAATCCCATCTATATTTTCATGCACAACGTAATCCACAGCAACATACAGGCCTACTATGACGAATTTTTACCGCCGAACGAAGAGATCTTAAAGGAAAACTATAGAGACCTTAGCGACATTTTCGAGGCTATCAAGAAGCGAAAACCAGATCAAGCGTGCGCATTGGTCCAAAATCACGTCCGCCGGTTTTACGAACACATGGTTTCACATAACCATTACGTCTCCTGAATCTCCCCTATCCCCCTTCCCCATTTTCCTACACCCGTCGTTTCCAGATAAAGCCTTATCGGTTATTTTTTGGCAACGTGAAAAAAATTAACATTTTGTTGATTTTTTTTCTTGACAATGAATGGTTAAACCATTACACGTATTTATTAAAATGGTCAAACCATTTAAAAAGGCCTGTCATCCACAATCCCGTTAACGCTCGTATCAATCTGAACTCTTCCGATCCACTCTCTTGCTTTGGGCCGCTCAACGAAAAACATCTTTGAGGGAACTAGTGTTTGTTGCCACATAAATCTATTAAGCAAAAGGAGGCCTAAAAATGGAACAAACATCATTGACCACAGCAACCTGGTTCTGGCTGCTGGTGCCACAGCTTTTGATCATTTTACTCTCTTTAATCAATTTCTTTAAACAAAGGAGTAATTAGAGATGAATATTCCTATTGTAAGTTCCTTCGCATTCTATCTGGTTGGCATGCTGGCCATCGGCATATATTTTTATCTGCGCACTAAAAATATATCTGACTATGTTTTAGGTGGCAGACAGTTGGGGGGCACAGTGGCGGCACTAAGCGCTGGCGCTTCAGACATGAGCGGCTGGCTGCTGCTGGGGTTGCCCGGGGCAATGTACGCCGGAGGCATGAACAATGTATGGATCGGTGTCGGTCTGGTGATCGGAGCCTATCTGAACTGGCAGTTTGTCGCCAAGCGTTTACGGAGCTTTACCGAAGCCGCCAACGATTCCATCACACTGCCCGACTACCTGGAGAACCGTTTCAATGATCGGTCTCGCGTGCTGCGGGTGGTATCGGCCGCGGTCATTCTGATTTTTTTCACTATTTATACTTCAGCCGGTATGGTTGGCGGGGCCATTTTGTTCGAAGGGACCTTTGGGCTCGACTATAATGTCGCCTTGTGGGTGGGTGCCATCGTCATTGTTTCCTACACTTTCCTGGGGGGATACATGGCCGTTTGTTGGACAGACTTTTTCCAGGGAATTATGATGTTTTTGGCCCTATGTGCAGTCCCCATGTTTGTAATTGGAAAAGTGGGTGGCTGGAGCACTGCGGTTTCAAAGATCGCCTCCCTGAATGCCGAATATGTGGATATTTTTTCAGGTATGACTTTTATGGGAATTATTTCCCTTATGGTCTGGGGTCTAGGTTATTTTGGTCAACCCCATATTCTTGTCCGTTTCATGTCAGTCAAATCTACCGCGGAAATCCCCAAGGCACAACTCGTCGGCATGTCGTGGATGGTGCTCTCGCTATTTGGGGCGATCTTTACCGGTTTTTTGGGTATCGCCTATTTTGCCGGTGCCCCGTTGGAAAATTCCGAAACGGTTTTTATCGATTTAACTCAGGTCCTGTTTAATCCGTGGATTGCGGGCGTTCTGTTAGCTGCCATTTTAGCGGCCATCATGAGTACGATCGACTCCCAACTGCTGGTCTGTTCCAGTGCAATCGCCGAAGACTTCTATAAACAGATCCTGCGTAAAGACGCGCATCAAAATGAGTTGGTTTGGATCAGCCGGATTGCCGTTCTGGCGATCGCCCTCATCGCGATCTGGCTCGCCTCTAATCCGGATAGCAAGGTATTGGAGCTGGTGTCCTATGCCTGGGGCGGTTTTGGCGCTGCATTCGGTCCGGTGATCATATTATCGCTGTTTTGGAGGCGGATGACGCGCAACGGCGCGCTCGTCGGAATGATTCTTGGGGCAGTAACGGTGCTCGTCTGGAAGCAGCTTGAGGGTGGCATCTTTGACATGTATGAAATTTTGCCCGGCTTCATTCTTTGTACCCTTGCTATCATTATCGTCAGCCTTTTGGATAAAGAGCCGATTGAAGAAGTCGTCAGCATCTTTGATAAGGGACTAGGTAGTGAAATGGTCCAAGAATATGAGAAAGCATGAACGACATCAGCCAACAGCACCAAGCGGGCGGTGACAGGGTCGCTGGTTCTGTCACTCATGCTTCTGCTGTATTTATAAGGAGGTGCGCAATGCAAAGATCAAACTTTTTCGCTTTAGCAATAATCATTTCAGCAGTGATGCTCATAGGCGGCATGCCTTTTTGGGCATCGGCTGCAGAGTCCGTCGTGATCGGCGCAATCAATCCGCTAACCGGTACCAATTCCGTCCAGGGCCGCGACATGAAAAGAGGAGAGGAGCTGGCTTTAGACGAAATCAATGCCGCCGGAGGAATTAATGGTCGTTCATTAAAGATTATTTGGGAAGATACCAAATCGAACGCCGATCAAGGCATGAAGGCGGTCCGCAAGCTTGTTGAAGAGGATAAGGTTCCATTGATCATAGGCGCCTATTCTAGCGGAGTAAGTTTGCCGACCGGTCAATGGACCAATTCTAAGAGGGTGATTCAGATCTCGGTAGCATCCACCGCACCGGAGCTGCGACAGATCGGGCCCTATTTTTTCAATGTCATCGGCCTGGATGAGGTCATGGGTATCAAGCTGGCCGAATTTGCCCTTGAAAGTGATGCCCAAACCTATGCCTCTCTCGTTGTTGACAATCCTTTCGGCCTGGGCATCGAGACTTGGACGGAAAAGACCATCAAAAAGGCCGACAGACAATGGATCGAAGCCTTAAGCTACAAGGAAAATCTGGACGATTACAAACCGGTTGTCAAAAACCTTTTTACCATGAAGCCTGAGGTCGTTTTCTTGACGGCCTATGGAACCGATGCCAAACTCATTTTGGAGCAGGCCCATAAAATGGGGCTCAAACCCTCGAAGGGCTGGTACGCAGACTACATGACCATGTGGTTCCACGATGTCGTTCCCGAAACAGCTGAGGGAATAAAAGGGTTGGTTGTCGGCCGGCACGGTGGAGCACGTTTCAAGCATTATCAAGAAGCCTATTGGAAAAAATTTGGTGCTGCATACCAAAAAATGTACCAAAGACCTGTTATGCAGACCGCCTTTGGCGCCTATGCCTACGATGCCACCTGGATTGCGGCGCTGGCCCTGAAATTGGCCGGCAGTACCAACACGGATGAAATTGCCAAGGCATTGCACAAAGTCAGCAAAGAGTACGATGGCGTTACGGGAGATAAGTCTTTTGATCAAGACGGGATGCAGGTCATCGAATATTATCAACGAATGGTCTATCAAGATGGAAGGCTCGTGCCCTATAAATAACGAGTTAAAAAGGCAAAAATCCAAATGTAACCGTTCACAGGGTTGCAAAGTCCGATGCGCTTCAAACCACATTGCATTTGGGCATCGCTTTATTGGTTGAAAAATATTACAGGTTAGGTTCGTTCATAAGATGCGAATGGGCCTGACCCGATAGGAGGAGGTAAACTCTTATGGAACCAAGAGAACTCGACCCAACCGTCAATAGTGCCCTATCCCTTGCTCGCGCCTGGCAGGACCGGGCGAACGAATTGTTGACTTCAGAGGAAAGAGGAATCCAGGAGCAAATGGAGCGGTTGATGAACCACCCGATCGATAAGGCGGTCTTAACCAAAATGATCGATCAGAGTTTCCGGCCCCGTGACACCTCTCGCGTAGCCGACCAAGTCGACGCGATCCTGTCATCGTACGGAATCCCTGATTTTTTCCCGAGAGTCGACCGGCTTTTAATGCAGATGTTTTTGGGCTTTGGAAAGCACTTTACGGCGTTTACCGTGCCCAAGATGATAGACAGGATGCGCGACAGCAGCAGCCGCGCCATAATTCCGGGCGAACAAGACGCCCTGCACGCCCATCTTCAAAAAAGAAAAAAACAGGGCGTTCGCATGAACATCAATCATCTGGGCGAGGCGCTGCTGGGTGAAAAAGAGGCCCGCCGGAGGCTCGATACATATATCGAGGACATGAAAGATCCGGAGATAGAATATATTTCCGTCAAGATATCAACCATCTATTCCCAAATCCTGCCCATTGCCTTCGATCATACCGTAAGCACTTTGCAAGCGAGACTTACCGAGCTTTACAGTGTCGCCGCTGATAACTTTTATGTCCGGTCGGACAGCACGAAGGTTCCCAAATTCGTGAACCTCGACATGGAGGAATACCGTGACCTGGACATTACCAAGACCGCGTTCATGAAAACCCTGGACCAGGAGCAATTCAAGAATTACTCGGCCGGAATCGTGCTACAGGCGTATCTTCCCGATTCGTATACCATCCAGAAAGAGCTTACCGAATGGGCCCAAAAACGGGTGGCGGCCGGGGGCAGTCCGATTAAATTGCGCATCGTCAAGGGCGCCAACATGGAGATGGAGCAGGTGGAGTCGTCCATATTCAACTGGCCCCTGGCACCCTACAACAACAAGCTGGAGGTAGACGCCAACTACAAGCGCATGGTGGAATTCGGCATGCGGAAAGAAAACATCGAGGCGGTCCAGTTGGGAATCGCCTCCCACAACCTTTTCGAACTGGCTTTTGCCAGCAAGTTGGCCGAGGAGAGAAATCTGACCGATTATTTTTATTTCGAGATGCTGGAAGGAATGGCCGATCATATCCGCCGGGCCCTTTGCGAAATCTCCGGCGATGTCTTGCTCTATGCACCGGTGGCTAAAAAAGATGAGTTCATCAACGCCATCGCCTACCTGATTCGACGCCTCGATGAAAACACGTCGGGGGAAAATTTCCTGCGGTATTCCTGCAACCTCAAAACGGGCTCCAGCAAGTGGAAATTTTTACAGGAGCAATTTCTCGCCTCCGTAGAATACATGGATAAGGCGTCCAAGTCGCCCAACCGCATTCAAAACCGCAACGAGGAAATTTTTCCCGAACAAATGGGGACTTTTTACGAAAACGAATTTCACAACGAACCGGACACGGATTGGTCCTGTTCGGGAAACCGCGAATGGGCAAAGGAAATCCGGAAACAATGGAAAAAAGAGCCCGGCGATGCGCCTGTCAAAATTCCGGTGGTCGTGGCGGGACGGGAAATTTTCGATGACCGGCAAATCCGGGAATACATGGACTTGTCGAGCGTAAATGAAAAAACCGGCGAGTCCGTTTGCGTCGGACAATACGCCCTTGCAAACGCAGATGATGCGCGGCACGCCGTTGAAACCGCGAAGGCGGACCCAGACCGATGGAGAGAGAAAACCTATCGAGAGCGCCATGAAATTTTATCCAGCGCGGCGATGGCGCTCCGCTATGCCAGGGGTCGGCTTATCGGGGCTGCCGCCGCCAACACCGGTAAGGTCTTTACCGAGGCGGATGTGGAAGTATCCGAGGCGGTCGATTTTGCCGAGTACTACCCCTTTTCAGTAAAAAAGATCGACGACATGGAAAATATTCAATGCAAGGGCAAGGGCGTCGCCCTGGTCCTCACCCCCTGGAATTTTCCCATTGCTATTCCTTGTGGCGGCATGGTTTCTTCATTGGCGGCGGGGAACACGGTCATATTAAAGCCCGCATCCGCCGCGGTCATGGTGGCGTGGGAATTGTGTCAGTGCCTGTGGAATGCCGGGGTTTCAAAGAACACGCTTCAATTCATTCCCTGCTCCGGCCAGGATACCGGTTCGAAGCTAACCATGCACCCGGATGTCGACTACATCGTGTTGACGGGCGGCACAGACACGGGCATGCGCATTTTAAAAGACCGCTCCGATGTTTTCCTGGCGGCCGAAACCGGCGGTAAAAACGCCACAATCGTAACCGCAATGGCCGACAGAGACCAGGCTATCAAAAACGTGATCCAGTCGGCTTTCGGAAACTGCGGGCAAAAATGCTCCGCGACCTCGCTGCTTATCCTTGAAGAGGAAGTTTACGAGGATGAACATTTCAAGAATCAGCTGGTGGACGCCGCCAAAAGCTTCAAAACAGGACCGGCGTGGCAATTCCGAAATAAAATGGGCCCACTCGTGAACAAACCCAACGAGGACCTGCGAAGGGCCCTGACCACGTTAGAACCCGGCGAGACTTGGGCCTTGAAGCCCGAGAACCTGAATGACAACCCGTACATGTGGACCCCCGGCATCAAGTACGACGTCAAGCCCGGAACCTACACCCACATGACGGAATTTTTCGGACCGGTACTGGCCGTGATGAAAGCCGAAAATCTGGATCATGCCATCGATTTGGTAAATCAGACCGGTTACGGGTTGACGTCGGGTCTGGAAAGCCTTGACAAACGCGAGCAGGAAAAATGGAAACAGCGCATCAAAGCCGGAAACCTCTATATTAACCGGGGCACCACCGGCGCCGTCGTTTTGCGCCAGCCTTTCGGAGGCATGGGAAAATCGGCCCTGGGCGCCGGAATCAAAGTAGGCGGCCCCAACTACGTCTCTCAGTTCATGGAGTTCGAGGAAACCGCCGAGCCGCCGATCGGGGCGATCCAGGGAGAGTCCGACCTGTTGTGGCTGGCCAGGGAATGGAAAGTGGAGCTGCTTTGGGGAAAACACAAGGAATTTAAAACCGAGCTTAAAAAAACGGTCCAGGCGATAAAAAGCTACATTTACAACTTCGAGCAGGAGTTTTCACGAGAAAAAGATTACTTTCACCTTCGCGGCCAGGATAATATCCTGCGCTACCTGCCGGTGGGAACGGTTTTGGTCCGGCTTCACGAGGATGACAGCCTGTTTGATGTTTTGGGCCGAATCGCGGCTGTAAAAGTATCCGGATGCGACCTTGTGATCAGTATTCCGACGGGTTTAAACAACAGCGTGACGGCTTTTCTTAGCGGCAAGGAGGGCAAAAGGATTGTCGGCGGAGCAACGGTACTGCAGCAGAGCGATTCTGAACTGATTCAATACATTCCCAAGGTTCAACGTATCCGCTATGCCGCCCCCGACCGTGTTCCCTCCGCCGTATTGGATGAAGCGGCCAAGACAGGATTTTATATCTCAAGGACAAAAGTGTTGATGGAGGGTCGGCTCGAGCTTCTTCAATATTTTCAGGAGCAAAGCATATGCGACAATTACCACAGGTACGGCAATCTGGGGGAGCGAGGGCTTCTCAACAAGTAGACGGGATCCATTCGACGGCTCTCAGGTTAATCTCATTGACAACTCTGTAGAAATGGTGATCGAGGCCTTGTTCAATCAATTGTCCTAAATTAGTTAGGGTCACGGTAAGAAATAATTCCACACGATTGCGCCGGATTATGGTTTGTCTAGAAGGCACATCCACTTGCGCATATCGGGATACGTGTGGGTGGATGTAACGCAGTAGACGGGCCATAAGACAAGCAAGAGGTGGAATTATTTTTTGCCGGGGCCCTTAAATGCATCCTCTAAAAGACCAATGAACAAAGACACCCATTCTGAAATGATTAAAGAAATAAGCTGCCGGGTCACCCGTACGCTGCTCATGTATGTGCGAGAAAACAACAGACGATGTTCGGATTGCCGTTAGCGGAGGTTGAAGAAATCAGGTGTCAGGTGATGCCTGAAAAATATGGCGACCGAAGTTGGCCTGACAGTCCACCTCAGGGGGCCCAAAGCTGTTTTTACCATGTTCGTTGGTTGCCGAACAAGGTACAGTTTATAAAACGGTTTTTTCTCGGACGGAAATACCACCAACAGGCTATCGAAGATTTGGTGCAGGCCAACACGTTGATCCAAGCCAAATACGATGACGTTAGACGTCTGGCTACCGAGCTTGAGAAGACGAATCAGCAGCTTATTGAAGCAAAGCGGGTGCTGGAGTCCCAAAAAGCCAAGTTGATTGAATCGGAACGTAATTTTCGCATCCTGGGAGAAAACGTATACGACATCATTTGGATTATGGATCTTAAGACTCAGAAATTCGATTACATTAGCCCTTCAGTGGAGAAAAATCGGGGATTTACCGTGGAAGAGGCCAAAGCGTTGACTCTCGAGCAGACACTGTCCCCCGGTTCTCTTGAAAAGGCATTGGAAATCCTTGAAGCGCAGAAACTAGGCGCCGGCAGTTACATAAAAAAACCGTATACGCTAGAAAAAATTGGACTCGCTGTTAGAGCTGAATTGGTCTGAAGAAAATAAATTCTTAATCTAACAAAAAATGGGTAAGCGTTTACAGGATGCCGCAGATGTACTTTTGTACTTCAAGTGCATGACAACAAAGCAGATGCGGTGCCCTGTAACGCTTACGATTATCGGAAAAACTTATCTGGCAGAGAGATGCCGAATTTCCTCGTCAAAATTTTTTCATTCTTCAACGGAAGCGCAATGCGCTTCCTGCCTGATCTTGGTGCCCTTGTAGGATATTGCCAGCGATTGCGGATTCTTTTATAAGTTAACGCGCCTGACACTCGAAACACCGCTTCTCCAGTTCTTCGAGGACGGGGAATCGTTCCAGAAAGATTGGGGAACATCGTGCGTCCTCGAAGCCGCCTGGCCAGGCAATGGCGGCCAATCGAACAACAGCTGTGCAGCCTCTATTGCAACTGAGTAAGCATACCGGTTGATGGCTTGCATAGCAGCGGAGTCTGCAATACCGGGAATACCCCGTTCACGATTGATATTCTAATCCGCCTACGCACTCAGAACCGGTTCCAGACTAATTCCCAGCTGCCTAACCCGTTTGCTCGGACGTATTTTTCGTTCGCTGCGCTTTCTATAAATACACCGAATACGGCTGGCGGTCGGTTTTGTTAATGGAAAACAAGAGGATTGAGGTGAAAATAAAATTATGGCAACCTTTCAGGCCGCATTGATCTTAGCTACATTTCTGTGTTCTTTAGTGGCGGGCTTCCTGTTTGCTTTTTCAGTAGTGGTGATGCCGGGCATCAGAAGTTTGAGCGACAGGGAATTTATCCGAGCATTTCAGGTGATGGATCGCGTTATCCAGAACAATCAACCGGTTTTTATATTGGTCTGGGTCGGTTCAGTAGTAATATTGATAACTTCGGCTGTGCTTGGCATCGGACAATTGAATGGAATTGAACGTTTGCTCCTAATATTTACTGCACTCGCCTATCTTCTCGGCGTCCAATTGCCGACAGTCACTATAAATATACCACTGAATAACAAACTACAAACCCTGGATACCGATGCTATGGATGAAACAGCGCAAAAAACAGCTCGTGAGGACTTCGAACCACGTTGGAACCAATGGAACTCAATCAGGGCCGCTTTATCGAGTCTGGTATCTGCGCTGTTGATAATTTTGCTCTTTAGACTTTAAGCGTCGTGGAAGTGAATAGTGGAAAACATAACCAGTTCATTCATACGAACTATTTTATATTTCCTGTTTTGATTTTTCGCGTTTGTCTGATTTTCAAATAATACTCGACCGTATATTGCAGATCCTCTTCAAGATCGGTCCCGTCCATCCACTGCAGATAATCAACCGGCACCTCCTCTATTTTCTAATCCCTTGTGCTTTCCAAAGGGCATTGTGCGATATAGCACCGGATTTTTTGAGACCGCAATCATCTTAAAAACGGCGGTGGTTTCGTTATCGCGATAAATAAACATGTCGTGACTGGTAACCATTCAAAGGGTTGCAAAGTCCGATGCGCTCCAAACCACCTAATTGTAGGCGTTCACAGGGTGCCGCAGATGATAGGCGTCGGGCGCGCAGACGTACTTTTGTACTTCAAGTGTCCGACAACAAAGCAGATGCGGTGCCCTGTGAACGCTTACCGTGACTGGATTTATCCTATATAAGTCGTTCCAGAATCCAATACGCAGCGTAACCTACGCCGCCTCCTACGACCAGCATGACTCACGGAAGACACAAAGGGGTTCCTTTGAATTTCCAAGCGAAGATTCCAGTGGCGGTAACACCTAAAATTGTTGCGATGATTTTCGGAAACATTTTCAATACACCTTTCAATCCCCTGCTATTTTATAACTGACTGAAATTCCAACCCTGCTGGTTTTGTCAATGGTGGTTTTGAAATTAGGTAATCCATTTACAGAGTCGATAAATTGCTTGATGCCCTCCATACCAGTATTTCTTGCGTTATGTGCCGTAAAGCATCCACCGATTTCAAGTTTTGGTGCAAGCGCCGTGAAATAATTCTTGGACCAGTCCTTATATCCGATAAAACAAAATTATCAATTTAAAGATAAAAAATTTTAAATTAGAGTGCGCAACGGCCTGCGTTTGAAATGAGGCGGTGGCGGGATTTCAGAAGCTGCAATGAGGAGGAGCGGGTCGCTGCCAATTCAAGAATTATTGAGTTTGAATTCCGGTGTAAATCATGAAGAAAGTGGTGTCAAGAACAAATCGAGACTTCCATTTACTGTATTTGCCTTCATAGAATAGTGATCCCATGATATCGTTTATTTAATGTTATAGCGGAGGCTTGCGGCAGTTATGCCCCTCTAATAAACAGGCGCAAACCAACTACGCCATGAGGAATGGGCCGAAAACTAAAGCGGGGAAAGCCGAAAAGAAGCTCGCCCCGCCATTATTTAATCCAATTGATTTTCGATATAATTCGGCAACAAGTAACAGTGTCTATTGACGAACTGGTTCGAGTTTTGAATAATCAGCGCTTGCCTGCTTGTTTGAATCGGATTCGTCGGGTTTTGAGCAGTTTCTTTATCTTGATTCGAATTTACGACATTTTTTGCGACAACTGCTGACGCGAACGCCACTGCCAGAATGACGGTGAGGGTTACGAGTTCGGCGTGAGCAGGTGGTGCGGCGATGGCTGTGACGAAGGCCACAACCAGAATCGGTATAATGAAATATTTTGCTTTCCTGTTGGTTCTCCTTTCCATTGAAGAGCCGGATTCTGGTGTGAAGTCTAAGGATATAAACCTGTTTAATTTTCACAGGTAACTATTACTATCTATTTACCACATTGTGGTATGTCAAGCATTTTTATAATTCCTACCCAAGAAAAGGTATTTTTCCGTTTACCATGTCTCCTTCATCTATATGATATTTTGAGATATTCAGGCTGTATCCTTCATGATTAAAGGGTCCTTGTGACAAGTGGGTTCCTGATAGAACCCGGCCTGATTTGACATGCTGGTAAACGGCGCTATAAATTTTAAAGAACCAGTCCACATCCCATAATTTCTTGTCATTTTTATTGGCTGTTGCAATGATAAGATAATGTAAGCTTTTACGAAGCCCAAAATGGTGAGATATTCCATTGTCAACAAGTAGGCTTTCAAAACTATCAATTCGACGATTGAAAGGTGACTGTCAGACCTTATTTGTATAATTTATATAATTTCAGGTGGTTTGCCTTATGGCGTATAATCCAAATCTGAAGTCGACTGCGAAAGTCGCCCCGATTAAGCGCACATCCTCAAATTTCTTAAACTGCATGGTTCCATTCGCTAAATTCTCCAAGCGTCTTCAAAGATAAAATTTGGGTCCAATACCGGTGATAATTTTTTTCGGGCCGTACCAATGATAATCCCGATTAACTTGCTTGTATTCAATCATCTGGATATATCGCCAAATGGGGCAACGTTGGCCGTCCTTTCCGGGGCCGTCACATCCGGTGTTGGTTATGTAATTTGGTATGAGGCACTAAAAGACCTTACCCCGACTCGTGCTGCGGTGTCTCAACTATTGGTTCCAGTTATTGCGGCAATGGGAGGTGCTGTATTTCTTTATGAACAACTCACAATGCATCTTATAGTTTCGACATTCATGATCATAAGCGGTGCCGGATCATATCTTATCGGCAAAAAGCGATAATTAAATATCACGGGACTTATCAAAATATTTGTAAAGAGATAAAGGAGGATAATTATGCTGACAAAGACAATTGAAAATTCTGACGCAGGATCCCTTTTGGGGTTTCACAATGTGTCTGACCGACAATTCGAGCAGTTTTCAATAACATTTAGACCAGATAAGTTGGCAGAGTCAAATCCAACGATTCTTCAAGCGGCCACGCCTGCACAACTGATCCAGGTGAGGAATTTGATGCGTTCGTTCGTTGGCTGGCTTCGGAACAGGTATCAAGATAGCGGTTGGTTTATCGACGGCTACTTTGATGAGAGGGCGCATGAAGCCGAACTTGCAACATTGCCGGGTGAGTATGCCCCGCCAACCGGGAGGTTATTATTGGCGAAATATCAGGGCAAACCCTCAGGATGTGTGGCAATCAGGAAAATGAAAAATAATTCCTGCGAAATGAAACGGTTATATGTTGCCTCTGAATTTCAAGGAAAAAAAATCGGAAAAATCCTGGTAAAGGCGTTGATTAATGAGGCCAAAAGTATAGGATACAGAAGGATAGTTCTTGATACAGGCTGCAGGCAGGTCGAGGCCCAGAATCTGTATCGAAGCCTTGGGTTTGAAGAAATTGGCCCTTATTACGATATGCCACAAGAGGTAAAAGACATGCTGGTCTTTATGGAACTTAAACTATAAAATACCACTTCACAAAATTTTGAGGCTCTAATGTCTTGCTCGCGGTAGGGCGTAGGGTTATCATTTAATCAGGCCGCACCAAACAACGAATGAAAGGGGGGATGATATGAGCCAGATAACGGAAATCGCACCCGGTATTTTTAAAATTAGCACATTTATCCCAGAAACCAATATTCAATTCCAACAGTTTCTTGTCAGGGATGAAGACCCCCTTCTTTACCACACAGGAATGAAGGGAATTTTTCAGATTGTCAAGGATTCAGTTGCTAAACTGATTGATCCTACAACAATACGATGGATTGGGTTCAGTCATTTTGAAGCCGATGAGTGTGGGGCGCTTAGAGAATGGCAAAAGATTGCGCCAGATGCGACTGCAATATGCAGTTTTGTATCTAAAGTGGTAAGCGTTGATGATGTCGTAGCGGAGCGGCCAGCAAAAGCCTTGAAAGACGGTGAGGTAATTGTAACAGGTAAGTCTCGCTTCAGGTTCCTCCAGACACCACATGTACCGCATGCATGGGATGCCGGTCATTTATTTGAGGAAAACAGTGCTACACTCTTGTGTTCAGACCTTTTTCATCAGAACGGCGATGTGGAACCCATTACCGATTCTGAGATCGTTAGCCGATTTAAAGAAACGCTCCTTGAGTACCAGAAAAGTCCCTTTGCCAACTATCTGCCGCTGACCTCAAAGACTGAACAGATGTTAAAGCGTCTTGCCGATCTCAAGCCAAAAATTATTGCGCCAATGCACGGTTCAACATATGTCGGTGATGGAGAGTCTGCCATATACGATTTGGCGCAGGTCATGAAAGATGTGTTGGGTTGATTTGTTTTTTTATTATGGAAGCTAAATCTTCAACGATGCTGTACACAGCACGTTGTGATAGGAAAGCCGTAATTTGGTTTGATTACAGTATCTTGTCGCGGACAAATATCAAGATATATTCAAACACAGCATAATTTTCCCCGAGATTATACCTTCAACATTTTGATACATCTCCATTGATTTTGATGATTTTTATCCTTTTGAGTATTTGGGATATAAATGTCGTTAATTTTTTAATTTTCTTTGTAAGATATTGCTATCAAACCATCTTTGGAAAGACACGTTTAACTCCTTCGATTGAACAAAACTCCTTATAACCCTCGTAAACATCTTTAAAGGGAACCGATGGTTCAGACTCTAAAATATCAGGAAGGTTTGACTCTGCAAAATCAATTGCGCTGCTGTTTTTCTGCTTATAGCGCTTTTTCGATTTTCGCATGGAGGCGCTTTCACTGAAGATGAATCCCTGATTCCGCAAGCGCCTGTATCCCTCAAGAGCCCAATTAAAGATTCCAGAAAGTTCATCCAATAGTTTTTCGGTCAATTCAACGTCCATTTCGGTTTCGGAAAATTTTCTCGGAAAGTTAATCACATGGATCCTTCTCCACATTCCGAGGATGACAACACACCCGCTGTCTAAAACACCGATTTTATTTCTTTTATCGTTTACCTGAGATTGACGGTCACGCTGTCCATTCCGGTGTTGCCGTTGCCCGGATCATAAGCATATACAACCGCTTCATATGTGCCAGCGTCCTGCAGCATCCATACAGCGGAAAATTGACTCGGTGAACCGGCATAATGAAGAGGCAAAACACCGACCGATTTTCCGTTTTTTTTGAGCAAGGCCGCCACTTCAATTTTATTTGCGTCCCAAACGCCACCCGGCGTTATAGGGCAGCCTCACATCATGGTGACATTGGCTCGGATATCGACGGATTGCGGTGTACCAGCCAGGCTCACATGCGTAGGCGGTGCGAGAACATCCACGACGAACCCGGGAATCTCTATCACCCAGGCATCTCCTCCCGTGATGTGCTTGCCCGGTACCACCCATTGGGTGGCGGAAGCCTTGTTGGCCGCTTGCAGATTCACTAATGGCCCGTAAGCGGTCACCTCTATTAATCTGGGCGAATCTATATCAATTGACACCGTGATGCCGGCGGCGGACTCATCTGTTATCGGGCGCCCTCGCGTCAAGGGCGTCATCATAATGAGCGCAGTGTTGCCGGTCCCTCCTCTCGTCACTCCCTTTGCCAGCAGTTCCTCGGTCTGGGCATCTTTAATGGTGACCAGCGCCCCTCCCATGCTCGTGCCTAAAAATTTGGCGTCTTTTGTTTTGACGTGCACGGTGATCTCCGTTGGGACTGCCGATGCAGATGTCGTTACCAAAACGAGAAGGCACATCCCTATGAACGTTCCAATAGTTTTCATGTGTATTATCCCTTGATTTCGGCCTTTGTATACTGGGCAATATCCATCACAATGAAAGATCGCATGTATTCCCTTTCCTGTCCCAGTCTTGTTTTCTTTGACGTATCCGGCAGGAAAATTCTAGAACTGCTCCCGTGACATGTCAATCCGATTTTAGTACCCGTTTCCAGCTCTCGCTCTCAACAAAGAGCATTGTGCAAAAAAAACGTAAAGGGACTCCTGTGTCGCGTATACTGCTGTTCAGATACTGACTCAGAAGAAACTAAACTGTGCGCAAGAATTTAAAAAATCCGGTCAAAAACAATATTATAATTGCCGATGGTAAACTCCCTTTGCGCCTGTGTTTGGCGGACAACCCTTTAGTTAGTCCTGTGTTTTGGTCCCTTGCTCGGCATCTGAATAGCGCGAAAAATTTTCGCGCCTCAGGTTCATCCGATACCAACTTCGGGTAAAAATTACTCAAGGGTTACCGTCATTCTGAGCTTTTTAGAACCGACATTCAGGAAAAATATAATCATTTAAAATGATTATTCTAATGGCATTCTAATTGCACAATTATCCGTAGTTGATCGAATAGACTTTTATAAAACCCACTAATTGGGATTGCAACGCAGCAGAAAAATGAAATCCTCGAAAGGAGACGGAAATGAAGAAAGTCATGGTTGGTTTGGCATTGGCATTAACGGTGTGTATAGTTTTTGTTTTTACAAACGCTGAAGCTCAAACCATGGGCGGGAACATGGGTAATAATGCGGGTAACAATAGCGGTCATACGGGCAACATTAGCAACAATATGGGGCAAACAGGTAATCATATGGGCAGCAAGGGCGCTAACACAGGCAACATGGGCAACAATATGGGTCAAACGGGTAATCATATGGGAAGCAGCAGTAATAGCCCGGGAAGCGGCATGGGATCTGGAATGGGCGGCAGTACAGGCGGTGGAATGGGCGGCGGCCCGGGCAGTGGTGGCGGTCCAGGCGGTGGCCCGGGAGGTGGTCCGGGCGGTGGTGGCGGTTCTGGTGGTGGTCCTGGAGGTGGTGGCAACCGCTGATAACGATATTTTCCAATGACTCTCATTATATCACCGCTTTACCTCACACATGGCCAATGGCAAAAAGGACAAGTTTTAAAATCTGAAAATCTGTATACAGGATATTGGTATATGGATTCGCGAAACGTAATTTTCAAAATTGTTTCTAAAGAAAGGATGCATGTTGTGCAATCTGGCACTTGCGATACTGAAGGAAATTACACCCGAATTTAATTAGAGAGTTCTCCAGTGCGCAATGGTCGATGTCGGTTCCAAAGAATGTGTGATGCGGCATGCTTAATTCGGTGTAATTTGTGAACGAATGCCTGCAGTTTCATCAATTGTAATCAACGAGCAAAACGTTTATGACAAGATTTCTGATATGGAAACACTTCCAATTGCTGTTATAAACGCTATAGTTTCCTAAAAGAAGTCATTTACATTCTCGGAAATATCTAAATGGATACCAAAATCAGCCAAACCGATCGCGAAAAAATCGAGGCTGGGATTCGTGAGAAATATGCGCAGGTTGCAAAAAGCCCCGAGGGTCAGTTCAAATACCCGACAGGCAAAAATGGCCTTGAAGCGCTCGGTTACGATAAGAACCTTACTGATGCCTTGCCAATTGCCGTTGCTTCTTCTTACTGTGGCGTAGGAAACCCATTTGCCCTGGGAAAAATAAAGCCGGGTGAGCATATATTGGATATCGGCTGTGGAGCGGGTGTTGATACTATTTTGGCGGCGATGCTCGCAGGACGGAAAGGTTCGGCAATTGGAGTGGATATTGTTTCGGAGATGATCCAACGAGCTGAAAGCAATCTCGCATTGATGGATCTTGAAAACGTCAAATTCCAGAAAGTGTCCGGTGATAGCCTGCCATTCGCTGAGGATACATTCGATGTGGTAATCTCAAACGGAGTGATCAATCTTATTCCAGATAAGAAGGCAGCCATGTCGGAGATAATAATGGTGCTAAAACCCGCAGGACGTTTAATGGTGGCAGATCAGATCGCGGCAGTCAACATCAAAAATGATATCAAGGAACGACTTGCAAATTGGTTTCAATGAGAGGGAGGTACTTTACCAGGAAAGGATTTCCTGGCATTATTGGAACAGGTAGGTTTTCGCAATGTTGAGCTCGTTGGCGAAACTGGATTTAATAGTACCCCTAAAACCAAAGGGGTTCTGGTCCGAGCAGAAAAACCAACTATTTGACGTCTTTTTTATATTTTGTAAACAAAGTGCTGATTTTTGAAACCATTGAGAAAAATCCCCTCGACTAAAGATTAGATAAGGGCAAGAAGACTGGCCTCTAGGATGACCGAATCCTTCAGGTGTATTTACTTATTATAAGTGCTGTTGGGTTATTTTTGCTTGTCAGATTTCATTTGAGTTGACTGTCTTTGCTACCGCGACGATTGTAAAGTGCCTGCGGCACCTGCCGTTTTTCTATATCACCCTGGCAACCTACACACAAGCGCACCCCAGGAATGGCCTTGCGACGCGCTTCAGGTATGGCTTCTTCGCATACTTCGCAATGTTTTGCGCTTTTGCCTTCCGGCAAACGGCTTCGTGCCAATTCAACGGCTTCCGCCACGCTGGCGTCGATTTGTTCTTGTTCACTCCCGTCTCGGGACCAGCCTACAGCCATAGTTTCTCCTTGAAGTGGAATTTTGTAAATGGTCTTTCTGAAAATATAATTTGGGGTTTGCGGCAAGGCGTGCAATTGAAATCGTTCTTACAAAAACATGCCACCGGAGGCCTCAATGCGTTGACCGGTGATCCAGTACGCTTCCTCGGAAGCCAGGAAGGCCACAATCTCTCCGATATCATCCACCTGCCCTACCCGGCCCAGAGCGGTCTGGGAAGCGATAAAGGCATTTAAATTCGGATTGCTGCGCACGGCCGCGTTGTTGAAGTCGGTTTCGACGGCGCCAGGCGCTAAAACATTCACGGTGATGCCGCGCGGTCCGAGGTCTTTAGCCATATATCGGGTAACGGTTTCTATGGCTCCCTTCATAGAAGCATAGATCGAATAGCCAGGGATACAAAACCGGGTAGTACCGCTAGAAACATTAACAATGCGGCCATTGTCACGCAACAGCGGCAGCGTTTTCTGGGTCAGAAAATAAACGCCTTTGAAATGAATGTTCATGAAGCGGTCGAAATCTTCCTCGGTGGCGGTTTCAAACGGAATGGTGGCCCCGATCCCGGCATTGTTCACCAGAATATCGAATCGCTCCGCACCCCACTGGTCGTCCAGGCATCGTTTTAAGGTTTGAACGAAATTTTCGAGTCCGGCGATATTACCCACATCCAGCGGCAGAGCCTCGGCTTTGCGTCCCAAATTTTTGATCTCGGTCACAACCGCCAGAGCCTCCTTTTCACGAGATAAATAAGTCACGATAACATCGTTTCCATGTCGTGCTAAGCACTGTGCCATATTTTTACCCAGACCTCGGCTGCCGCCTGTCACCAATGCTATTTTGGGGGATTGAGTCATTTTAATCTACCTTTCATTTACCAGTATTGATAAGTCGCATTTTCCTGAATGCTGCCGCAATCGTAGATCTTTGATAAGCCTACACCATCATGGCAGCCAGAGTTTCAATCATCCAAACAGTAACACATCTTATCCGGAATAACCCCTCTGACCCCACCGGTCGGATTCGGCGTATCGCCATCTCGTCTCGGTATCAGGTGGATGTGGGCATGGAATATTGTCTGACCGGCAGACGCACCACAGTTCATGCCGATATTGAACCCAGTGATCGTCCTGTCCGATTCCGTCAGTCTGGGTTTTAAGACTCTGATCAGATCATCGGCCTCCCGTCGTTCCCTTTCAGTCAAAAGAAACCAATCCGGAGCATGCCTCTTGGGAACAATAAGGAGGTGCCCCTCGGAGACCGGAAACCCGTCCTCAAATGCAACCACAGAATCCCACTCTTCAACAATACGGTTCTTGATGTTGCCGGGGCAGAACCTGCAATCTGATTTAGTCCCCTGCCAGAGATCAATTTCACCACTCCTCAATCTTTCTACAAATTTTCTGTCAGCTGGTGCAAAGTCAAATTGATCAAGCTCGGCAATCGTCACCCATTTGAAATCCTTGTGATCTGTTGAATTTATTTTTCCCCCATCCCAGAAGGCACGGTATGCCAGCAGTTCGATTGTGATGTGGTCGTAGTGGTGGATGTTGGAACCGAGGAAGTCACCAACAGATACCTCGATCTCAAACTCCTCTTTAAGCTCCCTTGCTAAGCACTCCTCTGGTGTTTCTCCAACCTCGATCTTGCCGCCGGGGAACTCCCATTTGCCGCCTAAATGACCCTTCGATTTCCTTTGGGCAATTATGAGTCGGCCATCCTTTTCGAGGATGGCAGCCGTTACTTTTATGGGTCCTTTCATCTATCTGATATCCTAAGCAATTCAATACAAAATCCCCACCTCTCGATCTGAGAAATGGAGATTCATTGTCGGCATGCCATGACTTGTCCCCACTGTGCAGGATTGATGGAAGAATGCACCAATGTTACCAAACGAACCGGTTATGTCAATGAATTAAACTGGTTACCACAATGTGCCATCTGAAATGTATTGTGCTAAATTTCAACTGGTTATAATCAGCCTCTGGCATAATCAATTTGAATCATTGACAAAATGGTTGCCATCTGGCACGGTCATTTTGCTCTTCCTCCTGCTTTACCCCCAAACATACTGGAGCACCCCATGGCACTGACGAAGGCCGACATCGTCGATTCCATCAGGGACCAAAATTGATTGATAGAACCAGCAATATATCAATACTGTTTTACACACGGGTGTATTTAAGTAGAGGTTAGTTTATGGAACGCTTTAACAGAAGATGGCCTGATCATTTCCCCATGAAATGCAATCTGTCACCAGCCGACAAGGCCTATCTGATGACTGAAGAAAAGTATAAAGGTTTTTTTATATTTCAATATAGAAACCAAGATGAGTGGCTCCAACCGACCATTGACCGGTACTTCAACGAAAGAACATGGAGGCTTTATAATGCAGATATCGAAGGGGGCACCGGCACAAAATATTGCAATGTATGCCGTTATGCTCTGGCTGCTGACTTTGGATTAGCATCACTTACCCCTCTCAATTATAATGTATTTCAAGAAATAGGATTGATGCACGGTCTTCAAAAGCCGGTTTTATACTTGTTAAACCCAAGAAGACTAAATGAAATCTTCTGGAAACATTTAATTGAGATCCTATGGGAATGAACTGTAATGAATAATCATAAACCTGAATACCGCACTTTTTTAGAGCAAATAACGTTTAATCGGTAGAGAATAACGATGATAAACTTCGAAAACGAGGTCGTGGTCACCAACATCAAAATGCCATTTGGTTCCATGGTGGTGTTCATGGTCAAACTGGCAATCGCAACAATACCGGCGATGATCATACTCACCGCAGTGGGGACTCTTACCTTTGCCCTTATCAATTTCTTTTTAGGCGGAACAACTCATTTCAGAATATACCGGTTTTGAGGCAGGACCGGTTAAAGCACTGCCTCCATCACTAAACCCCGATAATCGACCTCAGCACTTGCCGGATTCTTCTCGATGGGCTCAATGGCACCCGTGATTGAAGGTTTATGCTTGTAACGGTGAAAAAGAAAGGAGCTACTTATGCAAGCACGTGGTCCACTTATGATTGAACATCGACTAATCGAGCGAATGATTTCCATCATCAAAGCTGCCTTAATACAAATCGAGTCAACCCAAGAGGTCGATCCTGTGCTCGTTGATACGGCGGTTGATTTCATTCGCACATACGCCGACCGGACGCATCACGGGAAAGAGGAGGACATTCTCTTTCGAGATTTGAGTAAACGAGATTTATCGGCTGACGACCAGAGGGTCATGCAGGAACTGATCGATGAGCACGCATTCGGAAGGCAGACGACTCAAGCACTTGTTGAAGCGAATACCCGTTACCGGAATGGTGACAAAACCGCTTTGGCGGACATAACCAGCAAGCTCCGCACCATTACCGAGTTCTACCCCAAACACATTGAGAAGGAAGACAAGGTCTTCTTTCCGTCATGCAGGGCCTACTTCACAGATAAAGAGGACCAAGCAATTCTGGCTGAGTTCTGGGAGTTTGACCAGAAGATGATTCACGAAAAGTACAAGGCAGTGGTCGAAGGACTGGAAAAAGACTGAGAAGATTCAAACCGGCAGGCACTGGCATGCTTCACGGGGCTTTAAATGAGGGTCACGACATTTCCCCTTGGGAAAACGATTAACCGGAACCTGAACACACGCCTGTTGTCCTTATATACCGAAAACTTGTATGGCAAAAAGGCGCCTTTCTTTTAGCCAATTTTTGTGGTTTTAGATGTCATTATGCTCTTACAGAAAGTTTTTACACGTTGAAATAATAACCTTTAGTTTGAACCCCGACCTTCAGTCATAAATTTTTAAATCTGGGTATAACTTTTCAGCACAGTCGGGGCAGATGCCATGGCTTAACTGGGCATCGGTATGGTTATGTATGTATGCCTATAGTTGATTCCAGTAACCTGTATCATCTCGAATCTTCTTACATGAAGAGCATATAGGCAGGAAACCCCGCAATGTTTTAACTTCAGATAAGGCTTTTTGAAGTTCATTTCTTTCATGTAACAGTGCCTTTTCAACCTTCAAAACATGCCTCACAGTAAAAAAAGCAATGACTGTTGACAGGAAAACACCCACAAGAACCAAAAGAACCGAAATATTTTCAACTCTTTCTTGTCTCCGTTCGGCAAGCTGCATGAAACTGTCTGCCTTGTTCTTTGCATAA
>CAWBCG010000051.1:0-35172 GCA_963787235.1 uncultured delta proteobacterium
TGCCAACCGGTTAGAGGTCATCTGGTTCATCACGCTTCGTTTTTTAAGGCCCGCGGTCATCGGCGCCGGGGCGGTGGCCTTTCTGATGTCGTTCGAGAACTTCAATACCACCTTGTTTCTGGTCGGCTCGGAGACGACCCTGCCGATAAATCTTTATCTTCAAGTTCGGGACGGCAGCACGCCGGTCATCAATGCGATTTCTTTTCTTTTGATCGTCGGCACGTCGCTGCTGGCGATGGTCAATTTATATTTCGGTAAAAAAGAGACATAAAAAAACCGCGATACGAGTTATCGTATCGCGGTTTTTTCCTCCGGGGGAGGGTGGGGTGATTTATTTTTTATCTTCCTTGACCTCTTCGAAATCAGCGTCGACCACGTCTTCCTCGGGTGCTTTGGCGCCGCCGGCTCCGGCATCACCACCGGCTCCGGGCTGCTGGTCGCCTTTCTGCGAAGCCTGCTGATACATGGCCTCGGCCAGCTTGTGCGACTGTTGCGTCAACTCTTCGCTGAGACGCTTTATTTCCTGAACGTCGTCGGTTTCCATCGCCTTGCGCAGTGCAGCAGTAGCATCTTCGACCTTCTTTTTCGTTCCTTCATCGACCTTGCTCCCCAAATCCTTGATCGATCTTTCGGTGGTGTAAATCAACGTGTCGGCGGTGTTGCGTGCCTCGACGATCTCCTTTTTCTTTCGATCTTCATCGGCATGCATTTCGGCGTCTTTAACCGCTTGCTGAATTTCTTCTTCGCTGAGTCCGGAGGAGGCCGTGATCTGAATCGACTGCTCCTTGTTGGTGGCCAAATCCTTGGCCGACACTTTGACGATGCCGTTGGCGTCGATGTCGAAGGTCACCTCGATCTGGGGTATGCCCCGCGGTGCCGGGGGGATGCCGACCAGTTCGAATCGTCCTAACGTTTTATTGCTGGCGGCCATTTCACGTTCACCCTGCAGGACGTGAATCGACACCGCGGGCTGACTGTCGGCCGCTGTCGAGAAGATCTGGCTCTTTTTAGTCGGGATGGTGGTGTTTTTTTCGATCAGTCTGGTCATCACACCGCCGAGGGTTTCGATACCCAGGGACAGCGGGGTGACGTCCAGCAGCAGAACGTCCTTGACGTCGCCCTTCAGCACACCGCCCTGTATGGCGGCACCGACGGCCACGACCTCGTCCGGATTGACGCCCTTGTGGGGTTCCTGACCGAATATCTGTTTGACCCGATCCTGGACTGCCGGCATACGGGTCATGCCGCCCACCAGGATGACCTCGTTGATCTGGGAAGCGGAAAGACCGGAATCCTTCAGCGCCATTCGACACGGCGGCTCGAGCTTATCAAGCAGGTCGCTGATCAGGGATTCGAGCTTGGCGCGCGACACTTTTAAATTCATGTGCTTGGGGCCGCTGGCATCAGCCGTGATAAACGGCAGATTGATGTCGGTTTCCATCGAGGTCGACAGCTCCATTTTGGCCTTTTCGGCCGCTTCCTTCAATCGTTGGAGCGCCATCTTGTCTTTGCGCAGATCGATTCCCTGATCTTTCTTGAACTCGTCAGCCAGGTATTCAATCAAGCGCAGGTCGAAATCCTCTCCGCCCAGGTGGGTGTCACCGTTGGTCGCCTTAACCTCGAACACGCCCTCGCCGATTTCGAGGACTGAAATGTCAAAGGTACCGCCCCCGAGATCGAAGACGGCGATTTTTTCTTCGCGCTTCTTGTCGAGGCCGTATGCCAGAGATGCGGCAGTCGGCTCGTTGATGATGCGCAGAACGTTCAAACCGGCGATGCGCCCGGCGTCTTTGGTGGCCTGTCGCTGGCTGTCGTTGAAATAGGCCGGGACAGTAATGACGGCATCGCTCACCGGCTCCCCGAGAAAGTCCTCGGCATATTTCTTGATATATCCCAATATGTAGGAGGATATTTCGGCCGGGCTGTGCTGTTTGCCGCGTACGTTTATTCGCACGTCGCCGTTGGAAGCACGCTCGATTTTGTACGGCAGAATCTTCATGTCTTGCTGGATCTCGCTTGATTCGAACTTGCGTCCGATCAACCGCTTCACGCCGAAGACCGTGTTTTCCGGATTGGTAATCGCCTGTCGCTTAGCAATCTGCCCGACCAGCCGCTCTCCGCTCTCGGAAATAGCAACAATAGAGGGGGTTGTGCGCCCTCCTTCCGGGTTGGTGATGACTTTGGCATCGCCCCCCTCCATGACCGCCACGCAAGAGTTGGTCGTGCCGAGATCGATACCGATAATTTTACCCATTTTTTTTATTCCTCCTTAAATCGTTGAACATTTTACTGGATAGTCTCATCACTCTATTTGGAATGGAATCTGCGGATGGCAGACTAAGGTGAATTTTTATTCTTCGGCATTGCCACGACGACCATGGAGGGTCTCAACAACCTGTCGTGCATAAGGTAGCCTTTCTGCAATTCATTGACCACCGTGTTTTCCGGATGTTCGTCGCTTTCTTCTCGCATTACCGCTTCGTGAAAATTGGGGTCAAATGGTTTGCCGAGCGCATCGATTGGCTCGACATGAAAATTTTCGAAGACCTTAAGGATTTCCTTGCGGGTCAGTTCCACACCGTCAAGCAGGCATGCATCTTTACCATCGGGGGCTTCTGCAGCCGCTTTGATAGCCAGTTCGAGGTTGTCGATAATGGGAAGCAGCTCCCTTAGCAGAGACTGGTTGGCAAATTTCTTAAAATCCGCCATTTCCCTGGCAGTTCTTTTCTTGTAATTCTCGAACTCGGCCGAGACCCTCAGCAAGCGGTCATAGTTTTCCTCGGCTTCTGCGGTTTTGACTTCGAGTTTCGAATTCAGGTCTCTGATCTCTTCCGATTCGAGGCTTTGCCCTGTACCAGCCGGTTCACCCTTCCGTTCCTGGTTATCATCTGCCCCGTTGCCAAGGCTCTTCTCACCTTCGGTCGAATCTTCCTGAAATTGACTGCCGTCTTCTATTTTTATTTTTTTACCTTCGGGCATCAGGCGATAATTTCTCCTGGAATTTTAAGTAGTTTCTGTAGAAAATTGACCAGCCGTCCAAACGACGATCAGAAAATAATGACATATGATGGCTTGTCAAGGTGTGATTTCAAGAAGGATTGGAAGTACTTATCAATGGAGGAGATGACTCGGGGATGAGGTGACTCGGAGCGAAGAAGCGGTTGTGCACCCACTTTTGAATTTCTTCCTGAAAAGGAAGGCCATCGATATGACCGGGATCGATCCACGACACAGACCGCATCACTTATCGCTGCTTCCTCCCGGACCTGACGAGGTTCGTGACCGCCTGTTGCGCGGCGGCCGGTCGGATGGTCGACACCCGTTCGGAATAAAACCCTGGAGTGGGAATTCAGCCCCGCATAAGCGGATTTCGGGTACAGGGCACCGCTGACTCCCCGCCTAGCACAACCGGCCATAGGATAAACCAATCCCATTATTTTTCAAGGGAAAAAGAGGCGCGGACCCCAATATTCCACAAATCAGCCATCTCGTCGCGCCGGCCGCCGACCGGGCAGCGTGTTGACTTAATTCGGGTTCTCTCATAAAAGATGGCTACTTACCGATTCGTCATCCGATAACCATAGGCGATTCAATCCCCTCAAGACGGAGACGTCAGCGCTATGGCATCGACGCATAACGCTCCTGAAAGCAGCCACGCCCGTCGCCGCATCCTCGAAACGGTGAAACGGACAATCGCCGAATATGAGATGGTCGTTTCCGGTACCGCCGTTTTGGTAGGTGTCTCCGGAGGACCCGACTCGGTGGCACTGCTGCATATCCTGCAGCATCTGACGTCCGAATATGGCCTGCGCTTGGCCGTCGCCCACCTCAACCACGGTTTGCGCAAAGAGGCCGACGATGAGGCCGAATTCGTGGCGACCCTATCAGCCGGCTTAGGGCTCGCATGCTTCATAAAAAAGGAAGATGTTTCCCACTATCGGCATCGTCACCGGTTGTCGCTCGAGGAGGCCGCCCGGATTAGGCGCTATGCGTTTTACGATGACATCGCGGCCCGGCATCATTTCGACAAAATTGCCCTGGGGCATCAAGCGGACGACAACGCCGAGCTGGTGCTGATGTTTATGATCAGAGGCAGCGGACCAGTCGGTTTTGCCGGTATTCCGCCGGTGAGAGCGGGCAGGATCATACGTCCCTTGATCCGGTTGCCCCGCCGGGACATTCTCGATTATCTCAAGACGGTCGGCTTGGCATATATCACCGATCATTCCAACCGGGACATGCGGTTCATGCGCAACCGTATCCGCAGCCATTTGGTGCCATTGCTGCGAGGTTCCTACAACCCGAAAATCAGCGCAGCGTTGAACCGGCTGGCCGACATTCAGCGAGAGGAACAAGATTGGATCGAAGGCATCGTCGATACGCTTTATCGCGATGTCCGACTGACCGATGATGCGAACCGTCTTCACCTGTCGATTACACAGCTGATGCGGCAACCCAAGGCTGCGCAGCGGCGGATAATCCGGAAAGCCATTGGTGAAATAAAAGGCGATTTGCGGCGGATTTCCTTTGCTCACGTGAGGGCGGCTGTCAAATTGCTTTCCGTCGACCGGCCGGACGGCATGCTGGACCTACCGGACGGCATTATGCTGGAGCGAATGGGAAGCGTCTTGAAGGTTTCAATAAGAAGCGGACCGGGCAGGCCGAAAACAGATGCGGTCGAGGAGAACTACCCGCTCACCTTTTGCTATGGTGTGAAAAAGCCGGATGACGTGGCTGTGATCGTAACGGTCGAAGAAATCGATTGCCGGGTCATTTTTTCGACTGTCGCCGCCGGCGCCTCTGAAAATCTTCGCCAAGCTGGACAGCAAGTAGCTTTTTTTGATATGAATAGCTTGAATTTTCCGCTCACGCTTCGCAATATTCGCGCGGGCGATCGCTTCCGGCCGTTCGGTCTGCAGGGTACTCAAAAGATCAAGAAATACTTTATCGATCACAAGGTGCCCAGAGAAAAGCGGCGGTCCTGTCCCGTTCTGCTGAATGGAGGCCGTATCATCTGGCTGATGGGACATCGATTGGCAGACGGCTGTCGCGTGACACCGTCCACGCGGGAAATCCTGAGGGCAGAGATAGCTTGTTTAACAGGTGATCATGATTAATTTCAGATGGCAAGCGTAAATCGCTAAACACATGCGCTACGACCGATAAACAGTTGACAAATTTTCCTTGATGACCGATGACGATGGGGCGATTTTTTCGTAAACCCTAAGAAACGTTGAATTACACCACTATTCAACCTTCCGACGGGCAACTTTTCAGCAGGAGGTAGGATCATTTGAATCCTTTTTACAAAAATTTGGCGCTGTGGCTGGTCATTACGTTGATGATGATCATGCTCTACAACCTTTTCAATCATCAGCAAATGTCGGATACCAGCATCGGCTACACCGAATTTTTGAGCATGGTCGATGAAGGTCGCGTCTCTGAAGTCGTCATTCAGGGGCAGGAACTTTACGTTACCGATACCAACCGCAATCGTTTCAAGGTTTACGCTCCCCAGGATGCGGATCTGATCAATATTCTGAGGAAGAAGAAAGTGGCGATTCAGGCCAAACCGCCGGCTGAAAATCCATGGTACATGTCCGTGCTCGTGTCGTGGTTTCCGATGCTGGTGTTAATTGGTGTATGGATCTTTTTCATGCGTCAGATGCAAAGCGGAGGCGGCAAGGCGCTTTCATTCGGAAAGAGTCGCGCACGATTGATGTCGGATGGACAGACTAAAGTTACATTTGAGGACGTGGCCGGAATCGACGAGGCCAAAGAGGAGCTTTTTGAAATTGTCGAGTTTCTGAAGGACCCCAAGAAGTTCACCCGCCTCGGAGGCCGGATCCCCAAGGGGGTGCTGTTGATGGGACCGCCCGGGACAGGAAAAACCCTGCTGGCCAGGGCCATCGCCGGGGAGGCCGGAGTACCTTTCTTTAGCATCAGCGGCTCCGACTTCGTTGAAATGTTTGTCGGCGTCGGGGCCTCGCGGGTACGCGATCTTTTTGTCCAAGGTAAGAAGAATGCGCCCTGTATTATCTTTATTGACGAAATTGACGCGGTCGGTCGACACCGGGGCGCCGGCTTGGGCGGTGGCCACGATGAAAGGGAGCAAACCCTCAACCAGTTGCTGGTGGAAATGGATGGTTTCGAATCGAACGAGGGGGTGATTTTGATTTCGGCCACCAACCGTCCGGACGTTCTCGATCCGGCCCTGCTGCGTCCCGGTCGCTTCGATCGCCAGGTGGTTGTGACACTGCCCGATATCAAAGGCCGTGAAAAGATCCTGCGCGTGCACATGCGCAAGACACCGATTGCCGACGATGTAAACGCATTGGTTCTCGCCAAAGGCACTCCCGGGTTCTCGGGGGCCGATCTGGAAAACCTGGTCAACGAGGCGGCGCTTCTGGCAGCCAAGCGCAACAAGGAAAAGATCGATATGTTCGACTTCGAGGACTCCAAGGACAAGGTTTACATGGGTTTGGAGCGCAAGTCTAAAGTCATCAAAGAGGAGGACCGCAAGACCACCGCCTATCATGAGGGCGGTCACGCGCTGGTGGCCAGATTTCTGCCCGAGACCGATGCGGTCAACAAGATCACGATCATTCCCAGGGGACGGGCGGCCGGTGTGACATGGTTCCTACCTGAAGAGCGGGACTTCAAGTACAAGGATCAGCTGGAAAACGAACTGGCCGTCGCTTTTGGCGGTCGAGTGGCCGAAGAGATCGTTTTTAAACGCATCAGCACGGGTGCTGCCAACGACATCAAGCAGGCCACCATTCTGGCCGAACAGATGGTCCGAAACTGGGGAATGAGTGAGTTGGGACCGCTTTCCTATGCCAAGGGCGAGGAGCCTGTTTTCCTGGGGCGCGAGATTTCCCAACACCGGGATTACTCGGAAACCACCGCCCAGAAAATCGACGATCAAATCCACAAATTGATCGATTCGTCCTACAAACACGCCAAGCAGGTTCTCGAGGGCAATTTGGACATTCTGCACAAACTCGCGGAGTTGCTATTGGAAAAGGAAACCGTGCTCGGCAAGGAACTCGATGAGTTGATCTTTTCACTGAGACCCGGCATCAAGCTCCCTTCCCAAAAAGTCGAAGAGGATGAGGAGAAACCGGCGGCACAGGCATCTGAGGCGGCTTCCGCGGCCCAATCCGATCCCGACGACAATGTTGAGAAAGAGCCGTCGGACCAGCCGCCAACCTGATTTCGGGTATGTCGACCGATATCGTAAAGCCCATATAACACTTTCGACTGACAGGATATCCGAAACGATTGATGAGTGCCAGACGATGTTATGATCTGAGATGGAGTCGGTATTCACTTGCGCTCGGCCGGCGGACCTGCCTCATGGGGGTTGTGAACGTCACACCGGATTCTTTTTCGGACGGCGGAAAATTCCTCGCGCACGATGCGGCCGTTGCTCAAGCGGAGCGCCTGGTTCAGGAGGGCGCGGACGTCATCGATATCGGCGGTGAGTCCACCCGTCCCTACGCCGATCCGGTGCCGGTCGAAGTTGAGCTCGAGCGCGTGCTCCCGGTGATCGAAACGTTGGTCCAGCGTGTTGTGGTGCCGATTTCGATCGATACCGCCAAGGCCGCCGTCGCCCGCCGGGCGCTCGCGGCCGGGGCCTCGATGATCAACGACATCAGCGCCCTGCGACACGATCCCGAAATGACAGGGGTGGTGGCGGAAAGCGGCGTTCCGGTAATTCTGATGCACATGCTGGGCACGCCGCAAACGATGCAGGTGACGCCGGTCTATCGCGATGTTGTGGCGGAAATCGGGGCCTTTCTGGCCCAGACCGTAAACAAGGCTGAAAAGGGTGGTATCGCGCGCAATCGAATCATCATCGACCCGGGCATCGGTTTCGGCAAAACGGTCGACCACAATCTTCTTCTCATCAAAAATCTGGCGCAACTGCAAGACCTGGACCTGCCTATTTTAATCGGCCCTTCCCGGAAAGCCTTTATCCGTAAGCTGCTCAAGGAAAACCCCGAAGAAGAGATCGGACCCGACATGACAATTGTCGGAACCGGCACGTTGGCGGCGGTGTGCGCCGCGGTTTTAAACGGTGCTCACATCGTGCGCGTGCACGAGGTCGCCAGCGCTCGCGCAGCCGTAAAAATCATCGATGCGATCTTGGACGCTTGAACCCGATTACATGTAAAGGAGTTGCGGCAATGCTGCTCGTGATTGACGTTGGAAACACCAATACGGTCCTGGGTGTTTACGACGGCCGGCGTTTGATCAGGGACTGGCGGCTGCGCACCGAGCGAAATACGACCGAAGACGAGGTCAACATCATCATCACCAGCCTCTTTGCGCAAAGCGGGATTCGACCCGAAAAGATAGATCGGACTATCATATCCAGCGTGGTGCCGCCGATGGTTACCATCCTCGATTCTTTTTGTCGTAAATATCTGGGCTACCCGCCGCTATGGGTGAATCCGGCTTCATACACCGGTATGCCGATCCACTATCGCAACCCTTCAGATGTCGGAGCTGACCGGATCGTCAACGGGGTGGCTGCCTTCGAAAAGTACCGGCAGAGCCTGATCATCATTGATTTCGGGACTGCAACCACCTTCGACAGCATATCGGAGAAGGGAGAGTACCTCGGGGGCGCGATCAGCCCGGGGATCATGATTGCCGCCGAGGCGCTCTTTATGAAGGCCTCGAAATTACCCCGGGTCGAGATATTCCATCCGCCTGCGAGTGTTATCGGAAAAGACACCGCCGCCAGCATTCAATCCGGGATCATATACGGTTATGCCGGCTTGGTGGACGGCATGGTACGGCGGATGATAAGCGAGATGGGATCGGCACCAAAAGTCATCGCGACCGGCGGCCTGGCGGGAATGATGCACGACGTGTCGGAAACGATCGAAGCGGTGGAACCCCTGTTGACCCTCGATGGCCTGCGCATCATCGCAGCCGAGATGGGTGAGGGAGGTTGAGCCGGTTGAGCCGGTGCAAGCGGTCGTAAAACAGATAAAACTTTCGAACCACCCAGAGCCAGATGTCTAATAAACCCGATTATAACTGCCGCCACTATCGAGAAGAGATGGTTCTTCTGGGTCTCAGAAAACGCCTCAGCGACCCGGCGCTGACAGAAGACGAGCGGCAAGCTATCGAGAAAGAAATTCTTTGCTTGGAAGTTCAGATGGGGATGGATTGAACTGGTTGAGCCGGTTTAGCCCGTTTGGCCGGTTGAGCCGGTGCATGCGGAATAGCCTAAGAACCCGTCCAATCTTGGCACCAGATGCGCTTTATCTAAAAGTCCACGAGTTTACTTTTCCCAGTTCATCCAACGACTTAACCGGCTCAACGGGCAAACGGGCTCAACCGGCACAACCGTTACGCCCTTCCGACCTCTTTCAGCGTATCCTTGAAGACACGGTAAAAAAATTCATGATCGGTGAGACCGCGTTGAATGATTTTGCCGATATCTTCGATATTCTTGGAATTGACGATAAGGTTGACGCTGTGCCGGAAGGCCATCATCTGGTCCATCGTCCGGTATTGACTACTGATCATGGTGACGTAAATATCCCGGCGCGCACTCATGTTGAGCCGTTCGAGATACAGCAACACCATGTTCGTATCGGGGCCGGTGCAGTGAAAGGCTTCGTTGATCACCACCAAGTCGTATTGGTGATAGCGCATCTTCTTGAGTGCATCCCGTCCGCTCTCTGAGACCGTTACGTGGTATTCGAGGAGATTGAGCGTGTCGACGATCTTTTTGAGCATTACCGGATCGGACTCACACGCCAGGGCCGTGTTGCCTTCTTCCTCGATGAAGTCGAACGGCTTTTCAGAAGCATCGTAGCCGGTCTCCTCCAGGCCGTTTTTCAAAAGATGTCCGGCACCGCTGGGAGGGACCACCGTGATCTGGCCCTTGCACTTCGGACATGACAGGCGGGTGGACTTTCCGGCCGGAACTTTTTCATCCGGCAGTTTGAATCTGCTCTGGCAATTTTCGCACGTGATTTCCATAAAACCGATTCGACTACCTCCTGTGAAAACCTGCAGTTTCGTTCTGTCTTGCCGGGCAATTCCGTCAGTTGATGTTGTAGCTGCGATCGAGTTCGAGCTTGTCGATGTCCGACGTTGCCTCGCCCCGGGCACTCTTAAGTGAATCGATGCCACGGCCCACGATGCCTCTGCGCGAAGCAAAGGCGAGTGCAGTTTCCTCGGTTATCAGACCGTGTTCATACAGATCGATGATGTGCCCGTCAAAAGTGGTCATTCCGAAAGCCTGGCCGGCCTGCATGATTTCATAGAAGGTCTTGCCTTCGGATTCTCCATTCATAATGGCGTCTTTGACGCGCAGATTGGTGCCAAGGATTTCGAAAGTGGCTGCCCTCCCGCCGCCGATTTTCGGCAGCAACCGCTGGCAGACTACCCAACGCAGGGTGTCGGCGAGTCGGATGCGGACCTGGTGTTCCTCTTCGGTGCTGAACATACCCACGATGCGGTTGATGGTCGAGCCGGCGTCGATGGTGTGCAGCGTCGTGAGCACCAGGTGACCGGTTTCAGCCGCGCTCAGACCAATTTCTACCGTCTCCCGATCACGCATTTCGCCCACCAGAATTACCTTGGGGGCTTGGCGCAGGGCGGCCCTGAGGCCGCTGGCGTATGAGTCGAAATCAATGCCGAGTTCGCGCTGGTTGAAGGTCGAATTCTTGTGGGGGTGCTGGTATTCCACCGGATCTTCGAGCGTGACGACGTGAACCGAACGATCCTCGTTGATGACGTTGAGAATCGCCGCCAGTGACGTCGTCTTACCTGAACCGGTCGCGCCGGTGACGAACACGATGCCGTTTTTTTCCTTGGCGATCTTGTACATGGCCTCGGGCAGGTGCAGTTCTTCGATTGTCGGAATTTTCGATTCCAATTTGCGCAGAACAATCGAACAATATCCGCTCTGAGAAAAAACGTTCACACGGAAGCGCGCCTTGCCGGGCAGCGAGTAAGAAAGATCGCAAGAGCCTGAGTTGAGGAAGGTTCGCGTGAGACGCCGATCTTGGTTCATGAGATTCAAAGCGAAGATCTCGGTTTGGAAGGGCGTCAGCTCTTTGAAAGGCGGCCGCATCTCGACCGATACCAGTTCGCCGTCGCTCTCAACCTGCAGCGGCTTCCCAACGGTCAGGTTCAGGTCGGAAACGTTCTTGTGAGAGTCGAGCATGCGCGTGAGGATATGGTCGATTTCCTGCTTTTTCATGTCTGCACCCTCGGATCAAACTTCGGTGAAATCGGTGGGCGGTGAGGTCAACAACGGCCTGAACTTGGCCTTTTCATTGGCCTTTATGTAGGCCTCGTCGGCACTGATCCAACCCCGCTTGTACAAATCCATAATGGCGTCATCCAACAGCTGCATACCGTATTTTTTACCGGTCTGGATCATGGAGGGCAGTTGATGGGTCTTGGCTTCTCTGATCAAATTCCGAACCGCTGAGTTGGCGATCAGTATTTCAAGCGCCACACAGCGGCTTTTTTTGTCGATACGTTTGAAGAGCACCTGCGCGATGATGGCCCGCATGCCGTCGGCCAGAGTCGATCGGACCTGGGCCTGCTGATCGGCGGGAAACACCTCGATGATGCGGTCCACTGTTTTGACCGCACTTGTGGTATGCAGCGTCGCGAAAACCAGGTGTCCGGTGGAGGCCGCTTCGATGGCCAGCGAAATAGTTTCCAGATCGCGCATTTCGCCCACGAGTATGATATCCGGATCTTCGCGCAAGGCGCCGCGCAGCGCCGATGCAAAAGAGTGGGTGTGGATGCCGATCTCACGGTGATTGACGATGCAGCCCTGGCTCTGATGGACAAATTCGATGGGATCTTCAATGGTGATGATGTGGTCTTTACGGTTGCGGTTGGCCACATCGATGATCGATGCCAGCGTCGTGGATTTTCCACTGCCGGTAGGGCCCGTGACCAGCACCAGGCCTCTGGGCAGGGTCGCCAGTTTTGATATCACCGGCGGCAGACCGAGCTGCTCGGCGGTCATGATAGCGGTGGGAATTTCTCTGAATACGGCGCCGACGCCGTTTTTCTGCATAAAAAAATTGGCCCGGTAGCGGGCCAAACCGGGAATTTCGTAACCAAAATCGACATCACCGGTTTCTTCGAAGACCTTTATCTTTTCTTCGGGGGTGATTTCATACAGCATGCCCCGCAGGTCATCGTTGTCCAGTACTTTGTATTTGATCCTTTCAATGTCTCCCCGAATTCTCAGGGAGGGCGGCTGGCTGGCGGTCAGGTGCAAGTCCGAGGCACCCTGCTCGTGCATCAACTTGAAAAACGCATCAATTTTTGCCATCAATTACTCCGGAAGAAGCTGAATTTACATTTTCCGACCGGCATCCGCAACCGATCGAAGACAGGTTCACAGCCAATGCGGATCAGGCCTTGTTCTGCTGAAGCAGCTTGATCTTGGAGTCCTCGTCGTCCATCGCCTTCATGCCTTCTTTGCTGATTTCCAGCAGCTTGCCGTGAGCTTCGATCACCGAACCGATCTGGACCTCGATCTGCATCCGTTGACGTTTGAGTTCCGCAATATCCTCGTGCAGTTGGGCCAGTCGGTTGTGGGCCTTGTTGAGGATTTTTTCGGCTTTGACCTCCGCTTCGGCGACGATAAGCTCGGCTGATTTCTGTGCGTTTTCCTTCATCTGTTCGATGACTCGCTGGGAATTGAGCAGCGCACGCTTAAAGGCGTCCTCCCGGTTTTTGTAGCCTTGGATCTCGAGCTGCAACCGGCGGAAATCCTCTTTTAAATTTTCGTTTTGCTTCAGCAGGGATTCAAACGCATCTGCCATTTGATCCAGAAACGAATCCACTTCCTGAATGTCGAAGCCGCGAAATCTTGTCTTGAATCGTTGCTGCTGAATATCAAGGGGTGTGAGATTGACCATTTGTCACCTCCTCAGGCGTTGTTTACAGCATCGATTGGGAGAACCTCATAAGGCTGTTCACAACGAAGATCTGAAGAAAATAGATGATCAGAATCACCACCACCGGCGCGAAATCTATGCCGCCGAAACTGACCGGTAGCCGGGATCGGACCTGATACATGACCGGTTCGGTCACCTTGTAGATAAAACGGACGATCGGATTGTAAGGATCCGGGCTGACCCAGGAAAGTACAGCCCGCGCGATGATGATCCACATGTAAAAAAAGAGAACATAGTGAAGGACATTGGCAACTGCCATGATAAAATAGCCGACGAAATACATGGGTGGTCAGGCCCTTTATTTTGACTGGCCGTGTCGAATCAGGCGCACCCGATGTTCTGTTACATGCGTCAAGGTCTTCGCTACCGCAGCGGGTATTTATGTTAATATGGCCGATGGCGGTGCAAAAGCGTTGACATATGGGGTTTCGGGAAGCTACCTTGTCCCGGCGCGGTCAGTTTATGGTTACATTTGAATGTGATATACTAACACACATGACCACTATTGTCCAAAGGTAAAAGAAAAACCGGCGGTTGCTGCAGGGACCGCCAGAAGGAAATTCGCCGTGGCTGAATTCGACACCACCATCGGTTTTATCGGCGCCGGCAACATGGGAGAAGCCTTCATCGGTGCGGTGATCCAATCCGGCCTGTTGCCGGCCGCCAAGATCAGCGTCGCCGATGTCGATGTGGAGAGGCTCGATTATCTGAACAAAAAATACGGCGTCACGGTTCTGCGTGACAACGGTACGCTTTTCCAAAGCTGCCGCATGGTGGTGCTGGCCGTCAAACCTCAGCATCTGCCGGCGGTTCTCAAAGACGTCTCCGGTCGGGGAGGCTACCGGTTGCCCGAACGCAAGCTCCTCATTTCCATTGCCGCCGGGTTTCCGATCCGCAAAATGGAGGAGATCCTCTATCCTCCTCTGGACGCGGAAAGTGTCCGGAACCTGCCCATTATCCGGGTTATGCCGAACACACCGGCCTTGGTGCTCAGCGCCGTCTCCGGGATGAGTCCCAATCGCTTTGTCACCGCAGAAGACGCCCGGGCGGCCCGAACCCTTTTGCAGGCGGTCGGCGATGTCATAGAGTTCGAGGAAGAGGCGCTCGATGCCGTCACGGCCCTCTCTGGGTCCGGACCGGCTTACGTGTTTTACCTGGTCGAATCAATGACCGAGGCCGGAATTCAGATGGGACTCGAACCCGGTGCAGCGGCTTCGCTGGCGGCCGCCACGCTGAGAGGTTCCGCCAAACTTCTGGAAGCCTCCGGTGAGCCGCCCGAAGAACTGCGCCGCAGGGTGACCTCTCCCGGGGGAACAACCGCCGCTGCGATCGATGTTTTCGAAAAAAGGGGATTAAAACCCATCATCATCGTGGCGATTGCCTCGGCGAGACGAAGGGCGCAGGAACTGAGCGGGTAAATCCGTTGCGAAACGGTCGCGGAGCGCTCGTGGGGCTGGTTTTTCACGATGCCGCCAATATGGAAGGGACCGCGAACCGTCTAATAGAAGCACGGCAGGTAGAAGCACGGCAGGATTTATCGAGGCGGTCGCCGGTACGGTTTTACCAAATATGCTCCCAAATCAGTTACCTTCAGATTATCGCAAATGGCCCGTTTTGGGGCTCCGCATCTTTCTTGGCGGCGTCTTCGTGTGGGCCGGGTGGGTCAAGATCGACGACCCGCAAGGATTTGCCGCTATCATCGGCAACTACCAACTGCTGCCCGGACCGCTTGTCAACCCGCTGTCTGTCCTGCTGCCCTGGATTGAGGTTCTCTGCGGGGTATTGCTGGTCGCCGGCGCCTGGGTCGACGGCAGTCTCTTGATCGTCAACGCGTTGATGGTCGTTTTTATGGCTGCGCTGGTGTCGACCTGGATCCGTGGAATCGATGTCGACTGCGGATGCTTTTCAGTGGCCACGACCGAGAATGGGGCCGATTACCTGACAGATATCCTTCGTGACGCTGTTCTGTTGGCGATCGGATTGTGGCTAGCCTTTGGCCAAACCAAGAGGAACCATATTCGTGAAAACTAGATTTCTTGCACCTCTTGTTCTTGTGTGTATCTTTGCCGCCTTGGTACCACCTGTCGCTTCCGGCGGGTCGAGGCCGTTGAAGTGGCACAGTTTCGACGAAGGCATGGCGCTAGGCAAAGCTCAGGGGAAAGTCGTGTTCGTTTTTTTCTGGGCCGACTGGTGCACCTACTGCCATACCATGGACAGGGAAACGTTTCATAATCAAACCGTCGTGGACTTGTTGGACAAGAATTTTATTGCCGTCAAGGTCGATTCGGACCGGGAACAGAAGCTGTCGAATCTTTTCAGGATCCGCGGGTTGCCCGACAACTGGTTTTTTTCGAAAAGCGGAAGTGTTCTCGGCCACCGACCCGGTTACATTCCTCCCGACACCTTCATCAAGATACTCCGGAACATCGGGAACGGCGGGCCGGAATCATGACATGCCGGTACTACCAGTATTTCCAATTCTTGGCATAGCGATGCTTCCAGCGTTTGATCAAGCGGACGGTCGTCGACAGAATCACGATAACACTTAAAAGGGCCAGCAAGGCAGGCAGCCAGATCATTTCCCGGTAGAGCGAATTTTCCCAGGCTGAAAAAACGCCGACGAGAGCAAACAAAAACACCAGCAGCATGGAGAGGATCACCACGAGGCAGACCGTGCGGGAGTCGTACCAGGGTGTAATCAACTTGCGGTGGACCGGATTCTGATCGTAGAGCATGATGAATTCTACAGACAGGCAACGAAAAAATCAAGCCGTCACACCGCACTCATTATTCTCAGGTGGTACCGACAGTAGGACAAATGATCAGTAAAATATTCCTGGCGACATGTCTGGTCGGGTTTGTCTTTGCCTGCGCCGCTGCACCGCCGCGACTCTTCCTAAAAGACCGTGACCGCTATATCGAGGCCGGTCAAATCATTTCGGGCGCCACGGGTGCGGTGGTGACCTCTGACGAGATGCTCGCCGATCTGGCTGGATGCCGGGTCGTCTACATCGGCGAGATTCACACCGATACGGCCCACCACGAAATTCAACTCGAGATCCTCCAGGGCCTCTTGAGGGTCCATCCACGGGTGGCGGTCGGGATGGAGATGTTCGATTTTACCTACCAGATCGTTCTCGATCGATGGTCTGCGGGGCAGCTGACGCAGGAAGCGTTTCTCGAAAAAACCCACTGGTATGCCAATTGGCGCTTCGATTTTGCTCTTTACCAACCGATTCTCGACGTCATCAGGGAAAAGGGCATCCCACTTTTCGGGCTGAACATCCCCTTCCACATTCCGCCAAAAGTCAGGATCGGCGGCATCGACAGTCTGCTGGGCTGCGACCGGCAGGATTTGCCTCCCCACATTGACACGTCCAATGCCGCCCATCGGACTTATCTCGAGACAATCTTCAAAGCACACGCGTTTCATGGCGAAGCCAATTTCGAATTTTTCTACCAGGCCCAGTGTGTGTGGGAAGACACCATGGCCGCTTCAATCGCCCGCAACCTGGACGATCGGTTGATGGTGGTGTTGGCCGGCAACGGTCACATCGTCCATAAATTCGGTATTCCGGACCGGGCCTTCAATCTTACGGGAGCTCCCTATCGAACCGTTTATCTGGCTCCCGTCGGAGAGACGGTTGACCTGTCCTACGGCGACTACATTTGGGTGACGCCGCCGGTCGGAAACCACCGGATGCCTTGACCCCTCTTTACCTTCACAAGACTTCGGGACCGGAGGACTATTTGGCCGCTGTCGATCATGATACCACATCTTGAATTTTCCTGTTGACACCATACAACATATTGCGATATAGTATTTGCCATTCGATCTGGCCGTTCTTGCGGTCGACTGTCGCATCCCCGGGGATCGCTTTCAATTGAACGCCGGATTCAATTCCGGAAACCATCATTCCCATTAATTCATCTAGTCGTGCCACATATACTGATGCGGTCTGCAGCAGAAGGGGGAATTGTGTTCGAAAAAATAAAAAAAAGGGACAACAGGGTTGTTGAATTCGATTCATCTAAAATTACGGCCGCTATAGCCAAGGCCGGCAAAGCCTCGGGCGAATTCGAAGAACGCGAAGCCCGCAAGCTGACCCTGCGCGCTCTGACTCTGGCGCATGAACTGCGGCTCGGTCCGGTGCCCGAGGTCGAGGAGATCCAGGATATCGTCGAGCGCGTCCTGCTCGACTCCCCCTTCTACAAGACCGCCAAGGCCTACATAATTTATCGCGAGCAACATGCCCAGATTCGCAACATCGCCACACGGGCGCACATCGACCTGGTGGAGCACTACATTCGCAAGCTCGACTGGAAGGTCAAAGAAAACAGCAATATGAGTTATTCGCTGCAGGGTCTCAATAACTACATATCCTCGGACATCACCAGCGAGTACTGGCTCAACCGCATCTACCCACCCGAAATAAGGGACGCCCACAAGCGCGGGGATCTCCACGTTCACGACCTCAATCTGCTGTCGGTATACTGTGTCGGCTGGGACCTGAAGGACCTGCTGCTGAATGGATTCAAAGGGGTGGAGGGAAAGGTCGAAAGTGGACCGCCTAAACATCTGAGGTCCGCCTTGGGGCAGATCGTCAATTTTTTCTACACCCTTCAGGGCGAAGCCGCCGGTGCTCAAGCGCTGTCGAATTTCGACACGCTGTTGGCGCCCTTCGTTCGTTTCGACGACCTGTCCTATCGCGACGTTAAGCAGGCACTGCAGGAGTTTGTTTTCAACATCAACATCCCGACGCGGGTCGGGTTCCAGACCCCCTTCACCAACATCACCCTGGACCTGTATGTACCGAAAAACCTGGCGGATCATCCGGTGATCGTTGCCGGCCAACACCTTGAAGAAACCTATGGGGATTTTCAACCCGAAATGGATCTCATCAACCGGGCCTTTGCCGAGGTGATGATGGAAGGCGATGCCAGGGGCCGGGTGTTCACCTTTCCGATCCCGACTTACAACATCACCGCCGATTTCGATTGGGACAACCCCAACCTGGAACCGATCTGGAAAATGACGGGCAAGTACGGCATTCCTTATTTTTCCAACTTCGTCAATTCTGACATGTCCCCGGATGACGCGCGCTCCATGTGCTGCCGACTGCGGCTGGACAACCGCGAGCTGCTCAAGAGAGGCGGCGGTCTTTTCGGTGCCAATCCGCTGACCGGATCGATCGGCGTGGTGACCATCAATTTGCCCCGCCTCGGTTACACGGCCGACAACGAAACGGATTTCTTCGGCCGTTTGCGAAATGTGCTGCAATTGGCCGTGGAGAGCCTCAGGATCAAGCGCAAGATTCTCGAGCGGTTTACCGAAAACAACCTGTATCCTTACACCAAGTTCTATCTGCGCGATGTCAAGAATGCCAGCGGTCTCTATTGGAAAAACCATTTTTCGACCGTCGGCGTCGTCGGGATGAACGAGGCCTGTCTGAACTTTTTCGGTCAGGACATTGCGACAGCGGACGGCCAGGCCTTCGCTCTGGCGGTAATGGATTTTATCCGCGATCGCATGGCCGAGATCCAGGAAGAAACCGGTGATATTTTCAACCTGGAGGCCACACCGGCCGAAGGGACTTCCTACCGGCTGGCGATGCTGGACAAAAAAATGTACCCGGATATTATCTGCGCCAACGAAACCGACTTTTGCAACGGTGCGGTGCCTTATTACACCAATTCCACCCAGTTGCCCGTCAACTACACGGACGATCTGTTTGAAACCCTGCGGCTGCAGGACGATCTTCAGACCCGCTATACCGGCGGCACCGTTTTGCACATCTACCTGGCAGAGCAGGTCGCAGACACGGTGGTGCTCAAACGGTTGATTCGCAAGATCGCCGGCAGTTACCGCCTGCCATATTACACTCTTACGCCGACTTTCAGCGTCTGTCCTTCGCACGGATATTTAAACGGCCGGCAGGATGTCTGCCCATCGTGCGACGCGGCCACCGAGGTCTATTCACGGGTGGTCGGGTACCTGAGGCCGATCAAACAGTGGAATGACGGCAAACAGGCCGAATTCCGCCGCCGCAAAAACTTCCATACCGAATTGCCGGAAAGCGTGAAACCGATCACGGTCCGGATGCCGTCCTCGACAGCAAAGGTCGTTGTTGAAAACCGCACCCCGGTGGACGGCTGCCATCATTTGACAGCGTGATTGACGCCGAAATTGCGGAAAAGGGCCGTTATGGCCGAAAACGAGCTTATACCCATCCGCCCATTAAAAGCACTGATGAGTTTCCGATCCAGAAATGTGCAATTTTCTGCAAGTTCAAGGAAATCGGTAGAATTGTGCGGAGGCATACTATTTTGTGCCGCACAAGCGATTATGCCGATTGACGCTGAAATTGCGGGAAAGGGCCATTTCTGGACGGGAACTTGAGGGCGCGCCATGCTCATCGGCGGGCTGCAGAAAAATTCGTTTATCGATTTTCCCGGTCGAATCAGTTGCGTGCTGTTTCTAAGTGGGTGCAACTTTTATTGCCCTTATTGCCACAATCCGGAACTCGCACGCGGGGTTCCGGCCGCTGAGCCCCCCTTCACCCTGGATCAGTTTTATGCCTTCCTCGAGGCGCGCCGCTCGCTTCTGGAGGGAGTGGTGATCTCCGGCGGCGAGCCCACCCTTCAGGCAGATCTTCCCGCGGTGTGCGCAGCCGTCAAAAACCTCGGTTTTCCGGTCAAGCTGGATACCAACGGCAGTCGGCCCCACGTCCTCCGTCACCTGGTGTCAGAGAAGCTGGTCGATTACGTGGCGATGGACATTAAGACCGACATCCGGCATTATGCCCCGGTGTTTCAGAGTGAAGACGAGCCGGAGAGCCTAAAAGAAAGCATCCGCATCATCATGGCCTCGGCCCCGGCCTACGAATTCAGAACCACCTGTGCCAGACCGATCATTGATGAAGCCGTCATTGGTGCCATCGCACGCTCGATCGAGGGCGCGGATCAATATGTGCTGCAACCCTTTCAGAACCAACGCCTTTTGAACCCCGCTTTTTTTCAACGTACCGAGCCGGCCTTCACAAGCGCACAAATGCACCGGATGAAAGCCCTGGCGCAGCGCTGGGTCAAGCACTGTGCGGTCCGGTAATCACGGCTTTCGTTTTTTACCCGAATGTGCTAACGGTCGGCAGGCTGCTTATCTCTCGTTCATTGAGAAACAACCGGCAGTCGATTCAACCCCGTTCCGCTCTGGAGTGCAGTCAATGACCGACATTTCATCCTGGAAAATCGTTCTGATCGACGATGAGGAGGATATTCGCGATGTCATGACGGTTGCATTGTCAGACGCCGGTTACGATGTGCTCACGGCAGAAGACGGTGTCACCGGACTCCAGAGGTGTGAAGCATTTTCGCCGCAGATAGTGATCACCGATATTCGCATGCCCGGATTAGACGGCCTGCAGGTGCTCGAATCCCTTAAAAAGCAGCTCCCGGACATCGAGGTGATTGTGGCGACCGCATTCGGCGAGATGGAGCTCGCCATCCGGGCCCTCCAGCTCGACGCTTCGGATTTCATCACCAAGCCGATCAACGACGAGGCCCTTCACTTGGCCCTGAAGCGGGCCCGTGAGCGGTACACTTCCCGCAAACAGCTGGCCGATTACACCGATTTGCTGGAGAAAGAAAAGGCCGAGACCAGCCAGCAACTCGTCAAAACCATCACCTTCCAGAGAAACCTGATCGAAAGCTCCATGGACGGCATCCTGGCCTGTGACCGGAGCGGGCTGGTGGTCACCTTCAACCGTAGCATGGAATTGATTTCGGGATACAGCCGGGAAGGGGTGATTGGCTGCATGCCCCTGGCACGACTCTTTCCGGAAGGAGAGGAAGGCCGGATGCGGAAAGCCCTGGAGGGCAATGCCTACGGCGGAAAGAACCGGCTCACCCTGTACGAAACCACACTGCTGGGTGCCGACGAACGCGCCATCCCGATTCAGGTTTCGGCCGGGGTGCTGTTGGATCAGGGACAAGAAGACGGTCTGGTCTGCTTCATTAGGGATCTGCGGGAGATCCGCAAACTCGAGCGCGAGATTGCCGATCAGGCCCGCATCCTCCATCAGGACAAGATGATGTCTTTGGGACGGCTGGCGGCCAGTGTGGTGCACGAAATCAACAATCCCCTTTCTGGAATTCTAAACTACATCCGGCTGATGATCCGCATCACCGACCGCGGTCCGCTGGACGCCGAGCATCGCGAAAAGTTCCAGCGTTATCTGGCTGTCGTCGAGAACGAGACCGGCCGCTGCTCCCAGATTATCTCCAGCCTGCTGACCTTTTCGCGCAAATCTCCCCCGGCCTTCACCGCCGTTGATCCCGCCGATCTCCTCGAGCGCAGCGTTATTCTGAGCCAGCACAAGCTCGAATTGAGCAACATCCGGCTCACCGTCGAGGTATCTAAAGGTCTGCCGACAATTATAGGGGATTACAACCAGCTGCAGCAGTGCATCATCAATCTGATCTTCAATGCCATTGATGCCATGCCGGACGGCGGCCGCCTCGATTTGACGGCCGGCACCGATTCAGATAAAAAAATGGTGAGGATTGCGGTAAGAGATAGCGGCCAAGGAATTGCGCCCGAAGACCAGGCACACATTTTCGAGCCGTTTTTCACAACCAAGAAAGAAGGCTACGGCGTCGGGCTCGGCCTTGCAACGGTTTTCGGAATCGTCGAACACCACAAGGGAACCATAACATTCAAGAGTAAAAAAGAGGTCGGAACCACCTTTACCATCCACCTGCCGTATGCGGGTTAGGGTCACGGTAAGAAATAATTCCACAAGATTGCGCCGGATTTGGGTTCGTCTACAAGGCACATCCAGCGGCGCATATCGAGATACGTGTCGGTGGATGTAACGCAGTAGACGATCCAAAAGACAAGCAAGATGTGGAATTATTTCTTTCTGGGGCCCTTATGTGAAATGATGTCATTCACACGGCGGATGCTGGTGCCTTCTCGCCGTTTTCGCTATCAACCGCCGAACATCCGTTGATAATCCCGCATAGGCGGGATCCGGCGTGAAAAACTATTTATGGGCGGACACGATTCAACCGACGGCTTGACCATGAAATCAACCAAACCAAGCGGTACTACCATCCGCTGCGATCAATGGCTTCAGTTGCTCGATGAGCTAAACATCGGGGCGTTCACGGTCGATTGCAACCACTGGATAACCGCCATGAACTACAGCGCCCAGGCGTTGATGGGCCTTCGCGAGAACGAGGTCATGGGGCAGGATTGTCGGGAAGTATTCACCGGCGTTCCGTGCATGGTGCAGTGCCTGCTCAGACGAAACGGCGATCCGACCACCGATGAACCCGATGTGGAGATATTAAACGAAGAGCAAACCAAACGCCTTCTGACCCGACTGGCAACCCCTATCTATGATGAAGAACGCAACATCGTCGGTTGCCTGACGATTCTTCAGGACCACACACCGATTGCCGATCTGGTCAATCGGATTCATTATGAAGAGCGCAGCATGAAACTCATACTGGACAATCTGGATGTCGGTATTTTCACCGTCAATCGTGGCGGTTATATTACCTTTTTTAACCGCGAGGCCGAGAAAATCTCCGGTTTCGACCGGCGGCAGGTCATTGGAAATCCGTGCACGGCTGTATTCGAAGGGGCGGCTGCCCAGGATGAGTGCCTGTTGAAGGAATCAATCGCCAACGGTTCCAGCCGCAGCAGCCGGCACGGGAGAATGACCACCAAAAACGGCGAGACGATTCCGATCCGGGCCAACTACCTGGCACTGCGCAATGAGAAGGGCACCATCGTCGGCGGGCTGGCAACATTTCATGATCTCACGCTCGTCAGGCAACTCGATCAAGCCATCAGGGAGCGCTACACCTTCCAGGACATGATCGGAAAAGACCCGGCCATGCAGAGAATCTTCGAGACCGTTGGTGTGGTGGCGGCCACGGACGCCACCATTCTGATCGAGGGGTCTACCGGCACCGGCAAGGATCTTCTGGCAAAGGTCATTCATTCCGTCAGTCGGCGCGCTCACCATCCGTTTGTGAAAGTAAATTGCGCCGCCATCCCCGACAACCTGCTCGAATCGGAAATGTTCGGTTATGTGAAAGGGGCCTTCACCGGCGCGCAGCGGGACAAACCCGGACGATTCAATGAAGCCGACGGCGGGACGATTTTTCTGGACGAAATCGGCGATCTGCCGCTAGCGCTTCAGGCCAAACTGTTGCGGGTGCTGGAGGACAGAGAGTTTTACCCGCTCGGCAGCCGCCACACCCAGAAAGTGGATGTGCGGATCATCTCGGCGTCCAACCGGAACCTCGAGAGGCTGGTTGCCGAAAGACTGTTTCGTGAGGATCTCTTTTATCGGCTCAATGTATTTCGAATCGAAGTGCCGGATCTCAAAGACCGTAGCAACGACCTACCCCTGCTGATCCACCATATTCTCAGAAAAATGGCCGCCATACGGGATAACCGCCATGTGGGCATTTCTGTAGACGCCATGCAGATTCTACTCAACTACTCCTATCCGGGCAACGTGCGGGAGCTGGAAAATATCCTCGAACACGCTCTGATCATCTGCCGCGAGGAGTCCATCGGGCCTGGTCACCTGCCCGATTACCTCTTGGATCGCCGGCCCAATTTTTTGAAAGATAAAGATCGGGGACCGGATTCTCAGGCCCAAAAAACCGCGGACCCAAGTGAGCGGGAGCACCTCCTGGCGGTGCTCAGGAAACACGGCTGGAACCGCAGTAAAGCCGCCCGCGAGCTGGGCATCGACCGCACGACCCTGTGGCGCAAGATTAAAAAATTTGATCTACGTCCTGCCTGAGGCCGCAAGCCATTTTTTTTGTCGCCGCTTTCAGAGTGCGCCTTCCTCACCTTTTCTTTTAATTGGGCGAGATGCGATCCACAGCCGGCACCCTCGACCGTGATAATCTTTATCACACCGGGTGTCGCTATTGGCAACATATTTTAACTGACCGAAGTCAGGACACTTTTTCTTATTTTACTGTCAATTTTCTTCTTCGGTGTAGCCAAACTCATCGCAAAATAATTCCAGGTTCGAGTCCGCTATTCTTCTCTTCGACCCCGTTATAATCTCTATGAGCAATGATTCTATGCTGTTGTGAAGTATGCCACTGTGTCTGGCATCCCGGTTGCAGTAGCAGATGTTGAACCAGGCGATTGACGATCCACGGCGGGTTGTTTCAGTCCGGGGGCGTCGTTTGACCGAAAGGAGGGGTAACAATGAAAAAGCGAACCAGTTTGAAATCCGCAAAGGCAACCCATTCGAGGCCGCGCCGGATCGAAGGGTTCGAGGTGCTGGAAAACGAGTGCATTTGGATGAAGGCCGGCGTGATCAACTACCGACTCTGTGACCACGCCTACGACTGCAACAATTGCCCTTTCGACACGGGTATGCGCAAAGCGATGGGGATGGATGACAACCACGATTCAAAGAAAATCGCTCCGCGTTGGGTGCGCTATCTTCAGGAGAGGTATCACGGCTCGTCACGCCCGTGTCGCCATGTATTGACCGGACGCGTGGAGGCTCCGAAACTTTGCACGCTGAACTACGAATGCTATCACTGCACCTTCGATCAACTGCTGGACGACATGGATGAGTCCGAAGTCCCCGGGGTGCCCGGATACCATTTGGTTTCGGGTTTCCGGATGGCCAACGGCTATTACTACCACCTCGGGCACAACTGGCTGCGCTTCGAACACGGAGGACGAGTGCGCATCGGATTCGACGATTTTGCCGTGCGGCTGTTCGGTGTGCCCGAGGCAATTGACCTGCCGCCTCTCGGTGAAGCGCTTCAGCAGCATGAGGTCGGTTGGACCTTCGGACGGTTCGGCCACCATGCCGCGGTTCTCGCGCCGGCTTCCGGGACCGTTCTGGCCGTCAACCATCGGGTGAAAGAGCATCCGGAGATTATTCGCCTGGATCCTTACCGGGAAGGGTGGTTGATGATCCTTGAGCCAAAATCACCGAAACAAAGTCTCAAGGGACTCTATTTCGGAGAAGAGAGCGTGCACTGGATGGAGAGGGAAATTGGAATGCTGCTCGAGCTTCTGGGGGCCGATTATGAAAAGCTGGCCGCCACCGGTGGTCAGCCGGTCGATGATCTGTTCGGAAGTGGCGTGGACGTCAGTTGGGATAGATTGGTAAAGTGTTTTCTCAGGACGGAACGGACTGCCTGATTTGCTCATCCGTATTGCTTGCCTGGCCTCAAGACCGGCGGAGGGCGTCCCGGAAATAGGTGGCGCAATACCTGCAGTAGTCAAGAGGGGTGTCGTCCAGCTCCGCAAGATTGCCGGAGAAGTGCATAAGGCATCTGGTGTCGTGACAATGTTCCAGATTAAAGAGGTGCCCCAGTTCATGCAGAGCCACCTTGACCGTCCGCTCAAGGATCTCCGCCGGCCTGGGTGAAGAACCGTCGTTTTTTTCCGACAACCTGAACGTGGAAACAAGCGCGATTTTTCCATTCTGTCGGGCTTCGCCATAGACGTGGGTGAAGATCGGAATGAAAAGATCGACATTCAGGACCGCGATGACTTTCCGGCAGTCGTCAAAGCTTCTGTTTTCAAGGTCCCGCAGAACGGCGCCGGCATCGTACTGCAACCGGTTTTCCGAAAAGGCATGCACCGGGTGGGCAAGGGGTGACAATATTTTTGGGGTGAGCTTCAGGTAACCGGAAACGTGCGCGGCGACGACTTTTACAGGAAGTTCAACGCCATCTCCGAGCGCGCATACTCCTATGGTGTGGTTTTCCAAAGGCATCGAATCACCCGTTTGCCGCAACCGCCGGCGCCTCGCGTTTCAACCCCAACCGCTTGATTTTCTTGTGCAGGGTGACCCGGTTTATCCCCAGTATGCCGGAAGCTTTGGTGACATTCCAGTTGTTTTCCTCCAGGACCTGGGCGATGTAATTATTTTCGATTTCCTTCAACGTCGGGTCTCTTTTGGAGATTCCGGGTTTGGATTGCAGGAAGGTAAAATCGTCAGTCCTGAGGGAGCGGGAGCGGGAGAGAACCACTGCCCGTTCGACCGCGTTTTCGAGTTCCCTGACGTTGCCGGGCCACGTGTAGCCCTTTAAAAGATCCAGCGTATCGGCAGAGACGTGATCAACGCGTTTGGCGGTTTCCTGACTGTACTTCTTGAGGAAATGTTGCAGCAGCAAGGGTATGTCCGATTTTCTTTCCCGCAACGGGGGGATATGAATGTGAATGACGTTAATACGATAGAAGAAGTCTTCGCGAAAACGGCCGACCCTGACTTCCTCTTCAAGGTTTCGTCGGGTTGCGGATATCAGGCGAAAGTCAACCACTTTGGGGTCCCGGCTGCCGAGACGGGTAATGGTCTTGTCCTCCAATACGCGCAGCAGGTCGATTTGCATTTTGGGGCTGATGTCACCAATCTCGTCTAAAAACAGCGTGCCGCCCGAAACGACTTCCAGAAATCCTTTGCGGGCGTGGGTGGCTCCGGTAAACACGCCCTTCTGGTGACCGAAGAGTTCACTCTCCAGCAGAGAATCGGGTATGGCGCCGCAGTTGATGGCGATAAACGGTTTCTGAGAACGACGGCTTTTGGCATGGATGGCTTTGGCGACCAGCTCTTTTCCCGTTCCGGTTTCCCCGGTGAGTAAAATAGAGGCGTCGCTTTCCGCTATTTCTGGAATCAGTTCGAACACCTTTTTCATCGCCACGGATTGTCCGATAATATTGTCAAACCGGGTCATCTTCTCCAGGCACCCCTTGAGGTAATTGTACTCCGCCGTCAGTTTCTTTTGCTGGGTTATTTTTTCCAGTGCCAACGAAAGCTGCTCCGGTTTGAACGGTTTGAGAAGATAATCGCTGGCGCCGGTCTTCATGGCCTTTACGGCCGATTCAATCGAACCGTATGCGGTGATGATGATCACCATGGTTTCAGGAAAGTCCGTTTTGATTTTTTCAAGAAGCTCGAGTCCGTCCATGCCGGGCATTTTGATGTCGACGAATAAAAGATCAAATGCGATCTCGTTCAGTTTTTCCAGCGCTTCGAAACCGGAGGCGGCGGTTTCCACCGGATGCCCGGATTTCGTGAACCAGTGATAAAATGATTCCCGGACGATCATTTCGTCATCGACAATCATGATGTGCATTTTTTCATCCATGGGAGCCTCCTTTCACCGAGTCGGGGCACTTGTGAAAAGCGGATAGAATCGGCGGCCTGTTGACCCATCCAAAAGAGGTTCAGGCCATCGGAAAACTCAAAATAAAAGCCGTTCCTTTGCCCACCCTGCTTTTGACGGCAATTTTGCCTTTGTGATTCTTGACAACGCCGTAAACGATCGACAACCCCAAGCCGGTGCCCTCTCCTTCGGGTTTGGTCGTGAAGAAAGGATCGTAGATGTGGTCGAGATCCGCTTTGGGAATTCCGCACCCGGTGTCTTTGACGGTGATGACACAGCGCTTCTGGTTCGGGTCCAACCGGCAGTGCACATAAAGGTCACCGCCTTCCGGCATGGCTTCGACGGCATTGAAGATCAGGTTGAGCAGGCATTGCTGCAAGCGATTGGTGTCACCGGTGATGCGCAAGGGGGACTCGGACAACTCGATGTCGAGGCGTATATTTTGAAGCGCGATCTTGTGGCGGGTCAACGAGATGACTGATTTGAGGATATCGTTGAGATCAATTTCTTTGTATTCGAGGGGTGATTCGCGGGAAAAGGTCAGAAGGCCGGAAACGATTTTTCCGCAGCGCTCCAGTTCTGTCGCCATGAGCGTCGTAAAATGCCGGCATTTATGTATTTCCTCGCGGTTCATTCGCTTTTTCGCCAACATCTCCTGCATGATGTGACTGAACGTCAGCAACCCTTGCAGCGGATTGTTGATTTCGTGGACGCAGCTGGCTACAAGCTTTCCGAGGGAAATCATCCGATCTTCCTGCACCATTTTTTTCAGGTCGGCTTTCAGTTCCGCCATCCGTTTGTTCCATCCGCTGTTTATTTTATCGGTGATATCCCGCCATATTTCGATGATGCGCAATATCTGGCCGGTCTGATCCTTGAGGGGATAGGTCACGATATTGGCGTAGGTCTGTCGTTCGGCGGTCGTCGGAAATTCGTGGATGACGTGGGCGGATTTGCCGGTCCTGAGCGTTTCGAGCATGGGACACGGCAATTCCGGTCTGGAGACGGAGCAGGGGGCGTTCAAACCGTAATAGGTCTGATAACAGGGGGTCCCGACAACCTCGGCCTTGGATTTGTTAACCATTTTCAAATACGCCTCGTTGGCTTCGGCAATGGTGTAATCCGTATTCAGCACGACGATGGCGGCATCGCTTTGCTGGATCAGAAAATCGGACGACATTTTTTCGAGGATGACCTGTTTTTCCGCCGATTTCAAGCGCTGGCTGAGGATGAATAGGTTTCTGATAAATTTGCCGATATCGTGCTCCAGCACCCCGACGCCCTTGGGCCGCATTTTTACAAGCTCCAGAAAGACATCCTCGTCGTTCGTCAGTTCGATGATGCCCTCCAGGTCCTTAATCTTGAATAAATCCCGAAAGTCATCCGTCGTGAAAATGCCCATTTTCCGGGCCAGCAGGAATCCTTCCGCGTTGGGGTCGAGATCACAAACCCCAACCACTTGAATATCCAGCAGCGGGAAAAAACCATTCTTTGCGGATTTGAGGAAAAACTTGCAGGCCCGTCCCCCACCGACGATGGCCAGTTTCAGGGGCAGTTTGCGGGGCAAATGATCGGCTGTTTCCGAAACCATTCGGCACTCCCAATGGGTAAAACCATTTATCTGGAGCGGTCATCGATGAAGGATCCCGGGAAGTGGGGCGCGCAGTGTCGTCATCAGCGGTTTGAGGCCAGAAACAGATGGGGCATCAAATCGTAACACGTCAATCAGGGCCAATGCGGAATACGAAAGACAGAGTTCGGTGTCAGTCTGACACCTGGATCCTTACGAAATGATCATAAAAGAGAAATTACAGCGCGTCAAGCCGTTGAATCCCGAAGACTTTCGGGGTCCGATATCCACCGAAATTTAGGCGTCAACCACCGGCACTGTTGCGCAACAAATGTTGCGCAACAGTGTTGCAAGGCGTTCCATTGGACGTCTCTCATCGGTTTGAGCCCTCACGGCGCAAGGGGTGTTGCATTCAGTGCAACATTTTAGGGAGGCTTTGCTGCTGTAAGATTGGATGCTTATGGCCATAACCGATTGATATTATATTAAAATTAAATATAGTGGCTGGCATGGCACGGAGTGTGCGTTATCAGGCGATACCGTCACAACTTGCGGCTGTTCGAGTTCCATCCACATCGATGGCGCAGAGGTGTCTCTTGTCCCCTGAGATGGAGAAAAAAAAGATTCTTGTCGTCGACGACGAACCGGAAATGCAGATTTTTTTGTCCAATCTGCTGCACACCTGCGGTTATGACGCCGTCATTGCGGAGAGTGGAACGGCGGAGTTGAGCGAGATCATCGCCGAAATTCCGGACCTTATTATCCTGAACATGATGCGCTACCGGGACCGTCAATCCCTGCTATACCGTATTCTCAAAACGGACGAAAAATTGAAGGCCATTCCGGTCATCATGCTATCCTCGCTTGATCGCAAGACCTTTTTTCATTTTCAACGCTTGAAAAAGTTTCCCGTCGGCGGCGCCCTGCCCGAGCCGGAAGCCTTTATCCTGAAACCTCCCGAAGCTGATGAACTGTTGCAGGTGGTGCAGACTTTGACAGGGTCCCTTAAATCGCAAACCGTTGAGGAGGAAGTGTAGTGAGGCTCCGTTTTCGAACTGACAGCCATCGGAGGAAGGCGTTTTCAGGCGGCCGATCCCTGCCGACAGCCGCCACTGCGCGAGTGAGAGACCCTCGCTTCAGCCGGAAAAGACCGGAATTCGCACACAAAAGGGGTTTTCCATGTCTGTAAAAATTGGTTTTTACATTTGCCATTGCGGGATCAACATCGCTTACAAGGTGCGGGTCGAGGAAGTGGCGGCGTTCGCGCACGAATTGCAAAATGTCGTCGTGGCACGCGATTACAAATTCATGTGCTCCGATCCGGGGCAGGCCATGATCGAAAAAGACATCCACGACTTCGGCCTCAATCGGGTGGTGGTGGCATCCTGTTCGCCGCGGTTGCACGCCAAAACCTTCATGGCGGCCTGCCAGCGGGCTGGCTTGAATCCCTATTATTTTCAGATGGCTTCTGTACGGGAACAGGTATCCTGGGTAACTGAAAACGAAGACGAGGCCACCGCCAAGGCCAAGAGTCTGGTGGCCGCGGCCATCAACCGGGTGAACTATCACGAAAGCCTCGAGGCCCGTGAGGCCGACGTGTACCCCGACATGCTGGTCGTCGGCGGAGGGATTGCCGGAATGCAGGCCGCGATCGATATCGGCAATTCCGGGCACAAGGTGTATCTGGTGGAAAAAGGGACCACCATCGGTGGTCACATGCTCCAGTTCGACAAGACCTTTCCCACCCTCGACTGCGCCGCTTGCATCGGTACGCCCAAAATGGTCGAAGTGGCTCAGAATGCGAACATCGAGCTGCTGTCCTACAGCGAGGTCAAAGACGTTTCCGGTTACATCGGCAACTACATCGTTACTATCCGCAGAAAACCGCGCTATGTCAAGGAGGGCATTTGCACCGGTTGTGGTGAGTGCGCCAAAGTCTGCCCGGTTTCCCTGTCCAGTGAATGGGATGTGGGCTTAGGAGAACGCAAAGCCATCGGAAGGGCTTTTCCTCAAGCTATTCCGATTACCTTCAATATCGAAAAAAAAGACCGCGCGCCTTGTGTGACGACCTGTCCGGCCGGTATCAATGTTCAAGGGTACGTCCAGCTGATCGGCCAGGGAAAATACAGGGAAGCCGTGCAGTTGATCATGGAGCGGCTGCCGCTGCCCGGTGTTCTCGGGCGGGTGTGCCCGCATCCTTGTGAGACCCAGTGTCGGCGGGCGGAGATCGACACGGCGGTCGCTATCCGTAACCTGAAGCGCTTTGCCGCGGACCAGGTCGACCTGTCCGAACTACCACTGCCGGACATCACCGAGCGCAAGGAAAAGGTCGCGGTGGTCGGTTCCGGCCCGGCTGGATTGACGGTGGCCTACTACCTGAGGTTGAAGGGGTACCAAGTTACCGTTTTCGAGGCGCTTGAGGTGCTGGGCGGCATGCTCCGGGTCGGGATACCGGACTATCGCCTGCCTCCCGATGCCCTGGACCATGAGATCGGATACCTCCTGCGCCATGGAATTGCGGTTCAAACCGGAAAACGGCTCGGACTTGATTTCAGCTTGACGGATCTCGAGCAACAGGGGTTCGACGCCGTCTTTCTGGCCATCGGCGCCCATCTCGGCCTCGCTACCGGCATCGCCGGGGAAGACGAATTTGACGGGGTGATCAATGCGGTTGAATTTCTGCGGGAGGTCAACTTGGGATCCCGCAGGCGTCCCGGCGACACGGTCGTGGTCGTCGGCGGCGGCAACGTGGCGGTCGATGCGGCCCGGGTTGCCAGGCGCCTGGGGAGTGAATCGGTGAATATCGTTTATCGGCGCAGCCGTGAAGAAATGCCGGCCTACGCGGAAGAAATCGCGGACGCCCTGGCCGAAGGCATACAAATTCATTACCTGACCGCTCCGGCGCGGATTGTCGGAAAAGACGGCCGTGTGACCGGGTTCGAGTGCATTCGAACGGAGCTTGGCCCGCCGGATGCCAGCGGACGACGCCGTCCTGTGCCGGTCAAGGACTCCGAATTCGTGATCAGGTGCGATGCCGTTCTACCGGCCATCGGCCAGCGGATCGATCTCAACTGGGCGGTGGACGGGTCCGCACCCGAAGCCACCCGGCGCAGCACGATCCGGGTTCATCCTCACACGATGCAAACCTCTATCCCGTATGTGTTTGCGGCCGGCGATGCGGTTTCGGGTCCGGCCTCGGTGATCGAGGCCGTGGCGGCCGGCCACAAGGCGGTTGCGGCGATCGAGCGGTTCGTCAACGGGGAAGATTTGGACGCCTATGCCGCCGAGATGGAGATGCGGCCACCGCCCGGCACCGATTGGGCGGACATCCCCCGAAACATTGGCCCGGAAATGCGGGCGCAATCCCCTCATATGGGAGCCGCCGAAAGGGTGTCCTCTTTTGCCGAGGTCGACCGCAGCTTCACGGAAGCCGACGCCCGTCGTGAAGCCCAGCGCTGCCTGAACTGCGGTATCTGCTGCGAGTGTAAGGAGTGTGTGCGGGCCTGCGAAGCGGTGGCCATCGATCACGGGATGCCGGAGCAGGAGGTCCAGGTCAAAGTGGGCAGCATCATTCTGGCCACCGGATATGATATCTTGGATCCATCGCCGATGAAACCCTTTGGTTACGGCGTCTATCCCAATGTCTTCACGGCCTTGGAGTTCGAGCGCCTGAGCAACGCCACCGGTCCCACCGGAGGGAAAATCCTGATTCGCGACGAAACCGGGGCGTTGACCAAGCCTCCCCGGAGTGTGGCCCTTTTGCACTGTATCGGCAGCCGGGATGTGAACTACCACGAATACTGTTCCCGGGTGTGTTGCATGTACGCGTTGAAATACACTCATTTAATCAAGGAAAAAGTCGGTCATGACACCAAGGTCTACGATTTTTACATCGACATGCGCTGTTTCGGCAAAGGCTACGAGGAGTTCTATCGCCGCTGCCAGGAAGAGGGCACGATTTTCATCCGGGGCAAAGTGGCGGAGATAACCGACCAGGCCATGCGACCCGAAGAGCAGGGCAAATTGATCGCCATCGCTGAAGACACTTTACTGAGCCGTCGGGTGCGGGTGCCGGTGGACATGGTGGTTCTGTGCACTGCTATAGAGGCCCGCCACGATGCCGGCGACGTGGGACGCCTTTTCGGGGTCAACCAGGGCGCCGATGGATTTTTCCTGGAGGAGCACCCCAAGCTGGGGCCCCTCAACACGGCCACCGACGGGGTTTTCCTGGCCGGATGCTGTCAAAAGCCGATGGACATTCCGGATACGGTTTCACAGGCGTCGGGCGCGGCCGGCAAGGCCCTGTCCCTGGCAGCGCTCGGTAAGGTCGAGGTGCCGCCCACCATTTCGTGGATCGATCCGGATATCTGCATCGGTTGCCAGGTCTGCATCGGTCTCTGCCCGTATGGTGCGATCGAATTCAACGAGCGCAAGGGAGTGTCCGAAGTGAATCCGGCGGTGTGCAAGGGGTGCGGGAGTTGCTCCGGGTTTTGTCCGAGCGATGCCGCTCGCAGCCGACACTTCAAGAGCGAGCAGATCTTCGCGGAGATCGACGGTATCATGGATGCCATCACAAAGGTGGGGCGATGAGCGGACCCGTTAGCCCGTTTGGCCGAGGCCAAACCGCCAATCGAAATAAAGGAGTTAAATATGAGTGATTTCGAGCCAACCATCATCGCTTTCGTGTGTAACTGGTGCACGTACACGGCTGCAGATTTGGCCGGCACGTCGCGGCAGGCCTATCCCCAAAACGTCAGGATGATCCGGGTGATGTGCACCGGTATGGTCGACCCGCAGTACATCATCAAGGCGCTGCTGGAGGGGGCCGACGGCGTGCTGGTGAGCGGGTGTCATCCCGGGGATTGCCATTACATCAACGGCAACTTCAAAGCCCGGCGCCGGATCAAACTGCTGAAGGAGATTCTGCCCCGGTTCGGCTTCGAACCCGAACGGCTCAGGCTGACCTGGATCGGTGCCAGCGACGGCATTCAGTTTGCCGAAATCATGCGCGAACTGGTGGCCCAGGTGAAAACGCTCGGGCCGTCCCAGGCAAAACTGAAGATGGTAATATAATTTTATGCCGCGCTTGGCGGCGCGGCATAAAATTATATTGAAGAAAAGCAAAAGGAAGAAAAATATGACCGCAACAGCCAAGATAGATGTGAAAGACCGGGACCTTCTGGCGGCTCTACGACAGGTGTTTGGATCGATTTTGGGGCTCGAGGACATCAAGGCGCTGCTCGTTCCCGGCCGATTGCCCATGAAGCAGATGGTGATGCCGATGCTGATCACGGATCCGGACCGCTTGGACGGAATCGATCCGCTGGCACCGGCGTTTCCGATGAATGCCGCCAAGGTGGTGTCGAAACTCTCGCGCAAACCGGTCGGTGGAACAATTGTGGTGGTCATGCGACCCTGCGAAATCCGCGCGTTCATCGAACTGGTCAAATTAAAGCAAGGACGCCTGGAGGATTTGGTCATTCTGGGCATCGATTGTCTGGGGGCCTTTCGCAATGCGGACTATCTCAGGCTTGTCGGGGGCGACGGCTCGCTTTCGAGTCTCGATTTCTGCCGCAGTGCGCTGGCCGGCAAAACCAAGACGGATGAAGGGATCGATATCGCCCCAGCCTGCCGGGCCTGCGAATATCCGGTGGCCGAGGGCGCCGATGTCGTCATCGGACTGCTGGGTGTGGATGTCGACGACCACCTCTTGCTGCAGTCCCAAAGTGAAAAAGGGAGCGACCTGTTGAGTCGACTGGATTTGCCGTCGGCCCCAACCGAGAAAAACCGCGAACAGGTCATAGCCGACCTTGTGGCCCGGCGCAGCGCCTATCGCGACGAGATGTTCAGCGCGACCGGTCAAGCCGTGCAAGACCTGGAGAGGCTGACCACCTATCTGGCCGGCTGCGTAAATTGCTACAACTGCCGGGTGGCCTGCCCCGTGTGCTACTGCAAGGAATGCGTCTTCGTCACCGATGTGTTCAACCATGAACCGATCCAGTATCTGCAGTGGGCCCAGCGCAAAGGGCTGATAAAGATGCCGACCGACACGGTTTTTTACCACATCACCCGCCTGGCGCACATGAGTACGGCCTGTGTGGGTTGCGGCCAGTGTTCCAATGCTTGTCCCAACGACATTCCGGTCATGGAACTCTTTCGAACGGTCGCCCAAAGCACGCAGCAGGCATTCGAGTACACGGCAGGCCGCAGTGTCGATGAGAAACCGCCGTTGTCCGAGTTCAGGGAGAACGAATTCAACGAGGTGGTCGGGATTAGATAGAGAGGTTGAGCCGGTTGAGCCCGTTAGGCCCGTTTAGCCGGTGAGTGTCAAACAAACATCAATTCTCGAACAAACTGTCCGGTTTACCGGCGGCAGATTAAGCGAACCTGACAGAGATCACGGGCCCAACGGGCAAACGGGCTAAACCGGCTCAACGGGCTCAACCGGCTAAACCGGCTTGG
>CAWBCG010000052.1:0-87296 GCA_963787235.1 uncultured delta proteobacterium
TCCATGACACGCCCATTATTAATGACGAGATCATAGTCTTGTGCTAGCGCCGGAACGGCTAAGGCTGTCATGCAAATGAGTAATCCCAGCCCACGGGTTATACGTTTTCCAGTATTCATAATCGTCTCCTTAGTTGATGATGTTTTTGTAAATCTTTCCGTCTTTCATGATGATAACGAAGTTTTTATGCGGATCGGCAATGAGGTTAATGTCTTCCAGGGGATTTCCGTCGACCAAAAGCAGGTCGGCATAAGCGCCTTCTTTAACCACACCGTTCTCGCCGGGATAGGGATCGCGAGGCCCGGAACGCTTCATGATCTGATAGTTCTGGCTGGTCGCAATCTTCAGCACTTCCCACGGCTCGAAATAGCGGACGAGCTTCGCCAACTGAGCCCCCTGACGCTCTGCGAGTGCCGGATTACCCTGTGTATCTGTCCCAAATCCGAAGAGCAAGTCATATTTCTTTGCTAACGCGAAGGCATTATCGGTTCCTGAGATCAGTTGCTGGTATTTTTTTTCCTGAAATGAACCTGGAGGCATTGGGATGGCATCCTCATCGTCATAGAAGGGCTGCATGCAAACTGAAGTACCCGTCTTCTGCATAAGTTTTGCTGTTTCCTCGTCAATCAACTGGCCGTGCTCTACATTACGGACACCGCCGCGGATCGCGTTCTGGATCGCCTTCGCGGAATAGGAGTGAACGGTCACATAGGTGCCCCAGTTCTCCGCGACTTCAACCGCTGCAGCGATTTCATCGACGGTGTATTGCGATACGTCGAGTGGATCCGAGGGGGAGGCGACCCCTCCACCGCCCATGAGCTTGATAAAGGCCGCCCCACGCATCAGGTTCTCGCGCACGCGCTGCATGACTTGCGCCCTGCCGTCTGCGATCGCGACCGAAGCCATTCCTTCTTGCGGGGTAAGATCCCGTGAATAGCTTCGAGGGATATCAATCGTGCTACGGAAATCGCCATGTCCACCCGTTTGGGAGATCATCGAACCCGCAGCGTAGATCCGGGGGCCAACGAACAGACCCTCGTCGATTGCCTCCTTTAAATCAAATACAGGGCCGCCCGGGTCTCTCACTGTGGTGAAGCCCCGCATAAGCGTCTTTTCTGCCCCATTGGCCGCCACGAGATTCAGTTTGCCCGCACCAGCCGCAAACACGTTCCCACTCATATAGGCCGCCATGCTGTGCCAATGACAATCTGTAAGGCCAGGCATCAGCGTGCGCCCTTCACCGTTGATGATGGTCACATTATCGGTTTGCGTAACCGTCAAAGGTTCTTTGGATATTTGTTTGATGAGGTTTCCTTCAACCAAAACATCTGACTTGAACCGTTTTTCGGATACACCATCAAATACCTGTACATTGGTAAAAAGTGTAATGGGTTTTGGCTTTTCTTGAGCGAATAGCCCTGAGCTGATAAGGCAAAGTGCTGATACTAATACTATTGTTTTCATAGTCGTGACCTTAGTTGATGGTGTTGTTCATAATGAATTTCAGATTGTCACTGTCGGTTACTTTACTGTCCCAAGTAAGATGTCCGAACGGCATACGCCGGATGGTTCCAAACATGTGACCTCTTCCAGTCTCAGGCGTAATTCATAGAGCGTGTCAAGCACGCCTTTCAGCGCGGCTTGATCGGGCAACCATCCCTCCAGTATGGTGTGGACCGAAGAGACGGCGACAATTCGCATGCCTCCCAGTCGATCAATCCAGCTTTCGGGCACGCTGCCGTGCACCTTGATTCGGTAATTGGTGGGTTTATCCAAGACAGTCACCATGATGTAATAAAAAGGTTGTTAGAAGCGTTCAGAAAAGAGCGAGCAATGGGAAGATTTGGAACAGCAGATTTTCGGGATCAATAAAAACGCTATGACCAGGCTGCGAGAGACTCATTGAAAACTCGATTCTGAGTGAAAAAAAAGTATTGCTGTCCATCCTGCCTGTAAATCGACCAAGAGGTGTATTTTAAGGGCAGATGGTCTACACCTTTCGGAGTATGGGACAGCTTCTATGTACAGGCTTTTAAAGCGGCGTGGATGCTGGTGGTGCCAAATTTGGTGCACAGGAATAGGAAACACGAATGAATAAAATGGCGGATTGACCGGTTTTCGGTCTTATGAGACCAATCACCTGTCGGCTGGGGCAGGGAGGTTTTAATTATCGTTGACGATACCGATTTGGCGAAACATCTTTAGAGCTTCGATACGGTTTTTGGCATTCAGTTTTTTGTAGATGTTGTGCAGATGGGTCTTTGCGGTCGCCGGAGCGACAAAGAGCCTTGCGGCGATTTCCTTGTTGCTCAGACCTTCAGCCAGTAATGGTATAATTTCGATTTCACGCCGGGTGAGAAGATGATACGGGGGTCGCTCATGGATCCGTGGTTTGCTTGTTGCATCAGGCTCTGAGTGTTCTTTTCTGCGGTGCTCCGCCTGGCATGCTTCAAGAGTTTGTTGCGCATAGGCCTGGCCGGGTTGGTGTTGGACAAGGATTTTTAGAACGTCTATCATCGGCATACCCAGATCCACGAAAGTTCGGATCCAATTTCCCGATTCGGCCAGCTCCAGAGCGGTCTGCAGGTGATTGAGGGCGGCAGCTTCATCCCTTTGTTTGTGACAAACCAGGGCCAGCAAAGCCAAAATCTCGATGTGCACATTTTTGCGATGCACCCGCCGCATCTGCTCATCCATTTCAGAGAGTCGTCTGCGGGCATCCCTCAGGCCTTGCTCCGCGTTTTCGGCCAGCAGGAGTTTGATCGGCGTCAGTTTCGGAACATAGAAGAGCCACGGCAATACGTAAACATCGAAATCGGCATGCTTGCAGATTTGCTGCGCCCGCTGGAGTTCTCCCCGCCGAAGGGCAAATTCTGCTTCAATGGCCTCGATAATGGGTAAGACCACCGCATGGTTGTTATCCCGGCAAAAAGCGCGGGTTTGGTCGAAAACCTGGGTGGCGGCCGCTTCTTTGTCCTGCGAGAGGTAAATGCACGCCAGGATGAAACCGGCGTGGACCACATACGAGGGATTGGCTGTGTGGCGATCGTCAAATACCTTCATGAGAGCAGGCTCGGCCGCTTCAAGTTCGCTACGCAAATAGTGCCCGGCTCCCAGAAAGTAATTGGCAAGTGCCCGGGTATGAAAGAATGGAAAATCCTTGATGCACCGCAGGCATTCCCGGGAGGCATTCATCGCCCCGGCCAGGTTACCCTCCATATATTGAACGGCGCAGAGAGAAAAATGGAATCTCGCCTGTATGTTGGTTGGCCAAATCGGATTCGACAAGGCGGTTCCGAGTGACGCAACAGCCTGTTTGCCATTCCCCATCATCTGAAGACAACCAGAGATAATAGCAATCCCTAAAGACCGGATCTGCAGCGCGTCTTCCGGGAGATAATCCAAGGACTCCTTGGCATGAGCAAGACCGGTTTGCGCATCGCCACCGAGCATTTCAACGAGGCTCTGCAGCACAAGCACTTCACCCTTTAGCACGGCATATGTTTCCGATTTGGGAGAAAGTGCAGCCATCATTCCTGTTGCGTTCTCGGTAAACAATTTGAGTGCCGCGTAATTTCCCAGATTGACGGCGATGAAGGCTCGTGTGCTTATCAACAGTGGGCTTTGCGCCACCTGTTTTTCCGGCAAAAATGTCAGCCAGCGTCCCAGGCGGACAAACCGGGAGGCGTTCAACAACTCATAGCGACGGTCGACGACCAATTGAATGACAGCAGAAGTGTCTCCTGCGGCCATTAAGTGTCCGATGGCCTCTTCAATCTGATCGTTTTCGGCAAACCAGTTGCCTGCAGTCCGGTGCAGTTCGGCGATCTGATCCGCCGTGCGCTTTTTGCGCAGCACTCCTTTGAGGAAACTTCGAAAAAGATGATGATACCGAAACCAATACCCTTCGTCGTCCAGGGTCACGACAAACAGATTGGCGTCTACCAGCCACTGGATGAACTGTTCGACGCTGATTTCCGGTGTCCCGCTGCGTTTGTGGCTTCCTGCTTGGTGCATTTTGCGGCACAGGGGCGCACAGAAGCTTTCCAGGATTGAGGTCTCGAGCAGATAGGACTCCATTTCGGGATGCTGTCGGGATAACACTTCGGCCACAAGGTACTCGGCAATGTGTACTGAGCTTCCGCTCAATTTCTCTAAGCGCAGTTTTAGATTTTTATGCCCCCTAAGATAGAGGCCGGCCAACCGCAATCCCGCCGCCCACCCTTCGGTTTTGGCTTCCAGAAGGGTAGCCGTGTCGTCATCAACGGCGACATCGAGCATCCGGCTCAGAAAGGCCGCCGCTTCATCGGGCGTGAATCGCAGATCCGATGCCCGGATATCTGTCACCAGCCCGCGGCCTCGCAGGGTGGCAATCGGCAGTGAGGGATCTTTCCGTGTCAAAAGCACCAGATGCATGGTCTGGGCCGGATGCTCCAGCAGTGCGGCAACCAGATCGTTGACGGACGTTTCTGTAATGTGCTGGTAATCATCCAAGACGAGGCTGAACGGCTCGGGCACCTGGTGCAGGTCATTGAGCAGGTAGCGTGCCAGCTCGTCGGTAGGCGGCAGAAGGTCGGCGTCCAGGAAGGTTTCGGTGCGCAGGTGGATTTTGTCAAAGACCTGTTGAATCGCAGCAAGCAGATAGCTCAGAAACTGGCGCAGATCATTATCGTTCTTATCCAACGATACCCACGCGCAGGGATAGTCACCGGATGCAATCCAGCGGCTGGCCAGAGTGCTCTTGCCGTAGCCGGCCGGAGCAGAGATCAATGTCAATGGCCGTTTGCGTCCTTGGTCGAGTCGTTTGATCAGGCGGTCCCGCGGCACAATGTCAGGCGCCACAGATGGCCGATTCAGCTTGGTATGTAACAGGGCGTATTTCATTTCAAGTTTCAGATATTGAAATGACGGTATTACCTGTTGATCAGCTACAATGCCCACCTGCCTGTTTCGGTCTGTTCACCAACCGCTCCGGGCGGCAACACCGTCCAGCGTCTGATTTGTTATTGAATACGCAAAGAGTCGCAGTCAAGCATTAAATCACATAATATGGGCGGGTATGGGATCGTTCAATGACCTTTGACATGCCTTCCACCGATTTAGACATCAGTTATATTAATGATATCAATAACACAACAAACGATTGATGCTTTGGGAGAGGTTACTATAAATGACAACTCACCGCATCATGTAAAACCGTTTGATTATCAAATCTAACATGTAACATCCTTGCCAAATTTATTGAGACAGCACCATTTTCGTGGTGCTTTATTCTATCCGTAACAACCACCCAAACAAAATAAGGCATACCCAATATGTTGTGGTATGCCTTTTTAAACAAATCATAAAGGTTTCTTGCCTTATGTTGGAGTCGGTCTTCGATTCGGTACAAATCAAGATGTAGTGGTCGACCAGAATGCCGGTTAAGTGGTGATTACATTATGTAACTATTGAGTCTCCCACAATTCAGGCGGGCTAAGATACATTTGGCAAATTTTGTCCTGCGTTAACCAACTTGAGAACTTACCTGAATTTTAGCTGGAGATGCTACCCGAATAACTTTTGGAAATAGTTTTCACGCGAGTTTTATTTGTCAGATTGGATCCAATCATTTTCACCACCTCAAATTTGTAAATGTAGATTTGCCAATTTGTCATAAACTCAGCTCCACACTGAAATCTGTAGCCTTCACGACTGGCCTTACCATCCCTTTTTCTCGAATCAGATCCACGATGCCATAGTTCGAAAGAGTTTTTAACATCCTTGAAGGGTTGGATATTTTTCAACCAGATATCTTTTCGAGTTCCGTCAGTTAACTCGGATGACGATCTCGGATAATCCGTAATAGCTGTTGGTTTTGGCCACTTAAGATTTGGCCAAGGGATTCCATGGATTCAAACCAGACCCTGGATTCATCCTCTTGGGGCTTGTACTCACCTCTGGCAATCCTGATGGTTCGTTTGCGGTAATCATCCTTTAAAAGAATCCCGATTTTCATCACGTTCTTTTTCACGGTTTCATTCTCCGATCTGGTTTCCAACAGTTGCCCAAAAATCAATAAGCAGGTGGTCAGCGGATTCGAATTCGTATGGGGAGAGCCTTTCCGTCTGGTGTTTGTGACTCCAAGTTACCATCTGCCCCGAGTACCGGTTCCGGCCCTTGAGTTTGATTGCATGTGCATTTTCGATTCCGATCACACGGACATTATTTCTGTCATGCAAGGTCGACGAATTTAGCATTCCATGGGGAATTCGAGGCGATGGCGATACCCGTTTTGCCTCGATTTTCACCCAGTAGCCGGCATCCATCATGAAAATTTCACCATCCAAATCAAGAAGCGTCTCAAGATTTCCGAAACCATCCGGGATATCGTTGCCCGTAATAATCCTTTATTATCATCTGATGACAATTTATCAATGGGTGAGATCGATAGCTTCTGAACTTTAATGCCTTTTCAATCGTTCTAAGCGACTTTCGAAATAATATTGGGATATTCCACTTTTATTCCGGGCGACTTTACCGGTTCGGTTTTGCCCTTGTAGCGCCCTTTGATTCCAAGCCGACATGGCGCTTAAGCTACCCACCAATTCCTCGGTCAACCTGCCGGCGGATTGCTTTTCCCTCGCCCGAAATCCGGATAAAAGCATTCGGTAAAGCAAACCGGATCATTTTGGCCCTGTTTTTGGTGGCCACCGCCCCTATTTGGAAAGTTCAGACGTCTGAACCTTGTGCCTGGCTTCATCTGACAACTTGCTATCCAACAACCATTTATAAGAAATATATTGAAAAAGACGGTCACCCTATGTTTGCGGTGATACCCTGTGAGGATTACCAGAATCTTTTACCGAAAGATGAAAGTGCGACTGTTTCCCATGAAGTAGTGGGCCTGGTGGTCAAAGAGGGAATGAACATGGTCAAAGCATGGCGGAAATACCAGGGCCTTACCCAAGCAGAAGTTTCCCGCCGGGCCGGAATCTCCCAAGCAGCCCTATCTCAGATGGAGCGGGCGGACAACAAACTTCGCAATGCAACTCTGGAGAAACTGACCCGGGCAATGAGCCTATCTATAGATCAGCTTACAGACTGATCCTTTCGTTCTCATTGGCACGCACCTCTTGCTCTTTTAACTCACCGGCGGGTTCCTTTTCTCTTGTCCGAAATCTGACTGACCGCATCCTTTAAAGCAGCCCGGACCATGTTGGTCTTGTTTTCGAGGGGATGCTGCTCCAAAAACTGTACCGACACCGTAAACCGTCCCTGCTTTGATCTCCAAGTCCACTGGCTGAAAGTCTCATTTCCCGGGGGTTGTGTGCCCGGTTTATTCCGGTTTGTATTAGAGGTGTTCGAATCGATATTTTTATCCGAATTTTGGACCCCAACCTGTTTGGTCTGATTGCGGATATCCCGAACGGTCTTATTCCCATCGGATGCCATCTTCAGAATTTCAATCTGCTTTTCAGGCTCCGTTTCACGGGAGGCTTGGATCTGAACCTCTTTGGAAAGTTCAGACGTCTGAACCTCCTTCTTGGCCTTATCGGAGAGCCGCTCCAGTCCCAGGACCTGACTGACATAGCTTTTTGATTTATTGATCAGTTTTGCGATTTCGTGTTGGGTGAACCCGTAGGTCTGAACCAATCGCCGAATGGCTGCGGCCTCTTCTATGGGCAGGATATCTTCCCGTTGGATGTTGGCAATAAACTGCATGAGAAAGCGGGTCTTGTCATCGGGTTGTTTGATGATACAGGGAAGCGTGTCGAGACCGGCGATCTTGGCGGCCCGATAACGCCGCTCTCCACTGATGATCAGGAAACAATCTTCATTTTCAGAATATTGGACCGTTATCGGATCGATGATCCCGCCGATCTGTCGGATGGATCGGGCAAGGGACTCAAGGGTTTCCTGAACAAAGGTTTTTCTGGGTTGATTCGGGTCCGGCTGGATGCGCTGGATCTCAATCAACCTTGCCGCCCGGATCGGGCGGGTATCTGCCCGATCGCCCCTCTTCGTAGCTGTATCCAAAGTTGGAGGGACCAGGAAGGGAGATCGATCCCGGGCATTTTGGGAAAAGTCCTTAGCCATACATGACCTTCCTGCCAAGCTGGCGAAACGCCTCGGCATGCTCGCTTTTGGGAGAAAGCATCGTAACGGGTTTTCCCAAGGTGACGGCTTCCGCATACACAACGGCGTCTTTCAGCACCTGATCAAACACCCGCTTGCCCAGGTGGTTTTGGATCATGGCCTTGAAATCCTGTTCGATACGTCGGCGGCCATCGTATCTATTGATCAGGTAACCCAAAATCTCCAGCCGGGGATTGGCCCGCTTTTTCACCTTGTGGATCAAGGCGTGGACATACCCCGTGCCTTTGACACTGTAATCCTGGGCCTCCAAAGGGATGATCAGACCTTGAACGGCCGTTAATACCGACCAGGTGGCCAGCCCTAAATTGGGAGGAGAATCAATAATGACCACATCGTATTGACCATTAATCTCATCAAGCTTGTCGGCCAGATAATAGTGAGAGTCCCGCTCGGATTGTAGATCGCTTTCCAGTTTGGCCAGACTCAGATTGGAAGGAACGATCTTGATGTTGGCATATTGGGTCCGATGAACTGCCGCTTCGATGGATACCCCATCATCTCGGATCACATCCGTGACTACCAACGGCAGGTTGTGGATATCCGGCAAAAAGGAGGAACTTAAGGATCCTTGCTGATCCATGTCCACCAGGAGCACTTTCAGGTCCATCTCGGCCAGGGCTCCGGCCAGACATAGGGTGATGGTGGTTTTGCCCACACCGCCCTTATTGTTGCAGATACCGATCTTTTTCATGGAAGATTCCTTTTTATAGCGTTTCCCAAGCTATTTTCCAGAAATATTTTCGGAGGAGAGCCCTATTTAAACCGCCTTGGAGATAATGTCGGGGCACTCCACCTTCAACCTGGACGGTTTGACCAGTTCGGTTTTTCCCTTGTAGCGCCCATTGATTCCAAAAAGATAGAAGATGCGTTTGCTCAAATTGAGAACATCCTCCGGACGCACAGCCGCTTCCTCGGCGCAGCGCATGGTGATGCCGCCGCCCAGCTGAAGAAAGGGGTCGTATTTCTTCCGGGTGCCCGAAGATTCACTCACATATCTGGCTGTCTGGGGATCGTTGACCCGCATAAAGATCTTGGTATTCAGGTTGTCCAGAATCTTGCGGGCCATCTGCTCACCGATTGCTGCGGTGATATCGGCCAGTGATTGGGTAAAAACATTCACCATGGCGCCGGCGCCGCCAGCCTTGTTGAACAAATCCTCGATGCCGATATAGCAGGCATTGGAAAACTCATCGATATAGATGGCCAACGGCGGATCGATCTTTTGACCCGATGCAAAGCGCCGGCCGATGAAGCTCTGAATCATGGAGATCAAGATCCGGGACATCATATCGCTGACCTTGCCGGACAGCATACTGCCGGTTTGAACCACCAGGATGACGCGCTGGCCATTTTCAAGGCGCTTAACGAAGCGATTGGATCTGGCCCGGCCGATTATCTTACCCATATTGCCGATGGATAGGGCGGTAAGGACCGTGCGCAGGGATGATGTCACCTTGCCGAAAAATTCTTCCTTGGCCTGCAGGATCTTATTGGCAATATGGATGATTTCCCGGGCGCCGGGATCTTCGATTTTAGCCAGCGCGGCCGTCAGATCCTCGATCTCTTGGGCTCCGCAGCGTCTGCTGATCTCCGCGAAGTTGATGGATAGGTCGGGAGCCGCTTTCTCTTTCAGGGCCAGCAGGCCCAGGACGATCACAAGGGTAGTTTCATAGGCCACATTGTGAAAATAGGCGTCTTTCGCCTGAACTCCGGATACCACATGATTGACGATCTCTTCCGGGCTGAAATAGTAGGCCAAGGGGTTGATGGTGGCTGAAAACTCAGGGTAAATGGGATTAATCAGGCATAACTCGTTTTCTCTACCGTTATCGTAAGCGGTCTGTACGATTTTGGAGAACAGCTCCAGGTCGCCTTTGGGATCGACCACCACCACGCTATAGCCCTTGGTGATGTCCTGGGCCACCATGTGTTCAATCAGCTTGGATTTGCCGATGCGGGTGGTACCGAAGCACCCGATGTGTCCGATCCTGTCCTTGTCGGGGATCTCGATCTTGCGGATGGCCCCCTTGAGATCGTGGAGGGGGACGCCCCGTCCGATGGTTGTGGTAAATTTGCGTGGCCAGAACATTATTCCATCCAAAAGCGTTCGGCGTGTTTGCGCTGGTAGCCGCGATAGAGGGAAACCAGCCAAATGGTGAAAAAAGGTGTCATCACCGCCCCGGTGAAGATGGCTAAGAATACGAAAGGCGGTGATCAAAAGATGTTCTTTCATATTGGTAATGGTCAGGAAAACGCCGTTACCAAGACCATAATGGATTTTAGCCAAGGTGCTCCCCAGCCCATAAGCAATGACAGCGTTGTAATGATAGAGGGCGATCAGCAGGGCAAAAATAATGATCGCCTTGATGATCAGGCTGAACATGCGCCCCACTAGAAGTGCATCAACGGCATGTTTTGTTATTTTGCCGATCCGGTAGCGGCTTAGATAGGAGCAAAGCACCACTGCAATGATAATGGGCAAGAGGTTCAGCATCCAAAGGAAGGTGCGGGATCGGGCCAGGGGAAAACGCACGGCGACTGACTCCATGAGATAATCGCTGTGCATCAGCGGCATGATGACGGCCAGAAGGAACGTAAACACCATGCCTTCGATGAAGCCGTTGCCAAAGCCGATATTGAAAAAGTTCAGTTTCCCGCGGATGGTGAGAAAATCCTCGGGAATTTCATAATCCGATCTCTCCATGACGGCAAATTGTTGAATCTGTGAAATGGCGTCGATGATATTCTTGAAATAGCTGCGGGTTCCAGCTTCGCTGCTACTTCCAATGGGAATCGCGTTAACTGTTTCGTCTTTCACCATTTTTGCAACCCAAGACACACGGGGGAGGGGAGGGGAAATCAATAGGGCCAATAGGCTACCACCCACTGTTTTAAATAAGGGATCGCCACCGTGACGGTTATAGTGATAAATGCGATAATGATATTCCGGTCCATGACTGCGTAAATCATCCCTGCAAAGAAAAGAACGCCCGTGACCAGCAGCGTCGGGTCGAACCCCGGATACCTCCGTCTTATCTCCATTTGAAAATAGAACCCGACTACCAGAATCAGTAGAACGATGAGGCCGGTTACGGTCTTTAAAATATACGCGGTCATGGTTTATGCGCTTTGATAGGCTTTATGCTTTTCAGGCGGCGCCCGGCTTCATCGGCGGGGCGGCTGCTTCCCGAAATTTCACTTTCAGGATAAGGGTGTGAGTAGAGGTAGATTTTAGTGGGCAACCCCGCATCGAACCGCATCACATACTTGCCGCTCTCCAGCCCGCGGTCCGATTTGAAAAATTCGATCACGGCCTGGGGGTCAAGGAGTTCGAGGTTTTTTACCCTACGTTGACCGTTTAATGCTTTAGCAACGGTGTCAAGAGTGTAGTATGCCCTTCCATTGTATTGGAACGCCGAGGTGCGGCCGGCGCCTAAATGGGCTTTCAGAGCGGTAAAGAGCCCTTGTTCATCAAACCATGGGGGGTTACCATTTGCCGGACTACTTACCGGAGGTTCAAAATTGGGGTTTTTTCCACTGTGTTTGGAAGCGGCCACCCCTGGGAATTTACTATTTGGTAGCCCTCGTTGTGCATCATCGCCATTGACATCCGCAGCTTTGCCGTTAGCGGCGATACCTTCATTGGGATCGCGCCATAAAGGCGCCAAATCCGCGATGGGTATGGTGCGGATACCCGAGGGATGCAACTTCTTTTTCCTTGAAAAAAATCCAAACATGCCGTGGTTGTCTTTTATGATTCCGTTTGGGGTGGACTGTCCGGCGACGCTTGATTTCGATTCTTCTTGATTGATTTGTAGGTACGGGATTGACGATAGTCGATACCCACCTTGGAACCAATGAATTGCAGGTGATCTTCGAGACTGAAGATGATTTTATAGTACTCATCCATATAACAGGTGAAGTCTTCGACATCTATCGACCGCATCAACTCGTCCCTGAGTCTGCTGATGATGATGTCCCCCTGGCGGGTGATGTCGGCCATCATGTAGGTGTCCGAGGTGTTGGCCATGATGACCCGTGATCGGGGATGTTTGGCCATTTCGACAAAAAAATCTTTTCCCTTTGCCGGTGCGCCGTTGGCACCTTTCTTTGTTTCAGTCATCGTATGCTCCTTTTTTATCAAGGATAAAATTGCAGGTATTCCCCTGCCAGGGATTGGCGAATCTCTCTGGAAAGAAACAAACCCCATCGATAGCGGGGGGCCGTGGTCCGAATCCACGATTTGATACCCGGCAGACGTCGATAGCAGCGGAATTTGTACTTGGGAAATTTGCTCATTAACACATATTCCGGGAGCTTCTTGGATCTGCGGGAAAGATGGATTCGGAGATTTTCCCCTTCCATTCTGACCCGTTTAATATGGAATAGATAGGTTGCACCAAGGGTATAGTGTTCCCTCTTTATTCCATCCCTATGGTTCAGTATGCCTGTTCCGCCTTTCAAGCTGATCTTGAAATGGGTTTGGGACGCTTCGGTGATGGTTCCAGGCACGATTTTGCGCTCAAGGGGTTTCCATTTGAGATACGATTCCAGCGCCTCCTGCTCCGCCATAAGACGTTCTAAAATGGGCCGGGCCAATTGTTTGATTTGGGAAGGCAGTTGATCCAACGGGATCGATAGGGGGATATCTTTCGAACCATTGGGCTCAGCGTGGCCATCGAACCGCGCGATCCATTTCTGATGGGCAATTGGGTCGAAGAGGATGCAAGCGCTATGGGTATCCAGATTAACGATACAATCCTTTACCTGAAAATACTCGATCACGGCGGCTTCGATGGCCTGATGCGCCGCGCGTTCCGTAGTTTCGTTCAGATGGATTGATGGCTGCTGCATATGATCGACAACCTGTCTGTTCCGAATTATCCGGAAGCGGTTTCTCTAACGAGTCAAAACTATAGGTTCATCGTATGCACCACACTCCTCGGCGTACAGTTGACCGCTGATGGCATTTTCGCCGTCGAATTCGCCATTAATACTTAAAAACTTTCATAATAGACCTTCAAGCGCTCGATATAGCGCATGACATCCTCTTTTACCGGTTCGCTTAACGCGGCCAGGGGCTTGCCCGAACGGTAGCACGCGAGACAATCCCATGTATAACCGTAGCGATCGATGCAATCCCGGAGTATCCAGGTGCCCACCATTACATTGAAACAGGGGTCGGACAGGGCTTGCCAGCGCTTTGCTCCCAAGGCGTCAAACCACCAGGAGTTGATTTGCATCACACCATAGTCGAAGGAGCCGTTGCGGTTCCGGTGAATCGCCTTGGAATTGAAAGCGCTCTCCTGGCAGGCAATTGCTTCGATCAGCTGAGGCGGTATCGAATAAACTTGGCCCGCGCGTTCAAAACAGAAGGCAACGGTGTCTTTTGGAAGTCCCATTGTCAAAACGATCAAAATCATTGTGACTAAATGAAGGCTCTTAATCGCTATCGCCATAGCGGTCTTTGTGGAAAATGTTGACCTTTAAAGATGAGAACGCGGGATTGGTGATCAGATCATCATCAAATTCCTTTTCCATATCCAGCGCCGTAAAATGACCAGCTTCGTCTTTTTTCTTTTCCTCTTTTGGTTTGTATCGATTTGACATCAATCGAAACATACCCGCCAGAGTAATGAGTGTCCCAAGAATTATTATTAAGAAAAACTTTTCATCACTCATTGAAGACCTCCAACTCAATCTATCATGGGGTTGGCAGCTTTGGTCTCTAAAACTTGCATAATCTGTTCTGCCATATCATAGGGAATAAAATTAAACTCACATACTTCATTCCCCCCGCTTTATCCGGGGCAATTTGCCCGAGAACAACGCCAGGCTGGCTGGCAGCTTTACATACCCACCTTATCCCAATCTTTAAGGGGTTCTTGCATATTGTTTTTGTTCTTATCGAAATCTTTAAAACCATCTCTCATTTTATCCGCCGCATCACGGACCACATCCTTGATGTGATTCTGGCTATACTCATTGATGGCCGATTTCATATATCTGAAGTTGTTGGCTGTCATGGAACTGATTTCATTTTGCAGTGCCTCCCTGGCGGCTTCATTGGTCGTGGCATTGGCGGCTACATCTATCAGGCGTTGGGTGATTACGTTTTGGGCAAATTCGGTCACATCTCGTTTGGTAAACGATGCACCTGCGTTGCCGGAAGCTCCAATGCCTTTGCTCAGCCCCCCACTGACGGAACCGCCCAATGTCGAGGCCACCTGATCAACATAGCTTTGATTGGCGGATACAAAATTAGAAGAGACTGACCGCGCGATTTGCGGGACTACTTCGGCACGTTGAGAGGCTTCCGTCAAGTCGACCCCCCTTAACATTGTGTCGATCCCCTGAGCCATCCGGGAGAGCACATATGGCGACCCAAACCCGTTGAACCGTTCACCCAATGCCATGCGGTCCATAAATCGACCATCGGAAGATCCCAGCGCTACCGGCGTGCCGTCGGACATGAATCCATCGGCCTGCTGGTATACTCCGGACTGCCCGTAAACCCGGCCCGAAGTAATGGTTACGGTATCCCCGGATGATGGGTTGGTCAAGGCGTAAGGACTGTCGGGCGTGATTGGCCGCTCAAAGTATTGGCCGATCTTGTGATAGCCGGCACCGGTTGATACCTTGATATTGGAGGGCACCACATCACCGCTTTCCGGGTCGTAGGCCATTTTAAAACTCACCTGTGAGCCCTGGAGCATACCCGGTGAAAAATTGTGCCCGTGGGCGCTAAAATAGGTTGCCAGGGCGCTCGCCTCGGCTGCGTCCGGAGATACATCCATGCGGACGGCGGTTTGCACGTGGCCCTTAAGGTCAGGGTTGTCGTTCATCCGATTGAGAAGATCCCGGTTTTCAGGGCTGACGGCGCCGTTTTGGAGAATATCTCCGGCCGCGACATTAGCCACGATGGAATGGGCACTGTGACGGGCGCTATCGGTATAGGCGGTCTGATAGACGCCCTGGGGACCCAAATCGCGGTTGGCATCCAATGTGCCCCGCTGCTGGGTGCCATAAATGGTCCCCATCTGAGCCTGTCGGTCACTGAGGTCACCCCCTTCACCCAACTCCCTGAGCGCGGCGTCGCGTCTGACCATTTCCGTACTGGTCCGGTCGTAATGCTGCTCCATGCCGAGGCTTTCGGCTCTTTCGGCAACTGCTAAGTCGCTGGCTACCTGGTTTTCCTGCATCAGGTCCCGGGCGTCCTGTCCCTCCATGCCCTTGATCCCGGCTTGCTTGTTGACGGCAGTGTATCTGGCCGAGCCATCCAGAGTGCGATTGGTCATCTCTTGGCCTTTGTGAGTGGCAGCAACCGGGAACGATCCCCCGCTGTCGGCAATCAGTTGCCTGCCGCCCGCGACGTTGCCGGCATAGGCCAGACCCGAAAGTCGCACCATCTCGTGATAGCCCTGGTTGCGATGGGTTTCCAATGGGATCGGCGTTTTGGCGTAGGACTCCAAGGTGTTGGCCTGCTGGGAGGGATCATTAACCTGGGTTGCCGCCTCTCGGCCTAAATGACTGAAGTTCATCGTATTGGCAAAGTGGGCCAAGGCTGCCCCGCCGAATTTGGCGATCACTCCGGAGATCACACCTGCCAGGATCATGGTGGCGGCGCGGGTTTTGCCGAACATCAGCATGGACCTGTGACTTTGGTTTTCAATCATGCCGATGGATTTGAAACTCAGCCCGTTGCGCCTGATTTCATTGAAGAAGTTGACGGTATGGTCCATGGCATAACTGTGGATCAGGGCATCGCATACCTCCCAGGCCGTCAAGAAGCAGAAAAAACCGATGATCAGCCCCCCCACGCGACCCAAAAGGGGAGTTGGCAATAAAATGACCAAAAACGGCACCAACCCCAAATAGATGGCGGTCATCACCTCTTTGATCAGCGGCAGCCAGCGATCCGTGGAGATAGCTTCACCGGTTAGCGCGGTTCTGATTTTGTAATCCCCCAGGTTACCGATATCGGCGTTAAGGGCCGCGTTCCAGAGTTCCCGGGCGATCAGGATATTGCGGGTCACCTCGGAGGGGGCCACATCGCCTTCGGTGATGTAGGATAAAAATTCTGTGGTACGCTCGATACAGCGTTCGATCTGATCCTGGCCAATCATCCCCTCGCTGTTGTGGTAGCCGGCCTCGGTGCACTTGGTGCGCCAGAAGTTCATGTTCTCCAAGGAGATGTCGGTGATACCGTTCAAATCGCCCACAATCAGATTATAGGCCTCGGCACAGCTCACCGTAGTTCCGGTCCGGTAGGCATCACTGAAATAGACCGTAAAGACCGACGGATTTTGCGCCGCTGCCAAAAGCTCGGTTAGATCGGAACTGGTGGCGAACAGATTGACGTTCAGTTCGCTTTCCGGCCGCAGGATCTCAAAGGTGACGCAATCCTCACAGTAGCGTCGCAAAGAGTTGTTTAAATAGCGTCCGTTGCCGGTGTTGCTGGAGATATCAATCTCTCCGTTATAGATCTGGCGCAGGATATTATAGACATCCCCGTTGGCGTTTTCTCGATAGTCGTAAACCCCGGGAGCAGCGGATGTCCATATAATGTCGGTCATGGTACGGGTAAAACTGTTTTGCATGCCGGCCAGAAGGACCACCCCTTCGGGAACCTCGGCCACCTCCTGGTGGATATTCAACAGCTCATCATGGACCACCATGGTGGTTGTGGGTCGGATCAGGGCGATGTAAACAATGCACCCGGCCAATATGGTAAAGGCCATATAGATGAACCCTAACACGCTGCCGTTGCGAAAAAATCCGATGGAACCCCAGGCCAGCCAGAAGGTCAAGGCTACCACCAGAAATGCCACAAAGAGCCCTTCATAGGAGTTGTCCGAGAAGCTGAGGGCAATACGGCTCAAGGCATTGTGGATCGAATGAAACCCCCCATAGGTCACATACTCTCGGAAAGTGTCCGGAAAATCGGCCAGGGCGCGCCTCGGCACCAACAAAATCAAAAGGGTGATCAGGCTTAAGGGGCGCTTCATTATTTTATCCCCGATTGGTCAAAGGAGTTTTGGGTCAGCCGGTCGCTTCGGGTCTGGATCAGTCGTTCCTGCTCCAGATCGTTGGTGATGCGCTGCATCGTAACGGCATAGGCCCCGTCGAGATAGCTGTACATGCTGTCCAGTCGGTCGAGGATAGCTTCAACATAACTGGCCGGCTGTTCAACCAGCTTCTGGACACAGCTGCCCGCAGCATCCGGTCCCAACTGGTTTTGGGCGATACGCATGGCATCGTGATAGAGCTTGTAGGTATTGAACAATAACGACTTGCTCATGTAATAGGCATAAGAGAGGGCACATACATAGGCCATACGGCCCGAAATCTCTTCCACGTTATCCAAATCACCCACAGCCTTGATGTCGTTTAGAACCAGCATATAGACCGGTGAGGGCATAATTTCGATAAAGGCCTGAGCCGGTTCGGACAACTCCGCTTTGGTGCCAATGGCCGTGATAATCTCACGGATCATGGCGAAGGACCAATTATAGAGGGAGTCATAGTTGACTCCGCCGATACGGATATAATCCAGCTGCGCACACTCGTTTGAGGCGTTACGGGTGATGAGATCCCCATAGATCAGCGCATCCACATCCCCCGGATCGTTATAGCACGGCCCCACCATGAAATAGCGACCATCTTCGATAACCACATCCCCGACAAAGGCGGACATGATCCGGGTTTGGGATTCGGGAATGTCATTTTCTTTGGCAACGTTGGCCAACAGCGAGCCGTCACTGAAAAAGACCCGCCGCATCTCTTCCGGACAGCCGGCGGTCATGGCGTCAACGGTAACCCCGGTTTCTCCCCTGACCTGGTCGGTGTTGGCCCTGCTGTACTCATCCTGAGAGCTTTGATAGAACCCGTTGATGCCGCTTTCGACCAGGAATTTCTGGAGTGCTTCGGACTGATCCTCACCTGAGGAGGTGCTTTTCAAATAGGTTGCAACACCCTTGGCTGCCTTGCAATCGTCGATTTGCAGCTGGTTGAGCCGATCCACCAGGGCTTCCAGGGACTTCATCGATTTTTGGATGGGCTCGGAAAGTACCGACATGGCAATATCGTAGACAAAGGTGGCCATCCCACCCTCAACGATGCGTTCTAGCTTTTCCATCAGATACTCTGCATCCAGGTAGGAAACACTTCCCAGGAACATATCGATGCCGCCGCACCCGGCCCGAAAACGCGGTGGGGCGAAGTTGACCAGATAATCCTTTTCGTTGCGAAAGCGAAGGGACAAGCTGCCGGCCGAGGCATAGCCCCGTTTCTGGCTTTCGAACATATTGGGTCCGCTGGTGGTAGCTTGTTGAATCCAGTTGTCGATCCAGTCATCGGCAAACGCAGCACCGCAGGTCATGAGGACAATGGTGATGGTTAGTAGGAATCGCTTGTGCATCGAAATCCCCCGGCTAATTTGCGGCTTCGTAAAAATCCATTTGGTAGAATTGTTGCGGATCGGCGCGGCCTTCCATCAGACGAACCAGCTGGTAAATCCGTTTATTCAGCTGATCCAACGCAATGACACCCGATGATATGATTTGAGATTCCTGGGTGGCGCGAGATACCAGAAGCAGGGTTGGCGTCATCTCAACCTGGAATTTGGCCGCCAGCGCCGGGTTCTGGCTGATATCGATCCGCCGTACGGTCCAGTGGTTCAAATACTCGAAATGGGCCAATATCTCCTCTTGGGCTTCGCAATGCCCGCACCCCGCTTGATTGAAGGCGATGATGGCATATCGATCCCTGAAGTTCTCTAAACTGGCTTGTATCTTTTTGCTGCGTTGTTGAAGATAGGCGCTGCGGCCGGGCTGTGAATAGGGATACCGGGACTCGCCAGTCAAGCGAGGGTTCTGCATGGCCACATAGCCGGCGACATTGGCCATCATGCGGCTCTTTTTTTGGCCACGTCGGTGGCCTCTAAAAAACTCAGCACATTTTCCTCGGTGGGGCGATGCACCGCGTGTTTGAGCCGCGCGTCGATCACTACCGCAAACTGGTCCGGATGCAGGTCGAACAGATCCTCATAGCTGTAATTGTCCGGTGATGCATCCCCTTCGTGTTGCATAATAACTTGTTGATCTTTAACAGCTGGATCTTGATCCTGGGGCGCTTCCCAGATCGGATCATCGTACCAGAAATAGCCCCGTTTGCGATCCTCCCAGAAGGTATCCTCGGCCAATGCCGATGATGCCATCATGAACAGGCTAAAAAAGAGGAAACAGCACCGTTTCGATGTCAGCAATCTGTCTGAACCCGAAATACCGTGAATCATAGCTGTTATCCCTATCCCCAATGAGAAAAATCATGCCCCGTGGCACCGTTCCGCTGAATTGAAATGGCTCTATATTTATTCCTGTTTGGCATTGACCCAAAAACTCGCCATTGCAGTAGTATTTAAAACCTTCACTTACCAACCGATCCCCAGGCAGACAGCCGATCCGCTTGACGATGCTGCATGGTGCACAACCTACCTTCGGTTCGTAAAATGAGAGGCGCACGTAGTCACCCTTTTGCGGTGGATACCGATTGATCTCCCAAAACAGATGGTGCTTGACGCTATGGGTTTTGGTGATGGTCAGGTGTCCCGGTATGGCCATGCCGACCAAAAGCGATATGCAGAGGATCACCAAACACCCGAAAATTTTGGCGTTCAACTTCAAATACTTCAATTGTGGGCAACCCGATTGGCGGCAATTTTAAATTCATGCTGGCCCGACTCTCTATAAAAAAGGGTCAATGCTTCTCCTAAAGGCACCGCGCCATACACAAGCAGCCAGTTGTTATTCGTATGGGTAATGTCGGGCTCAAAGACCACCGCTGGCACCTTAGTTACACCGTAACGCTGAAAGAGGCGGTCGCTGATGATAATCTTGGCCTTGACCACGCAATCGTCCGCCATACAGTCCGGCTCCTTTCTTAAAAAAGAATCCAAAAAGTTCCTGGGAAAATACCTGAACACGAAGCAAAAGTTTTTCTTTCCAAGGGATTCGATACCGGCGGCATAGGCTTTGAGAGTATCCAGGGGAACCGAGCGGGACACGAATATATAAATTCTGGACTCGGCACCGAGCAGCGTGTCGTGATCTTTGCTTTCGGTTTCTCCGGATTCAACGGTTTCACTCCAAATCCTATCGTTTAGGGCATCGATGGCGGCCTTTTTTTCTTCGATCTTTTGCCTTACGCGTCGATTCAGCTCCTCTTCGATCCGTTCCGCGAATTGTTTGGCCCGCTTATAATAGGGACTTTTCCCGATATCCTTGGCGATTTTTTCAACATCCTGTGAGTTTGCCTGGGGGGCTAGCCATACGATTAATGAAACTGATATCACCCAATTGATTAATCTCATAACAGCCCATTTGATGGTAAATATTTCCGAATTATAAATCAACTGGCACAGCAAATACGAAGCCTCCAGAGCAGCCAGGCGAAGTTGTCTCCGTCTCGGTCGACATTATTCAGATTTCCACTCCAAAGTAAGGGAGCCAGGCCGATGGGAATTTTTGCAGATCGCTCGCTCGGCCTTAATGGTTGTAGTCTAAAGTAGCTTTTTATCCAGATAGGCATTGGTATTGCGTAGCAGGTTGTTGAAGCCGCATCCATTAAGCAGCCCCGGCGGCCCATATGGGCTATGGTCCGCGCCGCTAACCCTGCATTTCCTGTTGTGTATTCATCCTGGTTCATGTGACCATTCATATTAAAGAGCATTCCCCAAGCGCCCATACACCAATAAAGCACATCAATAGGAGCGCCAAATTGTGCAGTAGCGGCATCGGCCATACATGTCTCCACAAGTGACAGTTTCGCGAACATATCCGCTTCAGGCCACCACATGGAACTATAAATATCCTGCCATTCACTGTCGCTCTCAGATATATATTCCATTCCGTTGTCAGAGTATTCCCAGCACATATCGTCAAACTCATCGATTATTGCATCTATCATGGGGTGCGAAAGATAATGTACTTGTGCGAAAACAGTTGCATCTTCGGTGTTGGAATGATCGGAATGTGTGCCGCTTAGCTGCATTTGTTCCAGATCATCGACCTCGACGGAGGATTCACTCAATAAAAATGAACTGGAATCGGTTGGCGAGCAATATGGGTCTTTAACTGTCTCAATAATCCGATGAGGCTCCCAGAATGCAATTAGAGAGCCTGTTCTACAATACTCACCGTAACAACACTCACAAACCCCGAGTACCTGTATATCTAAGTCGAACCCGCCTGGGTTCCATTCGCGTTCCACTCACGTCGCGCCCACCAGGGCGGGCGTTATTAAGATCAACACCCAACTAATGGATAGGTATGGCTGTAACCGCAAGGACCGCTCCTTTCTGCTTAACGATGGCGGGTACGCTGGTGATGCGATAGCGCTGGGCCACCTGGGGATGCAAGCGATAGACACGCCGCTTGAATCGCAGGGACACGGCGGCCTTGTCGCCTTGTGTAATCACTATTCGCGTCATGGGATCAGCGGCATCTTCAAGGCTATCGGCCCAATCCATCTGCTTTGCATCGCTCCCATTGATGACGACCATGGTGCGAAAACGGCGATGCTCCAAGGGATTGAAGCGATATCCCTTGGGATAGAGCACCTTGCCATCTGCGTCGGTGATGTCTTGGGGCACCGTATAGCTCAGATCCAGAAATTGCTCTGTTTCAACCAAAGCAGGGGGCAGGGACAGGGGCGCAAACGATTGGGAACGACGCTTTTGGTTGGGCTCCTGACGCTGCCTAACACTCGTTTCAATGATCGGGTACACCGGCCCCGCTTGGCCCAGGTTCTTGGCCTGGACAGCACCCAGGGTGCCTACCAGGTACCCGGCCAATAAGCCGATCCTAATAGCCCCTTTGATCGGCCAGTTCTTGAATCGCTTCATGATATTGGTACCCTTGCTTTAAAAGCACATTGATGCGGGCATTGTCCTGGGGATCGGAAGTAAAAGCATAATAGGCCACCGGATCGAGGGAGAGCCGCGCCACGCCGGTGCCGTTTGGCGTTTCCATCAAAAACTCGGAGTATTTTGGCTTCACCAGGCGCACCGAATTTAAAATCGATCCCATAAAATCGCCGTATTCGATGATCTTCTCTCCGATGGCCTGGGGGTAATCCCTGGATTGCAGGTAAAATTTATAGGCCGAGTTGGAGTTGATCACCCGGCCAACCTTGCCGAAATTGGCGATGTCCAAGGGCGATTGAAGCACCGTGATGAACGATCCGAAATATTTGCGGGCCAGGCGATAGCCGGCCTCGATCACCATCGCGATATAACTGTCTTTACTGACCCATTGAGCGGTCTCTTCGAAGACGATCACCCTTGGCCTCCGGCGGTTGGATAGATAGAGATTCTGGGTGATGTAATGGATGATCTGCATGCAGACCACCCGGAATAGAGAATCCATATCTTTTAGGGAATCGACTTCCAGGACCACGAATTCATCGTTACGGATATCCAGGGTAGCCGGCCCCGCGAACCACTTGCCATAGGGACCCTTGGTGGTGAAGTCTTTCAGATTGAAGCCCAATTCTGCGGCAATGGAGTCGATATCGTTGATCTTGCCCAGGTCGATATCGGATTCCATCCGTTTCGATACTTCAGTAAAGCGATTCAAGAACCCGTAAATGGTATCGATATCGGTGTCGTTTCCTTCCAGCTCCCAGGCGGCCCGCGCCGTGTTTTTCAAAATGGTCATCTTGGTTTCAGTGGGCATTTGCCCGGTGGCCGAGTAGCACATCTGGTAGAGGATAGCCGAAAGGGAGTCGATGGATTCGTCGATACTGCGAATATGAGTGAAGGGGTTGAGGGACACGTTGGAGTTTTCAGTAAACTCGATGAAATTGCCGCCCAGAATCTTGGTCAGCTTTTCGTAGCTGCGGCCCAGATCGAAAATCCGTATCAAGCCTCCATTGGAATAGATCTCCTTGAGAAGATAGTTCATCAGGTAGGATTTGCCCGCCCCGGTGGTGGCGGCCACCACCGCGTTGTTGTTGGTCGAACCTTCGTTGAACATCCCGTAGGATACCACTTGCCCTTTGCGGCCCAAAAAGAGAGCCGTGGGCTGCCCGGAGCCGGTAAAGTCGCCCTGGATAGGCAGCAGCCGCAAGGCGGTCTCAGCGGGCATTATTTTGTCGCGGTCCATAAAATCGACGTTGGTGCTGATGTTGTAAAGACCCAGGGGCAATGAGGCGATCAATAGCGGCGTTAAAATCCCCATATCTTCCTGGAGCACGAACCCGCCCCCCTGGGAATGCCAGATCCGGCTGATCTGGGCGCAGTTGGTATCGACTTCCTCCTTTGAACGGCCGATATTCCAGATGATGGGCGTGACCCGCACAAACAGGTTGCCACTGATCAATTCCTTGGCGGCCCAGCGATACTCGGCTTCCCGTTCGTTTTCTTTCTGACCCCGGACGCCCCTTTTTTCCTGGCGCATCATCAATTCGGTTTTGGAGCGGATGCGCCTTGACAGCTCACCGAACACAATATTGACCGTGACCCAAAAGGGGCAGGTAATTTGATTGGTATCGTCACTGGCCCCCATGATACCGCCCATAATGCGGTTCATGCTGAGGGGTTCAATCTCACCGATGGGCCATCCCTTGATGGTCTGGGCTTTCAGGTATTTAGAATCGGATCCACTTGCAATTTCCATATGGGTAAATTTGGCATCGATCACGCCGGCGCGGATGATTTGTTTGCGGATCTCCAGATCCGAATCGTAATGGGCGACCTGGGTGTTGGACCGGATATTGAGCATTTTGGATAGAAGGCCAATAAGGCCGTTAGGATCGAGGGGGATGGGGTTCAAACCCGACCCCTTGAGGGCTTCGGCTACCGACAGGGCGGCAAATTCAAACTTGTCGCTCAGTTCCCCTCCCGGCGGGAATTTGAGGCTCACCAACAGGCGGAAATTGCGTACTGGGATGTTGTTGTTGCTCTTTAATCCGAACTCGGCGTCGGAAAGGTGCTTGAGCATGTTGTCGGTGAGGGTGTCCAAAAAGGGATTATGACGGGTTTTGAGGGCCTGGTAATGGGCGAACAGGCCCTCGCAATCCGGATCGGCGTACATCATGAACTGGAGGACGCTTCCATAAGGGATCCCGCTATGGATACAGCCCTTGAGGGTGTCAAAGACATCCGTGCCGGCGTAAACCAACGGGGTGCACTCCCACACATAGCCGAAGGTGTCGTCGGCGCTATGGTAGGCTTTGCTATCGCTGTCCCAGGCCTGGTAGGGCAAGTATACCGAGAATTTATCCCGATCCACCAGGCGTCTGAAGCGCTGGGCGTTGAGGGCGTCACCCACGCCCAATATTTTATCCAGTAGCAGCATGGTCTTTACTCGATGATGTTTAAGATCCAGCGGGGTTTGTCGCTTTCGAAAAATACATAGCGATGGCTGTAAAAGCGATCCTCGCGGTCATATCCTAAAATCAGGACCCGCATGAGCTTGGCGGATATCCGGACAGGTGTTATGGGCTGTTTTACCAACCCGGCGATCTCCTGGTAGAGTTCCTGTTTGTAGACCGAGTCACCTTCAAGCGGGATGGGGGTGTTCTCACTCCTTTGGGGTCGATCCTTAATGAGGGGCGAGTCATGCCGGGGGTCGACTCTGTAGGGTTCGCTATTGTTGGGATCGGCCTTGGATCTCCGGTAGGCCGTCTCCATGGAGACGCAATCGCCTTTATAGGGGTCCGGGCAGTCGCTGGAGGCATCATAGGGATTGAGGATCTGGCACCCCCCAAGGGGCAGGATTGAGATTAGAAGTATCAATAACCATTTGGTTTTCATCTATCCTTCAAGCTCCACTTTTGAGGTTTCCTGTTTCTTTATGGCGATGTCCACCCCTTCGCTGATCACAATGGTGATGTTTTTGGTGGGGTGTACTTCGATGACCGGCAGAGATTGTTCGGCCAGCTTCAGGTAGAACTTCTGGAGATCCTCGGCCACATTGACAATACCCTGGCCGATACCGGCCTTGGCCAGGGTATCCGGATCGGTGTTCCGGAACTGGCTGCTTTGAACCCCGGTATTGACGCCGTAGGTAAACTCCTGTTGGCCTAAAGTCATGGCCTCGCCCAGGCCCTCCAGAAATCCGGCGATGGCCACCCGGGCGATTTGTTGGCCGAACTTGGCATAGACATGACCTTTCATGCCTTCTTTGCCGTCGGTATCGACCACAAACCCCTTGATGGGTTGATCGATGACCGTGCCCCCTTTCTGGTTGATGCAGGAGATGGTCAGGAGGCGGGCGTGGACCCGCTCATCGGCCAGGCTGCCGTACCCTTCAGCCACCACGAAACAGCCCTTGGTGTTGCTTTTGACGTTGTTGGGCAGGACCGCCAGGTTGTTGACCCGGATCAGCATGGGGATGGGGTTGTTTTTTCCTACATCCGTGGCCGGTGCGGTGACGCCATTGAGCAGGTTGGCCTCCATGAAGGAAGGCGGCAGATGGACCTTGATATCTTCGCCTCCCTGCAAATCGCCTTGGGTTGCATGGGGGTTTTCAAAAACCGCAATCTGTTTGATGGGCTGATCTTTCTTGGTGAGATTCGAGTGCCCCCGCCGCGTGCTGTGTTCCTCAGAGAGGCTCTTTTTAGGTTCGGGAACTTCATTTAATTGAAACTTATCGATCAAAGGCAGCGGCGCTGTCAGGGATAGCTTTTGGGGGGGAATTTTTCTGATCGATTTTGAGTCAGCGGGTTTTTCCGGGAAACCGTTTGGGGTTGTATTTTTACCGTTGTAACGTTCTGTTTTCTCGACCTCCTGGATTTTTTGAGAGAGCATATCTCGCATCTCCTTTTTAAAATCGACCAGCTCCTGGCGGAGGCCTTCGACATCGGCCCGGGTTTTGTTATAGATCGTCTTCTCGAAGGTCCGTTCGTCAAAACGCAAACTATTTTGTTTGATATCGGTGCGAGTTTTTATGCGTTTATCTTTGTTTTTGGTGAATTGGTAGGCACTCATCACCAAGACGACCAGTGCCAAGCCGATGACTATCTTTACGATCCGGCTCTTGTCTTTACTTTTTAAATTTCTAAACAACTCTTTGAGTTTATTCATTGGATTCAATCAATCGTGTGAGTGTTCGACGATAAATAGGCGCAGGTATTGACCCGGACGCAACACTGCCTTGCCGTCCACAAACTGTTTCAAATTCTTGCCCAAGGCGATGGCCGTTGGATTGCGGGTCAGCTTCGGAACCAGAAAGGAGCCTTCATCCACTTTCACTTCGGCAAGGCCCGATAGAGGCGCGATGCTGACCAGATATTCGTTTAGCGCCAGGGGCACCCCATCGATGCTGACGGTTCGCCGCAAGGTTATCCGGAGATGTTTGATCGCATTTATGCCCTTATTATTTGGGGTCACATTGAAGTTGTCGGGAATGGTGTCGGCAAAGGCGTTGCGGATCAAATCAACGGCGGCGGTTTCCGGGTCCAGGCTGGCAAACCTGACCTGGTTGTCCTTTACTTTGCGGCTTTGTGAATCCAGGTGGATGACCCTGGCCTTGAGACCCTTTTTAGGGGTGATATCCAGTGAAAAAACTGCACCACTCTGGGTAATGATGTAAATCACCCCCTGTTTGGCTTTCTTGCCGAGGGTGATAAAAGCATTGTTTCCCTGGTACTCCACTTCCAGGACAAGGGCTTGGGGGGCATTGATTTTTTGGATTGGCTCGCTGCTGTGGATACGGTTTACGGCTTCCGGGGCCAGTGCGATTGGGGTCAGCTTTTCCGATACCTGGTAAATGTTTGGGTCTTCGGTAGCCTTAGTTGTTTTGGTTGTTTGAGATGCCTGGGACAGGATCGGGAAAAGCAAAGCGACCAGCCCTGCGACGACCAATTTGGATGGTGGTTTACACTCCATTTTTTTGTGACACTCCCGTTACTCTGAAGGTTCCTTCATCGATGTCGTATTCGATGATGTGGTGCTCAATTGCACTCTCGATGCGCACGTCATCGGCATGCTTGGACCGCAGGCCGACAAGTTCGATTCTGTTGGTGCTACCCAATTTTTTGATGGTGTGGATGTGAAAGGAGGAACTGACCCGCAGGCGGATCACCTCTTCGATGATTTTGTTCAGGCCGCTGCGCATGGAACTGAAAACGCCCGGCGATGCCAGTTTAAGGAAATCGGAAAAGTTTTGCTCAACATTGCTGGGGGTATAATCCAATATCAGCTTGATCGAGTATCGACCCATCATCTTGAGGTATTCATCGTCGGCATCGTTACCTCTAATCTCGACCTTATGATCCACCATCGGCGGCAATATAACCACCTTCTGGTTGTTCATTGCGCGGTAGGCCACGATGGAGTTGAAAATGGTGATGCCTGTCAAGAGAACCAGACAAAGCTTGAGAAGGGCGTTTTCGGCCATGGCGTTGGCCAATTTATCACCGTAAATTTTAAGTCTCATTCCACAAACCTGTTGGCAAAGAATTCCGGATAGTGGGAGAATTTATAAAAGCCGCTGAAATAGGCTAAATGCCGGATAAAGCCCCTGGGAAAATTGCGGTTCAACCAGATGAATACGACCACCATCGCTAGGTTCAGAAATAGAACCATCCATTGAAAGCGAAAGATAGCGCAAAAGTAGAAAGATAGAAGCACGATAATGAATTCATCGCTTTGCAGCCCGATAAATCTTATCTGTTCGTTTAAATAACGGGGTATCCGGTATTTCATTGGGTGTCCTTAAAATAGCAACATCGTTAAAAAAGACCTGTGAAAGTAAGGGTCCCAATATCCGTAATGGTTATTCCCAGGGAAATGACGACATCTTCTATGAAGATGATCAGTCCGGCGCAGATGGCGCAAACGATGGTGCCGAAAACGTTGCTGCGTACAGCCCAGAAAATGGCGTAGAGAATTAACCCGGCGGCGATGACAAAACCGATTGCGCCCGTTAAGATTTCGTTCATGAAAAGATCGTAGACGCTGAAAGCGAAGCTTCCTTCGGCCGGAGCCTCGAAAGCAAATGCCAGGGCTGGGCAAAGCCCGATGATCAAAACATAGACGGCGGCACTCATTTTGCTGATGGCTTGCATGGCTCAATCCTCCCTTGGTGGCGTTGTTAATGGAATTTTCTTGCAATCGACGATGTTGCTGCCTTGAAATTCTCTTTGCTCGGCGGCTTTTGGCGGATCAACCCTCCTGACAGGAGTTGCTTCCCCGCAGCAGCCGGTCAACAAAGCTGCAATGACAATCCCGTAAAACAGCTGCTTCATATGGTTTCCCCGGCCCCGTCGATCTTTAAAAGACCGTGACTTTGAATGATGATGGTTTTTAAGATGCGTTGGGCCTCTGTTTTGACCCGCTCCTGCCGGAGGCAGGCCAACGGTGCTTTAAGGGGGTATCTCGCCTGGATTTCTTTGAGCACCTGGTTATCAACCGCCCGGAGGAATCCGGGATGATTTTCTCCCAATAGGCCACCTATGGAGGAGCGTACGGAAGCTTTGGCAACCTCGTAGAGCGAATCGCGTTCGCGATCCGACAGGACAGATAACTTTTCTTTTGCCGCCGCCCACATCTGACCTTGTTGCCCTCTGAGTTTAGGGGTTTTTCGCTCGGCTTCGGCCCAGGCTTCGGTTTCGATGCGGCCAAGCTCCGAAGGTGTAAGGCTCTCAAGCGTTTCCTGAATCTTTTGATCGATCCGCCGATTCTTCTTTTCGATGTCGGCCAGGCGCTGCTGTTCGGTGCGTCTGGCCTCATGCTCTTTTTCCTTTTCTCGGCGCTCCCGAATGAGCTGTTCGTTTTGGACGGCCTGCTGAATCTTCAGGTTCTCGGTTCCCCAGCCGTTTGAAAGGGAGCGCCTTAAAAATGCGGGAAACCCGCCATCCTTGGTCGAATGGGCTGCGGCATAGTCGAGCTCGGTTGTAACATATGCCTCGCCGTGGGATTGAAGATACGCTTCGATGTTTGCCAATACGTCTTTGTGATCGTGGTAAATTTCGGGGATGCGGGATCGAATGGGTTCCGAAAAACGATTCTCAAAAGTAACAACCGCTGCCTCGCGTGTTGTTGTGGTGGTTGTTGTATTCTCTGTAGAATTCTTTGTAGTAATCTGTGTATACGTCCCCCCACTTTTTGGGGGGAGGTCCCCTAACTTTTTACAGGGAGGTCCCATATCTTTTTGGGGGGATACCCCCTCACTTTTTGACGGGATATCCCTCAACTTTTTAGGGGGATATCCCACTACTTTTTTGGGGGATCTGATTTTATTGGATATTTTTACGATATTTTCGAAAATCGGCTCGATATACATCACGTTGGTGATCGCAAGCCCGGTTCCGGTTTTGATATGGCGAAATTCACGGGTGATCAGATTCTGGTCGCACAAATTATCGATGGCGTTCTTGATCTGGTTTTTGGAAAAGCCGAAGATGTCTGCGTATTCCTGGTAGGTCTTCTGGAGTTTGTCGGCTTGGAATTTTTGTTGAATGCCGATCACATCTCCGGTATGCTCATCCCGGGTCATCACCGGCGTGTACCAGTAGGTGATATCCGAAAGCAGGATGATTGCCACAACGTCAGGTTTGCCGGAATCGGTTAAAATGTTGCGGAACCAACTGATGGGGGTGATGTTCCCGGTCAACCGGCAATTTAACATCTGCTGACAGACGGGATTAATTTTTGTAGGGTTTTCGCTCATGGGAATTTCCTTCGAGCGGACATAAACGCGGACATAAATTGCCCAGGAATTTATGGTTTTTGAATCAGATTTTGCGTTTCATGTTATAATATTTTCAGTATGTTACAGTATGGGTAAGGGCCTAGGGACGCGCCTTTCACGCCGGCAACACCGGTTCAAATCCGGTTGGGGACGCCACTCAATAAAAACAAGGACTTACATTAGAACGTGAGTCCTTTTTTTATGTCCCGCTGAGTGAAAAACTGAGTGAATTTCAGGAGATTTTCTCAAGGTTGGACTGTTCGAGCAAACGGATCGCTTCTTTGGTGTCGGTATAATTCCCTTCGACATAAATTTCTGTGGTCGTCTGTCGCCGGTGGCGATGATCCCATTGCCACTTTAGAAGCTTATACAAGTCGTCGTTCATCCACAATTTTTCATACGTCATCTCGCCGGTTTTATTTTTTCTCGTCCCGAGTCGCACCCAACGTTCTTCAAAATTGATGTTATCCGCCCAAGTCCAGCGAAGCACCTCGCTTTTCCGTGCCCCCCGTGTGCCAGTATGATCCGATTTACACTCGACGCGCTTACCTTGCTGCCGTCACCGGGCTGGCCAAACATTATCAGCAGTCTCCTGAAACCATCACCAAAGAGATGATCGAGGATTATCTGCTGTATCTGAAAAACGAAAAGGGCAATGCACCTAAGAGCTGCTGCCTTGTTTTGACCGGTCTGCGGTTTTTCTATACCCACATTCTGGACCGGCAAATCGCCGTTGATTTCAGTCTGCCCCAAAAGCCCCGTAAACTTCCCACCGTGCTCTCCCAACAGCAGGTCGCCAAGATTATCGGTGCCCCGAAAAACCTGAAACACCGGCTGATGCTTATGACCACCTACACGGCAAGGCTCAGGGCCGGTGAGGTGAGACGCTTAAAAGCCGATCATATCGACAGCCAACGGATGCTGCTCAAGGTCGTTGGGGGCAAACTGGGCTTTATTGCCACACTGCAGACCTGGGACCAGAAGCTAAACGCGCACATTCATCTGCACTTTCTGGTTGCCGGTGAGGCTGTCTCGAAAGACGGCTCATGCTGGATGCCCTTAAAGAGGGGCTACCTGTTTAACGAGCGGGCCTTGTCGCTTGTGTTTCGCGGAAAGTTCATGGATCTGATGAAAAGAGCCTGTCAACGCGGGGATCTCAAGTTTGCCGGAAATCAATACGATGACCTGAAAGCCCGGCTGTATGAAAAGCCATGGATTATCGATGTGCGCGATCCGGTGAAAAGGCCCGAACTTGTCCTGGAATACCTGGCACGCTACACCCACCGCGTGGCGATTGCCAACAGTCGCATCAAGCAGGTTATAGACGGCATGGTGACCTTCACCTTTAAAAACCGCAAGAAAGGGCGGACTGAATCGCTCACGATCACCGCCGTCGAGTTCATCGGGCGGTTTTTGCTTCACAGCCTGCCCAAGCGCTTCGTCCGAATAAGGCATTACGGTTTTTTGGCAAACCGGAACCGCTTGGCGAACCTTGATGCCATCCGTCAATTGATGGGTTTGTCCGATTCATCAGATAAACCCGTCTCTAACGTTATGAAATCCAACGTTGAATCCAAATAGGTATTCTGTTTCTTGCACCTTGTGGCCAGACGGATACCCTTTTTTAAATCTGAAAGAGGAAAAACCGTGCCATGGAGAGTTTACAGGCGCAATAAGTTATACTTTGAGCGGTCACAATCTGCGCTTTTTTACCCTCACCCCAACCCTCTCCCAATGGGCGAGGGAGCTAAAGGAAATCGCAACTTATAGCCGTTCAAAGTATAGAATGGATAGGTCGACCGGCGGGCAAGGATCGGATATCGAAAAATTTTTCAATTTGTAAATCTGAGGCGATTCGATCGGTTCTGCTATTTTTCTGATTCAGAAAAGCGAATTTTTCGACATCTTGTATGTTTGCAATTGTCCGGGTGTTTATCGGACCTGTTTCGTCAACCAGGGTCATATAGAGGACGTCAGGACCTATTCAGCACCTGGATAATATACTGATACATATCCCCGGCCTGCTGATCGGAAAGAACCTGGCTCGAATAGGCAGGCATGGGAGCTCTGGGATTTCTTATCCAGGCCAGGAAAGTTTTTAAATCCTCTGTTTTAGACGAGTGCTTGACCGGAAGCTTCGGCTTTATCACATTGCCGCCATTGGCGTGGCACCCGCCGCAGTTGGCGGTGTAAAGCTCCCGGCCCGGCTGGTAATCCTTGAGCTGACTGTTTTCTACGCTAACCGGTGCGGCCTTTTCCCCGTAAACCAGTTCTCCACCAAAAAATCCCAGACCAGCCACCGTCAACAGGCAGAGTGCATATATGGCGATCATACCATTTGATTCAGACCCACGACGGAGACCGATGAAGACTCCAACAGCCAGTAGAATCACCAGCACCGTCGCCAGTATGAATTTCATTGTGAATGGAAAGAACAATGCCCCGGCGTAAAAGTGCCGCCAGTCCATTAAACCTGTAATGACTGTGGGTAGAATCCATATCATGGCAATAATCATGCAATACCAACCCGCTCGGCTCAGCATGGGTTGATGGCGCATTTTCCCCCATACGGCTAGAATGAAGGCGCCAAAAATCAAGCCTACAGGGAAATGGACCTGGGTGGGATGAAACGGATGACGGTAACCCAACTGGTTTATTAGTGTGTAGAAGAAAGAAATGCTTGAGTCGATCATTTCATGAAACTCCGTGACACTTTCTGGGTATGCAAGTGCGGGTGCCAACTGTCGAACCCGGTTTTTCGGAGAAACTGGTTTTTACAGGACGACCGCAATTCTCCGGAAAGATTTCCTGCCGATGGGAGCTGCCGACCGAGCCCATCGGGTTAGCCTGTTAAATAACCGCCTGATATAAAGTTGCAGGGGTGGCGCAGACCGGACAGGCTGCAAATGAGGGTTTGCCTTCCACTGTATAGCCGCAGATCGGACACACATAAAAATTCGTTTTCGGTGCTTTCCACTTGGCAAGGTCGGCCAGAGCCATTTGATAGAGTTTGGCATGTTCGGCCTCCGCCGCTTTGGCATAAGTAAAGGTCAGTATCGCATCCGTATTATTTTCTTTTTCCGCTTGGGTGATAAACTCCGGATACATGGTGGATCGTTCGTAGGATTCGCCTTTTACCGCATCTTCCAGATTTTCCTTCGTGGATTTGACGGCGGGCAGTTTGATATCCGCTTTGGGGGTTCCGCCCATGCCTTCGATCACCCGGGCATGGTTTGTGAGGTGGATTTTTTCGGCGCTGGCGGCAGCACGAAACAGGCTGGCCACTTTGCCATAGCCTTCTGCATCGGCCTTTTCGGCATATGCCAGGTATTTAGCGTGAGCATTGCTCTCACCGTTGTACGCGGCCATGAGGTTGTCAAGGGTTTTGTTTTGGGCTGCACCGGAGGGTGCTGGAATTATCATGGCCAGACTGAACATCACCGACAAAACTAGAGCGAAACGTATAATCCGGATGTTTTTCATTTTGTACCTCCTTGTATTGATTGAAAGAGAACTCTTTTCTCCCCGGGGGTCGGTAAAACCTTTCCGGGTCCCCTACCGGAAGTGGCGGCTTAATATCGGAGTCATTATAATAAAAAATCTCCTGACAAACCGTTTGCAAACCCGGACCCCAGAATGCCTGAGGCGCCAATATCCGTTAAGGTTACCCCCATTGTCAAGACAAATTATTAAACAGGTTGTAACTATTCAGCTGAAAAAGTAAAAAGAAGTAAAAAAAGACTTGACAGGGTTTTTGGGGGAAAAAGCAAAATTGCATCTTTGCCCAAGTGTTTTGAGTATTTTGGCCTGATGAGTAACTAAGGGAGTAATACGAAGACTTTTAACCCTATACGTCAGCAATTATAACCCAGCAGAATCGATTTCAGGAGGAAAAAATCAGGTTTCAAAACCTGTGCTATAGTAGTTTTAATTGATGACATTGGCACTGATACGTTGGAGCTACATTTACAGGCCAATTTTCATTCGGACTTGTTTTAGACAGCACATACATGCAATTGAATGCAGCGATTAAGGAGAGAGGTCGGTCGCAAGATGTTGTATGCACCTACTTTATATTGATATTCCTGTTGGTTAGCAGATCAAATGTTGTAATTTTTTACGCCAATATCAGAAAACTCTTCCTTGACTCCTTTCAAAGCTCTTGCTACCGTGAAAATCATCTATAAGAATATTTTAGATTAGCCGTTGCACCGCAAATATAGTATATCCCGATAAAACGTCACCCAATTATTTTAGACATTTTAAAATTAGGATAGGCAATGATTATAGCCGGACTCAAAATGACTTTGCTGGGTATGGCGGTTGTCTTTTTCTTTCTTCTGTTGCTAATTCTGTTTGTCAAAATTTCCTTTCGGGTTTTAGGCTCTGGGAGCGTCAGAGAGATTGCCGAGATCGAAGCCGCAGAGTTGAAAAAAAGAAAGAGGTCTGACTTGGCTGCAGATGATGAAAAGTTGGTGGCTATCATCAGCGCTGCCATTGCGGCCCACCGTGCTCGGATGTGATTTACCTGTTATATTTCAACTATTTTAATTACTCACTTTTATTGGAGATAATCGGTGATCATGAAAAAAATTCAATTTTTGGATACGTCTCTGCGAGATGGGTTCCAATCGGTCTTTGGGGCACGCGCACTTACCGATGATTTCATTCCTGCCGTGCAAGCGGGGGTACATGCCGGTATCGAACATATGGAGGCAGGGGGCGGTGCTCGCTTTCAAGCCCTATTTATGTATTGCGGCGAATCGGCTTTTGACATGATGGATCGTTTCCGTGCGGCTGCGGGGCCGACAGCCAAGCTTCAGACCCTGGCCAGAGGCATCAATGTGGTTGCCCTTTCGGCTCAGCCGAAAGACATGATCGACCTTCACGCAAAGATGTTCAAAAAACACGGCATGACGCATATACGAAACTTCGATGCACTAAACGACGTTCGTAATCTCATCTACTCCGGTGAGTGCATTAAAAATGCCGGACTGCACCACCAGGTGGTCATCACCATGATGGAATTACCACCGGGCTTGAGCGGAGCCCACGATGTTCCGTTTTACCTAAAAACGCTTCGGGAAATACTGGATTCCGGATTACCCTATGATTCCATCTGCTTCAAGGATGCCTCCGGGACATGTAACCCCAATAAGGTTTACGAGACCATCAAGGCCGCTCGAAAACTTCTGGGAAAAGATGCCACCATATGGGCTCATACCCATGAAACCGCCGGTGTGGGAACCACCCAATACAAAGCCGCCATAGAAGCCGGTTGCGACGGCGTGGACCTTGCCCGCACCCCTCTTTCAGGCGGCACATGCCAGCCGGACATGCTCTCATTGTGGCACACGCTGAAGGGCACCGATTATTATCTGGATATCGACGTTAAGAAGATCATGGAGGCCAACCTGGTCCTTCAGGAGTGCCTGCAGGACTACTTCTTTCCCCCTGAAGCGCAGAAAATTTCGTCGGAAGTGATCCTTTCCCCCATGCCGGGGGGAGCCTTGACGGCGAATACGATGATGATGAGGGACACCGGAACGCTTGATCTCTATCCCAAGGTTATCGAGGCTATGTCCGAATGCGTGGCAAAGGGTGGCTTCGGCACATCTGTCACTCCGGTATCGCAGTTTTATTTCCAGCAGGCCTACGCCAATGTAACTCAGGGACCCTGGAAAAAAATGACCGATGGTTATGGGAAGATGGTGCTGGGTTACTTCGGCCGCACACCCGTGCCACCTGATCCGGAAATCGTCCGGATTGCCCAGGAGCAACTTGGAAAACCGATGTTCAACGGAGATCCGCTGGACGTTCTTGAACCCGGCGTTCCCAAAGCCAAGGCGATTCTTGAAAAAGAAGGCCTGCCGGTTACCGACGAAAACATCTTCATCGTGGGTGCATTGGAAACCCCGGGAGGCAACAAGGGGCTCGATTTTTTAAAAGGCCATAAACCCATCAATGTTCGCAAGGTAACCGCTAAAACAGAGGGGGCTGTGGACGCGACCACCGCACCCGTTTCAAAATCGGTAATGAGCGCACCCGCCGATTACACGGTAACCGTGGAAGGAAAAGCTTACCGGGTCACGGTCGAACCGAGCACCGGTGAGGTGAAAACGGTAGAATCTGCGGCTGCCACCAAACCGGTCGACGTGGTGAACGTCAAAGCCAAATTACAGGGCATCGTTTACGAAATCTTTGTCACTGTCGGTGACCGTGTGAATCAGGGCGATACGCTGATGATTCTTGAAGCCATGAAAATGGAAACCCCTGTGGTGGCCCCCTGCGACGGCAAGGTGGTGTCGATCGAAGTGGAAAAAGACCAGGTCGTTAAACCCGAACAACTGGTCGCAACGATTGCCTAGGCCGGGAGACCCAATGATGAAAAATAAAAAGGTAGCAATCGGTTTGGCGCTCGTTGTTTCGGTTTTTATAATTTCCGCCATGGCCTTGGCCGCCAGTCCCACGTCACAGGGAACCTCCTCCCGTAATGAATTGGCGCCCATGGGGACCATGATTGTCGAGTTCATCAAGTCCACGGGTCTTTTCGGATACCTCTACCCCCCGTCCGGTGAATGGACCGAGGGCATCGGCGGGATGTTAATGGTCGGAGTCGGCCTATTGATGCTGTTTCTGGCGATCGGCAAGCGGTTCGAACCCCTGCTGCTTTTACCCATGGGCATGGGATGCATTTTGGCGAATATTCCCTTAGCAGGCATTACAGAACCGGGAGGGATCATTTACTACATCTATCAAATCGGCATCAAAACGGGGGTCTTTCCGCTGCTGGTCTTTATGGGAGTAGGCGCCATGACCGATTTCGGCCCGATGATCGCCAACCCCAAGACCGCCATTTTAGGGGCAGCCGCACAGTTTGGCATCTTCAGCACGCTCATCGGAGCACTGGTGTTAACGGAAATCGTCCCCGGAATCAATTTTGATCTTCTTGATGCTGCATCCATCGGCATTATCGGCGGAGCCGACGGTCCCACAGCCATCTTTCTGGCCAGCCAGCTCTCCCCCGATCTGCTCGGTGCCATTGCTGTTGCTGCATACTCCTATATGGCATTGGTTCCCATTATACAGCCCCCCATCATGAGAGCGTTGACCAGTTCAGATGAGCGGAAGATCCGCATGACCCAGTTGCGCTACGTGGGCAAAGTGGAAAAGATCGTCTTTCCGCTTATCGCCATCGGATTGTGTATGTTTTTGCTGCCGTCGGCCGCACCCCTCATCGGTTTTTTCATGTTTGGGAACCTGATGAGAGAGTGCGGGGTTGTAGAGCGGCTTTCCAAAACGACCCAGAACGCCCTGATCAATATCGTCACTATCTTTCTCGGGTTGGGGGTCGGTTCACGTTTGTCCGCAAAAAGTTTTTTGAACTTGGAGACCCTGGGAATTTTGTTTCTGGGGATCATTGCCTTCAGCATCGGAACAGCTTCCGGTATTTTGATGGCCAAACTCATGAACCGGTTTTCAAGCAACAAGATCAACCCATTGATCGGGTCGGCGGGTGTATCCGCCGTACCCATGGCGGCCCGCGTCAGTCAAACAATGGGAATAGAGGAAGACCCCGAAAACATGCTGTTAATGTACGCTATGGGTCCGAACGTTTCCGGCGTGATCGGATCAGCGGTGGCAGCCGGCGTATTGCTGACCTTGAAAAATCTTATGGTATAAAAGGGTCGGATGGGATAATGTGGCATCATTAGGAATCGTCAGAATTCAATGCCATTAGATGGTTGCGAGCGGGTTGACGCGGGATAGATTCATCGGAGGAAAAAATGTCAATACGTGTGCTAATGTTCAGAAAAATGCCCCATTTGTATGGTGGGATGGAAGCCAATCTGTTGCCTCAGTTGGGCCCTTTGCTGGCCGAGGCGAGAAAATTGGCTTTTCGTCAGCCCGGATATATTTCCGGGGAGACAATGCGAAACGTGGACGACCCCTATGAATATTTAGTGATCAGCACCTGGAAATCGGTTGAGGACTGGGAGCGGTGGTTCGCCAATAAAGACCGGGCGGAAATAGAAGGCAAAATCGACACCGTGTTAGGAGCGCCGACCGAGTATAGAGTCTATTCATACGATTAGCCTCCTTAAGGCGTTTCACATTTTTCGCTTTCGCGATGACATATTCGGCATCCTCAGTCTGTCTTAGTAACAAATGGTTAATTTTTTACAATACTCCGTTTATTGGGGGAGGAACTCATCATGTTAACTGCCAAAGACGTCATGGTAACGTCATTTGATACAATTAATCAGGAAGCACAAGTTGAGAGGGCCATCACTCTGATCCATAAGGGCAAAGTGAGAGAAACCGGGCATAAAACCATCAGCCTCATTGTTGTTGATGATTATGGTCAAATGACCGGTGTGATAACCATGTATGACATTCTTTATCATCTACGACCGGACTTTTTAAATTTTGGTATAGATGCAGATCAGTTCTCGTGGACAGGTCAACTCAATAAGTTTATCGACGCGGTTAAAGATAAAAAAGTAAAACAGTTAATGAGCAGGAATGTGATGGGTGCCCGGGTCAATGACCACATCATCGTGATTTTGGATCAAATGATCAAAAACAGATACCGTCGCCTACCGGTACTGGAAGGGAACAAGCCTATCGGAATCATTTATATATCAGATATATATCATAATATCTTTAAGTGAAGGCCACTGAGAGCCGGATTTCAACCCCTCTGCCAGTTATTTTCGATAAAAAAAAGGCATCCCATTTATTAGAGGATGTCGTTTCCTCACTTTCTCCATCTTGGACAAACCATTGAAATCTCGCGGTCCCTTTTACAGTTTGCCACTATCTGGTGCAATAGCGAATCAGAGCATAATACATATGTTGTGGTCGCCCTGCAAACCGCGTAAATGGTTCCTCAATAAATCACAAGCCGAATTTTTCGATTTATAGCTCCATAGATTGATATGTAATCACAAATTTCTCGGCACTTCCGGCGAGCACAATATGTTGGGGTGCGCACCGGATTAGCCTCAGGTGCAAATAGTGGCAAGATATTTGTACGGAGAAACACGCCTTTTAGAAACAAAATCGCCAATCTAACCCCCACCCCATATACCCGTTTTCAGTGGTAACATTGATCCAGGTTGGAAACCTTCCTTGTATAATCCAATTCTGAATCAATACCTCATAAATCTTGACAATATTTGCCATATCACATTAATGCTTATTAGCTGACACTCAATCTAAAGCTGACCTGTCGTTTTTCGTTGCGCTCCCCATCGAGTACGCCCTCCACTGCATCCGTTCCAATTAATTTCACCTATAGTTTCGGAGGTTTCTCATGGCTGATGAAAACTACAAACGCAAATTAACCGCGATTCTCAGCGCGGACGTCGCTGGTTACAGCCGCCTCTTGGGTGATGACGAGGTAGCCACCGTCAGCACTCTCAAGTCACATCGCAATCTGATCACCGAAAAGGTTCAGGCATTCAAAGGGCGAGTTGTCGATTCCCCTGGCGATAATATTTTGTCTGAATTTAGAAGCATTGTTGATGCCGTCTCATGTGCCGTTGCAATCCAAGAAGAGCTTAGAGGGCAAAATGATAAGTTGCTCGAAAATCGCAAAATGTCTCGTTGGTACCCGCATGCGCCAGCTTGATATCCACACACCATAACTGTTTCGACCTGGTTGGTCTTCCCACCGGTGCAACCTCACAGCAACAACAATACCACCCGTCAATAAATCTCTCCGCCAGAATTTTGCTCTGCGCCAAAGCCAGACGCAGCCGACAAGATGAATTTGTCACTTTCGGTTTCCCTCGATGCAGCCGCAACTCAGAGCAGCTTACCCCGGGCTAATGGCCATATATGACCATTGATCATATATGACCATTAGCATTGCCCATTTCTATCCTGCTCACCCGCGTCTTCTTGATCATATTTCTCCATTAAATCAGCATGATGATGTTAAAAAGCTGAACCCACGAAATCCGGCATGAACTTTGAGTATAAGGATAGTGAATTGTCAAGGAAATAGTCACTTTGGTTATTGAAGCTGGTGAGGGAATTGAGTAAAAAATAGGATGAACGGGAGATTCGGAAAGATGAGAACAGGGCAAAGATGGACGAGTTGAAGACGGCGGGTGATGAAACATGGGAAGCCACCAAGACAGGCGCAGAAAAGGCCTGGGCTGAAGTCGAAAGTGCCTTCCACGAGGTGACCTCTAAGTTCAAATAGCCCAGGCTGCTAAACTTATCAGCCCGGCAAGACATTCCTTTCCATTTAATCAGCGTGCGCCCGGTCCGATAGAAATGATTAAACTTTGAAGGAAAAAATGACAGAAAAAGCTCGCACAATGGCAAAACATTCGGGCATGGGGGCCATTCCCCATACAAAGGGGGTGACCTTTCGGGTATGGGCACCCCATGCCGAAAAAGTATACCTGATCGGGACCTTCAACGGCTGGAGTGAAAGCTCAATACCTCTCTTCAATGTGAAAAACGGATACTGGTCAGCTGACGTGTCAGAGGCAAAAGTGGGAGATGAGTACCGATATTTGATCCACGGCCCTGCGGGTCCTCTCTCTCGTATCGACCCTTATGCCAGAAAGGTGACGAATGCAGTGGGCAACGGTATAATCTATCAAAACATCCGTATCTATCATTTTAACAATGAGGCCAAACTTATCGCATTCCATCGTTCGGACAAACAAGGCCCGAAAGATAGCGTCGTCGTGGCGGTTAATATGACGAATCAATATCGCGACGGCTATGTCATCGGTTTTCCACGGGCCGGATTGTGGAAAACGCGCTTTAACAGTGACTCTTATAACTACGGCCCAAATTTTGCCAATCATCCCACCCCTGACGTCGAAACCCGTGCTGAAAAAATCGATGGTCAGCCCTGCTCTGGCAAAATCAGTATCGGGCCATACACAGTGGTAATTTTTTCACAGGATGAATAGGAGGACGTATGATTTCAAAAATTATTGTGTCGACAGATGGATCGAAGACAGCCCAAAAGGCGGTCAGGTAGACGTGTGACCCTTCTTGCTTCAGCAGCAGACAAGGCGGGGAGGGCACAAGCCAGCAGCTTTGCGATTCTTGAAAGGATCCGAACCGTGGAAACCCCAGGCGCCCGCACTTGAAGAGGTTCCCACGCTGAAGAAACCCCAGGCGTCCATAATGTCAATAGCGAAGTAACGCGGCAAAAACAGTTGGTTATCAAAAAGGAGGCAATTATGTTCGATCCCAATCAAATGCTGAAGCAAATGCTCGACTTCAACAAAACGGCCTTTGACAACAGTTTCAAAGCCATGTTGACAATCGGCGAACAGAATGAAAAAATGGTGAACACGTTCCTGACACAGGCCACCGGGGTTCCCGAAGAAGGCAAAAAACTCATTCAGAATTGGGTCGATGCCTATAATAAAGGGTGCCAGGATTTCAAAAAAACCGCTGACGACAATTATAAGAAGGTGGCGGACTTCTTTGAAACAGCCCAAAAATCGAAATCCAAATAGTGTCCTTTTATACAATTACACCAGCAAATTCATGCTGCCCTAAACGCCTAATAGCCGAGGAGTCTCTCATGGACCGACAATTCCTGGAATTCTGGGGAAATTATCTTCTCTCTGTCGCCAAAGGCCAGAAACAACTCGAAGACGTCACCCGCTGGATCCACGGGGGATTCAGCGGTGTTGACGAATTGAGCGCACTGTTCAAAAAATACTACGGCCTCGAAGAGAAGAGTCAGGACGCCCCGGAAAGCAGTGCTGCATGGGAAAGGGCGGCGGCGGATTTCAAGAAATCCTTTGGTGATTACTTTAGCATCATGGGATGGGTTTCAAAGGATGAATACCAGACCCTAGAAGAAGTAAATCAGGTCCTCAAGCAAAAGGTCGAGGCGCAGGAAGAGACCATCTCGCGCCTGCGAGACCTCCTCAAAAATCCTGGCACCGATCCAGGTCAGGCGCTCGACGTATTGCAAGATCTGATCAATAAGCAAAACGCCGAATTTCAGAAGTTGATGAAAAGATTTTCGAAACCAGACTAATAGCCAGCATCGTCGCCAGGGCCACGGGCACGACATTTTGATTTCCCGTTAAATAAACCGCGTTATATATTGAAATAACTGAAGTATATACTGCCACGAGTAGTAAAAAGAAAAGTAATTATCGTCTTGTAAAAAAATAACCTCCTGATAGCATAAAGGCGCCCAAAACATAAACCCACAGCTAAAAGGAGGTTATCATGAAGCACGACAACGTTAACAGGTACACTGAGTTCTGTCAATTACGCCGTGAAGTCCGCGGATCGGCAGAGTATGTGATTGTCGGCATCGATGTGGCCAAGGACCGCCACCATGCTTTTTTCGGCACCGCCACAGGGGAAACGCTGCTCAAAGACTGCTCTTTGACAATAGCGCCGGCGGTTTCAGTGAGGTGCTGGAGCGCGTCGGTCAGCTGAAGACCCGCCATGGGCTGAGCAAGGCCGTCTTCGCTTTGGAGCCGACCGGCAACTACCATAAACCGCTGGCCAACTGGCTTTTGGAGAAGGAGCAACTGTTGGTGCTGGTCTCTAACCATGCCATCGCCGAGAACCGGCAGACATTGGACGGCCGTTGGGATAAAAACGACACCACGGACAGCGCCAATGTGGCCGACCTGGTCTCCCAGGGAAAGTGTCAGTTCTTCGAAGAGCCGGATGCGGATCTGCTGGAATTGCGTGCGTTGCTGTCGCTGCGCAAGCGACTCAAGAAGCTATATCGAAGTCGCTTTTGCGTGCATTTGTTGGCCGTTACGGGTTCTTTCGTTTCAACCAGAAATCGAACGAACGCCCAGGGACGAAGATATCAATGCCGACCGAGGGCTCCTTCAAGGGGTTCGCCACAACATGCGGTTCATCCCCAGGGATATACACGGCGTCGTTCTCGGAAAGCTCTTGCTCATCGTCATCCGTTGTGATGGTCAGTTTGCCCTTCAGTACGATAAGAACCTGTGCATTCGGGTGTTCGTGTCGAGGCGAGGCATGGCCGGCGGGTTTGACGAAGTGCTCTATGGAGATGTCCTCTTGGCTGCATAAGCTCACGCGTTTCCAGTCTTTTTCGGGTTCGTAGCTTTCGGCATTATCAAAGCGGATCACTTTCATCTGATGTGTTCCTTTCTTGGCTCATTTATTCAAACTTTGGAGCCCCTTCGATGGCCGGTCTTCAAGCCGCTAATTTACATTTCTTGAGGTCTAATTGGCCGGGTGAATCAATCCGGTGGATTTGTCGACGAGCAATTTGTCCACCAGGGAGCCATCCTTGGTGACGATTTCGGCCTCAAAGGCATCGCCCTGTTCGGTGATCCTCCCAAGTTTCAAGTTGGAGTTTCGAGTCGATTGCAGATAATTTTCAACGACCACACGAGCAACGTCTTCCTGAAGGGGAATTTCCAGGCGATTGGATCCCGGTCCCATTTCTCCCTGCCTGGGCTCTCTTCCTTTCCATCCGGGTCCTCTTCCGTATCCAGGCCCCATGCCATACCCGGGTCCCATCATTCCCGGTCCCATGCCGTATCCATGTTGCCGTCCCATCTGGTGGCCGTATTGACGACCGTAATTTGGGCAATTGACACCGTCATCGTCTTCCTCGGTCCCCCGGAGGCCCATCCGCCCAAGATTAGGATAGATTTTCTTCATTTTCAGAATGAAGGCGAGACGCTTCTGATCGAATTCCTCTGCGAGTTTGGAAACATCCTTATGAAGGGCTTCGGCTTTTTGGGCGTCCGGATTCTTCTTGGCCATCTCTCTTTGAAGTTCCAGCCATTTCTGTCGTATATCTTGCCTCAGGCCCTGGGTTTCAGCGAAAAATGCCTGACGTTCTTTAACCAGATCGTTTTGATCTTCATCACTCAAATTGCCCGCACCCTGACTGGCAAAGGCTGGCATCTTTTCAGCTATATTGACATCCGTCTTACCAAAGATCAAAAACCCTACCAGAGAAACTGCCGCAATTACGACCACGACAAGCAAACCGTTGGCCACGGAATTTTTATTGTTTTCCATTTGGTGCACCCTTTCTTGAGGTTATCATTCATTTTCAGCTCGTCACCAGTTCCTTGCCCAGCTCTCCCCCCTGTTTCATGAGCCTCTTGTTAGACTTTATCTCACCGGGCTTGTCAGCACTATCCGACCGACTTATGAAAGTTAAGCAGGGCTATCGCAACAATCAATCCACTATTCACCCGTCCAAGTCCATTAACGCTACAACCCAAAAAATACAGACCGTTCGCAAGGGAAGGGGCGCCCCCAGCTTTGTAGGAAAAAAGCGGACCGACACCTACGTTTTTTTCCTAAGCAAAATTCAGACTGAGGCCTATTTGCAACATAATTTAGTGGCCTTAAGGTAATTCCGCAAGTGTTTCGCGGTTGTTTTTCGGTAATTTTTAAAGAAACCATAAACAGAGGAGACCCAAAATGAAAAAAACACTGTTGATCGCACCTCTTTCGATACTTGCGGCACTCTTGGTGCTGGGCGGCGTTTACGCACAGTCCTCCGGTTCGGGCTACAACACCCCGCCGCAGTCAGGTTGGTACTTTCCGAATTGCGGATCATATCAAGGTTAAGGTTACGGCATGGGCCCAGGCATGATGGGGGGCCGGGGCTATGGTTATGGCATGGGTCCGGGAATGATGAGTGGCCGAGGCTACGGTTATGGTATGCGGCCTGCCTATTGATCGCCAGAGTCAACAGCAACTTAACAAGAACTGGTCAGAAGAGATGCCAACCCCGAATAGATGCACCCGGGGCACTGCACCATATTATCATCCGGGGAATCGAGCGCCGGGTCATATTTAAAGATACGTCTGACTCCACCGGCCGTCAGTAAATTGGTAGTCCGGGGGCGTCAGGATGGCCTTGCCAAAACGATGGCAAAAGAAATTTTCAGTTTAAAATAGCCTGAAAAGGGAGTGTAGGAGAGCGTTAAGGCATTTGACGAACAAATGTCAATATTTCACCAGCGTTATACGTAAATACTTAACGGCTTGTTATACGGTTTGGTAAGAGTAATCGTTTTAAATACAATCGGGGTTGGTGCAAACAGCAGAAAAAAATTGCTAGCATTAGAATAAATTGTTAGGTAAAATTACGTAAGCGTTCACAGGGCACCGCATCTGCTTTGTTGTCGGGCACTTGAAGTACAAAAGTACGTCTGCGCACCCGACGCCTTGCATCTGCGGCACCCTGTAAACGCTTACAATTAGATGGTTTGAAGCGCATTGGATTTTGCAACCCTGTGAACGATTACAAAATTACTGTTTCTCGGGGAGATAGCCAATGCTGCTAACAATCTTTTTTATCAGTTTTTTACTGGCCATGGTTGTTGTTTGTATCTCATCGTAACGTCTGCTATTGTTAATGGCAACAGCCACCAAACGGGCGGTCAGGTCCAACAATTATAGGTCATCGGTTGTGAATTTTCCGCTTTTCTTATTTAATGATTGAAGTGTGCCCAAACAATGCCCCTTGCAATCTATCATGGGAGTACAGATCAGATTGCGCGTACGAAAGCCTGTCACGTCATCTACCCCTCTATAAAAGCGGCTGTCATTATAGGCATTGTTGATAATTGCAGGCATGTGGTTTTCGAAGACCCATCCAGCCACACCGGTTGATTTTGTCATGCGAATTTCCTTTTTCTCAAGATCCTGGGATGAAAAAGAAGTAAGTTGTTGCTTCAATGGGTCGAATAAAAAAATCGATGATCTTTCGGAATCCATCAATTGGTTGAGCTTGTACATAGAAACTGCAAGCACATTATCTATGTTACTCTCCAAGTCGAAAAGATCTGACAGTTCATTTGCCAGACGATGATATCGGATCACGCTTTTTTCCATTTTTTCGTCCTCGCTAAAACCGTCTCAAATGCGAGTATGCTTTCATTCCTATAGCTGTTACGATAGTAGGTTGATTCGGGATTCATCTTGCTCGATGCATTAGTGCCGCCGTCGAACAAGCGATCAAAAACATCATATGGCGCGATGGTCATTAAAAAACACGGACCTAAACCGGCTGATAGGAAGCAAGGACTGCGCAAGGATTGCATCGCAAGAGGTGCCAGCTCATTGCCCGAATCCTTACAGATAACGGAATCCTTGCGCAATCCATCTATTGCAATAATAAATGTTTCTGGAAGGCAGGGTCAACCCTATATTAATGCAGATATATTGCCTATATATTTTAGGTATTACTCGACGGACATGAGATAGGATCGCAAATTTATTTTCTTATTCTTAAGGCTGAGTTTTTTTCTAATGCTTTCTCGATGGGATTCAACGGTTTTATGAGAGAGACACAAAATTTGAGCGATTTGCTTCGTTTTCTGGCCTTGTCGCACGAGATCGGCGACTTTGATTTCAGTGGGCGTTAAACCGATGTGTTTTGAGGAAAGTTGGTATGAGAAAGTTGCGGTGATTTCGTTTAAATTTGACTCTATGATATTAAGCAGTGCCAGTTTCTCACTTTCCAGATTGCGCTTTCTGATTCTTGCCAGATAAGGAAGTACCAATTGCTTGATGTTCGCAGCAATTCTATCCTGAAATTCAATTTTGTCCCTTTCCCTTTTTTTAAGCAGGACATTTAATGCCGCATTCATTTGTTTAAGATCTTTGGTTTTATTTTTCAGTTCTTTCTCATTGACTTTCAGTTTTTCATAGGCTTCCTGTTTATCGGTGATGTCGATCATTATGCCGTTGACGTATCTGTTCCAGCCGTCAGCACGCGTTCCGCCTGTTGCGATGGCATGGATCCATCGCCATTCACCTTTTTTATGGTTATACGTTCGGTACACCTCATCGAACCGGCGCGTTTTAAACGCCCGCTGGTTGGCCCTGGTTATCCTATCGACATCATCAGGGTGCACGGAATCGAACCACGTTTCGAATTTCATCGGCTCTGGAAGCCCGAGGATGTATTCAATTGAAGGACTGACAAAGATGACCCGCAGAGAACGGGGTGAATTTGGGTCGTACACGAGCCGGTAAATGGTAAAACCCGTGGCACTTTCCATAAGCGACCGCAAGTGTTCTTCACTTTTTCGTAATGACTCTTCCGAGTTATACTGATCTGTGATGTCAGTGTCTGCACCTCGATATCCGATCAGCGTACCTTTTGCGTCTAACACGGGAACACCGCTGGTCAACAAAACAACCATTTTACCATCTTTGCAGACATTCCGATTAATGAATTTGCGGAAGGGTTTTTTGAGCGAGAAAGTTCTGAACGCAGCCTTCTTGAGCTGCATTTTCTCATCGGGGTGAAAGAAATCGTAGAAAAATTTTCCGACAACCTCATTCGGTTTATATCCCAATATCTGTTTTACAACGGGACTTGAATAGGTATATTTGCCGATCGAATCGATCTCCCAAATCCACTCCAATGCATTTTCAGCAATGTCCCTGAACCTGGTCTCACTCTCTTTTAGCTGTGCCTCGATTCGTTTGCGTTTGTCGGACTCTTTTTCTAAATAGTTAATTTTCTTTTTCAGTTCTTCATAGGAGAGCGTTGTTTTCATTGGAGGTCCCGCTGGAGTTGACCTTTCATATATTGCTTAGGCTCAGGGGATTGCGCCGATGCATAGCCTGAAATATTCTTGTTTAATCGAAATTAATAGAAATGAAGTTGAATTATCACAAATGGTTGGCTATGTATTCCTTTAGCTGTTATTTTTAGTCAGCTCAAGCAAATTTTGGGGACTTTGAAATTGAACTTTGGAATTGGGTGAGGATCATAACGTGCACATGGTCCTACACGTCAGGAAATCGTTTGCAAAATTGCTAAACAATTAAACACGTTTTAACAAAAAAAAATCTGCGAACAAAATTAAATAGATGCCACTGCCCCCGCCAAAAAACCGACCAACATACCTGTCTTTCGTTGAACCCGGCACCCTGGCAACCTACCTCCAAGATTACCGGCAGGTTCTAACGGCCCATTTTCAAAATGTCCGAATCGAAGGTGGCGGGGAATATTGGACATGCGATTAGGGCCACGATCCCAGGAATTGGAACTGGAAACCCTGGCAGCATCTTGAGCGGTTGTGCCGAAAACGGGGTCGCGATGATTTTGCCGCAAGGGAAATCATTGTGGAGTGCCTGGAAAGCGAGTGTCAGGTTTTATACGATGAGAGGGAATTGCGGAAGGAGGCGCTTAAAAAGCAATTTTGAGTCGATTTTGATAACTGGGCGGTAGGACTGGTGGATTGACCGGAACTGCAGATCCGTTTTCGACTCGACTTTCGTTATGGATTTGGAATTTTGACCGCAGATGAAGGGTTGCCCGAATTTTTGGTTTGAGAAAGAAGGGATGGTGCGGGAGAAAAAGATCGACCGGTCGAGAGGGTATAAGAAGGTTTCAGGTAACGAAACGGCTTCAAAACCTGACGAGGCCGATTCAAACAAGCAGGCAAGCGTTGATTATTCAAAGCTCGAACCGGCTCGTCCATAGACGCCGGTAATTGTTGCTCAATTATATCGAAAATAGATTGGATTGAATAAGGACGGGGAGAGCTATATTTCGACTCTCCCCGCTTTTGTTTTCGACCAATGCCTCGTTAGGGTAAAGCAGCCCTTAGCGTCTTGACATTCTACCACGATGTGGTTAATCTTCGGCGTATTAAACTTATAGGTCTAAAATTCTGATTTAACAACGGGAATCGTGATAAGCTCGAGTTCACAGCATTTTCGGCTGTTGCAACCCTATACGCCCTGCCCATCATATCTATCTGAATTCAGTAACAGCAGACGGCACTCTGATAATTTCCAACTAATAGATTCCCGGATAATCCTAAACGCTGTTGTCGCCGAAAAATTGCCAGGTCCTGTGACAGTGTTCCTGCACGTTGACTGGAATTTCGAAGCACCTGTTAAGCCTGGAGACAGAATCACCGGTGTCGTGGAAGTCTCCAGGGTCCGCACCGATAAACCCATCACTTAATTAAAAACTACAGTGAAGCGCGATGACGGTTCAGTTGCCCTCGAGGGGCATGCTCTATGCTACACGATGGCATTACCGCTTCCTGACAGGTAAATCATGACAATCGCAATTCTCACTGCTTTTACACTCGTTGCATTTGCTGCCAACTCGCTACTTTGTCGCATGGCACTTGGTGAGGATCTGATTGATCCGGTATCGTTCACAGCCCTTCGCCTCAGCAGCGGCGCTTTAGCACTGATCCTTCTCTCCCGGTTGACCAGAGAATTTAAGACACAGAGAGAGACTGGTGGATCTTGGGGATCAGGCTTCTCGTTGTTCGTATACGCAATTGCATTTTCCCTTGCGTATGTTTCGCTCGACACAGGAATGGGAGCTCTCATCCTTTTCGGATCGGTACAAGTGACAATGATCGGGATTGCATTAAAATCAGGAGAGAATCTTGGAGCCGCGCAATGGATTGGTTTGGCTGCAGCGATATCCGGCCTTTTATATCTTGTGATGCCAGGGATTTCCGCTCCCGAACCACTCGGAGCACTGCTGATGTGCGTTGCAGGGATTGCGTGGGGAGTTTACTCGATCCGCGGCAAGGGAGTTTCGTCACCAGTGACCATGACAGCCGGCAATTTCACTCGGTCTGCACCCATGGCGATCATTGCAAGCGTGATTGCATATTCCGCCATTCATATGGAACCATTCGGCATCATGCTCGCGCTTATATCAGGAATTCTGACTTCGGGGCTTGGATACGTTCTCTGGTACAAGGCACTTCGTGGCCTGACAACCACCCAAGCCTCAGTTGTACAACTCTTGGTGCCGGTTCTGGCCGCCTTTGGAGGAGTCGCTTTTCTTTCGGAGAAACTACCAGCAAGGCTGATCGTCGCAAGCGCTTTGATACTTGGAGGGGTGGTTTTGGCTGTCATAAAACGCAGTGTAAAAGGAACAAAACGGCGGGCAAACTTGATCACAGGGTTTAAATAGATCCCGAATCGAGAGGACTCAACAAAAAGTCGGCGGCAAAGGGCTCTCGTGACGATCCGCCACCGCGCTTGATGACCAATGCTAATCAATACAACTATTAATTATCTCTCATATAACAGAACCGGTGTGAAATGGTTCATACAATCTCATACTTTACAATGGTACCGAATGCTCCATTGCAACCAGGTGTCCAATAGCAAGGAGGTTTTTATATGATTATTCGCGTAGTTACTTACCATGCCCTCCAAGGTAAAGATGTTGAAAAATGGATGGAAACTACAGCATCAGAACTTCGCGGCGTAAAGGGTGTGCGGCGTGTAGAATTTTTCCGCGATCACAGCGATCCATCTCAATATGGAGCGATAATGCTTTTCAGAGATAAGGCAGATTTAGACAATTACAAAGAAGAACAAGCCGGGACATACCAAACTCTGGTACGGCGTATTCGCGAGTCCTGGGTGGATAGTTCGAAGCCTGTCGTCGAGCAGATTTACGAATTACTTGATATTTGATGAGAGGAGACTACATCTTAATCAAATATATAAAATACGGCCTATATCAATCTGCTCGAAAAAGAACGAGAGATCCCGCAGATCACTTTAATCCTGATTGCCACTATATACATTAATGATTGAAAGGAGGCTGATCTTGAGATTTATTTGACCTTTTTAACGGGTTTCATTTCGGCTGGTTTCTTTGACGCCGTCGATTTCGGTTTTGCATTTAAAGTTTTAGTTTTCTTGGTGGCGTTCTTTTTCGCCGGCACTTTCTCGGACTTTTCGATTGCCTTGATCAACTTTTCCAGCTTTTGCCCCAGCTCCTTAAAATCCTTCTGCAGCGCTTTCAGGTCCTGTTTATACTTTGAGCGGTCACAATCTGCGCTTTTTTACCCTCACCCCAACCCTCTCCCAATGGGCGAGGGAGCTAAAGGAAATCGCAACTTATAGCCGTTCAAAGTATAATAGTCATTCCGGTCCGCTTCCTCGGTAATTAGCAATGCGGCACAGATTTATGCGGTTGTGCAAAAATGCCCTATACATATATAGCAATCGTGTCGGGCGATCGGCTGCCCATTTCGAATATTTATAAATTTCTCGCATTCATGAGTATCTTTTGAATGGTTAAACCTAAAATTTGAAAGCACGGGCCCTTAACGTGCGTTCGGTAGTTTTTTTAAAACCGGATGCGCGTTATAAAGGGGCCCATGCTTATAAAAACGGTATCAACGTTCTCGAACCATGCGCATATAGACATCGAATATTGCGTCAACCAGTCCGTCAATTTGCTGTCTGTTGTGAAACAGATGGGTGGAGATCCTGAGTGAATAAGTATATGACGCATCACCGGAATGGAGGTGGAAGTTGGTATAGCGGATCTGATATCCTGTTTCCTCCTGCAGACGATTCACCATTGTTACAATAAGATCTTCGTCGGTGATATCCTTGAAAGGATTGAAGGCAGTAATACCAGTGGTGAACTCGGGCTTGTCCGGGGAGAAGTACACGCCGGTTGAACCGAATTTGTCTCTCAGCCGCTTTTTGAGATAAGCGCTCAAACCGCAGACATATTCCTCAATGCGTTCCCGACCGATCTCTTCCCACATGGCGCACGCATCCATCATTGCTAAATGGGCCGGAATGTTCAGCTGGCCGTGATACTGCAGGGAGTAGGCGATATCATAAGTTCCCCTTATATTATCATGGGGCTGAGATGCAATGGTGTAGAGTGAGGAGTTCTGGGTCCAGAAAGGGGGCAGATTGTCCCCACTGTTGCGTAGATAAAGTATGCCGGTACCCCCGGGTCCACATTGCCACTTGTGCCCCGGGGCGGCGTAAAAATCACAGCCCATGTCGTGGAAGTCGAGTTCGATCATGCCCGGAGCGTGAGCGCCGTCGACAATGGAGATCAGGCCGTTTTCCCTGGCCAGGGTGCATAGCTCCCTTGCGGGCAAACGGGTACCGGTTTTGTAGGTGATGTGGGAGAAGAGAATGGCCTTGGTTTTGGGGCCGATATTTTTTTTGAAGGCCCTTACAAACTGATTTTTATTCTTTACGTTCAGCACCGGGATCTCAACTTCAGTGAGAACGACACCATAACGATCCTTGATCACGTTGAGCGGTGAAAGGGCAGCAATGTGCTCGTGGTGCGTAATCAAGATTTCATCACCTCTATGGAAGTCCAATCCATAAACGATGGCGTCCAGGCCGTCCGTAGTGTTCCGGGTCAGGCAGATCTCGTCAACATTGCAGCCGAATTGCACGGCAAGAGTCCCGCGCTGTTGTTCTAGACCAAAAGTGGCGCCAAGCTCTGATTCGAAGGTTTTGGGGTGGCGAGCGTTTAACATATTGTAGTCGTTGTATTTCGTGAGCACCCGCTCGGGCATTGACCCGGTGGTGCCGATATTCATGTAAACGGTATTGGGATCAAGGATGAACTGATCTTGAACCCATTTCCAATAATCGGAATTTTTGCGAAAAGAGGTTCCTTTACGCCATTTGGACGCTTCAGCGGCTGAAGGAAGGCGTCAAACCCAACGCGGCACCCGCCGCAGCCATCCCGCTAAGTTTGAAAAAGCTTCTTCGACTCAATTTCCGATCCGGGACCAAACTTGTGTCACTTTTTTCTTGCATCTTTTCTTTTTCCTTTCTCATTTCAATGTGAGATCAATGGACACGAACTATAACGGTCGTTGGAAATAGCTCATGAAAATCCTGAAAATAGCAGTCAATTCAGGAAAAATTGCAGATGATAATCGCTGAAAATTAAATTTAATTACACGCTGTTATGAATAGACTGATTTCGGCTGAGTTCCGTTTTTACCGCCAGGGCAATTTTTTCGAGGGTGTAAGGCTTCTTGATGTATTGTCTGATGCCTATCTCTTTGCCCTTACGAATTCGGTCCGTTTCTGAAAAACCACTGGTAATGATCGCTTTCTGTCCCGGGTGCAGTTTCAAAATGCGCTCGTAGGTTTCAAGTCCATCTATTCCTGGATTCATGATCATATCCAGTATGATTAAATCCACAGCGTTCTTCTCTACGTATTCAACCGCTTTTTCGCCGCTTTCAGCGGTATTCACAGTATAGCCAAGCTCAGAGAAGATCCGTTGGGCGATGTCGCGTTGTTCTTTGACATCATCGGTCACCAGAATGGTTTCTCCGTTGCCTTTGTAGTCTTCGATACGAGAGGCCGGCTTCGCCAATTTCAACTTTTCCCGGGTTACAGGAAAGTAAAGGTAGAATGTCGTTCCCGCTCCTATCGCCGTCTGCACATCGATATATCCTTTATGGTCCTTCACTGTTCCCCAAACAACCGACATTCCTAGCCCGGTCCCACTCCTACCCATCGCTTTTTTAGTGAAAAAGGGCTCAAATATTTTTTCACTGTCTTCCGTTGACATACCGCTTCCTGTATCCGAGACAGAAAGAAGAACATATTCACCCTCATTCACTTTTTCATAATTTCCGATGGGATGGTCGATATAGACGGTTTTGGTGGATATGGTGATCACTCCGCCTTCCGGCATGGCTTCGGCGGCATTGGAAACCAGGTTCATAATCGACTTTGAGATGTGGACGGATGAACCCTCTATATTGAAAAGATTCTCCTCAAAATCTGTTGTGATGCGAACCGCCTTATGAAATGATAATATCTTTTGATGCTCAGGGCTTTTCAGGTATTCGCTAATTATGGTATTCAGGTTGATAATATCGTTGACCACGACGCCTCTTCTTGCCAAGGTGAGTAAATCCTGAACGATTGCTGTGGCTTTTTGGCCTGATTGCTTGATGGTCTGTATCGGTTCTCGCAGTGAGCTGTTTTCGGGCAATTGCATGAGCAAAAGGTCTGGATAGCTGACAATTCCGGTCAAAATATTATTCAGATCATGGGCGACGCCTCCGGCAAGCATGCCAATGGCTTCCATTTTCTTGATTCTCTGAAGCTGTACCTCAAGTTGTATCCGTGCGGATTCCGACCGCTTTCTTTCCTCGATCTCGGCCTTGAGTTGCCTGTTTTTGCGGGCAATGTCTTTTTCCCTTTTACTGGACTCCTCAACCCGTGTCTGCAAAACCAAATTATGAGCGATCATCCGCATAATCAGTGCGGCAGCACCGAGCAGCCCGATGAACAAAAGGGCCATTGCCAATAGCAGGGTCCCTGGGGACATCGCTCCGATAATCATATTAGCAGAGGCGATTTCTTTCAGTTGAAGCCTTGTTTTGCCCACGGATTCCTGGAAGGTGAGAATGGATTCAGATTCTTCAAAATTGGTGACCCATATTGGATAACGATCTTCGGGCAGGAGTATGTGATCCGACGGGGGAGGAAACGGGACGGTATGGTCTGACCGGAGGCCGATCAAATGGGTGGAAGGCGCAAACAAGCCGGTAAACAGCGCTGCCCGTCCAGGTCTGAGAAAATGCGACTGAATTACGTCTATGGAAAAAAAGGCGACGATCTGTCCAGCGTATTTTGTTTTAAAAAAGAACGGCCGAGTGTAAAAAAAATACTGATCTGATTTTTCGATCGGCTGAAAGGCGTAAAATCCTTCTGAAAGCTGATGCAGTGATTGACGCCAGTGCTGATCATTCAGGGTCGTTAATGATGCCGAATCACTCTCGGCGATTAAAGTGCCGAGCTTGTCATAAATCGCCAACTGTCGATAGACAAATTTATCGCCAATTCGTTGCTGTCTTACAAATTGGCTTAATTCTATAGAGAGTGCCAATAAGGTCGAACGCAGTCCGTATTGCATGGACATGCCCAGGGCTTTGTTTTCAAAATAGAGATCAAGTTTGCCGCCATTGGCTATGGAGGTTACTTTCTGGCGTTGATTTTCGAGAAAATGTTCCAGATTCCAGCTACGTTGTTCGAATTCATACTTGTATTGTTTCTCGGTGCTGTCCCGCAGCTTCTGAAGCGAGCGGAAATTGGAAACCAATAAAAATCCGACAAATCCGCTTAGAAACAGAGCAATGCCAAGAATGGCAATCAGTTCTTTTTTACGCAAAAATCCGTTCGGCCGGTGCATGTGAAACCATCCTTGTCAATCCTACTGGCCAGCGTAATGTTTGAAAAACTCAGGGAAATAGCCTTCGATGCCTGGATAATAGTGTTGGACAAGCTTCATGTACCGGCCGTCTGACCGAATGGTTCGCAGATATTCGTTGAAGCGCTCACGCAGGTCCGCATCCGACTTGCGAAACCCGCACCCCATCTCCTGGGAGGCGGTGACGGGCCCGATGATTTTAAGCTGGCCCGGCCATTTCTCCAAGGCAATCACGGAATCGGCGACGTCAAGAAGGCTGCATTTGGCATCCCCATTGATTACCGCCGGTGCGAATTCATTCATTTGTAAATTGAGCGGAATCCACTTGGCGCCGACTTTTTCAAGTTTGTAAAGGGCAGGGTCAAGGCATGTGCCAGGCATGCACAAGACACTGACACCACCAAGGAGTGACTTAACCTTTTCGATATCCTCAGCCCTCGATCGGCCTGGCTGGATTGGCTGCAGCGGTGAATCTGCCCGGGCAATGAGCCATACGCCGCTTGGAAATGTTGGGGTTGAGAAATCCAGCAACGCTTTTCGCCAGGGGAGAATCGTCAACCCGTTGGCGATGACATCGCCTTTTATCGGTTTTGCACCAGTCATTTCGACCTTGCCGTTGACGATATGGTACGTTTCTCCCGTTAGGTCCGTAATTACCGACTGCCAGCTGGTTTCCACATATTCGTAACGCACTCCCAGTTCATTGGCGAAGCCTTTTATCAGATCGGTGCTGAACCCGTCTCCACTGCCACTCACAAAACGGGCATATCGCACGCCAAGGTGGCGAATGACGCCTTGATCCCTGATTGTCTTCAAGTCCGCAAACGTGGCAGTCGCCTGGAACAAAACGAGAATGACTGTAAAAAAAACAATTCTAACGGACATCCTTAGCTGGGGAATTATCGAGAGCGGCATAGCCGGTTTCCTTTAACTTATGGGCAAATATTGAAACTTGCCTCCCATTTCGGGCAATTTTTTTTCAATTTGAACCTCCTTCTCTTAAAAAGCTTCCACAAATCAAAACTCTGCTAATTTTAATAAATTATAATTTGTAAGTCAATGTAAATAAAATGTATTACTTTTATTGAAAAAGAAAAAAGGCAAGCCGAATTCTGACTTGCCTTTCTCCGTTTGATGGTTTCCCGCTGTGCAGTTATGAGTGTGAGATGCACTTACGCCCGAGAAACTCCTTCCGAATGATTCCGGAAACCCAGTTTATTTTACTGTAACCGTTGTGTCCGAAGGCACCGTCTGCAAAAACGGTTCTGACTTTTTCAATGGCGTTTGTCAAATCGCCGAACTTGAAATCTTTATCCACTCCGGCATCCGATACATTAATTGCACCAACCCGTTTTCTGACAAGCTCATACAATCCTAAATTTTCAAAATGCCCTCCAGCAGTCAGTTCCAAATGATGCCCATTTTCATCATAGCCTACACACAATAGGCTACAAAGACCAGGCTTAAGGCAGTTCATCATTCGGTGAGGGGCTCCATATTTAGGATTGCTTATCCAGGAGCCCAATCGCAGATTGAATATCGTTTAGCAAACTGACATGATTATCAAAGAGTTTACTTGACCTTAAAGAGATGATGCCTAATTTTGTTCAATTTAATCCTAGTGGCCTCGACTATTGAGAATCCGGCTGGCGACAAATCGCGGCTTAGATGCGTTCTCACTGTTGAAAGACGATCAGAATCAATCGTTTGCCGGAAACGGCTCGCTTTGGATCTCACCTGAAGCGTGCCGCGCTTCGACCTGAAAGACTTCCAGCCAGGAAATCTGCAAAAGAAATGGAGAAAACGACCATGAAAATCAAGGGCAATGGGTGGCTTAAAAAGTATGCGTGTGTGACCGTTATCTTTTTGGTACTGGCGAGCTTGTTGGCCATACCTATTGACGCAAGTGCAGCCGATGAGGCGCCGCCGCCGGTTCCGGCCACCACTGGCAATCCCGAAATCCCCGTCAAGGAACTTCAGTACCTGCTAAATCCCCTGACAAAGGAAGAGCTGGTCGTGGAGGCCGATGGCTGGCAGGTTGTGCTGAAAGACCACATCGCTGAAATCAGCGCAAAACAGATCCAGGCCATGCAGGCCGAGGGAACGACCAAAACCCAAATCCTGGAGGAAGTGACCAAACTGCAGGAACAACAGACCGCGCTGATCGATCGGGTCGACACGGTGGTAGACGAACTCCGGAAGAAGGGTGGCGAGGTCGATGCCTACGAAAAATATCTCACAGCGGTTTCGGGTATCAAAGTCGATGTGACCGATGCCGGCAGTACCTGGACAGTGATCACCGGCTGGCTGAAATCCCGCGAGGGCGGTTTGCGATGGTTGAAAAACATCATTTTGTTCGTCGTGACGATCTTGGTGTTTATGATCTTGTCTGCGATCCTCGGTAAAGCCACCCAGAGAGCGGTCGCGAGAGCAAAGGGGGCCTCGGCGCTGCTGAAAGACTTTCTGGTATATGTGGTTCGCAAGGCCACCTTTCTGGTCGGCCTGGTGGTGGCGCTTTCCATGCTGGAGGTCAATATCGGTCCTTTCCTGGCGGCCATCGGAGCGGCCGGTTTCATCATCGGTTTTGCTTTGCAAGGGACCCTGAGCAACTTCGCCGCCGGGATCATGATATTGATGTACCGGCCCTACGATATCGGCAACTTCGTCAACGTGGCCGGGGTTAGCGGCACGGTGTCGGCCATGACCCTGGTGTCCACCACCCTCACGCTGCCGGACAATCAAACCGTCGTCATCCCGAATAACTCGATTTGGGGCGGCATCATCACGAATGTCACCGGAAGCGAAACGCGCCGCGTCGACATGGTGTTCGGCATTGGCTACGACGATGACATCGCCAAGGCGCAAAGCATTCTCGAAAAGATCGTCAAAGATCATCCGCTGGTACTCGGGTCCCCTGAACCGGTGATTCGCGTAAACGAACTGGCCGATTCGTCCGTGAACTTCGTCTGTCGCCCCTGGGCCAAAACGAGCGACTACTGGACGGTTTACTGGGACATCACGCGGCAAGTGAAAGAACAGTTTGACCAAAGCAGCATCAGCATACCTTTCCCACAGCGGGATGTTCACGTTCATCAGGTCAGTGCTTGATGCCATTCTACTGTATAAAAAAGTAGTAAGCGTTCACAGCGCGCCGCATCTGCTTTGTTGTCGGGCACTTGAAGTACAAAAGTACATCTGCGGCACCCTGTAAACGCATGCAAAAGGGCTGCCAGGTCTTTTCGTTCAAGGTGCCTACGAGCGAGGACCTGGATCACGACTTTCTCTGGCGCTGCATGAAGTGTCTGCCCGAACGCGGCCGGATCGGCATCTTCAACCGCAGCTATTACGAGGAGACGCTGGTCGTGCGGGTGCACCCTGAGTTTCTGGCGAAGCAGAAGCTGCCGCCGGAACTGATCACAAAAGACATTTGGAAGGAGCGGTTTCAGGACATCCGCGCGTTCGAACGCTACTTGACGCGCAACGGCGTGATCGTCCGGAAGTTTTTTCTGCACCTGTCCAAGAAGGAGCAGAGACGACGTTTCCTCGAACGCATCGAGAATCCGGAAAAGAACTGGAAGTTTTCAGCCAACGATGCGAAGGAGCGGGAGCATTGGGATGCTTACATGGAGGCGTATGAGGACATGATCCAGCATACCGCGACGAAAGACGCCCCGTGGTACGGGGTGCCGGCAGACCACAAGTGGTTCACCCGACTTGTAGTGGCCGCGGCGGTCATCGATACGCTGACCTCTCTAAAACTCGCGTATCCACGGGTCGGCCCGAACAAGTTGAAGGAAATTGGTGAGGCCAAGCGCCTGTTGCTGACAAAGAAATAATTCCCCCTTCTCGAATTATTACCGGTTGAATATTTTAAGTTGGTGCATATGTTTTTGCTGGTAAAAACAAAAGATCCTTTTTACTTAGTTATGAGTTGTTAAAGGGCTTATCAACCCAGACAGTTTAGTCCCGCCTGGGCGGGAGGCTGGTTCAACTCGCGCTGTTGATACATACAAGACGAGGAGGAAAGTATGTCACTGAATGAGTATTTTGAAAATACTGAAGGTTTCGGCGTCCTGGCGACGGCAGATGGAGATGGAAGAGTGGATGCGGCGGTCTATGCCCGACCGCATTTCCTGGAAGACGGAACAATTGCGATGATCATGCGAGATCGACTGACACATCATAACCTGCAGTCCAACCCCCACGCGACCTACCTATTTCGTGAAAAAAAACCCGGGTACAAGGGAAAAAGGCTTTTTCTTACCAAGATTCGTGAGGAGCAGGAGGGTGAACTCATGCAATCGCTGCGCAGACGACAGTACATCGACGAAAAGGATGAGGCCAAGTTCCTGGTCTTTTTTGCGATAGAAAAGGAATTGCCGTTGATAGGAGCCGGTGAATAAGTCACTAAACGATGGGCATAATCTGGGCGGGAAACCGTTCAACCCTGGTTTTTGAATCTTCATTTCGTTAAGGTCAGCAATCGGAGCCCTCCAAATGGCCAAGGCAGACGACATCCGCCAGGAGATAACGAACCTCTGTTCATCCCAGAAACTGGCTGTTTTATGCACCCAAAGAGAAAACCAACCCTATGCCAGTCTGGTTGCTTTCGATATTTCTAATGATTTGAAGTATCTTTACCTCATTACACCTAAAACCACGCGTAAATTTACAAATCTGGCGGCCAATCCGCAGGTTTCTGTCATGATCAACAGCAGCGAAAATCGGGAATCCGATTTTCATCGGGCTATGGCGGCAACCATCATCGGGGTGGCAATGGAAGTATCCGGGCGCAAGCGTCCCGAAATAATCAAAAGCTACCTCGAAAAGCATCCCTATCTGGAGGATTTTGCCAAATCACCAACCTGCGCCTTGGTTCAAATAAAGGTAAAATCCTATTTTCTCGTGAAAAATTTTCAAAATGTGATGGAGTTGCACCTACACGAATGAGATTGGTCTTACCTGCCAGCGAAATCGGCCGTCGCCATCGTCGGAAGGTGGGCGGTAAAGCGTTTGCTTTATCCCGACTGCTTAATACCGGAATAACGATTCCGGACACGCTGTGCATCACCGGAGACGCCTATCGAGCCTACGTATCGCAAACCGGTCTGCGCGAGCGGATTTCCCTCGAACTGCATCGCAAAGAATTCAGCCGGATGCGTTGGGAAGAAATTTGGGATTGTGCCACGCGGATCAGGAGCCTGTTCCTGCGTGTACCGATTCCGTCTGCTATCGAGGCCGATCTCAAGGTTTCCATCGAATCGTGTTTCAGCGGCACGGCCGTCGCCGTGAGGTCTTCGGCCCTCGATGAAGACGGCACCTCCGCGTCATTTGCCGGTCTGCACGAATCATTCGTCAATATCCGGGGGGTTGAGTCGATTCTGAAACACGTTTGCCTCGTTTGGGCTTCTTTGTGGTCGGATGCGGCCCTGCTCTATCGGCAGGAAATCGGGCTGGATGTCGAAAAAAGCGCCATGGCTGTCGTTGTCCAGGAGGTAGTCGCCGGTGACCGTTCCGGGGTTGCGTTCACCCGAAATCCAGTTGCTACTTCCCAGGGGGTCATCGAATCGGTTCACGGCATGAATCAGGGACTTGTCGACGGGATTGTGGCGCCTGACCGCTGGATAGTGGATCGCAGAACGCATGAAATCCTATCGCACACCCCGACTCTGCGACACTACTGGCTGGTTCCAGGTGAAAACGGCGTGCACAAAGCGCCTCTGCCGCGGGATGTAGCGCAGCACCCGCCGCTCAATCCACAAGAAGTTCGGGCCGTATTCGATGTGGCCTTGCAGGCCGAGGAATTTTTCGACGCCCCTCAGGATGTCGAATGGACGTTCAGGGGCCATGACATTCACCTGCTGCAGTCCCGGCCGATCACGACCCTTAAATCCGCAGACGGCGAGGATAAGCGCGGCTGGTACTTGAGCCTTCACAGAAGCTTCGAAAACCTGAAAGCCTTGCGTGAACGGATCGAAACGGAGTTCATTCCGGCCATGGTCAACGAGGCCGGGCGCCTGTCAAAATTGGATTTGAACAAACTATCCGACCAGGAGCTGGCCGCAGAAATAAAACGGCGGTGGGAGATCAATCAGAAATGGGTCACCGTTTACTGGGAAGAATTTATACCATTCGCCCACGGTATTCGTCTGTTCGGCCAGTTCTACAACGATGCGGTTCAACCCGATGACCCCTACGAATTCATCGATTTGCTGTCAGACACCCAAATGGTCAGCGTCAAGCGCAACCGGATGCTTGTAGAACTGGCCGATATGATTCGCAATGAACCCGGGCTTGCAGAAAACCTGAGCGGCGCTGGTCACATTGACGAGACTTCCGAATTCAACCGCAAGGTCGAACATTTTATCAGGGAATACGGCGATTTGTCCTGCTCCGTTACGGGCGGGACCCAGTGCCTCCAGGCAAAGGAACCACTGGTCAACATTCTGCTTGAAATGGCGGCGCATCCTCCGGTATCAAAGGCCCACCGAGGTTTGAAGCGCATCGATAACCTGAAGAAAGCGTTTCTGAACCGGTTCGGTGAGGGCGAACGCACACAGGCTGCCGAAAAGCTCGACTTGGCCCGGACCAGTTATCAGCTGCGGGACGACGACAACATCTATCTTGGCAGAATCGAATCCCAGCTGCTGGCCGCAATTCAAGCGGCCCGCCGGCGCGTCTTCGATCTAAACCAGGAAAAGCGCACCAGCGGCGTTTCGCAGATCCTGGTAGATCTGCTGGCCGATTTGGATCGCCCCACGTCACCGAAAACGCCGGAAGAAGAAAGCGCCGGGCGTCCGTTGAAAATCAAGCCCCGGCAGCTCATCGGCCAGCCGGCCGGACCCGGTATCGCCAGAGGCAGAGCCCGTGTGATTCGGAAGCATTCGGATCTTGCCGATTTCCAGCATGGTGATGTCATGGTGTGTGATGCGGTCGACCCGAACATGACGTTCGTCGTTCCGCTGGCCGCAGCGGTGGTGGAGAGAAGAGGCGGCATGCTGATTCACGGCGCGATAATCGCGCGGGAATACGGTTTGCCGTGCGTCACCGGCATACCGGATGCCACAACCCTTGTGAGAACCGGAGAGGAAGTCACGGTCGACGGCTATCTGGGGATCGTTACCGTCGGCACGGGTGAGATTTGAAGCCATAGTTCTGTTAAGCTTCATGCTGGAAACCAAAGGGGATGTCGAGAACGATGAATGAAAAACCGATTCTCATCACCGGTGCTACGGGGTATGTCGGCGGACGGCTGGTTCCGGCCTTGCTCGAGGCGGGGTATCGGGTGCGAGCGATGGGCAGAAACCTCGAAAAATTGGGCTGCCGACCGTGGGCGCATCATGAAAGGGTCGAGCTGGCACAGGGGGATGTTTTGAATCTCGAATCCCTCACAAAAGGCGCCACGGGGTGTTGGGCGGCTTACTACCTGGTCCACTCCATGATTGCCCAGAAAGAGAAGTTTGTCGAAGCCGATCGCCAGGCGGCCCACAATATGGTCGAGGCGTCAGCCACGGCCGGCCTGGAGAGGATCATCTACCTGGGCGGTTTGGCCGAAGCAAAGCAGGGCGCACTGAGCAAACACCTTCTGTCGCGCATCGAGGTCGCTAAGATACTCCAGTCAGGTCCGGTGCCGACAACGGATTTGCGGGCGCCGATGATATTGGGGTCCGGCAGTGCATCGTTTGAAATTCTGAGGTATCTCGTGGAGCACCTGCCGGTGATGATCACGCCGCGGTGGGTTCAGTCCCTCAATCAGCCCATAGCCATTCGAAACGTCATCGGCTACCTGGTTGGATGTCTCTCCCACGACGAAACGACCGGGCAAACGTACGACATCGGTGGCCCGGACGTTCTCACCTACCGCAATCTCCTGGACATCTATGCGCAGGAGGCGGGACTTCGAAAACGTCTCATCCTGCCGGTTCCAGTGCTGACACCGACTCTGAGCGCTTACTGGATCAATTTCATCAGCCCCGTGCCGACCTCGATCGCACTGCCGCTTACGGAGGGGCTGACCAGCGAGGCCGTCTGCACCGAGAATCGAATTCAATCCATAATCCCTCAAGAGCTGCTTAGCTGCCGTGATGCAATACGGACGGCGCTGGACAAAGTGAAGCAGGAACAGGTCGATACCTGCTGGATGGATGCCGGGGCGATGCTCGAACCCGAATGGGCCCATTGCGGAGATGCACAGTGGGCCGGCGGTACGATATTGAGCTGCGGCTATCGGGTGCGCATCCGGGCGACAGCTGAAGAAGTCTGGGGGCCGATCAGCAGGATCGGCGGGAGAACCGGATGGTATCGCCTGGACGCGCTTTGGCGCCTGCGCGGCCTCATCGATCGCCTCGTCGGGGGCGTCGGTTTGCGAAGAGGGCGGCGCCACCCAACCGAACTGATGGTCGGTGATGCATTGGATTTCTGGCGGGTCTTGAAAGTCGACCCACCACAGCAGCTGTTGCTTCTGGCCGAAATGAAAACTCCGGGTGACGCCATGCTGGAGTTCCGGTTGACGCCGATAGGGGATAAACAAACGGAGCTGCAGATGCTGTCGCGGTTTTTACCGCAGGGACTGGGTGGTATCCTGTACTGGTATTTTCTGTATCCGTTTCATGAATGGGTTTTTTACGGCATGCTCAAATCGATTGCCCGATCTATCAATAGTCCGCTTGTCAACGGCCCTGCGCGATTTACCCCCCGGCTGACCGCCTCTTGCGCAATGCCTCCGACTCTGGCAGGAAAGTCTCCCGGTGATGCCGCCCGGAGGTAAAACCCGGAGATAACGATTGATAAGAGGGTGTCATCTCGAAAGAAACATGCACTTGGGTTGAGCGGTATACCGCCCAGATATTGCAAAATACCAAAATACAAATAAATCCCAAATAACAATATCCAAAAATTGCTTTCACCCCTCAACCCTGAACCTTTAACCTTGAACCTGGAATCGATCACTTTAGGATATACCTTCAGAGCGATCGCGACGAATCGCGGAAGTATTTTGCCAATTTTGGAGTTAACTTATTCGAAGTCTGAGCGATATGCCACGTCAAAAAATTCTCCGTCTGGTCCTTGGCGATCAGCTGCATGAAAATCATTCCTGGTTTAAGAAAGTCGATCGGGATGTCACCTACGTCCTGATGGAAATCCGTCAGGAAACAGACTATGTCAAACACCACATTCAAAAGGTGGCCGCCTTTTTTGCGGCCATGCGGGCGTATGCGCAAAGGCTCGGCCGGCTCGGGCATCGGGTGGTTTATGTGAAGCTTGACGATCGGGAAAATCGTCAGACCATCGACAAAAATGTGGTTGATCTCATTAAGAAGAAGAAGTTTACACGGTTCGAATATCTTCTGCCCGACGAGTACCGGCTGGACGTCCAGCTGCAGAAACTGGGCGAAGCACTTCCGGTGCCTTTCCTTGCGGTCGACACGGAACATTTCTTGACCGAACGACATGAATTGAAGGATTTTTTTGACGGTAAAAAACGCTACCTGATGGAATCTTTTTACCGCCGGATGCGAAAGCGTCACGATATCATGATGGATAAGGACAAACCCGCAGGCGGGCGGTGGAACTACGACCAGAAAAACCGTCAGGCATACGACAACCGATTGCCGATTCCTCAACCCTTGTTGTTCAAAAATGACGTCGCCGATATCTGCCGAACGATCCACCGGTCAGGGGTAAAAACATTTGGTCAGGTTACACCCGCAAGCCTCATCTGGCCCATTACCCGCTCCCAGTCACTCGGCCTGCTCGAGGCTTTTGTCAAAAACAGTCTTCCGGCCTTCGGCACCTACGAGGATGCCATGATCGTCGAGAATTGGCATTTGTTTCACTCGCGGCTGTCGTTTGCCCTGAATTCGAAAATGCTGCACCCGCTCGAGGTCATCGAGGCGGCAGTCCGTGCCTGGGAGGATGGCAAATCCAAAATCAAGATTCAGCAAATCGAAGGATTTGTCCGCCAGGTTCTCGGTTGGCGCGAATTCATGCGCGGGGTGTACTGGGCGCAGATGCCGGGTCTGGACACGATGAATTATTTCGAGCACGCGGCGGAGCTACCCGATTTTTACTGGACCGGAGAGACCCATATGACGTGCATGCAGGCTGCTGTCGGCCAATCACTCGAGCATGCTTATGCCCATCACATCCAGCGTTTGATGGTGACCGGAAATTTCGCTTTGCTGGCCGGGATCGATCCGGATGCGGTCGACCAGTGGTTCCTGGGTGTGTACATCGATGCCGTTCAGTGGGTGGAACTTCCAAACACCCGGGCAATGAGCCAATTTGCCGATGGCGGTCTTGTCGCCACCAAGCCCTATGTTTCGTCGGCTAAATACATCCACAACATGAGCAATTATTGTGATTCATGCCAATACGACTGGAAAAAACGCCATGGAGACAAGGCCTGCCCCTTCAACAGTTTTTACTGGGCATTTTTCGACCGGCATCGCCGTCGACTGCAGAAAAATCCGCGGGTGGCAATGATGTATCGGACATGGGACCGTATGCAGGCAGAGGAGAAGAAGCAGGTGTTGAAGCAAGCGGACGTCTACCGGAAGGATCTGAACCTTCTTTAGATTTGAGCAGAAACGCAAAATCATGACCGGAATTTATCGCCTTGTGTAAGCGGATCGAATGTGCTTTTAAACATGACGAGTGACATATTTCATTCTAAACTGATCGGTTTCCCAACCAGACAGGATTCACGATAACGCATGACGCGTCAATTAGGTCGACTTTATTGAACCCGGAATCCAGAACCTTTGAACCTTAAACCCTGAACTGCGGAGGTAATCATGACGAGCAAGAAAATCAGAATCATGACGGAAAAACCACTCAACGCCGAAACACCGGTCGAAAGCCTTCGCACCTGGACGACCGACAATAAGGTTTTCTTCAAACGGAACCAAGGGCAGTTCGCGGACAGCCCGGTGGCGCTTTCAGACTGGACGCTCTCCCTCGACGGATTGGTGCAAAATGAACTGACATTGACGTTTACGGACATCCGCCGTTTTCCGAAGGTGGAATTGGCCGACACACTGGAGTGCTCCGGCAATGGCCGCTCCCTGCTCAAGGACAAGGCCTCCGGTAATCCCTGGACAATCGGCGGGGTCGGCAACGCCATCTGGGGCGGCGTATGGCTCAAGGAGTTGCTCGAAAAAGCGGGACTCAAAGACGACGCCAAATACGTCGGCTTCGAAGGCTTCGACAAGCCCCTGGGGTCCGCCGGGATTAAATTCATCCGCAGCATCCCGCTTGACAAAGCGATGGCGTCGACTCTCCTGGCCTATGAAATGAACGGCGAACCATTGCCCGTTGAACACGGTTACCCGTTAAGGGCTCTGGCTCTGGGATGGACCGGTGCCAATTGTGTCAAGTGGCTTAAAAGGATCACGGTCCTCGAACGCCCCTATGAGGGGTTTTTCATGGACAAGGTCTATCGCGTTTTCCAAAAGGGCGAAGACCCTAAAAGCGGAGCAGTGGTCACAGGCATCGCCCTCAAATCGATCATCGTTGAACCCCTGAAAAACGAAACGCTCTCTGTCGGCCTGGTCCCCATCCGGGGCGCGGCCTATGCGGGTGAAACGGGCATCCAGAAGGTCGAGGTCTCCGTCGATGACGGTTTGACCTGGCATCCGGCCCAACTGATCGGTTTCAACGAAGACTTTGCCTGGCGGCACTGGGAGTACTTGTGGGATGTCGGCCAGCCTGGAAACTACACGATAATGACGCGTGCGACGGATACAAAGGGGAACCGGCAGCCCGAGAAGGCCCATTGGAATTTCCTGGGCTACGGCAACAACGGTATCCGCGAACATGCGATCGACGTGACAATTTCCCATGGTTAATGGCCATACCGCCCCTTCACGGTAACCGATGCGAGGCCGCGTTTTACCTTGACACGTGCTGAACTGCGGCATAGTGAAAAAATCGTAAGCGTGCACAGGGCACCGCATCTGCTTTGTTGTCGGGCACTTGAAGTACAAAAGTACATCTGCGGCACCCTTTAAACGCTTACAATTAGGTAGCTTGAGGCGCATCGGACTTTGAAACCCTGTGAACGGTTACAGAACAATCGGCGCAAATCACGCAAGACAAAAATAACAGCAATTGGACGTATCAGGGAGGAATCATGGATATCATTACGGCGTTGGTCGATCATCATGGTGTACTCAGACAACTTTACCAGAAGTCCGAGAACGATCCGGCAGTTTTCGAGGAATTCACGCGTCACCTGGTGGTCCATCATACAATGGAGGAAAAGTATTTCTACGATCTCCTGGAGCAGATAGCCACGCAACGTCACGACGCACTCGAGGCCGTCAACGAACACCACATCATCGAGCTGATTATCAAGGATGCCGAAGGGTTTCCGCACGAGCACGAAAACTTTCCGATCAAGATCGAAGGACTCGGGGAGTACACCACGCACCACCTGGATGAAGAGGAAGCCGAAATATTTCCGGCTGCGCGCCAGGTATTCTCGGCTGAGGATCTCAACACCCTCGGCAAGCTCTTTCTGGACGCCAAGGAAAAACTGCTGGGTATCGTGCTGCCGGAGGTGCCCGGCGGCGTTGGGACCTCGGGGGGCAATGCCGGCAAAACCGTATCTTACGGTCTGGGCATTGGCAGTCTAAAGAAATAGGCTTATATTTGATTGTTTCGAATATGCAACGGAAGTATAAAAAGGAGGTGACGCGATGGATTTTTTAAAACGAGAGCTGGCACCGGTACCCGCTGAAGCATGGCTTGAAATCGATGCCCAGGCGGCCCGCAGTCTGAAGGCTTTGCTGTCGGCGCGCAAGGTCGTCGATTTGTCCGGACCCATGGGAACCAATTTCCCGGGAGTACCGGAGGGGCGCCTCGAGTATCCCGCAAAACAACCGAAAGATGGTCCGGCGTACGGCATCCACAAGGTCCATCACCTGGTGGAAACACGCATTCCATTCGAGCTGGACATTGCCGAAATGGACAACGTCGTCCGGGGCGCCAAGGACGTCGATCTGTCCAATCTGGAAGCGGCGGCCAAGAAAATCGCTCTTTTTGAGGAAAAAGTCGTTTACCATGGGTTGCCCGAAGCCAACATTAGAGGCCTGAAAATGTGCACCGGTACGGAATGCTTGACTATCGGCGCCAAACCCGAGCAATTGCTGGAAGGTGTCGCAGAGGGCATAACCACTTTTACGGAACGCTCGGTTGAAGGCCCTTACGCCTTCGTCGTGGGGCCCAAGTTGTGGAGCCGGATGTCATCGCATTTCCAGGGCTATCCGGTCAAGATGCAGGCGGAGAGCATTCTGGGGGGACCGGTGGTTCTCAGCCCTTATCTCTCGGACAAATTCAAGGATGAGGCCTATCTGGTATCCACGCGCGGCGGAGATTTGGAGTTGATTCTGGGGCAGGACCTGGCCATCGGATACGAGGGCCACACCCAGGACAAGGTCAAACTCTATTTTACCGAATCCTTTACCTTTCGAATACTCGAACCGGCGGCGGTCATTCATTATGCGGCCAGTTGAGTGTGGTAATCTTTAACCAAAACTGATCGGTTCCAGGATTAGGAAGAAATACGTCTTTGCTGTCATTTTCAGCCGTTGGCGGGACGGTCGAGGAGTAATTGTCCGAACGATCGTGACCATCCGTAACTGGTTTTTACTTGGAGGACAAAATGACCGAACCGAAAAATTTCGTTGTAGTGGGGGGCAGTTCTGGAATCGGTTTCGAGCTCACCCGCAGGCTGATCGACGATGGTCACCAGGTGTCCGTTTTATCGCGCACTCCCGGGCAGTTGACCGACCTGCCCGGTATTCGTCATATCCCCTTCGATGCCACTCAGGACGAATTTCCATCCGACGGGCTGTCCGAAAAACTCAGTGGACTGGCATATTGCCCCGGAAGCATCCGTCTGAGGCCCTTAACGCGACTGACGGCAGATGAGTTTCTGGAAGATTACCGCATCAACCTGCTGGGTGCGGTCGCGGTGATAAAGGGCTGTCTCAATTCGCTGAAAAAAGCCGACCCCACGGCGGCAATTGTGTTGTTCAGCACCGTGGCCGTCGGCACCGGCATGCCGTTTCATGCGTCCATCGCAAGCGCAAAAGGAGCGGTGGAAGGGCTGACACGCTCTCTGGCCGCAGAGTTTGCGCCGCGTATTCGGGTCAACGCCATCGCACCCTCGCTGACCGATACGCCGCTTTCCGAAGCGCTGCTGGCTGACGATGGCAAGCGCAAAGCAGCGGCCGACCGCCATCCCCTGAAGCGAACCGGCACCCCGCGCGACATCGCCGACATCGCCCACTTCTTGTTGAGCGACGCGTCATCCTGGATAACCGGTCAGATCATATCCGTAGACGGCGGCATGGGCGCGGTGCGTACCTTCAAATAGCGAACTTGTCGGCAGAATGAATCTGTCTGCAGCAAGTTGCAGGGTATCAGGGCTGTTTGGTTTTATTACCTCACCCTAACCCTCTCCCCAGGGAGAGGGAATCTGTGGTGACCCTGTAGCGAACTCCAGGGAATTATCAAATTAAATATCTGCGAGGAGTTTCCCGTTGCAGTTGCCGATTGTCATCCCCACTTGCAGAAGAGTTAAAAACCCGAATACAAAAAATGTCAGAGCTTGAGGTGGGCCAGCACGGTTTCGGCCGTACGGTGTCCTGAGAGCGTTGCCCACTGGATGCCTGCAAGACTTCCGTATTCTCCACAAACGAAGATTCCGGGGCCGACAGGCGGTTGCGGCACCGTCGGGTCCGAGGTTGGCGGGAACTGTTGCGGCAGTGCGTGCCGAATGAGGTAGGTTTTCAAATGGCGCCATCTGCGGACCATTGGTCCGAACCACTCGCCCAACTGCGCCCGAACTTGAGATTCTACACCGGCTGCGTCCCCGGACGGCAGCCCCAGCACAACAACGGAGACCAGGTGCTGGCCCGGCGGTGCGTACGCCATTGAAACCATGCTGGGGAAAGCGACATTGTTGATGGGGCCATTACCATCTCCGTTGAGAACGAGGAAGGGTACTTTAATCGGCGGCTGGTTGGTGGAAAAGTAGAGGCAGGTTTCGCCGACAGAGCCGTTTGGATCGGGCCTGCCCAACAAACGCTGCACTTCTGGACCTTCCGTTGCCAGGACCACCGCTCGTGCACGCCACTCCCGTCCGTTTTCCAGTACGACTTTTCCCTCCGCCACGCGATCAACGCGAACGCCGGTCAGGATTTGCTCAGTCGGTATCGTACGCGATATCTGCCGGGGAATTTCTTCCATGCCGTTTTCCGGCAAGGCGGCATCACCCGTGGCGAACATACGGAACACATATTGAAGCACCCGGCTTGACGCCCGTATCTGAGGGTCAAGACAGACGCCACCAAAGAAGGGAATAAAAAAGGAGCGGATCATTTTTTCGGAAAAACCGCTGGCCTTTAAAAACGCCATAGCGGTTGATTCGGGCTCCTGAAACAAGCTTTCGTCAGAACCAATGCAAACCTTGCGGGCCAGTTTCAACACCCGCAGTCGGTCGGTCAGCGTACCGACGGGGGCCGTCATCGTTTCCCAGAAATATTTGGGACATCGGCGCGGATCAGCCAGGGTGTAGAGACGATTGTCGCGATGAATGGTGACACCGGGGGGAAATCGCTTTAGCCTTAAAGGGTAATTAATCAGTGTTCGGCGGGCGACCGGGTATGCCGTCTGCAACACCTGGAATCCGCGGTCCAGAAGAAATCCATCGACGCGGTCCGTTTTCACACGGCCGCCGATGCGATTCGATGCCTCGAGGAGGCGGAAGGACACGCCTTTATCCTGCAGGTGGCGTGCGCAGCTCAACCCCGCCAGTCCCCCTCCGACGATCACAACGTCCGCAGTGGTTGAATGCATCTATGACTTCTTGGTCCGCAAGCCGTCCATGATCAAACGGCAGGCTTTGCTTTCAGGTGCCGTCAGCATGCCGATTCCGAGAACCAACAGGGGTACCGCGAAGACAAAACCCACTACCGGCAGAACGACCAGGCCCACCGTCAGCAGCAGCAATGACACAACAATGATCACGATACCCACGGTCCTGCTCGATAACCGTTCATCCTCACAATCTGACTTCTTCATAAATTTCTCACTTTCGGTTTATTGGTTTTTTTCAGACGCCTGTATCGATCCCTTTTTAGATAGTGACCATTTACGGCTTCTTTAAGGGCACTGGTTAGTTTCCGATCCAGAAATGACCAATTTTCTGCAAGTTCAAGGAAATCAGCGGCATTGCGCGGAGGCGGACGGTTCTGTACGCCGCACAAGCGATTCCGCTGATTGACGCCGAAATTGCGGAAAAGGGCCATTTATGGACGGAAACCAGTTAACGGTTTCGCAAACCGTCGATGAGTGAAAGATAAACACATACAAGGTCTTCACAAGGGGATAAACCGCCTTTCATTTGCCAACTTTTTACGATATCCTCATCGGCTATCCCCAGCCGCCGGCACAGCAGCCGGGCTTGGTGCCAGGTCGGCAGCCATACCAGCTTTTCGACAATGGCCTCGATGCTGCCCAACAGGTCGATAAACCGCTGCAGGCTCAGGATGAAATAGATTCTGCCTGGAAATGGCGAGTCAGGTTTAATGTGATGATCCGGGTCCCAGACAAAACACCCTACATGAGGCATCCAATCCAATCCGAGGTCTTTGATGTCCTGAGCCAATCGACAAATCCGCTCGTCGAAGGGCATCGTTGGCAGGTCTGTCTCAGAATTAAAACGCTGCGGCCTCATTGCCTTGTTGTCCCTTCACATCTTCAAAACGATGGCGCCCGCTTTTCAGAAGTTGTCCGAGATGCGGACTTGAACCCATTACATCTTCGGCGACGATTTGGCGCGCCTCAAATGTGTTGACACCACGAATCCTTGCGAACAATCGGCGGCAATCATTCACCGAAAGCCTGCGTGTGACCTTTATACAGATCAATTCATCCCGAAGATGCGGATAGGCTGCCATATCGGCGTTTAGCTCTTCTTTAATAACTATTTTTGAATATATCAAGGCCCTTGCGGCAAGAAGCGTTTCCCGCTCAGTTGCGGTGATCTCAGGGTGAAATATGTAAAGCAGTGTCAATTGGTCCCCGGGTCCGTACAGATGCCCCTTTTGACCCAGGTTTTGTAAGACTTCATTGGCCGGAAACACTGATTTTATCCGCAAGGACTGAGGCGCCTGCCGTGCCATGAGACGCTTCAAGGGGTAGTGCATCATGCCGGCTTCGACAAAAGACGAGCTAAAGTTGTCTATCAGGGCGGACAATGCCTGGGCTCTCAGTGCATCTCGCAATCGAAACCGCTCCGCGTCCGTTCGAGCAAAACGCTTCACGGCATCGACAATCATGTCGAATGACCGGCTCGTGGCGGTCTGATAATAGTGTAACAGCGTGCCGGTTGACTTTTTTTCGGCAAGATATACCAGATAGATCAGGGTGTTTTTATTCAGGTCATCGGGTCTGCCTCCGTCGGCGAAAAAGTCGTGTAAGGCAACGAGGTTTTCCAGATACGGTTCCACCTGAAAAATCTCTTTACCGTTAGATTTAAATTCTCGCAGGACGGCACACATGAGTTTCGTGAACTGTGGATACTCCGAATCGAGTGTCATGACATACTCATCCACAGGGATAAAGCCGGAAAGCATCCGGTCAAATTCTGCGGTTGCGGGCTCCTCCAGAAACAACGCGTCGTGTATCCGCATGTGTCCGGCCATAAGAGGCACCATTTCCGGCCGGTGAAGCGAAAATCCTATAGTGACAACAGGCGTCGGCAATGTCCTTACCTCCTTGCGTTGACATCCGGAACGATCATATCGGGGTTGGATCCAGATTCACTGACACGATCCTATTTTTTTTGCCCCCAAACGGCATATACCGGATCGGAATACAGCAAGTCCGGATAATATTTATCTTTGTGAGGCCGGGGCAAACCCCGAATCGAATAGGTCTGCAAATTCGCAAAACCGCCTGATCGAATGAAATATTCCGAGACGAGTCCCATGCGCTCAAAATCGTGAAGCTCTTCCCAAATCTTGATCGCCTTGGGTGGAAACCAGCGATTTGAAAACGTAACGATAAAATGACCTCTCGGACGTAACACCCGCGCGACTTCTTTAAAAATGGCGATAGGATCCGTCAAATATTCAACCGACACCGTGTTCAAAACGGCCTCGAACGTATCATTCGGGTAGGGCAGAACCTTGTTGACATTGAGATCCTGTACGGTGAAATCGGTCAACTGCCTGTTTCTTTTGAGCTCCTCCATGTTCAGGCCCAAACCGGTCAGGCTTTTGAGCGGCACATTCGCCGGTACATGCGACTGCCAACTGCTCATGAGATCCAGTACACGCATACCGCCGGAGAGAAAACGTCCGTAGGTATTTCGAACCATTTCAATAGCGGTATCGTCAATGTGCTGAACGAAACGGGGACTGTCGTAAAATTTCTCATCCGGTCGCTCATCCTTCCTTGCAAATGCATTTTCGGCGAAATAATCGGTGGCTTGATTCTGCCAGCGCGCCTGCATGCCGGGACCGGCTGCGAGCGTTTCGAGCCAGTCGATGCTGGTACCGCCCCTTTCTTCCTTCTTTTTTCCCACTTTGCCGATAAGACATGACAGCTGCAGGTCTCTACCCGCAATCGGATGATTGAAATCGACAGACATGTTCCCATTGTTCACGCCGACACATCGGAATGGTTCGACATTGGCCTTGTAAACGCCGGAAACGCCCTTCAACAATCCTTTCGGATAAAATCGGCCGAACTGCGGTCGAACGACCGCTTTACGGCCCAGGTTATTGTCGAATTGGGCGCTTTTGACGGTGAACAATTTATTGTTGTCATACCCTGGTATTGATTCGCCTCCTTTCAACCGGATCTCAATGCGCTCACCGGACTCCTTACCCATAAACGCATCCAGTAGTCCCGGTGGAAAGTAATCCCGCCAAATGTTAACCCGGCTGGCCTGGTAGCAATCTGTGTGATAGGCCGTGTCGCTCTTCCACCGAAGATTGAAAATGATATCCACCAGGCTGTCCATGTCGATTCTGCTCATTGAGATTCCCTCTCTTTTCATTCGTTAGCATCTTTGTATTAAACAGATTCTCGTATGCCGTATCCTGAAGCCAGGAGTGCGAAACCGGTAAACCGGAACCCTCGACTTAAGTGCTTCTTCTTTGATAAAACTGGTTCCTTGCGGCCAGCGGCAGGACTACGCTGAACCCAGAACGCGAAACCTTTTGTTGAGTGATAAAATAACGACACTGTCCTGGGACGCAATGAGGGTGCTTTTTCGGGTTTGTGGTAGGAAAAACCTATTGTAGGCTAGTTTCCGTCCATAAATGGCCCTTTTCCACAATTTCGGCGTCAATCTGCGAAATTGCTTGTGCGGTGTACAGAACCGTCCACCTCCGCACAATTCCTTGATTTCCTTGAACTTGAAGAAAATTGCACATTTCTGGATCGGAAACTAACCAGTGCCCTTAAAGAAGCAGTGGATGGACACTAGGCTAAGAGATCGACAGCAGGTATGACCTGAGATTTGACTGTTGGTGTGTCAGACCGAATTTTTTGCGTAAATTTTTTCTGTGAAAATTGACCGTGGTTTCGGCAACATTGAGGATGTTTGCGATTTCCTTGCTGGTTTTGCCATCTTTGACCAAGCTGGCCACCTGCATCTCCTGCGGTGTCAGCAGGATTTTCGCATTGGTAAAAGATTGGAGAAGCGGGGAAATCACGTCATTCAAGTGGGTTTCGATGATTTCCACCAGGGTTTTTTCTTTGGGTTTCAGCCGGGCATTTTTCAGTTTTTCGACATACGGCAAAACCAGGTCCTTCACATTTGTCAGGACTTTTTTCTCGAGTTCGTATTTGTCCTCTTCACGCTGCTTGAGGAGCACTTTCAACGCTATATTGGTTTCCTCCAGGCTTTGTTTTTGTTCAAAAAGGTCCTCCTGGCTTTGTTTCAATGCCTCTTCGGCCAGCTTAAGAGCCGTAATCTCCTCGTGGCTGACAACCACACGCATGGGACCGCGGCCGGACATCCGGATGGCCCGCATGTAATACCAGTGGGGGCCATCCTCCGAATGACAGGGGTAATCATGGAGAAACTCTTTCAGGTCGCCAGTGATGACCTTTCGGATGCCTTTTGCGACCGCAGCGGCGTCATCGCCATCCTTACCCTTGGTGGCATCGCAAACGGCAAGGTAGTTTACCCCTTTGCCGTCATATGCCTCCGGCATGCCGCTTCTAATCGCGTATTGTCGCCAGGCCGTGTTTGTTTCTAAAATGACGCCGTTATCGTCGATGATGGCGATGTGGGCGGAGAGAGAGTCTAATACCGTTCGCGCCAACTCATCGGTAAAATCCAGCGAGCCGGCGCAGTCGATTTTTTTGCGGGTTCCCACTGTCGTCACCTCCTTGTCATCGTTTCGGGCCAGAGAGACACTGTCGTGGTCAGTCTGCATTGATTGACCGCGTGAAATCGAAAATGATTCAAAGCTAAGAATCTATTTGTTTTTGAGACGCTTGTAAAGTTGTCCGGCGAAAATTGGTCAAGCCGTTGATTTTTGTTTTATTTCATGTTTATGTCGATTGACAAAACAAAGGAGGTTGTTTGTTTCAAATGAATGGTGTGAACAACCGTTTTTTAAATTCCCGGACTCTCGTCGCCCTCGTGCGCTGGTTCGACACGGAGGCAGGTGCAGACGTACTGCCCGAAACGGATCAGAAAGAGGTGGATTGGATGCGGATCATACCGCTCATATTTCTCCATCTCGGCTGTTTGGGCGTTTTTTGGGTCGGTTGGAGCTGGACCGCGGTGACCGTATCGCTAACCCTCTACGTTATCCGCATGTTTGCCATAACCGGCTTCTACCACCGGTATTTCTCGCATAAGACTTTCAAGACGAATAGAATGTGGCAATTTGTGTTCGGTGTCATGGGCAACGCGTCCGTTCAACGCGGTCCCCTGTGGTGGGCCGCCCATCATCGCCATCACCATCGGCACACAGACCAGGAACAAGATGTTCACTCCCCCAGCCGGCATGGTTTCTGGTGGAGCCACATCGGCTGGATGACCTCGAAAGCGAATTTTGCCACCAAAATGACATACGTCAAGGACTGGGCCAAATATCCCGAGCTGCTCTGGCTGAACCGTTTCGACACGGTGGTTCCCATTATCCTGGCAATCTCTTTGTACGGTTTCGGTGAACTGCTCGAGCTTTTTGCCCCCCAGCTCGGGACCAACGGATGGCAACTGGTAGTTTGGGGGTTCTTCATTTCCACCACGGTGCTGCTGCATGCCACGGTGACTATCAACTCATTTGACCACATGTATGGAACGCGGCGGTATGATACACCCGACACCAGTCGCAACAATGCGCTATTGTCGCTCATAACGCTCGGGGAAGGTTGGCACAACAACCACCACCACTACGCGGTTACCGCCCGCCAGGGTTTTTACTGGTGGGAGATCGACATCACGTATTATCTGCTGGTGCTGATGTCCTGGTTCGGCATTATCCGGGACCTTCGCCCTGTTCCCGAGCATATTGTCAACTCTGGTCTTGTGGCCGTTCGAAAAACGGCCGCAACATCGTCCGGCGGCAGTTAAGGGCTCACTCAAAAATAACGGACCAATTTGGACGCCTTGTCGGCCGGGCGCATAGACGCTCAGGATTACCATTTTTTGACGCGTCTCTCGTGTGAAACTTAACTGTACTATATCCTACATAAAGGTAATCGATAGAAATACTATCGAAACTCAAAAGTTTACTCATAGGCCAAACTGGGCGCTCTGCCGGCCAGCGGTAGGGCTGACACCTGAGTGTTTTACCCCGCTTCGGACAACCCAATTTGTAACGAGGTGATCAGATGAAGATAGCCGTTATCGGTTCCGGGATTTCCGGTATGACCGCCGCTTATCTGTTGAGCGAGGACCACGAGGTCGTCCTCTTCGAAGCCAACGATTATATCGGCGGGCACACCAACACGGCGGACGTGACGTTAAACGGGCACCAATATCCGGTGGACACGGGGTTTATCGTGTTTAACGCCAAGACCTATATCAATTTTATCAAACTGATGAAACGTCTGGGCATCGGCTGGCAAGATTCGGTCATGAGTTTCAGCGTTCAGTGTGAAAAAACCGGTCTGGAATTCAGCCCCAGCACGCTCAATTCCCTGTTCATTCAACGGCGCAATCTTTTTCGACCGGCTTTTTATCGAATGCTCTGGGATGTCGCACGATTCAAGCGGGATGCCGAAGTGCTCTTGATGACCGGTGATTATGACCTGACACTTTCAGATTACCTGACCCAAAAAGGCTACTCTAAAGGATTTGTCCAGCATTTCATCATTCCGATGGGAGAAGCGATCTGGTCGGCGGACCCGGCAGCATTCAATCGATTCCCCGTAAGGTATTTTGCCGAATTCTTCAAGAACCACGGGTTCCTGAATGTCAAAGATCAGCCCCAGTGGCTCACGATTAAGGGCGGTTCTCGGCAATACATCAAGCCGCTGACGCAGCCCTACCGGGACCGGATCCACGCCAGTTGTCCTGTTGCCGCTGTCCGGCGCCGGGCAGAGTGCGTGGAAGTTCAACCGGCGAACGCGCCAACGGAAAAATTCGACAATGTCGTGATTGCCACCCACAGTGACCAGGCCTTGAAACTCCTCGAAGATCCGTCGGATGCAGAAAGAAAAATTCTCGGCGCCATTCCATATCAGGAAAATATAGCGGTCCTGCACTCCGATGAATCGTTGCTACCCAGCAAAAGGGCGGCATGGGCGAGTTGGAATTATCATATTCCCAAAAAGGACCTCGGCCGGGTGGCGGTCACCTACGACATGAATATCTTGCAAAGCATCGGTGCGCCGCGGGAATTATGTGTCTCGCTCAACCTGGCCAAGGCCATCGATCCGGATAAGATCTATAAACAGATGACGTACCACCACCCGGTTTACAACCCGGAAAGCCTGGCCGCCCGCCACAGTCACAGTGACATCAGCGGCATCAATCGCACCCACTTCTGCGGGGCCTATTGGGGCTACGGCTTCCATGAAGACGGCGTCAAGAGCGCACTGGAGGTGTGCAAGGGATTCGGCAAGACCCTCTAGTGCGACAATAGAATGTAATACGGAAAAAAGGTGGGCACCTCCACCCGGATGAACGGTTTCGAAAGACGGCTGAAACTCGCAGCCAACGGGGGCCTAAGACCGGACCCGGCCCGTCTTTAAAAAATGGGCAAATAAATCTCGGCGGGCGTGCCGTCCACGCAACTTGGTCATGGGGTCCGGCCCAAGGTCCCGTAAGCGGCTCAGACAGTCAGCCGCAATTCTCAAACGCTCTTCCGGGCTTAACTGGCAAAACCGGCTAAACGGGCACGACCGCTCATCCAGGTTCCGGTACGACATTTTCATGCACTGTGGTGGCCATGAGTGTTTACTAACATATGAAGAGCTGCATATACGAAGGGACCATCCGTCATCGGCGTTTCCGGCCGCGGCCGAATATTTTTCGGTACCGCCTGTTTTTCATGTTTCTCGATCTGTCCGAATTGCCGGCCGTTTTTCAGCTCCATCCCTTGTGGTCAAACGAACAGCTGAACGTGGCCTGCCTTCGCCGCAGGGATCATTTCGGAGATCCGAAACTATCCCTCGACCGGGCCGTTCGGAACCTGGTTGAAGAGCAGCTCGGCAACCGGCCGCGGGGCCCCATCCGCCTGCTGACCCATCTGAGATACTTCGGCCTTTGTTTTAATCCCGCCAGTTTTTATTACTGCTACGATTCGGCTGACACGCGCGTCGAAACCATCGTCGTAGAAATTCACAACACACCCTGGGGGGAGCGCCACTGTTACGTTTTGGGCCGGGAGCAGAATGAACACCCGCTTAAAAATTGGCGGCGTCATCGTTTTGCCAAAGTTTTCCACGTTTCACCGTTCATTCATATGAACATCGACTACGACTGGCGGTTTTGCGAACCGGGGGATGTCATCCGGGTTCACATGATCGATATCGAGGACGGACAAACCCTTTTCGATGCCAGTCTGGCGCTCAAACGACACGCCATCAACCGGCAGGCCTTGAGCCGGGTGCTGATGAAATACCCGCTGGTGACCCTCAAGGTGACAACCATGATTTACTGGCAGGCGCTAAGGCTGCTCATGAAGCGGACCCCGTTTTTTAACCATCCCCAAAAAAGGTGATGCATGGTGTATCGAAATTGAAAGTCTCAATGACTGTTTTTCTGTCATCAATGCAAAGGACGCATTGAAATTTTTCGATGCGACCGATACGGTGTTCGTTACGTCCGAGAAAATATAGGCTTAAGGGTAAAGTTTTTGGCAAGGCCAGAGGGAGAAGGCTGTATTTGTATACTTGTATACACCGACGACCGATAGCGCAGTCCAAAACCTTTATCATAGAGCCTATCGTAGAATAGACCGGGTTCCAACCGACTTCCGGAGACTCAGCTATGACAGAGTTGATCATTCAAGCCGAAGTGCCCGCCCTCGAGACTCTCAAGGAAGGGCCGATCGACAGAGCCAGCCGCCGCATTTTTTTGAGCTTGCTGAAGAAGATCCGCAAAGGAAAAATCACCCTCATAGAAGATGACCAGCAGTTCATGTTCGGGGAACGCTCCCCCGCCAACGGACTGAGCGCGAAAATTCGTGTGCGACATCCCCGCTTTTATACCCGGACGGTTTTCGGCGGCACCATCGGCTCAGGTGAAGCCTATATGGCCGGATTGTGGTCGCCGGACGACTTGACGACCGTTATTCGAATCGTGATTCAGAACCGGCAGGTGTTCGAAGAGATGGAGAAGGGCTGGGCGCGCCTGACGGAGCCGCTCAATACCATTTATCATACGCTGAACAGGAATACCCGCATCGGCAGTCGCCAGAACATCGTTGCCCATTACGATCTGGGCAATGATTTTTACGCGCTTTTCCTGGATGAGACGATGACCTACTCATGTGGCATTTTCGAACAAGATGCCAGCACGTTAGAGGAGGCTTCTGTTGCAAAATATGATCGTATTTGCCGCAAACTGAAGCTCAAACCGGGTGACAGGGTCGTCGAAATCGGCTCCGGCTGGGGGGGCTTCGCCGTCCATGCAGTTCTAAATTATGACGTTCACGTGACCACGACCACCATATCCGACCGGCAGTATCACTACGCAAAAGCGCGGTTTCAAAAAGCCGGAATCGATGACCGCGTCCAGCTGTTAAAAAAAGATTACCGCGACCTGCGGGGTCGTTACGACAAGCTTGTGTCCATAGAAATGATCGAAGCGGTCGGGCATCACTACTTGCCCACTTTTTTCAAAAACTGCAGCCGATTGCTCGAAGACGACGGGATGATGGCCCTTCAAGCCATAACCATCGCCGACCAGGCGTTCGACCGCCACAAGCGATCGGCGGATTTCATCAAGCGGTATATTTTCCCCGGCAGCTGCATTCCCTCCGTTACGGCCATCGGCAATGCCATCACCCGCGGCACCGATCTGCGGCTCGTTCACCTCGAGGACATCACCACGCACTATTCGCGAACCCTGAGGGAATGGCGCAACCGGTTTTTCGAAAAGATCGACACCGTTCGAGCGATGGGGTTTTCAGAGCCTTTCATACGGATGTGGGAATTCTATCTTTGCTATTGCGAGGCGGGATTCACCGAGCGGTATATCGGTGACGTTCAAATGCTGTTTGCAAAACCGATGTTCCGGCAGGCCATTTACCCTAATTGAAATGGGGCCGGCAGGAGCCGGCCCCATTTCAATTAACGGTTTTAGGCAAAGTTGAGAATCATGCTGTCCAACGCCACATAAGTTCTGTAAGTCAATCCGGCCTCCCTGGCCACGTATCCGGGGACCACGACGCCGGATTCGAACTGGGCATAGTCGACAAATGTCCGGCCGTCGATGCGAACCTTCATTCCACCGGTCGGCTTTTTAAGGGGCACCATGGCATAGACATTGCGAAACTTCTTCCCAATCTCCGGCCGCCCCAACTGGTCGGCTTTCCTGCCGATATCAACCTCAAGATAATTGCGCACACCTTCTCCGATATTATCGCCGTATTCTTCACCAATTGTTACGAGTATGTCATCTATATCATGATTCATCTGTGCTTTCCTCCGTATGTGTTTGCAATCTGTAAAATTCGCCCCAAAGCCTTGCATGAACAGTTAAATATACTTTGATCGGTTACTGATGCCTCAACTGATCGGTTCCAGGTTCAGGGTTCAAGGTTTAAAGGTTATCACTGTTTGAACCTGCTTACTATATTAATAAAGATCCGGAATACCCGACTTCACCCATTGGGTGAAAAAGCCTTATTAACACATACCAGATGATTTCCTTTGCCAGGAGCTGGTTGGGAGTATTTAACCCGGAACGTTGAACCCTTGAACCGCTTAACCTTGGTGATGATCAATGCTCATAGGGTATAAATAAGTAATGTAAAGGACTACGGGTGATCAACCGATCCTCATCAACCATCGTATGGCCTGTGCCAGCATGAAAACAGCGGTCAGGCCGCCGGCCCAGAGGGCCACAAACCACGCCCATTGACGGTGCTTTTCAGTAAGTCGTTTCATGACTCGATTTACCCCTGAAGACATAATAGCAGTAACCGGTATAAGCGAGCACCAACGGCAGCATTATGGCCGTGCCGACCAGCATAAGAGATTGGGATTCCGGTGCGGCGGCCGCTTGCCATATCGTTACGTCGAATGGAACGATCCATGGCCACAAACTGATTCCCAAGCCGATGTAGTTCAAAATAAAAAGGCCGATGCTCAGAAAAAAGGGACGGTATTCTTTTTGTGCATGAATATCATGCCACAGGAGTATGACGAACACGATCGAGAGGAGCGGCATCGGCAGGAGATAGAAAAAATTCGGCAAACTGAACCACAAAGCTTTGACGTTTTCGTTCAGAAACGGCATAGACAGGCTCACCAACCCCATGAAGAGCGCCACGAACACGGTTATATAGCCGGCGCATTTGCGCGCCCAGAGCTGTGTTTCGCCATCGGTTTTCATGATCAGCCAGGTAGCTCCCATGAGGATGTAGCCGCACACCAGCGCCAGGCCTGTCATCGTGCTGAAGGCGGTCAACCAATCAAAGGCGCCGCCTGAGAAGCTGCGGCCTTCCACTGAGATCCCCTGCACGAAGGCCCCCAGAAACATGCCTTGCATGAATGCCGCTGCCAGTGAACCGAAATGAAAAGCATAGTCCCAAAGGATTCTCGATTTTCCGGAGGCCTTGAACCGGAACTCGAACGCCACCCCGCGAAACACCAGACCCAGCAGCATGATGATAACAGGGATATACAGTGCCGGCATGATGACGGCATAGGCCAAAGGAAAAGCGGCAAATAAGCCACCGCCGCCGAGCACAAGCCAGGTTTCGTTGCCGTCCCAAAAGGGTGCGATCGACTTCATCATCCGGTCGCGGCACTTGTCGGAGGGGGCAAACGGGAACAGGATACCGACTCCCAGATCGAACCCATCCAACACGACATAGAGAAAAATGGCCGTTGAGATGAGCCCGAACCATACGAGCGGCAAATCGATGTACGCGCTGAAGTCAAACACTTTTCCCTCCTTGATCGGCGGCCAAGTCGGTGAGCAGCGGCGGCTTGTCCTGGCCGTGCGCACCGTAGTCTTTTTCCTGGGTGCCGGGGCCTTTTTGAATCAGGCGCAGGATGTAGTAACTGCCCGCACCGAAAACGAAGGTATAGACGATGATGAAAGCCAGCAGGGACAGCGCAACCTGAGGACCGATAACCGGAGACACGGCATCGGCCGTTCGAATGACACCATAGGCCACATACGGCTGGCGTCCGATCTCGGTGACAAACCAGCCGGCAAGGACGGCTACGAATCCCGACGGCGTGAGTGCCATGCACCAGTATTGAAACCAGCGGGTGTCAAAGAGTTTTTTGCGCCAGAAGAGCACCGCCGCAAAGATACCCGTAAGAACCATCAGGATGCCGATGCCCACCATGACTCTAAAAGACCAGAAGACCACGGCAACCGGCGGGCGTTCGTCTTTCGGCCACTCCTTGAGCCCTTTGACCTCACCGTCGAGGTCATGCGTGAGGATCAAACTCGACAGCTTGGGAATTTCGAGGGCATATTTGGTGCGCTCTTCCTCCTGATCCGGCCAGCCGAACAGCTTGAGTGCGGCGCCCGTTTCGGTCTCCCAGAGACCCTCCATGGCCGCAACCTTGGCCGGCTGATGCTCCAGGGTGTTCAGCCCGTGTAAATCGCCGATGACGGGCTGCAGCGGTGCAACGAAAACGGCCATCAGCATGGCCATCCCAAACATAATCCGGGCGTGCTTGACATGGCGTTTGTGCCACAGGTAATACGCGCCGATGCCGCCCACAACGAACGCAGTGGTCAGGTATGCCGCGATGGTCATGTGCGCAAATCGATAGGGGAAGGAGGGATTGAATACAACCTCAATCCAATTCGTCGGGTAAAGCAAGCCGTTCTCGCCGACACGGAAACCTTGCGGGGTTTGCATCCAGCTGTTGGCCGACAGGATCCAGAAAGCGGAAAGCAGGGTGCCGAAGGCGACGATAATGGTCGCGGCGAAATGCATTTTGGGGCTGACCCGATTCCAGCCGAACAGCATGATGCCGAGAAAAGAGGCCTCGAGGAAAAAAGCCGTCAATACCTCGAAGCCGAGAAGCGGGCCGATAACGTTGCCGACCCTGTCCGAAAAGACAGACCAATTGGTGCCGAATTGATACGACATGACCACACCGGAAACGACACCCATGCCGAAGGTTACCGCAAATATCTTGACCCACATACGGTAAATGTCTTCGTAAATCCGGTTTCCGGTCCTCAGCAAGCGCCACTCGACGACGGCCAGCCAACTCGCCAGACCGATCGTGAAAGCGGGAAAAATGATGTGAAAAGATATCGTAAAGGCGAACTGGATGCGCGCCAATAATACCGGATCGAGATGTGCAATCATTAGAATTCCTTATTTGTCGTTTACTTCTTGCCGAGTAAATAATGAGAAACGAGCCACTCCCGACCGTCGCGATACCCCCAAAGCTCGGCGCAGGCCATAAAGAAAATTCTCCAGCGTTGAAACCAGCGCTTTGCGTCTTCAGGCCCATAAGTCTGCTGCATGACCTGCATAATCTTATTTTTGTCATTGTCCATGTTCGCCAGCCAGGCTTCGGCCGTCTGGCTGTAATGCCGGCCGTTGACACGCCAGTGCCGTTCGACTTTCAGGTTGTGCTGAAGGCGAAAAAGCAAATCGTCCGAGGGCATAATGCCGCCGGTGAAAAAATAGCGGCCCATCCAGTTGTCGTTCCCGTCGGTTTCATAGCCGTATGCGAACTTCCGGTGAGTGAAGATGTGGATGAACAATTTGCCCTCGGGCACCAGCCATGTATCGATTCGCTCGAGCAGGCGCGGCCAGTTGCGCATGTGTTCGAACATTTCTACCGATACCACGCGGTCAAAAATCTGGTCTGTGCTGAAATCGTTCATGTCGGCGGTGATCACCTGGAGGTTGGTCAGGTTCCGTTCAGCCGCTTTTGCGGTGATGTATTTTCGTTGCGACGCAGAGTTCGACACGGCGACAATTCGGCTTTTCGGGTAGTGCTGCGCCATCCACAAAGACAACGACCCCCAGCCGCAGCCGAGTTCCAGTATGGACATGCCGTCTGTGATTTCGGCCCGCTCGCAGGTCAACGCCAACATGGCCGCTTCGGCTTCATCGAGATTCCGGACGCCCTCCGGCCAGTAGCACCCGCTGTACTTCAGGTGCTTGCCGAGCACCGCTTCAAAAAAGCCTGCCGGAACCTCGTAGTGCTGCTCGTTGGCTTCACTTGTGTGTACGGCAATCGGACTTTCATTCATATGAGCGATAAATCGATCTAAAGCCTCGCGCTGCTCTTGCGGGTCGCTTCGTTCTTCCTGAGCCAGACGCTGCTTGTCGAGATAACGGATGCCCAGCCGGATCAAGCGGTCCGGCAGAAGACCCCTGTCTGCCATATCAATCAACATTTTCATCCTCCCTCCTTTTTGGGGAACCATGGGAAAAACGCGTTCGTGCGCCTGACGTACTCCTCATACCCTGGGCGGGTGCTGGTAATTGTCTTTTCCGTCAAAGGAATTCCTGTCATTTTGAGTAACACCACGGTGACGATCACCGGGCTGATCACCGTCCACCAGCTTCCGGGAGTTGCAAAAGCCACAAAGAAAACGCCCCACCACACCAGAAATTCGCCGAAGTAGTTCGGGTGTCTGGAGTATGCCCACAATCCCCGGTCCATGACTTTGCCCTTGTTTTCCGGGTTTGACTTGAAGCGGGCCAGCTGCCAGTCACCTATGGATTCAAACAGGAAACCGGCCGTCCAGACGCATGCGCCAACAATATCAAGCCAGGTCAGGTGTTTTGGTGACGGTGAAATTTGTCCGAATTGCGGGGCCAGTGAAATACACCACATAACAACAGCCTGGAGGATGAACACCTTAAACAGGCTCACTATCCAAAATTTTTCCCCACTCTCCTTCCGCCAGAGACCGTAGCGCGGATCTTCGCCTTTGCCCCAATTTCGCCACGACAAATAGAGGCTCAGTCTCAGCCCCCAAAATGTCACCATTACGGCAATCAGGACCCTGCGCGCCGCGTAGCCGTCAGAAAGAACCAGCGTAATCCAGGCAATCAGAACAAATCCCAACCCCCAGAGACTGTCGACCACCGTTACATTCCTGTAAATGAGGCTGATAATCCAGCCGATAGTCATCATTCCCACTACGGTCGTGAGGTTTATCAATACGATTTTGGTAAATAGTTCCATTCCTCAATATCCATTCGTTGACGCTACGCCAGCACCTCAGCTGGCTCCAAAGGGTTCCGAACCGATTGGCCATCGCGCCGAAGCGTTATCGCCGTGCGGATGTCTCGGTGAATACGGCTGCTGATCGGGTAGGTCAGAGCAATGGCGAACGCAATAATGTTGCAGACCGACGGCACCAGGGCGTAAAGGGCCCTGAGTGTAAAGCGGACTTGCTCGGATTGCTCGACATTGGGGGTGTAGCCGGCAAGTCCCAATACCGACAGGCCGATGCCGACACCGACGGCAGCCGCCATTTTCTTGGCAATCGACCACAAACCGATATATTGCCCCTCGCGTCTCTCGCCGCTCATGAGTTCGTCATAGTCTATCACGTCGGCCTGAATAGCCGATGGTATGGCAAGCGTGGCACCAAAACCGATGCCCGATATAAAAACCAGTATGCCATAGATGAGCGTGTCACCCGGTCCAAGGAAGAAAACGCCGATGAAAGCGCCGGTGTTGATCGCCATGGAGGCCAGCCAGGCGAACTTTTTTCCGGTTCTGCGCGAAACCTGGATCCAACCCGGCAGAAACAGGATGCCGGAAGCAAAATAAATCAGCAGGAAGAGATCGGCAAGATCGGATTGCAGGACATACTGTACGTAGTAGAGGATCAGGGTTGCCGGCAGATTGTTGCCGACCGCACTGATGGTGTAGGCCACCAGCAGAATCATAAAGGGACGGTTCCGGGTTACCTGGCGCAGCCCTTTCAAGAGATTGACATGGGTCTCCTTCTTTCTCTGAGGCAATTCCCTAATGGTCAGAACACACCACCAACATGCCGCAACGATCAAAGGGGCATATAGAACCGATATCCAGAAAAATTTTGTCCTTTCCCCGCTTGCATCGTTCGAGAGGCCGAACAGCCACTGGACCAAAGCCGGAGAACTCGCTGCAGCGAGCGTTCCGGCAATCAAAAATCCGTCCCGCATGGCAAAGAGAGAGGTGCGGTCATTGTAATCGAAGGTGATTTCCGGACCTAAAGATTCATAGGGGACGACCACCACCGTCCAGAACAGGAACAGGGCATATATGAACACGGTGAACCACACCGTCTCAAATGCCGGTGAAGCCTCGGGAGGGTTGAACAAAAAGAACATTGTCAGCGCAACAAAAACAGCGCCCACCGCGATATAGGGACGCCTGCGGCCATACCGGGTGCGAGTTCGATCGGAGATGTAGCCGATGGCCGGATCGGTCAAGGCATCGAAAATACGAACGCTCAACAGAATGTAGCCTAACCCGATAATGTCGATACCCACCACATCGGTGTAAAATTTGGGCAGATAGACATATACAGGTATACCAACTACCGCCAGTGAGAAAGCCGGTAGAGAGTAGGTCAGTTTTCTGAAGAACGGGACCTTATTTTCTATTGCGTCATTCATTATAGCCCCATAATCTGGCGCTTGAAAGATTCGTCTATCGGCTCTTGCCCGATCCAGATGGAAAACAATGCGGTCGCAAAATCGGCACCCTCGATTACGCCTTTGGGCTCACCGTTCAGCGCCAGCTCGGTTCCCCGGCCGGGAATATAGGTCAATGCGTATCGGTCACCGGGTCCAACGTCCTCATACAGTGAGTTGTGA
>CAWBCG010000053.1:0-17251 GCA_963787235.1 uncultured delta proteobacterium
GCAAAGGCATTCGGCATCGACCCGAACCGTATGCTATTTGTAGAGTACGTTCCCCAATCCACCTACGGTGTCAACGGCGAGAACCTTATTCCGGAACACTTCGACGCGGTTGACTTTACCTGGCACGGCGACAAGGCCCTGCACCCCAAGTGGCGGGCTCTGCAACCGCCCTTGTTGGATATCGTCCGGAAGGCGATGCCGGCCCTATAGCTTGTTTCCGTCCATAAATGGCCCTTTTTCGCAATTTCGGCGTCAATCGGCGCAATCTTGTGGAATTATTTCTTACCGTGACCCTAAACGGAGCGGTTCCGGGTACTGCCTTGATGTTGTATCAGCGCGGCGGTTGTGCGCTGGCGGCGCACTCGTTTTTCCCCAAATCGAGAATATCCTGCTCTTCCGCATCCACTTCCCTCAGTCCGGCATTTATTTCGCGGATTTTGGCATATTCCTCCGGCTGGGTGCGCATGTTTTCCTTGATGAACTTAAAAAACTCGTTTTCATCCTCGATGCCGTAAATATTCGAATTGTCAGCTTTTATTTTTCCCATGGACGCCATGAAAGCCAGCCTGTCATCGGCCTCGTTCCAATCCATGTAGTGGCCGGGCAGAGCAATGATTCGATCATCGAGCGGTCGGATCTTCCGTGTCATGGTATTGAACAGCATCTTGGACCATTCTTCCACCATACCACCCAAGTCGGGGCGGCCGATGGAGAGAATAAACACCGTGTCACCGGTGATGAGAAATTTTCCATCCACGAGGTAGGAGGTACTGCCCGGTGTGTGGCCCGGCGTGTGCATGACTTTCACTTCGGGGCCGCCGCCGTTAAAAGTGTACACCTCGCCGTCGACCGCCGGGGTATAGTAGAAACGCGCTTCTTTGAAATCCGGTTCGGGAGCCGTCATTTGTGCGCCCGTGGCCTTTACCAACATTGGACTGCCCGATATGTAGTCCGCCTGGCGATGGGTCTCAAACGTCCGGATGATGGCGCAACCACGTTGCTCGGCAAAACTCTGATAGGCCCCCACGCTCTTGGACGGATCGAAAAGCATCATTTCCTTGCCGTAAACCAAGCCATAGCTGCAAGACGCTTTCCCGGGACGCCGAAACTGGTAGAGCTCATATCCCTCACCGTCGTTCAAACGAATCGGAGCCAGCAGGTTTCCCCAGGCCTTGATGCCGGAAAGCATCGAGGCCACATCCGTGAATCCATGATTCACCAATATCTCACCGACATACTGTGCCGAACCCTCCTTGGCGCAGACGATGCGAATCTTGCGATCCCGGGGCACGCGGTCTACACTTTCCTGCTCGTGTTCAATAAATTCCATATACGGTACGTTGATCATGTCGATCGGATAAGGCCCCTCGACCTTAAAGCGTGCAAATTCGACTTCGTTGCGAACATCCAGTAAAAGAAAATCTTCTTTGGCGGTCAGCCATTTAAACAGGTCATCTGCTGTAAACGTCTTTACTTCCATGATTTGTCTCCTTGAGTTTTAAAAAAGATATTCATAAGGGACACGATGCTAGTCGAAACTGAGTTCGTCCGGCCACTCCCGCACGTGTCCGTCGGCAACGCCTTTTTTACAGGCGTCGATCACCAACCGATGATTCTGGAAATAAAGGTCCCGTCCCGGATCGACGTTGTTGAACAATTTCCACAGCAGCAGCGATTTGTCGGCGAGATCGACCCCGGCATCGTACAAAACGATGATGGCATAAGGCGTCAGCACCGGCATGTCGAGCAGAATCTGAGCACACTTCTTTCCCGTCAGCCGTGCCTCCCGTTCGATGTTCAGGCACAGCACCTGATTGCGCAGAACCGGCCTTTCCCGTGCGCCGTCAGGATCTGAAATTTGTCGCACCCCTGCGATACCGTAAATCTGCCGCCGGATACCTTCCAGCAGGTCACGCTCTGTCGGCAGACCGTTCGACTTCGGCTGTTCCGTCACCTGGCGTTTTGGTTCTCCGGCAAAACGCTCCGTTAGATCGATACCGATTTTATTGCCGAAGTTGGCGGTTGGTGAAGAGTGGTCGAGCACGTCCAAAACCCCTTTGGCCAGCGTGATATCCGAACGGGCGTCGAAGCTTTCCAGCAAACGCCGCATGATGGCCGACGGGTTTTTTAAATCCACGTCCTTGTCGACGACCACGATAGCCTTGCAAAAACTCATTTGTCCCTGACCCCAGAGCCCGTACATCACTTTCTGAGCATGTCCGGAGTACTCCTTGTCGATCGACACCACGACGATGTTGTGGAAAACGCCTTCCCACGGCAGCCAATAGTCGATTATTTCAGGGAAAGCGGTCTGAAGCAGTGGCAGGAACATCCGTTCGGTAGCCTTGGCCAAATAGCAGTCTTCCATGGGCGGGCGTCCGACCAGGGTGGCGCAGTAAACCGGGGAGCGGCGGTGAGTCAGGGCCGTAACGTGAAAAACAGGATAGTCGTCGGCCAGCGAATAGTATCCGGTGTGGTCTCCGAACGGTCCCTCGCGCCTTAATTCGTGGGGTTCGACGTAGCCTTCGAGCACGAACTCGGCCTCGGCCGGCACTTCGAGGTCGTTGGTCAGACAGCGCGCCATCGCTACCGGCTGATTGCGGATAAACCCGGAAAGGATCATTTCATCCACATTGCGGGGGAGCGGCGCCGTGGCCGCATATATGGTGGCCGGATCGGCTCCGATCGCCACCGCAACCGGCATACGGAGGCCGGCGCGGCGATATTCGGTGTAATAGTGGGAGCCGTCCTTGTGAATATGCCAGTGCATGCCGGTCGTGCATTTATCGAACACCTGAAGGCGATACATACCCACGTTCCGCCGGCCGGTTTTCAGGCTGCGGGTGAAGACCAGCGGTAACGTGATGAAGCGGCCGGCGTCTTTGGGCCAGCAATGCAGCACCGGCAGCAGCCCCAGATCGACAGCCTCACCGGTATAAACCACTTCTTGGCAAGGGGGCCGCTTGGCGCGGCTGCGCCGTGGAAAAAACCGGGAAACAGACAGGGCGGTGGGCAGCAGCCCCAGGACGTCCTTTAAACTATTCGGTGGAGACATCTCGATCATCCGTCGGATCCGGTCTCCGAGCCGGTCGAGGCCATCGACACCCAGTGCCATGCAGATCCGCTTGGGGCTTCCGAATAGATTGGTGGCCGCGGGGAAAGGCGATCCTTTGACGGTTTTGAAGAAAAGCGCCTTGCCTCCCCGGGGGCTTTTAGACTCCACGTCGGTGTACCGGCTGATGTCGAGGTAATGGGAGACCGGGCTTGCAATGGTTTTCAATTCACCGGCACGCTCGAGGGTCTGGACGAATTCCGACAGGTTCCTATACCAACGTTTCATCACCCCAGGCTCCCGTCATGTGGTGCTCGATGCCCAGTTGGGCAAGGATTCTGGCCACAATGAAATCGACCAGGTCCTGGATGCGTTGCGGGCCGAAATAAAAACCGGGCGCGGCCGGCAGGATCGTCGCCCCGGCGCGGGTCAACCGCAGCATGTTTTCGAGGTGGATCGCGCTGAAGGGTGTTTCCCGGGGTACCAGGATCAACGGCCGCCTTTCTTTCAAGCAAATGTCGGCCGCCCGGGTGAGCAGGTTCTCCGCCAGCCCCACCGCCACGGCCGCCAGCGTCTTGACGGTGCAGGGCACGATCACCATCCCGTCGTGCCTGAAAGAACCACTGGCGGGCGGTGCAAAGAAATCTGAGGCGTCATGCTCATGGATGCCCGTTTTCTGGTGAGGCACTTGCCGGCCGGTGGATTTAAGACACTCGTCCAGCCGGCCGTTATAATTCAGTTCGTGCGCCATTACTTTCTTGCCGTCGGCTGAAATAATCACGTGGATCTCAACCGGCAGACGCAGCAGCTGGTTCAGCAGCGTTATTCCGTACACCACGCCGGATGCACCGCAAATGCCGACAACGTAACGTTTCACATCGATCTCCTCAAGGATCGGACAAGGTTAGGAAAAAGGCCCTGCGGCGTCAAGAGCGTTTTTCCCTTGTTCAAACCGCCGGCACGGTATAATGACACAGCAGTGTTCCGTAGGACCAAGAGTCAAAGTATCATAATCACGAATCACCACATTCCAACCACCCGCCACCGCCGTCACAGCGCCAGGCCGATCAGGGCGCGTCTGCTGCAGGCGTAGCGGCGGCAGAAAAGGAGGAACGCATGGCACTGAAAAACGTCCAGACCGATCAGGCACCGGCTGCCATCGGACCCTATGTTCAGGCGATTGTCGCCGGACCGCTGCGATTTGTCAGCGGTCAGCTCGGCCTAAATCCCCAAACCGGTGAATTGGCCGGCAGCGACCTAGCCTCCCAAGCCCGGCAGGCCCTTCAAAATCTCAAACAGATCGTGGTTGCCGCCGGCTGCGCGCTCGATGAGGTCGCGGCCGTCGATGTCTTCTTGACCGACATGGGCAAGTTTGCCGAATTCAACCGGATATACGAGGAATTCTTTACCGGCCACCGGCCGGCTCGGGCCGTTGTCGAAGTGAACGCGCTGCCAAAGGGTGCTCTGGTGGAAGTGAAGTGCGTGGCCTATGCCGGCTCATAGCCTTGCCCCGAGTTTTTGTCGGTTAAAGCAAAAAACGATTGTGAGTTCGGATGCTTGAAACAACCTTCGATGTAGTGATCATTGGCGGTGGGATCATGGGCAGCGCTATCGCCTTTAATCTGGTGAAATTAGACAACCGGATAAGGATCGCCGTGGTCGAAAGGGACCCGGCATACACCCGGGCCTCCACCACCCTTTCCCTGAGCAATGCCCGCATTCAGTTCAGCCTCAGAGAAAATATCGAGATATCGCAGTATGCTTTTAAGGTGTTGGACGGCTTTGCGACGGATATGGCCGTTGAGGACAACGCCCCGCAAGTGTCCTTTCGCCGGGAGGGCAACCTTTTTTTGATTTCTCCGGCCGGACGGGCAGAGGCCGAAGCCTCATTGAATCTTCAGCGTTCGCTGAGCTGCCGGGTGGACTGGTTCTCACCGCCGGAAATCAAGGAGCGCTTTCCGCTCTACAATGTCGCAGGACTGGCGGGTGCAACCTTTAGCCCGGAAGATGGCCATTTCGATGCCCACGCCTTCCTGATGGGCTACAGATCCAAGGCCCGTTCTCTAGGCGCCGCATATCTTCATGACGAGGTGGTCGCCATCGAAACATCGGGAGATCGGGTCGGTGGTGTACGACTGAAATCCGGGAAAAAAATGACCGCCAAATTCGTGGTCAACTGCGCCGGTGCCTGGGCGGCCGAGATAGCCCGTAGCGCGGGCATCGACTTGCCTGTCCAGCCGGTCAAGCGTCAGGTGTTTGCGCTGGATACCAAAATCAAACCCACAGTCCCGCTACCGCTGACGGTGCTGCCGTCGGGGCTCTATTTTCGCAGCGAAACCGGAGGCCTGATCCTGCTGGGCAAGTCGATGGAAGAAGACCCGGTCGGGTTCGATTTTTCATGGGACGACAAGCGCTTTACGGACCTTCTCTGGCCTGAGCTGGCGGACGTCGTCCCCGCCTTCGACACGTTGAAACTCATCCGTGGCTGGGCAGGACTGTATGCGGTCAACACTCTGGACGGCAATGCCATTCTGGGCGAGTGGCCCGAACTGAAAGGACTCTTTTTGGCCAACGGTTTTTCCGGGCACGGCCTCCAGCAGGGACCGGCGGTCGGCCGTTACCTGGCTGAATTGATCACGGACCGGACCCCGACGCTTGATCTGTCCAAATTCAGCCCTGAACGAATTCTGGAGGAGCGCCCGTTGAGCGAAAGCGGATTGGTTTAATTTTGAAAACGACCGAAAAATCCGGTGCGCTGATGGTGGCGGGAGGCGCCGTGCTGATCAGTTTTTCGGCTGTGTTCGTCAAGCTGGCCCACGTCAGCGCCACAATGGCCGGTTTCTACCGAACCTTCTTCGGCGGCATTATACTGCTCACCATTCTGGTCCTCAAAAGGGAAGCGCTGTGGAAGGGGGCTTCCTTTCTCTTTCTCGGCGTTTTCTGCGGCCTCGTTTTCTCCCTCGATCTGTTTTTCTGGCACAAATCCATCCACTATGTCGGGCCTGGCCTGGCAACAATTCTGGCAAACTTCCAGGTCTTCCTGTTGGCCCTTTACGGCGCTCTCGTACTGAGAGAATCGGTCAGTATCCGCACCATGGCGGCCATACCGCTGGCGTTTTTCGGTCTTTTTTTGCTGGCCGGGATCCACTGGCGCCAGCTTGGAGAAGCCTACCGCCTGGGTGTTTTTCTGGGTCTGATCACCGCCGCCTGTTACGCCGTTTACATTCTGGCCTTGCGCAAACTGCAGTCACAAAGAAATGCTCCTTCGGCAATGGCGAATCTGGCCGTCATCTCGATGGTATCCGCGCTTCTTCTCGGCTCGGCGGCATGGGTGCAAAACGACCCGTTTGCCATTCCCGACCTGCAAAGCATTTTCTCGCTCGTTGCCTACGGACTTTTCAGCCAGGTCATCGGTTGGGTCCTGATAACGAGAGGTCTGACACGCCTGCGGTCTTCACTTGTCGGTCTGCTGATCCTCCTGCAGCCGGCCCTTTCCTTCACCTGGGACATACTATTCTTCCATAGAGAGACCGACCTCTTCGGTGTTGTCGGTGCCGTTCTTTGCTTGACAGCAATCTATCTGGGAACGACCGCGAAAGCCGTGAAAAAAACGAGACCCAAAGTGAATCAGATTTAGATTATTAGTAATTTTAGTTTGTTTAACCATGAATTAAATCGGTTGACAGGGTTCAGAATCTAATTGTATAGGGTTAAATCCAAAATGATTGCATAATTATCGAATCGGTATTCGACTTATAATCGATGGTATTGAACGGAAAATTACGGGTACGAACGACAGGCAATGGGTGAGCTGATTCTTGAAAACGTGGCCAAGAATTTTGGCGGTCTGAAAGCGGTCGATCGTCTTGATATGACGCTGAAAAAAGGTGAGATTCTCGGCCTCATCGGCCCAAACGGCGCCGGTAAAACCACCGTTTTCAACCTGATTACAGGGGTGTATACACCCAACAACGGTAAAATTACGTACCGGAACAAAAAGCTCAACCGCCTTCAACCTCACGAAATCGTGGCAACCGGCATTGCCCGGACGTTTCAAAACATCCGCCTGTTCAAGGCCATGACGGTGCTTGAGAACGTGTTGGCCGGACTCCACTGCCGTACCAAGAGCAGTATCGTCGATGCCATATTCCGAACCCGTTTCCAAGCCAAAGAGGAACAGTCGAGCCGCGAAAAGGCCGAGGCGATCCTCGACTATTTGAAACTGTATGAATGGCGCTCCGAAATGGCGGCCAACCTTTCCTACGGCTTTCAGCGCAGACTCGAAATTGCCAGGGCGCTGGCGACCGATCCCGGGACGATTCTGCTCGACGAGCCGGCCGCCGGTATGAATCCCAATGAATCCATGCAGTTGATGCGCCTGATCGAATCGATACTCGAGCGTGGCATCAACATTTTGTTGGTGGAACACGATATGCGCGTCATTATGGGAATTTGTCACCGCATTGTCGTGCTCGATTATGGCCGTAAAATCGCCGAAGGTACGCCGGCTGAAATCCGCCGGGACCCACAGGTTATCGAGGCGTATTTGGGCAAGCAGGCCAATGCGTGAACCCGGGCCACAAATGTGTGCTTGCAGGTTGTTTTGTGTCTCTTTATAGTCTAACTCATAAGCAAGGAGGTCGTAAATGAGATCGGTTAAAAATTTACTGGTGCTGATGTTGACAGTCGGTTTGATTCTATCCCCATGCCTGGCAATGGCCAAAACACTCAAGATCGGTTCCTTGAGTCCATTGACGGGTCAATATGCAGCCGACGGAAACGACATCCGTCAGGGCGTCGAGATCGCCATTGCCATGTGGGAGGCCAAGGGGGGCGTGCCGGGGTACGATGAGATCGAATATCTTCCCCAGGATTCCGGCTGCGACGGGAAACAGGCCGTTTCGGCCGCCAACAAACTGGTCAACCTCGGAGTGGCCGGCGTGATCGGAGCCTATTGTTCATCCGCCACCATTCCGGCATCCGACGTTTTAAACGACGCCAAGATCGTGATGCTCACCCCGGCTTCCACCAACGAAAAGGTCACGGAACGAGGATACAAATACATGTTCCGGGTCTGCGGCCGGGACGACGATCAGGCCAAAGCCGCGGCCAAGTTTTTGATTGACGATCTCAAGATCAAGACCATCGCCATCGTCGACGACAAAACCACCTACACCCAGGGTCTGGCGGACAATCTGGAAAAAGCGCTGGCCGGCAAGGTCAAAGTAGTGGCCCGCGAGCATATCAATCAGGGCGACAAGGATTTTTCGGGCATTTTGACGAAAATAAAGGCCGCCGACCCGGATGTAGTCTACATGAGTCTCTACAACCCGGAAGGCAATCTGATGGCCATCCAGGCCAAACGCCTGGGGCTAAGGGCCACCCTGATGTCCGAAGATGCAGTCTACCACCCGAACTACCTTAAGATCGCCAAGGATGCCGGAGAGGGGACATACTTTACCTTCGGTCAGCCGCCTTCAGAAGACATCCCCGAGGTCAAGGCCTTCATGGACGCCTACACCAAGAAATACGGTCAGCCGGGCTCCTATTCGTCTTACGCCTACGATGCGGCCAATATTCTCCTTGCGGCCATCGCCAAGGTCGGCGCGGACGATCCGGACAAACTGGCTGCCGCCATCCGGGCCACAGATATGCAGGGCGCCTCCAAGAAAATCAGTTTCGACGCCAAGGGCGACAGCGGATCGACCTATCAGGTTCTGGTGGTAAAAGACGGAAAATTCGTTCCTTACCAGTAACCCCATCCGGCGAAACTGCAACTTCGCAGGATAACGGTCTATCGGCCCGTTAACCAACCGGGCCGATAGGCCCGATACCGTCATTCGGGAGCCACTCGTGGAAGTTTTCTTCCAGCAGATCATCAATGGACTCACCTTGGGGTCGATTTATGCGCTGATCGCCCTCGGCTACACGATGGTTTACGGCATCATCCAGTTGATCAACTTCGCCCATGGCGAAATTTTCACCGCGGGCGGCTACATCGGGGTCATCGTGCTTTCCTTCATGCAGGCCCGGGGGGTCCTCGACACGCACCCTTTCCTGGGACTTTTGCTGGCCTTCGTTCTGGCGATGATCTACTGCGCCTTCCTGGCGGTGGCGCTTGAAACCGTCGCCTACCGCCCGCTGCGAGGGGCCAGCCGGCTTGCCCTGCTGCTCTCGGCGCTCGGGATGTCGATTTTTCTATCCAACGGCATGATGCTTGCCCAGGGCGTCTACGACAAGGCCTATCCACATTTTTTCACCTCCGGCGGGTTTGAGGTCGGCGGTGTCATCGTCACCAACATGCAGGTCTTCATCATCATCGGCTCGGTGCTGCTCATGGTCGGCCTGAACCTGTTCGTCAATCGGACCCGGTTGGGGAAAGCCATGCGATCCACGGCCCAGGACCGGGTCATGAGTGCCATTCTCGGCATCAACGCCAACAAGACCATCGTGACCACCTTCGTTATCGGGGCCGTGCTGGCGGCGGCGGCCGGTGTCATGGTCGGTCTCTATTACGGATCGGTCAGGTTCGACATGGGGTTTATTCCGGGCATCAAGGCGTTTTCGGCGGCTGTGCTCGGCGGCATCGGCAACCTCACCGGCGCCATGCTGGGCGGTATGATCATCGGAATGGTCGAAATTTTTGCCGCAGGATACCTGGCCAGTGAATACAAGGACGTGTTCGCCTTTATTATCCTGATTCTCGTGCTTTACTTCAGACCCACCGGCATCATGGGTGAACAGGTGGACGATACCAGGGTGTAATATGTCATCGAGGCCATTGTTGAAATTCGTCATCGTCCTGGTCTGGGCGTTTATACTGCTGTTTCCGATGCTGGGCATCGAGGACGGTCGATTCGTATGGGATCGGGTGATGAAAGTAATGGCGGTCATTACCGCAGCTGGGATGTTGGTGCTGATTTACCACTACTTCCTGAAAGGGCTGTCTTTCAGGCCCAAGATATTTGATGTGTCCACTAAGTACAGACCGCCGCGGAAGCTGCTGATCGGTCTGGGGGTGGCCGGAGTGCTGGCCCTGCCCTGGATTGCCGACAACTACACACGCGATATCGCCATCAATGTATTGATATACATTTCTTTGGGCCTCGGCCTGAACATCGTTATTGGTCTGGCCGGTCTTCTCGACCTCGGATACATCGCTTTTTACGCCGTCGGAGCCTATACGTATGCACTGCTGAACACCAATTTCGGGGTCCCCTTCTGGCTGGCGCTGCCGGTGGGGTGTGTGATCAGCGCAGTCGTCGGTGGCTTCATCGGGTATCCCACCCTGAAAATGCGCGGCGACTACCTGGCCATTGTCACGCTCGGATTTGGTGAGATCATCCGCATCGTATTGAACAACTGGGACTCGGTGACCAAGGGACCCAACGGCATACTGGGCATCAAAGCACCGGGGCTGTTTTACCCCGTCGTCGAAAACGGCAGCATCGAGTTCGCCCATCTTTACCTGAAAAACCTCATCTGGATGTATTACCTTATTCTGACCATAGCGTTGCTGATCATGCTGGCTGTCTACCGGTTGAACACTTCCCGCATCGGGCGGGCCTGGATGGCGGTCAGAGAGGACGAAACCGCCGCCGAGCTGACCGGTATCCACACGACCCGCATGAAACTATACGCCTACATGCTGGGGGCCATCTTCGCCGGATTTGCCGGTGCATTTTTCGCGGCCAAGGTGCGCTACGTCAACCCAAGTTCGTTTATTTTTCTGGAGTCCGCCCTGGTCCTCTGCATTGTGGTCCTCGGCGGCATGGGGTCCATCCCCGGCATCATTATCGGTGCGGTTGCAATAATCGTTCTGCCCGAAATGTTCAGAGGTTTGGCGCTGTACCGCATGGCCGCCTTCGGCGGTGCCATGACCGCAATGATGGTTTTTCGCCCCGAGGGACTGCTGCCGGCCAAACGGAAAGCGCAGGAAGTCGAAATGGAAAGGAAAATCACCAACATCCCCTGAATCGAGGACCGACAGAATGCTCAGCGTTGAAGATATTCACACCTATTACGGGCATATCCACGCCTTGAAAGGCATCAGCCTCGAGGTCAAAGAAAAGGAAATCGTTTGTCTGATCGGTTCCAACGGCGCCGGCAAATCGACGACCCTGATGACCGTCAACGGCATTCTGCACCCTGCAGAGGGCCGTATTCTTTTTCTCGGCCAGGACATCACGACCCTGCCGGCCGATAAAATCGCCGGACTGGGGATTACCCAAGTGCCGGAGGGGCGCCGGATCCTGCCGCGTCTGAGCGTGGAAGACAATCTCGAAATGGGCGCTTTTCTGGTTAAGGACAAAAAAGAGATCCGGAAAAATCGTGACGAGGTCTTTGAATTGTTTCCGTTGCTGGCAAAACGGCGCAAGCAGCAGGGAGGGACCCTTTCGGGCGGTGAGCAGCAGATGCTCGCCATCGGGCGGGCGTTGATGTCAAAGCCGAAACTGCTGCTGCTGGACGAACCGTCCCTCGGGCTGGCGCCTCTGATCGTGGAAAAAATATTCGATATCATCCGCCAAATCAATGAATCGGGAACGACCATCTTTCTGGTCGAACAAAATGCCAACATGGCCCTGAGTATTTCCGGAAACGCCTATGTCATGGAATCGGGTCTTATTACCCTCACGGGCGCCGCAAAAGACCTGGCAAAGGACGAGGCGATCCGCAAAGCCTATCTCGGAGAAGACTGATCCGGATTATTCACAACCGACCGCACCAAACCGCTTGCTCAAAGACTCTTCTAAAACCAACGTCCCATCTTGAACGCCAATACATTGCGTCCGGCTGGGTTGAGAAGGCTAGGAATATCCAGATAATCCTGGTCGCGTAACTTTGTTTCTTTTTAGTAATTGCCTATATTAACATTTTAAATTTGAGATTGCGGGTGTTTGGTCATCGATTTGTGTGGTGGACACCGGGGCCGGGCTGGCCAATCGAGACTCTTCTATACTTTGAACGGCTATAAGTTGCGATTTCCTTTAGCTCCCTCGCCCATTGGGAGAGGGTTGGGGTGAGGGTAAAAAAGCGCAGATTGTGACCGCTCAAAGTATATGTCAGTTCCCGTCAAGGGGATGGCCGATTTCGACGCGGAATTTCATGAATTCGCCCCGAAACGGTTGGTGCAGCTCTACCCTGCCCGGATTAATTGACCCGATCCGCAAGCGGTGATAACCCGCTCAACAGGCTTCGCCATGACTGTCAATCATCTCATCGGCCCGCTTTTCACCGACCTTTACGAACTGACCATGGCTGCCGGTTATTTCAAGCGCCGACTTTTAAAGGCAGCCACTTTTTCCCTATTTATAAGAGATTATCCTCCCGGCCGAAAATATTTCGTCGCCGCAGGCCTTCAGGATGCATTGGCAGAACTTGAATCTCTAAAGTTCTCGAGCGATGAGCTTGCTTTCCTGAGAGAAAACGGCCTGTTTTCTTCCGATTTCCTGTCGTTTCTAAAAAAATTCCGTTTTACCGGCAGTGTATTAGCGATGCCCGAGGGATCGATTTTTTTCGCAAATGAACCAATCCTGGAAGTTACGGCACCTCTAATAGAAGCCCAGATCGTCGAAACCTTTCTGCTGAACACGGTTGGATTCCAGACCATGATCGCCTCCAAAGCCGCCCGCTGCGTGCATGTCGCTGCCGGTCGCCCACTGATCGACTTTTCCCTGCGGCGAACCCAGGGTCACGACGCCGGAATGAAGGTTGCCCGCAGCACTTACTTAGCCGGTTTTGCCGGCACCAGCAATGTTCTCGCAGGTCGCGAGTACGGCATCCCGATTTCAGGCACGATGGCGCATTCTTTCGTCCAAGCCTTCGGCAGCGAATTGGAGGCCTTTTCGGCTTTTGCCGAAACCTTCCCCGACAGTACGGTCTTCCTGATCGACACCTACGACACAATTGCCGGAGCACGTGCAGCCGTCAAAGTTGCACTGGAAATGAAAAAAAAGGGGCATGCCCTATTGGGCGTGCGTCTCGACAGCGGTGATATGGTGCGGCTGAGTCGCGATGTGCATCAAATATTCGGCGATGCCGGACTGTCAGAGGTTAAGATATTTGCAAGCAGCGGTTTCGATGAATTCAAGATCCAGAAGGTCGTCGAAGCGGGTGCACAGATCGATGCCTTTGGGGTAGGAACCAATGTCGGCGTATCTGCAGATGCACCTTTCGTCGACATCGTCTATAAAATGGTGCGCTGCGGCCGACGTGACGTCCGTAAGTTGAGCCCCGGAAAAATGACCCTGGCCGGTGAGAAACAGGTTTTTCGGGATTGTGATGAAAACGGGGGCTATCGCTCAGACACTATCGGGCTGCGCAGCGACACCTTTAACGATCGTTTGCCGCTCCTTGAGCAGGTAATGAAAAACGGCCGCCTTACCCGGCCGCATCCGTCACTCGAAACGATTCGCGAACAGTTTGGGGGTAACTTCAATGCCTTGGCAGATTCTTTCAAGGCGTTGAACGCAGCCGCAACATACCCGATTGACATCAGTCCACGTCTTCAGCGGCTGCAGGAAAATCTATAAATCGAATTCCTTCACAAATGTCACTTTTCTCCCCAAGAATTTCGTGTGTATCAGCGTAAATCGGGTGAACTCAGTCATCGGAGCGTGTTTTGTCGTGTTCTCTTTTCTGGTCCCTTGCCCGTATAATCCGGATGAGCCTTTCCGCGATCTCGGTTTCCCGCGGGCTCAGAATACCGGCCCCGACCCAACTCTCTATGGATTCAGCCGGCAGAGTCAGCTCTTCTGCGCAGGCTTCCAGGTCGTCGAGACTGACAAGATCGATATCCAAATTATTTTTCGGTAAGATCTCTTTCTTCCGGGAGGATACCGGGTTGCGAAATGCGGCCGGATAACCTTCCGTCTGCCAATCCGCTTGGATGCCACCACCGGTCGTCGCCGGCCGGGTTTTGACGGCTTGGTTTAACCGGTCAAACGCGGGATCGGCTTGCTTTTCAACCCTCCCCTCGTCAGCTAGCATTCTCACCAAAGTTTCCCTTTTACCGGGCATCAACCGCTTGAAGTAACGCTTCAAAACGTTAATAATACGAGCGGTGTGGATCATTTTTAGGTTACCTTCCATTTTTGCATTTAATGTGAAACCCACGTTATTTTGTGAGGATCCCGTTATCTTCGCACCTGTCGACAGACGCCTGAGTCGTGTTGCTCCGAATAACGTCAAAGATATAAAATTGTTATTCTTTTGGCGTTTTAAAACCTTTCGTTTATAATAATAAGACCTGTTTTGGATTTTGCTCTATGCATTATAAGGTATTTGCACACCGCGATCGACCTGAATTAAGGGTTACCTGCCGGTAACCCTATTTAGACCATAAAAAAACATATGCTTGCATCATCGACGGCACATCCACCTATCCCCCTTATTTTATTCGCTTCAAGTTTTATCATGGATTGCCGATAGTGGTTAGTGAATCAAATTGATCAAATTCCGAAAATTTGACGAGGAAAGTTTATGGACATAGCGACCGTTATCGGCCTCTTCGGAGGCACAGTCCTGATTGTCGGCTCTGTTATCATCGGCGGTTCGGCGCTTGTTTTCGTCAATATTCCCGGCATTTTGATTGTCATAGGCGGAACTATAGCCACCTGTTTCATCAAATTTTCTATGCGCGATGTGATCAATTCGATATCAGTGGTGATGAAGGCTTTCATGATCAAACTGGATTCGCCGGAAGAACTCATTAGAAAACTGATCGAATATTCCAAGATTGCAAAGAAAGAAGGCCTGATCGCCCTGGAAAATCAGAAGGCCGGTGACGTTTTTTCAGCCAAGGCCATTCGCTATCTTTCGGATGGATTGGATGAAAACCTGATTTCCGAAATGCTCGACAAGGATATCCGCCAAACACTCCAAAGACACACGGTCGGCCAGAACGTCTTCAGGGGCATGGGCTCATCCGCACCGGCCTTCGGTATGATCGGAACACTGATCGGTCTTGTCCAGATGCTGGCCAGCATGTCCGATCCGGCCAGCATCGGGCCGGCTATGGCCATCGCCCTCCTAACAACACTCTATGGTGCGCTGGTAGCCAACCTTGTCTGTCTGCCGATTGCCGATAAACTGGCCCTGCGAAGCCAGCAGGAGCAGGAAAATCGACGCATTATCCGCGAGGGCGCCATCGGCATCGCCCAAGGAATGTCCCCTATGGTTCTCGAAGAAGCCTTGAAAATCTACCTGGCACCTAAGGATCGCCAGAAGAACACTGGTCAGAAGAATCAGAAAAAAACCAAATAATGAGTCTGCTTGACGATATCCAGAACCCCATCCTCGAAGAAGGTGCGCCGGCCTGGGTGGTGACATTCGGCGACCTCATGAGCCTGCTGCTGTGTTTCTTCGTTCTGCTGCTCTCCTTTTCCGAGATGGACAAAGCCAAATACAAGGAAGTGTCCGGATCGCTGGCCAAGGCTTTCGGCGTTCAGCGTAAAATCAAGGCCTTTCAGGCTCCCAAGGGCATCAAGATGATTTCAAGGGACTTCGACCAGGAGTTGATTCCGGCAAGGCCGCGTGAGGAGTTCATCGCCATGCAGCAGCGGGAGAAGATCGGCATCGCACTCAAAAAAGAAGTTGAAACCCGCTTTCGGGATTTGCAGGACCTGATTCAGGTGGAAGTAGGCGAAAAGGAGGTAACCATCCGCCTGATGGGCGAGACGACCTTCGATTCCGGCAAGGCGGACATCAAAGCCCAGATGGTGCCGCTGCTGCTTAAGATTGGGAGCGTTCTGGCGGACGGCAAGGGAGAGGTTATCATCGCCGGTCATACGGACAACGTTCCCGTCTACGGCGGACCGTACGGCTCCAACTTGAAATTGTCGATTGCCCGCGCCGCCACGGTGGCCGAATTTCTACTGGCCAAGTCGGCCATTCCGGCCAGCCGCGTGTCGACCATGGGTTTCGGCAAATACCGGCCGATCGAGTCCAACGATACGGACGAGGGCCGCAAGCGCAATCGGCGGGTGGAGATCATCTTGCGCGCCCCCGATTCACCCAAACCGCAGAGGACCGACATTTCCGATCCCATCCGTGGGAATGCCCCCATCGTGAAAAATCCTGTTTTCCAATAAAAAACGCGGCGAACCTTTGGGGAATTTGTAAGAAATATAGAATCAAACCCGTAGATGGGGAGGGATAATCCCTCCCCATTTTCATTTAGAAATACCAGGTGAGACCAAGGGTGGTAGACCACTCGCTCAGCTTGGATTCCAGAGTGATGGCGTTAAAGGCCGATGTTTCTTGGATGGTCTCTTGCGGGGCATACATGAAGGCTAAGTTCAGGGAGATGGCGTCGGTCAGCTTGTATCCGACACCACCGGTAAAATGGTGTTCGACGATGGCCGGAAAGCCGATGATGCGCAACGTTTCGTACCCGACGGTGTTAACCGCTACACCCTGGACGTTGACGGTGTTGGTCGGGTCAAAGGGGTCGGGGTTCCAGCCGTTATGTTCCTTGACCGGGCTCTTGCCGTAATTGTACCCGAGGCGCAGGGTCCACTTTTCGGCCGGTTTCCACTGGGCGCCGACGCCGAAGACCCACTGGTTATCCCAGTCGAAGTCCTCGTAGCCGGCCGCATCGGCCCAATTGAGCCAGCGGGTGTAGAACTCGAGGAGCCACTGGTTGTTGGGTTCGAAGGAGATCCCGCCCTGGATTCGCCACGGGGCTTCCAGCTCCAGGTCCTGGTAGGGACCGGCAGGGTTGCCGAACTTGGAGACATTCTTGTGGTTGACTTTTTCCGGCGTGGTGAAGGAAAAGCCGAAGTTGAACTTGTCCCAATGATAGAGAGCGCCCAGCTGCAGACCGAGGGTGTATCCCGGAGCGGCGCCTTCCCCGAGATCGAGGCTCTGCCAGACCACTTCTAAGGACGCCCCGACGCTGAAATTGGGGGTGACCAACCAGCCGAGGTTCGGCGCCAATTTCAAGACCTGCAGCGAGGTGTAGACGGCCGGAAGTGCGGGGGGGGGGGGGGGGCGGTGAAAAGTCGATGTTCGTGTTCTTGTAGTCCACGCCCAGGCCCGAGACGCCGTACATGCCGGCGCCGAAGCGCCACTTCTCGTTGATAGGCGCGGTGACGGCGATGGCCGGAATAACGGAGGGCGGCAATTTGCTGTCGGCACTGCCGGAAAATCCGGGCAGCCCGTAATTCACATCACCCTTGACCGACGGCACAAAAATAG
>CAWBCG010000054.1:0-38306 GCA_963787235.1 uncultured delta proteobacterium
CAAAACAAAAAAGGCGCCGGAATCAAGCTGCTTGTCAAGCGCATGAATGCCGGCCTTATGGTGATACACTTGGCCTGATATAAAGGCGAAGGTATCGTCCCCGAACCGGGGCGGCATTCTTCCTCCATGCCACCCCGGTTCAACAGTTTCCTCTTCGATCTGAGTGGTCGCTTGCGGCCACAGGCGACGGTGAAGCCTGAGCCTAGTTGACAAAAAGCCTTTCTGTCTCCTAAAGTGACATCTGTCATTCCCGGCGTCCTTACAAAAAAATCATCTCCTGCCTTAATAAAGAGTCCTGCCTTCATCCTGAAGGATTGTCCGGGTTACCCCTAACCTCTTATTAGACTTGGTATCGACCCTTACCTAATAAATCTCTGAAGAAAGGGCGCATTACCCGATGAAACAGACCGAACGCCGCAGAATTGTCGTCGCCGTCGCACCGGTAGGAAAAGGCGACCCGCCTCCGGCCGGTAACCCACTCAGCCCCGAAGAAGTGGCCCGAACCGCTATCGATTGTGCCCGGGCCGGGGCCGCAATGATTCACCTCCACGTGCGGGACAAGGCCGGCAGTCAGACCGCAGACCTGAGCGCGTTTGCGCAAACTCTCGACATGATTCGTGATTCCTGCGACATCGTCATCCAGGGTTCCACCGGCGGGGTATCTGATCTGACGCTGGAGGAACGTTGCGTGGCCTTGAACGACCCCCGCGTAGAAGTGGCGTCTCTCAACATGGGCTCGGTCAACTTCGAGGAAACGGTCTACATCAATTCACTGCCCGACATCCGCTACTGGGCCAGCCGAATGCAGTCGGCAAATGTCGTCCCGGAGCTCGAAATCTTCGAAGCCGGCATGTTGGCGGCCGTATCCCGCCTCGTCGACGAAAAAACGCTCCTGCCGCCCTATTATTTTAATTTCGGCCTGGGGTTTCACCATGCGCTGCCGGCCGATCCAACCTGTCTTTTTTTTCTGAAATCGATGTTGCCGACCGGCAGCCCCTGGGGGCTGGTGCATGACAAGATGACCGACCTGACTCTTTTGGCCGCGGCCATCGGTCTGGGTGCCGCCATCGTGCGGGTGGGCTTTGAGGACAGCATATTCTATGCGCCGGGGGAAGCGGCCCGGAGCAATGTCGAGCTGGTTGAAAAGCTGGTCGCAATGATCCGCAGCATGGGCTGTGAACCGGCTTCCCCATCCGACGCCAGACATTTGATGGGGGTCGCTCTCTAAACTTAGTCCTGTCGCTCAGTGTCCATCCAAAAATGGCATTTTTCGGCCCGGTCCAGCATTTTATAACCTTTGAACCACTGGCCCAGACCCGGCTTGGAAAGTTGTGGTGATGGAAAGTGACGTCTATAGAATATGCAAACAATTTCATAGCCACATCGCGCTATGGCGGGCTTGAACTTGGAACCTGGAGCTGATCAGTTTAGGTATGCCTACGGGGAAATTAAATTTACTGTTGGGAAATAGGAACGATACCGTGACACATCTCTTGTGATTAAAGCAATATTTAGCACCGCGGCTTGTGCTCCGATGAAAAAATCTGGTAGAGGAGAGCTTCTGGCTCCTCTTTTCTTTTTGTACTTGAGAAAAGCCTTGCCAGCTAAAAACAGCGCCTCTTTGGGAAAATCCAACATTTGGAACCCAGCTCCAATAATTGCTGACTCCAAATCTTCAATCCGATTGAAACCAATAGAAATTTCTGAGTAAACTATGGAATTGATGTATAGTGTAGAAACATTCGAATATTCCTCCAGCATGGACTCAGACCAATCGGCCCAATTAGGATCATCCGTAAATACATCAAGAATGATATTGGAGTCGACTAAAACCCCTTTTCCTGTCATTTATCGCCTCTGGTCAAAGCCATGATCTGATCCGTCGTCATTTTAACTGTTGCTACCCCTCTCAACTTTTTAAACCTTTGAGTTTTTGTTTTCCCTTTTATTTTAACTAAATAGACACGCCCTTGCTCTTCAATAAAATCAATCTCGGTAGCTGGAAAAATACCTAACTTTTCGCGTATATTTTGTGGAATTGTTACTTGGCCTTTAGTTGTAACCCTCATAATTGCGCCTCCGATTAGGTTGTAATACCAGTAATAGTATTACATTAAAAGGTGCCCGTCAACAAGCTTTAGGAGCATCACACTCCATGTTGTCATTGAAGATACGGCGGTGACCGATTCCGGGAGCAATAATATGGTGCAAGGCACCGGGAGCATCAATTCTGGATTTGCGAGGCATGAATATCCGACATCAAATCAGCGTTGGTTTGTAAAAGTTTAAACTATGAGAATTTCCCCTATATTCCGAAAGGCTCAAGGCTTGAAACCTTCAACCAAAGAAAACATGCCTTTGGTCTGAATCAAATTGATCCGCGTAAACCCAACCGCTGCCAAGCCGGATTTAATTTCATCAAATGTGTATGTGCAACCCTCCTCGGTGCCGGCCAGCATGTTCACTGCAAATAGAGCACCCTCGAGCGGCTGCGTGTGATCCGCCGACATGACATGGTCACGCACCACGATCCGGCCGCCGGAATCGAGGGCGCGGTAGATTTTCCCATACAGCGCCTCGTTTTGTGCGGGACTGTTTTGATGGATGATGGCCGACAAAAGGGCGAGGTCGTGTCCCGGCGGCAGCTCGTCCTTGTAAAAATCTCCGGCCGTCAGCGTAACGCGGCCGACCATATCGGCGGCCTGCACGCGATCGCGCGCCATCTCAATCACCGGCGGAAGATCGAACAGCGTCGCCTGCATTGCCGGTGCCGCCTCTAAAAAAGCCAATGTATAAGTCCCGGAGCCGCCGCCCACATCCAGCAGTCTGCGGGCCCGGCCCGGATTGACGGCAGCGACAACCGCCGGCGCGGCTTTGGAAGCGACCACGTGCATAGCGCCAATAAAAGCCTTGCGGTTGTCCTTGCTCAGGGTGCCTTTGTTTAAACTCGGCGTGGTCTTGCCCTGCACAATGTCCGTGATTTGAGACCAGTTCTGCCAAACCGTTCCCATGTGAAGAACCATCGGCAGAATTGATTCAGGCGCATCGGCCGACAACAGGGGTGCGGCTGAGGGCTCGGTCAGGTACCTTCCGTCTGTTTTAACCAGGAGTCCCAGGGCGCTCAGCGCGTCGAGCAGAATCGAGATACCGCGCAGCCTGGTCTTGGTGTCGGCGGCGATTTCCTCTGCCGACAGGGGCTTCGGGGTAAGCAGGGTAAAAAGGTCCAGTTCCGCTGCGCTGAGAAGTACGCGGCTGGCCATAAAGTCGCGCGCCAATTCTAAAACTGAATCTTCCGTGTGTTTTGCGATCATGATGCACCTCCAAAGTCTGGCCGATCCGTCAGGGCCTCACACCGGTCATACTAATTAGTTTCCATCCATAAATGGCCCTTTTCCGCAATTTCAGCGTCAATCGGCGGAATCGCTTGTGCGGCGTACAGGCGTACGCCTCCGCGCAATTCCTTGATTTCCTTGAACTTGCAGAAAATTGCTCATTTCTGAAACGAAACTTACCAGTGCCCTTAATGAAGCCGTGGATGGTCTAATTAAGGGGGGTGAACGAGCGGCATTGCCGCTCGCGCTATGTCAAGAAACCCTGTTGTGTATTGACATGCAGGGTAAATCCTCACTGAGGGCCGAATACCGGCATTTATTTACTCTCTTACCAGACAGTCGCGCAATATCCGGTCTGCCCGGTGATAGCTTTCCAAGTTGCCGATATCGAGCCTCTTCTCATTGAGCTTGATCGCCGTCACCGCCTCTCTATGGCACAAGTAATCGATGAAGTGACCCGGTGCATCGACCGGACCGACGGCATCCAGAAAGTCCTCCAGCACCTCCCGTGCGGTCGGTTGCAGAAAATAGAGTGGCGGGCAGAACCAGCCGGGTGATGGATTGTCCGGTTTTTCGAGCAGCCCCAACACCCGGTCACTTTCTCCGAAAACCGGAACGCCTGTATTTTTCAGTGTTTCAGGATCATTCTCCGCCAAGGCGATGACACAGTGCCGGTGGCCGCAAAGAAAACGCCGCCACAGGTCAGCGATACGAAAAAGGTATATATTGTCTCCGGCGGAAACCAGGTATGCACCGGCCCGGCCGGCTTGACGGAAAACCAGTTGAAGGTCGGCGCAAGCCCCGAGCCGATTCTCATTGGCCGTGGTGCCGTCATTGTAAATTTTTATGGTGATGTCTCGCGGTGCCAGACAAGCCTGCCAGTTTCGGCGCCAGCGGGTAAAGTGCTCGTAGAACCTGGCGTTGGTAACGATATGAATGCTCTCGATTCCGGGCAGCCCGACGATTTGGTCCAACAGGTGATCGATTACCGGCCGGCCGGCGACGGGCAGCAGCGGTTTGGGAAAATCGCGGCTGAGAGGGTACAGGCGCGTTGCAAAACCGGCACAGAGCAAGACCGCGATCATCCCTAATGCCCTCCACGGTCTTATTTCTTGACGATCTGCGTTTCGATTTGACCGGCCAAATTCAGTGCGGAATTCATGGCGTCGTTGACCTTGAAGAGCATCACTTTCAGCGTTTTCAATGATGCCGGCGTCGCCACGATTTTTTCCTTGCCGGCGAGCAAATTCTGAAGCCCCGTGGCGCGTTCGGCCAACGCGTTAAGTTTCGAGGCAAAGGCGCCGATTTCCTCGGCCCATTTTTTCCGTTCTTCTTCCGGGAATACGACCCGATTGTTCCCCATCCCTTCTTCCAGAACATCGATGCCGTAATCCTCCGGGTCTGCAATGATTTCGTACATGGTTAATTGTCCCTCCTCACGTTGATCTTTTATTCATATTTATCTGAATTTATCCGGTCCCACCAATCGAGACAAGTGTTTTTTATTTTCGCAGATTCGATTCGTTCGATTATTCGCGCGTCATTTCGCGCAAATGCCGGAACCGGTCGACCATATGACAGTGATGGATTAATGCGAGGCGTTGCTAATGCGAAGCTCACAATGGTATAATATTAATTTCGTTTTTATTGTCGACAGCGGGCACGTATGTCGCGACCTCAAAGGGCACATGAACATCCATATTTTTAACCGTTAGTGATTTTAAATCCGATAACACCATTCACCCGTTAACACGAGAGGGAAAAACATGAAGGAGCTTCACTTCACCCCCACCAACGGACCCGTCGATGACGCCATCGAGCGCCTGATGGATACCGCAGGTGGGATTCAGCATCGAGACATTATCCGAGAAATGATCCTGGCGTCGCTCAAAGCCGGCCAGGAAGACGACCGCAGAGCCGATTTGAAATTAATGAACACGTCCCTGAAAGAGATGCGGTTCACAACCAAGGTTTTCGGACCGTATCGCCATAAAAAAAAGGTGACCGTGTTCGGATCGGCGCGGATAAAACCCGAGGAACCCCTGTACGCGATGGCCCGGGAACTGGGCCGCGAACTGGTTGCTGCGAACTACATGGTGATAACGGGCGGAGGCCCCGGGATCATGCAGGCGGTTAACGAAGGGGCGGGACCTGAGTCTTCATTCGGCGTCAATATCCGCCTGCCTTTCGAACAGAAACCCAATCCGGTCATCGACGGCAATCCCCGCCACATCATGTACAAATACTTTTTCAACCGCAAGGTGGCCTTCTTGAAGGAAGCGCATGCCGTCGCCCTTTTCCCGGGCGGCTTCGGAACCCTGGATGAGGCAATGGAAAGCATCACGCTCGTGCAAACCGGCAAACGCTATTCCCTGCCGCTCATCCTGATCGATGAACCGGGAGGAAGATACTGGTCCCAGTGCCTGGAGTTTTTCGAAAGGGAATTGCTGAAACGCCACCTTATCAGCGCGTCCGACTTCAACCACATAGAACGGGTCGATTCGGTCCTAAAAGCCGTCGAGCGGATCAACCATTTCTATCGCCGATATCACAGCCTGCGCTACGTCAACGGCCGCCTCGTGATTCGCCTGAATTCACCCATTGAACCACAGATCGTCGAAGACTTGATGCATCAGTTCGCCGGCATTTTAGAGCCCGGCGGCAAAATGGTGCTCTCAGAAGCCCTCCCCGAAGAGAAAAATGAACCGGAAATCGCCCACCTCCAGCGTCTGGTGATTGACTTCAAACAGGATGATTTCGGTGCATTGAGGAAACTCATCGACAGCCTCAACGACTATTGAAGCTAAATGAGCGTTTCAAATTCTATCGGAACGACATCTTCCTTGTTTCTGCCTGCCCTGTGAAATGTGAAGCCTATTTCACCGGGGCGGCAACCTCGACAATCGTTCAAATTAGGTTAACGCTTTGCAAGGATGATCTTTCCTGAAACGGCACCCTTGATCATAGCTCATGTTGCAGCGCCATGAGATCAATGAGGACAAACCTCGGACGGTAAACGTCTGCATTTCTAAAAACGGCCCCGGCATCACGGATGTTATTCAGGTTGTAGGAGAGCAGCAAGCGGTCACGCGGCGACAGGTGTGGATGCGCCAAAGCATTATAGGCCACGACGTCGCCTTTTGCTTCCGGCGGGCGGTAGTGGAGTGAGCTAAGGGACCACGGGCCGATGGGCGAAGGTGAAACATAGGCGACAATGGCGCTGTCGAAGGGGTTCCGGTTGTCTGAGGAGATCAACACATAGTGACCGCCAGTCTTTATGACGCTGAACTGCATCGCCGCACCTGAAAAAAGTCGTTTTGATGCCAGCGGGTCGGCAGTCCATCCTTCTCCATTCCAGTACTCCCAGGCATCGTCGAGGCGCCCGGGATCCGCTTTGGCGATGTGCACATGCTTGGCACTCTGCAACTCTTCGACACCGTAAATGAAAGTCGCACCGGCATCTTTTAAAATTGCCGCGCCATATATCACCCGGTTGACAGCTACTGCAGCCGTGATCTTTTCTAATCGCAATTCAGGCAGTGAAAAGGTCCCGATGTCGGTGCCGCTCCAGCGCCAGTCCCACATCCCCGGTCCGGTGGCGGTGAACCGGGGCAAAAAGACGAGCAGCCGGTTTCCCTCGACCAGGCCGTCCGTGGGCCAGTACCACGAATCCTTGTCTTGCGGTGTCACAAAGGCCTGGGGAGAAGCCGCGGTGCCGCCGTGCAATGTCACAAGAGTGCCACCGTTTTGGACCACAAAGGTGTTACGAACCATCGGGGCCGCACGTGGACGGCTGCGGTCCGGCCGGACCGTCCCGAGAAAGGTATCCCCGAAAAGCCACAGAATACGGCCGTCCGGCAGGGCCACCGACCGGGTGCCGTCACCGCCGGTCCAACCGCCGTCGCGGCGTGTGAAAAGGTTGTTGTAAAACCGGTCCGGGGCAGCCTGGGGAAAGAGTTCACTCGCCTCTTTGCGCCGCCCGGCGTCAAGCCGGTCGGTAGGGGCGGCCGGCCGAGAACAGCCCGCGAAAGTCCAGAAGATCCCCAGTAGAAAAACCAGCAGAGCGGCTGCGCAAACAGCCCGCTGGAATTTATTCCCGTCGGCATACCGGTGTGAGGGGGTCAACGACTGCAATCGCTGCTCCTGATGGTGATGCAAAGGCATGTCTTCTGCTCCCGGGCGAGCCCCTATTCCCGGTCGATTTCCTGCAGGATCTGTTTGACGAGGCTGCCGTCGGCCTGTTTACCGAAGTGCTTCATGACCGGTCCCATGGCCTGCATGGGACTCTTAAAGTCCGCCAGGTCAATGTTGGCCCTGACCCAAGCGGTGATCTCCTCCCGGGTGGCCATGCGCGGCAAGTAGCGCTCAAGGGTCTGGAGGTAGTCGGAAGACGTTTCTTTTTTGACCTCCAGCACGATCTTCTCGCTCTTGACGAGCTTCCGGATAATGTCGAGTATGTCGTCGTCGGTGATCTCCTCAGGCTTTTTCAGACGTGTTGTCTTCTTTCCGCTCTCAAGCTGGATGGGCACCGTCAGGTTTGGAAACTCGGACATGATCTGCCGGAGGGTGTCCCGCACGCCATGGTCCTTGTTGCGCAGGGCTGCCTTGAGATCCTGCCTGATTTTCTCGAGTAATGAGATTTCGGCACCTTCAACCCAGCCGTAGTCGACAGAAGTTGGATTGGACATGGTCGGCTCCCTCGGAAAAAAGGTTTAATTTGTTGTATCAAAGAGAGGCGCCCTACTCAAGTCGGGTAACTTATCACTTTCAATGATCGTCTAAAAGGTTCTATACTGCCGAACGATGGAAAACAACCTCATCAATTACCTCAGCACCGGCATCTGGCGGATACGCTCGCGTGATCTTCCGCCTCTCAAAGGGTTTTTTCTCCGCCATCTGCGCATTCTAACCCTCACTGCCCGCGAATCCGTTAAAGACAAATGTCTTTTGCGGGCCACGGCCTTGACCTTTTACTCTTTGTTCTCCATCGGGCCGGTGGTGGCCCTGGCGTTGGGAATCGCCAAGTGGTTCGGGTTGCAGTACCGCTTCGAAACGAACGTATTGGCCAAGCTGCCGATCCAGGAAGAGGTCCTGACCCAAATTCTGGCTTACGCTCGCAGCCTGCTGGACAATACACGCGGTGGTGTCATCGCCGGTGTCAGCGTCGCCATACTGTTGTGGTCGGCCATGAAGGTGCTGAACCACCTGGAACAATCCTTCAACGACATCTGGCAGGTCAAAAAATCGCGTTCATGGAAAACGAGAATCAGCAACTATTTGTCTTTTCTGATCCTGGCGCCCCTGATTCTGTTGATATACAGCAGCATTCCCGCATTCATCACCAGTCAGCTCGATGATCTCTCTGCCAAAATGACCCTGCTCGCCAAGGTAAGCCCCAAAATTATAGACCTGCTTCAGCTTTTGCCCTACTTGCTTGTCTGGGCGGTTTTCTCGCTGGTCTATCTTCTGATTCCAAACACCCGGGTCAAACCGATCTCAGGCATTCTGGCCGGAGTACTGGCCGGCACGGCTTATCTGGTGGTCCAATGGGCACTCATCGATTTTCAGGTCGGCGTCACCCGGTACAACCCTATCTACGGCAGTCTGGCCGCACTGCCGTTGCTTCTGTTGTGGATGAATTTCGGTTGGATTGTCCTTCTGATCGGGGCGGAATATGCGTATGCCCATCAGAATGTAGACATGTACGAACTCGAACCCGACTACACCGGCATCAGCCCCCGTTTCAAAAAGGTGTTGACCCTGCAAATTCTGCACCGAATGGTGACACGGTTTTCCGAAGGTAAGGAGCCACTGAGTTCCAGCCAATTCTCCCAGCAGCTCGAAATCCCGGTGCTTCTGGTGCAACATATCCTGAACCAACTGGTCGAAACCGGCCTGGTCTCTCTGACAAGAGCCGATGGGAGCCGTGACCCGGCATTTCAGCCCTCGCGTGATATTCACCGCTGGACAATCCGGTACATCATCGATGCCTTGGAACTGCACGGCGTCAACCGGTTGCCGGTGGCCGAAACCGAGACCCTGAAATCCATTATCCGGGCCGTGGAAGAATTGACTTCGGAGATGAAACAATCGGAAGCCAACCGGCTACTGATGAACCTATAGCCAACGTGCTGAATTATGCGGGATGGTGGAGGGATGGAATCAGACCCCCACCTCACCGGCAAAGTGGCAGGCCGCAAAATGCCGGGAGTCGATTTCACGCAGAGCCGGCTCCTTGCGGCTGCAAAGATCACGGGCGTAGATACAGCGGGTGTGAAATCGGCATCCCGAAGGCGGATCGATCGGACTGGGGACATCACCCTTGAGAATGATGCGCTTGTGTTTGCGCTTTGGATCCGGCATGGGGGAGGCAGAGAGCAGCGCCTGCGAATAGGGGTGCAGCGGCCTTTTGTAGAGGTCCTTGCTGGGAGCCAGCTCGACGATCTTTCCCAGGTACATCACCGCCACACGGTCGCTGATGTGCTCGACCACGTGCAGATCGTGTGAGATAAAAAGGTATGTCAGGCCGAACTCCTGCTGCAGGTCCTTGAGCAGATTGAGCACCTGGGCCTGGATCGAAACGTCCAGGGCCGAGACCGCCTCATCACAGACGATCAGCTCGGGATTCAACGCCAGGGCCCTGGCCACACCGATCCGCTGCCGTTGACCGCCTGAAAACATATGCGGGTAGCGTCGCATCTGCTCCGGCCGCAAGCCGACGACGTCCAGCAGGTTGAGAACCCGCTCCTCCCTTTGTTTTCTATTTTTCATACCGTGAACCAACAGCGGTTCGCCGATGATCTGAGCGATCGTCTTGCGGGGGTTCAGGGAGGAAAAAGGGTCCTGAAAAATGATCTGCATCTGCTTGCGCAGACCGCGCATTTCTGTCGAATCGCAGGCCAGTAAGTTGCGACCCTTGAAGAACACTTCTCCGGCTGTCGGTTCCTCCAGTCGCAGGATGGCGCGACCAAAAGTGGTTTTACCGCAGCCGGATTCACCGACCAGTCCCATGGTTTCACCGTAACGGATGGTCAGGCTCACATCGTCGACGGCCTTCACCGCCGCCACCTCTTTCAGGAACACACCGCCAAGGATGGGATAGTATTTTACGAGATTTCTGGCTTCTACCAGGCAGTCGTTCCGGGTGTTTTCAGGCATATTTCAAACACCGTGCGGTATGGTTGTTACCGACACCGTACATGTCGGGTTCGATGCGGCGGCAATCGTCGAAGACATCCGGGCAACGGTCGCTGAAAAGACAGCCGCCGGGCAGGTTGAACAGCGAGGGAACGACCCCCTTTATGGTGCTCAGACGACCGTCTTGGGTTTTACGGCCAAGGACCGGTATCGATTGCATCAAACCCACGGTATAGGGATGTTTGGGATCGGCGAAAAGCGTTTCCACATCAGCGTACTCCACCATTTTGCCGGCATACATCACCACTACATGTTGGGCCATTTCGGCAATCACACCCAGATCGTGGGTGATGAAGAGGATCGCGGCACCGGTTTCGTCTTTGAGCTTGTTCATCAGGTCCAGGATCTGGGCTTGGATGGTGACGTCGAGCGCGGTGGTCGGCTCGTCGGCAATCATCAGTTTGGGGTTGCAGGCCAGCGCCATGGCGATCATCACCCGTTGGCGCATGCCACCGCTCATATGGTGCGGATAGTCGGACAGCCGCTTTAGCGGTGCCGGAATGCCGACCAACTGGAATATCTCCACGACGCGCCGAAGCGTCTCTTTGCGGGAGAAGTGCTGATGCAGGCGGATGACCTCGCCGACCTGTTCGCCGACCGTGAACACCGGATTCAGTGAGGTCATAGGCTCCTGAAAAATCATGGAAATTCGGTTGCCGCGAATGCGACGCATCTGCCTCTCGCTGAGTTTCAGAAGATCGGTACCGTCGAAGAAAATCTTCCCTCCGACGATCTTGCCGGGCGGCTCCGGTATGAGTTGGATAATGGAATGGGCGGTCACGCTCTTGCCGCATCCGGACTCACCCACAAGCCCGATGGTTTGGCCGGAAAGAACCGAGAAACTGACATCATCGACCGCCTTGGCCACCTGACCGCGGACGAAGAAATGGGTTTTAAGGTTTTGGATGTCTAAAAGCATGCCAATGAGGTAGTTCTGTTTAAAGAGGTTAGGTCAGTTGAGTCGGTTAGGTCAGTTTTGTCAGTTAAAAGCTCACGACCCTTCGTGCCAGCCACGGCGCAAAAAAATGACGCGCTGGAGCCTATCTCATCATCACGATCATCAATCTCTCAAGCGCGGGTCCAGTGCATCGCGGAGACCATCGCCCAGCAGGTTGAAACCGAGGACGGCCATCAGGATGGCGATACCGGGAAAGGTCATCACCCAGGGGGCGCGCAGAATAAGGCCCCGGCTATTAGCGATCATGGCCCCCCACTCGGGGGTCGGCGGCTGGGCACCCAACCCCAGAAAACTCAGTGCCGCCGCATCCAGGATCGCCGAAGCCATGCTGAGTGTCGTCTGCACGATGAGAGGCCCCATGCAGTTGGGCAAAATAGCCGAGAAAATGATGCGCAGATTTCCGGCGCCGATGGCGCGGGCCGCCATGACGTAATCCTTTCCACACTCTTCCAGCACGCTGCCCCGCACGATGCGGGCAAACCGGGGCACGTAGGTAATCCCGATGGCCATCATGGCGTTCTGAAGGCTGGGGCCGAGGTAAGCAACGACAACGATCGCCAGCAGCAGGTAAGGAAAAGCCAGCAGCATGTCCATGAGGCGCATGATGATGCTGTCAATCTTTCCTTTGTAGAAGCCCGAAAACGAGCCCAGCAGCGTACCGCTGACGAAGGCCAGGCCGACGCTGACAATCGCTACCAGCAGGGAAACCCGCGCACCGTAAATGATCCGTGACAGGGTGTCCCGACCGAGATCGTCGGTCCCCAGGACATTTTTCATCGCTCCCCCTTCTTCCCACACCGGCGGTTTCAGCTGGTCGTAAAGGGATGTCTCCAGAGGATTCCAGGGGCTGAGCAACGGGGCGAAAACAGCGGTCAGGAAAAAAACGGCAATGACCACCAGACCGGCAATAGCGGTCTTGTTGCGCCACAGTTGGCTCAGTTGTTCCACCATCGGGTGGCGGAGATGCGGATCTTTATTGTTGTCACGCGCGGTCGTCATAACTGAGTCGACATGAGTCTTTCAATTGTCCAGCTGCAGCAAGCGGCCAGCTTGCACCCAGCGTTTTTGAGCGGCAAAGCCGCGTTTCATAAAATCGCCCCAAGCGGTCTTGTTGCGCCACAGTTGGCCCAGTTGTTCCACCATCGGGTGGCGGAGATGCGGATCTTTATTGTTGTCACGCGCGGTCGTCATAATTGAGTCGACATGAGTCTTTCAATTGTCCAGCTGCAGCAAGCGGCCAGCTTGCACCCAGCGTTTTTGAGCGGCAAAGCCGCGTTTCATAAAATCGCCCCAAGCGGTCTTGTTGCGCCACAGTTGGCCCAGTTGTTCCACCATCGGGTGGCGGAGATGCGGATCTTTATTGTTGTCACGCGCGGTCGTCATAACTGAGTCGACATGAGTCTTTCAATTGTCCAGCTGCAGCAAGCGGCCAGCTTGCACCCAGCGTTTTTGAGCGGCAAAGCCGCGTTTCATAAAATCGCCCCAAGCGGTCTTGTTGCGCCACAGTTGGCCCAGTTGTTCCACCATCGGGTGGCGGAGATGCGGATCTTTATTGTTGTCACGCGCGGTCGTCATAACTGAGTCGACATGAGTCTTTCAATTGTCCAGCTGCAGCAAGCGGCCAGCTTGCACCCAGCGTTTTTGAGCGGCAAAGCCGCGTTTCATAAAATCGCCCCAAGGCGATTTTATCATTGCATACTAATCCTGGGATTGATGACGGCATAGAGCACATCCACCCCCAGGTTGATGAAAACGAATATTGCGGCGATAAAAAGCGTGCCGCCCTGGATGACCATGTAATCGCGCTGCATGACTGCATCGTACATCCACTTGCCCACACCGGGCCAGGCGAAAATAGTCTCGGTCAAAATCGCGCCCCCCAGAAGGACCCCGAATTGAAGACCGATTGTGGTAACGACCGGAATGAGCGCGTTTCGCAAGGCGTGTTTGAAGATGACGCTGAACTTGGAAAGCCCCTTGGCCTTGGCCGTTTTAATGTAGTCCTGCCGCAGCACGTCCAGCATGGCCGAGCGGGTCATCCGCGCAACGATAGCGGTTGGGATGGTGCTCAGGGTGACCGCCGGCATGATGATATGCCAGATAGCATCCCTGAGAGCCGTCCAGTTACGGGTCAAAACAGCATCCAGAATATAGAAATTGGTTATGGCATCCAAATTGACGCCCACGCTCAAGCGACCTGATATCGGGAGCCATCCGAGGTTGAGTGAAAAGATCAGCATCAGCACCAGACCGAGCCAGAATATCGGCATACTGACGCCGGCCAAGGCACCAATCATGCTGGCGTAGTCGAAGATGGAATATTGTTTTGTGGCCGAAATGATACCGAGAACGATCCCGAAAAAGCAACTGATCGCCAGAGCGACCACAGAGAGCTCGATGGTGGCCGGGAAGCGCTGCTTGACCTCGATCCACACCTTCTGCCGGGTCCAGATGGTTTCTCCCAAATCGCCCTTCATCAGGCGCATGAAAAACATGCCGTACTGTACGTAGAGCGGCCGGTTCAACCCGAGGTGCTCTCTGAGCTGTTCCAGTGCTTGCGGTGTGGCCCGCTCGCCGAGAAGAAGCTCGGCCGGGTCTCCCGGCGTGAGCTGCAGCATCATAAAAACGATGATGGATACCCCGATCAGGGTGGGGATTAAAATCAGGATTCGTCTGATAATGTAAGCAAGCATGGCAAATTGAAAGTCAGCCCAAATGAAAAAAGATGTGACCATCGAGCGCGGAGCACGCGAGCGCAGACACGGTGAGTGGAGCATGCATTCTCATGCCGACGGTTCTCGGTGAACATTTACATGGAGCCGAGTGACCGGATTTTAAAGTGGTCAACTGTCTGAGCGCATTAGTGAGCTTTGGACCGAACAACGAAAAGGCATTTGTAGAATCCGCGATGATGAAGTTTACGATTCATTCTCTTTCGACGCCTCAGCCTTGTTCGGTTTTAAGCTCACTTTTGCGCGAGTTTTGAGCGCTTTAAAATCCGGTCACCCGGCGGAATCTATAAAGTCCTTGTTTTCTACCGAGAATTGCTGTTCTATGAAGCAGGCCTTTCACCGTCTCGCGGCCGACCCTTGAATCTCGCCACCGCTGAAGGGGAAGGCAGGCCGCCTCCCCCCCTGGTGGGTGCAAACACATCTATTCCAGCCAAACGTCCTTCATGCGCACCGAGGCCGTCGGGTGCAGCTTGAAGTTCATCACGTTTTTCAGTTCCGGCCATTTCACGGTCGAGTGGGCAATCGGAATAACAGGGCACTCATCGTAGAGCAGTTGCTGGGCTTCCTTGTAAATGTCGGCCCGTTTATCCTGATCTATCGTCTCCCTGCCCTTGACCATCAGTTGATGGTATTTTTCGTTGTGCCACTGCGTCCGGACGGCCGAAGAGGCCAGCCCGTCAAAGAGCACTGCCAGAAAGTTGTCCGGATCCCCGTTGTCGCCGGTCCAGCCCAACTGGAACATGTCCATATCCGCCGGCTGCTCCCGCTGGCGTTTGAGGTAGGTCCCCCACTCATAGGTAACCACCTTGGCCGTAATCCCGGCTTTCGCCAAATCGGCGGCCATGGCCTCTCCGACCTTGAGACCTTCGGGATTGTAAGGCCGGGGAACCGGCATCGACCAGAGGTTGATCTCGCCTAATCCCTTACCGTCGGGAAACCCGGCCTTTTTCAGGTATTCTTTGGCCAGAGCAGCATCAAATGCATACCCGGGCACCTGATCGTTGTATCCCCACATGGTCGGGGGGATCGGGTTCTTGGCCACCTGTCCCAACCCCTGGTAGATATTGTCGACGATCGCCGTGCGATTAATGGCATGGGCGATGGCCTTGCGCAGGTTAACGTTGCTCTTCCAGGGCTCCTTGGTGAGATTGTAGCCGAGGTACCCGATGTTCATTCCGGGTTGTGACACCAGCTTCAGGTTTGAATCTTTTTCGGCCAAGGCGATATCGGCCGGGTTGGGAAACTGGCAGATGTGGATATTGCCGGTCTTGAGTTCGAGGAATCGGACCGAATTTTCAGGAATCGAGCGAAAAACAATTTGCTCGAGGTAAGGTCCGCCGGTCTTGTTCCAGTAGTGCGGATTCTTCTCCAGGATAATGCGGTCATCTTTGACCCATTTGACAAATTCAAAAGGACCGGTTCCCACCGGATTTCTGATGAATTCCTTGGGGTCCTTCAAAAAGGCCGTGGGACTGATAATATCCGCAAAATCCATTCCCATGTTGGCCAGAAACGGTGCATTCACCTTTTTGAGTTTAAACACCACGGTGTAATCGTCAACGGCTTCGATGCTGTCGACGATGTCGTCCATTTCCATCGACACCCAGTACTCCGGCGGCCGTTCCTGGGGGGGAATCTCCCAGCCTTTGCCGAAAAACGTCACCTTGCGGTCCTTCATCATGCGGCCGATGGAGAAGACTACGGCATTGGCATCGAAAGGCGTGCCGTCGTGGAATTTGACGCCCCGGCGCAATTGAAATGTGTAGGTCTTGCCGTCCGGAGCGATTTGCCAGTCTTCGGCCAATCCTGGTTCGAGAGCGGTCGACTCATCCTTGTAAAACACGAGGGCTTCGTAAACATTATCGCAGATCATGAAGGAATTTCCATCGGTCTCGTAGGCCGGATCCAGTCCGACGCTGTCTCCTCCACGGCCGAACACAAGGGTTCCGCCCTGTTTGGGCCCTGCAATGGCATTACCTGCCAGTACAAATACAAGTACGCTCATCAAAACCGCCAATCGTCTCATCATCTACCTCCTTTGGGTTCCATGTTACTTGCGTGCGGGGGCACGCCCCCCTCTAACTACGGCAGTCAGGTTGTCCAGATATTGATCGAGGACTTCGTAAAGCTTGAAGACACTGGAAATGTTGAGGTGTTCCTCGGCCGTGTGCTGGCTCATATCGCCGTCTGCGCCCCAGACGATCCCTTTGATACCGAACTGGCTCAAGTAGCGGGCGTCACTGGCACCATGTTCGAAACCGGTTCCGGTCCCCGCTGCGATTTTCAGCAGTTCGTCCAGGTAAGGAGACTCACCTCCCAGGAAAAGCGGTTCCTTTTCCTCGATCACCAGACGGCCGTCGATCTTACCCTGTATGGCCTCAACCAGTGCTTCGATGTCGTCGTTCTCGGTGTAGCGGATGTCGAACAGTGCCTCGGCACTGTCCGGAACCTGGTTGACCGATGCCCCCGCCTTGACCCGGCTGAAATTGATGGTCCGATGCCAATGGTCCGCCAAGGTATCTTTAAAAAAGGTCCGGATAACACGATAATCTTCGATCAGTTTCTCGATGGCATTCTCACCGAGCCAGGGCCGGGCACCATGAGCGGACTTACCCTCGGTGATCAGCTTGAGCCGCAGAATCCCCTTTTCCTTGACCACAATTTTGTCGACACTGCCACCGTCCAAGGCGATGCAAAAATCGGCTTTTACCAGTGGAAGCACTTTCTTGGCGCCGTTGACCCCACCGATTTCCTCGTCGGTTGTGATCAGAATGCCGAAAGGCAGGTCCTGCTGACCACCGCCTCGGTTGCGGCACCGCTGCAAGTGTTCCTTGAGGAGTACCAGCGAAAGGGCGGCCGCATACTTGTCATCGATACTGCCACGACCGAAGAGCTTGCCATCCTGCCGCCGGGGCTCGAACAACGCCGCTGCACCCTCCACCACGTCGATATGGGTCATCAGGATCACGGCAAATTGTCCGCTTCGCGGCACGGCCAGAAGGGAGGGGTAATTCTGAAAGTTCAACCGCTGGTAATCGATGGCGTGGGCATTGAAAAACGCTTCGATGTAATCGGCGCAACGCTGAATTTCAGACGGATTGCTATGGGTGGATTTGAACCGAATCAGGTCTTCGGTCAGGCGGATGGTTTCTTCCATTTGGATGAACTCCGAATCGTTAAAAATATAAGATTTTATGGATGGAAATGAGGTTTTTGTTCATACTTAGCAGCAGAATTCGAGTACGGCAAGAACATTTAGCCATCGACTATTGGGGGCCGCCCCTTCTGAAGAAAAATTTGAGATTGGCAGGTCGATCTGCTATGATAATAAATAATTGAGTGGAGAAGAACATGATAAACTTTCATCCTCATAAGCCTAAATTTTTGATCATTTATGTCCTGCTATGGTTTACGCTGGTATCGTTGGGTATCGGAAGGGCAGTCGACCCGTCTGAGTCGCTGGTAACCGCCGCCGAAATGGGCCTGCTGGATGACGTGCGACAAATGCTCGACTCGGGTGCCGATCCCGACGGTCGGAATTCATCCGGTTGGACGGCACTGATGCAGGCGTCCATGAATGGTCATACGGAGATCGTTCAGTTGCTGATCGCCCACGGAGCCGATGCCAACACCAGAGGGGACGCCGGATGGGAGGCATTGATGCTGGCTGCCCAATTCGGCCACAAAGACATCGTTCGCATTTTACTGCAGCAAAAAGCCGCGGTGAACGCGGTCAGCAGGAACGGATCGACGGCACTGATGTTTGCCGCGGGTAATGGCCATTATGACATTGTGCAGGATCTCCTGCAAACGGGTGCCGATATCTCTATGAAGGACTATATGGGCCGAACCGCGCTCATGTTTGCAGCCATTGACGGCCACGACCGGATTGCCCGTCAACTGATAAAGAGCCGATCCGATGTCAACGTGGTCGACAAGGAAGGCAACACAACTCTCATGCTGGCCGTCAAGTGCGGCCACGAAAACGTCGTTCGTTCTCTGCTGGCCGCCTGTCCCGACCTCAAGCTGAAGGATGGCAACGGGAAAACCGTGTTACAATTGGCCGAGGAGAAACAGGCTCACCGCATCATCGAATTGTTGAATTCGCCTCCGCCGTGCCCTTAAACACTTGGCCGCACCGCTTGGTAGGGATAGAGCTTTCGATAGAGAGCTGTCGCCGATTGAGGGAGAGTTCAAGCATCGGACGCACCTTTTTTCGCCCTCGCTGCTGCACAACCGTAAAGGATTTGACCGAATGCCGAATGGCAGAGACCCCATTTCTGACGAAACCAGAATAACGGCGCGTCTGATCGACTTGATTTGTGACATGAGCATCTCCCAGCAGCTCGAGTTGCTGGGCCAACTGGATCGTCGGAAGTACAAGAGCGGTCGCGCCGATCGCCGGCGCGATCGTACAGTATTGGTCGATTATGAAGTCAATAATCTCCTGCGCCAGGATTTTATCCGCGACATCAGTAACGTCGGTGTGTTTATCGAAACCCCCGCTCCCCCTCCCGTCGGCGAAAAAATTCGGCTCTCTTTTTCCCTGACGAATGCCAAAAAACCGATTAGGGTTACCGGCCGGATCGTTCGATCCACCGAAAAGGGCTTTGCCGTCGCCTTTCGACGCAAGACCCGTAAGTAAAAAATCCGTCGGTCGCCGATCCCCGCAAAATCTCATTCCGAATTTTTTCATCATTTTGACTTTTTTAAAAATGGATATAAATTACAGGCGGATCACAAACCACCGGAAGTGTACTCGATTTTCCAAAAAATATGCAATTATTTCGTGACAAAGCCTTTCAGCCAGCAGGTATCGGCAAGTGAAATGTGACGCGGCTTTTGACTATCTTTTCGTAAATGGTGAACTGCACCCTTCGTGTGAAGCGGCCATCTTCGATCGAATCGACGGCAACAGCGTGTACGAGGTTATCAAGCTGATTGGGGGCGTTCCACTGTTTTTCGAAGATCACCTGGCCCGCATGCGAAGATCGGCGGCACTGATGGGCGCCGGTATTGAAAAACCGCCCGCGCGGGTGCGGGCTGAAATCAACGAGCTGGTGAAAAAAAGCGGCTGCGCCGACATCAACGTCAAACTGGTGTGGTATCCGGAAAAAGAGCGGTCGATTTTTCTGACCTATTTCGTCCGGCAGGATTTCCCGGATGATGGGGCGTATCTACGGGGTGTCCATACCATTCTATACGACGGTGAACGTCGGAACCCGCAAATAAAAGCCGTCAAGACCTCCTACCGCGAACGCGTCAGGGCTGTCCGCGAAGCCGCAGGCGCATACGAAGCCTTACTGGTGGACGACAAGGGATTTGTATCCGAAGGCACCCGGTCAAACCTGTTCTTTCTGATCGACCATCAGCTCTGCACACCGCCTTCCGACGCCGTCCTTCTGGGGGTAACCCGCCAGCATGTCATGGCCCTTTGCCGGGTGCTGGAAATCGACGTTCAGGAAAAAATGTTGCACAAGGATGATCTCAACCGGATAGAGGCCGCGTTTATCACCGGTACGACGATCGACATCCTGCCGATTGGATCGATCGGCCGGATGCAGTTCGCCTCGGTCGGGCATCCGGTAATCCAGACCATCACCCGGGCATTCACCGACGAGGTGTCCGCCTGCATCGCAACCGAAATAAAAAGTTCCTCCCAAGAGGCAGTCGCTAAAAATTGATTGCCGCCAGACGGTGGATTAGACCCCAATCAGAAGGAGTGTGGCATGAAAAACGCAGTGAAATGGGCACTGATTGCAGTGGGCGGGGTGGTGACCCTGATCATCTTGATACTTCTCGTTTTGCCTTTCTTTGTCGACGCTGAAAAATACAAACCGTTGCTTGAAAACAAAGTGACGGAAATGACCGGGCGACCCTTTTCGGTCGGTGGAGACGTCAAATTTTCTTTCTTTCCTTTTGTCGGTGTCTCTTTTTCCGATCTTCACTTGGGCAATCCGCCGGGCTTCGAAGCGACGGATTTTATTTCCATCAAATCCTTCGAGGTGCGGGTCAAACTGTTGCCGCTTCTCTCACGTGATGTTCAAGTCAAGCGCTTCGTTGTGAAAGAACCACAAATTGTGTTGATCAAGAGCAAGCAAGGCCGCGGGAACTGGGAGTTTACCACTCAAAAATCCGGAAAATCGCCACAGGAACCCGCTCAAAAACCCACTTCGGAAAAACCCCTCGAAGGTCTGCCGATCCGCTCTCTGACGGTCGGCGATTTTTCCGTCACCAAAGGCTCAATTGCCTGGATCGACAAAGCCACCGGCACGCGCAAGACCATCGACCAACTCGATTTGGTGCTCGCGGATCTCTCCTTCGACCGACCCATCGGGTTGACATTGTCCGCCCGCATGGACGACAAACCGGTTGCGGTAAATGGCACAGTCGGTCCGATCGGTCAGGATCCGGGCAAGGCCACCATTCCGCTGAATCTGGACGTCAAGGCTCTGTCTGATCTGGCGTTGACACTGAAGGGCACTGTGGTGTCGCCGGCTGACAATCCCCGTGCCGACCTGGCGGTCACTATCCCCGAGTTTTCCCCCCGTAAACTTCTGGCGCAATTGGGTCAGTCCAAGGTGATTGATACCGCCGATTCGGGGGTTTTGAGCAAGATGTCGATGAAGGCCGCCATTGCGGCCGGAACCGATAAAATTTCGGTCTCGAAGGGCACGATGATGCTCGATGACACCAGGATCAATTTTAACGCCCGCCTTGCGGAATTTTCGCGCCCCGACATCACCTTCGAGGCCGACCTGGATCGGATCAACATCGATCGCTACCTGCCGCCCAAAACCGATAAAAAGTCCGCTGCCGCAGAGGGGGCTGGTCAGGAGGGCCAAACAACTACGGGTGCTCCAAAGCCGGGAGGAACGAGCGACAAAAAGAAACCCGATTACACGTCACTGCGCCGGCTGGTGCTGGACGGAAAAGTCAAAATCGGCGAAGTGATTGTCAGCAAAACCAAGCTCAGCAATTTTCTCATGACCATCCGCGGCAAAGACGGTGTCCTGCGAGTCGAACCACTGCAGACCGATCTTTACGGCGGCAACCTCAATCTGAACGGCAACATGAACTTCAGTCAGAACGTTCCGCGCGGCACAATCAAACTCCAGCTTAAAAATGTTCAGGCCAGTCCGCTATTGAAAGACCTAAGCGAGAAGGATTTTCTGGAAGGCACGGCCAATGCCGCCGGCAATCTCTCCTTCAGCGGGGACGACGCCGAAACCGTCAAAAAAACCCTGAACGGAAATGGTGACCTGCGATTCTCAAACGGGGCCATCAAAGGGATCGATCTTGTCGCCATGATTCAAAACATCAGGGCTGCCTTCGGCAAGGGGCAAGCTATCCCAACCGGTTCCCAAACGGACTTCACTGATTTGTCGGTACCATTTACAATCAACAATGGCGTCGTCGACACGAGTCAAACCAAGTTGCAGTCGCATGTTTTGGATGTTCTGGTCGTTGGAAAAGCCAACCTGGTGAGCGAAAATTTGGACTTCCGCGTTGAACCCAAGGTGGTCCGAAAGCTCGGAAGACAGGATGAAAAAAAGGATTATTCAAACGTGACGGTGCCGGTCTTGGTCAGCGGCACCTTCTCTGCACCGAAATTTTCACCGGATCTCGAGTCTGTGGCGAAGCAGCAACTCCAGGAAAAACTGCTCGAATCTGATAAAGTTCAAAAATACATCGAAAAGAAAGGGCTTAAGAAATATGAGGAACCGGCCAAGAGCCTTTTGAAAAACTTTCTTAAGTAAAGAAACAGCAGGGCCGCATGGCCCTGCTCTCGAAACTGAAAAATACTGTGATCAAACTATCGCATAGACTCCCCTATCGACGTTCTTGACTTTGCCCTGCTTCTTCAGTTTAAAAACGGCATTCGATACCTGTCGCTGACCGAGACCGGTCTTTTCGAGAATGGCAACATGAGCAATGCCACCACCGGCATTTCTGATAACCTCGAAAACAGAGTCCACGATGGAAGAGGACCTTTTCGCCGATGGAGGTGTTTTCTTAGCCGTAGATTTCTTGGGTGTTTTCGCCTTGACCACTTTTTTTACGCGCTTGGTTTTAGCGGTGGCCTTGGCTTGTGGTTTGGTTACCTTTCCGACCTGTGTGGCAATCACATTGATTTCTTTACTAATGGTTTTCAGGTCGGCAGCAATGTTTTTTAACAACTTTACCGTTTCAGCCATTTCCCCTCCAATAAGATAAGTTTTCGAAGGCACATCGATCGTGCCGTTTGAATTGACTCCATAAATATAAACCGACAAATTTGCAACAGTTATTTATAAGCGGAAACTATAGGCTTTAAGGCAAAGGGTTTTGGCAAGGCCAGAGGGAGAAAGCTGTATTGTAATACGCCAACGACCGATAACGCAGTCCAAAACCTTTATCTTAAGGCCTATAACGTCGTTTCACCGCCGATAGTATATAGAGTTTCGGCTGATCGACAAACTCTTTAACGGCGAAGCCATAGGGTCCGAACAATTTTTTTGTTTCAGATTTCGAAGGAAAGTCGTCCAGCGGATATGGAGAGCCTTGTCTTAGCGATTCGATAAAGGCCTTTCCCAACGGGTGGCTGATGATCATGCGACCGGCGGGTTTCAACATGCGACTTATATTTTTCAGGGCGCCTGCCTTATCGGCAATATTCGGATAGCAGGCATTGATGAAAACAACATCAAGGATTTCGTCGGGTAAGGCGAGTTCCCTGACATCTTTCTGAATGGTTTTGACATCAGGGTAATTCTCTTTTAGCCGCCTCAACATCGCTTCGGAAAGATCACAGGCATAGATGCAGCCAGGCTTGTACTGACGAATTATGGGAATTAAAATGCCGGTTCCCGTTCCCACATCCAGTACCGAATCGCCTGTCTCGATTTCGGCCGCCGTCACAATTTTTTCAAGCCGCTCGGGAACGCCTGCCGGCAAAGGAGGGTCGAACAAATGGTAAAGCCTGTTGAATTGGTCTCGCTGGATGCGATTGATCCGGTCGATTTCCTTTTGAGTCGGCGTTTTAAAAAGACCCACCATTTTACCTCATGATATCAAATGTGTTTAGTCGATAGAGAGGTCGTCTTTAGAGATACTATCCAGGATGTGGAGAAGTTACGATCCAAGATTCTAAGGCGTCCACTTCAAACCAAAAGATGCATTTCCAAACTACCCGCTCTTGTCTGTTACTTTCTTCCTCAGTATCGCAAGCATTTCGGCCGGAGTCTGCCGGCTCAAGATGTCATTGAACTGAGTCCGGTAGTTGCTCACCAGACTAATGCCTTCGATGACAAGATCATATACTTTCCAGTCACCATCCTTTCGGATCAGCCGATAGGTGATCGGAATCTTTTTGTCACTGGAAACAACTTTGCTGTCGACTTCAGCTTTGGTATCCGACAGCATTGTTTGCCTATCGAACACGACTTTTTCGTCGGTGTACGCCAACAATTGCCCCATGTAGTTTTTCTCCAGCAATCGGCGGTAGAGATCGACGAATTCCCTGCGTTGACCGTCATCCAACTTAAGCCAGTTTCGACCGAGTGTCATTCTCGAAAGATAAACATAGTCGAAGGTTTCATCGGCCGCCTTTTCGAGCTCTTTGACCTTGACATCCTCTTCGAGTCCCTTGTCGCCGAGAATCTTGACGATCCGATCGACTCGGGTTTCGACGATCTTCAGTGGTTCGTCGGCAAAGGCTGTCGTCGCAGCATAGATGAATAAGGCGGATATAACAGCAACTGCTCCTTTGATCATGCGTCACCTCTTCGTGTGGGGGGTCACTTCACTTCTTCACATCGCCGAATGCATATTTTCCGATCAGTTCGCTCAGATCGGTCGGAGACTGGGTCTCGATGATGGTTTCGCCGGGTTTTAACAGTTCGCCGGCACCGCCGGGCGCGATGTCCATGTAGCGATCCCCGATCAGGCCTTCAGTTTTTATAGCGGCAAGGGCGTCGTCGTAGATTTTTATGCCCTTGTTGATCCTCATCTCAACGATTACGGCCTGTTCGTCCTGGACCATTTTGAAATTCGCGACCCGGCCGATCTCGAGACCCAGCATGTTGACCGGATTGCCCTCCTTCAAACCGGTGACCCGGTTGAAGCGTGCATTCAGAGCATAGGTGTCGTCTCCCAAAATGCCGACCTTGCCGAGCTTGATGGTCATGTAACCGATGCAGACCAGCCCGGCAACAACAAAAATGCCCACCACCGTTTCCTTCGAGTATTTTTTCACTTCGGGCTACCTCCTCTTTCGCAAGAAAGCCGCGCTATCGGTTTTAGATCGAACCGGGCGAATTCGATGACCGACTCGAGCTCCACTTGGGGTTGGCCGCGGGCCAGTCCTCCCAAAATCGTAAATTCGAAACACTCCTCCCCTGAGATCGCTTTGCGGATCATATTATCCAGGTTTTCGAGGCCGTGTTCCTGTAAATCCGTTGTAAAATCACTCATGATGCGCTCGGCTTCCTCGCGGTTGGAGAACGGCAGCAGCGAAGCAAATTCATCGATGGTCTGGCGTGTGGAAAAGGCCCCCACGCGGCCGAAGTGCTTGTTGATGAATTCTCCCAGGGAGCGAATGATCTGCTGTGCGGTTTTGTGCCCCAAGTGGTCGGCAATCGTGTCCATATCCGCCAGCTTGAACAGCGCCACCGCATATGTACCGTCCGTATCGCGTTTGGCCAGATCGGTCTGGTAGCGAATCTTGAACTGGCGCTTGGAGTACAGCCCGGTCAGCTCCTCCTGAAGTTTTTCGAGGCTGTGGAGGAGTTCGTTCATGAACGGATGATCGAATGTTTCAAAGTGTTCAGGACTGCCTTGGAAGACGATTTTTTTGGCATACAGGGCCAAGACACGGTTGGAGATAAAAAAGACGTCCGGTATGTCGTGGCTTATCAGGACCGCCGTGAAACCGAACTTTTTCTGATACTGTGCCACCATGCTCAAAATGGCGTTCCTGCGAATCGGGTCCTGACCGGTGGTCGGCTCGTCGAAAAGGACAATCTGCGGGTCGGTGACCAGCGCCCTCGCCAAGGCCGTCCGTTTTTGCATGCCTCCCGATAGTTCGGCCGGGTATTTACGCGCCACGTCGGTCAACTCGGTCTGCTCGATACGCGCCATCACTTTATCTTTGATCTCTTGGCTTTTCATCGATGTCGTCCGGCGCAGCGGCAGAGCAATGTTGTCGAAGACCGTCATGGAGTCGAAGAGTGCGTTGTTCTGAAACATGTAGCTGAACCGTGCGAGCGTGGCGTTCCATTCTTTCTTGCTCATCCGGTCGATGGGTGTTCCGCGGTATAGGATCCGGCCGGAGTCGGGCTTTAGCAGGCCGACAATGTGCTTCAGAGTAACGCTCTTCCCGCTGCCGCTCAGACCGATCAGGGTACTCACTTCTCCTTCGAAGATCTTGAAATTCACTCGATCGAGGATCGTCCGCCCGTCAAAGCTTTTGGTGACGTCCACGAATTCGATCAGAGGTTCTTTTTTCATCGAGTAGTCCCTAAAGGATAAACGAGGTCACGACGTAGTCGGCGACAAGAATCATCACACACGAGAGCACGACCGCCGAAGTGGTGGACAGACTCACGCCCTTGGCGCCGTGGCCGTCGGAGCGCATATGAGTGAAGAAGCCCTGAAAGCAGCAAATGGTAATGACCAGAATCGAAAACACAAACGCTTTGATGAACCCGCCGCGGAGGTCTTCGAATTGTACGCTGGACACCACGCGGTAGAAATAGGAGCCCGAATTGACGCCCAGCAGCAGACATCCGCTGAACCAACCGCCCATAATGCCGATAATATCGAAAAACGCGGTCAATATGGGGAAACTGATCAACCCGGCCGCAATCCGTGGGCTGACCAAATACCCGAGGGGATCGACGCGCATGGTCTGCAAGGCATCGATCTGCTCGGAAATTCGCTGAATACCGATTTCAGCTGTCATTGCCGAGCCGGCCCGGGCCGTGATCATAATAGCGGTCAGCACCGGCCCCAACTCCCGGATCAGCGACAGGCTAACGGCCGTGCCCAGCGCTCCGGCCGAACCGAATTTGATGAGCACGTAATAGAGCTGCAGCCCCATCACCATTCCCGTGAACAAACCGACCAGCATGACGATGGTGGCGGACCGCGCACCGATAAAGTAAATCTGATGCAGGATTTCCGGAATCTGCTTGACCCGAAATATCATCGTGAAAGCCCGCAGAAAAAAAATGGTTATAGCCCCCAGGTTGCTGTTCAGCCGAATGGCGATACGTCCGAACGGATCGAAGATGGTCGGTTTGTGCGAGGATCCCTTTTTCAAGGAAGCGTTTTCAGAGGGAGCCTCTTCAAAGACGTCGTTACCCATGATCATTTCCTGCCGGTTGCGGGGAATTCGTTTCAGAAGTCGTCGCCATGAGACACCTGGTAACCGATGCAGCCGAAGCCTTGAATGGCTAAAAGATGACTGTATATGGTTGCTAAGTCCGGTGCGCTTCAAATCACCTAATTGTAAGCGTTTACAGGACGCCGCAGATGCAAGGCGTCGGGCGCGCAGACGACCTTTTGTACGTCAAGTGCCCAACAACAAAGCAGATGCGGTGCCCTTTGGACGCTTACGCTAAAAGATAACCTGCATACTCAAAATTACAATACTTTAGAATTTCGTTCCGTTGGAATGAGGACCTGCGTTTGAACCCATCGTTCGGTCGAAAAACCAGCCGGCCCTGCCGGCGACTGTTCATCTTCGACCAACGGATGCTTGACAAGCTTAAGGCCGGAACTATGCTTTAAGTATGATCGACACGCAGACGGCATCTTTCGGCCGTAACCGCTCACAGGGTTGCAAAGTCCGATGCGCTTCAAACAACCTAATTGTAAGCGTTTACAGGGTGCCGCAGATGCAAGGCGTCGGGCACGCAGACGTACTTTTGTACTTCAAGTGTCCGACAACAAAGCAGATGCGGTGCCCTGTGAACGCTTACCTTCGGCCTTGCGCTTCGTCGGTTTACACAAGCCCGTCAAATGAGCAGGTCCATCCTAAAACGGGAAAAAGAGAGAGCTTGTTTTAGCTCATGTCAATCCAAAAAGTACCGAAAGGAGAATCTAAAAATGAAAGTATTGCGCATGGTCGTTGCAGCTCTATTGCTAAGTGCGGGGTCCGTCTGGGCTGCTGACATGACAGTGACGATCAATTCCCTCGACGAAGGTGGTGTGGGGCCATCCATCGGAACGATCACGGTCTCTTCGAGTCCCTATGGAACGATTTTTACACCGGATATCAATGGCCTGACACCCGGCCTGCATGGTTTTCACGTTCACGAAAACCCAAGCTGCGCGGCTGCCGAGAAGGATGGAAAATCAGTCCCCGGACTGGCGGCAGGCGGACATTACGACCCCTCCAAAACCGGTCGCCACGAAGGGCCGTATGGCAAGGGGCATTTGGGTGATCTTCCGCCACTGTATGCCGACCAGAATGGACACGCCACCCTGCCGGTGCTGGCGCCGCGCATCAAAGTCTCCGATCTCAAGGGGCGGTCACTCATGATCCACGCCGGCGGCGACAATTACTCGGATAGCCCGCAGAAGCTCGGCGGCGGGGGAGCCAGGGTGGCCTGCGGCGTCATCAAATAAACCTGTGAAGAAGTAATTTGACCGAATTTGTGAAGGATTTTGGTTTGTGCTCCAGGCGCGTTAAAAATCGCATGCTTACCGTACGACGTCTTTGAGGATCTCGGCAATGGCATCCAAGGCAAGTCTAACCAGTTTTTTTTCCGCTTGGGACCCCATGTGGCCGAGCCGGAAAACCTTGCCGGCCAGTTGACCGTAGCTGCCGCCTACCACAAGTCCCCGTTTGCGCGCTGCGGTATCGAAGTCAGGCCATGACAATGCTGCCGGCAGGCACACGGCTGTGACCGTGGGTGACGGAACAGCACCAGGCGCGGGAAAGAGTGTCAGTCCGATATCTTCGAGCCGGCGGCGGCAGTCGTCTGCCACCACGGCATGGCGCTCGAAGACCGCTTCCAGCCCTTCGGCGAGGATCATTTCAGCCCCGGCGTGAAGAGCCGCCAGACCGTGCCAGTTCGGTGTATAGGGAAAATAACGCGTCTTTTGAACATGACGAAAGGGTTTCAAGGCATCGTATCCTGCATAGTTCACCTGTTCGACAATCTCCCAGGCCTTCTCGCTAGCTGATAGGAAGGCCATGTCCGGTGGCGCGCTCAAGCACTTCTGAGCTCCCCCCAGGCAAAGGTCGATATGCCAATCATCTGTTAAAACCGGCACGCCGCCGATGCTGGAAACGGCATCGACATAGAGCAACGGCACCCCGTGCTCTTTCTTCAAAAGACCGAGATCCACGATCGGGTTAAGGGTACCGGAAGGCGTCTCGCAGTGCACAGCCGTAATCATTTTTGGTTTGAAAGTCACGATCGCCTGTTCGATTTCGCGCGTATCGGATATTGTTTGATCGTCTGGCAGGCTGACTTTACGAACCTCGGCCCCGACCCCAGCCGCCATATCGGCAATGCCGTGGCCGAACAAGCCGGTGGCGACGGACAGCACGCGGTCTCCGGGTGCCAAGCAGCTCTTGAGCGCACTCCAGAGAACCACCATGCCCTCGCCGGACTGGATCACCACCGTGTCGGCAGTCGCCATTATCCTTTGCAGACCGGCAACCGTGCGATCATAGAGGTCGAAAAACTCGGTTTCCAGATCGGCTGAGCCGTAATCAGCCGTCAGGGCTTCTATCACGGCTCGAGGCAAGCTGACCGGCCCGGGAACCATAGGTATAGGATAGGTTTCCATCGACTTCACCTCCGGTTGAAAAATTACTCATAAGTTTGTATACGACTTTGGAGAACAGACTGCAAATAGGGAATTTATCTTAAGGCTGTGCATAAAGGAACGAAGATGAGGATTCCGTCTCGAGAAAACTGTTACCGGCTCATACGCGAGATGCGCATGATGGAGCATATCGTGCGGCATTCCCTGCAGGTCTGCCGCGTGGCAGAGTTACTGGTGCAACAGCTGCGCGAAAAGGGACGGACACTCAACCGGGACCTTGTTCGGGCGGCGGCCCTGCTGCACGACATCACCAAGACCCGCAGCCTGACAACCGGAGAGCAACATTCCGAAAGCGGCTGTAACCTGCTTGCCGATCGCGGATACGCAGAGGTGGGGGACATTGTCCGGCAACATGTCAAGTTGGACATCTACTTCGGCAGTGACTCGCCGTCGGAAGCCGAAATCGTCAACTACGCCGACAAAAGGGTCCTGCACGACCGCATCGTCAGTCTGGACGAGAGAATGGCCTATATACTGGAACGATACGGTGCCACACCCGAATATCGCGCTCGTCTTCGCTGGCTGTGGAAAATCTCGAATCGGCAGGAAAAAAGAATTTTCGCGGAATTGTCCTTTCCTCCTGACGCCATTGAAAAATACATGCAAAAAGTCGATCTAACCGTCGAAATACAAAAAGTCCTTGGACCGCTCGAGCCACTCGTTTAGGGCCACAGTAACAAATAGTTCCATAAGACGACACCGGATTTGGGCTCGTCAGCAAGGCACATCCAGCGGCGCGTTTTGCGAGATACGTTGCGGTAGATGAAACGCGGTAGACGGACCAAAAGACAAGCAAGATGCGGAAAAGGGCCATTTATGGGCGGAAACTATTTCACCCGCTGCACCTTCTCAATCACTACCGGTTCGACCGGTACATCCCGGAACATACCGGAGTTGCCCGTCTTGACGCCTGAAATCGCATCGACGACCGCCATCCCCTCGGTAACCCGCCCGAAAACGGCATAGCCCCAACCCTGGGGTGTTTTTTCTCGATAATTCAGGAAATCGTTGTCGGCAGTGTTGATGAAAAACTGGCTCGTGGCGCTGTGCGGATCGCCGGTACGCGCCATGGCGACGGAACCGCGCGTGTTTTTCAAGTTGTTGTCGGCTTCGTTGGAAACCGGTTTTTCAGTGGGTTTTTTCTTCAAGTCCGCCGTCAAACCACCACCCTGGATCATGAATTTCGGGATCACGCGGTGAAAAACGGTGCCATCGTAAAAGCCGGCATCCACATATGACAGAAAGTTCTTCACGGTGGCGGGTGCCTTTTGCGGAAAAAGTTCGATCACGATGCGGCCTTTGGAGGTTGCCAATGCGACCCGGGGATTGACAGCGGCTTGATCTGCCGCGGCAGCCGACTGCCAGCCGACCAGCATAATCAGGACCAACCAAGATAAGGTTTTCATTTCATTGCCTCCGATTTATTAAATTTGATGTAAGCGGTCACAGGGCACCGCATCTGCTTTGTTGTCGGGCACTTGAAGTACAAAAGTACATCTGCGGTACCCTGTGAACGCTTACAATTAGGTGGTTTGAAGCGCATCGGAAATCGATGATCCCAACAGGATTCATCGGCTCAAAAACGATCAAAACCGTCCATCCTTGACCACATTTTCTCTCTATAAATCAAGGGAAGAACTTTAAATGATGAATCAATGATCTGTCAACCGGTATAGAACGCAGCCGGATCGATCAGTTTACTTGACCCCCGGCAGATTGGCTGTTATTAATATGTGCTATCTATACGTGACCGTATTTGCGAATCGAAGCACTTTGTCGGCGCCGAATGTCGGAATAATCGTTTGACATCACGTGCAACCGGCAGGAACAGTGGTTCGACAAGCCGGATGAACCGCCGCTCGAGGGCGGTGTAACGCAAGAGTCGGTTCATGGAAAACACCTCTAAAGAGAGTTCCGATCCTAATTCCGGCAACCGCTTTTCCATGTCGGATGTAACGGCTGAAGCAGGAAACAGCAAGCGAGCCGACCCATCACCTCCCACAGAGCTGCCGCAGCGCTATGTGGTCAAGGATATCGGGGGCAAGAAAATGTTGACCTGCCTTGAGGCCCCCAATCTGACCGTCCTGATTCAGGCCGGCTTTACGGTGTCGGCCGCCACTGCGCGCAAGGCGCCCCCGGGGACCATCTACCTTGACGGTGTCGCCCTGAGCGAACCGTTTCTGGATCACGAAAAAAAAATCTACAATCTCGACCATCACGAGGGATGCGTACGGACATTTACCCTCGCAACTTGCGAACAGGCCCTGGTCATGATCCTGAAAGGGCTGGATCTACGCGACCGGGAGTGGCAGATCTACGCCAACGAGCCCGACCTGGACACGATACTGGCGATATGGCTGATTATCAACCACCAGCGCATCAGTCGCAAAGAACCGATGCATTTGCGATTTCTGTATGCGCTGGTCCGTCTCGAAGGCGTCATCGACGCCCTAGGTTTAGAGTTGAAGGAATTCAGCGCCCTGCCGCCCGAACATCTCCGCAGAACCCAGCGCGTAATTGATTTCCTGCGCAAAGATGAAATCCAGCTTAAAAAAGACGGACTGTGGGAAGAAGTCGATTTCCTGGAGTATACCGCAACAATCCTGCACAAAATTGACCGCATTATCTACAAATCGAGCGAATTTACCGACTTCAAGGGTGTTAAGGAACTGGCCCGGGTCGACCTCGCCGGCGACCGACTCGTGGTGGTGGTGGAATCGGACACCGGTATTTACGAACTCGAGCCGCACCTCAATAACCTCTACGGCACTCGACTTGGACTGGTCGTGCTGCAGAGGAGCCCCGGCACATACACCCTGCGCCGAATGGATTTGTTCATGCCGGGCGACCTCGAACCGGTTTACGAACGATTGAATTTCATCGACCCGGTGGTCAGGTGCCGCTCCCAAAACAACCGCTGGGGGGGATCGTCCGACATCGGCGGTTCGCCGAGGGCAACCGGCACGAGTCTCACTCCCGGGGAAATTGCCCAAGCCTGCCGCGACGCACTGCAAAAGCCCAGTATACGGCGGCAGGCCGCCGGATTGTTGAAAGCCGCTCTGCTCGTAACAGCCATCCTGGCACCCGCTGAAGTTTTACGCTTGTTCTGGCATCCGGACGCCTGGTTCGCGAAAATCCTGTTCGGCCTGACCCTTTACCCCGCCTTCGACGCCGCGCTCCTGGTGATCGTTCTGACCGCCGCGTTTCTGGCGATCCTGTCTTATCGAAAGTCATGGCAGTACGGGTTGAGCCTCCCTCTGGGAACGTCCTGGTGGTTGATACTCCCCGGTGCCGTCCTTTTCGGTTTTCTGGGCGGTATTTGGCAGCCCGATATCTCGACCTGGGATGTGCATCTCTATAAGAAAATACTGTTTTTGATCATCACCCTGCCGCTGGCCTTGGAACTGCTGTTTCGCAGCCTGGCGCATGGACTGTTGGCCCGCTCGGCCCGCATCCAGCATTGCAACAGCCATTGGTTTCTGTCATGGCCGACAGTCGGCTCCGCCTTTCTGTATGCCGTTTACATCGGCTACCGGCTGCTGCTCTCTTCCGGCTCCCTGGCGGAAGTGTTCACTGCCTGGACCACTGCAAACATCATCAGTGCATTCGCTTTCGGTATTGCAGCCGGTGTGGTCAGGGAACGCTCACAGAGCATTATTCCCGCCTTTTTATTTCATCTGATTACCGCAGCGGCAGTGGCGGCCGCCAGCGGCGTCCTGCCCTAATATAAAACGGGGTGCTCCGGGGTATGTTTTGCCAAACCCCGGAGCACCCTGTTTTATATTAGTTGATCCGATGGCGGAACAACCACGCAGCAACGCTCAGGCTGACGAAACCGATGATCGCCATCGGCCAGTATTGGTCGACCAGCAAATAAAACGGGGTGTTTTCCAGAAAGACGCCCCGGATCACCACCATGAAATACCGCAGCGGATCGAGCAGGGTGATTTTTTGCACCACCACCGGCATATTGGCGATGGGGGTGGTAAAACCGGATAAGATGATGGCCGGCACCATGAACAGAAACGCCCCCATCAGCCCCTGCTGCTGGGTGACCGCCAGGGAAGAAATCATCAGACCGATGCCGATAGCCGAAAGAATGAAGAGAAACAGGCCGGTGTAAAGTGTCATGATGTGACCCCGCAGCGGGACATCGAACCAGAAGACCGTGATCAATATAATCACGGTAGCCTCGGCGGTCCCTATGATGAAACCCGGCAGGGCTTTGCCGATCAGGATTTCAACCGGTCGCAAAGGGGTCACCAGCAGCTGATCGAATGTCCCCTGTTCCCGCTCTCGCGCCACACTCAGAGCAGTCACCAGAAGGGTGACCACCAGTGTCAGCAAACCGATGATGCCGGGGACGATGAACCAGCGGCTCTCCAGGTTGGCGTTGTACCAGGCCCGGATCTCCAGATGAGCCGGAGGCAATGTGCCGCCATGACGTTGGATCCACTCCAGGTTGTAGCGGGTGATAATGGCCCTGACATAGTTGAGAGCGATCATGGCCGTGTTCGAGTTGCGACCGTCCACAATCACCTGAAGCGATGCCCTGCCGCCGGTCAATATATTTCGGCTGAACTGCGGGCCGATGTGGACCACCAAAAGGGCACCCTTGCGGTTGATCAGGGGGGCGATCTCGGCATTACGACTGAGCTGACCGACCTCCTGAAAGTTAGTGGACCCTTTAAAACGGCTCAGCAGGTCGCGGGCCGCGGCACCCCGGTCCTCGTCATAGACGGCGTAAGGAACGTTGTTCAGGTCGTAAGTGGCCGCATAGCCGAATACCAGAAGCTGCACAATTGGCGGAATGACGATGGTGAAGCGGCTTTTCTTGTCTTTCATCAGCGCCAGGAATTCTTTTCGCATCAGGGCGACGATTCGTAGGAACATGACCCCCCCTAATCCAGTCGCTTGCGGGATTTTTTACGGCTCAGACCGAGAAAAAGCGCGGCAAACACCATCAATGCCAAAGCGTTGGGCAAAATCACCGACCAGACATTTCCGGCCAGAAATACCGTCTGCAGAATGGACACAAAATAGCGGGCGGCGATAAGGTGCGTCACGCCCTGGACCACTCTCGGCATGCTGTCGATGTCGAAGATGAAACCGGAGAGTAAAAAGGCCGGAAGGAAGGTGACGATGATGGCGGCCTGCCCGGCCACAAACTGGTTTTTGGCCGCAGTGGAAAGGAGGAGCCCCATCCCCAGAGCCACCAGCAGAAACAGAGCCGAAGTTGCCGTCAGGACCCAGAGAGACCCGGTCAGCGGGACCTCAAAAACCCAGACCGCCATGGCGACCGAAAGGCCCATTCCCCCCATCCCCATGATGAAGTACGGCAATAGCTTGCCCAGCAGGATCTCGTGCACGGCCACGGGGGTTACCATGAGGGCCTCCATGGTGCCGCGCTCCCATTCGCGGGCCACCACCAGCGCTGTCAATAGGGCCCCTATGAGGGTCATGATCACGGCGATCAGGCCGGGGACGAGAAAATTGCGGCTGCGCACGGCGCTGTTGAACCATACCCGCTGCTCCACCTGCACGGGCTGGCTCAGAGGGTTTCCAAGGCTCAATGAACGCTGCTCCATCCAGTTGAGCCAGGCGCCCTCCACATAACCGGACACCAGCCGGGCGGTGTTGGCATCGACTCCGTTTAAAATGACCTGTACCGCCGCACCGCCCGGTCGTTGTAAATCGGTTGCAAAGTTAGCCCGCAAGCCGATGATGCCGTCCACACGATGGTGGATCAACGCCTCTTCGGCCTGTCGCATGTCTTGCATGACCACCGGAGCGAAGTAGTGGTTGTTCCTGAAAACCGCAAGGAAGCCTGCCGTATCGGCATCGGACTGTTCGACAACAACGGCGATGGGCACGTGTTCGGCGTCGAGGGAGACACCGTAGCCGAACAGCAGCAGCAGGACCACAGGCATCAGGAAGGCGATTCCGATACTGCTCGGGTCCCGCACCACCTGTAAAAATTCCTTGCGCACCAGGCCGCGCAACCGCATCATCCCGCCCCCGCGGGCGTTTTCCGGTGCTGTGGTCCTCTTGCGACCGTCTTCTTCCGAGGCTTTCATGTCGATTTCTCCGGTTGATCCTGCCGTTCGATCAGGGCGATAAAGGCCTCCTCCATGGTTTGCACGGGTTTCTCACGTCCATCGGCGGCCTTCCGCTTGATGTCGATCGGGCTGCCGATGGCCAGAATTTCCCCGGCCGCCATTATCGCCAACCGATCGCAGTATTCGGCTTCTTCCATGAAATGGGTGGTTACCAGCACGGTGACGCCGGACGCCGCCAGCGAATTGATGTGACGCCAAAACTCCCGTCGCGCCATCGGATCCACCCCTGAGGTGGGTTCATCCAGAAATAAGATGTCCGGCGCATGCATCAGGGCGGCAGCTAACGCCAACCGTTGTTTGAAACCGAGTGACAACTCCCCGCTGACAGCATCCGTCAGTTCGGACAGTTCAAAACGGTCCAAGACCCAGTCGATCCTGTCGCGGCGCCGCTGTCCCGTCAATCCGTAAGCGCTGCTGAAAAATTGCAGGTTTTGGCGTACGCTCAGATTGCCGTAGAGTGAAAATTTCTGTGACATGTAACCGATGCGGGCCCGGGCCTTGGCCGCCGCGCGTCGCAAATCACGCCCGGCCACGCTCAGCTGTCCGTCGCTGACCGGCAGCAGCCCGCAGAGCATGCGGAAAGTCGTGGTCTTGCCGGCGCCGTTGGCGCCCAGCAGTCCGAACACCTCGCCGTGAAACACCTCAAAGGAAACGTTCTTGACGGCGTAAAAGTCGCCGAACCGGCGCCGGACATCGTCTACCCGGATGACGGCTTCATCTGCCGCCGGCGGCGACACCCGGGTATCCACCTCCGCAGAGGGTTTCCAGTCGAGGGCATCGTCAGTACGGACGGCCTTGAGCATGGCGACGTAGCAGTCTTCGAACCGGGGAGGCACTGCCGCGATCTCGACATCCGTCACACTTGACAGCAGGGTCGCCGGGTCCGGCGCTTCCATGTCTGCCATCACCAGGCGAACCGAGTCACCCTGAATAACGGCATCCACGACCCCTTCGGCATCTGCCAGACGCTCCTGCAATTGGCGTTTCTTCAGACTGCCAGCGGACACCGTGTAGGTCCGACCTTTTTGCTTGGCACTGAAGTCACCCGGCGGACCATGGCCGAGAACCCGGCCTTCATGGAGGATCACCACTGCATCGCACCGCTCGGCTTCGTCCAGGTATGCGGTGCTCAAGAGCACGCTCATCCCTTCGGTTTCCACCAGCCGGTCGACAATGGACCAGAGTTCGCGGCGCGATACTGGATCGACCCCGACCGTGGGTTCGTCCAGCAACAGCAGGCGCGGTGGCCGCACCAACGTGCAGGCCAAACCGAGTTTCTGCTTCATGCCGCCGGACAACTGCCCGGCCAGCCGCGTGGTGAACGCGCCAAGATTGGTCATCCGGTTGAGCTCTTCGTAGCGCCCGGGTCGGTCGGCCTTGACCACACCTTGAAGATCCGCATAGAGGTCAAGATTTTCCTGAACGCTGAGATCTTCGTAAAGTCCGAATCGTTGCGGCATGTATCCGATACTGGCCTGCACCTTCAGCGGATCGGTGATGGCATCGATATCGAGCACGGTTATGGCGCCAGCCGCCGGTTTCAAGAGACAGGCCGACAGGCGCATAAGGGTGGTCTTGCCGGCTCCGTCCGGCCCGATAAGACCGGTGATGCGACCGCGGGCGATGCGGATACTGACCTCCTGCAACGCCGGTATACGGCGCTTCCCCTGGAAGAAAACCTTTGACACCTCTTCGAGTTTCAGAGCCGGCCGACCCGAGTTGGTGTTTTGGACCGGCGCCTCATCTTCTGTATTGATAGCCGCCGACATCATTCCTCCTTGCAGGGTGGAATGCTTTCGGTACCGGCCGACTGGCGGGGTTGGTTCAACGGAATGATAACGGTGGCGGGCATGCCGAGCCGAAGCTCGTTGCGGGGGTTGCAAACGTAAGCGCGCACCTGATAGACGAGCCGCGTCCTTAGCTCCGCGGTTTCCACGGATTTGGGGGTAAACTCGGCCATTGGCGAAATGTACCCGATCCAAGCCGGATAGGTTTTATCCGGAAAACTGTCGCTGACAACCTGGACGGCCATACCCGGAAACAGTTTGCCAAGATCTGTTTCCGGAACGTAGGCGCGGACCCAGACCGGATCGATCAGGGCCAATGTAAAAACAGCCTTCTGCGGAGACGCCATATCGCCGGGTTCCAGTATGCGGTTCTGGATGACGCCGTCGGACGGAGCGTACAGGGAGGCATCGGCCAGCTTCTGGCCGGCCAAGCGCCAGCTCGGCCTCGAGGGCTTTCAGCTGAGACCTTGCCGCGGCAATGTCTTCCTCCCTGGGACCGGCCAAGGCCAGCTTCAATTCCTGTGCCGCCGCCTGGAGCTGAGCCATCGCGGCATCGGCCTTGGCCCTGGCCTGATCGATCTGCTCCGGGGCGATCAGGTTCTTCTCTGCCAGGGGCCGCAATCGCCGGTAAGTTCGTTCGAGATCGTCGGCTTGGGCTCTGGAGGCCTCGACTTCAGCCCTTGCCCGGTTGATCTCTTCGAGCCGGGTGCCGGCCTCCAGCTTGGCGACCTGGTCCCGCTGGGCCGCCACCTGTGATGTGGCCCGATCCACGTCGTGCTGGAGCCGAACGGTCTCCAAAACAGCCAGCAGCTGTCCGGTTTTCACCGACTCACCTTCTCGGACCATGATCTCGGCAATGCGTTCACTGGCGTTAAAGGCCAATTCCACCTGGCGAATATCCACGTTGCCATAAAGCACCAGTTCGTTCTTGTGTTCCTTTTGGTCTTGTAAAAAATAGTACCACAGCCCGGCTCCGACCGCCGCGAGGAGAATAAGGATGACCACCAATCGGATCACTTTTTTCTTCATCGAAACCCCTGTCTGCCTGTGTAAAAAAAGTCCGCACCGCGAAGGTCCCGGTGGTCGGCCTCTACCAAATCTCATACAAATCGACGCGTACAAATGCAAACGTGTATTTGTCCCCGATTTTGACGCCAATTACAATAAAACAAATTTTGATCAGTTGACAAGCTAAATATTGTTTACGCAGATCACATCGGGAGGGGGGATGTGTATAAGTGAGTGCTGTTGCACACATAAATGGGAACGGTTCTTTGGCTAAAATGGATGATGAAGAATAAAATGGTATATTCTTCATCTTTTGGTTGCGACAACCTGCAGGGCGGGAATGCGTG
>CAWBCG010000055.1:0-11873 GCA_963787235.1 uncultured delta proteobacterium
ATAATGGGATCAGATAGTCAAGCAGATCAAAATATTTCGACAAAAATAAGCGTGCGTCATCGTTCTCAAGAACAAACCGTTTGACCGTCCCCGTTTCTCCGTCCAGATCTTTTAATTCCGGCACGAAATAAGGATTGACGAGAAAGCGTACGTCGATGACAAGATCCGCGTCGCCGGGAATCCCGTGTTTGAAGCCGAATGAAAGCACCTGGATTCGCATCGGCGCCAATTTAATGAGGTTCTTGGCAATATTATTAATTGCGGCTTTAAGTTCATGTACGTTAAACCGCGACGTGTTCAGGACGTATTCGGCTGATTTCCTCAACACCGCCATCAGGCGCTGTTCAGACCGGATGCCGTCGAGGATGCCTTCACCGCGTGCAACCGGATGGTGTCGCCGGGTCTGGCTGTAGCGCCGTAAAAGAATTTCTTCATCGGCCTCGAGGAAAATGATCTCAGGGTCGAAGCCCCGGACTCTGACATCTTCGAAAATGGTCTTATAACTGCTCAGAAAACTCTTTTCGCGCAAATCCATTCCGAAGGCAAAACCTACCCCGCCGGGTTCGCAGACACTCGGCAATTTCAGAAAATCCGGCAACAGCAAGACAGGCATATTGTCGACACAGTAAAAGCCGGCATCCTCCAGGGCGGATAAAGCCGTGCTTTTTCCTGAGCCGGACAAGCCTGTCACTATGATGATTTTGGGCTTATTCATTGTGTTGGGCGGAGAATTTTACCGTTGGTCGGTCGGCACCGGATCAAACCGATTCGGAAGTGACACATAAAGTGCATGTGCAGGCGAAAAGGCCTTGTCAGCCGCTTTTTTTATTTTGTGGTTGTTTTCAAGGAGCCGGTCGGGGTCCGTGGGAACACGATTTAAAATTCTGCATCTTCCTCTTTGATGATTGCGTAAATCTCTTCGCGATCAGCGGCCTTCAATAGCCTTTCTCTAAATGGGTCGTGTTTGAGTATCTTCGAAATTCTTGCCAGTAGTTTCAAGTGAAGTCCGGTTGAGTTTTCCGGTGTCACCAGAAGAAAAAAGATATGGGTGGGACGGTTGTCCATCGATTCGAAATCGACCCCTTTGCGGCTGAGGCCAAAGCCGAGGACCAATCCGTCCAAGTCCTTCAGTTTTCCGTGGGGAATGCCGATACCGCTTCCAATTCCGGTGCTGCCCAGCCGTTCTCTTTCCATCAGGACCCGTACGAGTTCCTCCCGGTTGACTTCCTTTAAACGAGAAATCGGCTCAACGAGCTCTTCCAGAATTCCCTTTTTATCCTGCGCCTTCAGATCTGCGAGAATCGCGTCTTTGGGCAACACATCCAGGATTTTCATATGCAATTTACCCATCGATTTAAGGCCCATGACAAGGCCATGTAATTCTATCGGTATTGGCGCCGTGCACCGGGCCAAGCTTATGATGAGCCCATAAAATGTGGTTAAGTGCTGGGTTGAATCAAGCCGAGATGACCGTCTTTGCGACGATAGAGAACATTCACCCGATCGGTTTGAGCATTGGTGAACACCAAAAAATTGTCGTCTAGCAGATCCATCTGCATCACCGCTTCTTCGACATCCATCGGTTTGTAATCGATGTTCTTGATCTTTATCTGTGGTCGGTGGTCATCTTCTTCTGCCACATTGATCATGAATTCCGGCGGAATGTCTTTGATGCTGGATTTGGCTCCGCCCCTTCGCTCCCGGGTCTTCTGTTTGCCTTTTTTTAATTGTTTTTCCAGCTTGTCCATGACCATGTCGATAGCTGAATACATATCATTGATTTCTTCTTTGCCGATGAGGTTGAGGCGGTCTCCGCTGATATTGATTTCGGCGATGTGACGAAATTTTTCAACCGAAAGGACAACGCTGGCCTCGGCCGGGTTATCCAGCAGCCTGTCAAATCGATCGAGTTTTTCTTTGACGTAGGTTTTTAAATGTTCCGAAGGTGGCAGGTTTTTAAATGTCACGGAGACTTGCATGTAAAACTCCTTAAATCTGTTTGCGCCTGCTGGACGGCAGTACATTCAGCATCTCACGGTACTTTGCAACAGTACGGCGGGCGATGTCGATGTGTGACTCCTTCAGCATTTTTGCGATCTTGTCATCGCTGTAGGGTTTGCGCGGGTTTTCACCGGCGATGATCTGTTTAATTTTCTCCTGCACGCTGACCGAGGCGATCGCACCACCATGGTCGCGCTTAATAGAACTGTTGAAGAAATATTTCAACTCAAAAATTCCCTGCGGTGTGTACGCATATTTGTTAGTCGTGACCCGGCTGATGGTCGACTCGTGCATGCCGATGTCTTGGGCGACATCCCTGAGCACCATCGGCTTCAAATGCGTAATGCCCTTTTCAAAAAATCCCCTCTGGTACTGCAGAATGCTCTCCATTACCTTGTAGATCGTCTTTTGACGCTGGTGGATACTCTTGATCAACCAGGCGGCCGAACGCAACTTGTCTTGAATGTAACTGCCTGCCTCGCCGGAGACCTTGTCCTTGGCGCCGATCGATTTCTTATAAAACGGGTTGACCCTCAGCTTTGGCATGCCGTCATCGTTGAGCACGATGACAAAGTCGTTGTCCATTTTGTAAACGTAGATGTCCGGGGTGATATACTGGGGTGTGTCGTCGGAATATTCGCGGCCCGGCCGCGGTTCGAGGCTCTTGATGATATTGACGGCCGCAACGATGTCATCCATGCCGACCTTCAAGGTGCGGACGATGGCTTTGTAATTTCTCTTCTCGAGATTCCCGAGGTGATTCTTGATAATTTCAGTGACAAGCGTATCGTCGATTTTGAGATGTCGGGCTTGGATCATCAGACATTCGCTGAGATTCCGCGCGGCCACCCCGATCGGATCGAAGGTCTGGATGAGCGCCAATACCTCTTCGACTTTTTCCATTTCGGCACCCGTTATCCGGACTATTTCTTCCAAGGCGACATCGAGGTAGCCGTCCTGGTTGAGATTGCCCACGATAAGGCTGCCGATGTTTTCCTCCAGTTTGTTTGGTGAGGTCATCAACAGCTGCCAAAGCAGATGGTCGTTAAGGGTTTCCTTACGGGCGATGAAGGCATCGTATTTCGGGGCTTCCCGGCTTTCTCCTTCGTAATTTACCCGGCCGGGCGTGTTGTATTCATCGAGATAATTGCTCCAGTCGATATCGTCCTGAATTTTATCTTCGATCGTCACTTCTTTGGCGGCGGCCCCGTCGTCGACGACCGGTTCGGTCGGTTCCAGTAGTCGATCGTCTCCGGGTGCATCCTGCAGTTCTTCAAGCGCCGGGTTCTCCTCGAGTTCCTGGCGAATGGTGTCCATCAGCTCCAGGCGCGAGAGCTGAAGAAGCTTGATCGCCATCTGCAGCTGGGGAGTCATAATCAGCTGCTGCGTCAGTTTAAGCTGTTGTCTGAGTTCGAGTGCCATATTTTCTATAGTCTAAATTCGTTTCCGAGGTAAATTTTTCGAGCAATTTCACTGGATGTTATGTCTTCGGGGGTTCCGGCGACGACCACCTTGCCCTCGTTCAGTATATAAGCGGTGTCGCAGGATTGTAGCGTATCGCGCACGTTGTGATCGGATATGAGAACCCCGATCCCCCGTTTTTTAAGATGCCCGATAATCTTCTTGATGTCAATGACGGCCAAGGGATCGACCCCGGCGAATGGTTCGTCGAGGAGCATGAACTTCGGATTTGTCGCCAGGGATCGGGATATCTCAAGCCGCCGTTTCTCGCCGCCCGAGAGCACGGCGGCTTTTTGACCCGCCAGGTGCTTGATGCCGAGCTCCTCGAGCAGCAACTCCGCCCGTTCTTTCTGCTCAACTTTGGTCATGGCAAGGGTTTCGAGAATGGCCATAATGTTTTGTTTGACCGTCAGCTTCCTGAAAATCGAGGGTTCCTGCGGTAAATAACCGACACCCTTGCGGGCCCTAAGGTGCATGGGGTAATCGGTCATATCCTCCTCGTTCAGCAGCACCTTGCCCGCATCCGGCTTTACCATACCGACGGTCATGTAAAAGGTCGTCGTTTTGCCGGCGCCGTTCGGACCGAGAAGACCGACGACGTGTTGGTTGGTAAGCTCCAGGCTGACGGAATCAACCACTGTTCTGCCGTTGTAGATCTTGCCCAGATTTCGTAGAGACAATACGGTCATTTGGGTCTGACTTCCGCGCCCGCCTCCGGCCGCCCCGACGTTATGCTCTGTATAGCAGATTTGATCATGGCATCCAATAGCGCTGTCGCCGATCGGTTATTTTTTTTCGATCCTTTTGATTACGGCCTTTACCCGGTTTTTCGGGCCGCCGACCACGTTAAATTGATCCGTGTCAAGAAAAAGGGTGATTTTGGATCCGCTGACCGTCCCCCCGCTACTGGCGACTGTCACCTCCTCGCCGGACAATTCGATACTGCGGGTTTGGGCATCGTAGGCCGCGCGTTCCGCGGTTGCCGTCAGTTCGGTTGAGACAATGCGCACATGGCCCTCGGCGAAAATTTCACGAATGTTGGCACGGCCGACGGTTTTCGGGGAAGACGGTTGGTCGCTGCGCCTGTAATGCACCATGAGCCGGTCGGCCGTCAGGGTGTAATCCCCGCGGACGACCTTAACATTACCTATAAACTCAGCCGTTTCTGTTGTATCATCGCTGATAAGTTCGTCGGCTGTGATGGTGACCGGCGGAGATGGTTTTGCCGAAACAACACCCGACGCACCGTCATGCAGCTCCGCCTCTGCCGGGCAAATACAGCCGCTTATCCATATGAGCGCCATGGCAGTGAGGATGCAGCAGGGCAGACACTTACAAAGAAAGATCCTCACTGAAGGTGCCCTTTACGTTGCCCTTGAAAACGGCTCTTTTCTTGTCAAGCTCGAGGGTCATGCTGTCGGCGTTCAATTGGTAACCGTCGCCGATTATTTCGACAGGGGACTGCGCGAAGAGAAATTGTTTTTCATGCCGGTAGTGAAGTTCATCCGTCAGAAGCCGTGAATCTTCGTTCTTTAATTCGACATGGCCGGTGACCATAACGTTGCGGGTTTCGGTTTCCAGCGTGCCGCTGTCGGCCGACAGGTGGATGGGCCGTTGATTATCGATAAAAAAGGTCATCGTCAGGCGATCGAGCCGGAGTTTTTTTTCGGCCTCGAGGTAGTGGGCCGTGGCCGCATCCAGTTGCCACTCTTTTTTCCCATCGCGGGTGGCCGTCTGGTGGATGTCGTCGATCGCCATGTCTACTCCCGGCTGAATAGCGGAGATGAACTGTTCCGGCTTATCGAGAACTCGGCGGTAGTTGAAATAAGCGACCACCAGCAAACCGATCGTCGTCACGATGAAGAGCGCAAAAACAATTTTAAGCGTCCGGGATTTTTTTTTCGGCATGTTATGCAAAATCCGTTCACGAATGGTGAAAGACATTAAATTTTATGTAAAAATAGTATCGCGCGACCGGTCAAAAGTCAAGATACGAAAAACTTTGCCTTGATTATCAGGTTATTACTTGTTATTTAACTCGACTTTCTGGATTCATGATGTGACGAAAAGAATTATCCCCCGGCTTGAAAGTCAAATAAGGCTGGGCAACCGAACAGGCAAGGTCGAAATGAGTCGTTACAAGGTCAACAAGTCAATCCGGGACATCAACGCCAAGATAAAAGCCGGCAAAGTGGTGGTTGCCACGGCCGAGGAGATCATCGATATCGTCAAATCCAACGGTCCGGAGGAAGCGGCGCGACAGGTGGATGTGGTGACCACCGGCACATTCGCTCCGATGTGTTCTTCGGGAGCCTTCATCAATTTCGGCCACTCGGCACCCGGCATCAAGGCGTCCAAGGTATGGCTGAACAACGTTCCGGCCTATGCCGGCCTGGCAGCCGTAGACTGTTTTGTCGGTGCCACCGAGCCCTGTGAAGACGATCCGCTTAACAAGGTGCACCCCGGCGAGTTCAACTACGGAGGGGGACACGTCATCCAGGACCTTCTGGAGCGCAAAAAAGTTCACCTCAAAGCAACGGCTTACGGGACCGATTGTTACCCCAACCGGATGATCGAAAAAGAAATATCGCTCAAGGGCCTGCCGCAAGCCACTTTGTGCAATCCGCGCAACGGTTACCAGAACTACAATTGCGCCGTCAACCTTTCGAATAAGACCGTCTACACCTATATGGGAACCCTCAAGCCGAGAGCCGACAACGCCAATTACTGTTCGGCCGGACAGTTGAGCCCGCTGTTCAACGATCCTTATTATATGACCATCGGCATGGGTACCCGCGTGTTCCTCGGCGGCGGGGAAGGGTACGTGACGTGGCACGGCACCCAGCACAAGCCGTCAGCCAAGCGGACCCCAAGGGGAATTCCGGTATCGCCGGCCGGAACCCTCATGGTGATGGGCGACTTGAAGAAGATGAGTGCCAAGTGGATCAAAGGGGTGAGCATCCAGGGGTACGGCTGCTCGCTGGCTGTCGGTCTGGGAGTCCCGATACCGCTTTTGAACGAAGAAATGGCGCAATATACGGCTATATCGGACGAAGACATCTTCACGCAGATCATCGATTACGGAGTGGATTATCCGGGCGGCGTTTCCAGGAGTTACGGACAGGTCAGCTATGCCGAGCTGAAAAGCGGCACCATCCGGTTCGACGGTCGGGACGTGCCGACCGTGCCCCTTTCCAGCCTGGTTCGAGCCCGTGAAATAGCGGAGACGCTCAAAAAGAGGATTTCACAGGGCAAGTTTCTTCTGACTGAGCCTGTATTCACGCTGCCGCGATGACCGGCGATATGTCGAAGTCGATCCGAACGTTTGTTGCCGTGAAACTGCCCGAAACCGTCCTTGCAGCCATCGGCGATGTGCAGGCGCAACTGGCGGTCTACGGTTTTAACGTGCGCTGGGTGACGACCGGCAACATTCACCTGACGCTGAAATTCATAGGCGGGGTCCATGAAGATGAGGTCGACGGTATCGCCGCGGTCCTGACCGAGACCGTCCATGGATTCGCGCCGCTGCGGCTTGCAGCTGCGGGCGTCGGCGTGTTCCCGAGTGTCAAACGGGCACGGGTCATCTGGGTGGGACTATCGGGTCAGCTGTCTGAATTCGCGGCCCTGCAGCGCTCGGTCGAGGATCGTCTGGCGACGATCGGTTATCCGCGTGAAAAACGCCCTTTTTCCGGTCATCTGACCCTTGGGCGCGTCAAGGGCCCCATCGCGGCTTCCCGACTGATGACGGCAATGGGCGCCCTTCACGACTTTGCATCGGAAACCTTTGAGGTCGACCGGGTGGTTTTATTCAAAAGCGACCTGCGACCGACCGGAGCGCTGTACACCGAACTCCGGCAAGTCACTTTATCCGGCCAATAGGGTTCCAGGAGAGTTTATTCGGATCGGGCGCACCTGCGTTGCGGCCATCGGAGGGCCTCAGCAGAACACCGATCCCAACCACCAGCCACATCAATGGGATCGGTCCATGTCGTTGGGCACCGGTTTCGCCATTGAGGAGGAAAAGATGAGCAACGTTACCGACAAGGCAAGAGCAGTGGAATCCGCTATAACCCAGATTGAGCGGCAGTTCGGCAAGGGATCGATTATGAAGCTCGGTGACAGCCCGGTCATCAAAGTTCCTGTCATCCCGACCGGTTCGCTGACCCTCGATCTCGCACTGGGCGTCGGCGGCCTGCCTCGCGGCCGGGTGGTGGAAATCTTCGGACCGGAATCGTCCGGCAAAACCACGCTGGCCTTGCATGCCGTGGCCGAGGCTCAGCGGCAGGGCGGCATTGCCGCCTTTGTCGATGCCGAACACGCCTTGGACACCGTATATGCCAGGAAACTGGGCGTCAATTGCGACGACCTGCTGGTTTCCCAGCCGGACACCGGTGAACAGGCGCTGGAGATAGCCGATATGCTGGTCCGCAGCGGTGCCATCGATGTGCTGGTCATCGATTCCGTGGCGGCGCTGGTGCCGAGAGCCGAGATCGAAGGTGAAATGGGGGATTCCCACATGGGGCTGCAAGCCCGATTGATGTCGCAGGCGTTGCGCAAGCTGACCGGTACCATCGGCAAGACACGCACGTGCGTGATCTTTATCAACCAGATCCGGATGAAAATCGGGATCGTGTTCGGCAATCCGGAAACGACCACCGGCGGCAATGCCTTGAAATTTTACTCCTCCGTTCGTCTTGACATCCGACGGGTCGGTGCGATCAAGGAAGGCCAAGAGGTAACCGGCAATCGTACGCGCGTTCGGGTCGTCAAGAACAAGATGGCGCCGCCCTTCAAAGAAGCCGAGTTCGACATTACCTACGGTGAGGGCATTTCGAAGACCGGAGATTTGCTTGATCTTGGGGTGCAAGTCAACGTAATCGAAAAAAGCGGTTCGTGGTACTCTTTTGAGGGCGAGCGGATCGGCCAGGGCCGTGAAAACGTCAAGCGTTTTCTGACGGAAAATCCAGACATCTTCGCTGCGGCCCTCCAGAAGGTCAGGGAAGCCGTCGGACTCGCGGAAAAAGCGGTGGAGGAAAAACCGAAGGACGGAAAGTCGAAAACGGAGAGCGACAAATGACAGGCAATGATGCACGCGATAAATTTTTAGATTATTTCAAAAAACACGGGCACGAGGTGGTCAGGAGTTCATCGCTCGTGCCGCAGGACGACCCGACGCTGCTGTTTACCAATGCCGGCATGGTTCAGTTCAAGCGCGCCTTCCTCGGTGAGGAGAAACGCGGGTACAACCGGGCAACGACCTCCCAGAAGTGCGTGCGGGCCGGCGGAAAGCACAACGACCTGGAAAACGTCGGCTACACGGCCCGGCATCACACTTTTTTCGAAATGCTCGGCAACTTCTCCTTCGGCGATTACTTCAAGGAAAAGGCGATCGACTTCGGGTGGGACCTGCTCACCAACGGTTACGGCTTGCCGGAAGACAAACTCTGGGTGTCGATCTACCTGGACGACGACGAAGCTCACGACATCTGGTATAGACAGGTCGGCGTACCGGAAGAGCGGATAAAACGCTTCGGCGAAAAAGACAATTTCTGGGCCATGGGCGACACCGGCCCCTGCGGCCCCTGCAGTGAGATCCACCTTGATCGCGGTGAGGCTTATGGCTGCGGCCGTCCGGATTGCACGCTCGGTTGTGAATGCGATCGATTCCTGGAAATCTGGAACCTGGTTTTCATGCAGTTCAACCGCGATGCCTCCGGAGTCCTGACCCCTTTGCCCAGGCCGAGCATCGACACCGGTCTGGGGCTCGAGCGGATTGTGTCGATCCTGCAGGGAGCGGCCACGAATTTTGAGATCGACCTGATTTTTCCGATCATTCAAAAAGCCGCTACACTCTGCGAAAAAGATTTCGGACAAAACACTGCGATCGATGTGGCCCTTAAGGTTATTGCCGATCACAGCCGGGCGGCCGCCTTTTTGATCGGCGACGGCGTCTTTCCCTCTAACGAGGGTCGCGGGTACGTCCTGCGGCGTATCATGCGCCGGGCCATCCGCTACGGACGTACTATCGGCTTGAACCGGCCATTCCTGCATCAGACCGCGGGCGTCGTGTTCGACATCATGCAGGCAGCCTATCCGGAGCTGATGGACGCCCGATCGTTCATCACCAATGTCATCAAAAACGAAGAACTGCGGTTCATCGAGACACTCGACACCGGCCTGAGACTGCTCAACGACACGTTGGCCGATCTCGAGGCCGCCGGGCGCGATGAAATCCCAGGCCAGGTCATTTTCAAACTCTACGACACCTATGGATTTCCGGTCGACATCGTGCGCGATGTCGTCAGGGAAAAGCATATCCGTCTCGATATGGCCGGATTCGAGGAAGCGATGGCCGGGCAGCGGGCCCAATCCCGGTCGAAGGCGACTTTTGCCAAAATCAGTGATGCCTATAAAAAGCTGACATCCCAAGGCGTCAGCGTCCAATTTGTCGGGCACGCGCAAACCACGGCCATCTCAAATGTGGTATTGCTGGTTCAAAACGGCGAGGCCGTCGATTTGGCCGGGGCCGGCAGCGACATCGAAATCGTCACCGAAATAACCCCCTTCTACGGTGAAGCCGGGGGTCAGGTCGGCGACAGCGGGCGCATCAGCAGTTTCGATCTCGAAATCGAGGTGGCCGACACTGTCAAGGACCCTACCGGTTTGATCATTCACAAAGGGCGAATTCTATCCGGACGGATCAAAACCGGCCAGAGCGTGACCCTGAGCGTCGACGGTGAAAAGAGGCGCGCCACCCAGCGCAACCACACGGCGACGCACATCCTTCACGCTGTTTTGCGCAGTGTTCTGGGGGACCACGTCAAACAGGCCGGCTCACTGGTTGCACCCGACAGGCTGCGGTTTGACTTCAGCCATTTCTCACAGATCGATCCGGACACCTTGAGCCGCATTGAAGAGCTGGTCAATGACCGCATTCTCGAGAACGTTCCGGCTCAAACCGTGGAGATGGCGGCCGACGAGGCCTTCAAGTCCGGTGCCATGGCGCTTTTTGAAGAAAAATACGGCGACCGGGTGCGGGTGGTGTCGCTATCGGGTTTCAGTAAAGAGCTGTGCGGTGGAACGCACGTTGCGAACACGGGCGACATCGGCTTGTTCAAGATTATCGGTGAGTCGAGTGTGGCTTCGGGTGTGCGGCGTATCGAGGCCCTGACCGGGAAAGCCGCCTTGGCCCATAGCCGGCAAAGCGACCGTATGCTGCAGGAGACGGCCCGGCTGCTGAAAGATACGCCTGAGGCCCTACCCCAGCGGGTGACCAAGCTGATCGCCGAGAACAAGGCCCTCGAAAAAGAGGTCGAACGTCTCAAGTTCAAGCTGACGCGCCTGTCGGCTTCGGGTACCGAAGACGACGTGCAGACCGTGAACGGCGTAAAGGTTCTGGCCAAAAGAGTGGCGGCCGACAGCCCTGCGGCCCTGAGGGAACTGGCCGACCAGTTTAAAGGAAAAATGACCTCCGGGATCGTCGTGCTGGGGGCCGCCGCCGGCGGCAAAGCCTTTTTGATCGCCCTGGTGAGCAAAGACCTCAGCCAGCGGTATCACGCCGGCCATATCGTCAAGGAACTGTCGGCCATGGTGGGCGGCAGCGGCGGTGGAAGACCGGACATGGCACAGGCCGGCGGAACGCAACCCGAGAATCTCGATCAAGCATTGCAGAAAACCTACGAAATCGTTCAACGCACCTAGTGTTTCCCTTATCTTTTTCTCGCCGGCCGCCGGTCTGAGCGGCCCGGGTCAGTTAAATTTTTCATCCGTGCTGGAGCCGCCGACGAGCGCCTCCGGACGATTGTGGACCGGCTAACACCGAAACACGTGGGTCAGCGACGGCACGTGTCGATACGACCCCCGGTTTGCCGGTGTGCTCTTTATGCCGCTTGACACCTTCCGCCTTTGTCATCTATAATTAATTGAATTAAAAAGCTATATTTTCGTGATCAGCTGTCAGCGGAGCCTGCTTTATGGATTTTGTGGATCAGATCAAGAAATATTACGGCGACCATGTTCCCGAAGCCGTGCTGGAGAAAAATCATCTCAAGGCGCCTTGCCCGTTCTGCAAGCCCGGCGAAAACGGCGAAAAAGGCACCCTGGTGGTTTACCTGAGCCCGGACAGTTACTTTTCTGGCTACTTCAGGTGTCTGAACCGCTGTCGTCCCGGCGGATTTCCGCTTCACTTCGGTCGCTTGATGGGAATCGATCCGCAAGGCATTCCGGGATACGATCCGGATCGCGACCCCTTTGTACGGGACATCGTGTATCCGATTAAAAACCTCAAGCCGGACATCATCAAGTTCACTTCCCTGATGACCGAGAGCGAGTACGCCCACTTCGGGGAATTCGGCGTTTCCCGGACAGTAGTCAACGAAATGAAAATCGGCTACAACGGCCGTTATCTGGTC
>CAWBCG010000056.1:0-12571 GCA_963787235.1 uncultured delta proteobacterium
GTTCGCTGTGGCTGGTGGCCAGCCGGGAAAACAGCCCGGGCAAGATCGCCAGCTATCGACTGGCGTTTCCTCACTGGGGGTTTGTGGAACTCTGAATCTAAGATGCATTCTATCCCTGAAGTCAACCAAAGTCGATTGAACTCTCTGATCCCGACCGTTTGCACCGTGCTGGTCTGCCTGGCGCTCGGGTTACTGGCGGCCGGATGCACGCAACCGGTTGTACGCCGGCCGAACACCGAGATTCCTCAGGCCGTTGAAAAAACGACGGAGCAGCGCGCCTATGCGGCCATGGAAAGCGGTGAGTATCTCGCCGGTATCCGTCTTTACGAGCAGGTGCTCCGCAAGGATTCGGGCAACGCAAAGGCCCTTTACATGCTTGGCTATGGCTATGGTCAACTGGGAGAAATCGAGAGCGAAATCGCTTACTACAGGGCCGCGGTCCAAGCGGGCTACCGGACCGAGCAGAGTCTTCACAACTTGGGGAAAGCCTGCCTTGCAGTCAATCGACCGGAAGAAGCCATCGCGGCTTTTGACAGCGGACTGGCGTTAAATCCTCTTAGCGCCGACAATCATTTCGGCCTCGGGATGGCCTATCAGAAAAAATCCGAATACGATGCGGCCCGAAAAGAATTTGTGACCGCTATCCGGATCGCACCGGAAGTATTGGAATTCCGGGAGTACCTCGGTCTATTTTACGAAGAATCCGGTCACCTGGATCAGGCTGCAGAACAGTTCAGAAAGATCCTTGAACGCGATCCGCAGTATGAAGGCGCACGCGAACATCTGGAGCATCTCGTGCGCCAAAAAAACCTGAAGGAAGGGCGCACCGGCGCCGGCGGCCAATAATTGAAGGCCGGCATCCCACCGGTTAAGGCGCGATGCGGCCTCCGGAATTCCTTATTTTCCCTGCAACACATCGATCATCGAGAAAACTTTTCCCTTTGCCCCTTGCTGAAGTTTTGCATGCAGGTAGGCAATGGCATCCAGGGTGCCGCGGGCGTAAACTTCGCGGCCGTTGACGTTGTGGCTGAACTCAAACCGCACGGTCCCGTCGGCAGATGTCAGGGTATAGGTGTGCCAACCGTGTCCGGTCAGAAATTCTTCCGGAATGCCCCAGAGGTTTTTCTGTGTTTCAGGCTCCCTCTCTTTATGGATATCGGCTTCGGCAAACGCAATTCCCAAATCGTTGAAGTATTTCACCATGGCTTTGGCGGTCCCGCTCGTATCGGCTTTCCCTTTCTGGTGGCTTTCTCTGATCTCAAGGCTATAGCCCTCGAAGAGGCCCGGAAATAATCGGGCGGCTTGCGCCATCATCGCTTGAAATCCGACGATCTGTTTGGCCATATTGGGGGCAATCACGGCCGCTGTCGACGAATGCCGGACGGCCTCTTCCAGCCGGTCGCGATCTCCCCCGGTGGTGCCCATGACAAACGGCAGCATGTTGGCACAGTAAAAGTCGCCATTTGAATTGACGGCCGACGGATGGGTGTAGTCGACACTGATGAAATCGGCGCTCACAGCCCTGACCTTCGATAAGGTGGCATCGCGGTCTTCCGGCCTTACGAGACGGACAGCGATATTTTCAATGCGCGTTTCGCTCTCTGAAATTTCGGGTCCGGTGAACGAAAAGGGGATCAACTCGAAACGGCTGTCGCTCAAGACGTGCCGCGCCACGGCACCTGCCATGCTGCCCGGAAGGCCGTTGACCATCACGTTAATCGAATCCATCGGGGATGCCTCCTTTGTGGGGTTTAGGTATTATTTGTGGCGGAAACCGTCGATCACGTCGGATATGATGGCGTTTAGCTGCGGGAACTCGTTTTCTCCGTCGCGGTTCAACCGCTGGTGCAGGTGCCGAACGGCGGTCGGTATATAGGCTTCAAATTGGGTTTTACCCTTGACTTTGCTGAGGTGACCAAATGCGCCCAGGATTTGAAGATTGCGGGTCAGGCAGCAGTAATGATAGCCCTTGTGGAACCGATTTGGATCAACGGGTCTGGTCAGGTCGATCTGTTGCAGACAGTACGCCAGTAGTTGATCCTCAACGATCTGTGGCAGATCGACATAAGGGTCGATTAACAGCGATGCCAGATCGTACTGGACCGGCCCCAAGCGGCCGCCCTGAAAGTCGATGATGACGGTGGTTCCATTTCTTAACATGATATTGCGGGACTGAAAGTCGCGATGCATGAATCCATTGATGCCGAAAGCCAGGGCGCGATCGGCCAACCGGTCGAACTCTCCCGCCAGATCGGCAAACGAGACACTGCGGCCCAGATACGTTTTCAAAAAAGCCTCTACAAAATAGCGGCACTCTTTTTCGAGGATGAGCTCGCGACTGTAGGACGGCGTCTGGTATGCCCATGCCGGATCGAAGTTTTTGGCGCCGGTGAATGCCATTGCGACCAGCTGCCGGATGATCGGCCGATAATGGGCGACCAGTTCTTTACTCCGCGAAGTGCGCCGGATTGTCTCCTGCAGGTGTTCGTCACCGATGTCTTCCAGGTAGACCAGCCCGGCAAAACGATCTGAGAGGTAAATTTGCGGCACGTCGATACCGGCGGCCCGGAGGTGGCGGCCGATGGCCACAAAAGCGTCGACTTCGGCGGTCCGTGTGTCGGTGCGAATGCCGTGATCCGCCAGGATCAGAGAAGACGGTCCGGATTTCAGCCGGTACCAGAGTCGATCGGAACCGTCTCCGGCCAGCAGTTCGCATTCGATCGGGCCTGGGGGACGGTCCTGCAAAACGTGTGCAAACGCTCTGGGTGTCATCTTATCGTAAACCGCTTGGCGGTAGCGTTCGGGAGTGCCGATGTCGGTCCAGTAGTGGTCGGTCACAATGAAGGCCTTGACCCCCCGTCCTTCGGCGATCAGGGTCCGATAGGTATCGATACTGCTGTGAAAAGAGGCCGGTGGGACGAGCTCGAGGACTTCAGGATCGAGAACCTGGATGCCCGTGAAGGCCAGCAGCCGATCGTTCGGAAGATCTGCGCTTGTGCCTGGTTCGCCGAAGCCCGTCACGAGATCCTCCGAGTCGACAGCAACCGTGTTGAATGCCGGTGCGTCGTGCAGAACCAAGGTCACCGGTTGCGGGTGCTGCCGGTGGAATCGATACACCGCTTCCAAATCGATGTCGGTCACGATGTCGCTGTTGACAACCATAAAGGGCTGATTGTCCCAGAAATCCGAAACGTTCTTGACTGCACCGCCGGTACCGCGGATTACCGCTTCAAAGCGTGTTTGTACCGGTATCGTGTACTTGCTTCGGGCCACGAACGCTTCGATTTGATCATGCAGGTGGTGGGTGTTGACGACGATGGCGCGGCAGCCGGCCGCCACGAGTTGCCGGATCATCAGGTCCAGAATCGGCTGATCGGCGATCGTGAACAACGCTTTCGGTCTGAAACCGGTGTAGGGAAGCAGTCGGGTGCCAAAACCGGCGGCAAGGATCATCGCTTTCATTGCATACTCGTTCGATGCGCTTCTGCAACCTGCTCGCGCCATTTTTTATTTCGCCGGCGTAAAAGCGTTAATACAGACGGCTGAGGTAACGGTTGATGGCGACGGCAAAAGTTTCAGTTTTTTCGATATCTTCCGAGCTTTTAATTCCCTGACTGATGAAAAAATCGGCTGCGTTTTCATACGTCACCTTGGAAAGTGATTCGCGGCGTCCGATTTCTTTGCGTTTGTACATCCGCCGGCCCCTGGCTTCGATCTTTTTTAGCCGATCCTTTGCGTTCAAGCCGTCCGGCGGTGCCCACATAAAATGATTTAACACGATCAGATAGGATTCAAAATAGGTTGCCAGAAATGCGGCAAAGAGTTTCAGCTTTCTGAATCCGGCAGACGTGATGTTGTAGGTGTCCGGCAGCGTCTGGTGGGGAATGAGGACCGCATCATCGATGAAAATCTTGAGCGTTTTGCGGACTACGTATTCCGGATTCAGTTCGACGTCGTAGGCGAACTCGTTCTTGAACAGGTGCTGCAGGAACAGGTATCCACTGTGAATGTCGGCAGCGGCGAACTGGAAGGCGTCCAGGTGCAGGATCTCCAGAGCGGTAAAAGATGCCGGAATGAAAAAAGCAACGCAGTTGTTCTTGTAGTATTCCAAGCTTGTGCGCTGGCTTTCATTGACCGTGTATTCGATCTCAGTGGCCACGTCGTCTTTTGATTTGGCGATCGACTCGATGAATTTTCTCTGGACGTAAGACTCGAGGGCATTGTTTATCGCATAATCCTGATCGAGCAAAAGGGTGTCGGCCAATTGAGCTGCCTGGGTGGTGAGATAACGCATGTAAAGGTCGACGATCGACTTAAGATGGGTCTGGGTAAACCGGGACTTGGGGGTGTTGAGAATGGCGCAGGCGCAAAGAGCATGAGCGGTGACCACGGTCTCCTTGTTGATGGCGTTGACGACGCGAAATCCAAGGTTACGGCAGAAGGTGTTTTTTTCTTTGGGACTGATATCCCGGATATTCAAGCCCTGGTCCCGCAGCAGCTGGCTAAGGGACAGTGGCTCATGGAAACGGAGGTAAATCTTACCGTAGCGCTTTTTAAGAAACCGACGGGCACTGATGACCTGTCGAAAACTTTCCGGCTCCTTCTGCCCGCCGCTGAGTTCGTTGATGTAGGCGCTTTCCTCCAACACGCGGTCATAACCGATAAAGATCGGTACGAAGATCATGTCTTCGCAGGCACCGTTTCTGAAGGCCTCGAACAGCATGGACAGAAAACCGAGTTTCGGCAAAATCATCTTGCCGGTTCGGCTGCGGGTACCCTCGATGAAGAATTCGACATTGAACCCCTCTTCGAGCAGTTTGTACAGGTATTCTGCAAAAACTCTCGAATAGAGAACGGCACCACGGAAACTGCGCCGAATGAAAAAAGCCCCGCCTCTTCGGAACATCGGCCCGATCGGCCAGAACGACAGATTTTTGCCGGCCGCTACATGCGGGCAGGGCATGTTGTTGTTATACAGAATATAGGACAGGATCAGGTAATCGATGTGGCTCTTGTGGCACGGAACCAGAACGAGTGGGCCGTTTCGTGAGGCTGATTTGACGTACTTGAGACCGTCGCTGTTGAAGGAGACGCCGTCGAACATGGTGTCGATGATGGCGCCGACTACAACCGACGCAATTTTGATCATATTTGTGTTGTATTTGGCGGCGATTTCACGCAGATTGGCCGCCGCTTCCTTGCGAAGTTTGTGAATCGATGTCTGACGCGAATCAGCGAGTTTGGTTAAAAACTCCTGGAACCTTTCTGCCGTTAGAATGTTCTCTTTGAGTTCTTCCGGACTTTTGAGAACCGGACCGGTGATGGTCTGACGATGCCGATTGATTTGCCTCAGCAGAAAGCGCCGCAGAAACAGAGCCTGATATATGGTATTTTTTTCGTGGATGTCGCTTATGTAAAGAAACGCCATCAGGTTGACCGGTGTCGATACTTCCGTGAAAACCTTGCCCGGGTTTCTAAAGAGTGTTACCAGGCGGCGGATGGTGCCCGGTTTGCCTTCCGGGCCGAACATCATGTCGATCAGGGTCGGATTGGAGCGATAAGGAGCCTTGCTGAAAAACATCAGCAGCGGGACGAGGTAAATGGGCCGGTCGGTCTTTTTTTGAAACTCGACCAGGTATTCGAGCGGGTCAATCTTGGATCTGAAAAAGCGTTGATAAAATTCGCCCTTATCCACCAGCGACAGAAACCCTGCCCTGTGATTGAGCAATTCACTTTGAATGTAGCCGCTCGTGTAAGGGTTCTGGAAGGACAATTTGCGGACGAAGTAACTGAGGTGGGCCAAAAAAATTTTGAGAAGACGCGCGGCAGGCTGCCATAATAGCGTACGGTAGTCGAGACCGATTTCCGGAACGGGACAGCCTCTCCGGGAAAGGGCCGTGTGGTAAAAGAGGTATTCGAACTTGTTCTTGTTCTTGTTGATGTAAACGATGATGGCATTTTTCGGGATCTGGTCGATAACAGCGGTCACGTCTGCACTGAGCACAATGCCGGAGTAGAACATCTTCAACAACACTGCTTTCAGCCGGCCGAGTTTTCGGGGCAAAAAACAGCTGTAATGGTCCGTCGTGCCGCCAAGCAGCCTGCTGAACCATCCGAGATGTGTGCCAGAAGTGTCCATATAACTATTTACAATTAAAAATAAAATTTACTATCAAAATGAAAACTTATTTGCAATCTTTTATTTGATTGCCATGAGCGTGGCAGCGAAGTTCAGGATGGACTCGTAAAAACGATACGACCTTGTTTGAGACGTCAAAGAGACTTGTCTTGATTAAAAAACTGTGTTAATGACCGCAAAGTTTTGTCGTTTTTAGCGGCAGGCGGATGAGACTTTTATGCAATTACGACCCGTTACCATTCGATTGACGGGAAGGGCCGCTTCTTGTCGAAAATTTTTATTTGACCTACGCTGTAAGCGGTATTAGAGTAGCCGCTCAAAAATAGAAACAATACCTGGTGTGAACACAAAAAAAAGAGGAGGGTTTTTATGAAAACGTTAATCGGTGGGGCGATTGCGGCGGCACTGGGACTGATCGGGTTGGGGATTTGGTGGAGCGAATTTTTGATGGTCCTGGCCGGTATCATTCCGATTATGCTCCTGCTTGGCGGCGGGTTGGCCATCTATCTTGGTTTTGATGAACTCAAGGATACCTGGAAAAAAGATGAGCCGTCCTTCGAGTCCTCATCGGCAAAGGACGACGAGGTTGAGCAATATAAGAAAGAAATCGACGAACTAAAAGATGAGATCAAAGGCTTGAAACAGGCCTAGCCGGCTTATCTGACCGACAGAGCCCTGCCGCCATGGTGGGGCTTTTTTTTGTAAGCGTTCACAGGCCACCGCATCTGCTTTGTTGTCGGGCACTTGAAGTACGAGAGTACGTCTGCGTGCCCGACGCCTTGCATCTGCGGCACCCTGTAAACGCTTTCAACTAGGTGGTTTGAAGCGCATCGGACTTTGCAACCCTTTCGGTTACCTTTTTTTAGTTCTCCAGGTCTTATCAAGGTGGGCATCCCCGGCCGCCGGAGACGACGGCGGCGCGGGCCAATTGGTCGGCGCGCTCGTTTTGTTCGTGCCCGGAATGACCGCGAACCTTTATGAGTGTCACGTCTCTTAATGCCGATAGCAAGTTGCGGATTGCCTCGACGAGTTCCTTGTTTTTCTGAGCCTTCCATCCGAACGACAGGACGCCTTGTGCGTAACTGCTGTCGGTGTAGATTCTGACCGGCAGGTTCCGGCGCTTTAGTTCCATGAGAGCGGTGCGGATCGCTTCGAGTTCGGCTACGTTGTTGGTGGTGTTGCCGATAAATTTCGATATTTCCTTTGTCTTTTCCCCGTATTGCAATACGACCCCGATGCCGGATGGGCCGGGGTTCCCCGACGAGGCGCCGTCGGTGTAAATGTGAACGGTGTTCGGGGCTGCCGGAGGCACGGTTTTTTGCTTTTTTGCCGGTGCTCCCGACTGCCGGCGAACGCCGGCGGGTCTCGCCTCGACAGGTGCATCGATCTGCCCGAGGTTGGCGGGATTCACCCAGTATTCGTAATCCTGTTTAAGCTGGTACTTGATCAGGACTTTACCGTTTTTCTCGAGCGGTCGCCCGTTGGGGTCAGTGGCCTGCCAGACCTTGTTGTTTTTGAAGCGCATGCGGCGCCATTTGAGTTGGTCGGTGTCGGGTGTGCTCATGGTCTCAATCGTAGAGATGGATGTCACGGCTAAGGGTGACGAACCTGTCGAGGGCATCGCGCCAGGAAGCGGCGATGTCATCGATCGGATCGAGGCGTTCGACCCTTTCCCGGATCGCGCGGTCGCCGATGATCAGATCGATGGGCAACCGGTCGAATTCGTATTCATAGGGCGGCGGCTTCCACTGAAAATCCTGTCGATGATGTCGGATCACCGCCTGCAGGAGTTTGAGCGATGTGGCATAGGGACGGTAGCGTTGCGGATCGGTGACGTGAATTTGGAACCCGTGGCAGGGGTGTCCGGACCATTTGTTGGCCGTCGGTTCGAAAGTGACCGGTCGCAGGATGACGCCCGGCAGTTCCGGTGCGGTGACGTCGGCGGCGAGCAACCGCGGCTCGATGAAGGGGGCACCGAAGAGTTCAAACGGCTGGGTGGTGCCGCGTCCTTCGGAAACATTGGTTCCCTCCCAGAGCACCTGTCCGGGATAGACCATTGCGGAAACCAGCGTCGGAAGGTTGGGAGAGGGCGGCACCCAGGGCAACCCCGTGTCCGCATAGGTCATTGCGCGACGCCAGTTCTGCATCGGCATCACTTCCAGATCACAGCTTATGGTGAAGTGCCGGTTGAACAGCAGCGCCAACTCCCCGATGGTCAACCCATGGCGCATGGGGATGGGATACCGTCCGACGAAAGAGGTGCAGTCGGCGGCGACGCAGTTGCCCTCTACGCTCTGTCCGTTGACCGGATTGGGTCGATCGAGAACCAGCACTTTTTTGGAATACGTTTTAGCCGCTTCCATGCAATAGGAGAGGGTATAGGGAAAAGTGTAGACGCGCGTGCCGGCGTCCTGCAGATCGACGAGCAGAACATCGATTGCTGCGAACATATCCCGGGTCGGTACCCGGGTGCTGCTGTACAGACTGAAAACGGGAATATCAAGGAGCGGGTCGATGCTGTCGGCCGATTCGACCATGTTGTCCTGTTTTTCGGCCTGAAAACCGTGCTGGGGCGCATAGAGCGCCGTTAACTGACCCGGGAACCGGCGGGCGATCAAATCACGGGCGTGGCGAAACTGCCGGTCGACAGAGGCCGGATTGCAGAGCAGACCGAGCCGGCAACTCCCGAGCCAGGCCGGGGGATTCTGACAGAGATTTTCGAGTCCGGTCGTGACGATTTTCATGTGTCGAGCGGTGAGTGCCTGAAGTCGCAAGGCGTACGCCTGCGGGCGGCATCAATTAATTGCGCAATGGCATTATGGTCAGGTGTCCAGCCCAATGAGTCTCCAGTCGCCGGCTCGGCAGCAGCGGAGCCGGTCAGATTCGGATGGAACATACCATTTTTCACGTCTGAGTCAAGGACCTGCAGGAGTGGCCAGAAATTCTCGGTGAAAATCTTGACAAAGATATGAATTAAAATTACAAACTACGATTGCGTCTTTTAAGGGTATTTCGGCGGGCAGGCGCTCCGTCTGGGAGTGCGGGGTTGAGAGGGCGATGGAGATCCAGCTGGAGGGCATTGTCGTCATTGTCGGCAATTACGGCAGTGGAAAAACCGAAATTGCCATCAATCTGGCCGTCGACCGCAAGCGCAGCGGCATTGACGTGCGGCTGGCGGATTTGGATCTGGTCAACCCCTATTTCCGAACCCGTGAAGCCCGCAAGGCCCTCGCCCGGTTCGGTATCGAGGTCATTCTACCGCCCGAAGAGTATCTGCACGCGGACTTGCCGATTTTAAGCCCTTTGATCGCCGGTGTGATCCGTCGTCCCGGCCAACTGGCGCTGATCGATGCCGGAGGTGATCCGGCGGGTGCCAGGGTGTTGTCGGCGCTGGCGGACGCGTTCAATGGGCTTTCGTACCACATGCTGCAGGTGGTTAACCCGCTGCGACCGGAGACGAGCAGCGTCGCCGGCTGCCTTCACATGAAGCACGAGATCGAGGCAGTCGCCCGCATGGCGGTTACCGGATGGATCGGCAACGCCAACCTGATCGACGAGACCACGCCGCAGGACATCCTGCGGGGCTACGCGTTTGTGCGCCAATTGTCTGCCGAAAGCGGCCTGCCGCTGATGTTTATCACTGCTGCGGACGGACTGTTGCCGCAGATTGCCCAAGAGCGCTTTAGCTGTCCGGTGCTGACCATAGCGCGGCAGCTCGTACCGCCATGGAAAAATGCGGCGGTGTTATCGTGAGGAGAAATGCAAACATGAAATATCTACATGTGATCGACAAGGACAGGTGTAAAGGGTGTGGGCTGTGTGTCACGACGTGCCCGAAAAACGTCCTGGAGATAAGCGACCAGGTCAACCCCAAGGGGTATTTCCCTGCCTTTCGCGCCCGTCCGGAGGATTGTATCTATTGTGCCATGTGTTGCACGATGTGTCCGGATGTGGCCATTGACATCAGCGAGGAGGCCGAAGCGTCGACCGGGTCTAAATGATTGGAGAGACCGAATGATTGGAGAAATTCGATGAGCAAGGTGTTGATGAAAGGAAACGAGGCGATCGGTGAAGCGGCAATCCGGGCTGGATGTTTGAACTACTTCGCCTATCCGATCACCCCGCAGTCCGAAGTGGCCGAATATCTGTCGCGGCGGTTGCCGGAGATGGGCGGTGTTTTCTTGCAGGGTGAAAGTGAAGTCGCCGTCTCCTACATGATTTTCGGTGCCGCCGCAGCCGGCGAGCGGGTTTTTACCACCTCGTCGAGCCCGGGCATCAGTCTGATGAGCGAGGGCATCAGCTACATGGTCGGCGCCCAATGCCCGGCCGTTTTCGTGAACATCATGCGCGGCGGTCCCGGACTCGGGGGCATCCTGCCCTCGCAGGCCGATTACCTGCAGGCCACCAAAGGGATTGGTCACGGGGACTGCCGGTTGCTGGTGCTGGCGCCGGCCAGTGTCCAGGAGGCCGTGGAAATGGTGATGATGGCCTTTCCGCTGGCAGAGAAGTACAGGAATCCGGTTATGATTCTCGGCGACGGGCTGATCGGCCAGATGATGGAACCGGTTGAATTCCCGGACCACTTGAAGACGGTGCCGTCCGACAAAGACGAGTGGGCCGTCAACGGCATGGAGACCCGCAAAAGCGACCGGCGCAACCTCATCCGTTCCTTGTACCTGGATCCCGAGAAGCTGAACGAGCATAACCTGATTCTGAAAGCCAAATACGACCGGATGAAAAAAGAGGAAGTTCGTTTCGAAGCTTACAACACCGACGGCGATTACCGTGTTCTCATCGTCAGTTACGGCACCATGAGCCGCGTGTGCCGCACCGCGATCGATCAGCTGAAGGAACGCGGGGTCGACGTCGGGATGATCCGTCCGCAGACCGTATTCCCGTTCCCGGAGACGGCGGTCGAGAAGGCCGCGGGCAAAAAAAGCTGCCGGGTGGTGGCCAGCATCGAAATGAGCATGGGCCAGATGGTGGAAGATGTGGAGCGTGCGGTGAAAGGCAAGCGGCCGGTTCAATGGTACGGAAAATGCGGCGGTGATGTGCCGACGCCGGAAGAGGTGATGACGTTTGTTACGTCATTGGCGGCCTGACCGATTCTTTTTATTGTTGACGAGAAACGGCGCTCCTCTCGCAACCCAATCGCAACAATGGAGCAATTCACATGGGCAAGACATTTCATAAGCCGCTGGCGCTGTCCGATCAAGTGACCCACTATTGTCCGGGCTGTACCCACGGCATCATCCATCGGCTGGTGGCCGAGGTCATCGACGAGTTGGGAATTGAGCGCCGGACGGTGGGAATTGCACCGGTCGGTTGTGCGGTGCTGATGTATAACTACTTTACTTTCGATTTCCTGGAAGCCGCCCACGGACGTGCGCCGGCGCAGGCAACCGGAATGAAGCGGGTGCGACCGGATCTGGTGGTGTTCACCTACCAGGGGGACGGGGACCTGGCCAGCATCGGCATGGGCGAAATAATTCATGCGGCCAACCGCGGCGAGAAAATAACGGTCATTTTCGTCAACAACGCCGTCTACGGAATGACCGGCGGGCAGATGGCCCCGACCACGATGCCGAATCAGCGGACAACCACCTCACCCTTCGGTCGCAAGGTGGAGGAGGTCGGTATGCCGATCAAGATGGTCGAAATCCTGGCCGCGCTGCAGACACCCGCTTACATTGCCCGCCAGACGGTGATCAAACCGAAGTTCGTCAACAAGGCCAAGAAGTCGATCAAAAAGGCCTTCGAATACCAACTGGAGGGGCAATGCTTCAGCTTTGTCGAGGTGGTGAGCACCTGTCCCACCAACTGGGGGCTTACGCCTGTCGAAGCGCTCCGGTGGGCCGAGGAGACCATGCTGCCCTATTACCAGTTGGGCGAATTGAAAACTCCCGAGTGAATCAACGCACCGCTTGAGGTATCGAAGGGCCTTTTTTCCGCAAAGTCGCGGGTTGTGCGCCGGTATAATCGGGCGGAAGATGTGGAGGCGTCATGCAAAGCGAAGTGATGTTTGCCGGTTTCGGCGGCCAGGGAATCCTGCTGAGTGCAAAAATTCTGGCTCATGCCGCCATGGAGGAAGGACGAGAGGTCGCGTGGGTGCCTTCTTACGGTCCTGAAATGCGAGGGGGGACCGCCTATTGCACCGTTGTGGTCAGCGACCGGTTGATCGGATCGCCGATCATCCGCAATCCGATGCATTTGGTGGCCATGAACCGGCCGTCGCTTGAAAAGTTCGCCGCGCAAGTTAAACCAGGGGGCGTCATCCTGGTCAACAGTTCCCTGATCGACATCGGTTCGGGCCGCAGTGACGTCGATGAACTGCGGGTGCCGGTGAACGATATCGCCGTCACACTTGGCAGTGTGCGGTCGGCCAATATCGTCGCTCTGGCCGCTTTTGTCGCCCGCAGCAAGATTGTCGCC
>CAWBCG010000057.1:0-28681 GCA_963787235.1 uncultured delta proteobacterium
TCGAAAAAGTCGCGGCAAGAAATAAGGCTTCGGACTCGTGCCTTATTTTGGTTAGTCCGCAAGGCGCACCGGAGATCGCAAGCCGGGGATATGTATCGGTGAACCCGACGCGGTAGACGGGCCATTATCTCTTGCCAGGCGCCCTGCGCGTCGGCTTTTAAGATTCTTTCAATGCAGTCAGTATCTGCTTGATATCTTTGAGACGTTCCTCGATTTCACGACGCTTGTCGGGGTCCTGCGTTTTTTCCAGGGCCTGTTTGAAGTGAATCCGGGCGTTGGTATAGTCGTGCTTAAGGTAATAGTATTGCCCCAGGTTCAGGTAGGCCTGGGCCAGCTTCCCTTCCTGCCCGTAAGCCTTCCCGAGAAAATAATAGACCTGCCTGGCAACGATTTGCTGTTTTTGCAGACGTTCAAACGCCGCCTGGGCCTCTGCCGGCTGGTCAAGCTCCAGACGGGTGCGCCCGAGGAAAAACAGTGCTTCCGGTTCCTCGGGGTCGAGGCTGAGCGCACTCGCAAGAGTGCTGAGCGCTTCATTGTAACGCCTGTCCAGAAAATAAACCCGGCCCAACCCGGCCAGGATTATTGGGTTGAAGGCTTCGGTCTCAAGCGCTTTCTTGAGTGCGGCAACCGCTTGCTCGTTTTTACCGGCCCTGGCGAGCGCCAGCCCGTATCCGTAGTAGGTTATCGCATCTGCAGTTCCGCTTCTCAGTGCCGTTTCGAATGTGCTCAGGGCGACTTTTTCGTCGCTGTAAAGGGCAATGAGTCGCGCATGAACCAGTTGAAAAGCCTTTGTGTTAACCGGCCGGCTGGCCTGGGCCTCTTTTTTCCTGCTGGCGAGATAGGTATCGATGTAGGCCAGTCGATCTTCCAGTGCCGGGTGGGTCATCAGGTAGGTGGGAACCTGATCGGACCCGTACCACTGTTTTGCGCGAATTTTGTTCAGAACGGAGAGCAATCCCTCACCCGTGTACCCTGCTTCGGTCAAATACACCATGCCGACCTGGTCGGCCTGAATTTCGTTCTCCCGGCTGAACGCCAGTGACGCGGATTGACCAGCGGCCATCGATCCCATCGTCAGGGCGCCGGCTGCCTGGCCGCCGCCCGCGGCGCCCAGCAACATACCGGCAGCGACGCCGGCCAAGGTCGCAATGCTGATCAGTTTGGAACGCTCGATTTTCTGGGAGATATGTCGGCAGGTGACATGGGAAATCTCATGCGCCAGGATTCCCGCCAGCTCATCCTCGTTGTCCATTGCCGCCAGCAATCCGGAGTAAATAAAGACATGGCCTGCCGGAGTGGCGAACGCGTTGTAGACGTCTTGTTTGACCACGTAGAAATGGTAGGGAAATGGCTGCGACGGTACTTTAGCCAGGATTTTTTTCCCCACCGAATTGACATACTCGACGATTATCGGGTCATCGATGATTTCGAACTGTAGCGTGACGTACCTGAGAAATTCACGGGCCAGATCTTCCTCTTCCTTGATGGTGATGCCCGTCGCGAACGGAGGGCCGAGAAGACCCGATAGGAAGACAAACGCTATCAGTCCGGCGATATTTTTTTTAACTGCGTGCATGAGACCTCATCTCGATTCCTGAGGATGGACCCGCGCTCTGTTTGCAGCGGGTCATTTGGGCGCGATCATGACACATTTTTAAAACCTTTTCAAACTGCTTGCAGTATGTTAGGTTCTCGGCCATGGCGCATATTCTCTGTATAGCCAACCAAAAAGGCGGGGTCGGCAAAACGACGACGGCGGTCAATCTCTCGGCCGCCCTGGCCGTGTCGGAAAAAGAGGTCCTGCTGGTGGATTGCGACCCGCAGGGCAATGCCACCTCGGGCGTCGGCCTGGACAAGAATCGCATCTTGAAAACCCTCTACCATGGCCTGCTCGGGAGCGCTGCAGCGCATGAGCTTATTTTAAACAGTGATATCGACACCTTGAAAATCATTCCGGCCAACGTGGAACTGATCGGGTTCGAAGTGGAGATGATGTCCAATCCAGATCGGGAAGCCTCCCTTAAGAATCTTGTCACCCCAGTCGCCGCTGATTTTGACTACATCATTCTGGACTGCCCGCCCTCCCTTAGCTTACTGACGGTCAATGCGCTGACCGCCGCGGATGCCTTGCTGATACCGCTTCAGTGTGAATTCTATGCTCTGGAAGGCCTGGGCCAGCTTCTGCAGACCGTCAAACGGATCAAACAGCGCTTGAACCCGCACCTGGTTATAGCGGGCATCCTGCTGACCATGTTCGACCGCCGGACGAACCTCTCTTTTCAAGTAGCCGAAGATGCCGAAAAATATTTCAAAAACCTAATCTACAAAACCACCATACCGCGCAACATCCGATTGAGTGAAGCCCCCAGCTTCGGCCAACCGATTTTGCTCTACGATGCCACCTCGACCGGAGCGCGCAGCTATTTCGACCTGGCCCGGGAGATTATGGCCGCCCATGTCACCGATTCGGCCCGCCTTCAAACCTATCAGGAATGACGACCGGAAATGCCCAGAGAAAATACAACCAGAAACACTGCCGACCCTAAAAAACGTAAGAAACTGGCCCTCGGCCGCGGTTTGGATGCCCTGATTCCCGATTTTGACCCGGAACAGGACAACCCGCGGGATTATTTTCTTTGCGACGTCGATCTGATCCGACCGAACCGTTACCAACCGCGTCAGCATTTTTCCGACGATGACCTCGAGGAACTCGGCAACTCGATTAAGTCGCAGGGCATCATTCAGCCCTTGCTGGTGCGCCGGATAGACCACGGTTACGAGCTCGTGGCCGGAGAGCGGCGCCTGCGGGCCGCCCGAAAAGTCGGTTTGACAAAGGTTCCGGTTGTCTATAGGGATGTCTCCGACGCCGAACTGCTAGAGATGTCAATCGTCGAAAATATTCAACGCGAAGACTTCAATCCAATTGAAGAGGCCGAAGCCTACCACCGCTTGATAACGGAATTCAAACTGACTCAAGACCAGGCAGCCGAGCGGGTCGGTAAAAGCCGCTCCGCGGTGGCCAATTTTTTACGTCTCAGAAATCTGCCGCAACAAATCAAAGACAGTATCGTCGAAGGCTCTCTGAGCATGGGTCACGCCCGGTCCCTGCTGGGTGTCGACAAGAAAACCGCTCAGCTCGATATCTGGCGCAAGGTAGTGTCGAGGGGACTCTCGGTGCGTGAAACCGAAAGCCTCGTGCGGCAGCTCAAGGTCGCAGCTGCACCGCGCCGGTCGCCGCCCTCCTCCTCCGAAGACGTATATTTTTCCGATGTCACGGCCGATCTTTCCCGTCACTTTGGAACCAAGGTTAACATAAAACGCCGTGGTAAGGTCGGCAAGCTCGAAATCGAATTTTACAGCGATGACGATCTTGACCGATTGCTTCGTCAACTGAAGGGATGATGCCACTACACATAATCGTCGACGGGTACAATCTCATTCGCAACTCGGCTGCGCTCGAGGAGCTTGACCGCCAGGATATCCAACTCGGCCGAGAGGCCCTGATGGAGATGCTGGCCGCCTATAAGAAAATCAAACATCACAAGATAACGGTTGTGTTCGACGGGGCCGACGCACCCATCTTTTCCCAGTCGCACGATCGTGTTAAGGGAATCACGGTGAGGTTCTCGCGTGCCGGTGAGACGGCCGATGACCTGATCAAGCGCATGGCGGCCCACGACCGGGAGAAAGCGCTGATCGTCAGTTCCGACCGGGAAATCGCCGCAGCTGCCTCAGCCTGTCTTGCCGCGACGATTGGTAGTGCAGAATTCGAACAAAAACTTTTCGTGGCCGGAGCCGACGGCAGCGGTAGTTCTCAAGAGGACAACGACGTCGACATTCGATCTTTTTCCACCCGAAAAAAAGGGCCCCGGCGACGGGCACCCAAAAGCCGGCGTCGCAACCGGAGACGGATCGGTAAACTCTGACCGTGGAAAAGCGTGATTTAATCCTTAGGTCATTAGTACGAAAATAGAATTTTCATGCACCGTGGCGGCTCGAAGGGCCATGAGAGTTGAGTGTATAATACCCATATTTTTCCGATTTTTCGGATCGCAGCGGCGGACACCATAGTGGCAACTGAAGGCCCGGAGCGATGAATGAAGAAAATAGGTGTCATTGATGGACAGGGGGGCGGCATCGGAAGCACGATTATTAAGAAAATAAAGGAATTGTATGGTGAAACCGTAGAGGTCGTCGCCCTCGGCACCAATGCGATCGCCACCGCCCAAATGCTAAAAGCCGGGGCCAATCGTGGCGCTTCCGGAGAAAACGCAATCGTACAGACCATTAAAAGTGTCGACGTTATTCTCGGTCCTCTTGGCATCGTTATCGCCCATGCGATGATGGGAGAGGTCACGCCCGGTATCGCAGAGGGGGTGGCCGGAAGTCCGGCCGCTAAATTCTTGCTGCCGCTGAGCCAGGAAAACGTGACCATCGTCGGCGTTGCCCGCCTGCCAATGCCGCACCTGATCGAAGAGTTGATCAGTATGTACCTGCACGATTTTATCACCTGATCGGATATCAACGACTCGATGAAGATCTTGATCGCAAAGACCGCCGGTTTTTGTATGGGGGTTCGCCGCGCCGTCGAAATGGTCATGGACACCTCCGGTGACCAGAAGGGCCCCATATACACTTTCGGCCCCCTGATCCACAATGCCCAGGTCCTCGATTTGCTCCAAGGAAAGGGTATCTCGATTTTAACTGAGATTCCCGACAGCGGCAACGGCACCGTCCTGATCCGCGCACACGGCGTTCCACCCAAGACCAAGCTGCAGCTGAAAAAAGCCGGTTTCTCCGTCATCGATGCCACCTGCCCAAGGGTGATCAAGGTCCAGAGCATCATCAGCAGACATGCCAAAAAGGGATTTGCATCGATCATCGTCGGCGACAAGGATCATCCCGAGGTGACCGGCCTGCTGGGATATGCGGGTCAAAAGGGCCATGTCGTCGGGAGTTTCGAAGAACTGGATTCACTGCCGCCTTTCAACCAGGCCATCGTCGTTGCCCAAACCACACAGAATATCCAATTTTTTGAGACCGTAAAAAATTGGGTCCGCGAAAAGCATCCGGCATATAAGATATTCGATACAATCTGTGATTCGACCGAGCGCCGCCAGGATGAGGTCAAGCGCCTTTCCACGGAAGTCGATGCAATCATCGTCGTCGGGGGGCGCAACAGCGGCAATACCCAAAGGCTGGCTGAAATTGCCGGATCATCGGGCAAACCCACTTACCACGTCGAGACCGAAGAGGACCTCGGCACTCTGGACCTAAAGGAGCTCAATGCCTTGCAGTTGATCGGGATCACTGCCGGGGCGTCGACGCCCAACTGGATCATCAAACGCGTCTACAAGGCGTTGGAAGCCCTGCGGTACAAACGGGCCCGAGGATGGCGACGGGCTCTCTTTGTCCTGCAACGCACGCTGCTCCTCACCAATGTATACGTTTCCGTCGGAGCTGGGTGTCTGTGTTATGCCTGCACCCGGTTGCTTGGAATCCGGCCCGCCCTGCCCTTTGTCGCTATCGCCGTTCTATACGTGCAGTCCATGCACATTCTCAACCATTTGACCGGTCGGCAATCCGATCAATACAACGATCCAGACCGAGCATCGTTCTACGTCCGGCACAGGTTTTTACTCTCTCTACTGGCCGTTGCCGCCGGCGGGACCGGTCTGATGTTGGCGTATACGCTGGGGCTTCAGCCCTTTCTGATCCTGTTGCTGATGAGCCTTCTCGGTCTCACTTACAATTTGCAGATCATACCGCAGGCACTGACCCCGGACCACTACCGCCGGTTGCGGGATGTGCCCGGATCGAAAACTCTTTTGATAGCAGCGGCCTGGGGTGTGGTGACCTCGCTTCTCCCTTCTCTGTTGAATTCGAACCTGCCGAAATTGGAAATGGTTCTCGTCTTCCTGTGGTCAACCGGTCTGGTTTTCGTCCGGACCGCATTTTTCGATACCCTGGACATGCAGGGGGACCGCATCGTGGGCAAGGAAACAATTCCGATCCTGTTGGGCGAGAAACGATCCCTAAAACTGCTGAAATCGATCCTGCTGATTCTGCTGGCCGTTCTGCCGGTCGCGGCTCTTGCAGGTCTTGTTCCCGGCCTGGGCTATGCCCTCTGTGCCTGCCCGCTGTTCATTGCCGGAGTGCTTCTGGCCTACGAACGCGGCGTCATGATCCCGGGCATCCGGCTGGAATTTTTACTGGAAACGAACTTTATCATTGCCGGTATCATTACCCTGGTCTGGACCGGCTTGGCCGGTTGAGCCCGTTGAGCCTGTTTGAGTCCGGTGGATCTGTTGGGTCGGTTGAGTGTCACAGGCGGGAGTGAAGGATTTCATCGATTTCAATGGATTAAAGTTCTAAGAAACACAGGGCCGGCTCGGGTTGGGGGTTGTGAGTTACGGAGTACGAGTTACGGGTTGCGGGTTCTCAAGTTTCGAGTTTCTAATTTCAAGTTTCTAAAAGCTTCAGCGGCGTTTTTTTTCCCCGCTTACGGCCGGCTCGCTGCCGTTTAACAGCCTGCGGATATTGTCCCTGTGACGCAGCACGATCAGTACAGCCATCAGCACAGCACAGCCGCAATAGACAGTCGATCCCAAACGCCACCAGACCGCAGCCGGCAAGACGGCTGCAGCGGATAGAGAGCCGGCCGATACCCGCCCGGACCAGCCGAGAATCAGGAGAAAAGCGATCAGGGCGGCTAAAACGGACATCGGTGAGATCACAAGGAAACAGCCCGCAGCCGTTGCAACCCCCTTACCGCCACCCTTCAGCTTGAGGTAAAGCGGAAAAAGGTGTCCGGCAAAAGCGGTCAGGGCCACGACGGAGACGAAAAGCGCTTGCTGAATCGGATCCAGTCCGGTAACGTTTTCAGCCAGGTAGACCGGGGCAGCGCCTTTGAGCAGATCGCCGGCCAGGGTCAAAAGCCCCAGCGGCGTACCGGCCAAGCGCCGCACGTTGGTTGCCCCGATGTTACCACTGCCCTGCCGCCGGATGTCGACCGTTGTGAACATTCGGGTCAGAACCAATCCCCACGGCACCGATCCAAGCAGGTAAGCGAGTATCGGAAGGCCGATCAAAAATGTTAACTTGGGGTGAAACATCGCTCGCGCCCGTCCGCGAATTTGCCGGTTGGTCTTTTTTGAAACGGTAACTATTTCAGGATATGATGGAACCCGTGAGACTACCTATCGAAGATGTCCTGGACCTGCACACATTTTCCCCGCGGGACGTGCCCGAACTGCTGGAAGATTATTTCGACGAATGTCTCAAAGCCGGCATCTTCTCGGTGCGGCTGATTCACGGGAAAGGCAGCGGGATTCTGAAAAAAAGAGTGCACGCTCTCTTGAAACGCAATCCCCTGGTCGCCGCGTTTAAAGACGCGCCACCGGATGCCGGCGGTTGGGGCGCCACTCTGGTGGAACTGCAACATAAACCGTCTCGCCGTTCATAAACGGCCGTGCCTCGCAAACGCCGTCAGTACCAACCAGGCCTTGGCATCGAATTTCAGCTCGGGATCTGCACATAGCCGACCGACCTCCGCGCCAGAGGCCAAAATCACTTCGATCTGTTCGATGCCCTCGTTACCGGCCGCGGACGGTTCGCCGTCGCATTCGACATAGACCATGGCAACCGACTCATCGGTCATGCCGGCCGAGGAGTATACAGGCGGACCGATTGTGAGAACCCGTGTGACCGTCAGCCCGGTCTCCTCCAGCAACTCGCGCCGCGCCGCCGCTTCAACTGTTTCACCATCGTCCACCAAACCGGCTGGAAACCCGTATTCGTCTCCGGCCAATGCCACCCGGTATTCGCGGGTGATGACAATCTTGTCCCGACCGGTATGAAACGGGACAATCACCACCGCATCCGGCTTGTCGAAGCGTCCCGTGGTGCATTTCGGTTCCTTGCGGCGGGAAGCGAGCTGCCATTTTCGATCGTTCCCGACGAAATCGACGACCTCGATGTTGAAGAGGTTGAGCCACTTTAGATCCGTCAATCTGACCGCTTTTTTGATGCACATCGATTTCTTTGCAGACGTCTTAATGCTCATCCGGGTAGAATTCTCACCGATAGTGGCCGCTGGTTTTAAAGGGCCCCGCGGCGACAATAAAATGAGGCCTTTTTATCAACCTCAAGCCGATACATTCGTAACGGCCGGATAGCTGCCAAGCACCTTCATGGAAATGGTCAGGGCCTCCATTTGCCTGAGAACCTCGAGCACTTTCTCATCTTTTCCCGAACCGATGAAATCGAGAAAGAAACAGTAGTTGCTCGGATCCGACCGCAGCGGCATCGAAGCGATGCGGGTCAGGTTGATCTGTGACTCGGCAAAAAGCCGCAGCACCGCGTACAGCCGCCCGGCCTCGTGGGGGGTGGCAAAGATAATCGATGTCTTATCGCCGCCCTGCTCATTTGGTTCCCTGGACATCAGCAGAAACCGTGTCGTGTTGGAGGGACCGTCCTCGATCCCCTCCTCGATAATCTCGAGGTCATAGAGTTCGGCGCAGAGTGCACTGGCGATGGCGGCAGCGGCCCGTGGATTTTCCCTGGCCAACATCTTTGCCGCGCCGGCTGTGTCGTAAAAGGGGCGGGCTTCGAGTTTGTTGTTTATCAGGAAGTTCCGGCACTGCGCCAGGGCTTGGGGATGGGAATAAACAATGCGGATCTGGCGGGAATCGGTTGCTTCAGTCGCCAGAAAACAATGCTTCACGATAATCTTGGCCTCACCGATCACTTTCAGATTCGTGGTCGTCAACAGGTCGTTGACCTGTGTAACGGCCCCCTCAAGTGAATTTTCTACCGGTACCACACCGAAGTCCAGATAACCGTCTTCAACCCCGCGGAACACGTCGTTGAATTCGAGGCAGGGAATGAAGGCACCACCGGGAACCAGCAGTCTTGCGGCAACTTCACCATACGCGCCATGTTCTCCCTGGAAGGCCACCAATTTGCGGTCCTCTTCCTGAAGCCGCTTGCTCTCCTCGATAATGGTTTTAAGCAGTTGTCGTGCAAAAGAACGCTCGACCAGATCCAGATTCAGGCGTTCGGCGCGTATCAGGACATCGGCCTCCCGTTGCGGGTCGCTGATGGCCTTTTTAAACTTTTTAGACCGAAGCGCAAGCCCCATTCGCTCCTGAAGCAACACCAGAAGCTCCCGATCAATTTTGTCGATCTTTCGCCGTATTTCTTCCAACTTCACGCGGAAACCTCAACTAAAAAAGTCGAAGAAACTCTTCCAGATTTTGGCAGTGTTTTACACCGAATCCGTAACGCGCAGGATTCCCATGGTCCGATAAATCCCTTCGCCAGATGACCTGTGAATGATAGAGTGAAAACAGAGGTTTTCTGCGATCAGGACAAGACCGTCTGTCATTTATAGGCCGTTGATATCGATCTCCCCTCGTTTCCATTAAGTTCACCATTGAATAGAACCGCTGTAAATAAAAAAAATATGGATTGTTTGAGGCCGCAATTGCGAAAAGGGGCCGTCTGTTGACGGCAATGATCTATTGATTTCTGCCTAACATACCACATCGTGGTATGTCAAGACGGTTCGAGCGACCTAAAATCGTAAAAGGCATTGAAGCACACAAATTCAGGACCGCGCCATGAATCGACTTCTTGCGGGTCTGCGCCAGTTCGTGTCGGCACCGAGATTCCGCAAGTCCTCAACGGCTCTGTCAATGTTCAATCCGACCGTGTCGACGCCGTGGGAGTCATCCCCCGGCGCCACCGCTATCCCCATTGCGATGGCCTGCCGCAGAATCGTTCGGGTCGGATACGGTTCGGCGGCTCCCTTTGTGATGGCGCGAACATTCACATCCATTATCATGTCCATGGAGTGCACAAGTTCCAGGTTGCGACGCACCCGGTTTTGAACGGAAGGCAAAGCGAGGGTTGCCTCGTAGGACGGGTCAAAGATCCGGATCAAGTCGAAGTGGCCGACAACCTTCGGGCGCACGGCTGAAAGGAATTGATACTGCGCATCGAAATACCGGCAGTAGAGTGCTTCGAGGCTGCCGGTCGCGGCAACGGCTCTGGCATACCATTCGGCTGAATAGTCAAACCCGATATCATCGACGTGATGCACGGACCCCACAATGTAATCGGGTTTGAAAAGACGGGCAAGGTCCTGAATAAACGGTATCGAGCCGCTGCTGGCTTCGGTTTCGAATCCGACGTAGAGTTGAATGGTCTGAATGTACTTTTTCTGGAGACGTCGGCAGGCAGCGATGTAGCGCTCGAAACGGCCGTAGAGCTGCCGGGCATTCAGGCCGGCCTTGATTTCCTCAGGGTAGCGAAACCGGTCGTCGACCGGCGGGACATGCTCGGTAATGCCGACCCAATCGAAACCCCTTTCGATATAGGCGACAACAATCTCTTCCAGCGAATCCATGGCATGGCAGCAAAATTCGCCGCTGTGGCCGCCATGGACGGATACCCGTTGGACTGATTCCATGAGGTTGGTTTTCGTTTTGCAGGCTTTAAGACAACGGTTTTGGACTGCGTTATCGGTCTTCGGCGTATTCCCCCTTAAAGCCTCCTCCCACTGGTTTCGTCAAAAACGATAGTTTCCGGCTGCAGGTAGCAAGATATACGGGGCTATACCGTTAAACCTTGTATTTACCGAAATCTTCCGGAGACAGATTTTCCAGGTACTCGGCCCACTTTTTCCCTTCTTCGCTCTCATCGAGGACCTCGACTTCCTCCTGGTTGATCTTGGACTTCTCCATGACTTTATCATCCACGTAGATAGGAGCATTGAACCGCAGTGCCAAGGCAATGGCGTCGCTTGGACGGGCATCCATGTCAAAACCACCATCCTGCGACTCGAAATAAATTCTGGCGAAGAAGGTGCTGTCGCGCAGATCGCAAACCTCCACCTTGGATATGGCGATATGGAGGCGATCGGTGAAGTTTTTGAAAAGGTCGTGTGTCATCGGACGGTCGAACTTGACGTTTTGGAGGGCCGATGCGATTGAGGTGGCTTCGAGCAGGCCGATCCAAATCGGAACCGCCTGTTCGGTTTCTTCCGACTTCAGGATGATGATCGGCGTGTTGGATGTCGGGTCCATGGTCAGACCGGCTATGCTTACCTTATGCAGCATAACTCTTTTCTCCTTTCACGGCAGACGGCACGGAAGCGGCGCTCAGCGGGATCCCCCAGAGGGAATGCGCATGCGCTTTTTCGATTTTCACTCGCACAAGTCTGCCCTTTAGATTTTCGCGGCTCAGCGCGGGGAGAGCGTCCTGCTCAAAGTTGACGATTTTGTTGGCAGTAGTCCGGCCGGTCCACTGTGATGCGCCAACCGCCGGTTTCCCGGCATCACCGTCAGATGGGGAGTGTCTTCTGTTTACCCCTTCGACCAGCACTTCCTGAATCGAACCCAGCAAGGACCGGTGTTTAAAAAGGGTGATCCGGTCCTGTTCCTCCAGGAGTCTCTGCAAGCGGATGTTTTGCTCTCTTTCAGGGACCTTGGCATTGAACCGGCTGGCCGGTGCTTCGGGACGATCCGAATACTTAAAGGCGAACAGGCTGTCGAATTCGACCGTTCGGATCAAATCGAGGGTCTGTTCGAAATCCGCCGGCTCCTCGCCTGGAAACCCCACGATAAAATCGGACGAGATCGCAATTTGGGGACAGTATTTCCGCAATTCGGCAACCTTCTCCAGGTAGTTCTCACGCGTGTAACGGCGATTCATCCGCTTGAGAACCGGATTCGAACCGGACTGCACCGGCAGATGGATATGCCGGCAAAGTTTCGGCAAGTCTCGAAATGCTCGGCACAAGGCCGTAGACAGGTCTTTGGGGTGCGATGTGGTGAAACGGATCCGCAACAGCTCCTCGACTGCATTGACGCGAGCGAGCAATTCGGGAAAACTGCAAAGACCTTCTTTTTCACCGTAACTGTTCACATTCTGACCCAGCAGGGTCACTTCGCGCACCCCCGCGTCCGCGAGTCTTTCGATTTCCGAGATGATGTCCTCGGGCCGACGGCTGGCTTCCCGACCGCGAACATAGGGTACCACGCAATATGTACAGAAATTGTCACACCCCTGCATGATGGTCACGAAACGGCTTACCTGACCTGCTTTCGGCAATTCCGGCGGCTCATCGAACACCTCGATGGCAGAAGCCGATTCGACATCCACCACTCGGCCCGCATGTTTTTCGACACCTTTGACCATGCGTGGCAGACGGGCAATGGCGTGCGTGCCGAAAACCAGGTCGACGAAGGGTGCCCGCTCCAGAATTTTTTCTCCCTGCTGCTGGGCGACACAGCCGCCGACCCCGATCAGCAAGTTCGGCCGGTTCTTTTTAAGGCGGCTCAGCCGTCCGAGGAAACTGAAGACTTTTTGTTCGGCTTTTTCCCGGATGGCGCAGGTATTGACGATAATGAGGTCGGCCGCGTCGATATCGGCAGTTTTGCGATAGTTCAGAGAAACCAGGGCCGATGCAATCTTCTCGGAGTCATAGACGTTCATCTGACAGCCGATGGTTTGTATGTAAAGATTCTTCACATTCATGACCTGAAACATGCGACAGTCGACATCCCGGCGTTGCATCGGGGCCTCTGTCTTCTTTCGTGCAACTGCTTGTCAATACGGTGGATTCGGCAGCGAAATCAAAAAAGCCACCCGTCTTCGCACCCGGTCGTGAGACGGTGATGTCGTGCGGAAATTCAGGAAGGCTGCGCAGCGGGTTCGATCAAGATCGTCTTTTTGAGATCTGAGATGATGTCATCGATCAACTCCTCACAGCCGGGAGGAATACGAATAACAACCAGACCCGACTGCGGCTCGACCGTCGACAGCAACCCCACCCCGTCGTATGACTCGATGACAAATTTAATGTAGGCGATCTCACGACGATCCACCCGGTAATATTGCGTCAGACACTCCATAGGCGATACCGTCGGGGCCTTCAGTTGTGCAGTCCCTCGCGGTCTGAATGATCCGCTTTTTTTCACCGGCCGCAGGGCATCTATTGGTGCCAATCCACATAGTTATTGAGTATAACCATATCACGCACCATTGCAATAATAAATATGGTCTTGTTCGGACGACCTCGATAAGCTATGTACGGCTGCGATGGAAAAACACTGGCACATCCTGAAACCCGATCCCTCCCGCATGCGAGAGCTATGCGGCCGCTTGAAATGCTCTCCGATCATCGCCGCCATTCTGGTTAACCGTAACCTGCAGACTCCCGATGGTGCATCGAAATTTCTGCGACCGTCTATAGAGCACCTGCGTCCGCCTTGTGGTTTGAAAGACATGCAGACGGCCGTCGAACGCGTGACGCGTGCCATCGAAAAGCGGGAAAAATTAATGATATTTGGCGACTATGACGTCGACGGCGTCACGGCCGCGGCGATTCTCTTCGATTTTTTACTGAAAGCCGGAGCGGATGTGTCGTATTACATCCCCCATCGCATAGAGGAAGGCTACAGTCTCAAAGCCGATCATATCGACAAGGTTGCGGTGCCGGCTGGCATCGATCTTATCATTACCGCCGATTGCGGATCCGGCAGTCACGCGGCTGTCCAACGGGCAAACGCCGCCGGAATCGACGTCGTCGTCACCGACCATCATCGCGTGTCCGACACACTGCCGCCTGCGGTTGCGGTGGTCAACCCCAAAAGGCCGGACTGCACAGCCGGTTTCGAGCACCTTGCCGGGGTCGGGGTTGCCATGGCACTGCTGATCTGTCTGCGCAAACACCTCAGAGAAAGGGGAGTCTGGCATACCCGTTCCGAGCCGAATCTCAAAGCCCTCTGTGATCTCGTCGCGCTGGGCACAATCGCCGATGCCGTGCCACTGATAGACGAAAACCGAATTTTCGTTACGGCCGGCATAGAGGTGATTCGCTCAGGAAGGGCCCGCACCGGGGTCATCGGCATACTGAACAGCTGCCGCTTGTCTTGCCGAGATGTGGACGCCGAAGACCTCGCCTTTAAGGTCATTCCGCGCCTGAATGCCGCCGGTCGAATGGATCACGCCCTTCCGGCCGCCCGGCTGCTGCTGACGGAAAACCGCGAGACGGCCAAGGTGATAGCGGATTCGCTTGATGTGATGAACAATCGGCGCAAGGACACCGAACGGCAAATCCTACAGCAAATCAGGCACTACCTGAAGGATCACCCCCAGGAACTCAACTGCCGGGCACTGGTCTTGTCGCAAGAAGGCTGGCATGAAGGCGTACTCGGAATTGTGGCCTCAAGACTGGTGGAACGCCATTACCGGCCGGTGGTTCTGATATCGACCCGCGAGGGCATCGGCAAAGGGTCGGCCCGCAGTATCTTGGGATTCAATCTTTATCGGGGATTGACGGCCTGCGCCGATCAGCTCGAAAATTTCGGCGGCCACGCTATGGCCGCCGGTCTGGGTATCAGAACCGAAAATATTTCCACTTTTAAAGCCGCATTCGAACAGGCGGTCGCGTCCGCCGGCGCCGACATCAATCCGGTACAGGAAATTCGCATCGACTGCGTCCTTGATTTCGAACAGATCACCGAGCAACTGATCGATGATATCGATGCCCTGCAGCCGTTTGGCAGTGGCAACACCGAACCGCTGTTTATGGCCGGCGATGTTCAGATCAAACAGAGCAAAATTGTAGGAGACCGGCATCGGCGTTTGCTCCTGACTCAATCGGGAGCCGGCCGGTCTTTCCCCGCCATTCAGTTCAACATCGATCCCAACCAAGCCCTTCCGAAACGCCTGAAAAAAATCGCCTTCCACCTTCAGTGGAACCGCTGGAACGGCGGGAAATCAGCCCAGATGGTCATCGACGAAATCGCTGCGACGCTTCCCTGAACGTTGAACCGGGAACCTCACGTGCATTCAATTGCGACGCTTAAGGCAGCCGAGACACTTCTAAGATAACAGGACACTGGCGTTTCTTCCGCCACCTTGATATCAACACAGCGGTAAATCCTCGAGTTGGATTTCAAACTGCGCCAGATCGACATCGGAGAGTCCCAGCACCTTTGCCTCCGGCAGCGCCGGCAGCACCAGAGAAGGATCCGCGTCGGCCCCGATCCCCACTTTGTTGCAGCCGTGATTCGCCATCCGCACGATCAGCAGCAAGAAGTCCTTCGGATCGAAATCCTCTTTATGGTGGTCACGGGCAACGCCGCAGTACCGGCTTGGCAGATTCCAGTTGTTCAGCAATGCAAAGCCGTAGTCGCTGTGCATGCTGCGCGTGACCTCGTCCAGCAGAGCGTTCGAGGGCTGCTGGCTCGTTTTGTTGCGCCGGATGTTTTCGACCACGGCCAGGATAAAAAGTTTGCCGATATCGTGCAGCAGGCCGGCAAAGAAGACCTCGTGCGCCAGTGATAGATATCCACTCTTCTTGGCCAGCCAGTGCGCCCCGACGGCACAGCCGACGGAGTGGCGCCACAGCGCGCGCATGATGCCGTTGATCAGCGGATCTTTGGAATGAAAATTTTTCTCCTGAGTCACCAAGGTAACCATGTTCGACACCTCGTTGATCCCCAGGCGTAAAACGGCATTGTGAACGGTCGTCGCCTTGACGAGCCCCTTGTAAAAAGAAGAGTTGGCCACCCGCAGTACCTGGCCCGTGATGGCCTGGTCCCGGACAATCAATTGCTCTATCAGCTGGACATCCGGGTCCTCTTTCATGATTTCCTGCTGGATGCGCTGGGCAGTGGCGTTGAAAGGGGGCAGACAGGTGTCATTTGACTCCAGATGCTGCTGCACGATTTCCAGAAATGACAATTCGTTTGACTTGATCACAGCCCCACCATGCGTTGAAGATCTTTTAAATGCCGCGGTTTCTGAAGCCGCGGAAGACAGCGGAAGACTTCCTCGAGAGACACGATGCCGGCAGCCGCTTTGACCAGTCCGTCTTCGAAAAGCGTCACCAGACCCGTCGACTCGATGCTCAGGTGTCGGATCTCCTGGCTGGTCCGCTGTTCCAGGATGGCGCTGCGCACGGCTTCGTCTGGTATCAACAGCTCGAATACTCCCGTGCGGCCTCTGTAGCCGGTGTGACGGCAATGGGAACATCCCTTGCCGGTGTAGAATTGAACGCCCGTCAGATCGAGAGACTGATACCCCAGGCACCGGATGTCGACCGCAGTGGGCGTGTAGCGAACACGGCACTCCGGGCACACCTTGCGCAACAGGCGCTGAGCCAGCACGCAAACAACGGTTGAGGAAATCATAAAAGCCTCAAGACCCATGTTGAGCAGACGCAGGAGTCCGCCGACACTGTCCTCGGTGTGAAAAGTCGTCAAGACTTTGTGACCGGTCAGGGCCGCCTGGACCGCAATTTGGGCCGAAAAGGTGTCGCGGATTTCACCGATCACGATCACGTCCGGGTCCTGCCGCACGACGTGTCGCAGGGATTCCTCGAAAGTCAGATTGATCTTGGGATTGATCGAGCACTGGGCGATCCCGTCGATGAGAGCCTCGACCGGCTCCTCGGCGGTGATGATACTGATCTGGGGCGAGTTGATTTTGTTGATGCAGCTGTAAACAGTGGAGGTTTTGCCCGATCCTGTCGGTCCCGTAATGAGAAGCACGCCGCTGGGCAGGTCGAGTCCCTGTTCGGTGAAGCGTTCAAGAATCCGGGGGGCCATACCGATCTGCTTGAGACTCAGCAGTTCCCCCTGGCGGTTGAGAAGACGCAAGACAATTTTTTCACCGTGAACCGTGACGTAGAAGGAAACGCGCAGATCGAGTTGACCTTCGGCGTGCTCGAACAGAATGCGCCCTCCCTGGTGCCGTCGCTTTTCAGTGATATCGACATTGCACATGATTTTGATGCGACTGGTGAGCACCGGTATCAGATCGGATGGAAAATCCTTGTAAAATTGCAGCACCCCGTCTTGCCTTAAGCGTACGCGGAGTCGATCCTTGGTCGGTTCTATGTGAATGTCGCTCGCGCTTTCCTTGATCGCGGCCAAGATGAGCGAATTGACGATACCGGATGCCGAATTCTCACCGACTTCCGCCATGGCGTCGAGGTTCTTCATCCGCTGCATCCGCCGGACCGCTTCCTGGATGGAACTCTCAAGGGCGATGGCCGGTGCGGTAATGGTACCGAAAATCTGTTCGGCCGCTTCCACATCGAAGCGGTCCAGCGGATCGGCAAAGGCCACCACCACTTTCCCGTCTTCATCGGTGCGGATCGGGATCAACTTGTGTGACGTGTACCAGGCAGCCGGAATCTTGGAAAAAAGCTCGCGATCGATCTCCACAAATTCGGGATCGATCACCGGTATCCCCAACTGAAGGGATAGAACATCAATCAGCTGGCGTTCAGCGATGAAATTCTGTTCGATCAGAATCTGTCCGATCTTTTTAGGCGGTTGGCTGGTTTTGTGAATTTCATACGCCCGCCGCAGATCCGCCTCGGAGATGATACCGAGTTCCAGCAGGAGATTTCCGAGTTTCATCGAATCCCGGTTCCTGCGAATCGCGTCCCGGATCTTGTCATCGTCGACGTATTTGAGGTCTTTAAAAACCTGGAGTGTAGTTCGCTGCCCACCGAGCTTCAACCGCACCCGCTCGGCGTATTCGAACTGCTTCGCGTTGACAATGCCTTCCTTGAGAAGAGTGGTGACGATCTTCCCGCACCGTTCCGTGGCCGGTACGATTTTTTCCTGGTCTTGTCCCGCGCTACCGGTTTTGCGGGCTTGAACCATTTTCATGTTGACCACCTGTTTTCATTCAGTGCTTGCGTTCTTCGAACCCGGTCGACCGGAGTTGGTCGACTCAGACTTTACAATAAAAATATAGTCTCAATTCTGGGCGTTGAGACGCCCGACCGGCAAGGCGTGAAAACACGGACATATTGAGGCGTTCCGGGTTCTCAAATCGGCGTCCGGGATGTGACATTATTTTTGAGTAGACCCTTACCTTTTAGGGGGGCTTCATCTCAAAGCAACGCTTCAGGTCCGGCAGTTGATCGGTGTCAATTTGGCTCCCGAGCGATCAAATTGCGCTCCCTCGGAGGCGTCATTGGACCAAATGTAATATCGGCCGTGCTCATCAAAACTTAAGACCCATCTGAAACCGCATTCCCATCCCGTCAGGTGTCCGAAGAACAATTCAACTCGTGGTCTCGGCGATGCACATTTTGCTTGCATTTCAAGGCCGCTGTCATTAATATAGCAAAAATTTAACCAGGCTCCCTGCTGGAGAGGGGCCGTCATCCATAAAAGGTGGCAACATGTCGAAAGTTTTCCGGCCGAGCACAAGGGAGTCGTCCATACTTTCTAAAATCGAATCCTCTAAAGAACACGCCCGCCGCTTGGCCTTACAGGGTATCAAAGATTGCCTGGAGCCTCTTTCCAATGCCATTGCAATGAAACTGGTGGAGGAAAAACTGGTTGAAACCAATAGTAAAAACTCGCTGGAAGAGCAGATTTCGTTGTGTCTCGACAAGCTGAGCCGGGCGGAAGATTTCGATATCGATTTTGCCACCGCGCCCATTCGCAACATCGTGCCGAATCCCCACGTCGTCAGCCTTTATGTCACGGCTTTCGTTCTGGAAAGTCTGATCAACCACAAGGATGTCGTCGATATCTACGGTTCCGACGAAGAAATCTACCTGTGCATCAATCTTCAGGTTAAAAAGTATCTCCCCTGAAATGCGTCCGACATTCAGTCCCCGCTTGGTCAACGACCCTTTCGACGACCCGGGGCTCTTCATTCCGTTCCTTTTTCAGAACCGTGCCATTCTTTTCGATTTGGGTGACATCTCCACCCTCTCCTCGCGGGAAATCCTGAAGATAAGCCATGTTTTCGTGTCCCACACCCACATGGATCACTTTGCCGGTTTTGACAGGCTGCTGCGACTCTTGATTGGTCGCGACAAGACACTCTACGTCTTCGGGCCCCGGAACTTTCTGAAAAACGTAGAGGGCAAACTGGCCGGCTACACCTGGAACCTGGTAGACAATTATACCGGTTGCCTGGTTCTGGAAGCCGTTGAAATTCATGACGACACCGTTCTGCGCCGCCGGTATCTTTGCCGAAACCGGTTCGAGCCCGGCAAGGACGTGGAAACGACCGAGTTCGACGGGACACTTCACCGGGAAACCGGCTTGACCATCAGCGCGGTTCAACTCGACCACGGTATCCCCTGTCTTGCCTTCACGCTGCAGGAAAGCTTCCATGTCAACATCCGGCCGGACGCGCTGGCCGCCTTGGAACTGCAGCCGGGCCCATGGCTTCAATCCATGAAAATGGCGCTTTACAACGGCAAATCCCCTGAAACTGAAATAACGGCCGAGACTTCCGGCAGAAGACTGCCAAAAAAGTTTCGGTTAGCGCATTTGACGGCCAGAATCGCTATCATCACACCCGGTCAAAAGGTGAGTTATGTGGCAGACGCAGGATATACCGAAAAAAACGCCGAACTCATTCTGGCCCACATTCACCATGCGGACCATCTTTTCATCGAAGCGGCCTTCATAGATGAACACCGTGACATCGCGCGCTTAAAAAATCACCTCACCGCGCGCCAAGCCGGCACGCTTGCCGGCCTGGCGCAGGTGAAACAGTTTACACCCTTTCATTTTTCACCCCGCTATACAGACCGGGGCCATCTGCTGGAAGCGGAAGCCCGCCAGGCGTATCAGGCGGCGCTTTTATTGACGAAGGACACGCCGGCAAAAGGGAAAGCGCCTTAAAAGCCGGTTTCCGGCACAATTCTAAAAAGGTCTTATTGTCATCGAGAATTGCTGCGCTAAAGCGGGAAAGCTTGTCAAATTACGGAAACAGCGGTATAAGAATAAGGGGGAAGTAAACCGAAATCGGTTTTCTTTCGTAACGTCCGGCTTTCGGGTCGTGACAATTAATGGTTGCACTTCTTGCTTGTCTTTTGGCCCGTCTACCGTGTTACATCCACTGGCACATATCCTGATATGCACCGGCGGATGTGCCTTGCAGACGAACCAAAATCCGGCGCAACCTATCGCCACTATTTCTTGCCGCGACCCTAACCTTGCCGAAAATTGGAGGACACGATGGTCAATCGCATCATGGTTTTATTGGTAGGGCTTGTTTTGTTTTTCGGATGTGCGGGTTCATCGAAAAACATGAACAAGCTGCATCTCGGGATGACGAAGACAGAAGTCATCGAAGCTATGGGCCAGCCCTACAGCACAAGCGCAAGCCGGGACGTCGAATTCCTCAAATACCGCTTCTACTCCGAGGGTCTCTTCACCTCCGAGTACTACGTTAAACTCCAGAGCGGAAGCGTGGACGCGTTCGGTCGCTCGGGCGATTTCGGGCTCGGATACTAATCGGTTTGCCCGTTAGCCGGTTGGCCCGTTTACCCGTTGGCGCAAAAGATTCTTCTTTTCAAAACCGGCATCGTATCGGCTAAAAGTCTCGCGGCTTTCGGTTCGATCATCTTGATCGGTTGAAGGATGCACCGGCCGTTTTGTTCATCGCTTCCCGCCGGAATAAAACCCTCTGATCTTGTCAACCACGTAGGCCAGCTGGTCATCGGTCAGTTCGGGATAGATAGGAAGGGCCAGCGTATGATCGGCAGCCGCCTCTGATATAGGGAAATCACCCTTGCGATACCCAAGGAATGCAAAACACTCCTGCAAGTGCAGCGGCACCGGATAGTAGACTTCAGTGCCGATTTGGTTCTCCAGCAAGTGCCTCCGGAGCCCATCCCGCTTTTCGGGTACGTGAATGACGAATTGGTTGTAAATATGCCGGCTCTCCCTTTCAAGCGGCATTTGAATTCTGTCCAGGCCGGCTGCGGCAAAAAGTCGCCGGTAGATTTGGGCATTTTCCCTGCGTGATGTGCTCCACTGATCGAGATACGTCAATTTCACGGATACAATGGCGGCCTGAAGCGCGTCGAGACGGAAGTTCCCACCGATCAACTTATGATAGTATTTCGGCTTCGATCCGTGAGCCCTGAGGACTTTCAGTTTTTCATACAAGACCTCCGAGCCGGTGGTGACGATTCCGCCATCCCCGAAAGCCCCCAGATTTTTTGACGGGAAAAACGAGAAGCAGCCGAATTCGCCGAACGAGCCGGCGCGCCGACCTTTATACTCAGCACCGATGGCCTGAGCGGCGTCCTCGATGATCAACAGGTTCCAGTCTTCGGCGATTCTTATGATCGGCTCCATGTCGGCACACTGACCGTAAAGGTGCACGGGCATTATGGCCTTGATCCGGTCGCGGTCTTCCGCGGACAGGGAATCGAAGGTGCGTTCCAATTCCACGGGTGACAGGTTGTAGGTGTCGGGGTCGATGTCGACAAATACCGGCCGGGCACCGGTCCGGGCGATCGATCCGGCGCTGGCAAAAAAAGTATACGGACTTGTAATGACCGCATCGCCAAATCCGATACCGGCGGCCATCAGTGCTATCAGCAGTGCATCCGAACCCGATGAGACCCCCAGCGAATAAGAGGTGGTGCAGTAGGCCGCTATCTTTTTTTCGAGGTCCTCGACGCGCGAACCCAGAATGAATTGCTGGCTTTCGTAAACCTCCTCTGTTACCTTCAGGATCTCGGCGCGAATGCCGGCGTATTGCGCTTTCAAATCGAGCAGCGGTACCTTCACTTAATCCCCCTCACCTCTTTTCATGCTGTGAAAGCGCCACCTGAATAACGACCATCGATTCGCGGCCCCGGTTTTCGACCTGCAGAACTTCGCCGGCGGCGGCGGTGAAGGTGCTGCCGCGTTTCACCTTAAGTTCACCGATGCGCCCGGTCCCCTCGAGCACCGTCAGAGAGCACACCTGTTCGGCAACGCTGTGGCAGACGGCGTCAGGGCGGATGATCAGGCGGGTGACGTCGCCTCCCTTCCGTCTGTCCAAAACCGTCAAACTGCCCCAGGCATGGACGATCGTTCGGTGGCGGATGGTCTCAGTGCGACCTGTATCCTTCAGGCGCGCCACGATCGATTTGACATTTCGGCTGTTGTCGATGTCGGACACAAAAATCGAATCCGGTGTTTCGACGATCACCAGGTTATCGAGGTGGTTGGTGGCGATCAGGCGTTCATGAGACATGATAAAGCAATTGCGCGTTTCTTGGGCGATGACGTCACCATCGATGACGTTGTTGTCTTTATCCTTGGGAAGAAATTCATATAGGGATTTCCAGGACCCGATGTCGCTCCAGCCGAAGTCGGACGGCAGCACGGCGCCCTTGCGGGTGCGTTCCATGATGGCGTAATCGATCGATATATCCGGCAGCCGGATGTAGTCAGCCGCTTCGAACTGTTCACCGGAGAGGTCGATCTCCATCATCTGGTGCAGCAGGTCGGGCTGATACCGCTTGAACTCTTCCAGAATCACCGAAGCACGGAAGGCGAACATGCCGCTGTTCCAAAAAAAATTGCCCGCTTCGAGATAGCGACGGGCTGTCGCCAGGTCCGGTTTTTCCACGAATCGCTTCGTTATAAAGGCTCCGCCGGACACATCGTCGCCCCCCTCAATATAGCCGTAACCGGTTTCCGGATAGTGGGGCGTCATACCGAAGGTCACCACGTAACCGGTGTCGGCCAGGCTGATCGCTGACCGCAATCGGTCACGAAAGACAGCCGCATTTTTGATCACATGGTCGGCCGGGAAAACGCACAGAACCGCCTCTTTTTCCAATTGCAGGATTTTCAGGACCGCCAGCAAAATGGCCGGTGCGGTGTTGCGGCCGCAAGGCTCGCAGATGATCCTGTTACCGGCCGCTATGCCGATTTCCTGTAGATGGCGGGTGATCTCGTCCCGGTGCTCCTGTCCGCAGACAATCCGAATATTGTCCGCAGCCGTTACCGGCAGCAGGCGCTTGACCGTCGCCTGAATCAGAGAGTCACGGCCGAAAAACTTGACCAACTGCTTCGGGCTCAGATCCCTTGAAACCGGCCAGAGTCGGGACCCGACACCGCCGGCCAGCAATACCGCATAGACGGGTGTTTCAGTATCTGCCATTGGATTTATACCCTTTGTAACCGTTGCGGTAGTTCCCAGCGTTCGGTGCCGCGGCGGCAGCCGCGCTGCAGACCGTCTCGACGGCATTGTAACCGAGCAACCGATTGACCTCGCGGGTCAGCAGCGATCCTGCCTGCAGCTTGGTTCGTTCGGGCAGACCGATCACCGTATCGGTGCCCTGAGGATCGCGCAGGTGCAGGAAAGCCCGGCACGAGCCCGGGTGCTGCAGAAGTGTTTCCTGCAGCCGCGCAAGCGCCTCGCGATCGGTCCGGGTCATGTCCACGTGAAAATGGATACTGGCCGTCCAGGTTTCTTCGGCCTTGTTTATGGGGATGATCGTATCTGCAATCACCTTGATCGACTGCTCATCCTTTTGGAGACGTCCCTGGACCAGGATCGCGTTGTCCTCGGCGAGAAGATCACCGGCTCCGGCATAGAGCGCGGAAAAGACGATGGCCTCCACCGCACCTTGCATGTCCTCGATGGTCACAAACGCCATCGTATCACCCTTCTTGGTCTTGATGGTTTTGACGGCAGCGACGATACCGCCGATTCTCACCATCCCGCCGTCAGGACTCTCCTTGATGCTCAGCGCATTGACGTTGGTAAACTTCTCCAGCACGGCTTCGTAATCTTTCAAGGGGTGACCGGAGATGTAGAAGCCCAGGGCCTCCTTTTCAAAAGCCAGCCGCTGGCGCTCATCCCACTCCTGAATCTGGGGCAGTTCCGGAAGGTTGATCGCCGGCTTTTGTTCACCCAAGTCAAAGAGGCCCATTTGGGGATCGTTTCTTTCTTTCTGAACCCGTTGACCGTATTCCAGCGCCTCCTCGAGAGCCGCCACCATCTGCGCGCGTCTGGCACCGGTGGCATCGAAGGCCCCGCACTTGATGAGGCTCTCGATCACCCTTTTGTTCACTTTCTTCAAGTCGACGTGCTCGCAGAAATCGAAAAGGGACGTGAAGCGACAGGTGTCGCGGGCCGCGGTAATGGCTTCAATGGCTCCCTCCCCGACATTTTTAACGGCCACCAAGCCGAAGCGGATCGCATCGCCTTTTACGGCGAACTCCTTGTCGCTTTCATAAATGTCGGGCGGCAGCACCGGTATGTTGTGACTGCGGCACTCGGCGATAAATTTGACGACGCCGTCGGTGGAGTGCATTTCGCTGGTCAGAAGGGACGCCATAAACTCGACCGTAAAATGCGCCTTGAGGTAGGCCGTCTGATAAGCAATCAGCGCATAGGCCGCGCTGTGGGACTTGTTAAATCCATAACCGCCGAATTTATCGATCAAATCGAAAATCGTTTTCGCATTTTCCTCGGCGATGCCGTTGGCCACCGCTCCCCTGATGAACCGCTCCCGGTGCTGGGCCAGCAATTCTTTGATCTTCTTGCCCATGGCTTTGCGCAGATCGTCGGCCTCGGCCATGGTATAACTGGCCAAGGCCGCTGCGATTTTCATCACCTGTTCCTGATAGACGATAACGCCGTAGGTCTCCTCGAGAATCGGCGCCAGCTGAGGCAACAAATATTCCACCTGCTTGCGGCCGTGTTTGCGGTCGACATAATCGTCGATCATTCCGCTTTCCATCGGACCCGGCCGATAGAGGGCCACCAGTGCGATGATGTCGTTGAAGCATTCGGGTTTCAATCGCACCAACAGGTCTTTCATGCCCGAGCTTTCCAGCTGGAAGACGCCGGTCGTGTCACCGGCGCACAACAGCCGGTAGGTGTCCGGGTCGTCGAGATCGAGGACTGCGAGATCCGGAGGGATTTTCCCTTGTCGTTTGATCAGCGCCAGCGTCTTTTCTATCACCGTCAGGTTGCGCAAACCCAGGAAGTCGAACTTCACCAGTCCGATCTTCTCGACGATTTTCATGTCGTACTGGGTGACCACTTCACCCTTTTTCCCGCGATACAAAGGCAGATAGTCCACCAAGGGACGGTCGGAAATCACCACGCCGGCCGCGTGCGTGGAGGCATGCCGGGGCAGACCTTCCAACACCCGGCAGATGTCGATCAGGTCGGCCACATCGGATCTTTCCGCCACCATCGCCTCCAGGCGCGGCTCCTCTTTGAGCGCATCGTCCAGGCTGATGCCAAGTCTTTCGGGCACCATCTTGGCAATGGCATCGACATCCCGCAGCGGAATATTCAATGCCCGTCCCACGTCACGTATCACCGCGCGTGTTTTAAGCTTTCCGTAAGTGATGATCTGAGCCACATAGTCGCCGCCGCCGTACTTTTCGACCACATATTTGAAAACATCCTCACGGCCGTTGATGCAGAAATCGACGTCGATATCCGGCATGCTCTTGCGGGCCGGATTGAGAAAACGTTCGAAGATCAAACCGTATTCGAGAGGGTCGAGTCCGGTGATGCCCAGTGAGTAGGCAACCAGGCTGCCGGCCGCCGATCCCCGCCCCGGACCGACCGGAATCCGGTTTTCCTTGGCATAGCGAATAAAATCGGCCACGATCAAAAAGTAACCGGGAAATCCCATCTCCTTAATCACCCCGATTTCGTATTCGAGCCGATCCTGGTAGGCCTTGACGTCCACATCCGCTTTGCGGGCCTTTATCTGCCCCATCACATGGCCGAAGCCCGCCCGCACCCGCTCTTCGAAGTACTCGGCCTCGCTCTGTTTTTCAGGCGCTTCGAATTTCGGGAAATGATAGGTCTTGAAATCGAAAGTCAGATCGCAACGCTCCGCGATCCGGGCCGTGTTCTGCAGCGCCCCGGGGTAATCGGTGAAAAAATCTGCCATCTCCTGAGGTGATTTGAAATAGAGCTGGTCGGTTCGAAACTTGAGCCGTTCGGCATCGTTGACCGTTTTGCCGGTCTGGATGCAGAGCAACACATCATGGGCATGCACATCCTTCTTGTCGAGGTAGTGGCAGTCGTTGCTCGCCACAAGCGGTATCGAGAGCCGCCGGCTCATGTCGAGCAGGCCCTGGTTGACCGTTTGCTGGATGTCGATGCCGTTGTTCTGCACTTCCAGAAAAAAGTTTCCCTCACCGAAGAGCTTCAGGTACTGCTGGGCGGCCGCGTCGGCTTCTTTCAGGCGATTTCGTCGTATCAGGGTCGGAATCTCGCCGTGCAGACAGGCGCTAAAGGCGATCAGGCCTTCGTGATGGGCGTTGAGTATCTGCTTGTCTATCCGCGGTTTGTAGTAAAATCCCTCCAACTGCGCCGCGGTCACCATGCGGCATAGATTGCGGTATCCCGTTATGTTCTCCGCCAGCAGTATCAGATGCGTGAGACCTTTGTGGTCCTGGGGCGTCTTGTCGGTCAGGCGGCGCGGCGCGACATAGCATTCGCAGCCGATGATCGGCTTGATACCGGCCTTAACGGCTTTCCCGTAAAAATCGATGGTACCGAACATGGTGCCGTGATCGGTGAGGGCCACCGATTTCATGCCGAAGTCGGTGACCCGCTGCAGCAGATCGGTTATCCGGATAGCCCCATCGAGCAGGCTGTACTGCGAGTGGACGTGGAGATGGACAAATTCAGAAGGGTTCGTGGTCTGCATGGGGTGCTCACTGCACTTATCTCGTTGGAAAAAAGGTTACGGGCTGAGGGTTACGGGTTGCGGGTTCTGAATTTCGAGTTTCAAGTTTCGAGTTTCAAGTTTCTCCTTGCGAATGGATGAGGTCGTTATAAAACAGATAAGATCCTTCACCTATGACCTATGATCTCTTACCCATCACCTCGTTTTTATTCAAGCCGGTAGTTGGGGGCTTCCTTGGTGATGATCACATCGTGTACGTGACTCTCCCGCATGCCGGCGGCACTGATCTTGACGAAGCGAGCCTTCTCTCGCAGTTCCTCAATCGTACGGCAACCGCAATACCCCATGCCGGCCTTCAAGCCGCCGATCAACTGGTGAATATTGGCAGAAAGACTACCGCGGTAAGGCACGCGACCGACGATCCCTTCCGGAACCAGCTTGTCGTCCTCGGCCTGTTCGGTCTGGTAATAACGGTCCTTGCTCCCTTTTTTCATCGCTTCTATCGATCCCATACCACGGTAGACCTTGTAGCTGCGTCCCTGATAAAAGATCTGTTCTCCAGGACTCTCCTCGGTGCCGGCGAACAATCCGCCGATCATCACCACGTGCGCACCGGCACCGACGGCTTTGGCAATATCACCGGAAAAGCGGATACCGCCGTCCGCAATCAAAGGTACGCTGGTCTTGTTTGAAACCGAACGACAGTTCATGATAGCCGTTATCTGGGGCATGCCGATACCGGCCACGATACGGGTGGTGCAAATTGAGCCGGGGCCGACGCCGATCTTTATCCCGTCGACGCCGGCGTTGATCAAATCTTCGGTGCCTTTCTCGGTCCCGACGTTGCCGGCGATCAGTTCGATCTCCTTGTAATCACCTTTGAGTCGGACCACGGCATCGATCACATTCTTGGAGTGGCCATGCGAGGTGTCGATCAAAATCACGTCCGCACCTGCTTTCATCAGTGCCTCAGCCCGTTCGGCCATGTCAGGCCCGACACCGATGGCCGCCCCCACCCGCAGCCGTCCCATGCCGTCCTTGCAGGCATTGGGATATTTTTTTATCTTTTCGATGTCCTTTATCGTGATCATGCCCTTCAAGCGGCCTTTTTGATCCACCACCAGAAGTTTCTCGATTCGATGCCGGTGGAGCAGTTTCTTGGAATCTTCCAGATTGATGCCCTCCGGCACCGTGATCAGGTTTTCTTTGGTCATCACTTCCGAAACCGGCTTTTCGAGCTCGGTCTCGAACCGTAGATCCCGGTTGGTGACGATGCCGACCAGTTGATCCTGTCGCGTGACCGGAACCCCGGATATTCGAAACTTTTCCATCAGGGCCAGAACTTCAGCCACTTTCTGCTCCGGCCGTATCGTCACCGGATCGACGATCATGCCGCTTTCGGACTTCTTGACTTTGTCGACTTCCATCGCCTGGCTGTTGATGCTCATATTGCGGTGAATGAAGCCGATTCCGCCTTCGCGCGCCATGCTGATGGCGGTCTCGCCCTCGGTAACGGTATCCATGGCCGCACTGACGATCGGTATGTTGAGCGACAGGTTCCGGGTCAGGCGCGTTCTAACGTTGACATCCTTGGGTAGTACATCGGAATAATTCGGAATCAAGAGAAGGTCATCGAAAGAATACGCTTCTTCCGGCGGAATTTTGATCATTGCAGTCCTCCGTGGAAAATATCTCTGATCTGATTTGAGCGATTTTTAAGTTTGCCGCAGATATGCGGCAGATGCCATTCCCGCAGGCGAACCGATGAGAACCGGCAGTGGAAGGTATCTTTGGATTCGTCGTTTGGCCGGTGTCCGCCTCGGTCTGACCGGGTGCGTGACAGCCTTTTTAAATACCAAATGCCTCGTCACTTGGCAATCAAATTTTGGTAACCATTTACAGGGTTGCAAAGTCCGATGCGCTTCAAACACCTAATTGTAAGCGTTTACAGGGTGCCGCAGATGCAAGGCGTCGGGCGCGCAGACGTACTCTTGTACTTCAAGTGTCCGACAACAAAGCAGATGCGGTGCCCTGAAAACGCTTACAAATTTTGTGTGCCGGCTTGACATCCGACGGCCGGAGTAATAGATAATCTTTTTTTTTAAATGGCACTTTTGCAAGCTCGGTGTTTTTCGGTGAAATCGATCGCGCGGATTGCCGCCGACCGCCTTCGCGCGATGTCTTGATTGTATGGACCCAGGAAAAAAGGTTCCTTAATAG
>CAWBCG010000058.1:0-16660 GCA_963787235.1 uncultured delta proteobacterium
AACAGGCCTGAACTCGAGCGGGCCTACAGAGAGTTGGCCAAGAATTTTCCGGAGGACGTGCCTGAAGTGGAAGACTGGGAAGAGGTTGAATTCGCTTTCAACCGACTCTTTGTGGGGCCGGCCGCCTTGGAAGCGCCTCCGTTTGCTTCCGTCTATTTAGATACCGAACCGCTGGTCATGAGCAAGACAACACTCGAAGTCCGTGAGATGTATGCTTCAATCGGTCTTGAATCCCCCTGGAAGAACAGGTTCCCGGACGATCACATCAGTCTGGAACTGGATGCAACCCTGGCCATGAATCATATCGCCCTGCAAACGGACCTGGCAGAAGTGCACGACCTCAGGAGCCGTTTCCTGGAGCATATGGACAGATGGGTATCAAGATTTGTCGATCGCACGAACAAGGCGCCTTCTCTCCACCCGGCCATTGGTTATGCTGCCAGGTGTCTGGTCGAGTGTCTGAAGCGATAGCTTGTTTCCGTCCAGAAATGGCCCTTTTCCGCAATTTCGGCGTCAATCGGCGGAATCGCTTGTGCGGCGTACACGAGTACACCTCCGCGCAATGCCACCGATTTCCTTGAACTTGCGAAAAATTGCACATTTCTGGATCGGAAACTCATCAGTGCCCTTAATGAAACCGCGGATGGACACTCGCTTGAAAATATAAGGTGGGGAACAGGCAACAAGGGAGGAAAAGTATGACCGAACCCAACAATACACTTGGAACTCAGGTCGGAAAGTGTCCGCTCTCCAGAAGGAAATTTCTGAAATGCCTTCTGGCGGCCGGCGCGGTGGCCGCCATGCCCTGCGGGCTGCTTCGTCCGATGAGGTCGAGGGCCGAGGAGATCGTCTACGAGGGCGGCTATGAATTCTTCCGCAACGCCTGCCCCCGGAACTGCTACGACACCTGCTCTATCAAGACGTCTGTCAAGGACGGGGTGATCCAATTCATCGAGGGTGCGACCGAGTCGACCTTCACCCGGGGCGGACTGTGCGTGAAAGGCTATGGTTACACCCGCCGTCCTTACAGTCCGGACCGCATCAAGTACCCCATGGTCCAGGAAGGCCGCGGCACGGGGAATTGGAAGCGCGTCTCCTGGGACGACGCCATGGAGCGCATCTCTAAAAAGCTCCTGGAAATGCATGACAAGGACGGCACGCTGTTGGGCCTGGCGCTGTCCAAGTATTCGGGCAATTTCGGCATCACCAATTACGGCGTCGAAGGAATGATGACCTCGCTGGGGTACACGACCCGGCTCACGGGAACACCTTGCTGGCCGGCCGGAATCGACGCCCAGAACTTCGACATGGGCGACATGTGGTGCAACGACCCTGAAGACATGGTCGATGCCCGATACATCATCGCCTGGGGGGCCAACCCGGCCTGGAACTCGGTCCACTCGGTCAAGTACCTCTACGCGGCCCGGGACCGGGGAGCCAAGATCGTGGTCATCGACCCCATCCTGACCCAGATGGCAGCCAAGGCCGACGAGTACTGGCAGGTCAAGACGTCTGCGGACGGGGCACTGGCTCTCGGCATGGCCCGCTACATCCTGGACAACGACCTCTACGACAAAGACTGGGTGGCGGCCAACTCCATCGGTTTTAACGAGTTCGCCGAGTACCTGAAAAACAACGTCACCGTGGCATGGGCGGCCAAGGAGTCGGGGATTCCGGCCGAGAGCATCGTCAAGGTGGCCCAGGAGTTCGCCACGGCCAAGCCGGCCACCATCTGGATCGGCTACGGCCTGCAGCGCCACGTCAACGGCGGGGCCTCGGTACGCGCCATCGATGCCCTGGTGGCCATGACCGGCAATGTGGGCAAGACCGGAGGCGGCGCCCGCTACGGGCACCTGCAAACCTGGGGCTTCAACTACCACGCCCTGCTGCAGAAACAGCCCGAGGGGGCCAAGGGCGTGCCGGGCAAAGCCGAGGTCAAGGGCGACTTTACCTTCACCTCCGACGACGCGGCCGTGGCTTATTCGGATCGCATCCTGAACATCAACAAGACCGCCCAGGTCATCCTGGATGCGGACGACCCTCCCATCCGCCTGCTGTGGGTCTCCTGCAAGAACCCCTTCAGCCAGGACTTCGACCGCAACAAGATGCTCAAGGCCTTTGAGAAGCTGGAGATGGTGGTCACCGTGGACCAGTTCTTCAACCAGACCGTTGAGATGTCGGACATCGTTTTGCCCGTGACCACGCTGTTCGAGGAATGGACCATCAACGCCTCCTACTGGCACTACTGGCTGTCCATCAACGAACAGGCCATCGAGCCCATGTACGAGGCCAAGTCCAACATCGAGATCGCCGCGGCCCTGTCCCAAAAAATGAACGCGCTCAGACCCGGCTCCTGCACCTTCCCCACGGAGATCGACACCAAGGAGTGGATGGTCAAGGAGTTCAACCAGGGCGTCTACGACCTGTTCGGCATCAAGTCCTGGGAGGACCTTCGCAACGGTCCGGTCAAGGCCAAGATGCACCCGGCCTCCTGGGTCGATCTCAAGTTCAAGACGCCGTCCGGCAAGTACGAGTTCAAGTCCGAATTGGCCGAAAAATGGGGCCACAAGGCCCTGCCCGAGTTTAAGGCGCCACGGGAGAAGTATGACAAGTACCGGTTGCTGACGCCGCACTCCAAGTTCGGCATCCATTCCCAGTTCATCAACCTGGATTGGAGCGAGGAGTTCAACCCCAAACCCTTCGTCTACCTCCACCCCAAACTGGCGGCCGAGAAAGGTATTAATGACGGCGACACCGTCCGGGTCTCCAACACCTACGGCGAGGTTATCATCACGGCCAAGCTGAGCACGGTGGTCCCGCCCGATGCCATCGTCATGTACGAGGCCTGGTTCAAGAACAACCCCTACAACGTGCAGAACGTGGTCGATGACACCTCGTCAGACATGGGCGCGTTCAAGACCGGTCAGCCCGGCGTGGCCATCCACGACCAGTTCGCCGACGTCGCCAAGGTTTAAGGAGGAGATCCATGAAAAAACAATATGCATTTTACATCGACGCCGAGCGGTGCATCGGCTGCTTCACCTGCGCCATGGCCTGCAAGAACCAGTATCACCAGCCGGAGACCGTTATCTGGCGGCAGGTCTACCCGATCAAGGAGGAAATTTACCCGCACCGGGAGCGGGCCTTTTATTCCCTGGCCTGCAACCATTGCGAAAACCCCACCTGTCTGAATGTCTGTCCGGTGGTGGCCTACTCCAAGAGAGAGGCGGACGGCATCGTGGTCCACGACCAGGAAAAGTGTATCGGCTGCGGCAACTGCATCCGCTCCTGTCCCTACGGTGTGCCGCGCTACAACCCGGTGCTCAAAAAGGCCGAGAAATGCAGCTTCTGCTGGCAGCGCATCGATGCGGGCCTCAAGCCCCAGTGTGTCCAGAGCTGTCCGGTGGAAGCCCTGCAGATCGTGGATCTGGCGACCTTCGACAAACCCGACGCCGTTCAATATCCGCCCGGGTTTCCGAAGTATCCCAAGCTCAACCCGTCGGTGCGCTTCCTGGTGCCCCGGTTGCCCAGAATCATAGGGAGGGAGGACATATGAGCAACTTGGAACTGCCGCTGGTTTTTTTCACCGTCCTCAGTCAGACGGCAATCGGACTGGTGATCATCAGCACATTGAGGCAATGGGCCGTGGACGGTCCCACGGGAAACATTCGCGGAGAATGGGTGACGGCTTCGGCATTGATCATCGCCGGAATGGTGGCCTCCTTCTTTCACCTGGGACATCCCCTGGAGGGCTACACGGCGCTCAAGCACCTGGACAAAGCCTGGCTTTCGCGGGAAGTGCTCGGTGTTTCGATTTTTTTGGGCTTGACTGTCCTGGGATGTTCATGGCCAGAGACAAGATCAGCGGGCCGGTCGCTTTTGGTGCCGCCATAGTTGGGCTGGCCACGATCCTGTTTATGGGCATGACCTATTCACCGCCCAGCTATCCAGCCATAAACAATGTACTTCCGCTGGTCTTCTTCCTGATTACGGCTCTGCTTCTCGGAACGAGCTTTGGAAGCTGGTTCGCCTCGCCGGAGAAAAGGATCTGGCTGACCAGGGTATTGACGGTGACCTTGATCGTGGGATTGGTGGTCTACCTGATCGTACCCTGTGTCTGGCTTTCCGGGGGGACCGTCATGGCCCAGACCGGCTGGGCCTGGATCGGCTCGCCTCTCTACTGGGCACGGATCATCATCGGCCTGGTTCTGCCCCTGGCTGCGGTCTGGATGACCCGAGATGTTCCGGTCTGGCTGCCGGCCATCATTCTTATAGGCGAAATCATGGGCCGGATGGTCTTTTTCAAGGACACCCTGCATGCGGCCGGTAACTTGGGCGGCTTGTATTGATGGATAGGAAAGCGGTTCTGGTCGCATTTGCTCTGCTCACCGGACTCACCTTGTCATGGTTGACGATGGCCCGGGCCCAGGTGCTTTGCCCGAGGACCAATAGGCCCTATACGGCCGTCATTGACGATATGCAACGTGAAGCCAGGGTTGGAGAGCCTTTCTTTATCCTGGTTCATCTCGATCCCGAGACGCCGCCGCCAGGCTATTATGTTTCCACCCTGGTCGATGTGCTCCAGAGTCCTGATGGCGCAAAACCGGAGGTGGTCACGGGTTTTCCGAAGATCCGTATAACCATGGACGATCCCGGAGAGTATAAAATGGTTGTCCGTGTCACTTTGGTGACCAAGTCAAGCTGCGGCGGGGTCGAGGCCGAGGAAATTCTTCGGAAGGAAGTAGTGATTCAGGTCTTTTAACACGTGAGTAAAAGGAGCCGCAATGTACCTACCTAAAATCTATCAGTATTTCACCGATAATTTTCCAGAAATCTTCAAGGATTTCAAACAGCTGGGGAAAAGTTGCCGGGAAAGCGGCCCACTGGACCCAAAGATACAGGATCTTGTCAACCTCGGCATCGCCATAGGCGCCAATTCCCGCGGTGCCGTCATGTCTCAAACCAGAAAGGCTCTGGCGACCGGAGCGACCCGCGAAGAAATAATCCACACGGTCTTGATCGCGCTTACCACCATCGGTTTCCCGAATATGATGGCCGCCATGGGCTGGGTCAATGAGGTCTTGGAAAAGGAGCCTGCGCAGTGAAATGCTTCGCTGAGTTGCTGAACGAGTCCGCCGCCGCCCACGGCCACATGTGTCCGGGGCAGGTGGTCGGTGTGCGCATGGCACTGCTGGGCTGCCGACTGATCGGTTTGGATGAGCCGACCCGCCGGGACCAGATCAAGAAGCTGATCGTCTACGTCGAGATGGACCGCTGCACGGCCGATGCGGTTGCCCATGTGACCGGGGTCAAGTTAGGACGTCGCAGCCTCAAGTTCATGGACTACGGCATCATGGCGGCAACCTTCGTCAATCTCGATACCGGCAAGGCCTTCCGCGTGCTGTCAACTGAAGAAGCCCGCAGCCTGGCAACTGTTTATGCACCGGATGTGGAAGGCAAATCGGCCCAGCAACTGGCGGCGTACAAACGCATGCCCGACAGCGTGCTCTTCCGTGTCCAGAAGGTGCGGGTGAAGTTGGACGAATGCGACCTGCCCGGCCCCACCCGCCGCAAGGTCATCTGCAGCCAATGCGGTCAGACCATCCGTGACCGACGTGAAGTCGCAGAAGACGGACTTATCCTCTGCAAACCCTGCACGGATGATTGCTATTTCAGCCACCCCCTTGAAGTAACCTGGCCGTGCATGAACTGGACGCCGCAGCCGGAGGAGGCCGCATACGAAGAATGCAACCATCCACAGACTTGTAAACTGCTGCACATTCACTGATAAAAACAAATATGATATCTGAAGCACCTAACCGTTAACAGGGTTGCAAAGTCCGATGCGCTTCAAACCACCTAATTGTAAGCGTTTACAGGGTGCCGCAGACGTACTTTTGTACTTCAAGTGCCCGACAACAAAGCAGATGCGGTGCCTGTGAACGCTTACGAAGCACCTCTTTTACAAAAGGAGAGTCTGTCGTGCTGAAAAAGATAAACGTAAATGATGCCGTGGGAACGAAACTGGCCCATGACATCACGGAGATACGTCCCGGTGAGTTCAAGGGACCGGCTTTCCGCAAGGGTCACACGGTGTGCAACGACGATATCTGTCATCTGCAAAAACTGGGCAAAAACCATCTTTATCTCATCGATCTGGAGGAAGACGAGCTCCATGAAAACCAGGCCGCCTCGATTTTGGCCAGAGGCTTGGCCGGTGAAGGGATAGAATGGAAGGACAACCCCAGAGAAGGAAAAATCGGCCTGCACGCGGCTCTTGACGGCATATTGACGGTGGACACCGCAGCCCTGGCTGCTTTTAACATGGTGGACGAGGTCATGTGTGCCACCCTTCACAGCCACACCCTTGTAAAAAAGGGCGAGTTGGTTGCCGCCACCAGGGCGATTCCATTGGTGATGAAGCGCGCACCCATCGAGCGGGCGGCGGCCATAGCAGGTCAGCACGGAGGGGCGATTTTCGTCAAGACCCTACGCAAGGCCAAAGCCGGTCTGGTGATTACCGGCGGCGAAGTTTACAATGGGTTGATCGAAGACAAATTTGCTCCCGTCCTCAGCGCGAAACTTAATGACCTCGGCTCCGATGTGGCCGGTGTGGTCTTTGCCCCGGACGATGAGGAGATGATCGTAAACGCCATCCGCAGCCATCTGGACAACGGCTGCGACCTGCTGCTGCTAAGCGGTGGCATGAGCGTCGATCCGGACGACGTGACGCGCTCGGCGATACGAAGAGCCGGGGCCGATGAGGTGTATTATGGTGCGGCGGCGCTGCCGGGGGCCATGTTCCTGACGGCGTACATCGGTGAAGTCCCGCTGTTGGGTGTACCGGCCTGCGGTCTTCACCATCGTATCACGGTACTGGATCTGGTGCTGCCGCGAATTTTGTCCGGAGAAAAGATCGGTAAAAAAGAATTGGCCTTCATCGGGCACGGCGGCCTGTGCAAGGATTGCCCGGAGTGCAGTTATCCGCATTGTCCCTTTGGCAAGGGGATGTAAGGCAAATGTTAAAGGAAAATTTGCAAACAATAAATCTCCCTGCAGCAAACTGCAGGGTATCAAGACTGTAAGATTTTATCCCCTCACCCTAACCCTCTCCCCAGGGAGAGGGAATCTGTGATGACCCTGTAACGAGTTACAGGGAATTATCAAGTTAAAAAATTGTTGAAAAAATGAAAACATAATTTTAATGTATTATATAGATATCTTATGATGTTGACGTCGTAAAATTATCGTGGCATGAACGCCACAGGGGGCTGACGATGACAACGATATTGCTGGGTAATATGGAAGCTGCTCAAAAACCTGAAAGAATCGTTATACCTGAAAACGCTCCCCCAATGTTGTGCATCGTCGGTTTTTCCGGTTCCGGGAAAACAACCGTTACTGTGGGGCTGATTGAAACGCTAAAAAAACGTGGTTTGCGCGTTGGCACCATCAAGCACGACGTGCATGGGTTTGAGATGGATCGGCCAGGCAAAGACAGCTGGCGGCACAAGCAGGCCGGATCGGCAACAACCATCGTTACTTCGCCAAAACAAATCGGTATGGTCATGGATGTGGATCATGACCATCATCCCTTGGAATTGCTTCCATTTCTTGCCGGCATGGACATCGTACTGGTGGAGGGGTTTAAGCGGGCCCCTCTGTCGAAGATAGAAGTCTTTCGCCCTGAAACCGGAAAAGCGCCGGCCTGCATGGGAGACCGCAATCTGATTGCGGTCGTCAGCGCTGCACCTCTGGACTGGGGTGTGCCGAGGTATTCGCCGAATGACATCGAAGGACTCTGCGATTTCATCCTGGCCCGGCTGCTTCCGGAGTTCTCGGCAGAAGGTGTCTGCCGTCAGGCCGCTTGCAGTTAACTCCCCACAGCAGTGAAGAGAGCCATTCTAATCAACTCGTCGCCACACCTTCAAGAGAGAAACCAAGTTCGGGTAAGCGTTCACAAGGCACCGCATCTGCTTTGTCGGCGGGCACTTGAAGTACAAAAGTACATCTACGGCACCCTGTAAACGCTTACCAATTAATTCTTCTCAGTTAAAAGCAGAAAGCAGTTGATAGACACCGATGCCTGCCAGCGCGGCCGATGATGCCAACATCAGGACCCCTCGCCCCTGGGAACCGAGAAACGAAGTTGTTCCGAACAGAATTATGATCAGCGAGAGGCTGAGGACCATTGTAACGTAAAATGAAGTTACCAATGTGATTGCGAGACCGTAGGACTGCCTCCAGGCTTCGATGGTCAACGGCCCCAAAACCAGACTCCAACCTAAATAGGGCCCGGGATTGACGAGGTTCACCGCAACAGCCTGAAAAAGCGTCTGCGGGGCCGATGGCGGTTCCAATGCGGTTCCCGTCTTCTCCCGTCGCCACGCGACAAGGGTGCTTCCGGCGAAATACAACAACAGTATTCCTCCTGCGGCTTTCAATATGGGTTCAAAACCACCCGCAAATCGATTGAGCACAAGCAAAGCCAAGATAGCGATTGGCCCATCGCTGATCACTGGCGCAAAGGCTGCCGGTAATGTTCGCCGCCACCCGCTTATAGATACGCGAGACAGCAAGAAGGCCATCAGCGGACCTGGCTGCACTGCGGCTGCAAATGCAAAGCCACTTCCGAGGATAAAGTATTTGAGCATTTTTTATGTCGTTTATGCAACTATGGGAATCATGCTACTTTGACAGCCGTTCCACTTACACTCACCATCAAGCGTCAGGAAATTCTGATGCGCAACTCTCTCTCGGCAACCTCCACCGGATAGGTGAGGATGGGCTCGGGGGCCGGGCCGTGTACTTTATCACCGCCAAACGTGTAAGTGGATTTGCTCACGCTGCAGCACTGGACGGTTTCGGTTCCCGGCACGTAGTCCAACCGGCGGTGTCCCATGTGGGTGCACCGGTTGTGAAACGCCTGGTATTGCTCATTTTCCCCGAAAACAACCAGAACCCTTACCGGCAGGCTCTTGCCTTCGAATCGGACGGCCGTGCCCGGTCGGGTCAGCTCGGGAATCCGGTCCAGGCTGATGGTCAGCTGTCCAGATTCATAGTGCCAGCCGCTTTCGTCCTGCGGTTTGCCCGTGGCGGAGATGCCGAAAATCCGCTGCCAAATACTGCGCTGTAAAAATGTCACGGTCATGTGGAATCCTCACTTGCTTGTTTTTGGAATGTGTTATCGTAAGCGTTCACAGGGCACCGCATCTGCTTTGTTGTCGGGCGCTTGAAGTACAAAAGTCGTCTGCGCACCCGATGCCTTGCATCTGCGGCAGCCTGCATACGCTTACAATGAGGTGGTTTGAAGCGCATCGGACTTTGCAACCCTGTGAACGGTTGCGTGTTAAAGGTCGTCGGCGTGTTATACACTGCAGGCCTACCCCTCTCCCTCTTTTCTATCCAAAATCATTATCTTAAAGCCTATCGTTTGACCGCTCTATGATTTTCGGAATGGGTCAAGCAGCAACTATGCTTTCCACGCACGCTGAACAGTAATTTCAGGCATTGGATAATGCTTGGAATTCAAGGTGTATATTTTGCCGCCCGTTTTCAGGACGGTGGCGGCCAGGATGGCATCGTTGACGTCAGTTCCGTTGCGAGGGTTCCATTTGCGATAAAACTCCCCGGCCATGTCGATGATCTGCTGATCTACCGGTGCGGTTTGAAACTGCGATAGGAATAGAAGTGTGACCGACTCTTCAGCCGGCTGCATGAAAAAGACCAATTCGGCACGGTTCATGGCACCGATCCACAGGTCGTACTGTTCTTTATCCCGAAGCCTTTTGAGCAGATTCAGCGACTTGCGTTCACCGCGCAAATGCCAAATGAGTACATCTGAATCAATATAGGCTTTCATCGCTTATATCTTTCATGAGATTTGCGCATGGTATCTTTGATGGTCTGCACGGTTTCGGCTGCCGAATTATCGCGCTGCCAGCTTCCGAATGTATGCGTCAAAACATCGAAACCCTGTTCCGCCTCGACCTTTTCAACATAATACCGGACGGCATTTTCAAGAATCGCCTTTTTGGATGTTCCGAGCCTTTTCGCTAACATGTCGATATGTCGAATCACGGCTTCATCCATTCGGGTCGACATAATTTTATCCATGATTGCCTCCATTTTTCTTACGTAAGAAAATTAACGTAAGAAAAAAAACCTGTCAAAACCGCAGGGTGGCGGTCAGCCGCAGCGGGTTCAACAGCAACTCCAGGGCCGGAACGATTCCCACGCAGACCACGTCGGCCGAATTCAGCGTTGTCACTGCCGCGCCCTCCGCCAGAATGACCGCGATCCCCAAGGCCGCGGTCTCCAACATCAGGGCGTCGTTGCGGCCATTGCCGATACAGACGGTGCGGTCGCTGCCCAGTTTCTCGACAAAAGCGAGTTTGCCGCGGTCCTGGTTTCCAGGGGGCAGGATTGTCAGTTCACAGGGGATGTTTTCGAGTTGTGCACGCGCCTTGCCGAAAGTATCGGCCGTGACGACAAAAATGGTTAACTCCTCGGAGAGCTTCTCGAGGCACTCCCTGACGCCGGGAGCCAGGATGCCGTCCACGGCCAATGTGCCGTTGTGATCCAGAACCAGATAGTCAAGACTCAGGGTTCCGTGACCCGGGATTTTCACTTCGATCATCTTCCCTCCTTTAGAAGCGGAAAAAGGTCCTTTATTAGTAAGCGTTCACAGCGCACCGCATCTGCTTTGTTGTCAGGCACTTGAAGTACAAAAGTACGTCTGCGCGCCCGACGCCTTGCATCTGCGGCACCCTGTAAACGCTTACAATTAGGTGGTTTGAAGCGCATCGGACTTTGCAACCCTGTGAACGGTTACCTTTATTAAACTAGCTGTCTTTCCGCCAACGCTTTTCGCATTCGCTCCAGGGCCTCTAAGAGAACGGACCGCGGGCAGCCGAAGTTGAGACGCACGTATCCCGGTCCCCCGAACTCACGGCCGTCAGACAGTCCGACACCGGCCGCTTCGAAGAAAGCGATCGGATCGGTCAACCCGGTTGCGCGAATGTCGATCCACGCCAGGTAGGTCGCTTCAATCGGTGTCATCGCCACCGCCGGCATGCCGTTGACCGCCATGGTCACCGCATCGCGGTTTTTCCGCAGGTAATTCAACAGGGCGGCATGCCAGTCGCCGCCGTGACGGTAGGCAGCCAGTGCGGCGGTGAACCCCATGGTGTTGACCATCGGCACGATCCCGGCCATCGCGGATTTAAACCGCTGTCGAAGGTGCGCGTTCGATATCACGGCAAACGAGCAGCCCAGCCCCGGGATGTTGTAAGTTTTGCTCGGTGCCATCAGGGTAATGGTGCGGTCGGCGATTTCGGGAGCCAGCGTTGCAAAGGGAACGTGGCGCATGCCGGGTTCCAGGATCAATTCACAGTGAATCTCGTCGGAACACACCACGATGTCATTCTTTTCACAAATCTCGGCCAGATTCGCCAGCTCATTCCGGTCGAATACCCGTCCCACCGGATTGTGCGGGTGACAGAGAATGTAGAGCCGGGTGTCGGGCGTAACGGCTTTTTGGATCCGATCGAAATCCATCTGCCAGTGTGCGTCGGAGCGGTTGCCGCCTGTAACGGCGCCATCGGTTCCGTGTCCGCCCGAGCATGTTAGCGGCACGGTCGTCAGTGCGCGTCCGGAATATCCGGGGGCTTTGAGGAAGGGCGGATAGACGGGAACAGTGGTCAAAACCCGGTCGTGCTCTCGCCCCACCGCCCGGCAGACGACGTTCAGGCCGGTGACGAGTCCGGGCAGCCAGACGAGCCATTCCTCTTCGATCACCCAGTCGTACTTTTCCTTCAGCTGCGACTGAACTTCACGAACCAGGTCATGCGGCACGGCTGTGTAACCGAATACGCCATGGTCGGCGCGTTCATGGAGGGCCGCGATCACGGCCGGCGGCGAGCGAAAGTCCATGTCCGCCACCCACATGGGGATAATGTCCCGCTCTTTGTACTTGTCCCATTTCATGCTGGCGGTATTGCGGCGGTCAACCGGTGTGTCGAACTCAAAATCGGCGTTTTGTCTCACGGTCTCACCATGCCGTGCCGCTGCGGTTTTGTTCGGCCGGGCTGAAAACGAATTTTCCGTCGAATATGTCCGGGTCTGTAAAATGCGCCCGCCCGATCATTTTGACGGCATGATGGCTGCGCTGGCGCATGTAGCCGATGTCGTGAATGCCAACGGAAAAGAAGATGTAGGGTTCGATGCGGGTGGAATTTTTCATGATTCCTTCGGCTGTGAACACACTTTCATATGAGCCATCCGCACGCGGCAGTGCTTCCAGGCGATCGTATGGCATCAGCCGGTAGGTCGCCGCATCTGCCGGCGCTTCTGATGCGTACAGGTGTTCGACCTGGTGCCAGCCCGAGTTCACGCGCAGGGTCAGCGGTTTATCGGGGTAGTCCGGCGGCATCCACACCGGTACGAAAGGATAGAGTCCGTTGCTGCTCGAAACGATCTTATCCACCCTTCCTTTTGGTGGTGCATAAAAATGGTAACAGCCGCAGTTGTTCATTATATCCGCCATCAGCGGCTGCCCGTTCCGATCCAAGCTGATTCGCAGCGTGAGGCCGTCCAGAGGACCCTTTTCATAAGAAGGCGTCTTCTCGCCGCTTCTCTCGGAGTACCAGAGAGAATAGTTGATCTGCAGCACCGGTATCCGGCTGATAAAAGAGGTGGTGATGTAGTAGTAGATCACCGGTCGCCGCGGGTCGACAGCCACGGTCCCGTCTTTCCAGAAGACCTCGCCGAATCGATCGTAACCGGCAACGACATCCTGGATAATGACCGGTGCATAGGATCGGACCAGTGCCATGATGTCCGCATCATTCAGATCGGGCAGGCCGAAGGCATTCCGCCGCGCCGCGGCGAAAAGATGCGCCGGTTTCCCGTCCCCGTTGGTTCCTCCGCCCTCGGCCGCGAACGCCATCAAACGCCCCTCGACCGTCAGGTCCGCCATCGGCGACTGGTGCCATTTTCTGAACTTATTGTAAGCGACCTTGGTGCCGATTGTAATGGGTATGGCGGCAATGGGGTAAAGACCGAAGACCCGCATGGATGTGGAATATTCTTCCGGGACGGCGACGGCGCCCCTTAAGGTCTCGAAAAAAACGGGCTGAGTTCGGTCGTAGTCGAACAGTTGCGCGGCCGCCGTAGACGTCCGGACCAGCAAGGCTTCACGATCGGGGATTCCGCCCGGTTTCGAGCTCAAATCGCTCAGAGTCTCCTCCGGAAGATTTTGGATTTCTTTCTTTCTGGCCTCGTAATCCAGCCGATACATTTCTTTGACCCAGAGGGTCTTCTGTTCGTCACCGACGAGGCGCTCTTTCATGGCCGCCAGAAAACGATTGGTGCGCAGGTAGGGGAAACCCGGCACTTTAAAACTCGACGCGTCCTGCACACCGGCTTGGGCCACTACCGCATCGAGTTCGGTGAGAAGCTTCTCAGCCTGCGGCGGTCTCCCCGGCAGCGCCGCTTTCTGCCGCGGCGCCAGTCCGGCGCAGCCCTGAAGAAGACCGATCACAAGTGCGGTAACCGTGACGATGAATAAATGTCGTCGCATGGACATTTTCCTCCGTTGCCCCGTGGTCGGGAAAGCCGACCCGACCATCCGCTTTTCAACTCGTGGGCGTCGATTCCGCATCCGTCTATACTTTATGCCGCCTTTAGGGCCCCGGAAAAAAATAATTCCACCTCTTGCTTGTCTTATGGCCCGTCTACTGCGTTACATCCACCCACACGTATCCCGATATGCGCAGGTGGATGTGCCTTGTAGACAAACCATAATCCGGCGCAATCGTTTGGAATTATTTCTTACCGTGACCCTTATTGGATCGGTACGGTCATGTCTCTCGTTATCGTGCCTTGCCGGCGGGGCGCCTGAACAACCCAAATGGCGACCATGTTTAGCCATCGTCGCCGGCCGGCGGGGGGACTTGCGCGAGGTAACGCTGCAGCACGTAGAGACCATCCGGCGTGAAAAGTCGATTACGGCTGATCTCCAGGATTTCATGCACAGGATGGAAGGCGCCGCTCTCCACTTCTTCTTCCTGCAGAATAACATCGCCGTTGTAAACGCAGGAGAAAACCCGGCCCCATACCCGGTTGCCGGCGTCTTCGTAAAAAAAATCGAAATGGCCCTTTAGCCGCACGCCGGTAATGCCAAGTTCTTCCGCCAGCTCCCGCTTCGCCGCATCCTCGTATGACTCCCCGGAAAGAACGACCCCCCCGGTGGCCACGTCATGGTATCCGGGATAAATGTCCTTTACCGTGGTCCGTTTCTGAACAAAAAGCTCACCCTCGTCATTGAAAACCAGGATGTAGGTGGCGCGGTGGGGCAGCCCGTCGGCGCGCATGCGCGAGCGCGGGGCGGCGCCGACGACACGGTTTTCTTCATCGACGATGGTGACGATCTCTTCCTGAGTCGGCTTTGGCATGTTCAATCGACTTCCTGAGTTAAATACATCGGATCAAACCGAGTGCCAGCGACTATTCATCCAGTTTATCCCGGCGTTCAAACCGGTTCAGATCGCGGTTTTTCCTGGATGCCTCCGGATCGAATATTCTACCGTTCATCGCGATATAAACCCCGGCCGGCAAAAGCTGAACGGCCGTAAAGGCGCAGGCGATGTTGAACACGGCATCCGTAAAACGAAATTTAGCCGGCTGCATGGCGCCGGTCAACACAATCGTCTTGTGGGTGATTTTTTTGAGAACCAGGGCAGTGGTGATCATCGTGTCGGTTCCGTGGGTGACGATAACCCGATTTTGAGGGCACGATTTCACCGCCTTGTAAATGCGGTTGCGATCCGCATCGGTCAGGTCCAGACTGTCCTTGCGCAGCAGGGGGGTGATCTCAAAGCCCGGGGTAACATTGGCCTCCTTCAACACTTCACCGATTTGGGGCGCACCGACCTGAAATTCGCTCTTGTCATCGAAATAAATTTTGTCGATCGTCCCGCCCGTTGTGATGATCTTGATGTCTGTCATATTTTCACAATACTTAATTTTTGGAACTGTTGAACCTCTTTTGTTAAACTTAACGGTACTTTATCCAACAACCCAAAAAGTAACCTGCTCAATTCTGACAATTGGCTGAGAGGTACCACTGTGACGTTAATATTGTCAACCGCGGGGGGGTGCTCAGCAGATAGACCGTTTCGGTGATTTATGAAGCGGTCCTCTGATTTTTTCGGTTTTGGTTTGACATTTCCGCTTCCCTCGCGATAGACATTATGAGATACGGGATTCATTAGGCTTTAAGATAAAGTTTTTGGCAAGGCCAGAGGGAGAAGGCTGTATTGTAATACGCCGACGACCGCTACTTTGACAGAGAGGATGAATCGCATGTTCAATCATATTCTTTGTCCAACCGACTTGAAAGAGCGTTCCGATGCTGCTGTCAAAAAAGCCGTGCAGATTGCCCACCAGTTCGGCTCCAAAATCACCCTGCTCAATGTCCACGACGAGTTTATGGACAAGGACGAACGAAAGATGCTGCGAGTCAGTGTCGACAAAATGAAGGAAAAATACAAGCAGATAGCCATCGAATCCAAGGAAGAAATGAAAACCGTCATCCACAAATTACATGCCGATGATATTGAAGTAGATTACCTGCTGCACAGCGGCAAGCCGGAAAAAGTCATCGTGGAGGTTGCCGAACAACTCGGAACAGATCTGATTGTCATCGGCACCGACGGTAGGGATAACGTCATGGATTTCGTTGTCGGTACCACTACCGAACATGTCATCAACGCTGCCCCCTGCCCTGTCTTGGTCATCCACTATAAGGGGTAAGGGCCTCGCCACCGGCAAAAAATAATTCCACTATTTTTTTCGAGCCCTGAAGATTCGATAGGGAATTTAACCCGAAAATAGAAACTTGAAACTCGGAACAGACTATCGAAGCAAGCTTAATTTGGATTTGCAATGAATATCTCGTTGTTACCGATTTCTGATTCCCAGACTACCTGTCCATTGTCGTTAATATGGGGCCTACGATCGTTGCGTTCGTTATCGGTAAGTTGAATTATGTTTGTACCGTCATAGAGAAATATTTCATAGTCATAGTCGTCAAATGCTTCCCAAACTACCTGTCCATTGTTATTTATGGCGAGCCAATATTTACGATAAGAATCGTTACTGATAACTTGAGAGACGCCGCCACCGTCAAACAATATTACCTCATCCTGATTATCAGACGCGACCCAGGCCACTTGCCCTTTGTCGTTGATGTCAGGAATAAAATCTAAGTATTCGTTATTGGTGAGTTGGATGATTTGGCCACCGTCATACAGGAATATTTCATGGTCATAATTATCATGCCCGAACCAGACCGCCTGTCCGTGGTTGTTAATGTGGGGACTGAAGTCGTCGTAGACGTTATCTGAAAGCTGTATTACCTGGACACCGTCAAAGAGTAATATCTCCTTGTCGCCGATATCGGCTTCCCAAACCACCTTTCCACTGTCGTTGATATCAGGTTCCGAGTCTTTGTAGTTGTTGCTGAATTGAGTTATGCCGTTGCCGTCATAAAGATATAACCCATAAGGATAATGCTCCCAGACTACCTGTCCATTATTGTTGATAAAAAACGTAAATCCGTATCATCGTTATTGGTGAGTTGACTGATTTGAACACC
>CAWBCG010000059.1:0-5649 GCA_963787235.1 uncultured delta proteobacterium
CGTACGATGTTACAACACAATGAAAAAATTGGGCTCTTTGATCCGGAAAATATGTCACGTAAATCCTTTGGTGATACAGGGACATTCTTTCACAACGTGCGTAGTGGTATTAGAGACACCTGCTTCCTGTTGGCAAGCACGTCGTGCACGATGTCCCTGTATGATCCCCAGTTTCAGGTTTTCCCACAACCTCAAGCTCTGGGCATCGGTCGATTCCAGAAACGCTTCCACGTAAAATGCTTCACAGTCAGAACTCGACAGAAGATATTTGGCTGAAAACTCATGTTTTGCAAAGTATCTTTCCAAAACAAAGGGCTCAAGCTGCATTTCAATTTTTTCCTGATGAAACTTGTGGCGTATTTTTTAAAATCATACCGCCAATCTCCTTTACGAGTTTTGCTGCAACCATCGCTGTCATATTGTGAACATCATGCTTCGGGTTATACTCGACGATGTCGGCTCCGATAATCGGAACTGTCACTTTGTGAATCATTGTAATCACGTCTCGCACAGATAATCCACCCGGTTCAAAATGAGAAACGCCCGGCGCATAGGCTGGATCGAGAGCATCCATGTCGAAAGACAGATATACCGGCTCAGAAAAAACGGGATCAAACGAACGGATGTCAAAAAACCGCATTTCGTGGATTTCTACTCCGAATCGGTCTGCTTGCGCCTTCTGATGGGCGTTCATTGTTCGGATACCTACCTGGACCAACCTTTTCGCCAGCCCTTCTTCCATGATCCTTGCTAAGGGGCAAGCGTGGGATAATCGATTACCATTCAACACGTCGTAAAGATCCGGATGCGCATCAAAGTGCAAGATGCTCATTTGTCCATATTGACGCGACACGGCCCGCAAAATCGGATACGTGATCGCATGATCTCCTCCGAGAACCAATGGCAACGCGCCATCGTTTATAACTTCCGACAAATGCCACTCGATGTCCATGAACGATTCAATACCGTTTTTGACGATCATGTCACCCATATCGACAAAACGAGGGGTGCTGGAAAGACAAATACCTGTCTCGGAGGTTAAATTGGCTGATTTGCTATAAAGTGCCGCGCGAATAAGGGCTGGCGCTTCTGCAGCGCCCCTCATATAGCTTGAATTCTCATCGGAGCAAATCCCAAGCAGGACCAATCGATCTTTCAGCGATGCCTTTGTTGCTGCAGTCATGCACCTACCCAATTTCTACCCAACTGTGAAAAACGCGTCAACCGGGATGACCCTGGCGTGGCCTCTACCGTCTCGATATGATCGGTTCGGCAAACTGGCTGTCCGCATCCCAGGGAAACAGGATCCAGGTGTCCTGACTGACTTCGGTGACAAACGTGTCGACCAGGGGCCGGCCTTGGGGCTTGGCGTAGACGGTAGCGAAGTGCGCCTTTGGCAGCATGTCGCGCACAATTTTGGCGGTCTTGCCGGTGTCGACCAGGTCATCGATCAACAGCCATCCCTCACCGTCGATGTCGAGCGGTTTTAAAACCTCTACCTCACCGGAGTGATCCTGCCAGTCGTAACTGCTGACACAGACCGTGTCGACCAGGCGGATATCCAGTTCGCGGGCGATTATCGCGGCCGGCACCAGGCCGCCTCTCGTGATGGCGACGAGACCCTTGAAGTAGTCGTTCCGGTCCAGCAGCCGCCAGGCCAGCGCTCGTGAATCCCGGTGGAGCTGCTCCCAGGAAACCGGGAAAGTCCTCTTATACGGTTTATTTTTTCCAGCCATAGTTGATCTCCGATCGATCTGAAAAAATTTTTTGCCCAGCGGGTAAAAATTTTTATTCCGACGGTTCGATGTTAATCCCCAGCGCCCCCGGCGCCTCATCTCCCTTTCCCTTCCAGGACGAAAAAACCAAGACCCCGATGGTGAGGGCATAGGGAAGCATCAGTAAAAGGGACGACGGCAGATTGGTTCCGCTGGCCTGCAGGCGAAATTGAAACGCCATAACGCCTCCGAAAAGATAAGCCCCGACCACGGCCCGCCAGGGCCGCCAAAAAGCGAAAATCACCAGGGCGACCGCAATCCATCCACGGCCGGCTGAAAGACCGTTGGTCCAAAGGTGAGTGTAGGCCAGAGAGAGGTAAGCCCCGCCGAAGCCCATCAACCACCCACCGGCCAATACCCCGGCCCAGCGATAGCCCTTGACCCGCAGACCCGCAGACAGCGCCGCGTCGGGATATTCACCGACCGCCCGCAATCCGAGACCCCAGCGGGTGTAGTGTAAAAATATCCACAGCAGCGGCGGTATCAGGTAAGAGGTGTATACCAGCGGGTCCTGGTTGAACAAAATGGGTCCCAACAAAGGAACCTTTGAAAGAAGGGGCAGTGCGAAGGCCTTGAAACCCGGTGCTTCCTGGCCGACATAGGGGGTTCCCAGATAATTGGCCAATCCGGTCCCGAGGATCGTCAGCGCCAGACCGGAAACCACCTGGTTGCCAAGAAACGTCAGGCACACCAGGCCATGCACGCCTGCCAGCGCAGCCCCGAAGAGTCCCCCGGCCAGAAATCCCAAAACGGGCGAACCTGTGAGCTTGGCGGTCAAAAACGCCGCCAGGGCGCCCACCAGCATGATCCCCTCAACCCCGAGATTCAATATCCCGGACCGCTCGGTGAGAATTTCTCCCAGCGTGGCGAACAGAATCGGTGTTCCGGATTGAACGGCTGCGGCCAGCAGCGGCACCAGCATGTCCGCGTTCATGTGTTTCTCCGCAGCGCAAGCCGGTAACGCGTGAAAAAACCGCCGGCCAGAACGGTCAAGAGAATAAGGCCTTCCATGATTTCCCCGAACGCGGCCGGTACCTGCAGGTCGAGCTGCAAGGCTTCGAGACCGACTCGCAGACCGGCCAGTAAAAAAGCAGCCACCGCGATCATCAGGGGATTGAGCCGGGCCAGCCAGGCCACGACAATGGCCGTGTAACCGTAACCGGCCATGATGCTTGGCTGCAGACGGTTCAAGTTGGCCGAGGCTTCGAGAAAACCGGCCCATCCGGCCAGCATTCCACTCAACACCATCACCAGAATCACCAAACGATCGTAGGAGAGCCGCGCATAACGGGCGGCACGGGGATTTTCACCGCCGGCCTTGAGCTCGAACCCGAGCCGGGTAAAGCGCAGGAAAATCCACATGGCCAGTCCGGCCGCGATGCAAACGGCAATCCCCCAGTTGATGCGGGAACCACCAATCGTGCCGACCACCCCACCGGCCGAAAACTCGGGGGTCATGGGAAATCCGAAGCTGGCCGGATCCTTCCACCGACCATACACGAGGTAGTCCAGAAAGAGGATCGCGATGTAATTGAGCATCAGCGTGACGATGATCTCGTTGACCCGCAAGCGGATCTTGAGAAGCGCCGGCACCAGGCCCCAGAGGCCGCCGGCCAGTGAACTCATGGCCAGCATGGCCGGTAAAAGAGCATACCAGGGCAGTTCCGGAAATGTCAGCGCCATCCACGTGGCACCCACCGCACCCAGGGCAAACTGACCCTCGGCACCGATATTCCAAACCTGAAGGCGAAAGGCAATCGCCACACCCAGCGAACACAGAAAAATCGGCACTGATTTGACCAGACAGTCCTCGACGGCCCAGGCCGAAAAAAAGGCGCTTTTGATGAGCAGGCTCAACGCACTCAACGCCGGTTTGCCCTGAATCGCCAGCAGCAGACTGCAAAGGGTGAGCGAGAGGACAATCGCCGCCAGGAAAACAAGAACGGAGCCCCAGCCGAGAGGCTCCCGTCGCTTATGCACACGCAATCCGATCATCGCTATATCTTTATCTGGCTGCCGGGAAAAGGCGCCCTATCCCACGGCCTGCAGGTGGGCGACACTCCCGACAATTCACTTCTAATAGAAATGCGGCCCGCTTGACGTCGTTGGCTTTTAGCAAGGGAGTTTCCGGTTTAAGCGTACTTTCATCCTGTTGATAGAGATAGGAGCCGGCTGTGGCTTCGGTTGAAGCAGGCGCAGCTGTTTGAGGCGTTTAGCGGGCCTTGCCCCATCGCCTTCGCACTCATGAGATGACCGCTTCCGAGGTTTTTAACCGGCACCGGCCTTTTTTCAAAACCGGGCCGGCAATGGGGTTAGATCCGTTTAACGCCGAGTTCTGCACCGCATGAAACCGAAGCCACAGCCGGCGGTCAAATGGATCACTTATTGTTGGAAACAAAAGTCCGCAATATTCAAAAGCGCCTAAAAAAGGTATGTCGCCTTTTTCACTCCAAGGTCCCGATCACACCCTTTACAAAATATTTCATGTTCAGCAGTTCCTCGTCCGTCGCGATGCGGCCCGCCGGAACCTGGACTTTGCCGGCTTGATCGGTAACCGGTCCGGCAAAGAGCTCGGCCGTGCCGGCAACAATGGCCGCCTTTTCGGCCTGCACCTTCTGCTGCACGTCCTCCGGAACCATGGGCCCGAAAGGCGCCAGATCCACTATCCCCTCTTTCATGCCCCACCAGATCGACGCGCTCTTCCAGGTGCCGTTGCGGACCTGCTCGACCGTCTGAATGTAGAACGGACCCCAATTCCAGATCGGAGCGGTCAACTGGGCCTTGGGAGCAAACTTCGACATGTCGGAATTGTATCCGATGGAATAGACGCCCTTCTCCTGGGCGGCTTCCTGGGGCCCCGGAGAATCCTGGTGTTGGGCGATGACGTCGGCGCCCACATCGAGCAGGCTCTTGGCGGCTTCCTTTTCGGTGGCCGGGTCGTACCAGGTCTTGGTCCAGACCACTCTCACCTCGACTTTCGGGTTCACGGCCTGCGCACCGAGCGCAAAGGCGTTGATGCCGCGAATCACTTCCGGGATCGGAAAGGCAGCCACGTACCCCAAGATGTTGGACCTGGTCATATAGCCGGCCACCATGCCGGACAGGTAGCGCGCCTGGTACATCCGTCCGAAATAATTGCCCATGTTCTTGGCCAGTTTGAATCCGGAACAGTGCTCGAAGACAACGTCCGGGAACTGCTTGGCGACCTTGAGCATGGAATCCATGTAGCCGAAAGAGGTGGCGAAAATGACATTGAAGCCCTTTCTGGCCATGTTGAGCATGACGCGTTCCGAATCCGGCCCTTCGGCCACCGCCTCGACATAGGATGTCGTTACGCCCGGCAAGGCAGCGACCGCTTGGCGGCCCTGATCATGGGCATAGGACCAGCCGGCGTCACCGATGGGTGAGACATAGACAAAGCCGACTTTCAATTCTTTCGGTGCAGCAAAGGCCAGGGAACAGCCCAATACCAAAGACAGGATTACGATGCTGAGTCTGCGCACGATCAAACCTCCATCTTTACTTGTTAATCACATTGACACGGCACTTCACGATACGGCGGCGCGCACCGAAGGGGTCTTGTCGTCCCAAGTCCGCCAAAGGGCGGCCACCGCCCCGGTGGCAAATTTGGTGACGATTTCACCGAAAATGATCGCCATCAGCATGCCGGGTTTGAAGACGCCGGCGAATGCGATCAGGTTGAATAAAATGCTGTCCAGTGGAATGCTGACAAGGTTGGAGCCGATCACCCGCTGCATCCAGGGCCGCTGCAGAAGCGTTTGATACACTTCCGTATCGACTGTTTCGCTCAGAACGATGGCGATGAAAGATGCCGCAATAATGCGCCAGTCAACCCCCAGAAACAGGGACTCGA
>CAWBCG010000060.1:0-20699 GCA_963787235.1 uncultured delta proteobacterium
GCAAGACTTGCATCCATAACGAGGAGCATTAAGTTGTTAATTGCACACGCTAATAAAATTCATTTCGTTTGTAAACCACCACACAAAGGAGAGCCGATATGACCGTGAAAGCATACGCCGCGATGGCTGCCGGGAAACCGCTGGAACCGTTCGAATATGAACCCGGAGACATCGGAGAGGATCAGGTCGACATCGATGTGACGAGCTGCGGGATCTGCCACAGCGATCTGAGCATGCTCGGCAACGATTGGGAAATAACCGAATATCCGATCGTGCCCGGGCACGAGATCTCCGGAACGATCAGGGCGGTCGGAAAGGGCGTGACCCACTTGACTCCCGGTCAAAAAGTCGGGCTGGGCTGGTTTGCCCAGTCGTGCATGACCTGTCAGCAATGCCTGTCGGGCAATCACAACCTCTGTGCCGATGCCGTCGGGACCATTGTCGGCCGACACGGCGGCTTCGCCGACTCGGTTCGCGCCAACAAGAGCTGGGTGATTCCCCTGCCCGCCGGCATTAACATCAAGACGGCCGGGCCCTTGTTTTGCGGAGGTATAACCGTTTTCAATCCCATTGTGCAAAACAATGTCCGCCCCACCGACCGGGTGGCTGTGGTCGGCATCGGCGGATTGGGCCACATGGCCTTGAGGTTTCTGAAAGCCTGGGGGTGTGAAGTGACGGCTTTTTCTACGAGCCCTGACAAGGAACCCGCCGCCCGTGATCTCGGTGCGCACCATTTCGTGAATACCACCGATTCAGGGGCACTCGCAAAGCTGGCCGGCCACTTCGACATGATCCTGGTGACGGTCAACGTGGCACTTGACTGGGATGCTTACATCGGCGCACTGAGCCCCAAGGGCAAACTGCATATCGTCGGTGCCGCCCCGTCCGTCGAAGCAACCGTTTTCCCCATGATTCTCGGGCAGAGATCATTCGGCGGTTCGCCGCTGGGCAGTCCCGCCACCATGGCGTCGATGGTCGAATTTGCCGCCCGGCACGGCATAGAACCGGTGACCGAAACGTTTCCGATGTCCAAGGTCAACGACGCGATTGAAAAGCTGCGCACTGCCAAACCCGGCCATCGTATCGTGCTGGAAAATGATTTTTAAAAGACGGGGTATTGCGGGAACACCTGCCATCAGAACATCTGGTTGGGATTTTTGGTTGGCTTATTTCCCGATTGCATCTTCTCTTCAGTCGTTATCAACACGGATGAAAAGCAGCCACGATGAAGACAATAGAAGAGCTCCGACATAGGCTCGAAATCCTCGACCAGGCAATCGCCGAAACAAAAAAGAGGCTCCCGGCCCATTCGGTCAAACCACCCGTTATGATGGACCTGCTGGCCCTCGAGGACGAATACGATGCCGTAATGAAACAGATCGAGCGGTTGAAGAAAGAAAATCCTCAAGTGTAAATCGGCGCGAAGCTTCGCCGTCATCGAACGGCGGCGCCCCGGAAGAAATCCGCATGAAAAGAGCGGCGATTTTCGAGACCACCCTGGAAGACTACCTGACGCAAATCGGCGACATCGATTTGCTGTCACGGGCAGAGGCTCTGGGTGCGACAACCCGCGAAGGGGCGCTGATTCTTCCTCTGTACGGAACTCCCTACCGGGTTTCAAAAGATGGGGTCTTCGATGCACACGGGCAAAAGGCCAACTTCACGGTGAGCGTCGTTCTCTGCCGCTACATTTTGCAGTGCCCGGCAACGGTGCCTGCGCCGGGCGGATGGGTGACTTACCGCGAATTCAGAGATGCCGCGCCGCTGACCGGCTATTTCACGGCGAACACAAACAAGATTATCGAAACCACCTTTGCGGGTAAGCTCGCCGCACTGGAAGAGGCCTGTCGCCGCACCGGGGGGTGCCTGGTCGACGAGCCGTCATTCGAGCTCGCCGTCGCCTTCGATTTGCTGCCCCGCATCCCCGTCTATTTTCGCTTCAACGACCGCGATGACGAGTTTCCCGCCCAGTCCTCGATCCTGTTCAGACGTTCAGCAGAACACTACCTCGACATGGAATGCCTGGCCATCGGGGGGACTTTGCTGGCGGGGCTCCTGATCAACAAATCTGCAGAGGATAATCGATGATCATAAAACAGCTCGAGATCGGATACATGGACAACTTCTGCTACATCGTCGGCTGCGAGAAGACCCGCAAAGCACTGGTGATCGACCCCGGCCGTGACGTCGATCTGATTGTGTCCGTGGCTGAGAAACAGGGTCTTGAAATCGAAACCATCGTCAATACTCACACCCACGGCGATCATACCGCCGGCAATGCAGAATTAAAATCGCTGACCGGGGCGAAAATCATCATCCATGCGCTCGATGCCGCCGGATACCCCACGGCTGATGTTCTCCTGAAAGATGAAAAAACCCTGCAGTTGGGTGAAATCACCTTCGATATCATTCACACGCCGGGCCACACGCCAGGCGGCATTTGCCTGTATGCGCAGGGGAATCTCTTTACGGGCGACACCCTGTTTGTCGGCGACAGCGGCCGCACCGACCTTCCCGGTGGCGACCGCCCCACCCTGGGCGAGTCCATCCGCCGCCTGACGCAACTTCCGGACGATACCATCATCTGGCCGGGCCACGACTACGGCCCCACACCGACTTCGACCATCGGTTGGGAAAAGCGACACAATGTCAATGCCAAGGAATACGGCTACTACGTGAAAGACTGATCGGTAATTCCTGATACCTTAACAACACTGCTTCATCAGCTAAGGAGGAAAAAATGAACCAGCGTGCTAAAGACATATCCGAACGAATCGAATCATTTAGAGATGATGTGGTGGCATTTGTGGAAAATCTATCCGACGATGACTGGAAAAATGTCTGTGAGTGGGAGGAATGGTCCGTGGGTGTCACTGCGAGTCACCTGGGCGCCGGGCATTTTGCGATTTCCGGAATGCTGGCCATGATCGTCAAGGGTGAAGATCTGCCGCAGCTTACCATGGATCAAATCAATGCGATGTCCAAAAAGAGCGTCCAGAAGCATTCGGATTGCACCAAGACCGAAGCCTTGGATCTGCTGCGAAAAAATGGTGCCGAACTGGCCGCGTACGTTTCCGGGCTGACCGATGATGAACTCGACCGTAAAGGCAGCATGCCCGCCTTTGGCGGTGAGGTAACCACCGAAAAGTTTATCGATTACATCATCTTCCAATCGGCTGCCCAGCACTTTGACAGTATGAAGACCGCTGTCGGCAGATAGGCCGGCCGGATCTTCCCCCCGAGGGCTGAAACAGGCATCGGGAATATAACGGTTTTATTGGATCAGGATTTCCCCTTCCCTACGCCCAGATCACTATCGAGAATCCTCACACGAAAAAAAGGCGGATTCACGCCGTGTAATCCGCCTTTGTACTTTTGTATTATTTATCTGTCAGAGTCAATTGTCCAATAACAGAAGAGGTTCGATATTGGTCAATGTATTGAGTGCTACGACGGTGTATATGCTGCCATCGACTAACGTTGGCGTCACATCGATCACGGTTGATGCCGTTCCCGTCGCATTTACCTTGAAGTTTCTCGCTCCGGCCGGAACCTCCAAATAGTCTGAAAATTCTTTGAAAGCGACGTTCGTCAACACGATTGTGTCATCGACCAGAACATCCACGTTGGGTGCATCCGGCGAAGCATGCACCACCCGAACCTTCGCATTACCTGGTGTTGGCGTTGTTGTATTGTCGACCAGGAGCAGCGGTTCGATATTGGCAACGAAATTTACTGCCAAGACCGTGTAGTTTGTTCCACCCGCCAAAGGGACCGTGACGTCGATCACACTGCTCGCTGTACCGGTGGCATTGACTTTAATGTTTCGATCGCCGGCGGGGACAGCCGCATAGTCCAAAAATTGTGTGAACGCGACGTCTGAAAGCACGACCGCGTTATCGACAAGAATGTCGACATTGGGTGCGTCGGGTGACGCGTGGACCGCGCGAAGACGGGCACGATTGTCGGCAATTTCAATAAACGGGGTTGACGGATCGTTCGTGAGAACGACGAGGCTGATGGGTGATGCGCCGCCGGTTGCATCGACGGCAACCGCGGTGAAGATCGAACCGGCATCCAGTGTCACCGTACCTGAATCAAATACCGGAACCTTGGCCCCGACTGTTGTTACCCTGATCTGATAATCGCCTTCGGGTATTTCGAGAAAATCCGAAAATTCAGTGAATGCCACGTTTGAAAGCGTCGCCGTAGTGGTGTTGATGTCCGCACCCGGAGCAGTAACGTATACATCGACAGGCGGAGCGCTCGGGGCGCTGTGCACGACACGAATTTTAAGCAAATTGCCGCTGGGTGGGGTGTTTTCGTCCGGCAAAACCAGAGGTTCGATTTGCGCCACAAAGTTTGTAGCGATGATTGTGGTAAATGAATCAAATGCAAAGAGAAGATCTGCGTCGATTACAGTTGTCGACGTTCCGGCTGCGTTCACTTTGACGTTTCGGTTTCCCTGCAAAACAGACAGGAAATCAGAGGCCTGTGTGTAGGAGACATCCGACAAAACAACCTGATTGTCAACCAGTACGTCCACGTTAGGGGCATCCGGCGATGCATGCAAAACGCGTAAAGATGCAGTTTCTACAGGAGCAATTGCATTGTTATCATCATCGCTGCAGCCTATTGAAACAGTCATCAAAATCAATAAAATGAGAAAAGTCCTATTAAGCTTCATTATCTAACCTCCTTAAAGTTTTTTTTCTGAATGATATCCCTAATACCTCACTGCTCAATCATTAGTTTGATGAGTTTCATGGGTAATTGGTTGCTAATATGTGGCCGTCGTGGGCAATTTCAATGATAAACAATAAGGGGTTGTATGACAGGGCAAACCTACTTATTTGGCCAAACGGAAGGGATATGAATTTTCTTCAACGAGAACGGTGAAATTGTAATCGGCGCTCATTGAATACAGCCCTAAACGGCAGAGTACCCAATGCATTTAAAATCACTGTTTGACGACACCCCGATCGATATCATCTTTCAAAGCGACGCGAAAATTCGATGTAATTACCGGAAGCTGCACAAGGCGATTTATATGCTTTATAACGAGACCTGCACCGTGTTCAGCACAGACGAAAACAGACGGAGAATAACTACAGTGGTAGGACTTAACGGGGAATAGGAAATATTTGGATAACCAAGAATGAAACGTCTGGTGATTCCAGACGCAACCGTATATACCTCTCCTCGAGGTGTTTTTCTAAATTCACCTCTACAGGAAATACAAATTTCGTTACCGTTCACAGGGCTGCAAAGTCCGATGCGCTTCAAACCACCTAATTGTAAGCTTTTACAGGGTGCCGCAGATGCAAGGCGTCGGGTGCGCAGACGTACTTTTGCACTTCAAGTGCCCGACAACTAAGCAGATGCGGTGCCCTGTGAGTGCTTACCAATTTTCTGTTGCCCGAAGGGCATAATCAACTCTTCAATTTCGCATTCATCGTGATCTTGGCGTTAAGAACCCGGCTGACAGGGCATCCCGCCTTGGCCTTTTCGGCAGCCTTTAATACTGCTTCTTGAGCTGCACCCGGCGCACTCACGCTGACCTCGAGATGAACCGCTGTTATCGAAAATCCGCCCTCACCCTTCTCCAGGCTGACAGTCGCTTTCGTGTCGATTTGCTCGGGCTTGATGTCTACTTCACCCAGCATCATCGAGAGGGCCATCGAAAAGCAGCCGGCGTGCGCAGCTGCGATCAGTTCTTCGGGGTTGGTCCCGACGCCCTCCTCGAAACGCGTGCTGAAAGAATATTGAGTGTCGGACAGCACACCGCTGTCTGTCGTGATGCGACCCTTTCCGTCCTTTAGTCCACCTTGCCATACGGCCGATGCATTGCGCTTCATACTGTCTCCTTTCAAAATTGCGTTGCCCGGTATAACCGGATCGAATGTCTTCTCATTTTATGGTTCTTTAAGTGTAACCGTTCATAGGGTTGCAAAGTCCGATGCGCTTCAAACCACCTAATTGTAAGCGTTTACAGGGTGCCGCAGATGAAAGGCGTCGGGCGCGCAGACGTACTTTTTCACTTCAAGTACCCGACGACAAAGCAGATGCGTTGCCCTGTGAGCGCTTACCTTTAAGAAACTTCCCGGCATCTCAACAAACGCCTCAGGTTATTTTCCGAAATCGAGTCGACCGACAACCGTGTACGGTGCATCCTCATGCAGCGCCAGCAATGCCCCCTCGCCGGACGAAACGCCTGTGCCCGCGATACCGGCAATGGTCACGAAGTGCGTAACCAGGATAATCAACTCGCCCTTCACCGGCTGCTGCGAGATGAAATCATTCAGCGCTTTGAGGTTGGGCCCACGATCCTGGGTCCGCTCGTAGAATGAATTCAATGCAGCCAATTCCTGCACCGGCCCCAAGTTTAGAAGCCGGGCGGTTTCGAGACAGCGGCACCACTGGCTGGAATATATACGCGCCGACGTGACCCCGTTGTTGCGCAGCCACAAGCCGATGCTGCGGGCCTGATCCCGACCGGTATCGTCGAGGTTTCGCTGCGTCGCACAATCGCCGATTTTGAAGTTGGGCGGATCGCCGTTTCCAGGTGCCAGCGCGTGGCGGATCACCAGAATGTGCCCGCCGGCGTTAAGCCGGTCGATAACGTCGGACTGATCGACTGCAACAGCGGAGGTCGGAATTGCGGATAGTAAAGTCAGCGAGAGAATGAGCGAAGTCCATACGTGCATGTTGAGGTGGTGACTCCCGTGTTTAGTCGGTTATCCGGTTCCGGATTGTTCTTGATTGGTATCGCCTGTTCATACCGTTACCACAATCTTGCCCATTTGCTCGTTGGACTCCATAAAGCGATGGGCCTGGACGATTTCTTCCAGTGGGAACGTCCGTGCGATGATCGGTTTCAGTGCCCCTGACGCCAAGCCGGCGTAAATGAATTTCTTGCCGCGCGCCATTTTTTCGGGATCTGCAACGATTTCGAACAAGGTGTAACCCCGCACGGTCAGGCCTTTCCCGATCGCTTCTAGCAAGGGAAACGGTGTGGGTGCCATCGACAGAGCACCGTACTGAAAGATGACGGCGCGCTCGGCAGCGGCTCCGGCGAGTTTTTCCAAAAAAGGACCGGCCACCGGATCGAAGACGATGGTGGCACCCTTGCCGGCGGTGATCTCCTTAGTTTTGGCGGCCACGTCTTCCTTGTCGCTGACAATGACGTGGTCGGCTCCGGCTTCGAGAAGAAAATTCATCTTGGCGTCGCCGCGGGTCGTGGCCACCGCCAAGGCCCCCACAGACTTGGTGATCTGTATGGCGGCAAGTCCAACGCTGCTGCTGGCAGCGGTTATCAAAACGGTATCGTCCTTTTTCAACCGTCCGTATTCAACCAATGCGCCGAATGCGGTCATGTACTGCATCCAGATTGCTGCGCCTTCGACGGCCGTGAGAGTGTCTGGATAACCGGCCACCGAGTAAGCGGGAACGATGGCGCTTTCTCCGTAAACCCCATACTTGCCAACTGAAAACGAAGGGATGGTGCTCACCCGGTCGCCGATTTGGATGCCTGCGACTCCCGGCCCTACCGCATCGACACTGCCGGCAGCTTCGTAACCGATTCTTGACGGAAATTCCGGTTCTTCAAGGTACTGGCCTTGCCGAAACATCACCTCGGCACGGTTGAGACCGATTGCCTCCACCTTTAAACGGACCTCTTTTTCAGCGGGTTCGGACTGCGGAACATCTTCGAGCTTAAGCACGTCGGCTGATCCAGTTTTATAAAAACGAACGATTTTCGGCATTTTATTTCTCCCGAATGAATATCTATAGAAAACCGGCAATAAAAACAATTTAAGGCCTTGAGCCATGTTGTCAAACCATACTATGAGATCTTTTGGGGTGGAGAGTGCCGCTACCAAAACAGAGGCCGGCTCGGATATGCTTCAAAATATTTGTACGGAAAATCTCCACTGCGATATTTTATAATTCCTTGACAACCTTCAAGGCAGTGGCCACACTCAAGTCAAAACTGGCCATCGGCTACAACCAGATCAGTTCCACCACTGCCTCTGGTCTCAAGCATCTAAATTTAATTCAAGAGGAGTAGGCAAGATGGAGTCCTGCAGTTTCTCTCATTTCATGCAAGTTCTCAAGCCCTGGCTCAACCGCGATTACATCCGCAAGGCTTATGTGGATGCCAAAGGCGATCTCAGGTTGATGTTTGTCGACGGTGGAGAAAAAATGTTCCGAATCGATGATTGCAGCCAAAGTCAGTTGAAGGACATCCTTCAGGACCTGAACAAGAGCGGCGTGCCGGTAGAGAAATATGACGCCAAATTATCCGAACAAAGTGGTTGACGTCACCATTGTCGGTGCCGGTCCTGTTGGTCTGACGGCTTCACTGCTCTTGAGTCGATTTCACGTTCATCACCTGGTAATCGAGCAACGGCTTGAGCCGAGCGACCATCCTCAGGCCCACTTCATCAGTTGCCGGTCAATGGAAATTTTTCGCGAGCTAAACGGCCTGGAAAAAGAAATCCGCCGCCTGAGCGCGCCGTTAGACGAGTGGCGACGCTATGTTTACTGCACAAGCATGACCGACCTTCCAGGCGCGGCCGACAGCGGTGATCCCCGGAGCAGCTCTCTTCTGGGAACAGTCGATCATTTCGCAAACGGTCCGGATCACCGCATCAGCCCTACCTGGGAATGCAACCTCCCGCAGCATGATCTCGAGCACCTCCTGCGTAAAGCCGCTCTTCAGAGCCCCTTTTGCCGTTTGATAGAGGGCCGTCGTGCCGCTCTTACGGAATCGGATCATAGCGTCGTACTGACGCTCACCGATGTCAGGACCGGTCAAGAAAAAGTCATAGCATCCCATTTTGTCGTTTGTGCCGACGGCGCTCACAGTGAAACACGCGGGCAATTGGGCATATCCCGGGAAAAGAAGACCGATGCGCTGCAGCATCTGATCAACGTCCACTTTATCAGCCCGGAACTGTCCGGAATAATCCGCCGCACGATACCGGGAATGCTCTATTTTGTGTACACACCGCGGGCCATCGGCGTTATCGTCAGCCATTCCCTCGAACGTGGTGAGTTCGTTCTTCAACTGCCCTACTTTCCGCCCCATCAGGATGCCGAAGACTACTCGACGGCAAAATGCATGGCCATCATTCAGCATCTGGTCGGGCGCTCTATCGCAGTCGATATCAAAAGCATTAGCTCCTGGCGCCTGAGCGCCTGGAATGCCAAGCGCTACCGTTCTTCAGGCGGCCGCTGTTTTCTGGTGGGCGATGCGGCGCACCAAATGCTTCCGGCCGGCGGTTTCGGGCTGAACAGCGGCATTGCCGATGCCCACAATCTCATCTGGAAACTTGCTCTCGCCCTGCGGCTCGAAAAAGAAAAACGGACCGAGATGATCGCCCAACTGCTTGATTCATATGAAGAGGAGCGCCGATTCATTGCAGAACGTTGCATCGCGACCAGCATAAACAACTATCAGATAAACACCTCCGTTCCGGCTGCCATCGGTCTGGAGCCCCAGGCACTCAAACTGCTCGATCTGGCGGTGCGCTGGACCCCTCTTCCGGGATTCTTTCGCCGCAAAATATTCGACACGGCTTTACGCATCGGACTGGCACAGGTGAAATTGCTGGGCAAGGACAATATTGTCGGCAACATCCGCCGCAAGGACCTGCAGGAATTGTTCACCGACCCGCGCAAGACGCTGGCAATGCGCTTTCCACAGCTCGATCTCGGATCGGCCTACCCCAGGGGATTTTTGGAAGAATCGACTGCAAATGAAACCGGGTCAGACGATACGAGCAAATTCATACCCAAACTGATGGTCGGAGGCCGTCTGCCCCATTTCTGGCTTTTAAAACCCGGCGGAAAATCGACTGAAAAGTTTTCATCCCTCGACCTGGCTGCCACAGCGGCCGAAAAAGATGGCCGGCCGTTTCACGTTCTTCTTACCAGCGGCATTGCGCAGCAAAGAGTGAACGACCTCGCCATAAGACTGCAAAATAGGTTTTATCCGTTGAAGAAAATCTACTTTTCCGGCAATGACGCTCTATCCGACGAAACGGTTTTCGCGTTCGCCGGGGACACACCGGCATTTCTTCCTACTCGGTTCGCCGTGCTCGTTCGGCCGGACGGGCATGTGGCCTGGATGGAAACCGGATGACCGATGTGCTGTGGTTTATAGGAACAGTGACAGCGAGCTCTGCATAATAAAGAGCGCCACGTCATGCAAGCCAGCCTCATACCATTTTTAATGTAGACTGGAAAATGGGCTTATTGGACAGGGGTAAAGCCGTAACTATACTTTGAGCGGTCACAATCTGCGCTTTTTTACCCTCACCCCAACCCTCTCCCAATGGGCGAGGGAGCTAAAGGAAATCGCAACTTATAGCCGTTCAAAGTATAAAACCCAGATCGCTACTCGGACGAACCTCCCGAAAATGGATGTTTTTTTGTTTTTTCCGCTGCCGCCCCGAGCGCAGTCGTGTGATAGAATCGATACTTGCGGCGTTAGAGCGATAACGAGACGAAATTTGCATGTGGTCAAATAAGTATTAATTTGCATTGTCAAAAGACCCGACCACAAGAAAGCCGGCTCGCTAATGCGCAAATATCAGCGTTAACCGGTAGGCCGTATCGAAGTAGCGACACTCGTGACGCTCTATCAAAGATAAACAATGCTGAATGAAAAGGGGAAAAACAATGAAAGGAAAAGGAAAAGAAACCTACGTCAAAGTAACCGATGGTGCCGGCAACGAGTTTATCTGTCCAATCGACGCACTTAAAGACAGGGCCTCCGCCAGCGAAGAAGAGCTTGAAAATTGCGTGGACGACGGCGTTGTCGGCCGCTACGCCTCGAACATCGATATCGAAAAGTAAAATGACACAGCTGCTGTCCAAATGTTTATTGTTGGTCTTACTGACCGTGTCGTTCATCACCGGTGGGGAGAAGTGTGCCGTGGCAATCGAAGAAGCGTCCTACACCGTCATCGAGCAAAACGGGAAATTTGAGCTCAGGCAGTACTCGCCCCACATCGTAGCGGAGACAACGGTGGAGGGCGCATTCGACCAGGTCGGCAGCGAAGGCTTTCGCCGGCTGGCCGGCTACATCAACGGCGAAAATCGTACCAAGCAGTCGATCGCCATGACCGCACCGGTCAGTCAGGAGGCGCAGTCCAAAAAAATCGCCATGACCGCACCGGTGGGCCAGGAGAAAGCGGGCGACAGGTGGCGCATCACTTTTGTCATGCCGTCAAAATATACGCTCGACACGCTGCCCGAGCCTATCGATTCTCGCATAGAAATAAAGCAGGAGTCCGGTCGGCTGATGGCCGCTGTGCGCTATTCAGGCGCCTGGAGCCGCAAGGGCTATGAAGAGAACAAAGAGCGGTTGCTGGCCTGGATCGAAGAACGGGGCTTCAAGCAAACCGGAGATCCGGTTTGGGCGCGATACAACCCGCCCTTCATGCCCTGGTTTCTGCGGCGAAACGAAATACTGATAACTGTCGATCACTGATACTGATTCAGAATCAAAAATGAAGCTCCCTGCCGCAAGCTGCAGGGTTTCAAAGCAGTTTGATTTTGTTACCTCACCCAAACCCTCTCCCAGGGAAGAGAGAATATGTGGTGACCCTGCAGCGAGCTACAGGGAATTATCAAGTTAAAAAACACTTATGACACCATTATCATCACCGCCTTCCGGACGCGCCCGAGCTGAAGGGGCGCTTTTTGGCCTTCTTATCGGCGACGCCTTGGCCATGCCGGCCCACTGGTACTACAATACGGCCGCCTTGCATAAGGACTATGGGACTGTATCCGACTATCTCAAACCGCGTAATCCGCACCCCGACAGTATTTTGTGGCGCTCGCATTACGCCGTCACGGACTCCCGTTACGACATCCTTCACGATCAGGCTCGCTTCTGGGGCAAGCCGGGAATACACTACCACCAGTTCCTCGAGGCCGGCGAAAACACACTCAACCTGAAGCTTTGCCGTCTTTTACTGTACTCTTTGATGGAAAAAAACGGCTACGACCCCGACGACTACCTGAAACGCTACATCGCCTTTATGACGACACCGGGCAGCCACAGGGACACTTACGTCGAGGAGTATCATCGCCACTTCTTCGCTCGGCTGGCTGAAGGCCAGTCGCCGCACAAATGCGGTGTTCAGGAAAAACATATCGGCGGCCTGGTCGGTCTGGTCCCGATCATCGTCTATTATCGGCACGAACCGCAAACAGCCGCCACGGCCGCCCGGAACCACATGACTCTGACCCATCGGGGACCGCGTATGGAAAGGTCGGCCGATTTTTTAATCGAAACCCTGCTGCGGGTATTGCGGGGAGAATCGCTTCAAGAAGTCCTTATGTAGGGATGAAGACCCAAATCAATCCGCTCTTCGGCCATCCCTTTGCAAAGTGGCTCGAACAGCCCGATGAGGTGGTCGTGGGGCGGCGCCTCAGCACGGCCTGCTACGTGGAAGACGCGGTGCCGGCGGTGATCTACCTGGCCTATAAGTACGCCGAAAATCCTGAACGGGGGCTCGTCGTCAACACAAACCTGGGCGGCGACAATGCGCACCGGGGTGCGGTTCTGGGCGCACTTCTCGGTGCGGCCAACGGTCTGGCATCCTTTCCTGAACGATGGGTGGAAGGCTTAGAGGATTCAGAGGCCCTTCGCCAACACGTAAGGGACGTGTCGACATCCTCGAGCGTTGAATCTATTCCCTATGATGTCAATTGAAACCGCTTCTGGTCCTTCTATCGGCAACGGAATCTTGACAGATCTTACAGCAACACCGATCTTACCCACCTCGTATATATGCAGGTTTTGGTTATAAAAAAGGAAGACCGGGATGGAAAATGAAAAAAACGGGACCATCAAAAAACAATCCATACAACAGCTCATCGATAGCGCGATAAAATCCGAAATCGGCAACATGGACCAGTTGCCCCACAGCGTTGCAGCCCGGGTCCGTGACGTATATGGAGAATTCATACCGATCTACACCGAGATGATCCGAATCAAGGGAAACCAGGACCGGGACCGGCGACCGGCGATTATTCCGATCGACCCCGACATGGTGGAAGACATGCTGCACTTCTTCTCGGATTACCAGCACCTCACCCGCGCGTTCAAACGGCTCAATCGTGAGGTGAAAATCCTGCTGGCGTTGGACAGGCATAGTGAGCCCCACCGTTACGACGAGTTGGCCGAAAGTATCGTGTCCGATGGCGACCGTCGCTCGCTCATGAAGTCGATTCTCGAAGAGTAGCACTAATTAATAGCGCTGTTGCGTATATCTTCATTTTTCCCTTAATCGTTGTTCCGATCGTGAAGAGAGCGGAACCCGTGAACGACATCCTTCAACTCAATCCGAAAGGCCTGTACTGCAGCGAGGGTGACTTTTACATCGACCCCTGGCAGCCGGTAAACAAGGCCGTCATCACTCACGCGCACGCGGATCATGCCCGCTGGGGCTGCCGCAGCTATCTGTGTGCGACAGACGGAAAAGGTGTTCTGCAGGCAAGGCTTGGCAGCGACGCTTCCATCGAGACGCTGGATTACGGGGAAGTCAAGACCGTTAACGGCATTGCGCTTTCCTTGCATCCGGCCGGGCACATCCTGGGGTCGGCCCAGGTGAGAATTGAAAAGGACGGCCAAATTTTGGCGGTATCCGGCGATTACAAACGCGAGCCCGATCCGACCTGCACCCCGTTGGAGCCGCTTCGCTGCCACGTGTTTGTCAGCGAATCGACGTTCGGACTGCCGATTTTCCGCTGGCCGGATCCGGCAGTGGTAATGGCGGACATCAATGCGTGGTGGCAGTCGAATCGGGATCAGGGCCGCACCAGCATCCTGTTCGCTTACGCTCTGGGTAAGGCCCAGCGGATCATCGCCGGTCTCGACCCGACCATCGGACCGATTCTGACCCACGGTGCCGTCGAAAAATTCAATGCATGCTACCGCGAAGCCGGGAGCCCGCTGCCGCCCACCCAGTATGTCGGTGCTTTGGATGACAAGCAGATTCTAAAAAGGTCCCTAATCATCGCCCCGCCGTCGGCCGACAACCCAAGTTGGTTGCGCAGATTCCCGGACCGGATCCGGGCGTTTGCATCGGGCTGGATGCGCATCAGGGGAAACCGCCGCCGCCGATCGGTCGATCGGGGCTTCGTGCTCTCAGATCACAGCGACTGGGACGGACTGGTTGAGACCATAACGGCCACCGCTGCGGAGAAAATCGTCGTCACCCATGGTTATGCGACCGAAATGTCCCGCTGGCTGAATGAAGGCGGCCGTCAAGCAGAGGTGATTCCCACGGTGTTCCGCGGTGAAGAAGACGATGCCGGGAGCGAATCGGAATCATGAAAGCCTTTGCCGACCTGTATCGCCGTCTGGATGAAACCACCAGCACCAATCGTAAAATCGAAGTCATGGTGGCCTACTTCAGGACCGCACCACCTGAGGACGCCATCTGGTCGATCCGTTTTCTCATCGGGCGCAAACCGCATCAGGTGGTTCCGACCCGTAAATTGATGGAATGGGCCGCAGAACTAGCGGGCGTTTCAGACTGGCTTTTCGAAGCGTCGTACGATGTCGTCGGCGACCTGGCCGAAACCATTACGCTGCTGCTGCCGAAAGCTTCCGGATCGAGCGACCGTCCGCTGCACCGCTGGGTTGAAGAGCACCTGCTGCCGCTTCGGGGCCTTGACCTCGAGGTCCAGAAAAAAGCGGTCTTAGCGGCGTGGAACCGGATGGACGACGTCCAGCGCTTCGTGTGGAACAAGTTGATCACCGGCGGGTTCCGGGTCGGCGTCTCCCAGCGGCTGGTCGTTCGCGCCCTGGCGCAATTCAGCCGGATCGACGCGGCCGCGATTTCCCACCGGTTGATGGGGGACTGGCCCCCCACGGCCGACTACTGCCGGCAGATCATCTCACCGGACACCCACGATGCCGACATCAGCCGGCCCTACCCGTTTTATTTGTGCTACCCCAAGGAAGGCGATCCGGAAAGTCTCGGTCCGGTGAAAGATTGGCAAATCGAATGGAAGTGGGATGGTATCCGCGGGCAACTCATCAAGCGCAGCGGGCAGGTTTTTATCTGGTCCCGGGGTGAAGAATTGGTGACCGACAAATACCCGGAGTTGAAAATTGCGGCCGCCTCGTTGCCGGACGGTACGGTGATCGACGGAGAGATCCTGCCGTGGAGGAAGGGGCGACCGATGCCGTTTTCGGCGCTGCAAAGACGGATCGGCCGCAAGACCGTGGGCAAGAAACTGCTGCAAGAGGCACCGGTGGCCTTCCTCGCCTACGACCTGTTGGAATCGGATGGACGGGATATCCGCCAAACCGCACTCGCGCGCAGGCGTGCGGCACTTTCAAGGGTGATCTCCCCTCTTCCCGGCAATCGGATACAGATTTCCCCGGTGGTGGTTGCCGAAACCTGGAAGGAATTCGCTGCCCTGCAGCGGGAGTCTCGCAGCCGGGGGGTCGAGGGCTTTGTGATGAAGCGGGTCGATTCGGTATATGAAGTCGGCCGGCTGCGCGGCAGCTGGTGGAAATGGAAGATCGACCCGCTGAGCGTGGATGCCGTGCTGATTTACGCCCAGAGGGGTCACGGACGTCGGGCCGGGCTCTATACCGACTACACCTTTGCCGTGCGTCAGGGCGACGGCCTGGTGCCGTTTGCCAAGGCGTACTCGGGCTTGAGCGATGCCGAGATCCGTCAGGTGGATCGTTTCATCCAGCGCAACACGGTCGAACGGTTCGGTCCGGTCCGGGCCGTCACGCCCCGGCTGGTTTTTGAAATTGCCTTCGAAGGGATCCAAAAATCGACCCGGCACAAGTCCGGTGTCGCCGTCCGTTTTCCGCGCATCGCCCGCTGGCGCCAAGACAAAACCGTGGAAGAAGCGGACACCATTGAAACCTTGACCGCGCTCATGCCGCTTGGTTCGGAACACTGACCGAATGGATGGTCGGTCACCACCGCAAACGGCCGCTCGACGGTTTTGACAAACGGCGCGCACGGGATGAATCGCCGCGTATTCGGGTGCTGTGGGTCACGCCGCTGCGCGCCCTGTCTGCGGATATTCACGACGCGCTACTTCGCACGTTCGCAGACCTCGATCTCCCCTGGTCGGTGGAATGCCGCACCGGCGACACGCCCGCATCCGTGCGAAACCGGCAAAAAAAACGCCTCCCCACCGCCCTGATCACCACTCCCGAAAGCCTATGCCTGCCGCTCTCCTATCCCGGCACCCGGGAACAATTCAAATGTCTGCAATCGGTTACAAAAGAGGTTCATCGGTGTAGGCCACGTTGGCCTCTGCCGACGCATGCAGCTGGAGCTCTTTACCTGCTTTGACATCTTCCACCCAGTCCGGATTGAGGAGGATCGACTTGGCACTCAAAACGATGTCGGCGTTCTCGAGGGCTTCATCGGCACTGGCGCGATCGTATATCTTACCGCATATCATCAACGGCAGTTTGGTAACGGCGCGGGTGAGCTGGGACATATTCTGCCGGGTACCGAAAGCCTTGTCGCTGTAGCCGTGGGTGGAAACTGAAATGGCGTCGATCGGCTCCCGGTCGAGGAGCTTAATTATGTGCTGGTATTCGTCTTTTGTTTCGAACAACGACACGTGGGGATCGGCGACACCCCAGTTGGAAACCCTGAAGGTCAAGAGCCGATCTTCCGGGACGACTTTTCGGACGGCTTGAATCACCTCATGGGCAAACCGGAATCGGTTCTCAACCGACCCGCCGTAGCCGTCAGTGCGCTGATTGGAGTAGGATGACAGGAAGTTGCAAATCAGATAGCCGTGCGCACCGTGAATTTCGATCCCGTCGAATCCGGCTTCGACCGCCCCCCGGGCCGTTTCGACAAATCCCTCGATGACGTGATCGATATCGAACCGGCTCATTTCGTCCGGCACCGGATAAGCTAGACCGGTAAGGGGGTTGTCCTGTTCAGGGGTGATCGGGCTGGATGCGATCACCCGGCCGGCCGGATTGACCTCCGGCCACGCCATGCGTCCGCAGTGAAACATCTGCATGACGGCGACAGCGCCTTCGGTTTGGATTGCTCTGACAACGGGGCGCCAGGCGTCGATCTGTCGCTGGGTCACTAGACGCGCCTGCCCCGGGTATCCCTGAGCACTTTCGTAATCGGTGACAATCGCCTCGGTATAAACGATCGCGGCACCCTTCCGGGCCCTGCGTATAAGAAATTCCAATACATCAGCGCGCGGGACGCTATCCGCCTTGGAAGACATTCGGGTCATGGGTGCAACGCCGATGCGATTTTTGAGGGTAAATTGGTTGATCGTGAATGGCGAAAAAAGTTTGTCAGGCTGCATCGAATAAAATCCTTTGATTTTGACGTTTTTAAATCAAGTGAAAAATTTTGAACGATGATAATCACCCGGCTGGATGGGCGCAACAGCGAACCAGTGGTGGAGTTATGCAAATTAAAATGACCACGTGTTCAAATTTTGAAGATAAATGTGTCTCGGATGTTCTCTCCCGGCGAAAAATGATAGGATTTTACCCTCAACGTTCTACTTATCAGCTCGTATTGCCCAATCCCCATCTCGTGCAAATTATTGACCTTGAAAGATCTAAGTATCCACTTATTGAATGATTTCATAAACAGACAAATTATTTAAATCGAATTTGAACATGATCAACCATAGGAGAAAAGGCATCATGAAAAACAAAGATGAGCTATTCGGTAAATACCAGGACGAGAATGGTGAAACCTATTACTGCCCTATAACTGACGTTACTGATAACCACATTGTTTCCGAGTGGGAAATCGATAATTGCGTGGAAACGTCCACCGCCGGTCGATATTCTGGAAACCTCAACGTGGCCGATCGTTTTGCATCATGAAGGAGACAATGGAATGTCTTTATATTTCGAACTGGGCGGAGACAACGACATAGCTGAATACGATTCAGGTGATTTGGTAACAGCGAGAGAAACATATGAGCAGTAGCTGGTGGCGGGGATTCTGTTTCCTGAAGAGATTCGCAATGCTGAACGGATTCTCCGCCATTTAAACAAGATTGCTGTATCCCAAATAATTTCGATGCCGGTTTCAGAAAAAATTCCGGTGTAATCAATGTTGATGACGGTGTTACCTTGGTGCCGGCAACTGGCGGTATGTAACGATTTTTACCTGGAAGCTGATGAGGTCAAATACCAGGTGCATGCCGAGATTTTCGAAAAATCGGGCGGAGCCGTAAACAGCCCCCCAGCGGGTCCGATCGATGTCGAAATGCGCCTCCGCCGCCAGACCGCCGCCTTCTGCTTTCGTAACGGTGGCTTGAAACGACAGATCGGCCTTGACGCCCCTGAGTTCGAGGGTCGCCTTTAACTCGTAGTTCGGTACACTCAGAAAAGGCGTTTTGACCGGGATGCCTTCTGTAATGGTCAAAACAGCGGACGGGAATATTTTGACGAAGAAAAAGTCATCGGATTTGAGATGGGATGTCAATACCGGATGGAGTTCGTCGCCTTTTAGATTTATATTGTCGATAGAATCCATGTCGATATCGAACACGCCTTTTAGAATGGAGCGGTTGACCTCGATTTCTCCCCTTTTTATCCCCACCGTCCCGAAATGTTTATTGTTCGGATTCCGGCCGCACCACTCGATGACGCTTTGGTCGGTGTCGACACTGTATTTACCGTCATCGAGCCGCAGCACGGTTTCAGGATCAGCCATGTCCGGTTGATCGCCCTGGAGCTCAAATTTTCGCGCGCGCCACGCTTCGATCCCACCGTTCACCACGCTGATATTTTCGTAGCCCTCGCGCTGCAGTTTTTCAGCGGCCGTCAAAGCGTCCCTGGAACGGCCGCTCGATCCGTACAGAACGATCTCGGCGCTTTTACTTTCCGCAATCGCTTCTATCTGCTCAGGGAAGGTGACTTCGAAGACGCAGGCACTGCGCGCACCCGGCAGGTGCACTTTTTCGAAGTGCGTGCCGGCCAGCGTGTCAATCAGAATAAATGATTCTTTGTTTGTTATCCGCTCCATCAGTTCGTCCGGCTCGAGGGACTTGTATTTCTTGTTCTCGGTCATGTTTTCACCTACCCGGACCGTGATGATAGTTTTTTACTATCATACGGCATCGATTTTACCATCATTGATATTTCCATGAGGATGCACACTATTATGGCCAACAATTTGACAGTTTTATTGGAACAAACAGAGTACATCGATTCGCTTACCAAAATAGCCGATAGGACGCAACCATGAAAAGCATTAAGATAAAGGTCGTCGGTTTCCTGAGTTTGATCTTCCTAACCCAACCACTGGCTGCCGGAGCTGCGGAAATAGCTGATGTCAAATTCGAAAAACAATACCCTGCTCCGGAGAACGACCTTGAATTGAAAGGTGTGGGACTCCTGCGATATCTCGGCTATGTTCAAGGTGTATGCAGGTGCTTTTTACCTGGAAGAAGGCGCTCCAATAAATGAAGCCTTAGCGGACAGAGCAAAGAGGATAGAGGTTGAGTACTTGAGATCCTTCAAAGGTGAGGAATTTGGTCCGGCAACGGTAGAGATGATGAAAAAAAACGTCGACAAAGCGACAATTGAGAGGCTTCGCCAGCAAATAGACCATCACAACTCACTGTATGAAGACGTTGGCCCCGGTGATCGATACGCATTGACCTATATTCCCGGCAGGGGAACCGAGCTGGCGCTGAATGGTGAGCCCAAAGGCGTTGTCGAGGGCGCCGAATTTGCGACGGCATTGTTTTCCATCTGGATCGGGCAAGAGCCGATAGACGAATCTTTCAAGCGCCAGATTATGGGGCTATAATGAATGACGCAGTAGAAAATAAGGTCCCGTTCTTCAGAAAACTGACCTACTCTCTACCGGCTTTCTCACTGGCGGTAGTTGGTATACCTGTATATGTCTACCTGCCCAAATTTTACACCGATGTGGTGGGTATCGACATTGTCTGGTTAGGCTACATTCTGTTGAGCGTTCGTATTTTCGATGCCTTGACCGATCCGGCCATCGGCTACATCTCCGATCGAACCCGCACCCGGTATGGCCGCAGGCGTCCCTATATAACGGTGGGCGCTGTTTTTGTCGCGCTGACAATGTTCTTTTTGTTCAACCCTCCCGAGGCTTCACCGGCATTTGAGACGGTGTGGTTTACCGTGTTCATATATGCCCTGTTCCTGTTCTGGACGGTGGTGGTCGTCCCCTATGAGTCGTTGGGTCCGGAAATCACTTTCGATTACAACGACCGCACCTCACTCTTTGCCATGCGGGACGGATTTTTGATTGCCGGAACGCTCGCCGCAGCGAGTTCTCCGGCTTTGGTCCAGTGGCTGTTCGGCCTCTCGAACGATGCCAGCGGGGAAAGAGAAAAATTTTTCTGGATATCGGTTCTGTATGCCCCTTTGATCGTTGCGGCATGTTGGTGGTGTGTTCTGACCATTAGGGAATTGCCGCAGAGAAAGAAGGAGACCCATGTCAATCTCTTGAAAGGGCTGCGCCAGGTAACCCGGAACCGTCCCTTTATGATTCTGCTGGTGGCCTACACCATCAGTGCGGTCGGCAACAATCTGCCGGCAACCCTGATCCTCTACTACGTACAGTATGTCCTGCAATCCGATCTTGCCGACCTCTTCCTGCTGATTTATTTTGCTTCCGGCATCCTGTTTCTGCCGGGTTGGATCCAGG
>CAWBCG010000061.1:0-9034 GCA_963787235.1 uncultured delta proteobacterium
TCGGACGTCACCACATCAACATCGGACGGTTTCAGTTGGGCCGTCGCGGCGACCGCGCCCTTTGTATGGTCAATATCGATACGCCGGCCGACGACCGGGTCCTGGAAGACATCATGGCCCTGCCGAACATACTCACAGTCACCCAAGTGCACCTGAGCTAAGGGCTTGCGAAAAAATAAGGTCGCAAGCAGAGGCGTTGAGACGCATTTTTATGTGCGTTTCAACGCATTTATTCAAGCAAGCCCAGAGAAAAAAGGAATCTATAGGCGGACTAATTAGTGGCCACTCACGATCTTTTCAAGGCGCCTTTAAGTGTCCAATTCATAAATGTGGATTTTTTTCGCTGTGCAAGGTCACACAAGAGTTTGCGGTGAGGCGTACTTTATGTACGCCGCAGCCGGAAACCCGCTACGACCGGCAGCCCAGCGGAAAAAAGACTATTTATGGATGGGTACTAGTTAGGGGTGCCTTTCGTTTGCAGTCTTAGTTCGTAGGCAACGGTTTTGTCGGTCTCTATTCCCGCCGATGAAACGAGGATATCCAGACCGGTTCTTTTCCAGGTTGCTCGCGCCTGCTCCAGCGTATCAACGAGTGGTTCCTGACAATTGAAAGACGTGTTGAGCAGCAGGTTGCAACCGGTTTTATCCCGCCAGGTCGACAGCAGCTTCAAAACAAACGGATCGTCTCCCTCGGCGACAATTTGAGGGCGGCTGGTGCCGTCAACATGGGTCACAGCCGGAACCTGCTCGGCATTGGTCGGAACGATGTAGGACATGTATTTGCTCGGCACCCCCCAGTCGCCGAGTACCATGGGTGCAAACGGGCGATACCACTCGCGATGCTTGACATCCCTGTTGAGCCGATCTTTTCCATCGCTGAGGCGGGGATCGAGAAGAATGCTGCGATGACCCAGGGCCCGCGGACCGGACTCCGCGCGACCGTAGCACAACCCGACGCTTTTTCCCTCCTCCAGAAACCGCACGATATCCGGAATGAGGTCATGGCCGATACTTCCCGCATCGGTGCCGAGGTAGGGTTGCCATGCGCGCGCAACTCTTGGCCGGTTTAAAACGTGGTGCCACACGAATAGCGCTTGGCCGAGGCTGATGCCACCGTCGTGCGGCTGGGCCGGCACCCAGGTTTCCTGAAATAAACCACTCTTGTGAACCGCGGTGTTGGCAGTGCAATTCATAGAGCAACCGCCGGTCATGACAAGCCGATTTACCGGCCGCCAGGACTTCATCCGCGCTGCGGCTTCAAGATAAAATTCCGTCGTCAGCTGTTGCAGGGAGGCGCCAACATCCTGAGCGAATCTATTTTTCGGATCGAATGGAACGATACTGAACCGTCCGGTTTCATCGCGCAGAAAAGGAGAAAACGGATGATAGAGCATCTGCTGCTTCAGCGCATCGACGATCTCGTCCCGAGGTGTGCCGTAGCTGGCCAGGCCCATGATTTTTCCGGCACTTTCGAGCCGCTTCATTCCAAAATTGTACTCTCCGATCGAGGACCAGGTGCGGCCGATATTGAGCTGCAATTTCCCGCGGCCCTCGTGGCCCCATCCGTATTCGATTTCTTCAATTCTATTCCCCTCTCCATAAGCCAGGGCACAATTGCGATAGTCGCCCCCACCATCTGCGGTCAAGATTCCGGCCTTCTCGAAAGGTGATGTGAATAACGCACCGGCCACATGCGCCAGATGATGGTCGACAGCGATGCAATCGTACCAACGATCGAGCAAGTTGATGCGATGCCGGCTGTAACGGTTGTCGACAGGTCCACGCCACCCGCTTTTCTTGAAATCGGGATTCTCCTGATACGTCTCACCTTCTAAGTGCCACTGCACCAATCGGCCTTCTATAGTGGGTTTGATCCAGGGACTGATGGCAACGACGTCAATGGTTTCGGGATTCCAGCCGTACTCCTCTAAAATTGCTTCGATGCCCATAGCCCCTTTGTCATGTTTGACACGCGTAAGGCGCTCTTTCTCCAGAACGACGACAGGTTCGCCGTCCTCCATTAAGGTGCAATTGGCATCATGACCGTAAAACAAGGAAAGAATTCTCATTCAACCTCCCATTGACCTGTAGTCGAAAATAGAATCAGACCCGAAAATAGAAACTTGAATCTCAGAACCCGGAACCAGTGGTGGATTAAAGGCCACGGGCTTTTGGTCGTTAAAATCGAAAATATCCTTTAACTGACAAAACTGACTTAACAGACTCAACTGGCACAACAGTTTTCAAACGAAAATAGAACTTTCATGCACCGTGGTGACCTTTAGTGTCATGAGCGTTAAAAACTTACCAATAAAATTATTAATTGTTCCATGATTTGACAACAATAAACCAGACAAGGGTCTTGACGCGTAAACCGCCTTTCGCTTATAATACAATTGTCATACAATGCATATCGCTGGAGCGAGCGTGGATATTGCCTATAAATTCGACGGATATCGTGTTCTATTGGTCCACAATGAAGAGCCCATCTGGGATGTTATTCATTCTCGAATCATGGAAACCGATTGCGATTTGTTTGCCGTAAATTCGGCCAAAGACGCCTGGACCTTAATGCAACTCATGGCTTTCGATATCATAATCAGCGCTTATGACCGAAACCAGACGAATGGGCGGGAATTATTCCAAAATGTGAGTGGTTCTAATAGAAATGCCATAAAGATCGTGCAGAAAAAACGTCGTGACAGCGGCATGAAGTGGCGTTTGCTGCTGAGTGGCGTTAACGGCTTGAATAGAAATTCACTCGAATTGGAAAGCATGCTGGCAGTTATTTCAAATCAGTCCGATGGGAATGGCGGCTTTGGCCAGCATGATGCGGGCATCGACCACGACACATGTTGTACCGGTGCACTTGACAGGGTTGAGATCGATCGTGTCGATGTGGTCTGCGAGGTCCATGACCAAAACTGAAAAATGATGGACCAGGCGTATCAGGGCCGGCATGTCAATCGGTTCTGCGCCGCGATACCCTCTTAGAAGTTTAGCGCCCTTGAGGCTTTCCACCATTGAAGAGACATCGCTGTCCGAAAGTGGGGCCATTCTCAAGGCGATGTCCTGGTAGATTTCCACTCCGGTGCCGCCGATGCCCAGCAATATGATCGGGCCGAACTGGTAGTCGATTTTCGCACCGATGATCAGCTCGATCCCGGAGACCAGCGGCTCGATCAAGACTCCGGCAAATCCCTCCAATTTGCTGAAATCCCTGAAGACATCGGTCAATTCATCCGCATCTTCGAGACCTACTTCCACGCCGTTGACCTCGGATTTGTGGACGATGGCCGGAGAGACGATCTTGGCCACCACCGGGTAGCCGATGTCCTCAGCCGCGGCCAGGGCCTCGGGCAGAGCAGCCACCCAGCGGAAATCGGGCACGGGAATCCCGGCCAGAGAGAGCATTCGCTTGGCTTCCGGTTCCAATACCCAGCCGTCTTTTTTGGCACGGCGGATGATATCCTGCATATCCTGGTTCAGCATGTCCGGCACCTCCGCAGGGCCTCGACCATCAGCACCGCCCCATCGATGGAAGAGGAGACCGGAACGTTGTTCAGTTCAAAGCCCTCGATCAACATCCGGTATTTTTCCTGATGCGGCACGTAAGCCACCAACGGTTTGTCCTCGCGCCGGAACACGTGGCTCAAACGCGCCCCGAGATCAGAACTGATCCCGGGAGAGTAGGGCAGTAGTAGCAAGATCACGCAATCGACCTCCGAAGCCTGGCTTAGTCCATTGGCGGCAGCGACAAAATCATCATCCCGAGCACTGCCGGTCAAATCGACGGGGTTCTCGAGGGAGGCGATCCCCTGAACGCTCGCAGACAGGTTCTCCAGTATCTTGTGCCGGGTATCTTTGGACAGTTGAGGAACGGCCAGTCCCCTGGCGGCGCAGATATCGGTGACGAGGACACCGTGCCCACCGCTGACGGTGATGATGCCGACCCGACCCTGTATCTTCTGGCGGTAACAGCTGAGGGACTCGCAGAAAGACACCATCTCGAACTCGTTGTCGGCTTCCACGATACCGTGCTGGGCAAGGACGGAGGAGAAGACTTTGTGGTCGCCAGCCAGGGAGGCGGTGTGGCTGGACGCCGCCCGCCGGCCCTCGATGCTTTTACCTGACTTGAGCACGATGATCGGTTTGGGAACGCTTGCGGCGGCCTGGACGAAACGCCGGCCCTCATTTTTGTCAAAACCCTCCACGTAGAAGGCAATCACGCGGGTCGCGGGATCTTCGGACAGGTAATCCAGCATGTCCAACTCACGGATAAGGGCCTTGTTGCCGATGCTCACCGCCAGAGACAGCCCGACGCCCTGTTCGGCGAACTTGACCATCTGATCCACCAGCACGCCGCCGCTCTGGCTGACGATGGCGACTGGTCCGGGATCGGGACGCACCAGGCGCTCTCCGGGCAGGAAGAAAGTGTCGAAGCGGGTCGGTGCATAGATCCCCAAGCAGTTAGGCCCGATGAAGGGAAAGTCGGCTGTCCGTGCCAGGGTAACCAGTCGCTCCTGCAGATCTGCGCGCCCGCTTTCGGCAAATCCGCCCGAAATGATCACGGCCCCGCCGACACCGCTTTTGATGCAGCGTTCGAGGATATCCGGCACGAATTCGGCACGGGCCGCGACCACCGCCAGGTCGATGCGGGCCGGGATATCGGCGATGTCGGCGTAGACCCGATCCCTCTGGAACTCCCCACCGCGGGGATTGACCGGGTAGACTTTCACGGGATACCGCAAGTGAATTTTATTGTAGATGACATTGGCCGGGTGGCGGTCATTGGTCAGAGACACGCCCAGAACGGCGATGGTTTTGGGATGAAAGAGCGGGGTGAAATCCAAAACAGCCTCCGGTCGACTTCCAGTCAGATTTTTTTACCGATTTCAAACGCCCGGCCCAGGTAGCGGCCGATTCCGTGGTAAGAGCGGATCTCCGGGCCGAAAATAATCGGCGCCACTTTTTCGATATCCGGCAGGCCGTTGTCGTCGACAACCGCGTCTTCGGCTTTGACATCCATGATTTCGCCGATAAATTGGGTGTGGAGACCGATTTCCACTGTCCGAATGAGTTTGCATTCCAGAATCAGCGGAAATTCGGCGATGTAGGGAGCGTCAACAATATCGCTCTTCACGGCTGTCAGACCCGTAGCGGCAAATTTGTCGGTCGTTCGACCGCTGACCATCCCGAAGTAATCCGCCTCACGGATAAATTTCTCCGAGGGGACGTTCAGCGTGTAAGCCTGCCGCTCCACGATGTTGGCGTAACTGTAGCGCGGCTTCTGGAGGGCCACGTAAACACAAGGAGGCTTGGAGCAACAGATACCGCCCCAGGCGGCCGTCATGCCGTTGGGCCGACCGTCTTTGTCATAGGTCCCCACGATCCATACCGGTGTGGGAAACACCAAGGTTTTGGCACCCAAGGATTTTTTCATCGGTTTTGTTCCTGATACTTTTTTGGCCTCGATTTAAGGGGAGTAGCGGAACCGGTATGCCGATGACGGTCCCAGAAATTCTCGGTGAAAATAAGAATCCTATCCATGTGATAGTATCCGATAACCGCCGACACCGGTCCAAGATCGATTGACAATTTACTATTCGAACCACCGGCATTTGTCAATCCGAGTGATCCATAAGTAAAAATGTTCATTTGTCCGATCTTGCCCGTGCTACGAAGATTCTCGGTAACGATGAACGAGATAATTTAGATGAGCCGGGCCGGTTCCGCAGCAACCGCCCAGTATCTTGATGCCATGGCGCCGGTTCAAAAGGATCATCCGGTCACCCCAATCATCGACCGCATCGGACTGAAGCAGTTCGCTTCCATCTAATTTTGCATGATCGCACGACGAGGCATTGGCCTGAAAGCCAATCAGGCGAGCCAGCACTTGTCGGGGCTGCTCGTGCGCTCGAAAAAACGATGGATAGGCGCAGTTGATCATATAGCCGAGCGGCGGACGGTTGCAAACCGTGTCGATTTTTTTGAAAGCCTGTTGCAGGGACAACCCATCTAAAATACGTCCCCGGCGATTGATCACGAAGCTAATGATATACGGAAGTCTGGTGGTTTGCATGGCCCGTGCGATACCGCAGGCTTCGTCAACGGCCGGCAGGGTTGCAGCTAGAAGAAAGTCGGCTCCCGCATCCGCCAGTTGATGAACCTGCACCAGATGGAATGCCTCTGCGGCGTCAGCCGACAGTCCTTCTCTTGGTTTATAGCAGTCGTTCTTACAGCCGACAAGACCGCCGATGAAAAGAGAAGACGGTTGGTCCATCCATTGGTTTCTTAACTGCTTGAGGAAAGCGACCGCATCGCCGTTGACGTCTCGGGTAATGCCGGCGGCTGCGATGCGCTCGGGATTGGCCCGCCATGTTGGTGTGCAAATGAGAATTGGAACTCCCGCCGCTCGGGCAATGGACACATAGTCATGGTAAACGCCGGTCAAAGCGGTTCGACCGACATCATCGTAAATCAGCAGCGCATTTTCAAGGCGCGGGTGCAGCACGGCCGCCCCCGATCGCCGCAGCGATTCGATGACGGCTGCTTCCGCCAGGATGAAGTCTGTCTTCTCGAGTGATTCGTCAAACTGCATCGATCAAACGGATCATGTGGTATTTTTTCCGGTCCGGCCAACAGGCCCTGCGGGTCAGCCATTGCAAATATACCCAGAATAGCATATTTGACAACAGAATTTAAAACAGACTGAATTTAAAATAAAAAAATTTATCATAACCTGCAGGGTGCTGCTTATAGGGTGCAGTTTGGGTGTGGTTCCAAATAACAGGATAAGGAGTGGTCGAAATTCCTGAACTTTAGAATCAGAATCATTTTTGTTGACAAAAGAAAAGCGATTCGCTTGATATATAATCAAAAAAGCCGATATAATAAAAAATTGCAATTCACACCCTTGAAAGGCAATAGAGTGGCTAACAGGAAAAAAACCGTTAAAAAAAAGAATTTAAGGTCAAATATGTTATACCAGAGCACATAAGGGATGTTTATATTAACGGCGCTTACGGTGGGGTGACACCAAGATCTGAAATCAGCTTGCATATGTATTGTGAAAGGGGTCCTATACCGACGAGCGTTACTCATCCTGTTGATAATAAAGGACAAATTTTACTCGACAAAGAAATAAGCAGGGAAGTGGGAGGCGATGCAGTACGTTTGATACAAGCTTCAGTGATTATGGATGTGACTACGGCAGTTGCTCTTCGCGATTGGCTTGATGGTAGAATTAAAATTATTGAAGAGTTTAAATTAAAAGTGGCAGATAAAAAAAGGAGGGTCAATGATGGCTTCAACCCTTCCAAAAGAAAAATGGCGAGATACCGTGAATTTCCCAATTACCTTACTTGAAATGCCTAAAACAGCTAATGTTGATAAAAGACAGTCGTTAGGTTTTAGTGGCGAAGGAACGACTTCCATTTTCAAAGACATTGGGGAATTATTGTATGACTACCGGCTTGAAAGAATTGAAGCTGTTTCGCGGAAGGTGGAAACATTAGAGGGAACCATTCAGGATATACAAAATCGCTTGGAAAAATTAACTTGTTCTTACGAAAAAAAAGATATCGAAATCAGGAGAATTACATATAGTCAGGCTAAAAAAGAAATTGCTGATTTTTTTAAGGATCATCACGGTAAGGAATTAAATGCCGCTGATATCCAGGAAAATTTAGGAATCGATATAGAAGTGGCCATGAAAGCTTGTGATCAATTGGAAAAAGAAGGCAAAATAAAGCAGGCATGAAGAAACAAGCCAAACTTAAAGATTGCGTTCGTGATAAAAATGCATGTATCGAGGGAGATTCTATTTATGTAGAATGTAGAAAAATTCCTACAAAGTGGGACTTAATGCAAATGTCTGGACAACATAAGGGGAGTTGTGCAACTATTAAAAAAAACGCAAAGGCAATTATACTGAAATCTTATACAAATGTGGAACGATAAAATTCGTATCCTTTTTTATATCTTTATTTAGATATTGCCTCTACACCGCAAGTTAATATCGGCTGTAATCTTAAAGTATTACAGCCTTTTTATTTTTTTTGGATACACGACCTGAGACATACCTACGCCACGATCCGGCTGCTGAGGGGCCACAACATAGGCGACGTGAGCTATCAGTCGGGGCATTTCAGTATCAATATAATATACGACTTTTACACATTCTGGATGCCTGGACATTTCAATAACGACGAAATAGACAATCCGAGCCAAGACTTGCAGATTGCGGCAGAAGGGCGCATATAAGGTGCAGATTAAAGGTTTTTTTGCACCTTTAAATATGTATGCTATTTAAAAAATTATTAAAGCCGGATGCTCAAAAACGAGTGGCATATTTAACAACAGAAACAGGGAATCGGAAAACTGGAAAATAAAAAACCTGACCGGTTTCACTGATTGTGATCTTATTTTAAAATCCCTCTCGACCTCCCTTTGGCAAAGGGAGGGGAATATCCCCGCCTTCACAAAGAGGACAGGCGGATTTCTTAAAGGAAGTTTTTAGAATTAGATTAATATAATAAAAAGAAGAGGAAGAGGAAGACGCATCCCATGAGCGATCAACCCAACAAGATCATCTATTCGATGATCGGTGTTGCCAAATATCATGACAAACGACCCGTGCTGCAGGACATATCTCTTTCCTATTTTTACGGTGCCAAAATCGGGGTGCTTGGGCTGAACGGGTCCGGAAAGAGTTCCCTGCTGCGCATCATGGCCGGGGTCGACAAAGATTTTGTCGGTCAGACGATCGTTTCCCCCGGCTTTACGATCGGTTTTCTCGAACAGGAACCGGCCATGGACGAAGCTAAAAACGTGCGGGAAATCGTCCAGGAGGGTGTGCAAGAAACCGTGGATCTGCTTGAGGATTACAACCGCATCAACGAACAGTTGGCCGAACCGATGTCCGAAGAAGACATGAACCGTCTCCTCGAGCGCCAGGGAGAAATTCAGGAGCAATTGGATACCCGGGATGCCTGGGATCTGGACTCGCGGCTCGAGATGGCCATGGATGCATT